>WGNQ01000004.1 GCA_016124455.1 Sideroxydans sp. | reverse complement strand
GTTTGCGAGATACCGCGATACAGGTAATTGCTTACCAGGCTGACGTTTGCAGAAAATGGCGAATCTTCAGCCAAGGCAGGCATCGCAACCAAAGTACCCAGTACGGCAACCAGCAGTTTGCTCTTTTGCATGATGTTTCCTTAATCTCTCTAAATTAAAAGTTGTAAACGAGGCAAAAACGCCCCCGCATTGCGTAAACGCAAATTCCTTGTCTCAAATGTACTTAGTAGTTATAACCAGACATGGACAAACCGGGCTAGGCCGGCGCGACGGTGCTGCAAAGTCCCGCGCAGACGCCCCACTTGCCCACCCATCAAGAGTGGCTTATGGTGCGAGCTAAGTTTGCTACACTTAACCTTAATATAATTGTAACGTAAAAATGATATGGACAACCTAAAATTTTTAGACGAGATTTCCGCCAAATTGAATGAGGCTGTCGCCAATAGCCCGGTCAAGGATTTCGAGAAGAACGCCCGCGCCCTGCTGGCCCAAGGTTTTGCCAAGCTGGATCTGGTGACGCGCGAGGAGTTCGACATCCAGACCCAGCTTCTGGCGCGCACGCGACAGAAGCTGGATGAACTGGAAGCGCGCGTCGCAAATCTCGAAGCCGGCCCGAACCAATAGGCCATGTCGCTCGCGGTCTTATATAGCCGCGCCCTTTCCGGCATGGATGCTGCGCCGGTCACGGTCGAAGTGCATCTGGCCAATGGCCTGCCCAGCTTCACCATTGTCGGCCTGCCCGAAGCCGAGGTAAAAGAGAGCAAAGACCGCGTCCGTGCTGCCTTGCAGAATTGCCAGTTCGAATTCCCGGTCAAACGGATTACCGTCAATCTGGCACCTGCCGACCTGCCCAAGGAAAGCGGCCGCTTTGACCTGCCCATCGCGCTGGGCATCCTTGCCGCATCGGGACAAATCCCCGTCGATCGCCTGGCCGAATACGAATACGCGGGCGAACTGGCGCTTACCGGTGAGTTGCGGGCGATCCGCGGTGCGCTGGCCATGACTTACCAGGCTGCAAACTGTGGCCGCGCCTTCGTACTGCCTGAGGCCAATGCCCCCGAAGCCGCGCTGGTGCAGGATGCCGCCGTGTATCCTGCACAATCGTTGCTGCAGGTGGCAGCACACTTGGCCGGACGCGAGTCGCTGGAGCGCTTTATCCCCGACGCGCAACCCGCCGTTTCACACTATGCCGACATGCGTGAAGTCAAAGGACAGGGGCAGGCCAAGCGCGCACTGGAAATTGCCGCCGCAGGCGGCCACAGCGTATTGATGTCCGGCCCGCCCGGTACCGGCAAGTCCATGCTGGCCGCGCGTTTTCCCGGCATCCTGCCGCAGATGAGCGAAGCCGAAGCGCTGGAGAGCGCCGCCATGCAATCGTTAGGCGGCACTTTCGACGTCAGCCGCTGGAAAGCCAGGCCTTACCGGGCGCCACATCATACGGCTTCGGCGGTAGCGCTGGTCGGCGGCGGCAGCAATCCACGTCCCGGCGAAATTTCCGTCGCCATGCATGGCGTACTGTTTCTGGACGAACTGCCGGAATTTGACCGCGGCGTGCTCGAAGTGCTGCGCGAACCGCTGGAAAGCGGGCGCATCACCATCTCGCGTGCGGCACGCCGTGCCGATTTCAAGGCGCAATTCCAGCTGGTGGCGGCAATGAACCCGTGCCCGTGCGGCTACCTCGGCCACTACAACGGCAAGTGCCGCTGCACGCCAGACCAGATCGCACGCTACCGCGGCAAGATTTCCGGCCCGTTGCTCGATCGCATCGATATCCAGATCGAAGTGGCCGCCGTACCCCAGGAAGATTTGCTCAAACATGCCGACGGCGAATCCAGCCCGGACATTCAGGCCAGGGCGGAAGCTGCACGACAGCGCGCCCTGCAACGGCAGGGCAAACCCAATGCGCAACTCACCGTCAGCGAAATCGAGGCGCTGTGCGCGCCGGATGCCCAAGGCGAAGCGTTGCTGCGACAGGCCATCTCCCGCCTCAACCTGTCGGCACGCGCCTATCACCGCATCCTCAAGGTTGCCCGCACCATCGCCGACCTCGCGGACAGCGGCGACATTCAAGCCGCACATATTGCAGAAGCCGTGCAGTATCGCCGCATGGATCGCCAAGGCTAGCCGCTTCAGGTTACATGCTAAAATCCGCGTTCATTTTTTGAACCTTGAACCATGAGCAGCCACACACCACACGCCATTGAAAAACTCCTGCAACAGCGCATCCTGATCCTGGATGGCGCCATGGGTACCATGATCCAGCGCCACAAGCTGAGTGAAGCGCATTATCGCGGGACTGAACTGTACGGCGACTACAGCGGGCCGCGCCGCACCTTTGCCGATCATCCGCTCGACCTCAAGGGCAATAACGACCTGCTGCTGCTGACCCAACCGCACGTCATCGGCGGCATCCATCGCCAGTACCTGGAAGCGGGTGCCGACATTCTGGAAACCTGCACGTTCAACGCCAACTCGGTTTCGATGCACGACTACCAGATGACCCATCTGGTGTACGAACTGAACGTGGCCGGAGCCCGGCTTGCGCGCGAACTGTGCGACGAATTCTCCACCGCCGACAAGCCGCGCTTCGTCGCCGGCGTGCTGGGCCCGACCGGACGTACCGCATCGATCTCCCCGGATGTAAACGATCCTGGCGCACGCAATGTCACTTTCGACGAACTGGTGGAAAGCTACACCGAATCCGTGCGCGGGCTGCTCGATGGCGGCGCCGACATCCTGATGGTGGAAACCATCTTCGACACACTCAACGCCAAGGCCGCGCTGTTCGCCATTGAGCGCTACTTCGAGCAACACCAGGTACGCGTGCCGATCATGATTTCCGGCACGATTACCGATGCGTCCGGACGCACACTGTCGGGCCAGACCACCGAAGCGTTCTGGAATTCGCTGTCACACGCCAGGCCGCTATCCATCGGCCTGAACTGCGCGCTGGGAGCGGAATTGATGCGGCCCTACGTCGAGGAAATGTCGCGCGTAGCGAGTTGCTATGTCAGCGCGCACCCGAATGCCGGCCTGCCCAATCCGCTGGCGGAAACCGGCTATGACGAAATGCCGGAAACCACCGCAAGGCTGGTAAAGGAATTTGCCACCAGCGGTTTCCTCAACATCGCCGGTGGCTGTTGCGGCACCACGCCCGCGCACATCAAGGCAATCGCCGAAGCATTGAAGGATGTACCGCCGCGCAAACTCCCCGAGCTCGAGAAACGCTGCCGCCTGTCCGGGCTGGAGCCGTTCAACATCGGTGATGACTCGCTGTTCGTCAATGTAGGCGAACGTGCCAACGTCACCGGCTCGGCCAGGTTCAAGCGGCTGATCCTCGACGGCCAGTACGACGAAGCGCTGGAAATTGCCAAACAGCAGGTAGAAACCGGCGCGCAGGTAATCGATGTCAACATGGATGAGGCGATGCTGGACGGCGAAGCGGCAATGGTGAAGTTCCTCAACCTGATCGCCTCCGAACCCGACATCTCCAGAGTGCCGCTGATGATCGATTCCTCCAAGTGGAGCATCATCGAAGCAGGGCTGAAGTGCGTGCAGGGCAAGTCCATCGTCAATTCCATTTCTCTCAAGGAAGGCGAGGAAAATTTCATCAAGTACGCCACGCTGGTGCGCCGCTACGGCGCTGCCGCAGTCGTGATGGCCTTCGACGAACAGGGTCAGGCCGACACCTATCAGCGCAAGACCGAAATCTGCAAACGCAGTTACGACATCCTGGTGAACAAGGTCGGTTTCCCGCCGGAAGACATCATTTTCGACCCGAACATTTTCGCGATTGCCACCGGTATCGAGGAGCACAATAACTACGCGGTGGACTTCATCGAAGCCACGGCGTGGATCAGGAAAAACCTGCCCTACGCCAAGGTCAGCGGCGGGGTTTCCAACGTCTCGTTCTCGTTCCGCGGCAACGACCCGGTGCGCGAAGCCATCCACACGGTGTTCCTCTACCATGCGGTGAAGGCAGGCATGAACATGGGCATCGTCAATGCCGGACAGCTCGGCGTATACGGAGAAATCCCCCGGGACTTGCGCGATGCAGTGGAAGACGTGGTGCTCAACCGCAACCCCGATGCCGGCGAAAAGCTGGTGCAGCTTGCCGAGACAGTAAAGGGTGGCGGCAAGGAACAGGTCGAAGACCTGGAGTGGCGCAAAGGTTCGGTGCAGGAACGGCTGACCCATGCGCTGGTGCGTGGCATCACCACCTATATCGTCGAAGACACCGAGGAAGCCAGACTGCAGGCAAACTTCCCGGTGGAGGTCATCGAAGGTCCGCTGATGACCGGCATGAACGTGGTCGGCGACCTGTTCGGCGCAGGCAAGATGTTCCTGCCCCAGGTGGTGAAGTCAGCACGCGTGATGAAGCAGGCAGTGGCGCACCTTGTGCCTTACATCGAGGCGGAAAAATTGCGCTCCGGCGATTCCAAGCCCAAGGGCAAGATCGTGATGGCCACAGTGAAGGGCGACGTGCACGACATCGGCAAGAACATCGTCACCGTAGTACTGCAGTGCAACAACTTCGAGGTCGTGAACATGGGTGTGATGGTACCATGCCAGCAGATCCTCGACACCGCACGCGAACACAACGCCGACATCATCGGCCTGTCCGGCCTGATCACCCCGTCGCTGGAGGAAATGGCGTACGTCGCAAAAGAAATGGAACGCCAGGGCTTCAGGATACCGCTGCTGATCGGCGGTGCCACGACTTCGCGCGTACACACCGCAGTGAAAATCGAACCCAACTATCCGAGCGGGCCCACGGTATACGTGGTCGACGCATCGCGCGCCGTCGGCGTATGCAGCAATCTGCTAAGCGACACGTTGCGTGACGAGTACGTCGCCGGCATCAAGTCCGAGTATGCTGCAGCACGCGAGCAACACGAAGGCAAAAAAGGCAAAGCGACATACGTCTCGCTGGCAGAAGCACGTGCGCACGGCCTGCAGACCGACTGGAAAAAATATACGCCGCCCAAGCCAGAATTACCCGGCGTGCACAGATTCGAAAACTATCCGCTCGATCTGCTCGTCGACTTCATCGACTGGACGCCGTTCTTCCAGGCCTGGGAGCTGGCCGGACGCTACCCGAAAATCCTGCAGGACGAAGTGGTCGGCGAGGAGGCGCGCAAATTGTTCGCCGACGCGCAGGCGATGCTGAAGCGCATCGTTGACGAAAAATGGCTGACTGCCAACGCAGTGTTCGGCCTGTTCCCGGCAAACAGCGTGAACGGCGACGACATCGAAATCTATACCGACGACAAGCGCAAACAGGTCGCGATGACCTGGCACAATCTGCGCCAGCAAACCAAGAAACCGGTCGACATCCCGAATTACTGCCTGGCCGATTTCATCGCACCGAAAGCGAGCAAGGTCAGGGATTACATCGGCGCATTTGCGGTCACGGCAGGCATCGGCATCGAGCAACACGTCGCGCGCTTCGAGAAGAACAACGACGACTACAACGCCATCCTGCTGAAAGCGCTGGCCGACCGTCTGGCCGAAGCCTTCGCCGAGCACCTGCACCTGCGCGTGCGCCGCGAGTTCTGGGGCTATGCACCGGACGAACAACTCGGCAACGAAGCGCTGATCGCCGAACAATACCGCGGTATCCGCCCGGCACCGGGCTATCCGGCCTGCCCCGAGCACACGGAGAAGGGCCCGCTGTTCGAGTTGCTGCAAGCGCCGCAAAACGCAGACATTACGCTGACCGAAAGCTACGCCATGCTGCCTACTGCAGCAGTAAGCGGCTTTTACTTCTCGCATCCGAAGTCGCAGTACTTCGCCACCGGCAAGATCGACAAGGATCAGGTCGCCGACTATGCGAAACGCAAAGGCATGACGCTGGAAGAAACCGAACGCTGGCTCGCGCCGGTATTGAGTTACTAATTCAGGAATACATCATGAACCATCGCATCCTGTTCCCGCTGGCCCTGCTGCTGTCCGCCACCCTAGCCACCACCGCCTGCTCCGGCCAGACTACCGCCGCGCCAGCCGGCGCGGACAAAATCACCGAACTGGGCAAGACCGACGTCAAGCTCGGCACCGGGGCGGAGGCTACCGCCGGCAAGACGGTATCCGTACATTACACCGGCTGGCTGTACGATGAGTCGATACCCAACCATCACGGTACGCGCTTCGACAGTTCGCGCGACCGCGGCACGCCGTTCGAGTTCACGCTGGGTGCCGGCCAGGTGATCAAGGGCTGGGACCAGGGCGTGGCAGGCATGAAGGTCGGCGGACAGCGCACGCTGGTGATCCCGGCCAGCCTCGGCTACGGTGCGCGCGGCGCAGGCGGAGTAATCCCGCCAAACGCGGCGCTGGTATTTGATGTGGAATTGCTCGACGTACGCTGATCACAGCACATGAAACGTGCTGCTTTGCTCCCCCTGGCTGCGTTGCTCTCCATCGGCATTTTCTCGACCGTCCCCTGCTATGGGAAAACTGCGCAAACAGCCAGACATGCAAACCCGGCAAAACCCGCCCCGCCTCCCGCCCAGGCGGCTGATGCAGCCGATGCAATCAAGGAAGATATCAAGGTCGGTACCGGCCCCGCAGCCATTGCCGGCCAGACGGTATCGATCAATTACACCGGCTGGTTATACGACGAATCCCGGCCCGGCTATCGCGGCCAGCGCATTGACAGCTCGCTCGACCGCGGCAAGCCGTTCAGGTTCAAGCTGGGGGCAGGACGGGTGATCAAGGGCTGGGATGAAGGAATAACCGGCATGAAAGTGGACGGGCAGCGCACATTGATCATCCCGGGCGGGCTCGCTTACACCACCCTCAGTGCCGGCGGCGTGGCAGTCCTGCCGGATACGCCGCTGATTTTCGACATCGAGTTGCTCGGTGTAAATTAAGCAGGTACCCGCCAGACCGCCCCCCTCAAACTGTAAAGGTTATGGAGTAGAATTCAAAAACGGTAGCATGCAATTACGCTGATGCGGGGTAACGAAATGTTCCAGGTGCGAATTCACGGTCGGGGCGGTCAGGGCGTAGTCACCGCCGCCGAGATGCTGTCGGTCGCCGCCTTCGGCGAGGGGCATCATGCGCAGGCCTTCCCCAGCTTCGGTTCCGAGCGCACCGGCGCACCGGTGGTGGCTTTCTGCCGCATCGACCACAAAACCATCCGCCTGCGCGAGCCGATCATGGAACCGGATGCGCTGATCATTCAGGATCCCACCCTGCTGCACCAGGTCAACGTATTCGCGGGCTTCAGGCACGACGGCTACGTGTTGATCAACACTGGCAGGACACTCGCCGAACTGGGCCTGGACGAACTGCTCAAGGACTGCCGCGCCGACCATTTGTGCACCGTACCTGCCACCGAGATCGGTCTCAAGCATCTCGGCCGCCCCATTCCCAACATCGCGTTGCTCGGCGGCTTCGCCGCGATTACCGGCCTCATCAAACTGGAGTCGGTCATCGCAGCGATCAACGGCAGATTCTCCGGCAAGGTAGCGGAAGGCAATATTGCCGCCGCCACCGAAGCCTATCAAACCGTGATGGCAGAGAAACAGGCTGCCACAGAAGGGGCAAAAAATGCTTAAACAGATCGAAGGGTCGCAAGCCGTCGCCCAGGCCGTGGCGCTATGCCGCCCGGAAGTAATCTGCGCCTACCCGATTTCGCCGCAGACCCACATCGTCGAGGCACTCGGCAAAACGGTGAAGGAAGGCAGTTTGTCGCCGTGCGAATTCATCAACGTCGAATCGGAATTCGCCGCGATGTCGGTAGCCATCGGCGCTTCCGCCGCCGGCGCGCGGGCGTACACTGCGACCGCCTCGCAGGGCCTGCTGTTCATGGCCGAGGCCGTGTACAACGCTTCCGGCCTCGGCCTTCCGATCGTGATGACCGTCGCCAACCGCGCCATCGGTGCGCCGATCAACATCTGGAATGACCATTCCGACGCGCTGTCGCAACGGGATTCCGGCTGGCTGCAGCTGTTCGCCGAGAACAACCAGGAAGCGGTCGACCTGCACATCCAGGCGTTCCGCCTCGGCGAGGAACTGTCGATGCCGGTAATGGTATGCATGGACGGCTTCATCCTCACCCACGCCTTCGAGCGCGTGGACATCCCGACGCAGGAACAGGTGGATGCCTATCTGCCATCGTTCGAGCCGCGCCAGGTACTCGACCCGGCAGAACCGGTCACCATCGGCGCCATGGTAGGCCCCGAAGCATTCATGGAGGTGCGCTACCTCGCACACGCCAGGCAACTGCAGGCACTGGAACGCATTCCGCAACTCGCCACGGAATTCAGGGATGTGTTCGGCCGCGACAGCTGCGGCCTGGCCCATACCTATTGCGCCGACGACGCAGAGACGATGATCGTGGCGATGGGCTCGGTGCTCGGCACCATCAAGGACGTGGTCGACGAAATGCGTGCCGACGGCCACAGGATCGGCGTGCTCGGCATCACCAGTTACCGCCCTTTCCCGCTGGCACAGGTACGCGCAGCACTGGTTCACTGCAAACGTTTTCTGGTGCTGGAAAAAAGCCTGGCCGTCGGCCTGGGCGGCATCCTCGCCACCGATGTGCGCATGGCGGTGTCCGGTTCCGGCCTGCGCGGTTTCACCGCCATAGCCGGCCTCGGCGGCCGCCCGATTACCAAGGCCTCGTTGCACCAATTGTTCCGCCAGGCGGAACAGGAAACGCTGGAACCCGTCAGCTTCCTCGACCTGGACCGGGATGCGGTCAACAAGCAACTGGAGCGTGAACGGCAAACACGACGCTCGGGACCGATCGCCGAAAACATGCTGCACGACAAGGGCATCGTCTCTGCCGGGCAATTCGGCTAAGGAGGGCATCATGGGATTCCAGCCAGTAAAGTTCTACCAGACCGGCACCTATACCGTAGGCAACCGCCTGCTCGCAGCGGACGAGCGCAGTGTGCAGTCCAGCGAACAACGCAGCAATGCCATCAACTCCGGCCACCGCGCCTGCCAAGGCTGCGGCGAAGCACTGGGCGCACGCTATGCGATCGATGCGGCAATGGCCGCGAGCAATGGACAACTGATCGCGGCCAATGCGACCGGCTGCCTCGAAGTTTTTTCCACCCCCTATCCCGAGTCGTCGTGGCAAGTGCCATGGATACATTCCGTGTTCGGCAATGCGCCGGCGGTAGCCACCGGCATCGCCGCGGCGCTGAAAGCCAAAGGCAAAACCGAGGTGCGGGTAGTAGCGCAAGGTGGCGACGGCGGCACCACCGATATCGGTTTCGGCTGCCTGTCCGGCATGTTCGAGCGCAATGATGACGTGCTCTACATCTGCTACGACAACCAGGCCTATATGAATACCGGCGTACAGCGCTCGAGCGCCACGCCGCCCGCAGCGCGCACCGCCACCACCATGCCGGTCGGCCCGCAACCCGGCAATCCGTTCGGCCAGGGCAAGAACCTGCCGGAAATCGCCATGGCGCACGGCATCCCTTATGTTGCCACGGCAACCGTGGCCGACCTGCGCGATATCGAATACAAGGTGAAACGCGCCATGCAAATGCACGGCGCACGTTACCTGCACCTGTTCGTACCGTGCCCGCTGGGCTGGGGCACCGCATCCCACGACACCATCCGCATTGCGCGGCTGGCCAAGGAAAGCGGGCTATTCCCGGTATTCGAAGCCGAGCACGGCGAAGTAACCGGCGTGCTGAAGATACGGCACCCGGTTCCGGTGGAGGATTACCTGAAACCGCAGAAACGCTTCGCCCACCTGTTCGGCAAGCATGCCCATCCCGACATGGTGGCGCACATCCAGGCGCTGGCCGACCGCAACATCCGCAAATATAAATTGCTGGATGAGGAGGTACACTGAGATGGCCAAACCATTCGCGATTACGCTCAAACCCGGTTCCTCGCTCACCAACCTGACCGGCACCTGGCGCACCGAACGGCCGGTGTATGTAGACCGCCTGCCACCATGCAACCATGCCTGTCCGGCTGGCGAGAATATCCAGGGCTGGCTGTTTCATGCGGAAAGCGGCGACTACGAACAGGCATGGCGCGTACTGGTGCAGGATAACCCGCTGCCTGCGGTGATGGGGCGCGTCTGCTACCACCCATGCGAAAACAGTTGCAACCGCGGCCAGCTCGATGCACCGGTCGGTATCAATTCGGTCGAGCGCTTCCTCGGCGACGAGGCCATCAGGTGCGGCTGGAAATTCGATGCACCGGCAACATCCTCCGGCAAGAAAGTACTGATCGTCGGCGCGGGGCCGTCCGGCCTGTCCGCCGCCTACCACCTGGCGCGCATGGGACATGCGGTGGAAATCCACGAGGCCGGCCCGCTTGCCGGCGGCATGATGCGCTTCGGCATTCCCAAGTACCGCCTGCCGCGCGACGTGCTGGATGCGGAAGTGCAACGCATCCTCGACCTTGGCGTCACCCTGAAACTCAACACCAGGGTCGAACATATCGAGCAAACCATGAAACAGGGTGGCTTCGATGCTGCCTTCCTCGCTGTCGGCGCACACATTGCGCGGCGCACCACCATTCCCGCCGGCGATGCCGCGCATATCGTGGATGCGGTGTCGGTGCTGCGTTCGATGGAAGGCGAGGACAAGCCGATGCTGGGCCGCCGCGTGGTGGTGTACGGCGGCGGCAACACTGCAATCGACGTGGCACGCACCGTCAAGCGCATGGGGGCCGAGCCGGTCATTGTCTACCGCCGCACGCGCGACAAGGCGCCCGCACATGACTTCGAGATCGAGGAAGCGCTGCAGGAAGGTGTGATGATCAAGTGGCTGTCCACCATCAAACAGGCCATCGACGGGGAAATTACCGTCGAAAGGATGCAACTGGACGACAAGGGCTTCCCGCAGCCGACCGGCGAATATGAAAAGCTGGAAGCCGATTCGGTAGTGCTGGCGCTGGGCCAGGATGTAGACCTGTCGCTGCTCGAAGGCGTGCCTGGGCTCGAGATCAAGGACGGTGTGGTGCAGGTTGCCCCCAATATGATGACCGGCCGCACGGGTATTTTCGCGGGGGGCGACATGGTGCCGTCCGAACGCACGGTAACGGTGGGGGTCGGCCACGGCAAGAAAGCCGCACGCAACATCGATGCCTGGCTGCGCGGCACCGAATATACACCTGCCCCCAGGCACGAGCCGGCGAGCTTCGACATGCTCAACCCGTGGTATTACACCGACGCGCCGAAGACGGTGCGCCCGATGCTGGACCTGATCCGCCGCCAGACCACGTTCGAGGAGGTGCAGGGTGGACTCGACGAAACCAATGCGCTGTTCGAGGCGCGGCGCTGCCTGTCCTGCGGCAACTGCTTCGAGTGCGACAACTGCTACGGCGTATGCCCGGACAATGCAGTGATCAAGCTCGGCTCCGGCAAGCGCTTCAAGTTCAATTACGACTACTGCAAGGGCTGCGGCATCTGCGTATCGGAATGCCCGTGTGGTGCGATCAAAATGGTGCCGGAAGAAACCTGATACATGCTGCACCGCCCAGAAATATAAACATGAAGCTGATTGCCAACCCGTTGCTGATCACAGCACTGATGCTTGCCGTGTCCAACCTGTTCATGACCTTTGCCTGGTACGGCCATCTGAAGAACCTCTCCAGCTCGCCGTGGTATGTCGCGGCATTGATCAGCTGGGGCATCGCGCTGTTCGAATATTTATTGCAAGTACCCGCCAACCGTATCGGTTACACTGCGCTCAGTCTCGGGCAGCTGAAGATTCTGCAGGAAGTCATCACCCTGTCTGTATTCGTCCCCTTTGCCGTGCTGTACATGAACCAACCGCTCAAGCTGGATTACCTGTATGCCGCACTGTGCCTGATGGGGGCTGTGTATTTTATTTTTCGTGCGTAATTGATCCATGAGCAATCCCAAACATATCCATATTCTCGGCATCTGCGGCACGTTCATGGGCGGCATCGCCGCCATCGCCAAACACGCAGGCTATCGTGTCACCGGCTGCGACGCCAATGTCTACCCACCGATGAGTACGCAACTCGAAGCGCAGGGCATCGAACTGATCGAAGGTTTTGGCCCCGAACAGCTCGGGCTCAATCCCGACGTCTACGTGATTGGCAATGTCGTTTCGCGCGGCAATCCGCTCATGGAAGAGATCCTCAACCGTGGCCTGCGCTATGTCTCCGGCCCGCAATGGCTGGCCGATACGCTGCTGCGCGACAAATGGGTGCTGGGCGTCGCAGGCACCCATGGCAAGACCACCACCAGCTCGATGCTGGCCTGGATACTGGAACATGCCGGACTCAACCCCGGCTTCCTGATCGGTGGCGTGCCCCAGAATTTCGGCATCTCGGCACGGCTCACCGAATCCCCGTTCTTCGTGATCGAAGCCGACGAATACGACACCGCGTTCTTCGACAAGCGCTCCAAATTCGTGCACTACCGCCCGCGCACTGCAATCCTCAACAACCTCGAGTTCGACCACGCCGACATCTTCCCCGACCTCGCCGCGATCGAAACCCAGTTCCACCATCTGGTACGCACTGTGCCAAGTAACGGACTGGTGGTGTGCAACGGACGCGAGCCAGCATTGCAGCGTGTGCTTGACCGTGGCTGCTGGACGCCAGTGGAGAAGTTCGGCAATGCCGGTGGCTGGCAGATCGATGCCGATGACTCGATCACGCTGGCCGGCAACCCGCAAGGTGCATTGCGCTGGGACCTGCTCGGCGAACACAACCGCATGAATGCGCTGGCCGCGCTGGCCGCTGCGCGCCATGCCGGCGTACCCGTCGCGCAGGGACTGGCCGCACTGGCCGAATTCAAGAACGTGAAGCGACGCATGGAGGTACGCGGCACGGTCAACGGCATCATCGTATATGACGATTTCGCCCATCACCCCACCGCCATCGCCACCACCATCGCCGGCCTGCGCCACAAGGTCAACGGTGCACGCATACTGGCCGTGCTCGAGCCGCGCTCCAACACCATGAAGCTCGGCGTGATGAAAGACGCACTGCCCGGCAGCCTGCAGGATGCCGACCTGGTGTTCTGCTATGCCGGCAATCTCGGCTGGGATGCGCGCAGCGCACTCGCGCCGCTGGGCGACAAGGCCATGGTGAAAGACGACCTCGACGAACTGGTTGCCGCCATCGCCACCGCCGCAAGGCCCGGTGACCATGTGCTGGTCATGAGCAACGGCGGTTTCGGCGGAATACACACAAAACTGTTGCAACGGCTGGCATGACCGCATGCTGCCGAGGAAGCACCGGACTGCACCCATATCCACAATATAAACAGGTTTATACGCAATACTGCGGGAAAAATTCGTGCACCAATATTGGTTGGCGCGCGGCAATTCTGACCCATATCTGAGCGATTAGCCCACGACAGTTTCCCGACCCCATTGAATCCATGGGAGTTCCACCTCGGGCATCATTTTTGCTCTACCCGGTTGACGGTGGTGCGTTTCATTCTGGAACGGCTATGCACCTGCATAAAAAAACGGGATATTCATTATGAGAAAGCGCAAAGTAACCTACGCCAAAACCGACCTGCGCAATTTGGCCCACTTCATGAGCGGATTGCAGCCGGACCAGAAAAGCCTTACCGAGATACAAACTGTTTACGATAACCTGACCCTGCTGGGCCAGTTGCTTTGCGCAGGAACCGACATCACCCGCATGCGCTCGGATTTCAATAGCCTGGCTTCGCTGTTGCTCGACCAGCTGGCCAAGGAACATTACAAGAAAGCCACGCTGAATCTTGGTTCCGGCGCACGCGTGGCGATTGATGTGCTGACACGCAATCTGTTCGAACGGACCGCAGACATCGGATTCCTGGCAACCGATAGTGAAATCTGCTCTTTTGCCGAAGCGGTTGAAGTCGACCCGAAGGTCAAGCGCGACCGGCAATGGCAATCGGCCCTGCAATCCCGTTTCACCGAGTATGTAAACAAATATTCGGTTTACCACAACATCATCCTGCTTTCGCCGCTGGGCGACGTACTGGTGCAGCTGGACGATGACAACGCGGTCTCCCGCACCACGGACAAGCTCGTAGAGGAAGCGCTGACTACCAATGCCGGCTATGTGGAGGTCTTCCGCCCCACCGACCTGCTGCCGGGTGACGACAGCCCGCTGATCTACGCCTACCGCGTCATGTCCAAGGACGGCAGCCACCCGGTGGGCGTGCTGTGCCTGTGCTTCCGCATGCAGGATGAATGCCAGCGCATATTCGAGAATCTGGTCGCCGAGGATGACTGGACGGTGATCACCCTGCTCGATGCTTCCGGCCGGGTTATCGCGAGCAGCGACCCGTACCAGTTCCCGGTCGGGGTCAAGCTGGAACAGGCAAACGACGACGATTGCCGGATTATCCGTTTCGCCGGGCGCGAATATCTCGCGGCAACCCGCCCCGCCCACGGCTACCAGGGTTACATGGGCCCGGGTTGGGTAGGACAGGCCATGGCGCCGCTTAGCCATGCCTTTGAAATGTCCGAGGCGCACGAACTGGGCAGCGTCCCGGACGACTTGCTCAACTGCGTGCTGGAAACGGCAACCCTGTTCAGCCAGGAGTTGCGCGACATTCCACTCAAGGCTGCGAGCATCCAGCAAGAACTGAACCGGGCGGTATGGAATGGCAATATCTGGCTCGCCTCGGATGGCGCCGCGCACAATGCGGCATTTGCCAAGGTACTGCTGCGGGAAATCGGCAGCACCGGCATACGCACACGCAATGTGTTCAGCGAATCCACCACCAACCTCTACAAGACCGTACTGTCCTCCGTGCTCTTCGACTGCAGCACGCAGGCGGCACTTGCCATCGACATCATGGACCGCAACCTGTACGAGCGCGCCAATGACTGTCGCTGGTGGGCATTAACGCGGCTGTTCCGGGAGGAACTGGCACAGATCGATTTCGCCGACCAGGAACAGAAAAAGCGTTTGACGGATGTGCTGCGCACCATCAATTCGCTGTATACCGTTTATAGCAACCTGATCCTGTTCGACCAGATGGGGCGCGTGGTCGCGGTTTCCAACTCGGCATACAACGACTGGCTGGGCAAAACCCTGCCCGAAAGCTGGGTGCGCCCGACGCTGGGACTGGAAGACACCCAGAACTATAGCGTCACCAGCTTTACTGCGACCGACCTGTATGCCGGCCAGCCTACCTATGTCTATTCTGCCGCGGTGCGGGAGCCGGACAGCAGCGAACCTGTAGGCGGCGTCTCGATAGTCTTCGACTCCACCCCGCAATTCCAGGCCATGCTGCGCGATGCCTTGCCGAGACAGGCAGATGGCAGCCTGGTACCCGGCGCATTTGCGGTCTTCGCCGGGCGCGACGGCCATGTCATCTCCAGCACCGACGCGAGCCTGACGCCAGGTACCCGGATGACGATCGGATTCGAATTTTTCAATTTACAGCGCGGCGGCAGCTGCAGCGACATCATTATTTACAATGGCCGCTACTATGCCGTTGGGTCCTGCATGAGCGCGGGATACCGGGAATACAAATCCGACGAGGACACCCATCAGAGCGACGTTGTCGCGCTGGTTTTCTCGCCGCTCTCCGACCGCCTGATCGACGCCGAAAGCCTGCACTCGCTGCGCGATCTGGCGGTCGACACCTATGCCCTGCATCAGGCAAGCGGCGGCGAGACGGTCGATGTTGCCAGCTTCTACCTCGGCCAGAACTGGTACGGCATACGTTCCAGCTATGTCGTAGAGGCGATCGACCCCGAACGGCTGACCGCCATGCCCGGCGCCTCGGAATGGGTGAAAGGCTGCCTGATGTATCAGGATCAGGTGCTGAGCATCTTTGACCTGTCGTCAATTGTGTCTCCCCCGAAACCGACCGAGGAGCGGCGCGCGCGGCGCGGCACGATGGCCGGCAAGCGCCAGGTCCTGATCCTGCATTCGCCGAAGGATCAGACCCGCTTCGGCATTCTGGTCGACAATCTGGGCGATATCGCCGAAATTCCGGTGGCGCAGATAGAAGCCTTGCCCGGCATGATGTCAGAAGGCAATTCGCTGGTTGAGAGCCTGATAAAGCCACAAAGCGGCAGTGCCGAGCGGCGCATCCTGATCGTGCTGTCGGTGGAAAAGATATTGCACAGGTTTTCCGAAAAGGAATTGGCGGAATAGCCAACGAACCGGCCCATGCGGGGCTGGCGCCGTGCTGCCCCTTTAGCGGACCTGATACTCGACCAGCTCAGCCGGCCCTTCGCTGAAGGGCTGGCCCAGGCTGATGGCGCCGGCGCCATGCAGGATCGCCTCTTCGTGGGCAAGGCCGACAACCTGTCCGTCCTTGAAGCGGATATAACTGCCGTTGACACTGTGGTCGATCAGCACGAACTTGCCGAAGCGGTATTCGATACGCGCATGCTGGCGTGAAGCCAGATTGTGGCAGATCATGATTTCGCAATCCTGTCCGCGCCCCAGCACCAGGCTGCGCCGCTGCTCGTCCAGCTTGTAGCTCCGGCCCTGATACTGCAACCACAGCTCCGCCCGCCCCTCGTGCGGCCTGCGCTCGAGCGACAGGCCGACGCGCGTGGATAGCGTATCGTCCGCCTCCCATACCACGCGGAACACGTCGAACGCTTCCTGCTTCCCCTTGAGCCCGGTGCGGAAAATCGGGCGCACCTGGCTTTTCAGGTCAGGCGGCAACAAATCGACCGTTGCCTGGGTAGTGGTGATTTCGCGTGCCCGGGTCATTTCGGCAACCCGCGCGGCGATGTTGACGGCATCGCCGAACACGTCGCCACCTTCGCAGATGACATTACCGCAATGAAAACCGATATGCAGGTAAATGGGAATGTTGCCGCCGGGTTTGGCCGCCGTCACGGCGAGCTGCATGCGGCAGGCAGCGCGCAATGCCTCTGCCGCCCCGGGAAAGGTGCACATGATCTCATCGCCGATGGTCTTGATCAGCGTGCCCTGGTGCGCCGGGACTTCTGCTGCCATGATGGCGACACACTTTGCCACCACGGCACTGGCGTGCTCGTCGCCGAGCTTGTCGTACAACACGGTACTGCCGCTGATGTCGGCAAACAGGATGGCAAGGCTGGCGGTCTCGCGCGTCATGTCGCCTGATCGAATGCCACGTCGCCTTCCGCCACGACATCGCCCAGCTTGACGTGCCTGAAGTCGAACAACCCGCCGTCGAGCAGGTGTGACGGCGCGATATTCTGCATCGCCGTGAAGATCGTCTGGGTGCGCCCCGGATATTCGCGCTCCCATTGTGCGAGCATTTCCTTGATGTTCTGCCGCTGCAGGTTTTCCTGCGAACCGCACAGGTTGCACGGGATGATAGGGAATTCCATGCCGCGCGCATAGCGGGCAATGTCCTTCTCGGCGCAATAGGCCAGCGGCCGGATCACGATGTGGTCGCCCTTGTCGGTGACCAGCTTGGGCGGCATCGCCTTCAGCTTGCCGCCGAAGAACATGTTCAGGAACAGCGTCTCCACCATGTCGTCACGGTGATGGCCGAGCGCGATCTTGTTCGCCCCCAGCTCCCCGGCCACCTTGTAGATGATGCCGCGGCGCAGGCGCGAACACAGCGAGCAGGTGGTTTTGCCCTCGGGAATCTTTTCCTTGACGATGGAATAGGTGTCCTGCGTTTCAATATGGTATTCAATGCCCAGGGTATCGAGGTAGCGCGGCAGCACGTCGGCGGGAAAGCCCGGCTGCTTCTGGTCGAGGTTCATCGCAATGAGCCTGAAGTCGACCGGCGCACGCTTCTGCAAGGTGCGCAGGATATCGAGCAGGGTATAGGAATCCTTGCCGCCGGACAGGCACACCATGACCGTGTCGCCTTCCTCGATCATGTTGAAATCGGCGATGGCGCGGCCCACCTGGTGTTCCAGCCGCCCCCTGAGGCGATTGAAATTGGTGGAGTGGTGTTCGAACTGGATAGGTTGTACGACTGCGTTCATTGCGATCCGATTAATGATTGATGCTCTTGCCGCCATCGACATTGATGATCTGGCCGGTGATATAGGGTGCGTCCTGCAGCAGGAAATATACTGTTTTCGCCACGTCATCCGGGTCGCCCACACGCTTGAGCAGGGTCTGATCGACGATCTGTTTGCGGCGCACCGAATTTTCCCAGGAAGTATTTTCCGGCCAGACGATGACGCCGGGCGCCACGGCGTTGACCCGCACCCGTGGTGCCAGTTCCACTGCCAGGCCGCGGGTCAGCGCTGCCAGCCCGGCTTTCGCCACGCTGTATATCAGGTGGTCGTGCATCGGGCGCTCGGCATGAATATCGACGATGTTGACGATGGCACCGTTGTTGCGGCGCAGCTCGGCAGCCGCCGCCTGCGCCAGGAACAGTGGCGCCTTGAGGTTGGTGCCGATCAGATCGTTCCATTCGTGCTCGCCGATCTCGGCCAGCGGCGTGGGAAAGAAACTCGAGGCATTGTTGATCACCGCATCGAGCCGCCCGAAAAACCGGACGGCTTCATGCACCATCTGCGGCAATGACTCGGGATGCAGCAAGTCGGCCTGCACCAGCATCGCCGAGCCGGGCCGGATGTGGTTCAGCTTGCCCTCGAGCGCCTGCGCCTCGCCGATGGAAGAGCGGTAATGCAGCGCAATATTTGCGCCGGCCGCATGCAGCCGGCGACTGATCGCCGCGCCTACGCGCTTGGCCCCACCGGTC
Organism: Sideroxydans sp.; assembly: GCA_016124455.1. Lineage (GTDB taxonomy): Bacteria > Pseudomonadota > Gammaproteobacteria > Burkholderiales > Gallionellaceae > RI-121. The sequence continues at coordinate 210,090 of WGNQ01000004.1, read as the reverse complement.
ACCAATACGACTTTGCCTTGCATCCCACTCTCCACTAAACTGTCCCCCTGCAATTTACCACAGCCATCATGTCCTCACTACCGCCGCCCTCACCGGAAGCGCTTGCCCACAGCGCAAAACTGCGCGAACTGATCCTGCGCGATATCGAGCAGCAGGGTGGCTGGATACCGTTTTCGCGCTACATGGAGCTGGCGCTGTACGCGCCGGGGCTCGGCTATTACACCGCCGGGGCGCACAAATTCGGCAGTGCCGGCGATTTCATCACCGCGCCGGAAATTTCACCGCTATTCGGCCGCACGCTGGCCCGTCAGGTCGCCGAAATCATGGCGCACAGCACGCCCCAGGTAACCGAGCTGGGCGCAGGCAGCGGCAGGCTCGCCATCGACGTGCTGCTCGAACTGGAACGGCTCGACCGCCTGCCCGAACGCTATGCCATCCTTGAGGTCAGTGCCGACCTGCGCCAGCGGCAGCAGGCGCTGCTGCAGGAGCTTGCGCCACATCTTGCAGCGTTGGTGATCTGGCTGGACGAGCTGCCCGACAGCCTCAGCGGCGCAGTGATCGGCAATGAGGTGCTGGATGCGCTGCCGGTACACATCATGCACTGGGGCGACGAGGAGATTTTCGAGCGCGGCGTGACCAGCCGTGCCAATAACTTCGAGTGGCAGAGCCGCTTGCCGGGTGACTCCGTACTGCTGCAGGCCGCACAGCAGATCGACATGCCGGAAGACAGCATCAGCGAAATTTCCCTCACCGCACGCGGCCTCACCGGCAGCCTGTGCCAGCGACTGGCGCATGGGGCACTGCTGTTCATCGACTATGGCTTCGGCGCCAGCGAGTACTACCACCCACAGCGCACGCGCGGCACCCTGATGTGCCATTACCGCCACCGCGCGCACGATGACCCGTTCTTCCTGACCGGCCTGCAGGACATTACCGCCCACGTCGACTTCACCGCCATCGCCGAAAGCGCCATCGATCACGGCGCGCAGCTGCTGGGCTACACCTCGCAGGCGCACTTCCTGATCAACGGCGGCATCACCGACCTGCTGCAGGAAGTATCGCCGGACAACCTGCGCGAATACCTGCCGCTTTCCATGCAGGTGCAGAAACTGACCAGCCCGGCGGAAATGGGCGAACTGTTCAAAGTGATGGCCCTGGGCAAGGGCATTGAGCAACCGCTGTCAGGCTTCGCACATGGCGACCTGACGCGCTACTTATGATCGCATTCCGGGTATGCCGCGGATCCACAGTTTTCCGGCAGTAAGCCGTGCCGATGCCCGCATCCTGATTCTCGGCAGCATGCCCGGCATAAAATCACTGCAGCAAAACCAGTACTATGCCCTGCCGCAGAACGCTTTCTGGAAGATCATGGGGGAGCTGGTCGGCGCGCAGCCGTCGCTGCCGTATGCAGCCAGGCTGGATATCCTGCGGCATGCGGGCATCGCGCTATGGGATGTGCTTGCCTCATGCGAACGCGCCAGCAGCCTGGACGCGCATATCCGCAACGAAGCCGCGAACGACTTTGCATCGTTCTTCGTGCAGCACCCGCTGATTACCCATGTGTTCTTCAATGGCAGCAAGGCCGAACAGTGCTTCAGGAAATTTGTACTGGGCACACAGCCGTTACCGACGCTGAATTTTCACCGGCTGCCGTCAACCAGCCCGGCGCATGCCGGCATGCGCTATGCGGACAAGCTCCAAGCATGGCGCGCCATCCAGCGCCTCGCTGCTCACGCTACGGATTAATTCTGCAGCTTGTCGCGCGCCGTCCGTTCCTGCTGCCGCTTCCTGGCCTGCGCCTGCGCATATCCACCGATTTCGCGCAATGTCAGCTGGCCGTCGTGATTGGCATCCATCTCGTCATAATGCGCGAACACCCCGGGTAGCGCCTTGGCTTCTTCCTTGGACAGCGCGCCATTGCCGTCTTTGTCCGCCCCCTTGAAACGCTTTGCGGACTTCTTCCGCTGCTCGGCCACAAACGCATTTACAAAATTGTGTATTTCCCGTTCGCTCAGCTGCCCGTCATGGTTGCTGTCGATCAAGGCAAAACGCAACGCCAGACCGGGCGCGTTCCTTTCGGTTTCGACCATCGACAGCTGTCCATCGTGATCGGTATCGACATGCCTGAAACTCTCGTCGAACGATCCGCCATGCTGCGGTGGCGGCGGCATCTTGCCGGGCGGCTCTGCCGCCACCCTGCCGGACAGCAGCATCAGCACCGCAAACCAGATTACCTTGTTCATGCCGCCCCCTTGGCCGTGCCATGTGTCATTGACTGTTCCACTGCCGCCACCCGCGCCTGCCGTATGCGCTCGGCAATTGTAGCCCCATCCGCTTCCTGTTGCGCAATCTCCCCGGCGTTCACTGCCTGGGTCGCACGCAGGGCCTGCAGCAAATAATCCGCCTGCGGATAGGCGTCGTGCTCGTGGCCGGTGCGGCCGCGCGCATCCGATGAGCACGCCAGCAAGACCTGCTCGAAGCGCTGCGGTCTGCGCCATGCATCACAGCCCTGCAGCAGGCGCACGATGGTATCGGCACGCAACTGGCTGGCGCGGTGGATGTCGCCATGATAGCGGGCGACCAGCAACCCCAGATCGCGGCATTCGCCCGGCACACGCAGGCGCTCGCACAGCGTCCTGGTCAGCGCTACGCTGCGCATTTCATGGCCAATGTGGCGCGGCAGGATGTCGGGCGGCGTGTTGCCCTTGCCGAGGTCGTGTACCAGCGCGGCGAAACGCACTTCCAGCGCGTAATCGTGATGCGCCGTATCGTCCAGCACCAGCATGGCATGTATGCCGCAATCGATCTCGGGATGATGTTGCGGTGGTTGCGGCACACCGAACAGCGCATCCACTTCCGGCAATATTCTGCTCAGCGCGCCGCACTCGCGCAGCGTGGTGAAAAAGCGTGACGGCGTTTTTTCCATCATGCCGCGCGCCAGCTCCTGCCACACGCGTTCCGCCACCAGCGCATCCACTTCACCGTTGTCGACCATGCTGCGCATCAGCGCCAGCGTTTCCGGCGCGATGGAAAAATCGAAGCGCGCCACAAAACGGGCCGCACGCAGGATGCGCACCGGGTCCTCGGCGAACGCCGGGCTGACGTGCCGCAGCACACGCGCCTTGAGGTCGGCCAGGCCGCCGTAAGGGTCGATCAGCGTACCGCCGTCGTCCTGCGCCATGGCATTGACGGTAAAATCACGGCGCAGCAGATCCTGCTCCAGCGTGACATCCGGTGCGGTATGCACGGCAAAGCCCTTGTAGCCGCGTGCGGTCTTGCGCTCGGTCCGCGCCAGCGCGTATTCCTCCTGCGTGTCGGGATGCAGGAAGACCGGAAAATCCTTGCCCACCGGCTGGTAACCGCGCGCCACCATCGTTTCCGGCGTAGCGCCGACCACCACCCAATCAACATCCTGCACCGGCAGGCCGAGCAGTGCATCGCGCACCGCACCGCCGACGCGATAGATTTTCAGTTCATTTGTCATCGGCATTCTGCCCGGCATCGCCGGGCGCAATAATGCCCAGCCGCTGTTTGAGCGAACTGGCGGGCTGGCCGAACAACTTGGCGTAATACACAGTATTGCTCATCACTTTCTTGACGTAATCTCGCGTCTCATCGAAGGGAATGGTCTCGACATAAATCGCGCCTTCCAGCGGTTTCTCGCCGCGCCATTGCCGCGCCCGGCTCGGTCCCGCATTGTAGGCAGCGGAGGCCAGCACCGGGTTGTTGTCGAAGCGTGATAATACCGTTTTCATGTAATAAGTGCCGAGCCGGAGGTTGGTGTCCAGTTCGTGCAACAGGCTCTGCCGGTAATCGCGCATGCCCATCTTGCGCGCCAGCCAGCGCGCGGTTGCCGGCATGATCTGCATCAACCCCGCCGCGCCGACGCCGGATTTTGCCTGGCTGACGAAGCGGCTTTCCTGACGCATCAGGCCATACACCCACGCCTCGTCCAGCCCGGTCTCGCGGATGTGCGGCTCCAGCTCGGCGCGATAAGGCGCAAGGTAGCGCATGTTGAAATCGTGCAGTTGCACCGTGCGTTCCGCAGTGCCGATGGCGCGGTCGTACATCTCGTTGCGGCGCGCCACTTCGGCCGCGGCCAGCAATTGCCTGTCGTTGAAATTGCGTACCGCCCACGACCACTCCTTGAGCGCATCGGTACGCATGTCCATGCGATACAGTGCTATGGCACGCTGAATGCCGGGCAACGCTTCGACTCTGGTGATTGCCGCCGCACTGGGGCGGTAGTCGGCAGACATCATGGCGGCGCCCGGCGCAGAACCCAGTTCTTCGGCTGCAAGCTGCCCGTAGAAGTTGTACTCCCCGCTCAGTGCGGCAAACAGCGCATTGGCAGCTGTCTTGTGCCCCAAGGCCTGTAATGCACGCGCCTTCCAGTAGCGCCAGGTTTTGTCGCGGCGCTGCTCCGGCTCCATGGCATTGATGCTGGCCCAGACCTCGTGCCAGTTCATCGCACGCAGCGCCGCGCGCGCGCGCCATGCCAGCTGCAGCTGGTTCAGCGGCGCATCCCCGGCCTCCCTGTACCATTCCAGTGCATGGGGGTCGAGTTCGCGCGCCGCTTCGTAACCCAGCCAGCCGTAGAAATACTGCTGCTCGGCCTTCGGAAAATCAGACTCGATTTTGCGCCAGTGCCGGTAGGCCAGCGCCGGCAGTTGCTTGGCCAGCCGCTGCAATGCGAACAGCGCCACTGTACGCTGCCCCATATCGGCATGTTTTAGCCGCGCCCGAATCAGGTAGCGTTCCGGATCGTTGTAGGCGTGGCCCAGCGCTGCGGCGTCCGGCGCCTGCTTTGCCGGCAATCGTCCGGCCAGCTGCTTGGCCAGCGACACGTTGCCCGCCTCCAGTGCGAGGCGCAGGCGCTGCCATACGTCCTGTTCGCTGATGATACCGGCGGCCAGCGCAGCCTCGAACAGCACCGAACAGCTTTCCGGCTGTCCTGTCCCGCTGAACCAGAGCTTGCGCGCTTCGCTCAGCGCGTCCTGTTCCTGGGTGAGGCGGCGCGCCTGCAGTGCATAACAGGTAAGTTCGTTATCGGCATTTACCAGATGCGGGTATTCCGCAGTGAAGGCATCCCATTGCTGGTTTTTACCCAGCAATTTGAGCCATTCGCCACGCAAGCGGTCAATCAGCGGCGTATCTTCCGGCCGCGCCAGGAATTGCCGCACTGCGGCCGGATCCGCTGTTTCCAGGTTGACCCGCAACTGGTAATAAGTGAGATAGGGTTCCAGCGGGGAATGCCGGAAGCGCCTGGCCAGATGCTCAAGCTGTGCCGCATCGCCGCTGCGGAAAGCGTCGCGCGCAGCGATGAAATCATCATCGCTCGCAAGGGATGCGCCTGCGGCATCCCCGCTGCGCTGCGGGGCATTCTCCGCAGCTTGCGCAGCAACCATGGTGGTCGCGAAAAGCAGCCACGCCAACAGTAGCAATCTCATCAAATGTGGTACCAGAATCCAATGCGGTGAAGGATAGCACCCCTGCCCGGGCCGGTCATGACAGCCTGGTCAAATCAGGCTCGTTGGGTGTGCAACACCTTGTAAAGTTCCGGCCAGGCCACGCCTGCCAGCGCCGCCGCCAAGCCGGCCAGCCATTGCCCGGCATCCAGCGGCGCAAAACGGAACAATGCCGCCAGCGCCGGCAGGTACAGTACCAGCACGAGGGCGGCGAGCGTGCCCGCCACCACCAGCCATAACGCGGGATTGGGCAGCCGCAGCACCGCAAACGCACTCTGCGTATGCGAACGGTTGGTCAGCACCATGCCGAGATTGCCAAACACCAGGGTAGTAAACGCCAGTGCGCGCGCGCTATCCACCGCATCGCCGTTGCCGAGCGCAACCGCATAGACCAGCCATGCCGCCAGCAGCACGGTCGCCCCTTGCAGCAGGCTGAGCAGCACTTCCCGTTTACTGAACAGGCGTTGCCCCGGATCACGCGGCACGCGGCGCATCACATCGTCATGCTCAGCCTCCGCCTCGAACACGATGGAACACACCGGGCCGATGACGAACTCCATGAATACCACATGTGCCGGAAACAGCATCAACGGCAGGCCGAACAGCAGCGGCAACAGCGACATGCCGGCTATCGGCACGTGCACTGCCAGCAGGTAACTCATCGCATGCCGGATGTTGTCGTAGATGCGCCGCCCCAGGCGTACGGTGTGCACGATGGAAGCGAAATCGTCATCCAGCAGCACCAGGGCCGCCGCTTCGCGTGCCACATCGGTACCGCGCCCGCCCATGGCAATGCCGATATGTGCGGCACGCAGTGCAGGGGCATCGTTGACGCCATCCCCGGTCATCGCCACCACTTCGCCGCTGGCGCGCAATGCCTGCACCAGACGCAGCTTCTGTTCCGGTACCACGCGCGCAAAGATGTTCACTTCGCGCAAACGCGCGCCCAGATCCGTGTCCGACAGCGCATCGAGTTCGGCGCCGGTAAGCACCCCGCCGGGCGATACCAGCCCGATCTCGGCGGCAATGGCTTGCGCAGTGACCGGGTAGTCGCCGGTGATCATCACCACGCGCAGCCCGGCAGAACGGCATTCCTGCAACGCGGCCTGCACTGTCGGGCGCACCGGGTCGGCCAGGCCGACCAGGCCGACGAACTCGAAGTCGAGGTCATGCGGATTCGGCGGCCATGCATCGGCCTGCAAACGGGCGCGCGCCACGCCCAGCACACGCAACCCCTGGGCGGCCATCTGCTGCGCCTGCTGCTCCATCGCACGCAATTGCACAGGCGGCAAATGGCACAGGTCGCCCACCGCCTCCGGCGCGCCCTTGGTTGCCACGGTTCGGCTGCCCGCACCGCTCTGCCAGCCATGCGAATGCGCGAGCAATTCACGCGTGAGCGGGTATTCGTGGATCAATTCCCAGTCGGCATGCAGATGTTCGGTGTGCAGCAGGAAGTGCCGACCGATGTCGTGGAAGGCCTTTTCCATCGGATCGCTGGGACTGCTTTCGCTGGCCAGGATGCCATACTCGATCAACGCATGGAATTTCTCCGGCAGTGTTGCGCCATCGGCCAGATGCACCGTATGGAACTCCCCGCCGACGCACAGTTGCCGCAAGGTCATCCGGTTCAGGGTCAGCGTGCCGGTTTTGTCCACGCACAGCACAGTGGCCGCACCCAGCGTTTCGATCGCCGGGATACGCCGCGTCAGCACGCCCTGCCGCGCAATGCGCCAGGCGCCGAGCGCAAGGAACACGGTCAACACCATGGGATATTCGTTCGGGATGATGGTCATGGCCAGCGTTACCGCGGCCAGCAGCGCTCCCAGCCAGTCGCCGCGCTGCATGCCATACAGCAGGGTTACCGCAAGGCACAGCGCCAACGCCACCACTGCCAGACGGATGACCATGCGCGCTGTTTCCTGCTGCAGCGGGCTGGACTCGTCAGGCAGTGCCTGCAGCGCCTTGCCGATTTTTCCGATCTCGCTGCGGACTCCGGTCGCCACGACTTCGGCTATGCCCTGGCCCTGGCTAAGCAGGGAACCGGCGTAGACGAATGGCAGGCCGTCGCCGCCCGGGCGCGTCATCTGCACCACGCCGTCCCACGGTGCCTTGCCTACCGCGACCGACTCGCCCGTCAGCAGCGATTCGTCGGCCAGCAAATCATTGCAAGTCAGCAACACCGCATCGGCGGGAACACGATCGCCCTCACGCAACAACACGATATCGCCGCGCACCACATCACGCCCGGCAATCAGCCGCTCCTTGCCGTCGCGTATCACCCGGGCACGCGGGCTGGCCAGCTCATGCAACGCAGCCAGAGTGCGCTCGGTCTTCTGCTCCTGGAACAGGGTAATGCCCGCGATCAGCACGACGAACGACAGCAACACCAGCGCCTCGTGCACATCCCCGAGCACGAAGTAAATAGATCCGGCCGCCAGCAGCAACAGCAACATCGGCTCGTGCAACAGTTCGAAGGCAATTGCAACCAGGCCATGCCGCCTGGCGCCGGGCAGGGCATTTGCCCCTTCCAGCTGCAGGCGCTGCGCAGCTTCACTTTCGGCCAGGCCGTTGTAATCGTGGGGTGACAAGAATGCGCTCCCTGAGATGTAATCCCGTACAGATTCTATACCGGTCCGCACAGGATGCGCTCCCTTCGGCAGCATGCCTGACCAGCGCGCAAATATTCTTGACGCAAGGCATCGCCGCGCCCAGAATGCTCCGGAGGGAGCCAGACGCGACCCAAAGGGTCCGGTGGCACAAGTGGTGCGTACGGCATCACTCACGACATCTGAAAAAAGACGGGGGACACAATGTACCAACGCATCCTGGTTCCAGTGGACGGCAGTGAAACGTCAGATTCGGCATTACATGAAGCCATCCGCTTCGCCCAGCAACACAATGCAACGCTCAGGCTGGTACATGTAATCGAGGATGCGCGCTTTTTCGAGTCCGAGAGCATGATTGACTACTCCACCCTGCAGGACATGGCCAGGCGCAGCGGCGAACAGGTACTGTCGCGTGCAGCGACCGCGGTGCAACAGGCCGGACTCACGGCAGAAACCGATTTGCTGGAACTGGATGGCCGTCGCGTCGAAAACCTGATCGTGGCCGAAGCCAAACGCTGGCCCGCCGACCTGATCGTAATCGGCACCCATGGCCGTTCCGGTGTCAGTCGCCTGCTGTTTGGCAGCGTTGCCGAGGGCGTAGTGCGCGGCGCCCATATCCCGATTCTGCTGATCCGCGGCGAATAACGCCCCGCCCGCAGCCAGCCTTCACAGCGCATTGCCCAATCCCGGCCGCCTTAATCCGGCCGCTCAGCAGGCAGGCGGAATATCGCCCAACAATTCGATAATTCTGGTATCATTGCATTATGAAAAGCACCCAGGTCGTTACCGCACTCTCCGCGCTGGCCCAGCCCACGCGCCTTGCCATCTTCCGCCTGCTGGTCGAGGCAGGAAAAGAAGGCATGCCCGTCGGCAGTATAGGAGAGGCAGTTGGTGTGGCGCCGACGACCCTGTCTTTTCATTTGAAAACGCTGACGCACGCCGGGCTGCTCGACGCGCGACAGCAGGGGCGGTTCATTTTCTATTCGGCCAACTTCAAGAACATGTTCGGCCTGATTGACTACCTGACCCATGACTGCTGCGGCGGCAACATGGATGCCTGCACACCTGCCGGCAAACCCGCAGCAAAGTAATCACCCGACCATACGAGGAAATCATGCAAGACGAAAAAGTTTATAACGTACTGTTCTTGTGCACCGGCAACTCGGCACGCAGCATCCTGGGCGAGTCCCTGTTGAACCTGATGGGCAAAGGCCGCTTCAGGGCATGGAGCGCAGGCAGCCACCCGGCGGGCCGCGTCAACCCTTTCGCCATCGAACTGCTGCAAAAAAACGGCATCGCCACCGACAATCTGCGCAGCAAGAACTGGGACGAATTTTCCCAGCCCGGCGCACCGGAATTCGACTTCGTATTCACGGTATGCGACAACGCCGCCCATGAAGTCTGTCCGGTGTGGCCGGGCCAGCCGATGACGGCACACTGGGGCATCGAGGATCCGGCGGCGGTGGAGGGCAGCGACGAAGAGAAACGCAAGGCCTTCGTGCAAGCCTACAACCAGCTCAGCCGTCGCATTTCATTGTTCATCAGCTTGCCGCTGAAGTCGCTGGATACCCTGGCCATCAAGGAAAAGGTCGTCGCCATCGGCAAGCTGCGCGAGCAGGGGGAATAGACAGTGGGCGTGCAATGCGAAGTAGCGGCAAAATCCGGTAGCGGCGCGGCGATGGGCCTGTTTGAACGCTTCCTTACGCTGTGGGTGTTCCTGTGCATCGTCGCCGGCATCGTGCTCGGGCAACTGCTCCCATCCCCGTTCCACGCCATCGGCCGCATGGAAATCGCGCAAGTCAACCTGCCGGTCGGCCTGCTGATCTGGGTGATGATCATCCCGATGCTGATCAAGGTGGATTTCGGCGCGCTGCACGAGGTGCGCCAGCATGTGCGCGGCATTGGCGTCACCTTGTTCGTGAACTGGCTGGTCAAGCCGTTCTCAATGGCTCTGCTCGGCTGGCTGTTCATCCGCCAGCTGTTCGCACCGCTGCTACCGGCGGAACAGATCGACAGCTACATCGCCGGACTGATCCTGCTGGCGGCAGCACCCTGCACCGCAATGGTATTCGTGTGGAGTCGGCTGTCCAACGGTGACCCGCTGTTCACGCTGTCGCAGGTGGCTCTGAACGACACCATCATGGTGTTTGCCTTCGCACCCATCGTCGGCCTGCTGCTCGGCATCTCCAGCATCAGCGTACCGTGGGCGACGCTGTTCACCTCGGTAGTGCTGTACATTGTGATCCCGGTAGTACTCGCGCAATTGCTGCGGCGCAGCCTGCTGGCCAAAGGCCAGGCGACTTTCGATGCGGCAATGGACAAGATCGGGCCATGGTCGATCAGCGCACTGCTGGCCACGCTGGTCCTGCTGTTCGCCTTTCAGGGCGAAGCGATACTCAAGCAGCCGCTGGTCATCGCGCTGCTCGCGGTACCCATCCTGATCCAGGTATTCTTCAATTCCGCGCTGGCCTACTGGCTGAACCGCAAGCTGGGCGAAAAGCACGCCATTGCCTGCCCCTCCGCCCTGATCGGCGCCAGCAACTTCTTCGAGCTCGCCGTAGCAGCCGCGATCAGCCTGTTCGGTTTCGAATCCGGTGCCGCGCTGGCCACGGTGGTGGGCGTACTGATCGAGGTGCCGGTAATGCTGCTGGTGGTCAGGATAGTCAACGGCAGTAAAGACTGGTATGAACATGCTGCCTGAAACGGCATCGCCGCATGATGTATTGTGGGGCTGCTGGCGCGCCCGGCGGGAGTCGAACCCACGACCCTTGGCTTCGGAAACCAATACTCTATCCAGCTGAGCTACGGGCGCATTGCAGGATGCAAGTATAGCGTTTTCACCCTCGCCGCGCACGCACGCATCGCCGAAAAAATGGTATCGTGCGCGTCATGCCCCACATTAATCCCAACCCGGATGAAATTTGCCGGATGCTGCACGGCATCCACAGCATCGCGGTAGTCGGGCTGTCGCCCAATCCGGCGCGTCCCAGCTTTCAGGTCGCGCGCGCCATGCAGGCGAATGGCTATCGCATCGTACCGGTACGCCCGCTGGTGCAGGAAGTGCTCGGCGAGACCGCCTGGCCCGATCTGGAAAGCCTGCCGTTCGCAGTGGATATGGTGGACGTATTTCGTGCACCGGAGCACGTGCCCGCCATCGTCGACAGCTGCATCAAACTCGGTGTGCCGCGCCTGTGGCTGCAGGATGGCGTAATCCACGAAGCCGCCGCACAGCGCGCTCGCAAAGCCGGCATCCATGTGGTGATGAACCGCTGTATGTGGCGCGACTTCAGCCAGTTGTGTGTCGACCGCGATGCCTAGGCAGCGCTGCGCCTGGGCCGGCAATGACCCGCTGTATTGCGCCTATCACGATCAGGAATGGGGGGTACCGCTGCATGACGAGCAGGCACTGTTCGAGTTCCTGCTGCTGGAAGGCGCCCAGGCCGGCCTGAGCTGGATCACCATTTTGCGCAAACGCGAACATTACCGTGCCGCATTCGATGGTTTCGATGCCCGGCGCATTGCCCGCTACGACACGAATAAAATAGAATCACTGCTGCAGAACCCGGGCATCGTGCGCAACCGGCTCAAGGTGCAGGCCGCAGTAACCAACGCCCGCTGCTTCCTGGAGACCCAGGCCGAGTTCGGCAGCTTCGACCGTTTCATCTGGCAATTCGTCGACGGCCAGCCGAAACAGAACACCTGGCGCAGCCTGGCGGAGGTGCCGGCCAGCACGGCAGAGTCGGATGCCATGAGCAAGGAGCTGAAGCGGCGCGGCTTCAAATTCGTCGGCAGCACCATCTGCTATGCGCACATGCAGGCAACAGGCATGGTGAACGACCACGTGACAGATTGCTTCAGACATAAAGAGCTAGCGGCATGATATTCAAATTTACCAAAATGCACGGCGCGGGCAATGACTTCGTGGTGATAGACGCCACGCGCAAACCAGTGCCGCTCGCGCCCGAGCAGCTACGCCTGCTGGCCGACCGCCATTTCGGCGTTGGCTGCGACCAGATCCTGCTGGTGGAAACGCCGCAACATGCCGATGCCGATTTCCGCTATCGCATCTTCAACGCCGACGGCGGGGAAGTGGAACAGTGCGGAAACGGCGCGCGCTGCTTTGTGCGCTTCGTGCATGACCAGAAGCTGACCAGCAAGCGCGAAATCGTGGTGGAAACCAAGAGCGGCCTGATCAGGCCCAAACTCGAGGACGATGGCCGGGTCACCGTGAACATGGGAGCGCCGGTATTCGAGCCCGCGCGCGTTCCGTTCATCGACGGCACCGACGAAGTGGTGCAGCCACTTGACGTGGGCGGCACCCGCATCCAGATCAGTGCCCTGTCAATGGGCAACCCGCACGCGGTACAGGTAGTGGATGATGTGGAACAGGCGCCGGTCGCCGCGCTCGGCCCGCTGATCGAAAACCACCCGCGCTTTCCCAACCGCGTCAACGCCGGCTTCATGCAGGTCATCGACCGCAGCCACATCAAGCTGCGCGTATACGAACGCGGTTCGGGCGAAACGCTGTCCTGCGGCACCGGAGCCTGCGCAGCGGCGGTATCCGGCATCCTGCGCGGCCTGCTGGATGACAGCGTGCATGTCGCCACGCGCGGCGGCACACTGACCATCCAGTGGCATGGCGGCGACTCGCCGGTGCTGATGACCGGCCCCGCGATCACCGTTTTTGAAGGCAAAATCGACTTATGACCATGAGAGCACCGAAATGAGAGATGAAGACGTCGCCGCCTATTTGCAGAACAACCCGCAATTCTTCGAGAATTATGCCGAGATGCTGTCTGGCGTAGTGATTCCGCATCCCTATGGCGGCCGCACCATTTCGCTGTCCGAGCGGCAATTGCTGACGCTGCGCGAAAAAAACCGCATGCTGGAAAAGAAACTGTTCGAACTGGTGGAAAATGCCAAGGACAACGACGAACTGCAGGCCAAGGTACACCAGTTCACCCTGACACTGTTCGCCAGCCGCGACCGGGAGGCTCTGCCTGAAGTCATACCGCGCGACCTGTGCGAACGCTTCGCCATCCCGCATGCCGTGCTGCGCCTGTGGGAACAATCGCCACCCAGCGCTGAAGTGCTGACTTTCGCCGACCAGACATCGCAGCCGGTATGCGTGCACCGCGCGGTATATGATACCCAGTCCTGGTTCGGCGAAGCAGGTGAACACTTGCGTTCGTTCGCCTACCTGCCGCTGCGCGACGGTGAACAATCCATCGGCCTGCTAATTCTGGCGAGCGAGGATGTCCAGCGCTTCTACCCCGAGATGGGCACGCTGTTCCTGCAGCGCCTGGCTGAAACCATCAGCAGCGCGCTGGGGTCACAACCGTAACATCATGCCCAGCGCTGTCGCGCACCAGGAGCTGCTGTCCGGCTTTCTTGCACACCTGGGCAATGAGCGACGCTATTCGGCACTTACCCTGGAAAATTATGCGCGCGACCTGCGCAAACTTTTCCTGCTCACCGCCACCACCCCGCTTGCCGACCTGCGCAGCCATCATATCCGCCGCTATATTGCGCAACTGCATGGGCAGGGTCTGGGTGGCCGTACGCTGGCGCGCATGCTGTCGGCATGGCGCAGCTTCTTCAATTACCTGATGCGCGACCACCAGCTCAAGGACAACCCCTGCGCCGGCCTGCGCCCGCCCAAGACGCCCAAGCTGCTGCCACAGGCGCTATCGCCGGACGAGGCCTCCAGGCTGATGGAAATGCCGGCGACAACGCCGCTCGACTTGCGCGACAAAGCCATGTTCGAATTACTGTACTCCTCCGGCCTGCGTCTTGCGGAACTGGTCAGCCTCGACTCCGGCGACATGGATTTCAGCGATGCAGCGGTACGCGTCACCGGCAAAGGCAACAAGACGCGCATCGTGCCCATGGGCAGCCACGCCGTCGCCGCGCTGCAGGCCTGGCTCGCCGTGCGCGCGCAAATCGCCAGGACGGACGAACGCGCGCTGTTCGTCGGCAAGAGCGGCAAACGTATCAGCCCGCGCACCGTGCAACTGCACCTGCGGCAATGGGGGATCAAACAAGGCATCGCCAGCGGCGTGCACCCGCACCTGCTGCGCCATTCCTTCGCCACCCATGTGCTGCAATCTTCCGGCGACCTGCGCGCAGTACAGGAAATGCTGGGCCACGCCAGCATCTCTACCACGCAGGTCTATACCCATCTGGATTTCCAGTATCTGGCGAAGATTTACGATGGCGCGCATCCGCGGGCCAGAAAAAAAACGTGAACTACCTGACTCTGGTGCAGTGATTCAAGGTTGAAAGACCCGGACAGGCCGACCCGGGTCAAGGCTTCTTGTCGTGCCGGCCCGCCCCATGATCTTCTGTTGGAAACCACGGCTCCACGAACACCACGGCTTCCGCCAGTTCCTCGACAGGGATGTGTTTCTCTTCCTTTTCAAAGAACTCGAACTTGGACGAGAACAGCACGAAGTACAGCAGAATCCCGCTGATGCTCACAAGGGAAATGAGTTGCCAGCCCACGTCCAGCTGCTTCGCTGCAGTGAATTCGATAATGCCGTAAACAAGCAGGCCTGCCACCACCACCCTGACTACCGTGCTGTACAGGAACTTGGATGTCCAGTGCCAGGGCCAGATGCGATCCACCTCCAGTGACTTCAGGCCGAGCACCACGGCGCATGCGTAATAGATCACCGCCAGCAGTTTGCCGAAGATAATGTGCATCGTAAGCTGCCCCAGCGGAACGTCCCAGATTTCACCGTGCGAAGCGGACGCCCCCAAGACCATGGCAACTATCGCAATGATTAGGTACATGGCTATTGCCTCAAAACGCATGCCTTCCGTATCGCAGGCATACTGTAATTCTTCTGCTGTTAACCGTCGGGAGAAGCATGAGGCAGGAAACCCCGTGCCGCAGTCCCGCTACCATAGATCCCCTTAGGCCGGTGACTTTGCGCCCATGCCTTTCAGCATGTTTGCCCAAGTGCTGTTTGCATTAATTCATATTTACTGGAGAAGGTCAATCACCATGGCTGGCTACATGCCGGATAGCATCAGCCATGAAATACCCGATTTATTGGCCGGCCGGAACCGGCAGCACCTTCTGCCGGCGCAGAAAACTGCCCACCGGCCAGCCAGCTTAATGCAGGCTTACCAGCGGCTTGAATCCGAGCTTGCCCTGTAATTGAGCTGCCGAGCCGCTGGCTGCATCCTTGCTGGCATATGGCCCAAGGTGCACGCGCACCAGCCCGCTCTTCCTGAACAGGCTCAACTGCTTGCCGGTGTCGCCGAGTGCGCTGCGCATCTTGGCAAGGAAACTCTCTGCGCCCTGTTCCGAGCGGAATGCCCCGAGTTGCAGATACACATTGCCGCTGGCCGCTACCGTGGTCGTGGCGACCGGGGCAGGAGCGGGTGCTGCAGCGGGGGGCGGGGCAGCTGGCGGCAACGGTTCAGCCTGCACTGTCGAGGTGGCCACCGGCGGCGTATCCTGCCCCGGCACAATGCTGTCCACTTCCACTTCGCCGCTGCCGTTGTTGATCAACCCGAGCTTGTAAGCGGCCGCATACGACAAGTCGATGATGCGGTCATGCATGAACGGGCCGCGGTCGTTGATGCGCACCACCACCGATTTGCCATTGGCGAGGTTGGTGACGCGCGCATAGCTGGGAATCGGCAGCGTGGGATGCGCAGCAGTCATTCCGAACATGTCATACACCTCGCCACTGGAAGTGCGCTGGCCATGGAATTTCTTGCCATACCAGGAAGCGATGCCGCGTTCCTTGAAATTACCCGGCACGGTCAACGGCGTATAAGTTCGGCCCAGCGCGACATAGGGACGATTGGCATAGGGATGCAACGGTTCGGCACGCGGTACCGCATCAGGAATCGAATCCAGGTTGGCCGGAATATCATTGCCCGGGCCGTCACCTGCGAGGTAGCCACCGCCCGCCTCACCGGGCGTACTGCCTGACTCCAGCACCGGCGCGGCTTTCTGAGCCTGCGGCTGGTGCGACGGCATGCTGCTGCACGCGGAAAGTATCAATGCTGCAATAACAATCAGGCCGGTTTGTCTGTTCATCTGCACTCCTCAGGTTTTAACCAGTTGCTTGTGTGTATGTATGCTCATCAGCATACCAAAACCCAGCGCCAGGGTCAGCATGGATGTGCCACCATAGCTGATCAGCGGCAGCGGCACGCCCACCACCGGCAGGATGCCGCTGACCATGCCCATGTTGACAAAGGCGTAGGTGAAGAACGTAAGGGTAATACTGCCCGCCATCAGGCGCGTGAAATAGGTGGAGGCGTTGGCGGTAATCACGAAACCGCGCCCGATCACGAAAAGGTACAGACCGAGCAGGATCAGGTTGCCGATCAGGCCGAACTCTTCCGAATACACGGCAAAAATGAAGTCGGTGGTGCGTTCCGGCAGGAAATCCAGATGGGTCTGGGTACCGTTCAGGTACCCTTTGCCGAGCAGCCCGCCGGAGCCGACCGCAATCATCCCCTGGATGGTGTGGTAGCCCTTGCCCAGCGCATCCTGCGTCGGGTCGAACAGCATCTGGATACGGTGACGCTGGTAATCGTGCAGCATCGACCACAGCACCGGCGCACTGGCTACCCCGGCGACGAAAGTGGCCAGCATCACGCGCCAAGACAGCCCGGCGAGAAACAGCACATAAAAACCGCTGGCACCGATCAGCACGGCGGTACCCAGGTCGGGCTGACGGGCGATCAGGCCGACCGGCAGCAGCAGCAGCAGGGTGGCGATGAAATAGTTTTTCAGCATCAGCGTCGCTTCGTGCTTCTCGAAATACCATGCCATCATCAACGGCACCGCAATCTTCATCAGTTCCGACGGCTGGACGGTGGCCACCCCGATATTCAGCCAGCGCCGCGCGCCGTGGCTGATGTCACCGAACAGCGCCACTGCAACCAGCAATATCATCCCCAGCACATACATCGGCACCGCACTGCGCAGCAGGTAATGCAATGGCATATTGGCCACCAGCCACATCGCGCCGAACGCCACCAGTATATTCAGCGCCTGCGACAATACCCGCGCCCAGCTGCCGTCGCTTGCGCTGTACAGCACCAGCAGGCTGGTCAACACCAACAGGCCCAGTGCCGCCATCAGCACCGGATCGAGATACTGGATAAAGCGTTTCCACAAACGCCTAATCATGTTCTGCCCCCCCTGCGTCCTGCACCATCGGCAACGGTTGCGGCACCTTGCCCAACAGGTAATAGTCGAACAGCTTGCGCGCAATTGGCGCGGCAGTGGAACCGCCATGGCCGCCGTTTTCGACCAGTACCGCTACTGCAAGTCTCGGCTTGTCGGCTGGCGCAAAGGCAATAAACCAGGCATGGTCGCGGTTGCGCTCGGACAACTGGCTCGCGTCATATTTTTCGCCCTGCTTGATGGTCACCACCTGCGCCGTGCCGGTCTTGCCCGCAATCGGGTAAGGCGCCCCGGCACTGGCAGAGACCGCCGTGCCGCCGGGCTTGGTCACCGCGACCATGGCGCGCTTCACCAGCGCGATATCTTCCGGCTTCAGGTGCAGGTCGATCGGCGGAGGCTGTGGCACGGGCGTCTCATGGCCGTCGCGCTCTATCGCCTTCACCACATGCGGGCGGTATGCCACGCCATCATTGGCCAGCGTTGCCGTGGCATAAGCCAGTTGCATCGGGGTCACCAGCACGTAACCTTGGCCGATGCCGGCCGAAATGGTATCGCCCGGATACCAGGCCTGATGATAGCGCTTCTCCTTCCATTCCTGCGACGGCAACAACCCCGACAACTCCCCTTCCAGATCGATACCGGTCTTCTTGCCAAAACCGAAGCGCGACAGGAAGCTGTGCATGTTGTCGATGCCCATGTCGTTGGCCAGGCCGTAGAAATATGTGTCGCACGACTGCTGGATCGCCCGGAACATGTCGACAGTGCCGTGACCGCCGCTCTTCCAGTCGCGGTACAAGTGGCTGCTGCCAGGCAGCGTGAAATAGCCTGGATCGCTGACCGTCTGGGTGGCGGTACGCGTGCCGTAATAGAGTCCGGCCAGCGCCAGAAACGGTTTGATGGTGGAACCCGGTGGATACTGGCCATGCAACACACGGTTGAGCAGTGGCACATCGGGCGAATTATTGAGCGCGTCCCAGCTGTCGGTATCGATGCCGTCGATAAAGAGGTTGGAGTCGTAGCCCGGCTTGCTGACGAAAGCCAGCACCTCGCCGTTATTCGGGTCGATCGCCACCAATGCCCCGCGGTAACTGCCGAACGCCTGTTCGGCGACCTGCTGCAGTTTGGCATCCAGTGTCAACTCCAGGCTGTTGCCGGAAACCGGCGGGGTGCGCGACAACACGCGCACCCCGCGCCCGCCGGCATCCACTTCGACCTGTTCAAAACCGGTGGTTCCATGCAAATCCCGCTCGTAGCTCTGCTCGATGCCGGCCTTGCCGATATAGTCCGAGCCGCGGTAATTGGCGAGCAGATCGTCCTCTTCCAGCTGGTCGATGTCCTTGTCGTTGATGCGGCCAACATAGCCGATCAGGTGCGACGTCTCTTCGCGGAACGGGTATTCACGGAACAGCCGCGCCTTGATTTCCACCCCCGGGAAACGATAACGTTGCGCGGCGAAGCGGGCCACTTCTTCATCGCTGAGCCGGCTGCGGATCGGCAGGCTTTCAAAATCATGGTTTTCCGCCAGCAGCTTCTTGAAGCGCTTGCGGTCGCGGGGCTGGATCGACACCAGCTTCGACAGCTGGTTGATCGTGTCATCCAGGTCATCCACCTTGCTCGGGGTAATTTCCAGCGTATAGCCCGAAAAGTTGTGCGCCAGCACCACGCCATTGCGATCGAGAATCAGGCCACGGTTGGGAACGATGGGCACCACCGAAATGCGGTTGTTTTCCGCCATGGTGGTAAAGTAATTGTGCCGCACGACCTGCAAATAGACGAAACGCCCGAGCAGGATGAACAGCATCACCAGCACGAAACCGAGGCTCAGCGCCAGCCGCAACCGGAAGTAATAAATCTCGCGCTGGTGGTTCCTGATTTCGACGCGACGATTCATGACCTGCGCTTCTTACAGCTCATCGTCGGTATTGGGGCGCCGCAGAGCTTGCAGCAGCAGGGTCAATGGCGCCCACAGCAGGGTCGAGATCATGCTGCCGCTGAAATATTCCCAGGCGATATAGCCGTGCAGCTGCCAGTGCACGGCGGCATATACCGTGTACGACAACAGTACCAGCGGGAAAATCTGCAGCGTCTGCTGGCGCAAGTCGAACATCTGCACGCGGCGGTGCAACACGATGCCGCCGAAAGCCAGCACGGCATAGGCCAGCGCATGCTGGCCGAACAGGCTGGCATCCGCCACGTCGGCCAGGATGCCCATCATCCAGGCAATACCGATGCCGACGCGATGGGGCTTATGGGTGCACCAGTACAGCAGCACCAGCGCCACAAAGTCCGGACGCAGCACCAGCCACATCCCGCTCCACGGCAACCAGTCGAGCAGCAGCGCCACGAACAGGGTCAGCGCAATAAACACGGGGCTGGCCGGCAGCAGGAATTCGCGATCCTTGGGAGATGAGGTGATCATGGCAGCATTTTCCTCTTGCCTTTCTTGCCCAGGCCTTTCGAATCTTCCGTCGCGCTCTCCGGCCGTGGCGGCAATTTTCTCTCGCCGGACAGGATCAGCAGGAAGCGCTGGTTGTTGACGCCGGCAATCGGCGTGCACAGGATGCGCGCAAACGGATAGGCCGGATCGCGCTCGATGTGGTTGACCCTGGCCACCGGTATGCCGGGCGGATAGGTGCCGTCTATGCCGGAAGTGACCAGCTCATCGTCATTCTGAATGTCGGAGTTGACCGGCATGTAACGCAGCGACAGGTCACCGGTATCGCCCGAACCGAAGACGATGGCGCGCAGGCCGTTACGCACGATCTGCACCGGCACCGCATGATCCTTGTCGGTCACCAGCGTAATCTCGGACAGCCAGGGATATACCCGGGTCACCTGGCCGATGATGCCGTTATCGTCCATCACGATCTGTCCCGGCAACACATTGGCCTGGCTGCCCTTGTCGACGAACAGCTTGCGCTGGAACACATCGCGCTCGACATAAACAATCTCCGCGAGCTGCATGCGGTAATCCGAGCGTTGCTGCACATCGAGCAACTTGCGCAGTTGCCCGTTCTCCGCCTGCAGCATCTGCAACTGCTGCAGGCGCGCCGCATCCAGCACATGCTGTTCGCGCAACTGCTCGTTGTCGTGGATCAGGCCGTTCTGGGTAACAAAGAATTCGCCGGCCTCGCGCCACAGCGTGACCGGCAGGGTTGCCAGCCGCTGCACCGGGTAGACCAGCGTGGAAATCGCACTGCGCGTGGATTCGAGATATTTATAGCGCGCATCGATGAACAGCAGCAGCAGGGAAAGCAGGGAAAAGAAAACCAGCCGGGCAGCGGGACTCGGCCCGCGATTGAAAAATCGGACTGACTCAGTATGTTCCATTCATTGCTTCATGCAGCTGGGAATTGTTCAATCGGTCACACGCTCAATCACTGGTAAAGATGCTGCTGAATTTGTCCATGCGGTCGAGCGCCTTGCCGGAGCCGCGTACCACGCAGGTCAGTGGATCGTCGGCGATCACCACCGGCAGCCCGGTCTCTTCCATCAGCAGGCGATCGATGTCGCGCAGCAGCGCGCCGCCGCCGGTCAGCACCATGCCCTTGCTCGCGATATCCGCGCCAAGCTCGGGCGGGGTCTGCTCGAGCGCGGTCTTCACTGCGCTGACGATGCTGTTGAGCGGGTCGGTCAGCGCTTCGAGGATTTCGTTGCTGGAAATGGTAAAGCTGCGCGGCACGCCTTCCGCCAGGTTGCGCCCCTTCACCTCCATCTCGCGTACTTCACTGCCGGGGAAAGCCGAACCGATTTCCTTCTTGATCTGCTCGGCGGTCGTTTCGCCGATCAGCATGCCGTAGTTGCGGCGGATGTAGTTGATGATGGCTTCGTCGAACTTGTCGCCGCCGACGCGCACCGAACCCGAATACACCGCGCCGCCCAGCGAGATCACCCCCACTTCGGTGGTGCCGCCGCCGATGTCCACCACCATCGAGCCGGTCGCTTCCTCCACCGGCAGGTCGGCGCCGATTGCTGCCGCCATTGGCTCTTCGATCAGTTCCACGCGACGCGCACCGGCACCGAATGCCGATTCGCGGATGGCACGGCGCTCCACCTGGGTGGAACCGCACGGCACGCAGATCACGATGCGCGGACTGGGGCTGAAAATACTGGACTTGTGCACTTTCTTGATGAACTGCTTGAGCATCTGCTCGGTTACCGTGAAATCGGCAATCACGCCGTCCTTCATCGGACGGATCGCAGTAATGTTGCCCGGCGTGCGGCCCAGCATCTGCTTGGCCGCAAGACCGACCTGCTGAATCACTTTCTTGCCGTTGGGGCCGCCTTCCTGCCGGATCGCCACTACCGAGGGCTCGTCGAGCACGATACCCTGGCCGCGCAGCCAGATCAGGGTATTTGCCGTACCCAGGTCGATTGCCAGATCGTTGGAAAAATAGCCGTTGAAAAGACCAAACATGTTTTTACCCTGATCGAAGTTGTCTGCAAGCACACAGGAAGTGCGCCCTTAAAGGTGTTTATGATACCCTATTACGCTCGTTTCAATAAAGTTTTAACCATCATGTCCCTCAGTACCGACGACGTTAAAAAGGTAGCCCGGCTGGCCCGGCTGGCGATGTCCGAAACCGAAGTGGAAGCCGCTCACAGCCAGCTTTCCGGCATTTTCGACCTGATCGCCGAAATGCAGGCGGTCGACACCACCGGCATCGAACCGATGTCCCACGCCCAGAACGTGACCCAGCGCCTGCGCGAGGACATGGTCACCGAAGGCAACCAGCGCGAACTGTTCCAATCCGTCGCCCCGCAGGTCGAAGCCGGCCTGTACCTGGTTCCGCAAGTCATCGAGTAAGCCACCATGTTCGAATCCAGCCTGAAACAACTCGGCGCCGCCCTGCGCGCCAAAAAGATTTCCAGTGTCGAGCTGACCCAGCTCTATCTCGACCGCATCGCCCAGCTGAACCCCCGGCTTAACGCCTACATCACGGTGAATCCGGAGATCAGCCTGGCGCAGGCGAAAGCTGCCGACATGCGCCTCGCGGGCGGCAATACAGAAGCGCTGACCGGCATCCCGGTCGCTCAGAAGGACATCTTCTGCGCAAAAGACTGGCTCACCACCTGCGGCTCCAGGATGCTGCATAACTTCGTTTCGCCCTACGATGCGCACGTGATTTCGCAGTTCAACAACGCCGGCGCAATCAACCTCGGCAAGACCAACATGGACGAATTCGCGATGGGCTCGTCGAACGAAACCTCGCACTACGGCCCGGTCAAGAACCCGTGGGATCAGGCGCGCGTGCCGGGCGGTTCGTCCGGCGGCACCGCGGCCGCCGTCGCGGCACGGCTGTGCGCGGCGGCCACCGGCACCGACACCGGCGGTTCGATTCGCCAGCCCGCAGCACTGTGCGGCATCTCCGGCCTGAAACCAACCTACGGCGTGTGCTCGCGCTACGGCATGATCGCGTTCGCTTCCAGCCTCGACCAGGCCGGGCCGATGGGGCGCAGCGCGGAAGACCTGGCGCTGCTGCTGAACACCATGGCCGGCTTCGACGAGCGCGATTCGACTTCGCTGCGGCGCGACAAGGAAGACTACGCACGCGACCTGGACAAACCGCTGAACGGCCTGCGCATCGGCCTGCCGAAAGAGTTCTTCGCAGAAGGTCTGGGCAGCGACGTGGCGCAGTCCGTAGAGGCCGCGATTGCCGAATACCGGAAACTCGGCGCCACCGTGGTCGAGATCAGCCTGCCCAACACCCGGCTGTCGATCCCGGTGTACTACGTGCTGGCACCGGCCGAGGCATCGAGCAACCTGTCGCGCTTCGACGGCGTGCGCTACGGCTACCGCGCACCCGAATACAGCGACCTCGCCGACATGTACGAGCAGAGCCGCGCGCAGGGCTTCGGCGAAGAGGTTAAGCGCCGCATCATGATCGGCACCTATGTGCTGAGCCACGGCTATTACGACGCCTACTACCTGCAGGCGCAGAAGATTCGCCGCCTGATCGCGCAGGATTTCACCGAGGCGTTCAGGCAATGCGACGTGATCATGGGGCCGACTTCTCCGTCCACCGCATTCAAGCTCGGCGAGAAGGGCGACGATCCGGTGCAGATGTACCTGTCCGACATCTACACCATCGCGGTCAACCTCGCCGGCCTGCCCGGCATGTCGATCCCGTGCGGCTTCGGCGCGAACGACATGCCGGTCGGCCTGCAGATCATCGGCAACTATTTCGACGAGGCGCGCATGCTGAATGTCGCGCACCAATACCAACTGGCGACCGACTGGCACAGCCGCGCGCCGCAGGCGCTGTAAGGAAACATCATGACCTGGGAAATCGTCATCGGCCTGGAAGTGCATGCGCAGCTTTCGACCCACACCAAAATCTTCTCCGGCGCCTCGACCGCATACGGTGCCGAACCGAACACGCAGGCCGATGCGGTGAGCATCGCACTGCCCGGCGTGCTGCCGGTGCTGAACAAGGGCGCGGTGGAACGCGCGATCAGGTTCGGCCTCGCCACCGGCGCGCACCTCGCGCCGCGCTCGGTATTCGCGCGCAAGAATTACTTCTACCCCGACCTGCCCAAGGGCTACCAGATCAGCCAGTTCGACCTGCCGGTGGTCGGCAACGGCCAGCTCACCATCCAGGTCGAACCGCTGTCCGGCAACGCCAAGCCCTATGAAAAAGTGGTGCGCATCACCCGTGCCCACCTCGAAGAAGATGCGGGCAAATCGCTGCACGGCGACTTCCACGGCATGACCGGCGTCGACCTGAACCGCGCCGGCACGCCGCTGCTGGAAATCGTGTCCGAGCCGGACATGTGCTCGGCCGCCGAGGCCGTGGCCTATGCCAAGACGCTGCACACGCTGGTGCGCTGGATCGGCATCTGCGACGGCAACATGCAGGAAGGTTCGTTCCGCTGCGACGTGAACGTGTCGGTGCGCCGCCCCGGCGAACCGCTGGGCACGCGCCGCGAGATCAAGAACCTCAACTCGTTCAAGTTCATGCAGCAGGCCATCGACTACGAAGTGCAATGGCAGATCGACACCATCGAAAACGGCGGCAAGGTACAGCAGGCCACCATCCTGTTCGACCCGGACAGCGGCGAGACACGCATGATGCGCAGCAAGGAAGACGCGCACGACTACCGCTACTTCCCCGATCCCGACCTGCTGCCGCTTGAAATTTCGGCGGAATGGATTGAAGAAATTCGCGCCAACATGCCAGTTCTTCCAATTAAACGCAGAATTGCGTTTATGTCTGAAAATGAAGATGCATATAAAGCCTACTGCATCAAGCTTCGTCAAGACATCACAATTGCCTACAATCAAGTGATGTATGGTCTTTCGGAATACGATGCAACCACTCTTGTCTCCAGTAAGGAGTTAGCCGATTATTTCGAGGCCTGCGTAACTGTCGTAGGTCAAGAGAATGCAAAACTATGCGCTAACTGGGTTATGGGAGAAGTCAGCGCGCAACTGAACCGCGACGGACTGGACATCACGCAAAGCCCAATCAGCGCGCAACAGCTCGGCAGCATCCTCATGCGCATCGCCGACGGCACCATCTCCAACTCCGGCGCCAAGGAAGTGTTCCGCATCATGTGGGCGGAGGAGGGCGGCGAAGCCGATGCGATCATCGAGGCCAGGGGACTGAAACAGGTTTCCGACAGTGGTGCGATCGAGGCGCTGGTGGACGAGATCATCGCCGCCAACGCGGACAAGGTTGCGGAATACCGCAGCGGCAAGGACAAGCTGTTCGGTTTCTTCGTCGGCCTGGCGATGAAGGCCAGCAAGGGCAAGGCCAATCCGGCCCAGCTCAACGAAATCCTGAAACAGAAACTGGCGGGCTAGAGCAGCCCGCGCGGTTTGTGCGGCGCCCGGCTGAACAGCCGGTCGTACAGCCAGTTCGGCAACAGCTTCAGCAAGCGCCCGGCCAGCGCCATCTGCCACGGCACCACGGCAAACGATTTCCCCTGTGCAATGACGCGCGCCATACGCCGTGCCGCCTCGTCCGCCTCGAGGATGAACGGCATGGCATAGGGATTGATATCGGTCATCGGCGTCCGGATGTAGCCAGGACAGATCGTCACCACGCGCACGCCGCTGCCGTGCAATTCGACCCGCAGCGACTCCAGATACGAGATGGCTGCCGCCTTGGAAGCGGAGTAGGCGCTTGCGCCGGGCAGGCCGCGAAAACCGGCAACGCTGGCGATGCCGACCAGTTTGCCTTGCTGCACCGCGCGCATCGCCGCGACAAAGGGCTGGAAGGTTGCCACCATGCCCATCACGTTAATGTCCAGCACTTGCTGGAATGCGTCGAGGTCCTCGGCATATTCGGTGAGCGTACCGACGCTTACCCCGGCATTGGCAATGACGATATCCGGCGCGCCCCGGTGGTCGATGAAATCCTGTGCGGCGGCCTGCATGGCAACGGCATCGCGCACATCGAATGCATAAACATGAACCTGGCTGGGAAACTCGGCGGCAAGGGATTGCAGCAATTCGCCGCGACGGGCGATGGCGGCGACGGCGGCGCCGTGCTCAAGATAGTGGCGCGCCAGCGCCAGGCCCAGGCCGCTCGACGCACCACTGACTACAACGTTCACTATTTCCGCGAATGCTCTTTGCGGGCCCGTTCAACCACCGCATCCAGCACGCGGATGGTCTCGTCAGGCTCAAGGCCTTCAATCACGTACTTGCCGTCCACGATCAGCGTCGGCGTACCCATAATGCGGTAGCTCTGCACCATCTGCTTGCTGCGCAACACCTTGGTCTCCACGGTAAACGAGTTGTACAGCTCACCGAATTTCTTGCTGTCCACGCCGTGCTGCGACAGGAAGGCAGCAATCCTGGATTCGTCGCTGAGATCGACATTGTCGACATTCCATGCCTTGAACAGCGCATCGTCGAGACGTTTGCGCTCGCCCATCAGCTCCAGTGCGTAATAGGTATTCGCCATCGGCTCCCAGCTATCGCGGAAGATGGTCGGCACGTACGTCAGCTGGACATCCCCGGGCATTTTCTTTTCCCAGGCGCTCAATCCGGGATGCAGGTAGAAACAATGGATGCAGCCATAAAAGAAGAATTCCAGCACCTCGACCTTGTTGCCGCTATGGGTAGGCTGCGGCGGGTTGAGCAGTTTGTATTCCTTGCCCAACTGGGGCTCGGCCATGGCCTGGGTGGCGCACAACATGGCCAGCACCAGAAAAATACGCTTGATCAGTTTCACCTGCTTCCTCCTTTAATGATCGCCTTACTGGTCCCGCATTGGAGTGGCGTCCACCCCGTTTTGTTTCAATGTCGCACGTGCTTTATTCATCTCATCCGAGTTGCGGTACGGCCCGAGACGCACACGATGCCACACGCCCTTGCCGGGAATGGTGACGGTCTGAACGCTGGCTTCCATGCCGAGCAAGGCAAGCTTGGCCTTTACCTTGTCCGCATCGCCCTCGCTGGAGAACGAGCCGGCCTGCAGGAAAGACGCCTGGTTCGGCGCAGCCTTGGTGGCGGCCGGCGCAGCAGGTGCCGCGGGCTGTGCCGGGGCCTGCTGCGCCGGCAGGCTGCCGTCCTGCTTGTCGGTCAGCACCTTGTAGAATTCAAAGCGCGGCTTGCCGTTATCGCCGGCGGCGGCAGGCGCCGCAGTCGCTGCCGTGGCCGGAGAGGATGCAGGCGTTTGCGGCTCGCCCGCAGGCGCAGCCTGGGGATCGGACAGCTCATGCCGCTGTCCTTTATTGACGAACGGGCTGGGCAATTTCAGGATATACCACGCCACGCCGCCGGCAATCGCCACGCCCAGCACCATGCCCAGCACGATGCCTGCGAACATTGAGCCGCCCTTGTTGCGCGGTGCGGGAGATCGGGTACCGTTGTTTCTGCTCATGCCATCATCCTTTACATTTTTTCCGGTGCGCTAACGCCCAGCAAGTCCAGCCCGTTACGCATTACCTGCGCCAGCGCCTCGATCAACGCCAGCCGTGCCAGCTTGAGTGCCTCGTCCTCGACCAGAAAGCGCGAGGCATTATAGTAGCTGTGAAAATCCGCCGCCAATTCTTTGAGGTAGAACGCGATCAAGTGGGGCGCGAGTTCCTGCGCCGCGGTCTCGACCACCTGCGGATAGTCGATCATACGCTGCAACAGCACAGTTTCGTAGTCGCTGTCCAGCGCAGCGACAGCAGTATGCTGCAACAGCTGCTTGTCGCCGCCCCATTGCGCGAGCACCCCGTAGATGCGGGCGTGTGCGTACTGGATGTAATACACCGGATTGTCGTTGCTCTGCGATTTCGCGAGGTCGATGTCGAATACCAGCTGCGAATCGGGGTGCCGCGCGGCGAGGAAATAACGCGTCGCGTCGCAGCCCACCTCGTCGATCAGGTCGCGCAGCGTGACGTAGCTGCCGGCGCGCTTGGAGATTTTCACCTCTTCGCCGTTCTTCAGCACCGTCACCATCTGGTGCAGCACGTAGTCCGGCCAGCCCGTGGGAATGCCGGCGTCAAGCGCCTGCAACCCGGCACGCACGCGGGTGATCGTGCTGTGGTGATCGGCGCCCTGCTCGTTGATCACGCGCTCAAAGCCGCGCCGCCACTTGTCCAGGTGATAGGCCACATCCGGCACGAAATAGGTATAGCCGCCGTCGGACTTGCGCATCACGCGGTCCTTGTCGTCGCCGAAATCGGTGGTGCGCAGCCACAGTGCATCGTCCTGCTCGTAGGTATGGCCGCTCGCAATCAGCTTGTCCACCGCCTCCTGCACCTTGCCGTCGGTATATAGCGCCGACTCGAGCGCGAACACGTCGAACTCGACGCCGAACGCGCGCAGATCCAGGTCCTGCTCGCGGCGCAGATAGGCTACCGCAAAGTGGCGGATCGCTTCGGTGTCCTCCGCATCGCCCTTGCCGGTGATGCGCTGGTCGTCCGCCTCCACCGTTTCCTGTGCCAGGTAAGCACGTGCCACGTCGATGATGTAATCACCGCGATAGCCGCCTTCCGGCCAGGACGGATCGTCGGGCGTCAGCCCCTTGCAACGCAACTGCACCGAACGCGTCAGGTTATCGATCTGTGCGCCCGCATCGTTGTAATAGAACTCGCGCGTCACGTTCCAGCCCGCCGCATGCAGCACACGGCACAGGCAATCGCCCACCGCCGCACCGCGCCCGTGGCCGACATGCAGCGGCCCGGTAGGATTCGCGGAAACGAACTCCACCCCCACCTTGCGCCCCGCGCCGACATGCACATGGCCATAACCCGCACCCGCCTGCAATACGCCATGCACCACCGACTGCTTGGCGGCGGTGGTAATCGACACGTTGATGAATCCGGCACCGGCGATTTCGAGTTTTTCTATCACGCCGGATTGGGGCAACGCCGCAATCAGCGCCTGCGCGATCTCGCGCGGCGGCCGACGCAACGGCTTGGCCAGCTGCATCGCCAGATTGCAGGCATAGTCGCCATGCGCCGCCAGCTTGGGGCGCTCGATCAGGATGGTCGTGGCAGCATGATCCGGCGCCACGGTGCGCAAGGCCTGCGCAAATAATTCGGCAAGATGGGTTTTGAAATTCAATACGGCAGACATGACACAGCACCTTTAAAGAGGCGCGGATTATACCACCTGGGCACTACCGGATTGTTTGCGAACTTGCAGGCAGCCCCGGCGCAGGGGAAGGGTGCCACACGTCGGCAAACGGCACCCAGGCCCGCGATATTTATCGGGTCTTTTGTTCCGCAATCCATTTACGCAGCGCGTCCAGCGTATTCTTGACGTGATTGTCGGGCTGCATGGCGGTGTAGGTATAGATGATCTCGCCACTGGGCGCGATCACGTAGGACGTCCGGTCGGCGTAATGCAGGAAGGGCAGGAGAACCGCATCGTAGGATTTCATGATGCGCTGGTCGGGATCGGCCGCCACCGGAAATTTGCTGCGGCATTCGCTGACCGAAAACTTGTTCAGCTTGTCGATATCGTCGTGGGAAACGCCGATCACGCTCGCACCGAGCGCCTGGTATTTTTCAATCGCATCGGCAAAATCATGCGCCTCGATGGTGCAGCCCTTGGTGAACGCGGCCGGATAGAAATACAGTACCACCGGACCTTTCTTCAGCGCGTCCGCCAGCGAATAGGTAAACACCTTGCCGCCCAGCGATGCCTGGGTCACAAAATCCGGCGCCATGGCGCCGACCTTCAGTGCTGCATATGCCGGCATCGCAAAAAATGCTGCCAGCCATCCAAGCGCAAGGGCTATTCTCATCGCGGACTCCAATTCCCGTTAATACTGGACATTCTGTACTTCCAGAACCCAATAACGGTGCACCGAAAGATTATGCAACATTGAACAACTGCTGTGTGCCCAAAGCAGACATTGCAGCTTCACTGAAGTGGGAATGCAGGCTGCAATGGTTCAACTATTCAGTTGAATTACTTTTTACTGTCTAACCAAATAGACTTTGCATTTTCATAACAGCTGCCACACAGTAGCTTTATACCCAACAACTTTTCAACTTCCGGAGTCCAGTCCCCGCCAGCATCTAATCTGGAGCCTTCACATTTTGCGCACCAAGCATCAGGATGACGTTGCTCTGACTCGACAGACCAGAAAAAACCCACAGGTATTCCTGTGTGAAGTGAATGAGCAATATGTTGGCAAACGAATGCTTCATCTTGTTCGCCGTGAATATCACATTGCACTTTATGAAGGGATGACATACAAGTTTTAATAGTAATGGTTATTAGGCCAGCAACTTCCACTATAAGTTAGATATATGCTTAATGTCCGCTAGTGAGACAAAACCGTCACTCTAGAACTATCTACACTATTGAAGGAGCTCGGCGACAAAGTTTTCCTTCATGTCGTATATGAATAATTTTATGGTTATCCCGGCTGACCTCAAAGAAAACAATGCACGCGTTTGGCAAGACAGCTTTCTTGGTTATATTGTATTCATACTCGGTATTTCCGTTTTGTAGAACATAGGTGTGTTCAGGCGGCCCCCATGCATCCAGCAGTTCTTGTATGTCGCCCCCCACCCAGTCACCTATCCAATCTTCAAAATTCGCTGTTGTAGCACATGCCGTCATGAGTATGGCCGAGACAGCCAACATGAGAAGGTATTTTCTGCCCCAAGAAAATATCAATTTAATTCATCCGGTAGGTAAACAAGGAATGTCCGCTACTGGGACAAAGCTGCCATCTGTAAATCACGCCTCCTAGTCAACCGCTGTCAACCGAATCGTGTACTGTCCCGACTTTTCATCGCGCACTACCGCGAGCAGCTTGTTCTTCTGCGCATCCTCTACCAGCTCCTTGAACGAGCGATAGCCATAGGACGATTCGGTAAAGCCCGGCCTGCGCCGCTGCATCGTGGACTTGACCATCGACCCCCAGATTTTCTCGTCGGAACCGCGCTCGGAAATCAGGCCCTCGACAGTCTCCACCAGGAACTCCAGCGCTTCCTGCCGCTTGTCTTCTCCGCCCCGGGCCTCGGCGGGCCTGGCGGCGGATTTGGCCGGCGATTTTTTGACAGCCTGTTTTTTCTTCGTTTCCTGTTCGCGTACCAGGTCATCGTAGAAAATAAACTCATCGCAATTCGCACTCAGCAAATCGGAGGTCGAATCCTTTACGCCGATGCCGATCACGTATTTGTTGTTCTCGCGCAGCTTGGAAACCAGCGGCGAGAAATCCGAGTCGCCGCTGATAATCACAAAAGTGTCGACATGGGCCTTGGTATAACAGAGGTCTAGCGCATCCACCACCATGCGGATATCCGCCGAGTTCTTGCCCGACTGGCGCACGTGCGGAATCTCGATCAGCTCGAACGCCGCCTCGTGCATGGTGCCCTTGAATTCCTTGTAGCGCTCCCAGTCGCAATAGGCTTTCTTGACCACGATGCTGCCCTTGAGCAGCAGGCGCTCGAGCACTTTCCTGATGTCGAACTGTGCATACCGGGCATCGCGCACGCCCAGCGCAACGTTCTCGAAATCGCAGAATAATGCCATGTTGGTGATATCGGGTTGACTCGCCATATGCCGTACTCCCCCACCTTGGTTGAACATCCGGAACGGGCGACCGCCCGTATCCGGCTATACCACTTTACCCGGATTCATCAGCGCGTACGGGTCGAGCGTGTGCTTGATGCTGCGCATTAGCTCGATTTCCAGCGCACTCTTGTAGCGGGTGATTTCATCGCGCTTGAGCTGGCCCAGCCCGTGTTCGGCGCTGATGCTGCCGTCGAGTTTCGCCACCACTTCGTACACGATGCGATTGATCGCGTGCTCGTGCTGCTCGATGAATGCCTTGTTCTGCCCGGCCTCGGGCATCGAGGCGTTGTAATGGATATTGCCGTCGCCCATGTGGCCGAAAGCGACAATGCGGATGCCGGGATAGGCGCTGCCCAGGGCGGCACTGGCCTGCGCGATGAATTGCGCAACAAGGCTGACCGGCACCGATACATCGTGCTTGATGCTGATACCTTCGATCTTCTGCGCATCACTGATGCTCTTGCGCAATTTCCACCAGGCCTCCGCCTGCGCCGGATCGGCGGTAACCGTGTATTCCACCACCCCGTCGTCGAATTCCTCCAGTGCAGCGCTCAGTGCCGCATCCAGCGGTTCCGGCAACACGTTGCCGAGCTGGGTGATGACGAGCCATTCGTGCCTGCTGGCGAACGGCTCGCGGGTCCCCGGAATATGCTTGAACACCAGGTCGAGGCAGGAACGCGAGATCAGTTCGAAGGCGCCGAGGGTGTCGCCGCAATTCGCGCGCAGGTAGGCCAGCAACTCGACGGCGGCCTCCGGGTCGCGCACCGCGATGCAGGCCGTAGCAGTCGATTGCGGACGCGGGAAGAGTTTCAGCACGGCGGCGGTAATGATGCCCAGCGTACCCTCCGCACCGATGAACAAATGCTTGAGGTCATAGCCGGTATTATCCTTGCGCAGGCTGCGCAGGCCTTCCCAGATACGGCCGTCCGGCAATACCACTTCCAGCCCCAGCACGAGGTCGCGCGCGCTGCCGTAGCGCAGCACGCCAACGCCGCCGGCATTGGTGGAAATGTTGCCGCCGATCTCGCAGTGCGGCGCGATCGCAGTCAGGCCGAGCGGGAACAGCCGGTTTGCCTGTTCCGCCGCCTGGTACAGGCTGGCGAGTTTGCAACCGGCCTCGACGGTCATGGTGTAGTTGATGGCATCGACATGGCGGATGCGATTCAGGCGCGACAAGCTGATAACGACTTGCGGCAACTCGCCCGCCAGCGGCACTGACGCGCCGCACAGGCTGGTGTTGCCGCCTTGCGGTACCATGGCGATTTTATGTTCGGCACACAGCCGCACCGCGTCTGACACCTGCCGGGTATTGCCCGGCAGCAGCACCGCCAGCGCAGTGCCCGCATAACGCCCGCGCCAGTCCCTGCAATACGGCGTAGCGGCTTCGCCGGTCAGCACATTCTCGGCACCGACGGCAACGCGCAGCTGGCTGATAAAAGCAGAGGTTTCGGTCATGCGGCTGGCCTTGAAAAATGTTGGGTGCGCCACAAAAGCAGGCGGCTCCCGCAGGAGCCGCTACAGCATAACACGGGGCAGTTTGATCCGCCCCCGGGTGCGGCGTTACTCGATCTTGGGCTGACGGTCGATGTCGTGCCAGATCTGTTTCTTCCACAGGAACAGCAGAATGGTCATCACGAACACATAGGCCAGGACGTAATAGCCCAGGTGCTTGCGCTCCTGTGCATGCGGATCGGCCGCCCAGATCAGGAACGCGCTGACGTCCTTGGCCTTCTCCTCCATCTCGGCACGCTGTTTCGGGTCGGTGATGCCGGACAGACCCAGCACATCCGGCATGCGCGTAACCGGAAACACGCTGTTGGTCAGCTCGCCCTTGTCGTTTATGTGATAGCCGGTCAGGTAGCTGTACAGGTAGTGTCCGCCGCCTTCGCGGGCCGCCGCCATCAGGCTCAGGTCTGGCGGCGCCACCCCGAAAGATGCCGTGGCATCGTCTGCCGACATCTGCGGTTTGAGGGCCGCATCCAGCGGCAACGGACCGCGCCAGCCGTCCACCTTGTCCTTGGCGAAACCCAGGGTAAGCAGATCGCTGTACTTGACGTACTTGAGGCCATGGCAGCCGCCGCAGGTAGTCACCACCTCTTCCGCACCGCGCTGGATCGATGCGCGGTCGGTCGGGATCGGGCTCTCGTCGAGCTTTTCCTCACTGGCATTGGCAAACAGCGGCAACAGTCCCAGCAGCAATACCAGGCAGAAGCGCTTCGATGAACGATGGTTAATCATGCTTTTTCTCCTTCCACCATGGCACGCACCGCGGGCGGCAACCCGCGCTTGAGCAGCATACGTTCCTCCACTTTCGAAATGATCGGCAGGAACAGGAAGCAGGCAAAATAAACCAGCGTAGCGCCGCGGCCGAGCAGCACGATGTTGTCGGTCACCGGTTGCGAACCGACATAGCCGAGCACGAAGATGGCGATGATGAATATGTAGAACTGGAGACGATACAGCGGCCGGTAATGCGCACCGCCCGGTATGCGCGAACGATCCATATACGGCATGGCGGCGAAAATCATCACCGACAGCCCCATCGCCACCACGCCTCCGATCAGGTCAGGCACCGAACGCAGGATGGCGTAGAACGGCAGGAAGTACCATTCCGGCACGATGTGCGGAGGCGTCTGCATCGGGTTGGCCGGGATGTTGTTGGCCGCCTCGATGAAGGCGTTGGGGAAGAAGAACACGAACACGAAGAAGACCAGCAGGTAAACGCCCAGCCCGAACATGTCCTTGATCGTGAAATACGGGTGGAACGGGATGTTGTCCTTGTCCGCCAGATTGATGCCGGAAGGATTGCTGCTCTTTACGGTGTGCAGCGCGATCAGGTGGATCACCACGCCGCCCACGATAATGAACGGGAACAGGTAGTGCAGCGCAAAGAAACGGGTCAGGGTGGCATCGCCTACGCCGTAATCGCCGCGCAGCCAGATCACCACCTGGTCACCGATGAACGGCGTGGCGCGGAACAGATTGGTAATCACCGCCGCGCCCCAGTACGACATCTGTCCCCATGGCAGCAGGTAGCCCATGAAGGAAATCGCCATCAGCAGCAGCAGCAATCCCTGGCCGGTCCACCACAGCAGCTCGCGCGGCTTGCGGTAGGAGCCGTAATACAGCGTACGTGCCATGTGCACATACACCACCACAAAGAATGCCGAGGCGCCGGTAGCGTGCAGGTAACGCAGCAGCCAGCCGTAATTCACGTCGCGCATGATGTGCTGGATCGAGTCGAACGCCATGCCCGAGTCGGCCTTGTAGTGCATCGCCAGGAAAATCCCGGTCGCCAGCTGCAGCACGAGCACGAAGCCGGCGAGGAAACCGAAGTTCCACCAGTAGCTCAGGTTGCGCGGCGTCGGGTAGCCGGTAAGGTCATGCTTGACGAAAGAGGTGAGTGGGAAACGCTGGTCTATCCATGAAATCATTCGATTGAACATGATGCCCCCTTAAGCTTTTCCGATGAGGATTTTGTTGTCGCTGACAAAGCTGTAGGTCGGCACTTCCAGATTCTTGGGCGCCGGCCCGCGGATCACGCGGCCGCTGGCATCGTACATGCTGCCATGGCAGGGGCACAGCCAACCGCCTTCCGGATCACGGTTGGGCACGCAGCCGAGGTGGGTACAGATGCCGACCACCACCAGCCACTCCGGCTTGAGTACGCGCTTGCTGTCGGCTTCCGGATCGATGGAGCCGTTGGAGGACTCTGCATTCTTGATCTGCTCCGGCGTGCGGTGCACCACAAACACCGGCTTGCCCTGCCACGCCACGGAGTGTTCGCCACCGGGAGGAATGTTGCTGAGGTCGACTTCGGTGGTGGCCTTGGCCAGCACATCCGAACTCGGGTTCATGCTGTTGACGAAAGGCCAGCAGGCTGCGGCTGCTCCGGTCACGCCTGCCACTGTGGTGATCTTGCCCAGGAAATTACGGCGTTCCGGGTTGTCTATCGTGTCGCTGCCTGACATCTGTACCTCCCTTTTTAGTTAAGTGCATTTCGGATTTTTCGAGAGTCTATACCCAACTTCATTGTGGTCAATCCCCCCATAAGGGGTATGGGGACACCCCCCTTTTAGAAATCCAGGGGATCCACGTCCACCGACCAGCGCAGTTTACGCGCCGGCAACGCCTCAAGTTGCGGGCACCATGCCTGCAAGAATTGCTGCAGCATTCTACGTGCGTCACATTGCACCAATATTTGCGCACGGGTGTGGTTGGCGCGGCGCGGCATGGCTGCGGGCACCACGCCATAGACCTCCACCGGCAGCGCCAATGCCACGGCCGCCTCGCGTGCCTGCTGCAGGAATGCATATACCTCGGCTTCCTGCTTGCCCTCGGCACGCAGCATGGCCTGATAGACGAACGGCGGGAAACCCGCCGACTGACGCTCGTCCAGCAGGACCTGCGCATAGGCAGCATAATCGTGTTCGCGTAACGCACGGAACAGCAGATGATCGGGGAAGGCAGTCTGTATCAGCACCTCGCCCGGCTGTTCCGCACGCCCGGCACGGCCGGCCACCTGCGCCAGTTGCGCATACAGTTTTTCCGATGCACGGAAATCGCTGCTGTATAGTGCACCGTCCGGGTTGAGCACGCCGACCAGCGTGAGGCCGGGAAAATCATGTCCTTTCGCCAGCATCTGGGTGCCCACCAGAATATCCACCACCTCGTCCTTGATCTGTTGGCGCATCGCATTCCAGGTTCCCTTGTTGCGCGTACTGTCGCGATCCACGCGCAAGATGCGCGCTTCAGGAAAACGTTCCTGTAACACCTCTTCCACACGTTGCGTACCGATGCCGACCGGCTGCAGGTCGGCATTGCCGCAATCCGGGCAGGCATGCGGCACGCGCGTCTGGTAACCGCAGTGATGGCAGCGTAACCGCCGGTCCTGCAAGTGCAGCACCAGCTTGCCTGCACAACGCGCACAGCCTGATAGCCAGCCACAGGCGGTGCACATCAGCACCGGCGCATAACCACGGCGATTGATGAACATCAGGCTTTGTTCGCCGCGCTGCAAGCGCTGCTGTATCGCCGCAAGCAGCTGCTCGCTGATACCGTGATGCAGGATGCTGTGGCTGGTATTGATGCAACGCACATCGGGCAAACGCGCCGCAGCATGCGCGCGCCCGGTCAGTTGCAACAGCCGGTAGCGCCCGCTCCGGGCATTGTGGTAACTCTCCAGCGATGGCGTGGCCGAGCCGAGCACGATGGGCAAGCGGCGCTGGTTGGCGCGGAAAATCGCCACGTCGCGTGCCGAATAGCGCAGGCCGTCCTGCTGCTTGAACGAGGCGTCGTGTTCTTCGTCCACAATGATCAGTTTCAGCTGCGGCAACGGCGCGAATACGGCCAGCCGCGTCCCGAGCACGATACGCGCCTGGCCGGATTGCGCACGCAGCCAGTTTTGCGCACGTACGCCTTCTGCCAGCCCGCTGTGCAGGCTGGCCAGCTCTACATCCGGGAAGCGGCTGCTGAAGTAACTTTCCAGTTGCGGCGTCAGGTTGATTTCCGGTACCAGCAACAATACCTGGCCACCCCGTTGCAGGACGCGGTGCATCAGGTGCATATAGATCTCGGTCTTGCCGCTGCCGGTAATACCGTGCAGCAGGAAGCAACCATAGCCG
Organism: Sideroxydans sp.; assembly: GCA_016124455.1. GTDB lineage: Bacteria > Pseudomonadota > Gammaproteobacteria > Burkholderiales > Gallionellaceae > RI-121. Next base: position 173,248 of record WGNQ01000004.1, on the reverse strand, counting down.
GAAGATTGTGCAACCGCATCCACAGCCTGCTGCTGTTCGGCATTCAGCGTGTGGGCATCACGGAGAACTACCCCGGGTGGCACTGCTTCAACCGCACATGGTTCCACCCAGCCTGCCTCCCGCATTGCCTGCAATGCGGCCGGTGCGCTCGGCGACAGGGCGCGCAATTGCGCGATGGTCAGCACGCCCTGCTGCAGGGCGGCGAGCAGGCGGCGCTGTACGATCTTGCGCCCGGGAATCTGCTCCATCGCCAATGCCTGGCCCGCAGGCGTCAATGCATAGCGCTGCGCTTCGCGACGCGCCAGCGGTTCGGCACTGCGCAGCCTGACCGGCAACGCCGCCACGACCACAGCACCGAGCGGGTAATGGTAATACTCACTGCAGAAACGCAACAGCTCCAGCACATCGGCAGGCAGCAACGGCGCCTCATCCAGCACCCGCACGACGGGCTTGATACGTGCGGCATCCAGCGCCGAATCCTCCACCTGCTCCAGCACCACGCCCACCATCTGTTTGCGCCCGAACGGCACCAGCACGCGCTGCCCCGGCAACGCGTCCACGGCATGCCCAACTGCATAATCGAACAGCGTGGTCAGTGGCACATCCAAGGCGACGCGAACAATAGGCATTTAGTAAACGCTTCTCCTGTAATTTCTGCGAAACGACGCTAACCAGCTTAGCGGATTACCTATTTTTTGTTGTCCACATTATCTGTGGATAACGATGTGGGTAACTTCATAATAACCACCCTAACTGCAAACGATATATACGGTTTTGCACTCTCGCTCACTTTGCAGGCAGTGCGGCATACCAATAAAAACAATATGTTACGCCAAAACAACAAAAGCCGCGGAAAATTTCCCGCGGCCTCCGGATTTTACGCAGGGCTTGTGCATAACCCCGCGCCTGTCAAGTGATTTCAGTGGTATTTCTGGCTGAGTTCACGCACCGCCTGTACCAGCGCTGCCGCGTTATCCGGGTCGGTAAATTGCGAAATGCCGTGTCCCAGATTGAACACATGGCCGCTGCCATAACCATAGCTGGCCAGGATGCGCTCAACTTCGTTGCGAATCACTTCAGGCGAGGAGAACAGCACTGCCGGATCGAGGTTGCCCTGCAACGCCACCTTGTGACCCACTTTCTGCCGCGCCACGCCGATATCCATGGTCCAGTCCAGGCCCACCGCATCGCAGCCGATATCGGCAATGCTTTCTATCCACAGCCCGCCGCCCTTGGTAAACACCACGGCGGGAATGCGCATGCCATCCTTTTCCTTGATCAGGCCCGCCACGATGCGCTGCATGTAGGGCAGGGAAAATTCATGATACGCGGCGTGCGACAACGCGCCGCCCCAGGAATCGAAAATCATCACTGCCTGCGCCCCGGCCTCAATCTGCGCATTGAGGTAGGCAGTCACCGCCTGTGCTGTCACCTCGAGGATGTGGTGCATGAGTTTCGGCTCTTTGTACATCAGCGTCTTGACGCGCGCATAGTCGCTGCTGCTGCCGCCTTCCACCATATAGCACGACAGGGTCCACGGGCTGCCGGAAAAGCCGATCAGCGGCACGCGGCCATCCAGCGCCTTGCGTATCTGCGACACGGCATCGGTAACGTACTTCAGCTCGCTGCCGATGTCAGGCACACGCAGTGCCTTGATCGCGGCTTCGTCGCGCAGCGGGCGCTCGAATTTCGGGCCTTCGCCCTCGGCGAAATACAGACCCAGGCCCATCGCATCCGGCACGGTGAGGATATCCGAGAACAGGATTGCCGCATCCAGCGGGAAACGATCCAGCGGCTGCAGTGTGACTTCGGTCGCCATATCCGGCGATTTGCACAGGTCGAGGAAGCTGCCCGCACGTTTGCGCGTGGCGCAGTATTCGGGCAGGTAGCGCCCGGCCTGGCGCATCATCCACACTGGGGTATAGTCGGTCGGTTCGCGCAGCAACGCACGCAGGAAGGTATCGTTTTTGAGTTTGAAGTTCATGGTTCTTTCTGCTTAACGCGGCAGCACGGAGCTGCCCATCAGATATTCATCGACCGCACGCGCCGCCTGGCGGCCTTCACGGATCGCCCATACCACCAACGACTGCCCGCGGCGCATATCGCCCGCCGCAAACACTTTCTTCACGCTGGTCTGGTAGCAGCCAGTACCCTCTGTGCCTGCCCTGGCGTTACCGCGTGCGTCCTTGTCCACGCCGAATGCGTCCAGTACCTGCTGCAACGGGTTGGTGAAACCCATGGCCAGGAACACCAGATCGGCCTTGATTTCGAACTCGCTGCCGGGGATCTCCACCAGCTTGCCATCCTTGAATTCGACGCGTACGGCCTTGAGTCCGGTGAGCTTGCCGTTCTTGCCGGAAAACTCCTTGGTGGCGATCGCCCAGTCGCGCGTACAGCCTTCATCGTGCGAACTGGAAGTGCGCAGGCGGAGCGGCCAGTTCGGCCAGGTCAGCGGCCTGTTTTCCATTTCCGGCGGACGCGGCATCACTTCAATCTGGGTGATCGAGGCTGCACCGTGACGGTTGGACGTGCCCACGCAGTCGGAGCCGGTATCGCCGCCGCCGATCACCACCACATGCTTGCCCTTGGCATTGATCGGGTTCCGGCCATCACCCGCCACGTCCTTGTTCTGCGGGATCAGGAATTCCAGTGCGAAATGCACGCCTTTCAATTCACGCCCGGGCACCTGCAGGTCGCGCGGCTGTTCCGAGCCACCGGCCAGAATTGCGGCATCGAATTTCTTCAGCAGTTCTTTCGGCTTGATCGTTTTTTTCGCATCGTTGGCCACACCCTGACCCGGCGCCTTATCGCCGATGAAGGTGCCGGTCTGGAATTTGACGCCTTCGGCCTGCAATTGCGCCATGCGCCAGTCGATCAGGCGCTTGTCCAGCTTGAAGTCGGGAATGCCGTAGCGCAGCAGGCCGCCGATACGGTCGTTCTTCTCGAACACCGTCACGCTGTGGCCCGCACGCGCGAGTTGCTGCGCTGCAGCCAGGCCGGCAGGACCGGAGCCAATCACGGCCACTTTCTTGCCCGTCTTTTTCGCGGCAGGCTGCGGCACGACCCAGCCGTTCTCGCCACCCTTGTCGATAATGGCGTGCTCGATCGACTTGATGCCCACCGCGTCGTCGTTGATGTTCAGCGTACAGGCTGCTTCGCAGGGCGCCGGGCAGATACGGCCGGTGATTTCCGGGAAATTGTTGGTGGAATGCAGCACATCCAGCGCCTGCTTCCAGTTGCCGTGATACACCAGGTCGTTCCAGTCCGGAATGATGTTATTCACGGGACAGCCGCTGGTGCAGAACGGAATGCCGCAATCCATGCAGCGCGCACCCTGCTTCGACGCCTGGGTATCGCTCAGGTGTGCAACAAATTCCTGGTAATTCTTCAAACGCTGCTTGACCGGCGTATAGCCTTCATTGATGCGTTTGAATTCCATGAACCCAGTGGGCTTGCCCATTATGCGGCCTCCTTCTGCTGCGCCGCAATTTCAAGCAACGCACGACGATATTCGGTCGGCATGACCTTCACGAACCTGGGCAGGTAACTGCTCCAGTTATCCAGTATCTGCTTGGCGCGAGCACTGCCAGTGTAGCTCAGGTGTTTCTCGATCTTGCCGCGCAGCACGGCTTCATCGGCCTTGCCCAGGTGATTGAGATGCACGCGGCCATGCACTTCGAGCTCGCCGGTTTCGCTGGCTGCGGATTCTTCCGGTATGCCTTCCAGCTGCACCATGGCCATGTTGCAGCGCTCGTCGAAACTGCCGTCCTCATCCAGCACGTAAGCTACGCCACCGGACATGCCGGCTGCAAAGTTGCGCCCGGTCTGTCCCAACACCACCACCATGCCGCCGGTCATGTATTCGCAGCCATGGTCGCCCAGGCCCTCCACCACCGCAATCGCGCCGGAATTGCGTACGGCAAAACGCTCGCCGGCTACGCCGCGGAAATAGCATTCGCCGCTGGTCGCACCGTACAGCACGGTGTTGCCGACGATGATGTTGTCCTCGGCCACGATCTTGCATTCATCCGGCGGCATCACCACGATGCGCCCGCCGCACAGACCCTTGCCGACATAGTCGTTGCCTTCGCCGCTCAGTTCGAGGGTAATGCCATGCGCAAGGAAGGCGCCGAAACTCTGCCCGGCCGTGCCCTTCAGCTTCACCGTGATAGTGTCGTCGGGCAGTCCGGCATTGCCGTAGCGCCTGGCCACTTCATGCGACAGCATGGTCCCGACCGTACGATTGACGTTGCAGACGTTGCTTTCGACCACCACGGCCTGCCGGTTGTCGAGCGCGGCCCTGGCGTGTTCGATCAGCTTGTTGTCGAGCGCCTTGACCAGTTCGTGATCCTGCGCTTCGGCATGACGGCGCGCCACGCTGGCCGCCATCGCAGGCTGGTGGAAAATGCGCGAGAAATCCAGCCCCCTGGCTTTCCAGTGCGCCACGCCTTGCCGCATGTCGAGCAGGTCGCTGCGGCCGATCAGGTCATCGAACTTGCGGATGCCCAGCTGCGCCATCAGCTCGCGCACTTCCTCGGCGATGAAGAAGAAGTAGTTGACTACATGCTCCGGCTGGCCGGTGAATTTCTTGCGCAACTCGGGATCCTGCGTCGCCACGCCAACCGGGCAGGTGTTGAGATGGCACTTGCGCATCATGATGCAGCCCGCGACCACCAGCGGCGCGGTAGCAAATCCGAATTCGTCGGCACCAAGCAATGCTCCGATCAGCACATCGCGCCCGGTCTTGAGCTGGCCATCCACCTGCAGGCCGATGCGGCCACGCAGCTGGTTCAGCACCAGCGTCTGTTGCGCCTCGGCCAGACCCAGTTCCCATGGCGTACCGGCATGCTTGATCGAAGACAGCGGTGACGCACCGGTGCCGCCATCGTAGCCGGAAATCACAATGTGGTCGGCCTTGGCCTTGGATACGCCTGCGGCCACCGTACCGACGCCGACTTCCGACACCAGTTTCACGGAAATCGAGGCATCCGGATTGGCGTTTTTCAGGTCATGAATGAGTTGCGCCAGGTCTTCGATGGAATAGATGTCGTGGTGCGGTGGCGGCGAAATCAGGCCGACGCCCGGCACCGAGTGACGCAGCTTGCCGATGTATTCCGATACCTTACCGCCCGGCAACTGGCCGCCTTCGCCAGGCTTGGCACCCTGTGCCATCTTGATCTGGATCTGGTCGGCATTCGCGAGATATTCGACGGTCACGCCGAAACGGCCGGAAGCAACCTGCTTGATGGCGGAGCGCAGCGAATCACCCTCGGCCATCACACGATCGGCCTCGATACGGTTTTTGCCGATGATGTCGGACAACTTCTCGCCGGCCTTCAGCTTGCGAAAACGGTTGGCGTCCTCGCCGCCTTCGCCGGTATTCGACTTGCCGCCAATGCGGTTCATCGCCTGCGCCAGCACGGTGTGCGCCTCGGTGGAAATCGAACCCAGCGACATCGCCCCCGTGGCAAAACGCTTGACGATCTCGCGCGCGGGCTCGACCTCATCCAGCAGCACCGGCTTACCCGCAGGCTTGATCTCGAACAGGCCGCGCAAAGTCATCATGCGCTGGCTCTGGTCGTTGATGAGCTTTGCGTATTCCTTGTAGGTCGCGAAGTTGTTGGCACGCGTGGCATGCTGCAGCTTGGCGATGGAGTCCGGCGTCCAGGTATGCTCTTCGCCGCGCACGCGCCAGGCGTATTCGCCACCCGCATCCAGCGCATTGGCGAGCACCGGGTCGTTGCCAAAAGCCGCCTGATGGGTACGTACCGCCTCTTCCGCGACTTCCTTCAGGCCAATACCCTCGATCTGGGTAGCAGTGCCCGGAAAATAATCGGCGACAAAGCCGGCATTGAGGCCGATCGCTTCGAAAATCTGCGAACCGCAATAGGACTGGTAGGTGGAAATGCCCATCTTGGACATCACCTTGAGCAGGCCCTTGTTCACCGCCTTGATGAAACGCTTGTCTGCATCCGCAGCCGACAAGCCCTTCGGCAGGAAACCATTGAGCGAGGCGATGCTGTCATAGGCCAGCCACGGGCATACCGCTTCCGCACCATAACCGGCGAGCAGGGCAAAGTGATGGGTTTCACGTGCCGAGCCGGTATCCACCACCAGGCCGGCACTGGTGCGCAGCCCCTTGCCCACCAGATGGTGATGCACCGAGGAACAGGCCAGCAGCGCAGGAATGGCAACTTGCCCGCGCGACACGGTACGATCGGACAGGATCAGCACGTTGTAGCCGCTGGTGGTCGCCTTCGCTGCGGCCTTGCATAGTGCGGCCAGCGCTTTCTTGCAGCCTTTCGCCCCCTCTTCCGCGGGATAGGTAATGTCAAGCACCAGCGATTTGTAGCGGCCCTGCGTCAGCCGGTCTATATTGCGCAGTTTGGCCATATCCTCGTTGGTCAGCACCGGCTGTTGCACTTCCAGGCGCAACGGCGGATCGGTTTCGTCTATGCCGAGCAAGTTGGGCTTGGGGCCGATGAAGCTGGTCAGCGACATCACGATCTCTTCGCGGATCGGGTCGATCGGCGGGTTGGTCACCTGCGCAAACAGCTGCTTGAAATAGTTGTAGAGCACCTTGCTCTTGCTGGACAACACCGGCAATGCGGCATCATTGCCCATGGAGCCGGTCGCCTCTTCACCGGCCGCAGCCATCGGCGCGAGGATGAACTTGAGTTCTTCCTGGGTGTAGCCGAACGCCTGCTGGATATCCAGCAGATTATCCGGGGCGACAGACTTGCTCTTGCCGCCGGGCAGGTCGGACAGGAAATAACGCGACTGCTCGATCCACTGGCGATAGGGCTTGGCCGTGGCAAGCTGTGTCTTGAGCTCGGCGTCGTCCACAATACGTCCGGCTTCCATGTCGATCAGGAACATCTTGCCCGGCTGCAGACGCCATTTCTTCACTATCTTGTGTTGCGGGATATCCAGCACGCCCATTTCCGATGCCATCAGCACAAGGTCGTCGTCGGTGATCAGATAGCGCGCCGGACGCAGGCCGTTGCGGTCGAGCGTCGCACCGATCTGCCGACCGTCGGTAAAGGCCACGGCTGCCGGACCATCCCATGGCTCCATCAGCGCAGCATAGTATTCGTAGAATGCGCGGCGCTCCTCGTCCATCAGCGGATTGCCGGCCCAAGCCTCGGGAATCAGCAGCATCATCGCATGCGGCAGCGAATAGCCACCCGCCACCAGCAGCTCCAGCGCGTTGTCGAAACAGGCGGAGTCGGACTGGCCCTCGATGATCAACGGCCACAGCTTTTCCAGGTCTTCGCCCAGCATCTTGGATGACATCGCCGCGTGGCGTGCCGTCATCCAGTTGACGTTACCGCGCACGGTGTTGATTTCGCCGTTGTGCGCAATCATGCGGAACGGGTGTGCCAGGTCCCAGGTAGGAAAGGTGTTGGTGGAGAAGCGCTGGTGCACCATGGCCAGCGCACTCAATGCCGTCGGGTCCTGCAGGTCGAGATAATACTGGCCGACCTGGTTGGCCAGCAGCATGCCCTTGTATACGATGGTGCGCGAGGACATCGAGGGAATGTAGAAACCATTGCACCGGCCGTCAGCCAGCGCACGCACCGCATGTTCGGCCGTCTTCCTGATCACGAACAGTTTGCGCTCGAACGCATCCTGGTCGGCGCAGTTTTTGCCGCGGCCGATGAACACCTGGCGTACCTGCGGCTCTTCTTTCCTGACGCTCTCGCCGAGGCCGCTGCCGTCCACCGGCACATCGCGCCAACCGAGCAATGTCTGGCCTTCGGCCTTGATCCTGTCGGCAATAATCTGTTCGCAGGTGGCGCGCGCTTTAGCATCGCGCGGCAGGAACAGCATGCCCACGCCATAACTGCCCGTGTCGGGCAACACGAATCCCTGCACGCCACAGGTCTTGCGCAGAAAGGCATCGGGAAGCTGAATCAGGATGCCGGCGCCATCGCCAGCCAATGGGTCAGCCCCGACTGCACCGCGGTGGGTCAGGTTTTCCAGTATCTGCAGCCCCTGGCGTATCGTATCGTGACTAGGTTTGCCCTTGATGTGCGCAACAAAACCAAACCCACAGGCATCGCGCTCCTGGCGCGGATCATACAAACCTTGCCGTTGCGGCAACGAAGAATGGATCACGTTGTTCCTCATCAAAATCATTCGGGCCTAGGTAACAATAAAAACCACACTGCCCGTCATTAAAAAACTAAAGCGAAAGGGCGGGAATGTTACCTTGTCTCGGGTCGAACAGCAACAGCGGCAAGGCGCCTGGCCTCAGATCTGGATCTCTTCCACCGCAAAAATGCGGCGATGCTCGCGGATGGCGTAACGGTCAGTCATGCCGGCAATGTAATCGGCTACGGCACGCGGACCGTCACTCTCGGCTTGCAGCCGGAACTGCGGCGGCAGCAGTCGCCGGTCTTCAATGAATGCCTGGAACAGGTCGCTGATGATGCGGTGCGCCTTGGCGCTCATGCGCATGACACGGTAGTGGCGATACAGATGCGTACGCAGGAACGCCTTAAGCTCGCGGCTCTGCTCGATCATTTCGGCAGTGAACGCCACGATGGGCGGCGCATTGCGCACTGCGCCCAGATCGCGTGGCGCATATTGCCGGATGTTCTTCTGCGTCTCCCGAATCAGGTCGGAAACCAGGGTATTGATCATGCGCCGCACCGTCTCATGTACCAGGCGACGCTCGGCCAGCTCCGGATAAGCCTGGCGTACGGCATCCAGATGCATGGCAAACAGCCTGACCGATGCAAGCTGCTCCAGCGTAATCAGCCCGGAGCGCAAACCGTCGTCCACATCGTGGTTGTTGTAGGCGATTTCGTCCGCGAGGTTGGCAATCTGCGCTTCCAGCGCAGGCCGCTGGTCATTGAGGAAACGCTCGCCCACCTCCCCCAGCGTAGCCGCACGCTCGGGCGAGCAATGCTTGAGTATGCCTTCACGCGTCTCGAAACAGAGATTGAGCCCGTCAAAAGCGGCATAACGCTCTTCCAGCACATCCACAACCCGCAGGGATTGCAGGTTGTGCTCGAAACCGCCGTAATCCTTCATGCAAGTATTCAGTGCATCCTGCCCGGCATGGCCGAATGGGGTATGGCCGAGGTCATGCGCCAGCGAAATGGCCTCCACCAGGTCTTCGTTGAGATGGAGGCAGCGGGCAATGGAGCGCCCGATTTGTGCGACTTCGATGCTGTGCGTCAACCGCGTACGGAACAGGTCGCCTTCATGGTTAACGAATACCTGGGTCTTGTATTCCAGGCGGCGGAATGCCGTAGAGTGGATAATGCGGTCGCGGTCACGCTGGAATGCGCTGCGCGCAAAAGGAGCTTCTTCCGCTACGCGGCGCCCGCGCGAGTTATGTTCGGCCGCCGCATAGGGCGCCAGCTCAGCCATGGGCGGCATCCAGAGTCTGATGCAATAAATCCGCCGGCGCTTCCGACACCACCGCCCGGCCGATGGCTTTGAGCAACACGAAGCGCATCTTGCCGCCGACTACTTTTTTGTCCAGCCCCATCAGCTGCAGATACCTGTCGGCGCCCAGCGCCGGTGCCGCCGTGCTCAGCCCGGCTTGCTCGAACAGGCTGCGAATACGCGCAACATCGGATGCACCAAGCCAGCCCAGCCGCTGCGACAGGTCGGTTGCCATGATGGCACCGGTCGCCACCGCCTCGCCGTGTAACCACACTCCGTATCCCATGCCATTCTCGATGGCGTGACCGAATGTGTGGCCCAGATTGAGTAATGCGCGCTCGCCGCTTTCGCGTTCATCGGCTGCCACCACCTCAGCCTTGTTCTGACAGCTGCGTGCAATGGCATATTGCAGCGCATCCGCATCACGCGCCAGCAACTTGCCCATGTTCTGTTCCAGCCAGCCAAAAAACGGCAGGTCGCGGATCAGGCCGTACTTGATCACTTCGGCGATGCCTGCACGCAATTCGCGATCCGGCAACGTATCCAGCGTTGCGACATCCGCCAGCACCACCTGTGGCTGGTAGAACGCGCCCACCATGTTTTTTCCCAGCGGATGATTGATGCCGGTCTTGCCGCCGACCGATGAGTCCACTTGCGACAACAGCGTAGTGGGAACCTGGATAAAGGGCACACCGCGCAAATAGGTAGCAGCAGCGAACCCCGTCATATCACCGATAACACCGCCGCCCAGCGCAATCAGCGGCGTGGTACGCTCGCAACGGTGGGCAAGCAAAGCGTCATAGATCAGGTTGAGTGTTGCCGCGTTCTTGTATTCCTCTCCGTCGGGCAGGATGATCGGCACAATGCTTACCCCGTTATCCTGCAACTCGGTTTGCAGCTGTTCCAGATACAGCGGGGCCACGGTAGTATTGGTCACAATCGCGGCCCGCTTTTGCGGCAGGTATGGCAACAGCAATTCAGCGCGGCTCAACAGCCCGCGAGCGATATGTATAGGGTAGCTGCGTTCGTCCAGCCCGACGGTCAGGGTTTGCATAACTTGGTTTCTGTTGGCATTCTCGTTTCCAGTTCCTGTTGCAGCTTCAGCACCAGACAGTGTGCGCTCTGTTTGCCGGTATGCACCACCAGGTCAGCCACCTGCATATAGAGTGGATCGCGCTGCTCGAACAATTCCCGCAATTTGGCGCGCTGGTCGGCAGTTTGTAACAACGGCCGGTTGCGATCATGGCGAGTACGCTGCCAGAGGTCATGTATCGAACTCTTCAGATAGACCACTGTACCGTTGCACCTCAGCGCTTCACGATTGCTCTCGCTCAGCACCGCGCCACCACCAGTTGCCAGCACAATATTGTCCCCTTGCACCAGATCCTGAATGGCTGCCGCCTCGCGCTGGCGAAAACCAGCTTCGCCTTCGACATCGAAAATATGCGGTATGGTCACCCCGGTGCGCCGCTGGATTTCCTCATCACTGTCGATGAATACCCTGCCCATCTGCTGCGCAAGCAGCTTGCCCACCGTGGTTTTCCCGGCGCCCATCATGCCGACCAGGAAAACATTACCGGAAGGACGCTTGGGATGGGCTGTATTGGAATCACACATATCGGAATTGTAGCCGAAAAGGACTGCGGTACGCTTCTGGAAGCTGTAAACAAAAAGCCCGGCTACAATATAGCCGGGCCTGCAAACACTCTCTGTGCTTAATTCAGATTCAGGCTGTCTTTGAGAATCTTGGGGGTAATGAAAACCAGCAACTCCTGCTTGTTATCGCTCTTGGTATTGTTCTTGAACAACCAGCCCACAACCGGTACGTCGCCCAGCAATGGCACTTTCTGCGTAGAGTTGGCGATATCCTGGGTATACACGCCGCCAATTACTACCGTACCGCCATTCTCAACCAGCACCTGAGTGCTGACTTTCTTGGTATTGATACTGGGCACTCCGCTATACACTGTACCCACCGTGTCCTGGTTCACATCCAGCTTCATGTTGATGTGATCGTCAGGCGTGATCTGCGGCGTCACCTTCAGGCTGAGCGTCGCGTCCTTGAAGGCAATGCTGGTCGCACCGCTGCTGGTGGCTTGCTGATAGGGGATTTGCGTACCCGACTGGATGGTTGCCTCGGTCTTGTCTGCGGTCACTACGCGCGGACTGGCAATATTCTTGGTTCGACCATCCAGTTCGGAAGCCGTCAGTTCCAATGTCAATGTTTTAGTCGCTGCGGGGTTGAACAGCGAAAGCGTCAATCCGCCTGTCCCGCTAGTGGCTCCAGGCAAATTCACGCTACCGCCCGAGATGATTCCCCGTGTTGCAGTTGGTGTATTACTGCCCACCGCAAATCCCGACGCATTGGTTGAAGCATAACTCAGACGTCCGCCCAAAGTACGCGTGAAGGAGTCTCCCGCCGAAACGAAACGCGCTTCGATCATCACCTGACGCACCGGCACGTCGATTTGCTGAATCAGTTTACGCACCTCTTCCAGGCGCGAAGGAGTGTCCTGCACGAACAGCGTGTTGGTGCGCTGATCCACTACCGCGCTGCCGCGCTTGGACAGGATGCGCTGCTTGTCATTGGTCAGCAGCGCGATAATATCGCTGCCCTTCTGGTAGCTTAGCTGGAAGCTTTCTGTACGCGTCGCCTCCAGATCGGATATTTCCTGATTTGCCGACAACGCCAGCTTTTCCTTGGCGGCAAGTTCTTCGCGTGGTGCGACCTGAATCACGTTGCCATTCTTGCGCATATCCAGGCCACGGCTTTGCAGAATGATATCCAGTGCCTGATCCCACGGCACGTCCTTCAGGCGCAACGTCAAATTACCACTTACCGTGTCACTGATCACGATATTCAGGTTGGTAAAGTCGGCGATCACGTTCAGTGCCTCACGCACCGAAATGTTCTGGAAGTTAAGGGTCAGCTTGTCCCCGGTGTAGCCGGTTCCGCCATCCTTCGCCTGCTTGTTCTGGCCTTCTACTATCGGCTTGATCTCGACAATAAATTTGTTGTCGGTCTGGTAAGCAGCATGCTCCCATTCCCCTCTGGGCTGAATAACCATGCGGACATTGTCACCCTGGGTAAAGGTGTCTACAGAGTCCACCGGCGTGCCGAAATCCACCACATCCAGCTTGCGCTGCAAATTCTGCGGCAGACTGGTTTTCATGAAATCCACTACCAGGCTTTTGCCTTGCCGCTTGATATCTATCCCGACATTGGAGTCGGACAGGTCAACCTGAATGCGCCCTTCACCACTCTTGCCACGATGAAAATCCACATCACGCAAACTATGGCCTTCGCCGGGTTTGGCTTCAGCAAAGCGCGAACCCACTCCAGGACCAGCTTCAGCAGCCTTGGGCTGCAACGTAATCAGAAGATTATTACCATCAACTTTGGTTTCGTAAGCCATCATCTGGTTCAAATTGACGACCAGCCGGGTACGATTGCCCGCCTGCACAATATTGGCACTGCGCAAGTCACCCTCGCCGAACTCCTGTGTTGATTTGCCCAGGCCGTTTGCCGTATTGGGAAAATCGAACGCAATACGCGGCGGCGTATTGATTGTAAAATCGTGAGGCAATGTCGCCGGTGCGCTCTTCAGGCTCACCTTGATAATCATCTGGCCATTAGGCGCACTACTGACGCTCAGTGCCTGGATACTGTTCTGTGCATCAGAATTGCTCTGTGCATGCGCCGCCAAAGAAAATACTGCACAAACTACAACGGCGAGTCGAGCAATACGGCCGGTTATCTTGTCAAATTGATTCATGTTTTACTCCTGATCACTCTATCAATTGCAGGCTGCTTATGCGCTCTGACCAATCGCCGGCACTATCCTGTACCATTTCTTTAAGTGTTACTTCGCCATCAGTAATTTCGGTGATTTTGCCGAAATTCTGCCCCATGTAGTTACCCTGCTTGACTCGATGCAACTTCCCATCTGGCGAACGGATAATTGCATAACCAACATTGTCCTGGAACAAGAAACCGACCATCTTCAGGCTCTCAAGCGGGAACTCTTCCAGTTCTTCCTTATGCCGATCGAAATCCGGCTGATTCAGGCCAGCGCGACCGCCTCCACGCGTTTCCGGCTTGCGTGGCTTGAACGGATCGGCCAGACCGGTTGAATTATCATAATCAAATGGCTCATACGGCTTAACTTCAGGAGGCGGTGCGATTTTTCCACGCAGGCCAGCCCCTGAATTCTTGACGAAATCCTGCAGATCCTGGAATTCATCACCACCACAACCCGCCAGCAACAAGACTGTAAGCATCACTAGGTAGGCTTGCTTCATCTTCTCCTCCCCCGCGAGGCCTTTTGTTGCGCGGCCAGTTCTGCCTCATCCAGATAGCGATAAGTCTTGGCTATGGCATCCATCGACAGTTGATTACCCGCAGGCACGATACTGATGTTATTCAGCGTAACAATCCGCGGCAGCTGGGAAATATCGCTGGCAAATTTGCCGATGTCATCATAGTTCCCCGTAACTTTTATGGTAATAGGTTGCTCGGTAAGTACGCCAGTTACCACTTCGGCACCCGGGCGAAACAGTTCAAACTGCAAACCTCGCCCCAGACCCGCCTGGTTGATGTCTGTTAATAGCGCATCCATTTCAGATTTGTTCGGCAACTGTTTCAGCAAAGCACCAAATGACTGCTGCGTTTCGATCAGCTGCTTCTTGATCAAATCCAGATTAATCGCCTCTCTCTTCTTGGCAAGGAAGGTTTCCTTCAGCTGCCCTTCTTCCTCCTTGGCTTTGCTGTAATCGCCCCATTGCTCTTGCCAGTCGAATACGGCACCCGCCGCAACAACAGCTATGAAGATCACCACAAACGCGCTGATTTTCACCAGCCATGGCCAGCTGCCCGGATTCTTCGGATTAATGTTTTTTAGCTCTTCAATCAGCTTCATGGTGCGCACCTAACCTTTCTTCCCGGCCGGCGCAGCCGGTGCAGCGGAAGACTGCTTGGTCAAGTTAAAATTCAGGGTAAACTGGCTTACACGCACGCCATTTGCGCTGGTTGCATGAATTTCCACCAGCGTCGGCGAATCCAGCCATGGCGAATCCTCAATTGCGCGCATCAGCGTGGAAATCCGCGCGTTGGATTGTGCATATCCCACCAGATTGATGCGATTGCCATTCTGCTTAAGCGAGTTTAAATACACGCCATCCGGCAAAATACGCAGCATCTGATCCAATAGGTGTACCACGTCTGAACGGGTACTTTGCAGGTTTTCTACCACTTCCTTGCGTGCTAGCAAGGCGCGTGTTTGCTCTCGCAATTTCTTGATTTCCGCAATTTGCCTGTCCAGCTTCGCGGTCTCTGTTTTCAAGTACTGGTTGCGGCGTTGCTGGTAGTCAATCCGCGCACTGATGGCGGCATGCACCACGCCGACCACGAGCGCGGCCAGCACTATTGATATCACACATAGGGAAACAAACTGTATCTGGCGCGCGCGTCGCTTCTCGGCACGATGTGGCAGTAAATTGATGCGCATCATGATGGATCAAACCTCCGCATCGCCAGCCCGCAGGCAACCATCAATGCTGGCGCATCCGTCTGCAGCTGGCGCGGCTTGATCCGGCTCGACAGGGACATTTGCGCAAATGGGTTAGCCACCAGCGTATTGACTTGCGTGCGTGTGGCAACCGCATCATCCAGGCCGGCCAGCACCGCACTACCACCTGACAGCACAATGTAATTCACTTCATTGAACTGGGTCGAAGTAAAAAAGAACTGCAATGCCCGCGCCACTTCAGCTGCCACAT
Organism: Sideroxydans sp.; assembly: GCA_016124455.1. Taxonomy (GTDB): domain Bacteria; phylum Pseudomonadota; class Gammaproteobacteria; order Burkholderiales; family Gallionellaceae; genus RI-121. Next base: position 158,068 of record WGNQ01000004.1, on the reverse strand, counting down.
TTTCACGGAACGGCGCCAATACATCACTCTCATAATTATCCGGGAGCCCGCCATTGCGCTTGCCCGCTTCCGCTTCTTCAACAGACAAGCCGAATGCTGCCTGGATTTGCTGGGTTAGCTGGTCACCACCTGTTTGCTGGTCGCGCATGTAGACTGACTGGCCATTACGTAATACGTTTACATTCATTACATTTGAACCGATATCCACCAGCGCTACGCACTGGTCGACGGCCCCATCTGGCAATTCCTGCCTGATTTGCTCAAATGCCGCCTCTGCCGCATAAGGCTCGACATCTATTACAACAGCCTTCAACCCGGCCGACTGTGCTGCAGCAACACGATCCTCGACATTGTCCTTGCGTGAAGCCGCCAGCAAAACCTCAACCTCTTCAGCATTTCCGGGCGCCGGGCCGAGCACTGCAAAATCAAGGTTGACCTCATCCATGGCAAAAGGGATGTACTGGTTTGCCTCGGTTTCAACTTGGTACTCCAAGTCCTCTTCGCGCAACCCGCTGGGCAAAAGAATCTTCTTGGTGATTACACCTGCCGCCGGAAGCGCCATACTGACATTTTTGATGCGCGTCCCCATACGTTTCCACGCATGCCGCAAACTGTCCGAAACCGCATCCAGATTATTGATATTGCCATCACTTACCGCATCTTTCGGCAAGGCCTCTATGGCATAACGCTCAACCACGTAACCGCCACCTTTCGGCAATTTATTTAATTCCACCATCTTGACTGAGGACGAGCTGATATCCACCCCTATCATGGGTGGCGTCTTGGTCTGCAGAAAGTCCAGCGGAATATCAAAATTTCCTTTAAGCATAGGCTGGTTAGCGCTCTTCTGTATAAAGTGGTTTAAATCCTAGCAATAACTATAGCCCATGTAAAGTTTTTTGTTTGGGGTTATTTTTCTTAATCAGAGCCGATATAATCTGAGATTGATTAACCTCATTCAACCCGCACCATGACCTCTCGCTGGTGGTTCTACCCGGTTATCGCTGCACTTGCCTTTGTCCTGTTGCCATTGCTGCTATTCATATTCGCGGCAATGCTCACCTACCCGACACTTCCCTCGCTGGAAGCCTTGACCGACTATCGCCCGAAGATCCCCCTGCGCGTCTACAGTTCGGAAGGTGATTTGATCGGGGAATTCGGTGAAGAGCGGCGCGCTCTGGTCGAAATCGGCAATGTCCCTAAATTGATGCAACAAGCCATTCTGGCAGCGGAGGATGATCGCTTTTATGAGCATGGTGGCGTGGACTATATGGGCGTAATACGTGCTGCCTATTCCAATTTTATTTCCGGAGGAGCAAAACAGGGAGCCAGCACCATCACCATGCAGGTCGCACGTAATTTTTTCCTGACCAAGGAAAAAACCTTTTCTCGGAAATTCAACGAGGCTTTGCTTGCCTTCAAGATCGAGCACAATCTCAGCAAGGACGAAATACTCCAGTTGTACATCAACCAGATTTACCTTGGGCAGCGCGCCTACGGCTTCGCCGCGGCCGCCCAGGTCTACTTCGGCAAACCGCTTGATCGACTAAACATCGCAGAAATGGCGGTTCTGGCCGGACTGCCCAAAGCGCCGTCCGCTTACAACCCGGTGGTTAACCCGAAACGCGCAAAATTGCGCCAGCTGTATGTACTCAGGCGCATGCATGAGCTGGGTGACATTAACGATCAGCAATACGCCACTGCACAGCAACAACCCCTGATCATCGCCAAGCATGGCAACCGCGAATATGCGGTCAAGGCAGACTACTTGGCCGAGATGGTACGGCAAACCATGTATGACCGCTATCATGACGATGCCTACACCCAAGGTTTCAAGGTCTACACCACAATCCGGAGCCAGGATCAGAATGCTGCTTATGAAGCCCTCCGCCAGGACGTCGAGGACTATGATCATCGCCATGGCTACCGCGGCCCCGAGGGTTTCGTTGATCTGAAAAAACACGATAGCGATGAGGCGCTGGAAGAAGCCTTGCAGGATGTCACTGATAGCGGCAACCTGATCCCTGCCGTGGTACGGATCATCAACCATCAGGGGCTCCGCGTGTACTGCAAAGGCGGGCAAACAGTCGAGATCAGTGGCCATGGCTTGAGGTTTGCACAGCGCGCATTAAGCAAACAGGTTGCATTGAACCAGCGTATCCGCGTCGGCTCCATCATCCGCATTAAACAGAATGAGAAGGGCGTATGGGAAATTACGCAAATGCCCCAGGTGGAAGCCGCTTTTGTTTCGGCCAATCCGCACGATGGGATGATCTATTCACTGGTCGGCGGATTTGATTTCAACCGCAGCCAATTCAATCATGTCACCCAGGCATGGCGCCAGCCTGGCTCAAGTTTCAAGCCCTTCATTTATTCCGCCGCGCTTGAAAAGGGTTTTACCCCGGCCTCGGTGATTAACGATGCGCCACTGGTAATTGATGCCGCTGAGACCGGCGGCGAAGCCTGGCAGCCCAAGAACTACGAAGGCGGCTTTGACGGCCCCATGCGTATGCGCGATGCATTGGCCAAATCCAAAAACCTGGTTTCCATACGCATCCTGCAGGCCATCACCCCGCAATATGCACAGGATTACATCACCAAGTTTGGCTTCGATGCCGCCAAACACCCGCCCTACCTCACCATGGCTCTCGGCGCCGGCTCAGTTACGCCGATGCAGTTGCTGGAGGGTTATTCTGTTTTTGCCAACGGCGGCTTTCGCGTTACACCCTATTTCATCCAGCGCATTGAAGATGCCAATGGCAACGTACTTAGCAAGGCAGAGCCGGTAGTGGCTGGAGAAAATGCCGAACAGGTAATCGATGTACGGAATGCTTACAGCATGGTCAGCATGATGCAGGATGTCGTACGCCGCGGCACCGCGGTTCGCGCCATGCAATTGGGCCGCCAGGATCTGGCTGGCAAAACCGGCACTACCAGCGACTCAATGGATGCCTGGTTTTGCGGCTTCCAACCCACCGTCGTGGGCATTTCCTGGGTGGGGTTCGATACTCCGCACAGCCTGGGTGAAAGGGAAACGGGCGGCGGAGCCGCGCTACCCATGTGGATGTCGTACATGAGCAAGGTGCTCAAGGATGTACCGGAGGCCACCTATACCATGCCTGATAATATGGTTGCTGCCCGCATCAATGCGCAAGGCTACCGCGACCCCAATGGTGATCGCACAGAATATTTCTATCAGGAGAACCTGCCGCCCCTGCAAAGCACGCCACCGACCGAGTCCGAAATCAAGCCTGCTGATACCGTGAAAGATCAGTTGTTCTGAAGCAGTTATGGCCAAAAATCACACGCACCGGCGTGACCTCATGCGCGAACAGCTTGCACATCATGCGGCCCGATTGATGGCCGAGGATGGCATTACCGACTACACATTCGCCAAACGCAAGGCTGCGAGGCAAATGGGCGCCGGAGATACCCAGCATCTGCCCAGCAATCAGGAAATCGATGAGGCACTACGCAGCTTTCGCGCCCTGTATCAACGTGAGGCACACCCTGCCATCCTGCATCAGTTGCGCGAACAGGCACTTGCCGCCATGCACTTGCTGGAACCGTTCCATCCTTACCTTACCGGCTCGGTGCTGAACGGCACGGCAGGCGCGCAGTCGGATATCAATCTGGTTATCTATTCTGATGACGAGAAGGCGGTGATGATGCATTTATTCAAGCACAACCAGCCATTTGAAAGCGGGGAGTGGCGAACCAGCCTTGCGGGCAGGCCGCAGACAGTTCCCAGCTTTACCCTGCAAGCCGAGCGCGGCGCCCCGATTAGGCTGGCCGTGCTGCCGGAGAATGCCCGGCATAGCGGTAGCCGCAAAACGGAAACTCATGCGGACCTGGCGGCTGTAGCAGCTCTGTTGCAGCAAACACCGGACCGCGCGGCTCAGATAACGGACATCGCCGCCATCTGACTCCCTTGCCTTTAATCTTGCTGTTGCAACCAGCGCGCGGCATCCAGCGCAAAATAAGTAAGAATGCCATTCGCACCGGCACGCTTGAATGCCAGCAACACTTCCAGCACGCACGCACGCTCGTTCAGCCAGCCATTCTGTGCCGCGGCCTTTAGCATGGCGTACTCGCCGCTGACCTGGTAAACAAAAGTAGGCGCCTGAAACTCTTCTTTCACCCGCCGCACGATATCAAGGTAGGGCATGCCCGGCTTGACCATCACCATATCCGCCCCCTCCTGCAAGTCGAGCCCGACCTCCCACAATGCCTCGTCAGAATTGGCGGGATCCATCTGATAGGTGTATTTGTTGCCGGCCCCCAGATTGGCACTGGAACCCACCGCATCGCGGAACGGGCCGTAGAAACTGGAGGCATATTTGGCGGAATACGCCATGATGCGTGTGTGAATGCAGCCTTTGGCATCGAGTGCCGCACGCACCGCCCCGATGCGGCCGTCCATCATGTCGGAAGGTGCGACGATATCGGCCCCGGCCAAGGCATGAACCTGCGCCTGCTGCATCAACACTTCCACGGTTTCATCGTTCATGACATAGCCACCGGCATCCAGCAGGCCATCCTGCCCATGGCTGGTATAGGGATCAAGCGCAATATCGGTCATTATGCCGAGTTCCGGGAAGCGTTTTTTTAGCTCCGCCACCACGCGTGGCACCAAGCCATCCGGATTGTATGCCTCGCGCGCATCCTCGGTCTTGAGGCTGGCCTCGATCACCGGGAACAACGCCATTACCGAAATGCCAAGTTTCACGCATTCCTCAGCCTGCACCAGCAACCTGTCCAGCGCGACCCGCTTCACACCCGGCATGGACGTTACATTTTCCTCACGGTCATTGCCGTCCAGCACAAATACCGGGTAAATGAAATCGCCCGCCGTCAGCGCATTTTCCCGCATCAAATTACGCGAAAAAACATCCCGCCGCATGCGGCGCATGCGCTTGTTTGGGTACTGTCCGAGTGTTTGCATAACGCCCTCTAAAAAAATTTGGATTTTATTGGAACTATTTCAGGAAACCCTTATCTGACTTTGCAGATGATGTGAGTCATCTCCCGTTTCTCCTCCCTGAGCGGGTCGTCTTAACCCTACTGTTAAGACACCTTTGCCCCTAGCTTCCCCCTTTAGCTAGGGGCATTTTTTTATCCATCCCCCTCCGAAAACCAGCTTGCTATCACCGCTTCTGCCTCATCCGTACCTGTTTTCTTCAAACTCGAAAACAACTGTACCGAACAATGCGGGTAATGCTCGGTCAAGTGTAACCTAACATGACTCAGCGTTTGCATCGCCTGCTGGCGGGACAACTTGTCCGACTTGGTCAGCAGCACATGCACCGGCTTACCGGTAGGCGCAAACCATGAAAGCATCTGCTCATCAAGCTCAGTCAACGGATGTCGTGAATCCATGATTACCACCAAACCACACAAGGCCTCCCGGGTTTGCAGGTACTGACTCAGCAGTCCCTCCCAATGGGCTCGTATATCCGGCGGCACCTTGGCGTAGCCATAACCAGGCAAATCAACCAGATAGTGATTCTCGCCCAAGGAAAAGTAGTTGATGTGCTGGGTGCGCCCTGGCGTCTTGCTGGTGAAGGCAAGCCGGGTATGATTTGCCAATGTATTGATCGCACTTGATTTTCCGGCATTTGAACGCCCGGCAAATGCAACCTCCCTGCCACCATGTAACGGCAGGTCACGCAGGTGGTTGACCGTAGTAAAGAATGCCGCTCTGGAAAATAAACCCATTACCAGGCAGCGAAAATCTTGTCGGCGGCAGCGATGGTCGCCGCGATGTCGGCGTCGCTGTGCGCAGCCGAAACGAAACCTGCCTCAAACGCCGAAGGCGCAAGATAAACACCTTCGCCCAGCATGGCATGGAAGAAACGGTTGAAGGCTTCCTTGTCGCAGGCCATGACCTCGGCATAAGAAGTCGGCACCGTCTTGCTGAAATACAGGCCGAACATGCTGCCGATGGATTGCGCACTGAATGGAATGCCGTGTTTCGCAGCGACTGCACTCAAACCCTCGGTCATCTGCTTCGCAAGCTGGGTCAGACGCTCGTAAAAACCCGGCACCTGCACCAGCTTCAACGTGGACAGGCCCGCTGCCACCGCCACTGGATTGCCGGACAGTGTGCCGGCCTGGTACACCGCACCCAGCGGTGCCAGACATTGCATGACGTCGCGTCGCCCACCAAAGGCCGCAGCAGGCAGGCCACCACCCATCACTTTGCCCAGCGTAATCAGGTCTGGCTGGATACCGTAATGGCCGTGCGCACCCTGCAGGCCGACGCGGAACCCCGACATCACCTCGTCCAGGATCAGCACCGCACCATGCTTGGTGCAGAGGCTGCGCATCGCATCGAGAAACTCCCGTTTGGGCAGGATCAGGTTCATATTGCCGGCCACCGGCTCAACGATCACCGCTGCGATTTCGTTGCCAACCTCGGCGAAGGTCTTCTCCAGGCCAGCCACATCGTTGTAATCCAGTACCGTCGTCAGCGCAGCGATCTCGGCCGGCACCCCGGAAGAACTCGGCTGGCCAAAGGTCAGCGCACCGGAACCAGCCTTGACCAGCAGGCCATCGGAATGGCCGTGATAGCAGCCCTCGAACTTGATGATGCGGCTGCGCCCGGTGAAGCCGCGCGCCAGGCGGATTGCCGTCATCGTCGCCTCGGTGCCCGAACTGACCAGTCGCACCATTTCCAGACTGGGCAGTATTTTGCACAGCGTTTCGGCGATCTCCAGTTCGGCAGCGGTCGGCGCGCCGAAGCCCAAGCCCTCAGCGGCAGCGGCTTGCACGGCCTTGACCACTTCAGGGTGGCAATGGCCAACAATCATCGGCCCCCAGGAATTGACGTAATCTATATAGCGCTTGTCGTCCGCGTCCCACACATAGGCACCCTGTCCGCGCTTGAAGAAGAGCGGCGTGCCACCCACCGACTTGAACGCGCGTACCGGTGAATTCACACCGCCGGGTATGACGTGCTGCGATTGGTCGAACAATTCCTGGTTATGTGAAGTCATGATGCAAAATCCTGGCTAAAAAGTTTTGAAAAATCCTGCGCAGCCGCCCGTATGTCCACTGCATCGAACAGCGCCGAAATTACCGCCAGCGCATCCACCCCGGCTTGCACCAGCGCTACGCCGTTTGCCGCAGTAATTCCGCCGATCGCCACCAGCGGCACATCCAGTTCGCGCGCCTGCTGCAACAATTCCATATTCGCAGCCACCGCACCTGGCTTGACGGCGGAAGGGAAGAAGGCCCCGAACGCCACGTAATCGGCGCCTGTCGCTGCCGCCTCCTGCGCCAGCGACAGGCGATTATAGCAAGAGATGCCAATGATTTTTCCCGAACCCAGTACGGTGCGCGCAGCGTCCAGCGATTCGTCCGCCTCTCCCAGGTGCACGCCATCCGCCTCCGCCTGCGCGGCCAGATGCACATCGTCGTTGACGATCAACGGTACGGCGAATTCCCGGGTCAGTTCACGCAATGCCCGGGCCTGGATCAGCTGCAGCGCTTTACCCGCTATTTTGTTACGGTACTGCAGCACGCTGGCGCCGCCCTCCAGGGCAAGCCTCACCCTGCGCAACAACTCTTGCGTATCGCTGCAATCCGGGGTGACGGCATACAGCCCATTAATGGCGTGTATCAGGGACATCCTCTTCATCCCGCGCCCAGAACAGGCGATCGGGAATGTGCTGCCCCATACCGGGGCGGAAACCGTATTGCAAGGCCTGCCAGGTGAACTCCTGTGCCTCCTTCACCGCTTCGGCCATCGGCAGACCATTTGCCAGCAGCGCCGCAATCGCTGAAGCCAGCGTACAGCCCGACCCATGGTAAATGCCGGCCAGGCGCGGCCATTCATCGCTGCGCACCAGTCCGTGTTCGTTGTACAAGGTATTCGCCACCTTAGGCGTATGCTCATGCGTGCCGGTCACCAGTACGTATTCGCAGCCCATTTGCAAAATGCGCTTGGCACATTCGGCCAGGTCCGGATTGTCTTCATCATTGTCCTCGTCGTGTACCAGGCGTCGCGCTTCTATACTGTTCGGCGTAAGGATGGTGGTCTGCGGCAACAGCAATTCGCGCAGGGCATCCGCCATGTCTTCGTTGGCCAGTTCGTCGCCGCGGCCCGAGGTCAGCACCGGATCCAGTACCAGCGGAATGTCCGGATAGTCCGAAATTATTTCGGCGATCACAGCAATGTTTTCCACGCTGCCGAGCAAGCCGATCTTGAAAGCATTGACCGGCATGTCTTCCAGTACTGCACGCGCCTGATCGGCCACCCATTCCGAATCGATCGGCAGCAAATCGTCTACGCCGCTGGTATCCTGCACCGTGATCGCCGTTACCACCGACAGTGGGTGACAGCCCATGCTGGCGATGGTCAGGATGTCCGCCTGCATGCCCGCGCCACTGCTCGGGTCGGTCGCGGCAAACGTAAGAACGATGGGCGGGATATCAGACATGATAGTAGATGTCATAGAATATAAAGATGAATAGCGATTCTAACTGAAAATGTCCATATCGGCTGCGCCACCGACGCGTGTCGGTTAGTCTTGGTACCGTCGGCAGAATCTGAACTGGGAGGAAATAATGCGCATTTTGCACACCATGCTACGCGTGGGTAATCTGGACCAATCCTTAATATTTTACACCGACGTGCTCGGCATGCGGCTGTTGCGCCGTCAGGATTACCCCGAAGGCAAGTTCACGCTCGCTTTCGTTGGCTACCAGGATGAAGCCAAGGCTGCGGTACTCGAACTCACCTACAACTGGGACGTAGCCAAATACGAATTGGGTTCAGGCTATGGACATCTTGCCATCGAGGTCGATGATGCCTATCGCGCCTGTGAAATGGTCAAACAGCGCGGCGGCAAGGTAGTACGCGAGGCCGGGCCGATGAAACACGGTTCCACGGTGATTGCCTTTGTGGAAGACCCGGACGGCTACAAGATCGAGTTCATCCAGCACAAGGCGGGCTAGGTGTATTTGCTTTGCCGGCCAGCCAGTTGGCAACACGGGAAAATTCCGGGATGCCCAGGTTTTCTGCGCGCAACCGGGCATCAATACCGAGTTGCTCAAGATCATGCTCGTCGAGATAGGGTTTCAAGGTATTGCGCAGCGTCTTGCGGCGCTGGCCGAACGCTGCACCGACGATTTCCGAAAACAATTTCTCGTCCGTAACCGACACTTCACCTGCCGGTAACGGGATCATGCGCACGATGGCGGAATCGACCTTGGGCGCCGGGCGGAATGATTGCGGCGGCACATCGAGCAGCTTTTCCATGCAGAAGCGGTACTGCAGCATCACCGACAACCTGCCGTATTGCGGCGTCGAAGGCGCAGCCACCATGCGTTCCACCACTTCGTTCTGCAACATGAAATGCATGTCGGTAATGCGCTCGGCGTAAGCCGCAAAATGGAACAGCAGCGGCGAAGAAATATTATAGGGTAGATTGCCTACCACACGCAGCGGTGCCGGCAACTGCGCCAGGTCGAATTTCAATGCATCGCCGGCGTGAATGATAAGTTTGTGTTTCTGCGTTGCGTCATCGGCGGGATAGTCCCGCTCCAGTCGTGCAATGATGTCGCGATCAATCTCCACCACATGTAACCGGTCGAGCTGCTGGAGCAGGGGGCGAGTCAGTGCGCCCAGGCCCGGGCCGATTTCCACCATGTTATCGGACGGCACGGGATGGATGGCCCGCACGATGTCAGCGATGATCTGCTCATCCACCAGGAAATTCTGGCCGAAACGTTTACGGGCCTTATGCATCGTGCCCGCGTTCGTGGCGCACCATCTCTGCCGCCATATTGATCGCCTCGAGCAAGCTGCCCACATCGGCGCGGCCGCTGCCGGCGAGTTCGAGCGCCGTACCGTGATCCACCGAAGTACGGATGATGGGCAGGCCCAGCGTAACGTTTACCCCCTGCCCAAAACTGGCATGCTTCAATACCGGCAACCCCTGGTCATGGTACATCGCCAGCACACAGTCGCATTGCGCAAGGCAGTGTGGTGCAAACAGCGTGTCGGCCGGCAACGGTACGCTGACATCCATGCCCGCAGCACGCAACCGGTCCAGTACCGGAATCATGATGTCGACTTCTTCACGCCCGAGATGGCCGCCTTCACCAGCATGCGGATTAAGCCCCGCCACCAGGATGCGCGGCCGCACAATGCCGAAATACCGTACCAGGTCGCGCTGCATGATGTGCAGCACATTTTCCAGCAATATTGCAGTAATCGCCGCCGGCACCGCGTGCAACGGCAAATGCGTGGTCGCGAGCGCCACGCGCATGCCGCCGCCCACCAGCATCATCACCACTTGCGCGGCACCGGTCTGTCCGGCCAGAAATTCGGTATGGCCAGTGAAGGGAATACCGGCATCGTTGATCACACCCTTGTGTACCGGCGCGGTAACCATGCCGTCGAACTCCGCCGCCTGGCAACCCTGCACCGCACGGGTCAGCAGATCCAGCACATAGGGGCTGTTGGCCGGGTTCAGCGCTCCGGCCCTGGCCGCCTGCTGCAACGGCTGGTGCAGGACATAAAGCTGTCCGGCCGGCAAAGGACGTAGCGACGAGGCCGGGTAATCGACCAGTTCCACCTGATAACCCAGCTGTTGCGCACGCTGTTGCAGAAAATTCCTGTCGGCCAGCACCACCAGCACCTGCCTGTGCCTGTGTTGCGCCAGCTGCAAACAGATATCCGGGCCGATGCCAGCGGGTTCACCGGAGGTTACCGCCAGCACCGGAATGGTCTGCGTCATCGGGCCGTCAATTGTTATCGCGGTATTCGACGTAGGCGCGGTCGCGCAGCTGGCGCAACCAGTCCTGCCAGGCTTCGTCAGACTTGAAAGCGCGGATGGCAAGGCGTGCCTGCTGGCGTTTCTGCTCTTCGCTAACGTCGGTCGTGCGCCGCTCCAGCACCTGGATCAGGTGCCAGCCGAAACCGGTTTGCACCGGCCCGCTCATCTCACCAGGCTGCAACGCATTCATCGCCTTTTCAAATTCCGGTATGGTCTCACCAGGCGAAATCCAGCCCAGGTCGCCACCTTGCGAGGCACTGCCATCTTCGGAATAAAGCCGGGCCTGCTCGGCGAAGCTGGCACCGCCTTCAATGCGCCGCTTGATATCCAGCAAGCGGCTTCTGGCTTCACTGTCCGGCACCAGGTCACTGGTCTTGATCAGGATATGGCGCACATGGGTCTGCGTGATGAGCATCGGTGTGTCATGGTGGCGACGATCAACCAGCTTGATGATGTGAAAACCGTTCGGGCTGCGCAGCAATGGCGAAACTTCGCCCGGCTGCATTTTTTGCAGCACTTCCCGGAAACCCGGCGGAATCTGGTCGGATGGGCGCCACCCCAGATCACCGCCCTGCAGCGCATCCTTGGCATCAGAGAAGCCGGCCGCCACCTGGGCAAAATCGGCACCCGCATGCAACTGGTTCAGCGCTTCGTTTGCCCGCTGCTGGCTGGCCTGGATTTTCTCGGCACTGGCCTGTTCCGGTATCACCACGAAAATATGCGCCAGGTGATATTCCTCGCCCTTACCCATTTGCTTGGCTTCGGTGGCAAGATAATTATCGACCTCGCTTTCCGTGATTATCAGCTTGCTGTCGACCTCCCGCTCACGCAATCGGGTGGCGATGATTTCACCGCGGATTTCCTCGCGGAATTTCTTGAAATCCACACCCTGCTCTTCAAGCTTGGCCTTGAAAGCATCCACCGATGGAAAATTGTTCTGTTGCGCGATGCGCTGCAGCGACTTGTCAACCTCTGCATCATCGACACGCACGCCGGTCTCTTTGGCATATTGCGCCTGCAGCATGTCCATGATCATGCGTTCGAGCAGCTGTTTTTGCAGTATCTCGGCAGCAGGTAACGGTGTTCCCTGCCGCTGCAGCTGCTTCTTTACAACGTCGATGCGCTCATCCAGTTCATTGCGCGTAATCACGTCATCGTTGACCACCGCAACGATCTGGTCGATGGGTGCCACCTGCTTCTGCGGGTCGTCAGCCTGGACGTTTGCCACACAGGCCAGCCATAGCAGCATGGCAAATATCGTTTTGTTACGCAGCATATTCTTCCTTAATCTGACTTAAATTAGCGCAAGCCCTGCACCGGCTCGCTGGTGGCGGTCTGGTTCATTTTGGTATATCCGGGAACGCTCTGGCGCAAGGCATCCAGCGGATCCGACCCGACCCGGACCAGATCGTTCAGCTCAAGCTGCACGAAGAAACCCGTCGATGCCTGGAAGGTGGCCGTGGTAAAACGCTGTGCCACCAGCCGCACCGTCCAGCAGCTTTGATTATACTCAAGCCCGAGCAAGCCCTCCAGCAGACGTTTCTCCTGCAGCGAATAATTCCAGCGCGCCACCGAATTCCAGCGGCCATACAGCGGCCATTGCTCGGACAAGTCGATCTGCCGCACGCTGGCGCGGGTAAAACGGTAGCCGAGGTTAAGTACCTTGCCGCTTTCCGGCCGGTAGCGTGCCGAGGCATTAAACATCTCGCTGCGCGACTGGGTCGGGTTGTACTGCAGCAGGCTGTCCAGCGACAGCGTGCGGGTCAGCCGGCCGGAAGCGGCCAGCAGGATGTCGGACTTGTTGGTGGTCACGGTAGGCGCCACCAGGTTCACCCTGGGCGTTGCCAGGCTGAAACGCTGCCCCATCGCCAGACGCAAGCGCTCGATACCGCTGTTCGGATCCAGGAAACGCGAGGTCATCGCCAGCGTCACCTGATTGGCATCACCTACCCGGTCGCTGCCGAAAAAACGGTTTTCGGTAAACATCTGCGCAAAACTGAAGGTCGCCTGTGCCGAATCGAAGTTGGGCAATGCATCCTGGTTACGATAGGGAATGTAAACGTAATAGACGCGCGGCTCGAGCGTCTGCACAAAACTCTCGCCGGCAAAATTCCAGTCGCGCTCCAGCGTCATGCCGCTGTCCAGGCTGAAAATGGGCAGGGTACGCGATGCGGTATTCGGCAAATTCCCGGTATTGTTCACGCCCAGACGATAAGTCGTGTTGTGCAGCCCGATTTTCGGCGTCAGGTAATAGGCCGGATCGGACACAAGCGGGTAACTTACGCTGGGATACAGTACCAGCCGCTGGCCGTTGACCGCGGTAGGATGGCGGAAATCCACGAACTCGCCGGAAAACGACAACGCCCCCTTGTCCACACCGTGCTGTGCGTCCACACTAAGCTGTGGCAGGCGGCGATAGGGAACGCCTACCGGTGCAGCCGGATCCTGCAAAGTCTGGTAACTCTGCACGCGCGCGGCCGCATTCCACCAGCTACCGCCGTAATTCAATACGCCTTCACGTAGCAAGTTGACCTGCGAAGTGCCGGTCACGGAACTCGACAGGTCGCGGAAGTAGGCATCGTCCGAAACACGGTTGAAATTTACCGAGCCGCTGAAGCCGCCCCCCAGGTTCTGCGCATGCTTGAGCGCCAGGTAGGAACGCGTGCGGTTGGCCAGGCGGTCGCCGGGCAAAACATCGACATGCGCTTCACCGGCATAATTCGGCTCCAGATAGCGAAATTCATTGCTAAGCAACAGTCCGCGCTTGGTCATTACCCGCGGGGCAATGGTTGCATCCCGGTTGGGGGCGATATTCCAGTAGAACGGCAGCGTGACTTCGCTACCCCCAGTGGTCGTACCGCCGAATACCGGGCCGAGAAAACCTGTTTTGCGGTTATCGTTAAGCGCAAAGTCCATCCACGGCGTATACAGGATAGGTACGCCCTTGAACTCTACATAGGCGTCGTGCGCCGCGCCGACCTGGGTTTCCCGGTCAATGTCGAGGCGGGACATTTTAAGCAGCCAATCGTCGTTGCCTGCTGGGCAGGAAGTATAGGCGACGTTATGCAGGGTGTAATTTTTCCTGCCCTCCATATGCATGCTGTCGGCATTTCCGCGCGCATCGTTTGCGCCGAGATGAAACACGGGCTGCGTCATATCACCGATGCTGGTATCCATATTCAGTTCGAGATGCGGCCCCGACATCACGTCGCCACCCTGCTCCACGCGTACCGAGCCGTCGGCAATCACTTCTTTGGTATTCTGCATATACACCAGCCTGTCGGCGAATATCGCCTGTCCATGCTTGCGCAGTTCCGCATCGCCGGTCGCCACAATCTGGCTCTCCTTTTTCCCCTCGATGTGGCGCGCATTGATGAAGGCCGGGGTAGCATCCGGCGTGTCCGGCATGACATTGAACGTGCGATCGAGCTTCAGGATCAGCGGCTCGTCCGCGCCGTAGGCGGCGGGAGCAAAAGCGCAGAGCACAGAAATCGCAACGGGACTAAGGCGAAAACGCATGACGCAGCGGATAAATTTAAGGTGTTAAAATCCCGCCCATTCTAGCCTAAAACCATCCGGAAACCCCATGCAGCGCCTACAACAACTTAGCGAGTGGCTAACCAGCCAATTCCCGGACGCGCCTTTCGACCTTGCGCCGGCCTCTGCCGATGCGAGTTTCCGCCGCTACTTCCGCGCAACTTTTGCCGATGGCCAGACGCGTATCGTGATGGATGCCCCGCCACAGCACGAAGACTGCCGTCCGTTCCTGCACATCGCCAGACTGTTCGCGGATGCGGGCACCCACGTACCGCACATCTATGCGCAAGATCTGGAGCAGGGCTTCCTGCTGCTGTCCGACCTGGGCGGCACCACCTACCTGCAGGCGCTGAATCAGGACAATGCCCAGGAACTGTATGGCGCAGCTACCGACGCGCTGCTGCTGATCCAGCTCGCCAGCCGCGACAACGAACTGCCGCTTTACGATGAGGCTCTGCTGCGGCGCGAGCTGAACCTGTTTCCGGAGTGGTACGTCAACAAACACCTGGCCACCCCCCTCAACGAGGCGCAGCAAGCCACGCTGGAGAGCGTATTCCGCCGCATTCTCGACAACAACCTGGCGCAACCGCGCGTCTATGTGCACCGCGACTACCATTCGCGCAACCTGATGTTTACCGAGCCCAACCCCGGCATCCTCGACTTCCAGGATGCGGTGTACGGCCCGATCACCTACGACCTCGCTTCGCTGTTCAAGGATGCCTACATCCGCTGGGAAGAAGAGCAGGTGATGGACTGGCTGATCCGCTACTGGGAAAAGGCGCGCCGCGCCGGTCTGCCGGTACACCATGATTTCGGCGAGTTCTACCGCGACTACGAATGGATGGGCGTGCAGCGCCACATCAAGGTGCTGGGCATCTTCGCGCGGCTGTACCACCGCGATGGCAAGGAAGGCTACCTCAATGACATGCCGCTGGTAATGGACAACCTGCGCCGCACCTGCGAGCGCTACATCGACCTCAAGCCGCTGCTGCTGCTGCTCGACGAGCTGGAACCGCGCGACACACAGGTGGGATACACGTTTTGAAAGCCATGATCCTGGCTGCCGGCCGTGGCGAGCGCATGCGCCCGCTTACCGACCATACGCCCAAGCCGTTGCTGCCGGTAGGCGGCAAGCCGCTGATCGTCTGGCACATTGAAAGGCTGGCAGGCGCCGGCATCATCGAACTGGTTATCAACCATGCCCACCTTGGCGCGCAAATTGAAAACACACTGGGCGACGGCAGCCGGTTCGGCGTCGATATCCGCTATTCGCCGGAGCGCCCGGCCGCGCTGGAAACCGCTGGCGGCGTCGCCCATGCGCTGCACCTGCTCGGCAATGAGCCGTTCGCGGTGATCAACGGCGATATTTTTTGTGACTACAACTACACCTGTCTGGCCAGGCATGCCGGGAAACTGCAGGCCGGCAACGATACCGCGCACCTGGTGCTGGTCAACAATCCGCCCCACCATCCGGACGGCGATTTCGGCCTGCAACAGGGCAGGGTAGTCAACAACGCCCCCAGGCTGACCTTCAGCGGCATCGGCATCTACCAGCCTTCCCTGTTTTCACGTCTCGACCGCAACGCCGCCGCGCCGCTCGCGCCCCTGCTGCGCGAGCAGATAACACAGGGCAAGGTCAGCGGCGAACACCATGCTGGCCACTGGACAGATGTCGGCACGCCGCAACGCCTGCAAGAACTCGACAATGCGCTGCGTACATCGCAGAATGCCAACCATGCCTAATTACACCGTCTATCAGCAGCGCCGCCGCCGCCTGTTGCAGAAAATGCAGCACGGTATCGCCGTAGTTCCCACTGCGCCGGAAGTCGTGCGCAACGGCGACGCGCATTATCCCTATCGTTTCAACAGCCACTTCCATTACCTCACCGGTTTTGCCGAGCCGGAAGCCGTACTGGTGCTGGTTGCCGGCCAAGACAATAACCAGCCGCAATCCATCCTGTTCTGCCGCGAGAAAAATATGGAACGCGAAATCTGGGACGGCTTCCGCTACGGCCCGGAAGCAGCGCGCGACACTTTCGGCTTCGACGTCGCCTACCCCATTGCGCAATTCGACGAGAAACTGGTCGAATTGATGGGCAACCAGCCTACGCTGTTCTACCCGCTCGGTG
Organism: Sideroxydans sp.; assembly: GCA_016124455.1. Classification (GTDB taxonomy): domain Bacteria; phylum Pseudomonadota; class Gammaproteobacteria; order Burkholderiales; family Gallionellaceae; genus RI-121. The sequence continues at coordinate 141,615 of WGNQ01000004.1, read as the reverse complement.
CAGACATCGCCTGGGACGAGCGTTTCGTGCAGCTGCGCGGCCGCGTGCAGGAAAAAATTCGCAGCGGCATTGCCGCACCGAATGAAATTGCCGACGTGCGTGCGCTGCTGGACGAGATGCGCCTGATCAAGGACAAGCACGAGCTCGCCACCATGCGCCGCGCCGCCGACATCTCCGTCGCTGCGCAGGTGCGCGCCATGCGCACTACCCGCCCCGGCATGATGGAATACGAAATCGAGGCCGAACTGCTGTATGAATTCCGCCGGCAGGGCGCCCAGGCACCGGCCTATACGCCCATCGTTGCCGGCGGCGCCAATGCCTGCGTGTTGCATTACATCGACAACAATACCGCACTCAACGACGGCGACCTGCTGCTGATCGACGCGGCCTGCGAAGTTGACGGCTATGCGGCCGACATCACCCGCACCTTTCCCGTCAACGGCAAGTTCAGCCCCGCACAAAAGGACGTCTACGAAATGGTGCTCGCCGCACAGGCAGCGGCGATCGCCGCCGCCAGGCCAGGCAACCACTGGAATGCCCCGCACGACGCCGCGTTGCGCGTAATCGCGCAAGGCCTGATCGACCTCGGGCTGTGCACCGGCAGCATCGACAGCGTGCTGGAGAATGAAAGCTACAAGCGCTACTACATGCACCGCACCGGCCACTGGCTCGGCATGGACGTGCACGATGTCGGCGCCTACAAGATCAAGGATCAATGGCGCGACCTGTTGCCGGGCATGGCACTCACGGTGGAGCCCGGCTGCTACATCCGCGCAGCGGACGATGTGCCACGCGAACTGTGGAACATCGGTATCCGCATCGAGGACGACGTGGCCATCACCGCGCAGGGATGCGAAGTGCTGACCGAGGCCGTGCCGAAAACCGTGGCGGCAATCGAGGAGCTGATGCGCCCATGACCACTGACCAGCATTGCGATGTCGCCATCATCGGCGGCGGCCCGGTCGGCCTTGCGCTGGCACTGGCCATGCGCGGCAGCGGCCTGAACATTCACGTGCTGGAAGCGCGCAAGGCGGAAAATGCCGGCAGCGACCCGCGCGCACTGGCCTTGTCCTACGGCAGCCGCCTGCTGCTGGATCGCCTCGGCGTGTGGCACGACATCGCGCAGGTTTCCCCGATCAAGACCATCCATATCTCGCAGAAGCATGCGCTGGGCCGCGCCGTGCTGCGCGCCGCCGAACTCGACGTACCGGAGCTCGGCTACGTGCTGCCCTACCCGGCGCTGCACAATGCACTGCAACAGGCGCTGCACGCTGACGGCATCAGCTACCAGACCGGTGCTGCAGTCACGCAATTGCTCAGCGAAACCGACGGCGCGCGTATCAGCTACCAGCACGACGGCGTCGAACATGTCCTGAGCGCGCACCTGGCCGTGGTCGCCGACGGCGGCAAGCTGCTGGAAACCAGCCATCCGCCCGAAATCACCGATTACGGCCAGAGCGCACTGGTCACGCATATCACCTGCCAGTTTCCCAAAGCAGATACCGCATTCGAGCGCTTCACCACACAAGGCCCCGTGGCATTGCTGCCGTACAAGGACGGCTACGAACTGGTGTGGACCGCCAGCCACGAGCAGGCACAGCAGATGCTGCAATGGGACGATGCGACCTTCCTTGCCCGCCTGCACGAACACTTCGGCGACCGCGTGGGCAGTTTCATCAATGTTGGTACACGCAGCTGCTTCCCGCTGCGCCTGCGACGCGCACCGGACACCACGCTGCCGCATACCGTGCTGCTCGGCAATGCCGCACAGACGCTGCACCCGGTGGCGGGGCAGGGCTTCAACATGGGTTTGCGCGATGCCTGGGAACTGGCGCAAGCCATGCTGGCCTGTGCGCCGGAGGCGCTCGGCTCGGCAACCATGCTGGAAGATTACCGGAAGTCACGCCGCCTCGACCGCAACGCCGGCATCCGCTTCACCGACGGGCTGGTGCGGATGTTCTCCAACGACCTGCCGCTGCTGAGCGGCGGGCGGGCTGCTTCGTTATCGATGCTCGATTGCTTGCCGCTCGCGAAGAAATTTATCGCGAAGCGGATGATGTTCGGCGCAAACGGCTAGGCAGGTCCCACCGCCACCTTGAAAATCACCTTTTTGATCTGCCCGCTACCGACCAGCGGCGCATGCGCATCCTCGGGAAAGAAAATGCAGAAGTGATCCGGCGGTACCGCAACCCAGGATGCGGGCGCGTCGTGGAAGAAGCGGATGTCCTTTTCTGCGCTGTGTTCGCTGACCGGGTTCAGGCAATCCGCAAGTGGTTTCCAGCCCATCTGTTCGTCGCCTTCCAGCACGAGCTGGATGTCGATATAACGACGATGCGCTTCCAGTTTTGCCATCTCCCTGGTCTTGCCCGGCACCTGTTCGACGATCGCAAACAGGTCGTCGCCGACGATGGGATAGCGTCCCGGCGCGAGCGCGAACAAATCCGTATCGCGAATGTAATCGAATGCGCCCTGGAACAATGGGTGCAGCACGGTGTAGCGATCATGCTGCGATAAATTGGAAAAAATCATGCAACGTACTCAGATAAAACGGGCAATCATGCCGTTCTGATAATTGCCGGCCAGCGGAATCCGCACATGGTGCCCGCTGCCGGGTGCCACGCTGAGCGCTTCGCCATCGGCATTTTTCATCTCGGCAAGCTCGACGATGCAGTTGCCGGAGGGATGGACGATTTCCAGCCTGTCGCCAACCTGGAACCTGTTCTTCACATCGATCTCAGCGATGCCATTCGCGCACGCCACGATGTCACCGACATATTGCTGGCGCGTGCTTTCGGAGTGGCCGCGCATGTAGTTCTGCTGCTCGTGCGTGTGGTGACGCTCGTAGAAGCCGTCGGTATAGCCACGGTTGGCCAGCGCATCGAGCGCGCCGAGCAGGCTCAGGTTGAACGGACGGCCGGCAACCGCATCGTCGATGGCCTGGCGGTACACCTGCGCGGTGCGCGCGACATAGTAGATCGACTTGGTGCGGCCTTCGACCTTGAGCGAGTCGATGCCGATTTTCACCAGCCGCTCGACATGCTCCACCGCGCGCAGGTCTTTCGAATTCATGATGTAGGTGCCATGCTCGTCTTCGAGTACCGGCATCAGTTCGCCCGGATGATCCTGACGCGAAATGACATAGGCGCGGTCGGCCAGCGGATGGCGCGGCTGAGAACCGCAGTCGGACAGCGCACTTTCGGTCAGTGCCTTGTCGAAGTCGAAATCGATTTTCTGGATATCGCCGGTGCCGTTTTCTTCGGCATTTTCCACCTTGTAGTCCCAGCGGCAGGAGTTGGTGCAGGTGCCCTGGTTGGCGTCGCGGTGGTTGAAATAGCCCGAGAGCAGACAGCGGCCGGAATAGGCAATGCACAGTGCGCCGTGCACGAACACCTCGAGCTCCATGTCCGGGCATTGCTGGCGGATTTCCTCGATTTCGTCGAGCGACAGTTCGCGCGACAGGATCACGCGGGTAAGGCCCAGCGACTGCCAGAATTTCACTGCGGCATAGTTGACGGTGTTGGCCTGGACGGAAAGATGGATCTCCTGCTCGGGCCAGCGCTCGCGCACCATCGCGATCAGGCCGGGATCGGCCATGATCAGCGCATCTGGCCGCATCGCGATCACCGGCTCCATATCCGCCATGTAGGTCTTGATCTTGGCGTTGTGCGGCATCAGGTTGCTGGCGACGAACAGCTTTTTGCCCAGGGTATGCGCTTCCTGTATCCCGGTTTGCAGTTCTTCCAGCTTGAATTCGTTGTTGCGTGCACGCAGGCTGTAGCGCGGCTGGCCGGCATAGACCGCATCCGCGCCAAACGCGTAGGCGGTGCGCATTTTTTCGAGCGTGCCTGCTGGCAGCAACAGTTCCGGTGTGCGTAGCATGTTTATTTGTATCCCAGTCGGTGCAGGATTTCCAGCGACGCGCCGGCCTGGTTGAGCGTGTAGAAATGCAGCCCCGGTGCGCCGCCGGCGAGCAGCTTCTCGCACAGTTGCGTCACCACATCCAGGCCGAAGCTTTTCACTGCCGTGCTGTCGTCGCCGAGGCTTTCCAGCGGCTTGCGTATCCAGCGCGGGATTTCCGCGCCGCAGGCATCGGAGAAGCGCGCCAGTTGCGAGAACTTCACGATGGGCATGATACCCGGCACGACGGGCGCGGTCACACCGAGCTTGCGACAGTCTTCGACGAAGCGGAAATAGGCATCCGCATTGTAGAAATACTGCGTAATCGCGGAATCCGCACCGGCATTCACCTTGCGCTTGAAGTTGGCGAGATCATCGCGTGGCGACTTGGCCTGCGGGTGAAATTCCGGATAGGCGGCCACTTCGATATGGAAATGTTCGCCGGTCTCGGCGCGGATGAACGACACCAGCTCGTTGGCATAGTGGAATTCGCCGATACTGCCCATGCCGGACGGCATGTCGCCCCGCAACGCGACAATGCGCTTGATGCCCATATCCTTGTAGGCATGCAGCAGGGTGCGAATGTTCTCGCGCGTGGAGCCCACGCACGACAGATGCGGCGCGGCCTGATGGCCTTCGTCATGGATTTGCCGGATGGTTTCCAGCGTCCGGCTCTGCGTGGAGCCGCCGGCACCAAAAGTCACGGAAAAAAATTCCGGCCTGAGCATGGCCAGTTGCTGGCGTGCTGCAGTCAGCTTGCCTGTGCCTTCCGCCGTCTGCGGCGGAAAGAATTCGAAACTGATCGGTTTGTTACTCATGTTTTCCTCACGATTTGTGCAACGGCTGCGCTGAGCGCCCACGAGAACACGCTGTACAGCACTGCGCCGGCCACGCCGTACCAGAAGCCGTCCACCACGAAGCCCCTGAGCACCGAACCGATGAACCAGAACAGCAGGCCGTTGATCACGAAAATGAACAGGCCCAGGGTCAGCACGGTGGCAGGCAGGGTCAGCAGGATCAGCAACGGACGGATCAGCGTGTTGACCAGGCCGAGAAACAGCGCCGCCACCATGGCGTCGGCGAAACCGCCCAGGTGGATACCCGGCATGAAATTCGCCACGGTCAGCAGTGCCAGCGCATTCAGGACCCAGATCAGCAGCAGTCGCACCGTTACTCCTCTAAATCAGAGGGGGCGGGAAACCCCCGCCCCCGTGCCTTACAGCTTAGCGCGCCGGGATTAGTAGCGGTAGTGCTCGGCCTTGTACGGACCTTCCTTCGGCACGTTGATGTACGCAGCCTGCTGGTCGGTAAGCTCGGTCAGTTGCGCGTTCAGCGTCTTCAGCTGCAGACGCGCGACCTTCTCGTCCAGGTGCTTGGGCAGCGTGTACACGCCGACCGGATACTTGTTGGAGCCCTTTTCCGCTTCCGTCCACAGCTCGATCTGCGCAATGGTCTGGTTGGCAAAGGAGGAGCTCATCACGTAGGACGGATGGCCGGTACCGCAACCCAGGTTCACCAGGCGACCCTTGGCCAGCAGGATGATGCGCTTGCCGTCCGGGAAAATCACGTGGTCGACCTGCGGCTTGATTTCTTCCCACTGGTATTTTTCCAGCGAGGCGACGTCGATCTCGTTGTCGAAATGGCCGATGTTGCAGACGATGGCCTGGTTCTTCATCTTCGCCATGTGGTCGTGGGTAATGACGTGGAAGTTGCCGGTGGTGGTAACGAAAATGTCGGCCTTGTCGGCAGCATAATCCATGGTCACTACGCGGTAGCCTTCCATCGCGGCCTGCAGTGCGCAGATCGGGTCGATCTCGGTGACCCACACCTGTGCCGACAGCGCGCGCAGCGCCTGTGCCGAGCCTTTGCCGACGTCGCCGTATCCGCATACCACGGCAATCTTGCCGGCCACCATCACGTCAGTCGCGCGCTTGATGCCATCCACCAGCGATTCGCGGCAGCCGTACAGGTTGTCGAATTTGGACTTGGTAACGGAATCGTTGACGTTGATGCCGGGGAACTTGAGTTCGCCGCGCGCATGCATCTGGTACAGGCGGTGCACGCCGGTGGTGGTTTCCTCGGTCACGCCCTTGATTGCGTTCAGGCACTTGGTGTACCAGCCGGGCTGTTCGGCGAGGCGCTTCTTGATCGCGGCAAACAGGAAGGTTTCCTCTTCCGAGGTCGGGCTGGCGATCAGCGAAGGATTGGTTTCGGCGCGGCTGCCCAGGTGCAGCAGCAGCGTGGCGTCGCCGCCATCGTCGAGAATCATGTTCGGCGTGCCGCCATCGGCCCAGTCGAAAATCCTGTGGGTGTAGTCCCAGTATTCCTCCAGGGTTTCGCCCTTGTAGGCAAACACCGGGGTGCCGCCCGCAGCGATGGCTGCGGCAGCGTGGTCCTGTGTCGAAAAGATGTTGCAGGATGCCCAGCGCACGTCCGCACCGAGCGCCTTCAGCGTCTCGATCAGCACGGCGGTCTGGATGGTCATGTGCAGCGAGCCTGCGATGCGCGCGCCACGCAATGGCTGGGTGGCGGCATATTCTTCGCGGATTGCCATCAGGCCGGGCATTTCGGTCTCGGCAATGGCGATTTCCTTGCGGCCCCAGGCGGCCAGGTTCATATCGGCGACTTTGTAGTCAACAGCAGCGTTCATAAAGCACTCCATTCAAGTTAATGAATGGGCGCCGTTGCTACTGTGCGCCACCCTGACGAGCCTGACAGATCAACCTTGCGGTCGCTGCTGCAGCGCCCCTCGACAGGGTGGGTAATGCGGAATTACAGTCCTGCGTCTGCGCGCAACGCCGCAGCCTTGTCGGTAGCTTCCCAGGTGAAACCCGGCTCCTCGCGGCCAAAGTGGCCGTAGGCCGCAGTGTTCTGGTAGACCGGACGCAACAGGTCGAGCATCTGCACGATGCCCTTCGGGCGCAGGTCGAAATGCCGCTTCACGAGCTCGGTAATCTTTTCGTCGGAAATCTTGCCTGTGCCATAAGTGGTAACCATGACGCTGGTCGGCTGCGCCACACCGATGGCGTAGGAGACCTGTACCAGGCACTTCTCGGCCAGGCCGGCGGCGACAATATTCTTCGCCACATAACGGCCGGCGTAAGCAGCGGAACGGTCCACCTTGGACGGATCCTTGCCGGAAAACGCGCCACCGCCGTGTGGTGCCGCGCCGCCATAGGTATCGACAATAATCTTGCGCCCGGTCAGGCCGCAGTCGCCCTGCGGGCCGCCGACAACGAAACGTCCGGTCGGATTGACCAGATATTTGATTTCGCCCTTGATCAATTCTTTCGGCAATACCGGCTTGATGATTTCCTCGATGGCCGCTTCGCGGATCTGCTCCAGCGTCATCTCCGGCGCATGCTGGGTGGACAGCACAACGGTATCGATGGAGTCCGGCTTGCCATCAACGTATTTGATCGTAACCTGCGACTTGGCATCAGGGCGCAGCCAGGCCAGGCGGCCGTCGTGGCGCAGCTGCGACTGGCGCTCGACGATGCGGTGCGCCAGATAAATCGGCAGCGGCATCAGGGTGTCGGTTTCGGTACAGGCGTAACCGAACATCAGGCCCTGGTCGCCCGCGCCCTGGCCCAGGTCGTCGTCGTAAGCCTTGTTCACGCCCTGTGCGATGTCCGGGCTCTGCTTGTCATAGGCCACCAGCACTGCACAGCCCTTGTAGTCGATGCCGTATTCGGTATTGTCATAGCCGATGCGCTTGATGGTATCGCGCGCTACCTGAATGTAGTCGACGTTGGCGGCAGTCGTGATCTCGCCAGCCAAAACGACCAGCCCGGTATTGCACAGCGTTTCGGCCGCGATGCGCGAATGTTTGTCCTGCGCTAGAATGGCGTCAACAATGGCATCGGAAATCTGGTCTGCGACTTTATCCGGATGGCCTTCGGATACGGATTCGGATGTAAACAAAAACTCGCTCATGGCACCCCGCGTAAATATACGGTTAAATTGGTCAAAGGGCGCGCATTATAACAAAAACCTCGTCGTTGGTAGCCTATGGGTTCTTCCTTTGTAGTCTGGCTGTTTGATCTGGCCGCGCGGCTGCCGCTGCGCGCCCTGCACCGCCTTGGCGCCATACTGGGCTGGGCGACCTATCGGCTGTCCGGCCGCTATGCCGCACGCCTGCGCGAAAACCTGGGGCGAGAATGGCAAGGACGGTCCCCGGCCGAATTCCGCAAAATGTTGAACGCCTGTATTGCGGAAGCCGGCAAGGGATTGCTGGAGCTGCCCTGGGTCTGGCGGCGCCCGCTGCAGCAAGTGACCGCCAGCGTGCGTGCGTGCCATGGCTGGGAACACGTCGACGCCGCCATCGCACGCGGCAAGGGCTTCCTGTTCCTCACACCGCATCTGGGCTGTTTCGAGATTTCCGCGCTGTATGCCGCACAGCGCATGCCGATTACCGTGCTGTACCGTCCGCCCAAACTGGCCTGGCTGGAACAGGTCATGCGTGGCGGACGCGAGCGCGGGCAGCTGCATCTTGCGCGCACCGATGTCAGTGGCGTGCGCGCCTTGTACCGGGCATTGAAACGCGGCGAGGCGATCGGCCTGCTGCCGGATCAGGTACCGGGCAAAGGCGAGGGCGAATGGGTGGATTTTTTCGGACGCCCGGCTTACACCATGACCCTGGTGGGGCGCCTGGTCGAGGCCAGCAATGCCGCGGTATTGATGGCCTATGCCGAACGCCTGCCCGAAGGCAGGGGCTATGTGATCCGCATCAAGCCATTGCAGTTTGTACCCGGACAGAACATTGCGCGGCAGGTTAATGCAGCGCTCGAGGAAACCGTGCGCGCATGTCCGGAACAATATTTGTGGAGCTACAACCGTTACAAGGTACCGCGCGGCGTCGAACCTCCCGCGGCAACCAGTATGGAGAAGGTATGACCCGTGCCGGTATTTTTATAATGTGGTTGCTGCATGGGCTGCCGCTGCCGGTGCTGGCATGGTTCGGCAATTTCCTCGGCTTGCTGCTTTACATGCTGGGCCGCGAGCGGCGCCGGGTAGCGCATATCAACCTGGGCTTATGCTTTCCGGACATGCCCAGGCACGAACGGAAGCGGCTTGTGCGGCGCCACTTCCAGGCATTCGGGCGCAGTTTCATCGAGCGCGGCGTGCTGTGGTGGAGCAGCGCGGCACGCATCCGGAAACTGGTACGGGTAACCGGCCTGGAACATTACACGGCCGCGGCTGCGCACGGCCCGGTAATCCTGCTGGTACCGCATTTCGTGGCGCTGGATGTAGGCTGGTCGTGGCTGACCCAGCATGGCAACCTGGTCAGCATGTATTCCAACCAGAAAGACCCCTATTTCCATAAACAGCTGCTGCAAGGGCGTTTGCGTTTCGGCCAGTCGCAGCTGTATGCACGGCAGCAGGGGTTGCGCCCGATTATCAAGGCCATGCGCGGGCGTCTGCCATTTTATTATTTGCCGGACCAGGATCTGGCCACCAGGGACTCGCTGTTTATCCCGTTTTTCGGTGTGCCTGCTGCCACGTTGACCACCATTCCCCGCCTGGCGGAAATCACCGGTGCGCGGGTAGTGCCCTGCATCGCACGCATGTTGCCGGACGCCGCGGGTTACGAGGTGCATTTTTACCCGGCATGGGACAATTACCCTATCGGCGATCTGGCGGCAGATACGCGCCGGGTAAACGAATTCATCGAACAGCGCGTACGCGAAATGCCGGAGCAGTACTTCTGGCTGCATAAACGCTTCAAGACCAGGCCAGAGGGCGAGGAGAAACTTTACTGATGAAATATCACGACCTGCGCGATTTCATCGCACAACTGGAAAAACTGGGCGAACTCAGGCGCATCGCAGCACCGGTCTCACCGCATCTCGAGATGACAGAAATCTGTGACCGGGTGCTGCGCGCGCAAGGCCCGGCCGTACTGTTCGAGCATCCGGCTGGGCACAGCATCCCGGTACTGGCCAATTTGTTCGGCACGCCGCGCCGCGTGGCACTGGGCATGGGCGAGGAGAGTACCGCCGCATTGCGCGAGGTCGGGCAATTGCTGGCCTACCTGAAGGAACCCGAGCCGCCCAAGGGGCTGAAGGATGCCTGGGAAAAATGGCCGGTTCTGAAACAGGTGCTGACCATGTCGCCCAGGATCGTGTCGAGCGCGCCCTGCCAGCAGGTGGTGTGGGAAGGCAACGATGTGGATCTGTCGAGGCTGCCGATCCAGCATTGCTGGCCGGGCGATATCGCGCCGCTGATCACCTGGGGTCTGGTAGTCACCCGCGGGCCACACAAAACCCGGCAGAACCTCGGCATCTATCGCCAGCAGGTGATCGCGACGAACAAAGTCATCATGCGCTGGCTGGCGCATCGCGGTGGCGCCCTGGATTACCGCGAGCATTGCGAGAAAAACCCGGGGCAACCGTTTCCGCTCGCCGTCGTCATCGGTGCCGACCCGGCAACCATACTCGGTGCGGTCACTCCGGTACCCGACTCATTGTCCGAATACCAGTTCGCCGGCCTGCTGCGCGGTTCCAAGACCGAGCTGGTGAAATGCCTGGGCTCCGATCTGCAAATTCCCGCTTCGAGCGAGATCGTGCTGGAAGGTGTCATCCATCCCGGCGAGACCGCGCTGGAAGGACCTTATGGCGACCACACCGGCTATTACAACGAGCAGGAGAAATTTCCCGTCTTCACCATCGAGCGCATCACCATGCGCCGCGATCCGATCTACCACTCCACCTATACCGGCAAGCCGCCGGACGAACCCGCGATGCTCGGTGTGGCGCTGAATGAAGTGTTCGTGCCATTGCTGCAAAAACAGTTTCCCGAGATCGTCGATTTCTACCTGCCGCCGGAAGGCTGCAGCTACCGGATGGCGGTGGTCAGCATCAGAAAGCAGTATCCCGGACATGCGAAGCGCGTGATGTTCGGCATCTGGAGTTTCCTGCGCCAATTCATGTACACCAAGTTCATCATCGTGGTGGACGACGACATCGATGTGCGCGAGTGGAAGGAAGTGATCTGGGCGATTACCACGCGCGTCGATCCGGTGCGCGATACGCTGCTGGTGGAAAATACGCCGATCGACTATCTCGACTTTGCCAGCCCGGTGTCTGGCCTGGGCGGCAAAATGGGGCTGGACGCCACCAACAAATGGCCGGGTGAAACACAACGCGAATGGGGCACGCCGATCGTGATGGATACTGCAGTAAAAACCAGAGTGGACGCGATGTGGAACGAACTGGGTTTGTAATTTTGGGGCAGAAACAGAAAAGCCGGGACACGCCCGGCTTTTTTGAACGACAAGTCTGATTAGAGCTTGAACGCGGCGCCCAAGGAATAAACATTGCTGTTCATCTTGTTGGTCAGTCCGCCAACATTGATACCCATGCCATAACGATCCCAGCCGGCACGAATACCCACAGCTGGAGTTACGTCGTATTGCAGGCCCAGACCAATGGTTGCTGCAGTACGTGAAGCGCCAGATGCATTACTGGCAGGAACCGAGGACAGTGTTGTTTTTGTGCTACCAATGCCCAGCTTGCCGTACACCGAGAAGGTATCGGATACCGGCAATATGCCAAATGGCCTAGTTCGCATCAAAAATATATAGCCCCTGCACCACCTTCGTTCAGTTCTTACTTTGCTGAAGCAGAAAATAAAAAAGCCGGGGATATCCCCGGCTTTTTCCAGAACCTCAAGTCTGATTAGAACTTGAATACAGCGCCCACCGAGTAAACGTTGGAGTTGTAGTTCTGTGTTGCACCAGCTGCGGTCTTGGCTGCGGCACCGAAACGATCCCAGCCGGCACGAATGCCCACAGCCGGGGTCACGTTGTATTGCAGGCCCAGGCCGTAAGTAGCGGAAGTGCGGTTAGCGTTAGCAGCAGCGCCATTTGCCTTGCCGGTTACCTGAGCAAAGCCCAGTTTGCCGTACAGGCTAAATGTGTCGCTCATCGGCAATGTGCCGACTGCAGTAACGCCAAAAGCATCAGCCTTGCCTGTGGAAGTTGCAGTGGTGAATTTGCCGGCGCCGGTATATTCCAGTTCTGCAGCCCAGTTCTTGTTGAACTGGTAGCCACCCAGGATACCGTATACGGTATCGGAATTCTTGGTGGCCCCACCAAAGGCAGCAGGAACGCCAACACGGGCGCTTCCCAGTGTTACGCCGGCGTAAAAGCCTTCATCAGCCGCAAAAGCAGGGGCAGCAACAACGGTAGACAACAACAGAGCAGTAGCGATTTTTTTCATCATAATTTCCTTTTGCAAAGTTTACACAACCGGCCCGTTATCCGGACCACACGCAACCAGAATTCGGTTCCGTTGTGTAGAGCATCCTACCTACGCTGATTGCCGCTCTGCAACTGTTAACTGCTTGATGTTGCGGAAAGACCACAATTAAGATTTGGTTAATATTGGTGACGTACCCACTCGATCAGTTCGTCCTGCGCACGCTGTCCGGCCGCCGCATTCGGGTGGTTGATAACGAACACCACTATCCACTGTTTGCCGCTATGTCCATGCACATAGCCGGCGATGGCCTTGACGCCTTCCAGTGTGCCCGTTTTCAGGTGGGCATGTCCGGTTACCGAATTCCCGGACAGGCGTTTTTTCAGCGTGCCATCCACCCCGACTATGGGCAGTGAGGTTTCAAACTCCGGCTGCAGGGAACTGTGCTGTGCTTCCTGTAGCAACATGGCTATGCTTTGCGGGCTGATCCGCGCCTTGCGCGACAAGCCTGCACCGTTATCCACCACCAGTTCGGGGAAATGCAATTTATTCTTTGCCAGCCAGTCATGCACTACCTGTTCGCTGCGATTGATGCTTGCCGGCGTGTCTGGGTCTGGGCCGAGACTCAGGGTGAGGAACAGCTGTCGCGCCATCACATTGTTGCTGAATTTGTTGATGTCGCGAATCTGCTCCGCCAGCGGGGCCGAGAGATGTGTGGAGAACAAGGATGCATCACCGGGCACGATGCCTTCGCGCAATTCACCATCCAGCTTGCCGCCCACCTCCTGCCACAGCGCACGAAACACGTCATACAGATATTGCGCATGCGGCAACAGGTTGACGTGCTGCTCGCGCTCACCACAATCCAACGGGAACGAGCCTTCAAGCAGCAGGGTATCGCCGTTCATCTGCGGGAAAACCGCATCGGTCCAGTTGTTGCAATCGCCCGTAGCCGAGACCGTTACATGATTGTCCAGCCTGGTTCCTGCCAGATCCGGCTCGGCAACGACTTCAACCTTCTCGCCTTCGGGAATATAGCGCAGGCGCAGCGCATTGAAGTTGAGCAGCAACGCATCCGGGCCGACGTTATAGGCGCGGATCGGGTCGTTATCGAATTCCGACGGATCATATGGTGCAAGCTGGAAGGCACTGCGATCCAGCACCAGGTTGCCGCGTATCTCCTTCAGGCCGCGGCTGCGCAAATCGCGCAGCCACAGCCAGAACTGTTCCAGGGTCAGATCGGGATCGCCATATCCTTTCAGGATCAGGTCGCCGTGCAATACGCCCTTTTCCAGTTTGCCGCCAAGATACGCTTCCGTCTTCCAGGTGTAGGCCGGGCCCAGCATGTCCAGCGCAGCATAAGTGGTGAGCAGCTTCATGGTGGAAGCGGGATTCATCGGCTGCCGCGCGTTGACGCTGATCACCGGCTTGCGCGCATTGACGCCAAGCACCTCAATGCCCACCCCGCTGAGCGGAATGTTCGCCTGGCGCAGGGCGCTCAGCACGGATCGCGGCAACGGCGCAGCAACTACACTGGCAGTTACCAGTGACAGCAGCAAAGCGACAGAAAACCGGATAAACATATTCATGGGTTCACTCACGTGAGCGCCTCGACGATCTTCAATGCGCGCGTGGCCAGCAACTGCATTTCCTCCTCGCTGATGACATACGGCGGCATGAAATAGACAGTGTTACCCACAGGACGCAACAGCAGTTCGTATTCTAGTCCAAGACTGAAACAGCGCTGGGCAAAATCGCCATGCAGGCTATCCACTTCAAAAGCCCAGATCATGCCGGTATTGCGAAAATGGCGTACCTGGGGATGGTCGCGCAACGGTATGGCCAGCTGATTGAAATAGGCGGATTTTGCACGATTCGCACTAATAATCTCATCCTGCCCGAAAATGTCCAGTGTTGCCAGCGCCGCACTGCAGGCCAGCGGATTGCCGGTATAGGAATGCGAATGCAGAAATCCGCGTGCCACATCGTCACTGTAAAACGCCCGGTAAACCTCGTCCGTCGCCATCACCACCGACAGCGGCAGATAACCGCCGCTGATACCTTTGGACAGCAGCAGGAAGTCCGGCGAAATGTTTGCCTGTTCACACGCAAACATGGTGCCTGTGCGCCCCATGCCCACCGCGATTTCGTCCGCGATGAGATGCACCCGGTACCGCTCGCATAATTCGCGCGCCCGCTGCAGGTATGCCGGATGATACATCGCCATGCCCGTGGCGCCCTGCACTAGGGGTTCGACGATAAAGGCAGCAATGCTGCCGTGATGCTGCTGCAAATGTTCTTCCAGATGAGCGGCGCAACGCAGTGCGAAATGCTCTGCGCTTTCGCCCTCTGCAGCATTGCGCCAGTCAGGGCTGGGCACCGTAGCGTTGTGCTGCAGCAACGGTCCGTAGGCATCCCTGAACAGGGCCACGTCAGTCACCGAAAGCGCCCCCAGCGTCTCACCGTGATAACCGTTTTGCAAACTGATGAAGCCGGTCTTGCCGGGTCGGCCTGTATTGCGCCAGTAATGTGCACTCATTTTCAGCGCGATCTCGGTAGCCGATGCGCCATCCGAGGCATAGAAGCAATGCCCCAGGCCAGCCGGGGCCAATGCGGCCAGCCGCTCGGACAACCGCACCACCGGTTCGTGGGTAAAACCTGCCAGCATGACATGCTCCAGCGTATCCAGTTGCGCGACGATGGCCGCATTAATGCGCGGATTGCAATGCCCGAACAGATTGACCCACCAGGAACTGACCGCATCCAGATAACGCTTGCCGTCGAAATCATGCAGCCAGACACCACGCCCGCTCCTGATCGGCACCAGCGGCAACCCCTCGTGCCGCTTCATCTGGGTACAGGGATGCCACACGCTGTGCAGGCTGCGCTGTAAAAAATATTTATTGTCCATGTCTTGAAAACACAGGGATGTGCCCTTATCATTAGCAGTCGCTGGTGCCGAGTGCTAATTGGCACTACCGCTTTTCAATCAACCAACTGTCTGTTTCTAGGAGAACTTAAGAATGAAAATTCGTCCCTTGCACGATCGCGTCATTGTCAAGCGCTTGGAAGAAGAACGCAAGACCGCATCCGGCATCGTGATTCCCGACTCTGCCACGGAAAAGCCCGACCAGGGCGAAATCGTTGCCGTCGGTAACGGCAAAATTGGCGATGATGGCAAGCTGCGCCCCATGAGCGTCAAGGTGGGCGACAAGGTGTTGTTCGGCAAGTATTCCGGTCAGGCCTTCAAGATGGATGGCGCCGAGCTGCTGCAGATGCGCGAAGACGACATCATCGGCGTGATCGAAGCTTAAGCACACAACAAACTCAGGAGACATAAACATGGCAGCAAAAGACGTAAAATTTCATGACGCCGCACGCAGCAAGATGGTTGTCGGTGTCAATATCCTGGCCGATGCGGTCAAGGTTACTCTGGGTCCGAAGGGCCGCAATGTCGTACTGGACCGTTCCTACGGTTCCCCGACCATCACCAAGGACGGCGTATCCGTTGCCAAGGAAATCGAACTGAAGGACAAGTTCGAGAACATGGGTGCACAGATGGTTAAGGAAGTGGCTTCCAAGACTTCCGACGTGGCTGGTGACGGTACCACCACAGCGACCGTGCTGGCCCAGTCCATCGTGCAGGAAGGCATGAAATTCGTGGCCGCCGGCATGAACCCGATGGACCTGAAGCGCGGTATCGACAAGGCAGTGGTTGTCGCCGTGGAAGAACTGAAGAAAATTTCCAAGCCTTGCACCACCAGCAAGGAAATCGCCCAGGTCGGTAGCATTTCCGCCAACTCTGACAGCGTGATCGGGGAAAAGATTGCCGAAGCAATGGACAAGGTTGGCAAGGAAGGCGTCATTACCATTGAAGACGGCTCCGGCCTGGAAGACGAGCTGGACGTAGTGGAAGGCATGCAATTCGATCGTGGCTACCTGTCCCCCTACTTCATCAACAACCAGGATCGCCAGATTGCAGCGATGGAGAACCCCTACATCCTGCTGCACGACAAGAAGATCTCCAATATCCGCGACCTGCTGCCCGTGCTGGAACAGGTAGCCAAGGCCGGACGCCCGCTGCTGATCATCGCCGAAGACGTGGATGGCGAAGCGTTGGCTACACTGGTGGTGAACAACATCCGCGGCATCCTGAAGACCGTTGCCGTCAAGGCCCCGGGGTTTGGCGACCGTCGCAAAGCCATGCTGGAAGACATCGCCATCCTGACCGGCGGTACAGTCATTGCCGAGGAAGTCGGCCTGTCGCTGGAAAAAGCTACGCTGGAAGAGCTTGGCCAGGCCAAGCGTATCGAAGTGGGCAAGGACAACACGACCCTTATCGATGGTGCAGGCAAGACCGATGCCATTCAGTCGCGCATTGTCCAGATCAAGAAGCAGGTTGAAGACTCCACCAGCGACTACGACAAGGAAAAATTGCAGGAACGCATGGCCAAGCTCTCCGGCGGTGTCGCCGTGATCAAGGTTGGCGCTGCCACCGAAGTCGAAATGAAGGAAAAGAAAGCACGCGTGGAAGATGCACTGCACGCAACCCGTGCAGCCGTGGAAGAGGGCATCGTCCCTGGCGGTGGCGTGGCACTGCTGCGCGCCAAGGCTGCAGTATCAGGGCTGAAGGGCGACAACCACGACCAGGACGCCGGTATCACCATCGTGTTGCGTGCGATGGAGGCCCCGCTGCGTTCCATCGTCGACAATGCCGGTGATGAGCCGTCCGTAGTGGTCAACAAGGTGCTGGAAGGCAAGGGCAGCTTCGGCTACAACGCGGCAAGCGGCGAGTACGGCGACATGCTGGACATGGGTGTGGTCGATCCGACCAAGGTGACCCGCACCGCACTGCAGAATGCGGCATCCATCGCCGGGCTGATGCTGACCACCGATTGCATGGTGGCCGAATTGCCGGAAGACAAGCCTGCTGGCGGCGGCATGGGCGGCGACATGGGCGGAATGGGTGGCATGGGCGGCATGATGTAACGCCAGGTTCCTCCGCACCGCAATACGACAAACCCCGCTTGATGCGGGGTTTGTTTTTTCTGCGTTAGTGCGCGCATCTATTATTTGCCCATCACGCGGCTTGCCGCTATAATGCGCGCCTTGTTGTGCCACCGCCCCCTGCATCAAGGCGGTGTTCAGCTTGGCTCGGTAGCTCAGTCGGTAGAGCAGAGGATTGAAAATCCTTGTGTCGGTGGTTCGATTCCGCCCCGAGCCACCAACATTTAGGCCGCCGGTACAGGCGGCCTTTCCATTTCTGCGGGCCGATCAAATTTCCCGCTCGTAGTCTATCGTCAGCGGTGCATGGTCACTAAAGCGCTGTGCCTTGTAAATATCGGTATGCCGTGCAGCCTGCGCGATTCCCGGCGTGGCGATCTGGTAGTCGATGCGCCAGCCGACGTTCTTCGCCCATGCCTGGCCGCGGTTGGACCACCAGGTATAAGCCTCGAGTTCGGGATGCAATTTACGGAATACGTCCACAAAGCCAACTTCATCGAATACCTGGCTGAGCCAGGCGCGCTCTTCCGGCAGGAAACCTGAATTCTTCCGGTTGCCGCGCCAGTTTTTCAGATCAATTTCCTGGTGTGCGATATTCCAGTCGCCACAGATAATCACTTCGCGCTGGCTGTTGCGCAACGCTATCAAATGCGGAAGAAAGGCTTCCATGAACTTGAACTTCATCGCCTGCCGCTCATCACCGCTCGAACCGGAAGGCAGGTACACGGAAACGATGCTCAGTTTGTCGAATTGCACTTCAATATAACGCCCTTCCGCATCAAATTCGGCGATGCCCAGCCCTTCTATCACCGCTTGCGGCTGTTTCCTGCAGTAGATTCCCACACCGCTGTAGCCCTTCTTCTCGGCATAGTGGAAATAGCCGCGATAGCCATCCGGAGCCAGCATCTCCGGCGCCATGTCGGCGGCCTGTGCCTTGAGTTCCTGCATGCACACGATGTCGGCATCCTGTTGTGCCAGCCAGGGTTGTACGCCTTTGCTGAAAGCGGAACGAATACCGTTGAGGTTGAGTGAAATAATGCGCATGAAAATGTTCCACGATTAAAGCGGGCAATTATAATGGCCGGACGACCAACTTTACGAATTCGCACCATGTCGCATTTCCAGCAAGACTTTATCCGGTTCGCCATCCGCCAGGAGGTGTTGCGTTTTGGCGAATTCCAGACCAAGGCAGGGCGGTTGTCACCATATTTCTTCAACGCCGGTCTGTTCAACGATGGTCGCTCACTACGCGAACTGTGCCAGTTCTATGCCCAGGCCATACTCGCTTCGGGCGTGCCTTTCGACATGCTGTTCGGCCCGGCCTACAAAGGTATCCCGCTGGCCGCCGGCACCGCTATTGCCCTGGCCGAGCAAGGGCGCAACGTGCCGTACTGCTTCAACCGCAAGGAAGCCAAGGACCATGGTGAAGGTGGCACCACGGTGGGCGCACCGCTGCAAGGCAAGGTTCTGATCATCGATGACGTGATCTCGGCAGGCACCTCGGTCCGCGAATCCATCGAGCTCATCCGCAGCGCGGGTGCGTTACCCTGCGGCGTAGTCATTGCACTGGACCGTATGGAGCGCGGTCAGGGCACCTTGTCCGCAGTGCAGGAAGTGCAACGTAATTTCGATTTTCCGGTCATACCCATTGCCACGCTGGCAGACCTGCTCGGATATTTGCAGGACTCACCGGAGATGGTGCAGAATCTGCAGGCGGTACAGGCCTATCGTGATCGTTATGGAGTAAATGAATGATGGACGCAAAATTTCTGGTTGCAGGAGTCGTGTTATTCGCTGCATTCAGCAGCAGCGCCGAAGCCAAGCTTTACAAATGGGTGGATGACCGCGGGGAAACCCATTACAGCGAGACCATACCGCCGGAATATGCCAATCGCGACCGTATCCAGCTTAACAAGGAAGGCCGCGAAATCAAGAAACCGGATCCGGCGGAAAATGCCAAAACCGGTGGCAGGATAACGCCCGAAGAGCAGGCTGCCATCGACCAGCGGCGCAAGGACAAGGCCCTGCTCGATACCTACAGTAATGAAGATGAAATCGACCTCGCGCGTAACCGCAACATGCAACAGGTGGAAGCACGCGTGAACAGCATCAAAATGCGCGTGCAGTCCGCCCAGTCCAATCTGGACGACCACCGCAAGGAAGCCGATGGCTTTGCCAAGGCCGGCAAGAAAATACCTACCTACCTGCAGAATGATCTGGCTGATGACGAGGAAAAGCTCAACGGCCTGCAGCAGCAGTTGATTCAGGCCCAGGAAAATGCAGCGTCAATCAAGGCCCGTTACGACGCAGACAAGGCACGCTACCATGAACTGACCCGCGGCGGAAAATAACCCGGTCGGAACAGTTGCCGGGAACGCGCTGGCTCAGCGTTCTTCGAATATCTGAGTCCCGGCGTTATATTGCAGCAACTGTCCTTGCTCGATATCGAAATACCAGCCATGCAGGGCAAGCTGGCCATTCTCGATGCGCTCGCGCACCCACGGGAAGGTCATCAGGTTTTGCAGCGAAACCCCGATGGCGCGCTGTTCACAGGCACGGGCACGAACGTCCGGTGCCGCATCCGGAAACTCCCGTTCGACAGCCGCGCGGGCAGACTCCGCCAGCTGCATCCAGTCATTGATAAACGAAGCATCATCGGCAACACCGACTCGCTGCATCAATGCGCGAATACCACCGCACTGGGCATGGCCGAAGACAATGATGTGTTCCACTCCCAGGAAACGCACCCCATATTCCAGAGCCGCAGTGGTGCCGTGGAAACCCGCATGGCCATCTGCCGGCGGCACCAGGTTGGCCACGTTGCGGATCACGAACAGGTCACCGGGCGCGCAATCCAGCACAATGGCCGGATCCACGCGCGAATCGCAACAGCCGACAATCAGGGTTTTCGGGGTTTGCCCCTGCGTTGCCAGTTGCCGATACAGCGCGTCGCTTTCCGCGAAATGTCGCGCGCGGAAACGGCGGAACCCATCGACCAGCTGATCAGGCGAACTCATCAGGCAGTAAGCCGTTGCAAAGCTTCACGGTATTTCTCGGCGGTCTTCAGCAAGACATCCGTCGGCGCTTCGGGCGCCGGTGGCTGCTTGTTCCAGCCGGACGACTCGAGCCAGTCGCGCACAAACTGTTTGTCGAAGCTGGGTGGATTGCTGCCGACCCGGTATTCATCTGCCGGCCAGAAACGCGACGAATCGGGGGTCAGCGCCTCATCGATCAGGTAAAGCTTGCCCGCATCATCGACACCGAATTCGAATTTGGTATCGGCAATAATGATGCCGCGGGTGAGCGCATAGTCGGCCGCTTCGGTATAAAGACGCAAGGTGGCATCCTTTACTTCATTGGCACGAGCTTCACCCAGCAGGTTCTTGGCTTCCTCAAACGAGATATTCTCGTCGTGTTCGCCCACTGCCGCCTTGGTTGAAGGCGTAAACAGCGGCTGCGGCAGCTTTTGCGCTTCCTGCAGTCCAGTGGGCAGCTGGATGCCGCATACCGCACCGGTCTTTTTATAATCCTTCCAGCCGGAGCCCACCAGATAGCCGCGCACTATGGCCTCGATCGGCAGCGGCTTGAGGCGCTTCACCACGAAAGAACGGCCCTGCACCTGCGCGCGATCGGCATCCGTCTTCACCACTTCTTCGGGCGCAATGCCGGAAAGATGGTTGGGAATAACATGGCCGAGCCTGGCAAACCAGAAGTTGGACATACTGGTCAGCACTTCGCCCTTGCCCGGCACCGGTGTCGGCAGGATAACGTCAAAAGCGGACAGGCGGTCGGTCTGCACGATCAGCAGATGCTGGTCGTCCACGCCGTAAATATCGCGCACCTTGCCGCGGTGCAGCAGCGGCAGGCTGCTCAGATTGGATTCATGCAATACAGCCATTTTGACTTTCTGTCCTTATAAAGAGGGCAGGGTGGTTGCGGCAATAACTTCAGCCTGCTTCTTGCGGTAGTCGACAAGTTTGCCAGCCAGCCCCGCATCACCCAGCGCCAGCATCGAAACCGCAAACAATCCGGCATTCGCCGCGCCCGCTTCGCCTATGGCAAAAGTGGCAACCGGAATGCCTTTAGGCATTTGCACAATGGACAACAGCGAGTCCATGCCCTTGAGGTATTTCGAGGGAATCGGTACCCCCAGCACCGGCAGCGTAGTCTTGCCCGCGACAACCCCGGCCAAGTGGGCGGCGCCACCGGCACCGGCGATGAAGCACTGTACGCCCTGTGCCGTCATCTCCTTGATGTAGTCAAACAGCAAATCGGGGGAGCGGTGCGCCGAGATCACACGTGCGTCAAATGCCACGCCGAAATCCTGCAGCGCACGCGCGGCTTGCTGCATGACTTCCCAGTCGTTGGCACTGCCCATTACGATAGAAACCAGAGGCTTGCCCATGTTGTTACGCCCCCTTCTTGTGGTATTCGACCACGCGCTCGACCTCGTTCTTCGAACCGAGGATCACCGGCACGCGCTGATGCAGGCCATTGGGCTGCACTTCCATGATGCGCTCACGCCCGGTAGAGCTCATGCCGCCAGCCTGCTCGACGATGAACGACATCGGGTTGGCTTCATACAGCAAGCGCAATTTGCCTGCCTTGCCAGGCTCCTTGGTATCGAACGGATACATGAAAATACCGCCGCGGGTCAGGATGCGGTGCACCTCGGCCACCATCGAGGCAACCCAGCGCATGTTGAAATTCTTCTCGCGCCCACCCGGCGTCTTGCCTTTCATGCACTCGTCTATATAACGCTGCACCGGCGCTTCCCAGAAGCGCTGGTTGGACATGTTGATGGCGAATTCCTGCGTGTCGGCAGGAATCGTCATCTGCGGGTGAGTCAGCATGAATTCGCCGATATCGCTATCCAGCGTAAAGCCGTTAACGCCATGGCCGCTGGTGATCACCAGCATGGTGGCCGGACCGTACAGTGCGTAGCCCGCGCAAACCTGCTTGGTGCCAGGCTGCAGGAAATCTTCTGCGGTCGGGTTGGTCACACCGTCCGGGCAGCGCAGGATGGAAAAAATGGTACCGACGGAAATATTCACATCGATGTTGGAAG
Organism: Sideroxydans sp.; assembly: GCA_016124455.1. Lineage (GTDB taxonomy): Bacteria > Pseudomonadota > Gammaproteobacteria > Burkholderiales > Gallionellaceae > RI-121. The sequence continues at coordinate 119,445 of WGNQ01000004.1, read as the reverse complement.
AGCCATCCAGCGGATCGAAAGTCAGCAGGTATTTGCCCTTGGGATACTGGGCGGGAATCGGATAGACATCATCCATTTCTTCCGAGGCCATTGCGGCAAGGTGGCCAGCCCATTCATTGGATTCAATGAAGATATCGTTGGTGATCACGTCCAGCTTTTTTTGCGTTTCGCCCTGAACGTTCTCGCTGCCTGCGCTGCCCAGCACACCAATCAGCGCACCCTTGTTAACGGCATGCGCAATCCGCTTGCAAGCCACTTCAATATCACTCAGCAGACCGCTGAAATCGCCACTTGCACCGGGCATGCGGCGTTGTTCCTCAATGATGAATTGCACCAGACTCTTGCTCATGTATCTTCCCTTGTAAATTGGTTTCTGAATTCTCCAATTTTACAGGTTTTCGTCCGCATCCTCCACGGTTATAAACAAAGACCCCTATCTGGTCAGTGCCATGAACAATTGTGGCAAACGCTCCGGCAATCGCGCAACATTATCGACCACGGTGTAGTGGTGACCAAAAATGTCGGCGACATATTCATCAGCGCTCGGGTCGAGATTAATGCAGTAGGTATAAACTCCCTCTTGCTCCATCTCCCGCACAGCCATGCGTGCATCATCAATCAGTAATCGCTCGTCGGCAACGTCGATATCGGCAGGCTCACCGTCGGTCAGCACCAGCAGCAGTTTCTTGTCTGCCTGCTGGTGCGACAGATAATCGCCGGCATGACGGATCGCCGCGCCCATACGTGTGGAATAACCGGCTTCCATCGCCGCCAGCCGTCCCATTACCTCGTGGCCCCAGTGTTCTTTGTAGCCCTTGAGGTGCATAAAGCGCACTTCGTGGCGGGTATCGGAATGAAAGCCGCCGATGGCGAAGGCATCGCCCATCTGCTCCACCGCCCAGCCAAGCAGCGACACCGCCTCGCGAGACAACTCGAGCTTGCTTTGGTCGTTGCCCGCCGGAATGTCGTTAAGCGATGCCGACAGGTCCAGCAACAGTGACACGGCAATACTGCGCCCATCGGGTTTATGGCTCATGTTGATGCGCGGGTCGGGCTGTGCGCCGCTCCTGAATTCAATCAGTGAACGTACCGCCACATCGAGGTCGAGCTCCGAGCCCTCTTCCTGGTAACGAATGCGTACTTTCTGCTGCGGCTTGAGCAGGTCGATAATTTTCTTCAGGCGCTTGGCCAGCGCGCCATGCTTCAGCAATAGTTGCTCGATATAGGCGGCATCGCCTTGCGGGTGCAGGTATTCGTATACGCTGACCCAGTCCGGGCGGTAATTCTGCGTACCATAATCCCATTCCGGGTAGAGGCGGGGCGGCAAACGTGCCTCGTCTTCTGCTGCTTCCGTCTGTTGTTGCCGCGGACGATTTTCATATTCTTCTTCGTCACCATCCTCGAAGAAGCGCCACATCAGGCGGTTGTCGTCGCGATAGTCGATCTCGGTGTCGTCGAAATACACCTTGGCGCTGGAATCGTTGCGCTGGCGCGACTCCAGAATAAATTGCACGCCAAGGTCGACCATGGCCCTGGTTTCCGTGTTGCCCGCTGCCATTAGCGCCTGAAATTGTTCGGCATACTTGAGTATCACCGGGGCGGTGTAGCCGTGGTGCGGGTCAAGCAGGGCGCGCGACAGCATGGCCAGCCGATGGCGGATATAGGAAACGTTTTCCTCCGGTTCGATTTCCCTGGGTACCGGATGCAGCGCACACCATAATTTGCGCAGGCCCGGATACTCCCGCATCGCCAGCCACTCCACGCGCGCATCTTCAAATGTTTCGATGGAAACACGCTGGAACGGACTGAAATTATCGGCCATCAGCGGCGTGGTCCAGCGCCGGTGCGCCATCAAGTGTGCCAACAGGGCGCGGTAGCGGTCAATGCCGCGTATACCGCCCGACGTATCATCGTACACATCCGGCAAATGAATGCCGTTGTCGTCCAGATACGGTACCGGTTTGCGCAGTTCATCGAATGCCAGCGAATACGGAATCATTACGCTTTCACTCTCCCACAGCGCGCGCAGGTAGAGATCCAGCTTGCGCTCATGATCGCTGAACAGCGTGCCGTGGCGCTCACGCTGCAGGATGGCGCGACTGTCGGCAGACTGCAGCAGAAAATAGTCGCGCTGGCGCTCCGGGTCGTTGGGATATGCCTTGATGCCGTAGTCCACCCAGTTCTGCATACCGTGCAGCGACAGCTGGCCCAGAACGCGCGGCACGCTGCTCAGAAATTCCGGCAGGCATTCGCTGGCATACATTGAATCGATACCATGCACCCTGGGAGTGGTGCGCTGCATGGTCTGCCATACCAGTTGCAGATACTCCTCAAGCAATTCGCGGCTTTCCAGTGCGCGGGCGGCGGCGCCCAGGCTTTGCAAAAAAGGGGCAATGGCCTTGGCGTTTGGTGTTCGTCCTAATTGCCGGGTAAATTCTACGATGCGCGGGATGATTTCCTCGCCCGTGCGGCGTGCCAGATAAGGAATTTCCTCGAGAAACATCAGCACCGGCTCTTCACCCCGGCCCATCTTGCCGATATTGCGCGCGCCCTCGACGTAGGCCATCACGCCGTCGCGGCTCAGCTTGCGCCGGGCAAAAGCCAGGCAATCGTCGAACACGCTTTGCACCCGCGCAAATCTGCAGTCCAGAATTTGCCGGTAATCGATGCCGTCGCTCATCGAGTTTTCCCGTTATGTTCCTGAAACACTGTTATGCGAACACGGAATCGATGGCGTTATCCAGCGTATCGCGGATATCGGCATCATCGGTAATCGGGCGCACCATCGCCATGCGGCAGGCATCGCGCGGCTCTATGCCGCCGCCGATCAGCGTTGCCGCATATACCAGCAGGCGCGTGGAAATGCCTTCGTCCAGCCCGTGACCTTTGAGCTTGCGAGCGGCCAGGCCGACTTTTACCAGGCTTTGTGCCAGTGCTGCATCGATACCGGTTTCGCGGCTGACAATGGCCGCCTCGGCTTCTGCCGAGGCGTAGTCGAATTCCATTGCCGTAAAGCGCTGCTTGGTCGATTGCTTCAGATCTTTCATCAGGCTCTGATAGCCCGGGTTATAGGAAATAACCAGCTGGAAGTCGGGATGCGCCTGGATCAATTCGCCCTTCTTGTCCAGGGGCAGGGTACGGCGGTAATCGGTCAATGGGTGGATCACTACCGTGGTGTCCTGCCGTGCCTCGACGATTTCATCCAGGTAGCAGATCGCGCCATGGCGCGCAGCGATCGTCAGCGGGCCATCCAGCCAGCGCGTACCGCCAGCGTCCAGCAAGTAGCGCCCGACCAGATCGGATGCGGTCATGTCTTCATTACAGGCCACTGTGATTAGCGGCTTGTTGAGCTTCCATGCCATGTGCTCGACGAAGCGCGACTTGCCGCAACCCGTCGGGCCTTTCAGCATCACCGGCAGGCGTGCAGCATAAGCAACCTCATACAGCGCTACCTCTTTGCCTTGCGCCTGGTAGAACGGCTCTTCAGTAATCCGGTATTGGTTAATATCCAATTGGGTAGTCATGTTGTCCTCATTTTTGCCCAGCTACAGCCAGATCAACTCGCCAATGAAAAAGCCCCTGAAGAGTTGCTGCAGGGGCTTTTTTGTGACGTCCGAACGCTTGTTCGGCTTACTTGTGGGCGCCCAGCTTCTGGCGCCAACCTGGGTACAACTTGTCGGCATCGCCCGGGAACGACTCAAATGCACGGGCAAATTCCTTGTGCTCCTTGGCAAATTCGATCGGGTCTGCACCAGACTTCCAGCACTCGTACGACTGGCGCAGGGAAATCGCACCAGCTGCCGGGCTATCGATGTGACCGTAAGAGCCTCCACCGGAGGTGTTGATCACGTTGCCGTGACCCAGGTTCTCGAAGAAGCCTGGCAGACGCAGCGCATTCATACCACCGGAGATAATCGGCGTGGTCGGCTTCATGCCGTACCATTTCTGGAAGTAGACCGGGCCTTGGCACTCGTCGCGCTCGATCATATAGGCAATGTTCTTGTCAGAAGCTTCGCCTTCCATCTTGCCGTATCCCATTGTGCCTACGTGGATGCCGGAAGCACCTTGCAGACGGGAAATCTTCGACAGCACAAACGCTGTGTAGCCGCGCTTTGCGGAGGGCGAAGTGATCATGCCGTGACCCGCACGGTGGTAGTGCAGGTACTGGCCGGGATATTGACGACGGGCAGTCGTGATCATGCCGGGGCCGCCTACGAAACCGTCCACCAGGAATGCCAGCTTGTCTGCGTCCGGACCGAAAGTTTCCAGGCCGTAGTCAGCACGTGCCATCATTTCATAGTGGTCGTCGGCAGTAATATTCATGGAGAACAGCTTGGCCTGGCCGGTTTCGTCCTGTGCGCGCTTCATCGCATCGTATACCAGCGGCAATACTTTCTTCAGCGGGCAGAATGTCTGGTTGCCTTGCGGTTCGTCGTTCTTGATGAAGTCGCCGCCCAGCCAGAACTGGTAGGCAGCCTTGGCAAACGGCTCGGGACGCAGGCCCAGCTTGGGTTTGATGATGGTGCCGGCAATGTAGCCGCCATCCTTGACCGGGCGGCCAAGTACACGCCACATGTCCGAAATGTCCTTGGCCGGGCCGTCGAACAACTGGATGGCACGCTCCGGAACATAGAAGTCATGAATCTTGGCATGCTCAATATCGCCCATACCCTGGTTATTACCGATTACCAGAGTCAGGAAGGAAACAATCATCATGCGACCGTCAGTCACGTTGCGGTCGAACAGCTCCATCGGATACGCGATACGCATATCTTCAGTGGCTTCATCAATGTAATACACCAGCGCATCCACGCCTTTGGTAAACTCATCGGTGGTGCTTACTTCTACGTTTGTGCCGGTGGAGGATTCGGCAGCAAAATGCGCAGCAGCTTCCAAATAGCCATAACCCGCCTTGGGTTTCATTTTATAGGCCACCAAAATGTGTCTGCCACCCTTGATCAGGTCTTCCTCTTTCAGACTCAGGTCTGCATAACGTGCTGATTGATCCATGAAAACTCCTATTAATTTAATAAGTTGGCGTGCACCACCATGCTTGAAGCCCACACCGAGGCGGCGAGTATAAGCCCTCGTTGCCATCATGGAAAATAACTAATTATGATTGAAACTATAATAAAGACTTATAGTTGCTAAGGTTTCATGGAATAGGATGCGAAAACATGGAAATCACATTGTTTCGTGATCACGAGTCGACCCGCGAGTCACGGCAGTTACCCGCGGAAACTTATAACATGGCCCGCATCATGCTCGGGAAAAGCAGCGGAGGGCATGTTTTTGTTCCTGTCCGAAGCATACAATACCTCGCAATCATCGATGAGGAGGAAATTGTTTTCGTTGATAGCGCCTACAAAAACCAGGTAGCCATCGCGTGGACCGATTTCCATCCCCAGCAACGTTCTTCGTTGCAGGAAGCGGTGCCCTATACAGTGCGCTGCTATCTTCCGGATAATTTCCGCATCATGCGGCGCCTGCAAGCCGAGTTCCTGTCGGCCTTGCGCGCTTTGAACGGAAAACAGCCGCGTTCTCCGATCGCAAGAATCATCAAGCTCCCCGGCAAGCGCGACTAAACTTCAATCGTCATCGCCCAGCTCCGGGTTCCAGCCCTTTTCTTTGGCATGAGTTATTGCGGCCTCGTGGATGCGCATGTAGCGCTCCCGCAGGTCATCCGGCAGACGGCTAGGCAGATGCCCGTATTTTTCCCACTCGCCATAGACCTTTTCATACAGCACCTGCATTTGCGCACCGCTCCAACCGGCACAGTCCTCATCATCGGGAATCATGCCAAATACCCAACCGTCCTTGACGATTTGTCCGAGGTGCGTCATGCCGTAATTCTGGTCATTGTGTAAACCTGCGTAACGCAATTCCATATCGATTACCGTGTGAGCCCAGCATAAAGTAACGGCAGTTTCTCTGGCAGACGGGCAACCTGATCCACCACCATATAATTTTTCTGCCCGAAAATACGTGCTACGTAGTTATCCGCACGCGGATCAAGACTCATGCAATAAGTCGTCACGCCATGGCGGGCGACTTCTTCCACGGCCTTTTTGGTATCGTAGCGCAGATATTGCGGATCGCGCACGTCAATATCGGCCGGTTCACCGTCGGTAATGACGATCAGCAGCTTTTTTGCCGAGCGCTGCAATTTCAGGTGGTGCCCGGCATGACGAATCGCCGCACCCATGCGGGTCGAAAGCTGGCCGGTCATGCCGGCGAGCCTGGCCTTCGGCTCTTCGTCCCAATGCTGGTCGAAATCCTTGAAGCGATAGTACTCGACATCATGGCGACCATCCGAGCAGAAGCCGTGTATCGCAAACGGGTCGCCCACTTTATTGATGGCATCGGCCAGCAGCACACAGGCCTGGCGGGTCAGGTCGAGCACCGAGTAGTCCTGATCCTGCACGGCCTCGTTGGTCGACTCGGACAGGTCGAGCAGTACCAGGATCGAGAAGTCCCTAGTCTTGCGTACGCTGCGCATCATGATACGCGGGTCGGGCTGGTTACCGAGGCGGATGTCGGTAAAGCTGGCAATGGCCGCGTTGATGTCGATTTCGTCGCCATCCTCCAGCTTGCGAATGCGCTGTACGCCCTGCGGCTGCATCGCGTCGAGCAGGAACTTCATGCGGTGGATTTCGCGTTTGTACTGCGCGGTAATCTCGTCGATGATCTGCAGGTCGCCGGACTTGGCACGCTTTTCCTGTACCGTGGCCCAGGCCGGGCGTTCGAGCTGGATCTGGTAATCCCATTCTGAATAATGGAAGGGATCGGACAGCGGCTCCTTGCCCTCCATTTCGTTGAAGCTCTTGCCCATATCCTCATAGGGATAGAGTTCGGTACCGAGTACCCAGATCTCCTCTGCATCATCGCCAGCCGTTTCGACGTCGATCTCGTTGGCCATTTCCATTACGCTCACATACTTGCGAACCTGTTTGACACTGTCGTATCCGGCGTTGGCGGCCTTGTCGAAATCGAACTCCTCGAATTCCCAGAAGTAGCGGTTGTCGTCGCGATAGGGTGCGCTCAGTACATCAGTGCGCGCATTGAACGGGATTTTTTTCTGGGTCAGGCTGTGCGCCAGCTGCACACCGATTTCCCACGATGTCTGGTTGTTGTCGAGACGATCCTGGGCCATGGCAAATAACGCACGTCCTTCATTGATCCATGCGTCGCCATCCTGATAGCTGTCGTCGAGCAGTGCCCGCGCCAACCGGTTGAGATAGTCACCAACACTCGCGCCCATATCCGGGGTCGCGCTATGCAGTTTGCACCAGAGCTGCTTCAGGCCTGGGAACCGCCGGATGGCCAATGCTTCCACCCGCGCGTCCTCGATCACCGAGATGACCGCCATTTGCATCGGGTTAAGTGCCTCGGCGGAAATCGGTTCCTTCGTTTCCGCCACATGCGTCGCACAGTGCGCAGCCGTGGCACGGTAAAGCTCAAGGCCTGACAGCGGTTCCTGATCTTCAACAGCCAAATCGTCAAGGGCATCCGGCAAATGCAGCAGATAGTCCTCAATATAGGGCCGGTAACCTTCCCGGGATTCGAAATCGCCGGAAGTAGGGCGCATGAAGAAGTCGCGCCCCCACAGTGCACGCAAATACATGTTGATCCGGCGCTGTACATCAACCAGCAGCGTACCCTTACGCTCCTTCTGCAGCATGGCCAGCGATTCTTTCGACTCCAGGCTGAAATAGCGGATTTGCTCTTCATAGTTGGTACGGTGCGCGTGTGCGCCCCACAACGCCCAGCGCCGCAGGCCACCCAGGGTCAGGTGCTGGAACAATACCTCCAGCTTGTCGAGCATGGGCCGCACGCCACGCGGTGCCTGCGCAATCAGGGTATTGATGAATTGCAGGTAGTTAAGGAACAGTTCCGCATCGCCCAAGCGGTTGGCTGCGGTTGGCGCACTGGCGAGCAGCAGTTCAATCACCGCACCCGACGTCTTCGAGGCCAGCATCAGCGAAGACGTAGCCAGGTCGGCAATCACATCCTCACCTACTTCCTTGGCTACCTGCGGTGTCCTCTCGATCCAGGTTTCCACCAGCGAATCACCGCGCCCGAGACCACGGATGGCGGCCACACCCTTCAGGTAGTTGTCCAGCCCACGCGGCGAGAATACCTTGGTCGCATCGTGCCAGTTGGCATTCAGGACTTCCTGGCTGTGTGGCGACAGGTCTTCCAGCAGCTCAGCGTAGTTAGCGAGATTAATCGACATGGTTTACCTCAGATCGTGCCGGCTGGTATCGTTCAGAAGAACGTGCTTACCGCGGCATCCAGCGCATCGCGCATGTCGGGGTCGTCCGTAATCGGGCGCACCAGAGCTACACGGCAGGCAGCCTGCGGGTTAACGCCCTTGGAAATCAGCGAGCCTGCATAGATCAGCATGCGCGTCGAAAGGCCTTCGTCGAGACCATGGCCCTTGAGGTTGCGTGAACGTTCGGCAATGGATACCAGCTTGCCGGCGATCTCCGCATTGATGCCGGTTTCATGCGCCACGATTTCGGTTTCGATGGCGTGTTCCGGGTAGGTGAAATCAAGGCCGCCAAAACGTTGCTTGGTCGATTGCTTTAGATCCTTCATCAAACTCTGGTAGCCGGGATTGTAGGAAATGACGATCTGAAAATCGGGGTGGGCCTGTACGAGTTCGCCCTTCTTCTCAAGTGGCAGTACGCGCCGATTATCGGTCAGCGGGTGGATTACCACGGTAGTGTCCTGCCGCGCTTCCACCACTTCATCGAGATAACAGATGGCACCGTGACGTGCTGCGATGGCAAGGGGGCCATCCTGCCACTCGGTGCCGGATGCGGACAACAGGAAACGGCCAACCAGATCAGATGCCGTCATGTCCTCGTTACAAGCCACGGTTATCAGCGGTTTATTGAGTTTCCACGCCATGTATTCGACAAAGCGTGTTTTGCCACAGCCGGTTGGTCCTTTCAGCATCATCGGCATACGTACCGAATAGGCTGCTTCATACAATTCGACTTCATCCGCTACCGAGCGGTAATAAGGCTCCTGGGTGACACGGTACTGATCGATGACGTTGCTCATGACGGCTCCTGTTTAGAGAATCACAAATACGCAGGCAACCTGTAGTAATGCAGCCTGGGTGTTTGTGACTGGTAAAAAGCCCCCGGCCACCAATCCCGGCTTCAATCGAAACACGGGATCCGGCGACGGGGGCCGGGTACGACAGCCTTACCGCCGCTTAAACTGTCTTGCCGCGGAAAATTACCATCGCCGCGCCCTGGGACTGATTGAAGTTGTTATAGCCAATCAGACGGACGTGGTTGTTGGGGTTGGCTTTGTGACAGGCCTCGGCTTCTGCCAGCACACGGTCAACATCGGTCTCGCCGAACATCGGCAGCTTCCACATGTACCAGTACGAGTCCATCATGTGCTCCGGTTCGACGTGCTCGATCGCAGGATTCCAGCCTTTTTTCACCAGATACTCGACCTGCTTCTTGATGTTGTCCGCGGTCATCGCAGGCAAGTAGGAGAAGGTTTCGAATTTGCGGCTGGCAGGATCGCTCAAACGCGATTTGTAATCCATTACTTCAGACATTTTATTTCCTTTCAATTGTAAGGGTTCCCGGCTCAGTGGTCAGGAGAGCAACTTCGCCATTCCCGACCACCGGATCCTGCTTATTTGTGCGCTACGTCCAGTTTGTCGACGGTGTCGAACTCGAACTTGATCTCTTTCCATGTTTCCATGGCGATCTTCAGTTCAGGGCTGTGTGCGGCGGCAGCGGTCAGGATATCCTTGCCTTCCTTCTCGATCTGACGGCCCTGGTTGCGGGCTTCCACACAGGCTTCCAGCGCGACGCGGTTGGCGGCTGCGCCAGCAGCGTTGCCCCACGGGTGACCCAGCGTACCGCCACCGAACTGCAGCACGGAGTCATCGCCGAAGATGGAAACCAGTGCCGGCATGTGCCATACGTGGATACCGCCGGATGCAACCGGAATTACGCCGGGCATGGAACCCCAGTCCTGATCGAAGAACAGGCCGCGGCTGCGATCTTCCTTGATGAACTCGTCGCGCATGGTGTCGATCCAGCCCAGGGTCGCTTCGCGGTCGCCTTCCAGCTTGCCGACGACGGTACCGGAGTGCAGGTGGTCACCACCCGACAGACGCAACACCTTGGTCAGCACGCGGAAGTGGATACCGTGATGCGGGTTGCGGTCGAGCACGGCGTGCATCGCGCGGTGGATGTGCAACAGCATGCCATTGTCGCGGCACCAGTTGGCCAGACCCGTGTTGGCAGTCAAGCCGCCGGTCAGGTAGTCGTGCATGATGATCGGTGCGCCGATTTCCTTGGCGAACTCGGCACGCTTGTACATCTCTTCCGGGGTCGGAGCCGTCACGTTCAGGTAGTGACCCTTGCGCTCGCCTGTCTCGCGCTCTGCCTTCAGCGTGGCTTCATGCACGAAGGAAAAACGGTCGCGCCAACGCATGAAGGGCTGGCTGTTGACGTTTTCGTCATCCTTGGTGAAGTCCAGACCGCCGCGCAGGCATTCGTACACGGCACGGCCGTAGTTCTTGGCGGACAGACCCAGCTTCGGCTTGATGGTGCAGCCCAGCAGCGGACGGCCATACTTGTTCATGCGGTCACGCTCGACCTGGATGCCGGCCGGCGGGCCGCCGCAGGTTTTCACATAGGCGATCGGGAAGCGAACGTCTTCCAGACGCAGTGCACGCAGTGCCTTGAAGCCGAATACGTTGCCGACCAGCGAGGTCAGCACGTTAACGACAGAGCCTTCTTCGAACAGATCGATCGGGTAGGCCACGAAAGCGTAGAAGCAGGTATCATCGCCGGGCACGTCCTCGATACGATAGGCGCGGCCCTTGTAGTAGTCCAGGTCGGTCAACAGGTCGGTCCAGACGGTGGTCCAGGTACCGGTCGACGACTCGGCGGCCACGGCAGCAGCAACTTCCTCGCGATCCACGCCCGGCTGCGGGGTGATCTTGAAGCAAGCCAGAATGTCGGTGTCCAGCGGCGTGTAATCCGGCGTCCAGTAGGTCTGCCGGTACTCTTTCACACCGGCATTGTATTTTTTCACTGCCATGGTTTTTCTCCATTAAAGTTTTCGTTAAACCAGCTTCCCCACAATTACAGAGTGGTCTTATCACCCTGTATTGAAATGGGTTTTGTGTGTTGCAAATGAATCGTAATGGGAAACATACATAAGTGGAACTAAAATATTTTGATATTACTTATCAGGTAAATTTATAATATGGCATGTTCCATCTGACCATCCGCCAACTTCGCATATTTGATGCCGTAGCACGCCACCTGAATTTCTCGCGCGCTGCCGAAGCTTTGTTCCTGTCCCAACCTGCTGTTTCGATGCAGATCAAACAGCTTGAAGATAACGTCGGCCTGCCGTTATTCGAAAAACAGGGCAAGCGCCTGTTCCTAACCGAGGCGGGTAATGAGTTTCTGCATTATTGCCGTACCATCCTGCAACAGATCGGCGAGGTCGAACTGGTCATCACTGAACTAAAGGGGTTGGAGCGCGGGCACCTGAATATTTCGGTGGTCAGCACCGCCAACTATTTCATGCCACAGTTACTGGCCAAGTTCTGCAAACGCTATCCCGGCATCAACGTTATCCTCAACGTGGCCAACCGCGATGCAGTCCTGCAGCAGCTGGCCGACAACGTCACTGACCTGGCAGTAATGGGACAACCACCGCAAAGCGTGGACATCGTCGCCGAATCTTTTATGAAGAATCCGTTAGTGGTGATTGCTCCCCCGGATCACCGATTGTGCAAGGTAAAGCGGGTCAAGCTCAAACAGCTGGAACAGGATAGTTTTCTGCTGCGCGAACCAGGCTCGGGCACCCGCGGGGCGATGGAACGGTTTTTTGCCGAACACGGCGTGCAATTCCGTGCGGGTATGGAAATGGGTACCAACGAAGCAATCAAGCAGGCAGTACAGGCGGGTATGGGACTCGGTATTCTGTCATTGCACAGCGCGGAACTGGAACTGGAAACCGGGCGCCTCGTGGTACTCAACGTTGAGCATTTTCCCATCGTACGTCACTGGTACATCGCCCACCGCAAGAGCAAACGGTTGTCCGGCACCGCCCAGGCGTTCAAGCAATTCCTGCTTACCGAGGCGGAGAGTCTTGCAGCACCCACCATAGTCAAACATGGGCGTGCCAAATAAGAGGTATAACAGCCCCTGATGAGCGGGCTCAGAATCCCAGAGAGGTCAGTAGATCGTCTACCTCGTCCTGGCCGTTAACGCTGCCTTTGCCCTTGAGATTGGGACCAGCGGTCAATCCTTCGGAGCTGATCAGCGAATCCTTGCTGTCGGGTGCATATTCCTTGAGGATGTCGAGCAGGATATTCTCAATTTCTGCGGCTGCATCCACAATCTTGTTGACCATCTGCCCGGCCACATCGCGAAACTCCTGCGCCTCCATGATATGCATCAGATTGCGGTGGACAACTTCCTCCGCCGCGGCAATCTCGCCCAGCCGGGAAACCGTCTCGGCGATCAGTTCACCATGTTCAGCGAAGCGCACGGCCGACAATCGCCCTGATAACTCACTACAGGCGGCAAGACTGCGGTGGGTCAACGGAATCGAGGTTTCCACGGCGCTGATCGTCTTTTCCGATGCCTCATGCATGGTTTTGTCGATATAGGAAAGACGCTCGCGCGCATCAGGCATGGTGGCAGCAGTCTGTTCCAGATTCCGGGTATGGCCAAGTTCCTTCAGCAATCGATGCAAGCGGGCTGTAGCCAGTCCTATCTTCCCGACTTTTGTTTCGGTCAGCTCTTCGCTGCGTTTCTTGCGCGGTGTGGCTACAGTCATCGTTCCGTTCACTTCTGCATGGTTGCAAAAATCTTCTTCAGTTTTTCGTCCAGCGTAGCCGCAGTAAACGGTTTAACCACATAACCGCTGGCCCCGGCCTGCGCGGCTTCAATAATATTTTCCTTCTTGGCCTCAGCGGTTACCATCAGCACCGGCAGGTGTTTGAGCGTCGCATCTGCACGGATTGCCCGCAGTAACTCGATGCCCGTCATGTTGGGCATATTCCAGTCAGAAACCACAAACTCAAAATCTCCGCCGCGCAGCTTGCTCAGCGCCTCGACGCCATCCTCTGCTTCCTGCACATTAGTGAAGCCAAGCTCCTTGAGCAGATTCCGCACTATGCGGCGCATAGTGGAGAAATCATCTACTACCAAAAATTTCATATTTGTATCTACCACGACAAACTCCCGATCATTATCGGCTGTATTCTAACAAATCCTGGCACTTGGCCCCCGCATCAATAAAAAGGCGGCTCAAGAGCCGCCTTTGCAGAGGTCGCGACTACGGTAATTACTTGACGATCGCGTCCAGTTCACCCTTGCTGTAGCGACTGGCCATCACATCCAGTGCGATTGCCTGAATCTTCGCTGCCTGGCCGGCAGAACCGAAGGCTTCATAACGCGCCTTGCAGATCGCCTTCATCGCTTTGGTTGTTTCTGCCAGGAACTTGCGCGGGTCGAAGTCCTTGGGATTTTGCGCCAGATAGCGGCGGGTCGCACCGGTAGAGGCCATGCGCAGATCGGTGTCGATGTTTACCTTGCGTACGCCGTGCTTGATGCCCTCGACGATTTCTTCAACCGGCACGCCGTAAGTCTGTGGCATTGCGCCACCGAACTGGTTGATGATTTCCAGCCATTCCTGCGGCACCGACGACGAACCGTGCATCACCAGATGGGTATTGGGAATGCGTGCGTGGATTTCCTTGATACGGCTGATCGCCAGGGTATCGCCTGTGGGCGGCTTGGTGAACTTGTAGGCGCCATGGCTGGTACCAATAGCGATAGCCAGCGCATCCACCTGAGTCTTCTTGACGAAGTCCGCAGCTTCATCTGGATCGGTCAGCAATTGGTCGTGGCTCAGCACGCCTTCGGCGCCATGGCCGTCTTCCTTCTCGCCGTGGCCGGATTCCAGGGAACCCAGACAGCCCAGTTCGCCCTCGACGGAAACGCCAACCGCGTGGGACATTTCGACCACTTGGCGGGTAACGTTGACGTTGTATTCGAAACTGGAAGGAGTCTTGCCGTCGGTCATCAGCGAACCGTCCATCATCACGCTGGAGAAACCGGATTTAATGGCATTGATACACACTGCCGGAGATGCGCCATGATCCTGGTGCATCACCACCGGGATATGCGGATACATTTCGACAGCAGCTGCGATCAGGTGGCGCAGGAACGGTTCGCCTGCGTATTTGCGCGCACCGGCCGATCCCTGCATGATCACCGGGCTGTTGCATTCGTCGGCCGCCTCCATGATGGCCTTGACCTGCTCCAGGTTGTTTACGTTGAATGCGGGCAAGCCGTAGCTGTTTTCCGCCGCATGATCCAGCAATTGACGCAATGAAACGAGAGCCATTTTATTTCTCCTTCTAGCTGTAAATAGTACAAATCAAACCTTGGCCTGCCGCCAGTGTAAGAACAAGGCGGCATACCTTCAACCCTTTAGCGACTACGGTGATCGCCCACCCGCACAATTTTCATGGTGTTGGTATGGCCGCTTTTGCCCACGGCTTCACCTATGGTCATCACAACCATATCGCCGTCACGGACCAGATCCAGCCGCACCAGTTCGTTTTCCGCCTCGACCAGTGCCACTGACGGGTCTTTTGAGGTTGGATTGAATGCAATCGGATGCGTACCGCTGAACAGCGTAACCTTGTTCAGGGTCGCCTCGACAGGCGTCAGCGCAAAAATCGGCACGCCGGCGTTCAAGCGCGACATCCACAATGCAGTGGAACCGGACTGGGTCAGCGCCACGATTGCCTTCACCTTGAGGTGCGATGCGACAAACAATGCCGACATCGCAATGGACTGGTCGATCCGCGAGAATTTCTTCTGCTGCGTCATGCGACGCTCGAGCACATCGTCCTCCATCTCCCGTTCAGCCTTGACGCATATGCGCGCCATGGCCTGAATGGTCTCGACCGGGTAATCGCCGACTGCCGTCTCTGCCGACAGCATTACCGCATCCGTTCCGTCCAGCACCGCGTTTGCCACATCCGATACTTCCGCACGGGTAGGGATCGGGTTGGTAATCATCGATTCCATCATTTGCGTGGCCGTGACAACCAGCTTGTTCTTGGCCCGAGCCATCTTGATCATGCGCTTTTGCAGACCAGGCACAGCAGCATCGCCAACCTCCACCGACAAATCGCCGCGCGCAACCATAATGGCATCGGAAGCATCAATGATTTCGTCGAGTACCGGAATGGCTTCGGCGCGCTCAATCTTGGCCATCAGCATGCTTTTGCCACCTGCCTCATGCATCAACTCACGCGCATACTTCATATCGTCCGCCGTGCGCGGAAAGGAGACCGCCAGATAGTCGGCCTTGATCAGTGCCGATGTCTTGATGTCTTCCTTGTCCTTGTCGGTCAGCGCAGGCGCGGTCAAGCCGCCGCCTTTACGGTTAATTCCCTTGTTGTTGGAAAGCACGCCACCACGTACCACCTTGCAGTGGATTTCCGCGCCCTTGACCGCAACCACGTCGAATTCCAGCATGCCGTCGTTCAACAGCAGCACCGAGCCCTTGCTGACATCCTTGGGCAGGTCCTTGTAGTCAAGGCCAACGCGTTCCTGATTGCCCAGACCTTCGTGGGCCGCATCAAGAATGAACCGGTCATCCTTGCCGAGTACGATCTTGTCGTTCTCGAATTTGCCGACCCGGATCTTGGGACCTTGCAGATCAACCAGGATACCAACCTTGCGTTCACACGCGGCGGCAGCGGCACGTACGCGTTCCGCACGTGCCATATGATCCTGAGCGGTGCCGTGGGAAAAATTCATCCGCACCACATCCACACCGGCGCGGATCATTTGTTCCAGCACTTTCTTGTCGTTAGAAGCAGGGCCTAGAGTTGCAACTATTTTTGTTCTACGCAACATGTTCGCTTTCTGTTATTTATTTTGCGCGCTGTTCCAGAATTTCCACTGCAGGGAGGGTTTTGCCTTCGAGGTACTCCAGGAAAGCGCCACCTGCGGTGGAAATATAAGAAACCTTGTCGTAAATGTCATACTTCTGAATCGCAGCGATAGTGTCGCCGCCGCCTGCCAGAGTAAATGCCTTGGTGGTGGCAATTGCCTCTGCAATCTTCTTGGTGCCGGCACCGAATTGGTCAAATTCGAAAACGCCGACCGGACCATTCCACACCACGGTACCTGCTTTCATGATGATGTCGGCAAGTTCCTGGGCACTCTTCGGACCAATATCAAAAATCATGTCGTCATCGGCCACGTCAGCCGCATCTTTCAGCACGGCCGGCTCGTTGGCGTCGAATTTCTTGCCTACCACCACGTCCACAGCGATCGGAATGTTAGCACCGCGTTGTTTCATTTTTTCTATCAGCGCCTGTGCAACCGGCACCAGATCATCCTCACACAGCGACTTGCCGACATTCTTGCCGACCGCCTTAAGGAAGGTATTGGCAATGCCGCCACCGACCACCAGCTGTTCGCACTTCTCGGCCAGCGCTTCCAGCACGGTCAGCTTGGTGGAAACCTTGGAACCGCCGACGATAGCCACCATCGGACGGGCCGGGTTGGCCAGTGCCTTGTCCAGCGCATCAAGCTCTTCCGTTAGCAGAATGCCGGCACAGGCCACTGGCGCATACTGGGCTACGCCATAGGTAGACGCCTGCGCACGGTGCGCGGTACCGAAAGCATCCATTACAAACACGTCGCACAGCGCGGCATACTTTTTCGCGGTTTCTTCCAGGTTCTTCTTTTCACCCTTGTTGATACGGCAGTTTTCCAACACCACCAATTCGCCCGCAGCCACATCAAAACCACCGTCCACCCAATCCCTGATCAGGCGCACCGGCTTGCCCAGACGGGCCGCGATATTGTCGGCCACCGGTTTCAGTGAATTTTCTTCGCTCCACAGACCTTCTTCCGGACGACCGAGGTGGGAGGTAACCATCACCTTGGCACCGGCCTGCAAGCAGTGATTGATGGTAGCCATGGAGGCGGTGATACGTGCGTCGGAAGTGACCTTGCCGTCCTTGACCGGCACATTGAGGTCGGCACGAATCAATACGCGCTTGCCAGCGAGATCTAGATCGGTCATGCGAATGAATTTAGACATGAATACTCCTTCAGATTTAATAAGCGGTAAGGGCTGGCGCTCGCGCCAGGCCTTACAACTCACTTTGCTTCGCGGAAACAGGGTGGGCTGCGGTCGAGCCCACCCTTGTCACAGCTCTTACTTCGCGATGTGGCGTACCAGACGCATGAGGTTACAGGTGTAACCGTATTCATTGTCATACCAAGCCACGACTTTGACGAAAGTCGGGTCGAGCTGGATGCCTGCTCCCGAGTCGAAGACGGACGGGGTAGTGCATCCACGGAAGTCGGTGGAAACCACCTTGTCATCGGTATAGCCCAGCACACCCTTCAGCGGACCACTTTCGGAAGCTGCCTTCATCGCCGCATCAATTTGCTCATACGTTGCTTCCTTGATCAGCTCGACGGTCAGGTCGACCACGGAAACGTCGGAAGTCGGTACGCGCATTGACATGCCGGTCAGCTTCTTGTTCAGTTCCGGAATCACCACGCCCACAGCCTTGGCTGCGCCGGTGGAGGAGGGGATGATGTTTTCCAGGATACCGCGGCCACCGCGCCAGTCCTTGTTGGACGGACCATCCACGGTTTTCTGCGTGGCGGTGGCGGCATGCACGGTAGTCATCAGGCCACGCTTGACGCCGAAGGTGTCATGCAGCACCTTGGCAACCGGAGCCAGCGCGTTGGTTGTGCAGGAAGCGGCGGAAACAATGCTTTCACCCTTGTAGGTGTCGTGATTCACGCCATACACAAACATCGGGGTGTCATCCTTGGAGGGGGCGGACTGCACCACCTTCTTGGCGCCCGCATCGATGTGTTTCTGGCAGGTTTCCTTGGTCAGGAAGAAGCCGGTACATTCGATGACGATATCGACGCCCGCTTCGTTCCATTTCAGGTTGGCAGGATCGCGCTCGGCAGTCAGGCGAATCTTTTTGCCGTTCACCACCAGCGTGTTGCCGTCTACCGCCACGTCGCCCTGGAAACGGCCGTGCACCGAGTCGTGTTTCAGCATGTATGCCAGGTAGTCGGGCTCCAGCAGGTCGTTGATGGCAACGACCTCAATTTCAGGAAAATCCTTGGTAGCGGCGCGGAACACCATGCGCCCGATGCGACCAAATCCATTAATACCGACTTTGATTGCCATAATTTTCTCTCCGATAGTTAAATAAAATTTTTATAGTATGCTTTTGACAGTCTTCACCACGTTCTCCGTGGTGAAGCCGAAATGCTTGAACAATTCGCCGGCAGGCGCAGATTCGCCGAAGCAATCCATACCGACCACGGCGCCTTCCAGGCCAACGTACTTGTACCAGAGGCCTGTCACACCAGCCTCGACCGCCACGCGCTTGATGCCCTTGGACAATACGCTGTCCTTGTAGGCCTGATCCTGACGATCGAACACATTGGTCGATGGCATCGACACCACACGTACGTTAATGCCCTCTTCGGCCAATGCGGCTTGTGCCTTCATCGCCAGGTCGACTTCGGAACCGGTGGCAATGATGACTGCCTGTGGCTTGCCGCCCGCCGCTTCGGACAGGATGTAAGCACCTTTGCGGATGTTGGCGATCTGCGCTGCATCGCGTTTCTGGAACGCCAGATTCTGGCGGCTGAAAATCAGCGAAGACGGGCCATCCTTGCGCTCGACCGATGCCACCCAGGACACGATGGATTCCACGGTATCGCACGGACGCCATGTATCCATGTTGGGGATGAAACGCAGCGTAGTGGTTTGCTCGACCGGCTGGTGGGTCGGGCCATCTTCACCCAGACCGATGGAGTCATGGGTGAATACATAGATGACGCGCTGTTTCATCAGCGCCGACATGCGCAGCGCATTGCGCGCATATTCCGAGAACATCAGGAAAGTGCCGCCGAACGGCAGCAAGCCGCCATGCAGCGACATACCGTTCATGATATGGGCCATACCGAATTCGCGTACGCCATAGCTGATGTAGTTGCCGGGTTTCTTGCCGTGCACATGATGTGCGCCAGTCCAATTCGTCAGGTTCGAACCGGTCAGGTCAGCCGAGCCGCCGAGGAATTCCGGCAATGCCGGAACCAGCGCATTGATCGCGTTTTGCGAAGCCTTGCGGGTAGCAACGGTTTCGGCTTTTTCGTTGATCTGCGCAATCGCCTTGGCAGCATGTTCCGCCCAGCCGTCAGGCAATTCACCCTTCATGCGGCGCTCAAACTCGGCTGCTTCCTCGGGAAATGCCTTGCGGTATTCCGCAAACTTGTTGTTCCACAGGTTTTCCAGCCCCTCTCCCTTGGTGCGCGCATCCCATGCCTGGTAAACATGTGCAGGAATCTCGAACGGCGGGTAATTCCAGCCGATATGCGCGCGTGTTGCGGCGATTTCCGCATCGCCCAGTGCCGCGCCGTGCACGTCGTGCGTACCTTCCTTGTTGGGCGAGCCTGCGCCGATAATGGTCTTGCAGCAAATCAGGGTCGGCTTGTCGGTGACCGCCTTGGCAGCCTTGATGGCTGCGTCAATCGCGTCGGAATCGTGGCCCTGAACGTCGGCAATCACATGCCAGCCGTAAGCTTCGAAACGCTTGGGCGTATCGTCGGTGAACCAGCCGCCAACATGGCCGTCGATGGAAATGTCATTGTCATCCCAGAAGGCAATCAGTTTGCCCAGACCCCAGGTTCCAGCCAGCGCACAGGCTTCGTGCGAAATGCCTTCCATCATGCAGCCGTCGCCCATGAATACATAGGTGTGATGGTTGACGATTTCATGGCCGGGCTTGTTGAATTCATTGGCCAGCAGTTTTTCTGCCATCGCCATACCCACGGCGTTGGTGATGCCCTGGCCGAGCGGTCCGGTGGTAGTTTCCACGCCGACGGTATAACCGTACTCGGGGTGGCCCGGAGTCTTGGAGTGCATCTGGCGGAAACGCTTCAGTTCGTCCATCGGCAGGTCGTAGCCAGTCAGGTGCAGCAGCGCATAAATCAACATCGAGCCATGGCCATTGGATTGCACGAAACGATCGCGATCCGCCCACTTGGGGTTTGCCGGATTGTGGCGCAGATGGTGGTTCCACAGAACCTCGGCGATTTCCGCCATGCCCATGGGCGCACCCGGGTGGCCCGAGTTAGCCTTCTGTACGGCATCCATCGCCAAAGCGCGGATTGCGCCGGTTACATCGTTAAATTTTGGGGGGGTTACCTTACGTGCCGTAGCCATGTTTACTCTAGCCTCCTGAATCCCTGCATGGTTAAAATCGTTTTTACTGAAAAAGGTGCTGATTATGCCGCAGCGCCCTGTTTTGGGCAACCATGGTACAGGTTTCGTAAGCACCCACTTCGACTAGGGCTTACTGACCATCGTCCAGGGTCTTTTTGGCAAACTTGATACCCAGCTGTTTCAGCTTGCGGTACAGGTGGGTGCGTTCCAGCCCGACTTTTTCCGCCACATGCGTGATATTGCCGTTTTCTTCCTGCATGTGGTGATTGAAGTACAGACTCTCGAACTGTTCTCGTGCCTCGCGCAACGGAAGGTTGAACATCGACATCATCGTGCTCTCTGAGTCGGCCGGCCGTGCGACAGGCGCAGCCTGTTCCAAAACCCCGTTGCTGGCCGGCATGCCCTTGCGTATCGCCCTGGATACCGTGTCCAGCAACTTCTGCAGGGCGATGGGCTTCTCCAGGAAGTCGACCGCACCGATTCGGGTCGCCTCCACCGCCGTTTCAATGGTGCCATGGCCGGACATCATGATGACAGGCATGCTGAGCAAGCCTTCGGCCACCCATTCCTTGAGCAGGCTGATGCCATCGGTATCAGGCATCCAGATGTCCAGCAGCACCAGGTCAGGCACCTGCCTGTTGCGAAAAGCGCGTGCCTCAACAGCATTTTCCGCAAGGTGGACCCGGTATCCTTCATCGAACAGAATTTCCGAAAGCAACTCGCGTATGCCCATTTCATCATCTACAACCAGAATTTCCTTGTTTGCCATTACACGACCTCTGTTAATGAGGGCAAGTTGAAACTTACCCGTGTGCCGCCTGTGGCGACATTTTCAATACGGATGCTTCCACCGTGTTCTTCGACAATCTTTTTGACGATGGCCAAACCCAGCCCTGTACCTTTGGGCTTGGTCGTCATGTAAGGTTCAAAAGCGCGGGTCAGTAAATTTTCAGGAAACCCGCTGCCGTTATCTGCTACCCATAGTTGCAGCAACCCATCCTTGTTTGCGCTGCCAAGTACAATCTCCGGGTTGCCTATCCCCTGCAACGCATCCTGTGCGTTCTGCAACAGATTGTGTACAACCTGCCGCAGCCGCGTTGCATCGCCTTTTACCGCCGTCTGCGCTGCATTGAGGTGGAGCACGATGGGAATGTGATTGGCTTCATATAATCCCAGCACTTCGCGCAACAGCTTATGCATATCCAGTGTTGTCATCTTGGGCGAAGGTGCCCGTGCATAATCGGCAAACTCCATCACCATGTTTTTCAGTGCCGCCACCTGACTGACTATGGTCTGGGTCGCCCGCTGCAGCAATTGCGCATCGTCCTCGGCCAGTTTTTCGCTCAGCTTATGCTGCAGGCGTTCTGCAGAAAGCTGGATCGGAGTAAGCGGGTTCTTGATTTCGTGCGCCAGCCGCCGGGCCACCTCGCCCCACGCCGCCTGCCGTTCCGCCAGCAGCAAGTGAGTGATGTCATCGAACACCACGACATAACCACCTTCCTCTGCGGTCGGCAGCCAAGTACCGCGTACCAGCAACATCTGGTTGCCGTTCTTGCTGAGCCGCTCAATCTGTCGTTGCCATTCGCCGCCGGTGGATTCCGCAAATGCATCGAGTACCGCTGTGGCAAAAGGACGCAACAGCGGATATTGGGCAGCAATTTCCTGCAACGACATATCGTGCATTTCCAGTAACGGCGCCGCCAGTATCTGCGCCGCGCTGGCATTGACCGAGCGCAACCGGAACTGGCCATCCATCGCCAGCACGCCTGACGACAAGTGACCCAACACGCTTTCCAGATATGCCTTGGCACTTTCCACCTGCTGCTGTTGCCGTTCGCTGGTGGTTTTTGCCTCAGATAGCTGCAGGGTCATCTGGTTGAAGAGCCCGGTCAATGCACCGAGTTCGTCGCTGCTTTGTACCGGGTGCCGGCGCGAATAGTCCCCTTGCGCCACAGCCCTTGTGCCTTCCGCCAGCGCCGCCAGTGGCGCGCTTAACCGGTCGCTGATGAGAAATGCTGCCGATACGGCGCTCAACAGCACTATCAGCAGCGACAACGTCAATGTAATTCCGTACAGCCGCTTCAGGCCTAGGCGCGACAGGGAAAGCTCCTGATAATCACGATATACGGCCTGTACCGTGTCTTCATCGGCAGCAATCTGCTTCGGTACCGGCTCGGTAAACTGCAGGATGCGCATTTCGCCCCCTGCAAAACGTGAAGGCGTAAACGACACCAGGACGCGCAGCAACAGACTGTTGTCAGGCATCGCATCGATGTTGCTGTATACCCCCTTCTGCCCGGCCTCCTGCAACATCGCAGCGCTTGGCATATCGGGCACGTGTACGTCTTGCCGGCTGGTTGCAAAGGCCAGCAATCGGCCTTTCTTGTTGAACAGGGCCACCTCCTGCGTTGCGCCTTCGTTTACCAGACGAAGCATGGTAGAAGGGTGCCGCGCTGGTGCCTGCTCGGCAAGCAGCAATGCAATAAAGCGCCCCTTTTTGGATAATTCCGCCAGACTGTTTTCCAGCGTGCTGCGCCCCAGATTCAGCCCGCCTTCCAGCGCCTTTTCCACGCGCACGTCAAACCACGACTCAATGCTTTTGCTGAGGAACTGCACCGATACCGCATAAACCAGCAAACCCGGAAGAATGGCAATCAGGGTAAAAAACAGGGCAAGGCGCAAAGTCAGTTTTGCACCGAACACTTTGCGTTTTATTTTGTTGCGCAAGCTCCAGAGCTGGTAGCCCACCAGCAAAGTCAATGACAGCGCCAGCACGCCGGCAACTGTCAGCAAGCCGTAATAGTTGCGCGAAAACATGTCCGTGTTGGCGCTGGCACGTGATAACAGGTAAAGCAGGATGCTGCCGGTTACTGCGCTAATGAAAATCAGGTACTTCACGATTTACTCTTTTGCATTGGTGGCAGTTGCCGTTGCCGCACCGGGACCCACTGCCCAGCGGTGCCAGCCGGAATCCAGGTCCCAGTCCCTCGTGGCAAGTGCATTAACCTGTAACGGTTTGGGCAACTGGCTGACATCCAGCCGCATACGGACAGCCGCAACATAATTGCTGCCCGGTTTGATCAGTGACGCGGGAACCTGTGGAAATGCATGGTGGCCAACGACGCGCAGTGCTTCTTCCAGACTGTCAAAATTCTGGAACAATGCGCCGCGCGTAATCCGGTACTGTCTGGTCAGGATGTTGTATGAAAGCTTGGTGGCATGCTCGCCGTGCGCGACTTCTTCATCCAGCCAGTACCAGCGCGAACGGGTCAGGCTGAATTCGCTCATAAAATACAGTGGAATGCCGTGGGTCAATGCTTGCTCGACCACAAAATTGAGGCGGATGCCGAAATCAGCAGTAATCTGGTAACCGTCCTCGGAGACGCTAGCCTCGGCGCGACTTACCTCAATACCGTCCGCATGGGCCATCGATGTGCCCAGGCATGCCAATAGCAATACCGCAACCAGCCGCAATACCCGCAGACGCAACGCTGACGGATTATGCGGATTTATGCAATAAGGCGTAGTAGAAGCCGTCATGCTGTTCATCGGGTAAAAGCTGCCCTTCATTCATATTGGCTACGGACAAGGGTATAGACCGGGCGTCATCTTGCTGTCGCTTGAATTCATCGATGACTTGCTGGTTCTCCCGGGCGAAAACGGAACAGGTTGCATAGAGCAATTTACCATCACTTGCCAGCAGCCGCCACAACGCCTTGAGAATTTGCAACTGCTGCTGCGCAAATCCATCGATGTCTTCGGGTCGGCGCAACCATTTGATATCGGGATGGCGCCGTACCACGCCTGAAGCAGAACACGGCACATCGGCCAGGATCCGCTGAAATGGTTTGCCATCCCACCAGCCCTCGGGCTGGGCAGCATCGCCGCAGCGCAATTCGGCCCGCAATTGCAGACGCTCTACGTTCTCCCGCACTTTGGCCAAGCGTTGCTCATCCTTGTCCAGGGCGAGCAGTTCGATCTGTGCCGACTCCAGCAGGTGCGCGCTTTTTCCGCCGGGAGCGGAACATGCATCCAGTACACGCATCCCGTCATGCACATCGAGCAAATACGCTGCATACTGTGCGCCCGCATCCTGTACCGACACCAGTCCGTCAAAAAATCCAGGCAATTTATCGACCGCCAGCGGGTGGCCGAGCAAGATCGCATCCGGCGCAATAATACTGGCCGCAATTTCATGTTGGGCCAGAAATTGCAGGTATTCCACGGCTGTGATGCGCCGATTATTCACGCGCAATGTCATCGGCGGATGTTGGTTGCCGGCAAGCAGGATCGCCTCGGCTTTTGCGCCATATTGTGACTTGATGGCATCTATCCACCATTGCGGATAAGCATAGCGCGCTTCCTCATCCCGCTCGGCAGCAGCCAGCAGCGTGTCCCGATTGCGCAGGAAGTTCCGCAACACCGCGTTCACCAGCCCGCTTGCTGCGGCATTACGCTTGCGTACAGCCTGCACTGCATGGTCAACGATCGCATGGGCGGCGGATTTGCTGTACAGCAGCTGGTACAGCGCCACCAGCAATAGACAACGCAGCTGCGCATCCTTGGCCGGTTGATGCAGCAGTTGCCGGAGCAGCCAGTCGAGGCGACGGTAAAAGCGCAGCGTGCCAAAACACAGGTCGCGCAAGGCAGCACGTTGCTGCGGTGACAGTTTGGGCGCCGACCGCAAATATGCCTCCAGCGCCTGGTTCAGGTTGCGCCCGCCCAATACCTGGCAAACGACCTGACTGGCGCCGAGTTGAGTAATCAGCATGTCAGGCGGACGTGAACCGGTCGCCCGGATGCAGTGCGAATCCCTGAATAAACTGCGCCGCCGGCAATGCCTTGGCGCCGGGGCGCTGTAACACCTGCAGGCGCAACGCACCGCGTCCGCTGGCAACTATGATGCCTTCTCTTTCCACCGCCAGCACTGTTCCTGGTTCACCGTGCATATCGCCTGTATAAATATCGGCCTGCCAGATTTTGATCGGGGTGGCCTTGCAAATCGAGACAGCAACCGGGAACGGATTGTATGCCCGCACCGCGCGCTCAATTTCGGCAGCATCTTTGGACCAGTCGATCTGCGCCTCGGCCTTGGTCAGCTTGGCAGCATAGGTCGCCTGCGCGCTGTCCTGCGCTATCGGCTCAAGGGATCTCTGTTTCAGTTGCTGCAAGGCCTCTACAACAGCTCGCGCCCCCAGGCTGGCCAGGGTGTCATGCAGTGTCTGCGCTGTGTCTTTTGTGCCGATCGGACAGGTGCGCTTGAACAGCATATCCCCGGTATCCAGCCCCTCGTCCATCTGCATGATGGTAATGCCGGTTTCACCGTCACCCGCCAGAATGGCGCGCTGGATCGGTGCTGCGCCGCGCCAGCGCGGCAACAGCGAAGCATGAATGTTCAGGCAACCGTAACGCGGTAATTGCAAAACCGCCGCTGGCAACAGCAGGCCATAGGCGGCAACCACCATGACATCGGCCTGATAACCGGCAAGCTGCTGCTGGATTTCTGTGGCCTTCAGCGTGGTCGGCTGCAGTACTGGCAAACCATGCTGCAGAGCCAGCTGCTTGACCGGACTGGCGGCAAGCCGCATGCCGCGCCCTGCCGGCCGGTCCGGCTGAGTCAATACTGCGATTACCGTATGCCCGTTGGCCAGCAGCGCCTCCAGTGCGGAGGCTGCGAACTGCGGGGTACCGGCAAAAATGATTTTCAAGGAAACATCCCGTTACAGCGTCTCGCGGCGATGTTTTTTGAGTTTGGCCCGGATGCGCGATTGCTTGAGTGGCGACAGGTATTCGACGAAAACCTTGCCCTCCAGATGGTCCATCTCGTGCTGGATACAGATCGCCAGCAAACCATCCGCTTCCAGTGTGAATGTTTCGCCCTGTTCATTCAGGGCGCGCACAGTAATCTGTTCGGCTCGCCGGACATTTTCATAAATGCCCGGCACCGACAGGCAGCCCTCTTCATGTTCGCGTCCGCCATTGCTGGCAACCAATTCCGGATTGATCAGTACAACCAGGTCGTCGTGCATATCGGAAATGTCCACCACGATAATCCGCTCGTGAACATCCACTTGGGTCGCCGCCAGGCCGACACCGGGTGCTGCATACATGGTTTCCGCCATGTCGC
This sequence comes from Sideroxydans sp., assembly GCA_016124455.1. Classification (GTDB taxonomy): domain Bacteria; phylum Pseudomonadota; class Gammaproteobacteria; order Burkholderiales; family Gallionellaceae; genus RI-121. The sequence goes on along the minus strand of WGNQ01000004.1, from coordinate 93,005 downwards.
GGATGAGTTTGCGGGTATCATCCGTCACGGCCTGCACTTTTTTTGCAACCTTGTGCAGCCGCTCGTCCGGATATTGCAATATTTTCAGAAGTGCCATAAATGCTTGCTAATTTAAATAACTAGATGCAGAATTTAATCCGCCGCGCGAGCATTGCGCGCATTCTTCATCACTCTGCTGGGGTTTCCATGCACAAGTTAATTATATCGCTGATTTGCTGTTTGTTGCCTGCCTTCGCTGTTGCCGCCACCCCTGAAATTCGCAGCAACGCGCCGGATCGTCACATCGTGGTAAAAGGCGACACACTGTGGGATATCTCTGCCATGTTCTTCAAGGATCCCTGGAAATGGCCCCAGATATGGGGTATGAACAAGGATTCGATCAAGGATCCGCACTGGATTTATCCGGGTCAGGTGATCGTGCTGGATCGCCGGACTGGCACGTTAAGAATCGGCGAGGCTCCTGCAGAGCCGTCCGATGTAATCAAGCTGTCCCCGCAAGTCCGCGTCGAGGCCAGCTCGCATGATGCCATCCCCAGCATCCCTTCTGCGGACATTATCCCTTTCCTGAGCCGTCCGCTGGTTATTGGAAAAGACGAGCTCGCCAATGCACCCAGAATTGTTGGTACCTATGAAGGACGGGTAATTCTCGGCACCAACGATATCGCCTACGTTACAAACCTGCCCCAGGACAAGGGGCTTACCTGGCAGATTTATCGCCCCGGCAAGGAACTGGTCGATCCTGACACTCATGAGTTGCTGGGCTATGAAGCGACTTATCTCGGTGACGCGACAGTACAGAATTTTGGTAATGTCAGCACGCTGAAAATATCCAAGGCAATAGAGGAAATCAACAAGGGCGACCGTCTTGTCCAAGCCATCAGCACACAAATCAACAACTACATTCCTCGCGCGCCGGATTCGGCTATCTCCGCACGTGTTATCTCAATTTATGGCGGTGTTTCGCAAGCAGGCCAGAATACGATCGTAACCATCAACAAGGGACAGCGCGATGGCGTGGAAAATGGCCATGTGCTGGCGCTATATCACAAGGGCGAAGTCATAGAAGATGGGGGCAAACCTCTTGCATTGCCGGATGTCCGTTATGGCCTTCTGTTCGTGTTCCGTACTTTTGACAAGGTTTCCTATGCGCTGGTGATGCAAACCAAACTGCCGGTAGAACTGCTGGATATTGCCAAAACACCCTGAGTCAGTGTGCCATGCCGATAGATCCGGAACTTGCCTCATGGGTTGCCCTGAGCCAGGTGCCGGGCTTGGGGGGCGAAGGATTGCGCCGGTTGTTGCAGGTCTTCGGGTCACCCACCGCCGTTTTTACCACTCCCGTATCTTCACTCAGGCAACATGTTAAACCTGCAGTGGCGGAAGCCATTGCACAGGACATCGACGAAACCCTTTTGCTGCAACTGGCCGACTGGCTGGATAGCCCGGGCAATGGGATAGTCACGCTGGCCGACCCCGATTACCCACAAGCCCTGCTCAATATTCCCGATCCCCCACCACTGCTTTATATAAAGGGACGGCGTGAACTTTTAAACAGTTCTGCGCTGGCCATCGTCGGCAGCCGCAACGCCACCCCACAGGGCTTAAGCAATGCCGAGGCTTTCGCGCAAACACTTGGTATTGCCGGCCTGTGTATCGTCAGCGGCCTGGCGCATGGCATAGATGCCGCAGCCCATCGCGGCGGTTTACGTAGTTCCGCCGGCAGTATTGCCGTAATAGGCACCGGAATGGATAAGGTTTACCCGGCTGCCAACCGCGAACTTGCCCACTTGCTGGCAGCACAAGGATTGCTGATTTCGGAGTTTCCCTTGGGCACGCCGCCGCTGGCGGCAAATTTCCCGCGGCGTAACCGCATCATCAGCGGACTCAGCCTGGGTTGCCTGGTGGTCGAGGCCTCCCTGCAAAGTGGTTCGCTGATTACTGCCCGTATGGCTCTGGAGCAGGGCAGGGAAGTATTCGCCATTCCGGGTTCGATTCATTCACCACAGACCAAGGGCTGCCACCATCTGATCAAGCAAGGGGCGAAACTGGTGGAATGCGCCCAGGATATCCTGGATGAACTGAAAGGACTTTTTGCCGTAGGTTCAACGGGCGAAAATCCTGTTGCTGACGAGCATCCCCTCTATCTTCATCTGGGTTTTGATCCCGTTGACCTCGATACTTTGAGTTTGCGTAGTGGCTTGACGATTGAAGCACTATCCGCCATCCTGTTGCAGTTAGAACTGGAAGATCGGGTAGCTGCATTACCGGGAGGCCTGTACCAGCGCATAGGGTAAGTCATAATTTTACGGGGTATCATGTTTGAAATTCTAATGTTTTTGTTCGAGAGCTATTTTGATGCTGGGAGCTACCCCGATTCCGATAAACTTTCCCTTAAATTAACGGCCGCAGGCTTTGAAGACGACGATATTCATCTGGCACTGACCTGGCTGTCCGGCCTGAAACGCCTAACCATTGCAGATTATCCGGCAACCATTAACCAGAGCGGGGTTCGCTGTTATGCCGAATTGGAAACCAAGCGCATCAGCATGGAAGCGCTCCGCTTTCTGACCTTCTGGGAACAAAACAAGATGATCACCCCGGTAGAACGGGAAATGATCATTGACCGTGCTGTGGCTCTGGGGCGGGAGAACCTGTCCCTGGACAAGGTAAAACTGATCGCGTTAATGGTTCTGTGGAATTTGCACGAAGATCTGGATGCAATGCTGGTAGAGGAACTCCTGACGCCGGCGGATGCCAGCCAATTACATTAACCTTGCCCGGAAATTTATCCAGTATGACTGCCAATCTTCTGATTGTTGAATCCCCGGCCAAGGCCAAGACGCTGAAAAAGTACCTTGGCAAGGACTTTGAAGTTCTCGCTTCCTATGGCCATGTACGCGATCTTGTTCCCAAAAGCGGCGCCATCGATACGGAAAATGGCTTCACCATGAAATACGAAACCATCGCGCGCAACAGCAAGCATGTAGATGCCATAGCCAAAGCCGCGGCCGCGGCTGACCACATTTATCTGGCAACCGACCCGGACCGCGAAGGCGAGGCCATTGCCTGGCATATTTCGGAAATGCTTAAAGGCAAGCGCGGCCTGAAGAACAAGCCCATGCATCGCGTTGCCTTTTACGAAATCACCCAGAATGCCGTACGTGAGGCCGTGGCCCATCCGCGCGAGATTTCCGTTCCGCTGGTAAACGCACAGCAGGCACGCCGGGCGCTTGATTATCTGGTTGGGTTTAATCTTTCACCGCTGTTGTGGCGCAAAATACGCCCCGGGCTGTCTGCCGGGCGTGTGCAAAGTCCGGCATTGCGCCTGATTGTCGAACGCGAGCTCGAGATCGAAGCATTCCGTTCCCAGGAATACTGGACGGTGCATTTGGACAGTCAAAAAAACAGCCAGGGTTTTACGGCAAAACTGTTTCAATATCAGGGCAACAAAGTCGAACAATTGAGCATCGGCAGTGAGGCCGAATACCGGAAAATTTTCGATACCATTTCCGCCGCCAAATTGCCGCCGCGCGTTGTGCGTGTTGATCGTAAAGGCCGGCAGCGCTATGCCGCAGCGCCATTTACTACGTCTACCCTACAACAAGAGGCCGTGCGCAAGCTGGGGATGTCCGCCGATCGCACCATGCGTATTGCTCAACAGCTTTATGAAGGCATTGATATTGGCGGGCAGCTTGTCGGCCTGATTACCTACATGCGTACCGATTCGGTCACCTTGGCGCAGGAAGCACTGCAGGAATTGCGTGGCTATATCTCCGAAAATTTTTCTGCGGAATATCTGCCCAAAACGATCCCGGTATACAAGAACAAGAGCAAGAATGCCCAGGAATCGCATGAGGCAATTCGCCCGACATCCATCGCCCGTACGCCGGACAGTTTGCGTGACCACCTCACCGTCGATCAGATTCGCTTATACGAAATGATCTGGAAGCGTACCCTGGCAAGCCAGATGTCACCCGCCCGGTTTGACACCGTTAGTGTCGATATCCGCCTGGGCGGTGATACCACCCTGTTTCGCGCCAGCGGCCAAACCCTGATTTTCCCGGGTTTTATTGCTGTTTATCAGGAAAGCACCGACGATGCCGAGGAAGAAGATGGTGGCAAGCTGCCACCATTTGAAGAAGGCGAGATACTGCCGCTGGACAAATTATTTGGTGAACAGCATTTCACCCAGCCCCCACCGCGTTTTTCCGAAGCCAGCCTAGTCAAGTCGCTGGAAGAACACGGTATCGGACGTCCCTCAACTTATGCCAGCATTATTTCCACGCTACAGGCCCGGGAATATGCCCTGCTTGATAAAAAGCGCTTCGTACCAACTGACGTTGGCCGTATTGTCAATCGCTTCCTGACTGAACATTTCACACGTTACGTGGACTACGGCTTTACCGCACAGATGGAAGACGAGCTGGATGAAATTTCCGAAGGCAAGCGTGACTGGATCCCCGTTCTGGATGGGTTCTGGAAACATTTCGACCGGCTGGTACATGAAAAGAAGAATATCGAACGCAAGGACGTCACCCAGGAATTGCTTGACGAAGCATGTCCCAAATGTGGCAAGCCATTGGCTACCCGCCTTGGAAAGCGCGGGCGTTTTATTGGTTGCACCGCCTATCCAGAATGCGATTACACCCGTAACTTGTCCGGCGACGCCACTGAAGGTGAGGCACGCAAGGAACTAGGCCAGGATCCTAGTGGTTTGCCTATATTACTGTTGCGCGGCCCCTATGGTTATTATGTTCAGTTGGGAGAAGTGGAAGAGGGCGCAAAGAAAAAGCCCAAGCGCGTTTCCTGGCCCAAAGAACTCAGTCCGGATAATGCCGATCTTGATATGGCGCTGCAATTGCTGCAACTCCCAAAGGAACTGGGATTACATCCTGAATCCGGCAAGAGTGTTATCGTTAATATAGGTCGCTTTGGCCCCTATATTGGACATGATGGAAAATTCAAATCCATTCCGAAAAGCGACAGCATTTTTACAATTGGGCTGGACCGTGCCGTTGAATTGCTGGCCCAGGCCAAATCGTCCAATACCGTTTTGCGCGAACTCGGTGTGCACCCTGACGACAAAAAACCGGTCGAGGTCTGTAACGGCCGCTATGGGCCATATGTGCGTCATGGAAAAATCAACGCGACACTACCCAAAGATGTGAGCCCGGATGAGGTTTCCCTCGAAGAGGCCCTGGAGTTGATTGCCGCACGTGCGCAGAAAAAAGCCCCCCCGAAAAAGGCCGCTGCCAAGAAAGCGGCTCCCAAAAAGGTGGCGCCCAAGAAAAAAGCATCCAAGCCATCTGCCTCTACCAAGAAAAGCAAATAACGTTATAGGTCAATGCTGATAGCCTAACTCTGTACCACTGGTATGGATTTGAATTCCGGCGACTTTCCCGTTGCCGCTCTGGCTGCATCGGCAAGGGTATATTTATCCAGAACAGCGACAAAATTTGCCTTTGCCTCAAACAGGATAAATTTGAGGCTGCACACCTTGGTAATTACACACTGATCCGTTGCCGGATTAAAACACTCCAGCAAATCCATATCAGGTTCTGTCGCCCTTATTACTTCACCAATCGCAATTTCATCCGGAGAACGAGCCAGCCGGATGCCCCCATTTTTGCCTCGGCTGGTCAAGATATACCCATTTTTTCCAAGCTCATGTACTACCTTGACCAAGTGGTTTCTTGACACATTATAGAATTCCGTCAACTCCGTAATGGTAACCGTTTGGTCTTGTTTATATGCAAGATATAACAGGACTCGGAGTGAATAATCGGTATAGAGGGTCAGGCGCATATCAAATTGGCTCAGTCATTCCTTGACAAATTATTTCTCGAACCATAACATGTAAAAAGAATGCATGTTATGTGCGGTGAATATAAAAACTGTTCATCAATATACATTTGAACGTGCATTCATACAATCGCCGGGAATGCCGGAAGATTGATTAATTGACTATTGAAAGGACCAAATAATGAGCCTGTATGAAGAAATTGGCGGCGAGCCTGCAGTTAACGCAGCAGTAGATATTTTTTATCGCAAGGTTTTAAAGGATGATCGTATCAAACGATTTTTTGACGGTGTCGACATGGACAGGCAAGCCGCCAAGCAAAAGGCTTTTCTGACCATGGCGTTTGGTGGTCCGCACAACTACACCGGCGAAGACATGAGAAGGGGACATGCCCATCTTGTAGCGCAAGGCCTCAACGATTCGCATTTTGATGCTGTCATGGAGCACATTGGCGCCACGCTTACCGAGCTTAACGTTCCTGGCAACCTGATTGCCCAAGCCGCGGCCATTGCCGAAAGCACAAGAAACGACGTTCTTGGCCGATAAGTTGAGCACCTATGCCTAAAGTAAACTTTGGCGGGCAGTCTTACGATTGCAAAGATAAATCAGTCCTTGATTGTTTGACTGCCCAAGGTGTTGCCATTCCTTCTTCCTGTCATTCGGGTATTTGCCAGACCTGTATGCTGCGGGCGGTAGGCGGAAATGTCCCCCCCAAGGCCCAAGAGGGATTGAAGCCAACCCTGATAGATCAAAACTATTTCCTCGCGTGTTCCTGCTACCCGGAAGAAGATATTGAAGTCGTTCTGCCCAACGACGCCCTTACTCGGGTAAGGGCCACTGTTTCCAGTATTGAACTACTTGCCGGCGATATTATCGGTATCAAGATCCAGCCTTCCCAGACTTTCGATTATCGTGCGGGGCAATTCATTAATTTCTACAAAGATGAAACAACTTCGCGCTCATATTCTCTGGCAAGCGTTCCCGCGCTTAACGAAGATATTTTCCTGCATGTGCGAAAAGTACCCGATGGGCTGGTAAGCAACTGGATCTTTAATAATCTTCAGGTCAACGATATCGTGAGTATTTCAATGGCCGTAGGAAATTGTTTTTATGTCCCTGGGAAGCCAGAGCAGGATATTCTTCTTATCGGCACCGGATCCGGTCTTGCCCCACTTTATGGCATCGCACGTGATGCGCTTTATAACAAGCATAAGGGGAAAATTCGCCTTTACCATGGCGCTTACAATACTGCTGGACTGTATCTGGCTGAGGAACTTAGAAAGCTGGAGGAAGCCAATTCGAATTTCAGCTATATACCTTGCATATCCGAAGGTCCTGCCGTGAATGGGTTTGCAAAAGGAATGGTATTGGACGTCGCCCTTGCCGACAATCCCGATCTTGCCGGCTGGCGAGTTTTTCTATGTGGTAATCCGGCCATGGTAACGTCGGCCAAAACTCAGACATTTCTTGCAGGGGCAGCTACGCGCGATATTTTTGCTGACCCGTTCTAAATCCAGGTTAAATATATTCAAGTTATCCGGGGAGTTGCCCCGGACAACTTCGTTACACATCCAGGTTTTTCACGCCAAGGGCATTTTGCTCAATGAACGCACGGCGCGGTTCCACAATATCTCCCATCAAGGTGGTGAATATTTCATCCGCCGCAATCATGTCCTCAATCTGTACGCGTAACAGAATGCGGTTTTTCACGTCCATGGTGGTTTCCCACAACTGCTCCGGGTTCATTTCACCCAGTCCTTTATAGCGCTGAATATTAATTCCACGCTTGGCTTCTTCCAGCAGCCATTCAATGACTTCCTTGAAGTCGGACACGAGCTTACGCTGCTCCCCGCGTTTTATGTATGCGCCTTTATTTAACAGTCCGCCAAGAGCCTGGGCCGTCTGGCGAATTTGAGCAAAGTCGCCGCTTTGCAGAAAGCTTTGCTCCACGTAACTTACAGAATAATTGCCATGCAGATGCTTCTCGAGGCGCAACCGGTTTTCTTCGCTGGCCGGATCTATTTCTGCCTTTACAACGATTTCCGGGCCACAAGCCTGCTGCAGGCGCGCTGCGCTTTGCGCTGCCTGTTCCTTGCTATCCAGTTGAATATCTGGTTGCTTGATAAGCGCGTGAAGAACTTCTTCTGCAATATAGCGTGAGAGCCGGTCGATCACTGCTTCGGCAAGAAAATACTGTTTGGCCAGATTTTCCAGGGTTTCCGCCTGCAATACTTTATCTGTCTGGTCGGTATGCAATTCAGCTCCAACCAGTGCCGAGCGCAGCATGTAGCTTTTTAGCTCATGGTCATCCTTGAGATACCGCTCTTCTTTTCCTTGCTTGATTTTATACAATGGTGGCTGGGCAATATAAACATGGCCGCGCTCGACCAGTTCGGGCATTTGGCGATAGAAGAAAGTTAACAGCAAGGTACGGATATGCGAGCCATCAACATCCGCATCAGTCATGATAATGATGCGGTGATAGCGCAATTTATCGGCGTTGTATTCGTCCTTGCCAATACCTGTACCCAGCACCGTAATTAAGGTCGCGATTTCTTGCGAAGCGATGAGTTTTTCAAAACGCGCCCGCTCTACGTTCAGTATCTTGCCTTTCAGCGGCAGAATTGCCTGAAACTTTCGGTCCCGCCCTTGTTTGGCTGAGCCTCCGGCGGAGTCCCCCTCGACAAGGTAAAGCTCGGATTGAGCCGGATCCTTCTCTTGGCAATCTGCCAGCTTACCAGGTAACCCCATGCCGTCGAGCACTCCTTTACGACGCGTCAATTCCCGGGCTTTACGCGCAGCATCCCGCGCTCGCGCAGCATCAATAATCTTGTTGCACAGAATTTTTGCATCGATTGGATTTTCCTGAAGATATTCGGCCAATTTAAGTCCTACAATCTCCTGGACGACCGGCTGAACTTCGCTGGAAACCAGTTTATCCTTGGTTTGCGAAGAAAACTTTGGTTCGGGTACTTTTACCGAAAGCACGCAGGTCAAGCCTTCGCGCATGTCGTCCCCCGTAGTCTCGACCTTGGCTTTTTTCGCTAATTCATTTTCATCAATATACTTATTGATAACCCGGGTCATAGCCATGCGCATGCCGGTAAGATGAGTGCCTCCGTCGCGTTGCGGAATATTGTTGGTAAAACATTGTACGATTTCCGAGTAACTATCGTTCCATTGCATGGCGACTTCGACAATCACCCCATCTTTTTCACCTGTTGCATGAAACACCTTATTATGTAAGGTGTTTTTTGTCTTGTTCATGTATTCAACGAAGCCGCGAACACCGCCAGAATGGACAAAATTTTCACTTTTTCCTGTACGCTGGTCTATGAGTTCAATTTTCACGCCATTATTAAGGAAAGATAATTCACGAAGACGTTTGGCCAATATCTCATAATGAAACTCAACGTGCCCGAAGATTTCCTTATCGGCAAGAAAATGGACTTCGGTACCACGTTTTTTGGTTTCTCCCACTATCTTCAGGGGCGAAACTTCAACACCATTCTGCATTTCAACCTGGCGGTCCACCACCATACCGCGACTGAATTCCAAGAGATGTTTTTTACCATCTCGATTAATTGTTAACTTGAGCCATTCTGATAAGCCATTAACACAGCTTACACCGACACCATGCAACCCGCCTGATACCTTATAGCTATTCTGATTAAACTTGCCGCCGGCATGGAGCACAGTCATTACAATCTCTGCTGCAGAACGTTTAGGTTCAAACTTGTCGTCAAATTTGACCCCAACCGGAATTCCACGACCGTTATCGGAAACTGAAATGGAATTGTCAGCGTGAATAATGACTTTTATGTCATCACAATGACCAGCCAGAGATTCATCGATAGCATTATCTACCACCTCAAATATCATATGATGCAGGCCAGTACCATCTGAAGTATCGCCAATATACATCCCTGGACGTTTGCGTACCGCTTCCAATCCTTCCAGTTGCTGAATACTGGATTCGTCGTAATTGTCATTCATCTTTATGAATATTCTTTCTGTTTCACGTGAAACATTAGGTCAATATCAAGTTAAATTCTCATCGGCATAACGACATATTTAAAATTATCGTTATTGGGTATGGTTATCAAAATACTGCTGTTCGGATCGCCAAAAGAAAATATTACATCATCTGTTGTAATATTATTTAGTCCATCCAACAGATAGTTAACGTTGAATCCTATATCAAGAGCAACTCCATGATAGTCGGTTTCTATATCTTCCTGGGCTTCTTCCTGCTCGCTATTATTACTGATTATTCGCAGGTTTTTTTCAGTCAACACAAAACGGACACCCCTGAATTTTTCATTAGATAATATCGCCGCTCTTTGTAGCGCCTGCAATATAACCAGTCTATTGAGTGTCAAGTGATTGGTGTAGTTTGGAACTACACGACCATAATCAGGGAACTTTCCATCGATAATTTTTGAAGTCATAGTAACTTCAGCAAAAGTTATCCTGACCTGATTTTCAGCAAATTCAAATGTTATTTGATCTTTTGTATCAGACAGCAACCTGAATAATTCAGTAATTGTTTTTCTGGGTAATATAGCCTCACATTTGGAATATGAAGCCTCCAGTTGTGTACTTGCGAATGCCAAGCGATGACCGTCTGTAGCAACCAATATAAGCGAATTGCCTTCTATTATTACAAGAACTCCATTCAAATAGTAACGAATATCCTGCTGTGCCATTGCGTACTGAACGGTTCCCAGTAATTTCTTAAAGACACCTTCGCTGATTTGAACCTTTTCCGCATTATTTATCTGATCAGATATTTGAGGGAAATCCTGGGCTGGGAGCGTTTGCAAACTGAATTTACTTTTTCCCGTTTTTATTTGAAGCTTGCTGCTCTGAGTATCAAAGGATACTTTACTTCCATCAGGTAATATTCTCAGAATCTCTTGTAGTTTTTTAGCCCCTACCGTAATTGATTCATTGGCTGGCGTTTGATCTGTACTGATCAATTTGGTTGAAATCTGTATTTCAAGATCAGTTGCGACAAAACGAAAATCCATGCCTTCTTTTTGTATCAATACATTTGAAAGAATAGGTAATGGTTGTTTACGCTCAACAATGCCTGTAATTGTTTGTAGCGGTTTAAGTAGATTTTCTTTTTCTATTTTATCTATAAACATTATTTATCCTTTTAAACAATAATAAATAAGCAGGAGTGTTATTGTTAATATATATTATTATTGTTATTTATCAGCTAATTAATATGAAACTAAGTATGTTGATAACTTTGCCTAAATCAATGGACTACTTGTGAATAGTTTTTTTAAAAACTATTTTTTATCACTATATACACACTTAGTTTCTTAATGTTTGATTTAATAAATTGAAATCAGAATTTATTAAGGCATCAACATTTCTTAAATTTTCAATGGTCTTGCAAGCATGTAAAACAGTTGTATGGTCACGGTCACCAAAGGCCCCTCCAATTTCAGGCAGGCTTAATTGAGTTAATTCTCGTGCCAGATACATAGCAATTTGTCTGGGGCGGGCAATTGCCCTGGTTCTTTTTTTAGATAATAAATCTACTACTTTAATTCGATAATAATCGGCCACGGTTTTTTGTATATTTTCAATTGAAACCTGTTTATTTTGAGAAGCCAATAAATCTTTGAGTGATTCTTTAGCTAGTTCAATTGAAATTGGCTGATTATGAAATTTTGAATACGCTTCTACACGAATAAGCGCACCCTCAAGCTCCCTGATATTGGATCTGACATGTTTTGCAATGAAAAATGCAACAGATTCATCAATTTGGGTTTTTGTTCTCGCAGCTTTTTGCAATAATATAGCTACCCTCATTTCAAGGTTAGGTGGTTCGATAGCAACCGTCAATCCCCAGCTAAATCGCGAAGTAAGCCGCGGTTCCATGCCAGAAATTTCTTTAGGAAAAGTATCACAGGTGATAACTATCTGTTTGTGCCCATCAATTAAGGTATTCAGTGTATAAAAAAATTCTTGTTGTGTGCCGGGTTTGTCGGCAATAAATTGAATATCGTCAATCAGTAACAAATCAAGGGAGTTGTAAAACTGTTTGAATTCATCAAACTTTTTTGTTTGAAAAGCACGAACTACATCAGAAACGTAATTTGTCGCATGCACATAAAATATCTTCGCCTGGGGATCCAGCTTTTTTACATGATTACCAATAGCTTGAATTAAATGGGTTTTTCCTAATCCAACTCCCCCATAAATAAACAATGGGTTATAGCTTGCCCCGGGAGATTCTGCCACCTGGAGCGCTGCTGCGTGAGCCAATTGATTTGCTTTTCCGAGAACAAATGTATCAAAGGTTAATAATTTATTGAGCTTATTTTGATTTTTAACGGGTTTTTGATTAATGGCATTAGTTATAGCTTCCGTTGAAGGAATAACGCTATTTTTTATATCAGGATTTTTAACGGATAAATTTTTTGAACCCAAACGCAAGTCAATTGTTGGGGGAGAAGAAAGAAATAATTCTGCCTGCTTTGAAATTTCGGGCAAAAAACGTTCTTGAACAAGTTTCAACGTAAAGCTGTTAGGAACCGTCAGTGTTATTCTGTTTTCTTTGATTTCGAAAATCAGCGGCTTGATCCAGGAATTAAACTGTTGAGGAGGAAGACTGTTTTCAAAAAAATGAAGGCAGGACTCCCACAATTTGTTATCAGACATATATTTCGAATTCTGCGCTTAAACTTGATTTACCGTTAAGTTTACAAGCAATGCGAAAAGTTATCCACAGGTATTAAAAAGTAAAATAAGCTTGACATAAGCATCAGTAAATATTGTAATCGCGGGTTCTTTGAGTTAAGAATCCAGGAGCAACTAATTATGAAACGCACATACCAACCATCAGTTACAAAAAGAAAGCGCACACACGGATTTTTAGTACGCATGAAATCTAAAGGCGGGCGCCTGGTAATTAAAGCGCGCAGAGCAAAAGGGCGTGCGCGGCTTGCTGTCTGATAAGAAACAGACATTACCGAATTATCGCCGGATAAAATCCAGCGAAGAGTTCAAGCTTGCGCTTAACGCTCAATTTTGTAACAACAAATGGTTTACTATCCATGCACGGGAAAACAAGGCAGGGGTTTCTCGTTTGGGAATAATAGTAGGTAAACGAGTATCCCCTCTTTCCGTAAGTAGAAATTTTGTTAAACGATTAATTAGGGAAGAGTTCAGGCGCGATTTTCCAGTTAGGTGTGCATTGGATATTATCGTTCGCCTGCGCCGTCCACTGAGTCGCGAAACCGCACATGATGGGCAAAAGGCGCTGGCTCAGTTATTGAGCGACATTAAAATAAAATGCGTCAATTTTTAATCAAAATAATCGGTGCCTACCAGTTATTAATAAGCCCGTTATTGTCGCCCACGTGTCGGTTTACTCCAACATGTTCCAGCTATGCCAGTGAAGCAATCGCTAAACATGGCGTATTGCGGGGGGTGTGGCTAAGCATTAAAAGGATTATGCGCTGCAACCCTTGGAATCCAGGCGGTTATGATCCCGTTCCATAGATTGTCATAGGTGAAACCACATGGATTTTCAACGTCTGTTCTTGTTTCTTATTTTTTCTTTTTCGGTTTTGTTGTTATGGGATGGGTGGCAGCGATCACAACATCCCATTGTGCAAACTGTACCAGTGGCGACTAGCCCATCATCATCCACAACATCAGTTACTGCAAAAGATGCTTTAAAAATAGGCGAAACTGCGGGCCTGGTTGCTTCGCAACAAAATCATCTGCAGGGACAGAACATCAAGGTAACGACAGATTTTCTCGTTGCTGAAATCAATACTGTTGGCGCCGATCTTCATCGGCTGCAGTTTTTGAAGCATCGAGATGCCAAGGACAAGAGCAAACCATTTGTTTTGTTGCAGGATCGCGATGTAGCCAATACTTATATAGCCCAGACAGGACTGCTGGGTAACGAGTTGCCAACGCACAACACGCTGTTCACGGTTCAGGGTGGCGGGGATGTGCAGTTGGCCGAGGGAGAAAACAAGCTCCAGGTGCATTTTGTTGCGACTACCCAATCAGGAATTAAGGTAATAAAAACATATACATTCCATCGAGGGAGTTATGTAATTGATATTGGGTATGAAATTGATAATCAAGGGCTGGCGCCAATAAGCCCCTCCGCATATTTTCAGTTGGTGCGCGACAGCAATAAACCTGAAGGAGACTCGAAGTTTGTCCCCACATATGTCGGACCAGCGGTTTATACGGAACAGGAAAAGTTTCAAAAGGTTGATTTTTCAAGTATAGAGAAAAATAAAACCAGCTATCCCAAGACGGCAGACAATGGCTGGATAGCAATGCTGCAGCATTATTTTGTAGCGGCCTGGTTGCCGCAGGGCAATACTCAGCGCGAGTTTTACACCAAAGCGCTGGACAACAAACTGTATTCTGCCGGTGTCATTTTGCCCGTTTCAACCATTGACCCAGGGAAAACTGGCTCAGTAGCAATTTCCCTGTATGCGGGGCCGGCGCAGACCTCATTGAACAAAATTGCCCCGGGTTTGGGCCTAACGGTAGATTATGGCTGGCTGACCATCATTGCCACTCCGTTGTTCTGGCTACTGACCTTATTGCATGGCTGGGTTGGCAATTGGGGGGTGGCGATTATATTGCTGACGGTTTTGATCAAACTGGTTTTTTTCCCATTGTCGGCAGCAAGTTATCGTTCTATGGCGAAAATGCGGCTGGTTGCGCCCAAGCTGGAAAAAATCAAGCAGCAATATGCCGACGACCGCGAGCATCTGCATAAGGCAATGATGGAGCTGTACAAGACGGAAAAAATCAACCCGTTAGGCGGCTGCCTGCCGGTTGTGATTCAAATCCCGGTGTTTATTTCGTTGTATTGGGCGATTCTTTCCAGCGTTGAGCTGCGCCACGCGCCGTTTTTTGGCTGGATTAACGACCTGTCGGCAGCGGATCCCTACTATGTATTGCCGCTAATTATGGGCATCAGCATGTTTGTTCAGACCAAGCTGAACCCAACGCCGCCGGATCCGATGCAAGCGAAAGTCATGCAAATCATGCCATTGGTGTTTAGCGTGGTGTTCTTCTTCTTCCCTGCCGGGCTGGTGTTATATTCCGTTGTAAACAACGTGCTATCTATTACCCAACAGTGGGTGATTACACGGTCGGTAGAGGCCAAGCCCAAAGGTGTCGGCAAAGCCTGACAACATTGTTGCGATTGCTACCCCTCAGGGCAGGGGCGGCATCGGGATTGTCAGGATTTCCGGTCCTGACCTTTCCTGGTTGACGCAATCCATCCTGGGTAAACTCCCGAGTCCGCGCCAAGCAAGCTTTTCCTCGTTTCTCGACGCACAGGGGCAAGTGATCGATCAGGGCGTAGCCCTGTTTTTTCCGGCGCCGCATTCATATACCGGAGAAAATGTGCTGGAGTTGCAGGGCCACGGCGGCATCGCCATGCCCCAGCTGGTCTTGCAGCGATGCCTGGAACTGGGGGCTCGCCTTGCGCAGCCAGGGGAGTTTACCCAGCGCGCATTCCTCAATAACAAACTTGATCTTGCCCAGGCTGAAAGCGTGGCCGATCTGATCGATGCCTCTACCAGCCAGGCCGCACGATGCGCAATGCGCTCCTTGCAGGGAGAATTTTCGCAAGCAGTACACCATCTGGTTGGAGCGCTAATCCGGTTACGCATGCTGGTAGAAGCCATGCTGGACTTTCCGGAAGAGGAGGTGGACATACTGGATGTCGAGAAGCGCAGCGAAAGCCTGGATGCGATAGCCCATGGGCTGGAACAAGTCCTTGCCCGGGCACAACAGGGCAGCTTGTTGCGTGAAGGGGCATATGTCGTGCTTGTTGGGCAACCCAATGTGGGGAAGTCCAGTCTTCTTAACTGGCTTAGCGGCGAAGAGGTTGCCCTGGTCAGCGATGTTCCGGGTACGACGCGCGATGTCATTCGCCAGGCAATCCAGCTAAATGGCATTCCGTTGCATATAGTTGATACGGCCGGGTTGAGGGAGGCGCAGGACAAGGTCGAGCAAATGGGGATTGAGCGGACGCATCATGCCGTGAAAAAGGCGGATGCCATCTTGTTGTTGGCAGATGCCAGCGGTGATGCATCCGCGCAGAGTGACCAGCAAATACTTGCCGGATTACCACCCAACATTCCCAGACTGAAAATTTTCAACAAGATTGACCTGACCGGACAACCTGCGCAGGTGGAAGAGGCGGGCGGGGAGTGCAATATTTTCCTGTCCGCAAAAACCGGTTCTGGTGTAAACCTGTTATGCGACAAATTGCTGGAATTGATAGGCTGGCATGAAGAGTCCGGGGTGTTCATGGCGCGTGAACGACATATTAGGGCCTTGCTTGATGCGCGAGCCCATCTGCAGCGCGCTGCAGGCGTAACCGCCCAGGCCGAATTTATGGCGGAAGAGCTGCGTCTGGCCCAGGAAGCGCTTAATGCCATCACGGGCGAATTTACGGCTGACGACTTGCTGGGCGAGATTTTCGGCGGCTTTTGCATCGGGAAGTAGCTCGGCCGACGCTGTTTCACGTGAAACATCCCCTGTGCAATTTCAGAGTATGGCTACTTTGCGGTATGATGCGCAGCCTTGTAGCCAGAGTTGACGGATGAATTACCCAAAAGAATTCGATGTAATCGTGATTGGTGGCGGGCACGCGGGGACAGAAGCGGCGCTGGCCAGCGCGCGCATGGGTTGTGCAACCCTGCTGTTGACGCATAACGTCGAAACGCTGGGGGCGATGTCCTGCAATCCTTCCATTGGCGGTATTGGCAAGGGACATCTGGTCAAGGAGGTAGATGCCATGGGCGGGGCCATGGCGATATCTGCCGATGAGGCAGGCATCCAGTTTCGCATTCTCAATTCTTCTAAAGGCCCGGCAGTGCGTGCCACGCGGGTGCAGGCCGATCGAGCGTTATATAAACAGGCCATACGAAGCCGGCTGGAAAACCAGCAAAACCTGTGGCTGTTCCAACAGGCTGCCGACGATTTGCTGGTCGAGGGTGGGCGGGTAACAGGGGTGGTTACCCAGCTCGGCTTGCGGTTTTTCGCAAAGGCGGTGGTGCTTACGGCGGGGACGTTCCTGCGTGGACTTATACATGTTGGCCAGTCCAGCTACTCGGCTGGCCGTGCAGGAGACCCGCCATCGACCAGTCTGGCGCATCGTTTGCGTGAACTGGATTTGCCGTTGGGGCGGCTGAAGACAGGTACGCCGCCGCGAATTGACGGACGCAGTATTGATTATTCGTCCATGCTGGAACAGCCCGGCGATATGCCAGTACCGGTTTTCTCATTTCTTGGTCATGCCGGTCTGCATCCGAAACAGTTGCCCTGCTGGATAACACAAACCAATCTGGAGACGCACGACATCATTCGCGCTGGGCTGGATCGTTCCCCCCTGTTTACCGGGGTTATAGAAGGGGTGGGGCCCCGTTATTGCCCTTCGATAGAAGACAAGATAACGCGATTTTCCGAAAAGAGTTCGCACCAGATATTCCTGGAGCCGGAAGGACTGGGTACCCATGAAATCTACCCAAACGGTATTTCGACCAGCTTGCCGTTTGATGTCCAGCTCGCACTGGTGCGCTCAATCAAGGGCCTGGAAAATGCGCATATAACCCGACCGGGCTATGCTATCGAGTACGATTATCTGGATCCGCGTGGTTTGAGGCGCTCATTGGAAAGCAAGACCATCAATGGTTTGTTTTTGGCAGGGCAGGTCAATGGGACGACCGGATATGAGGAGGCGGCAGCACAGGGTTTGCTGGCGGGCATCAATGCGGGACGGTTGGCCCGGGAGCAAGAGCCGTGGTATCCGCGCCGGGACGAGGCCTATCTGGGGGTAATGGTAGATGATCTGATTACCCGTGGGGTATCGGAGCCATACCGCATGTTTACCAGTCGCGCCGAATATCGTTTGCAATTGCGGGAAGATAATGCCGACCTGCGTTTAACGGAAACCGGGCGCCGTTTGGGTATCGTGGACGATATGCGCTGGTGTGCGTTTGAACAAAAGCGTGATGCGATTGCCCGCGAACAGGAGCGCTTGCGTTCGGTCTGGATAAATCCCAAATTGCTGGCCCGGGAGCAGGCCGAGCTGATACTGGGGAAAGGCATAGACCGTGAGTACACCCTGTATGAATTATTGCGCCGCCCCGAAGTAAGCTATGCCAGCCTGATGACGCTGCCGGGAGCAGACGCGCCCGCGATTGATGAGAAGG
Organism: Sideroxydans sp.; assembly: GCA_016124455.1. Lineage (GTDB taxonomy): Bacteria > Pseudomonadota > Gammaproteobacteria > Burkholderiales > Gallionellaceae > RI-121. Next base: position 74,972 of record WGNQ01000004.1, on the reverse strand, counting down.
TTGCCGAACAGGTAGAAACCCAGGCCAAATATCAAGGATATATCCAGCGCCAAGGCGATGAAATTGCACGCCGGGAACATTATGAGAACATGCCGTTGCCTTCGACCATAGATTACCGCCAGGTGCGCGGACTCTCGATAGAGGTGCAGCAAAAACTGAATCAGCACAAGCCCGAAACAATAGGCCAGGCATCACGTATTTCCGGCATTACACCGGCGGCCATTTCCCTGTTGCTGGTTCACATGAAGCGCGGCTTCCGGGCCGATTTGCCGGTCGACGGCGCAGAAGAGAAAAAAAGCGCGTGAGTCTGGCGCAGGAATTATCCTCCGGCATCGAGCAGCTTGGCCTGGATATAGAACCCGGGGGCAGGGAGAAATTGCTGGCATACCTCGAGTTGTTGCGGAAGTGGAACAAGGTGTATAACCTCACCGCGATTCGCGAACCGGAACAGATGGTAAGCCATCACTTACTCGACAGCTTGGCGGCTCTGCCATATCTCTGGCCCGGACGTTGGCTGGATGTGGGGTGTGGTGCAGGCTTGCCTGGCCTGGTTCTGGCGATAACGCAGCCACAGTGGCAATTTACTCTACTGGACAGCAACAGCAAGAAAACCAGTTTTGTACAACAGGCGGTTATTGACCTGAAATTGCACAACGTGAGTGTTTGTTGTGCGCGGGTAGAAAACTGGCACGCGGACGAAAAATTTGACGGGATTATTTCCCGCGCATTTGCAAGTGTTGTGGATTTTACTTCCGTGACCAAGCATCTGCTGTCCGGCCGGGGGCACTGGGTGGCGATGAAAGGGGAGCCGGCACAGGAATTGGGGCAATTGCCGGAAAGCATAGAAATTGAACGAAATATTCCTCTCAAAGTACCCGGACTCGACGCGGCGCGCTGTCTGGTTATATTGAAGGCGAAATAATAATGGCCAAAATATTAGCGGTTACCAATCAAAAGGGCGGAGTGGGGAAAACCACCACCACAGTCAATCTGGCTGCGAGTCTGGCTGCCATGAAGCAGCAGGTGCTTCTGGTGGATCTTGACCCTCAGGGTAATGCCACCATGGGTAGCGGAATCGAGAAGGCTAGCCTGCAGGCCTCCATTTATCAGGTTTTACTCGGGGAAAAAGGGCTGGGTGAAGCATGCGAATATTCAAAGACCGGTAAATATGATGTATTGCCGGCCAATCGCGAGCTTGCCGGGGCCGAAATTGAGCTGGTCGATGTACAAGGGCGTGAGACCCGATTGAAGGCGGCACTACAGGTAGCGGCGGAAGGTTACGATTATATTTTGATCGATTGTCCACCGGCGCTAAACCTGCTTACCCTGAACGGGCTGTGTGCGGCACAGTCGGTGATGATACCGATGCAATGCGAATATTATGCGCTGGAAGGCCTGAGCGACTTGGTCAACACCATACGGAAAGTGCGTGCTCACCTCAATCCGGAGCTGGAGATAGAAGGGCTGTTGCGCACCATGTTTGACCCGCGTAATACCCTGGCACAGCAGGTATCGGAACAGCTGCAGCAACATTTCGGCGATAAGGTGTACCGCACCGTTATTCCCCGCAATGTACGCTTGGCGGAAGCGCCCAGCTATGGTGTCCCGGTGCTCTATCACGATAAATTATCCAAGGGTACACAGGCGTATCTGGCGCTGGCGGGCGAATTGCTCAACAACGCAGCACGTACTACACAGAGTAAACAGGGAAATTAGAATCATGACAAAACCAAACAAAGGCTTAGGGCGTGGACTGGATGCTTTGCTATCCGGAAATGGCAAGGAATCGGAGGATGTCCTGCGGGAATTGAAGGTTGGGCAACTCAAGCCGGGCAAATACCAGCCACGCAGTCATATGGATGAAGCGCAGCTGGGTGAACTGGCTGCCTCGATCAAGGTGCAGGGGGTGATTCAGCCAATACTGGCGCGTACGTTGCCGGACGGGAGTTATGAAATCATCGCCGGAGAGCGTCGCTGGCGTGCCGCGCAGCTGGCAGGATTGACCCAGGTGCCGGTGCTGGTGCGCAAAGTGCCGGACAATGCGGCATTGGCCATGGCGCTGATAGAAAATATCCAGCGCGAGAACCTTAACCCGCTGGAGGAAGCCGTCGGCATCCAGCGCCTCATCGACGAATTCAAGATGACGCACCAGGCCGCGGCAGATGCGGTCGGCCGGTCCCGTAGTGCGGCGAGCAACTTGCTGCGACTGCTGAAATTGCCGCAACCAGTACAAACCCTGTTGATGGAGAACAAGCTCGATATGGGGCATGCGCGTGCACTGCTGGGGCTGGAAAGCCCGGTGCAGAAAATTGCCGCGGCCAATAAAATCGTAATGGAAGGTTTGTCGGTCCGCGAGGCGGAAAAGCTGGTGCAAGGCGCCACAACCCCGGCGGCGGCACAGCCGCAAAAAGCAAAACCCCACCGCGACATTATCCGGTTGCAGGAACAGATTGCGGAGCAGCTGGGCACCAAAGTCGGGATACAGCATGGCAGCAAAGGTTCGGGCAAACTGGTCATCGCATACAAGACTCTGGACCACCTGGAAGATGTGCTGGCAAAGCTGGGAATCAGCAAGCAGGAATAAGCCTTGATCCGCGACGACAAATTTGACAGTTTTTTTATATATTGCTAGGATGCGCCGCTGTGTTGAGTAGGCACCATGCATCTTGAACACGTCCGATTGGCATGTGTGCAAGGCGCGATAACAATAATCAGTGCCGCTGTTGCCTATGTCGTCGTTAATCCCCTGGCAGCAAAATCGGTCGCATTCGGAAGTGGCGTCGCCATGCTGGCCACACTCTTCCTTGTCTGGCGATTAGTGACGGGGAAGCGCCGCGAGGGCCTTGGTGCAGAGTGGGTCTTGTGGCAGGCATACCGTACGGCGATAGAGCGGTTCATGCTTGTTGCTGCTTTACTGGTAATAGGATTTGAATTATTTAAACTCGCCCCCTCTTGGCTGCTGGCGGGTTTTGTTGTGGGACAGCTGGCATGGCTGGCCGTCCCGGTTTGGGTGAAATTGAGAACGCAAAATGACAAGTGAAGCGCTGACCTCGACAGAATATATTAGGCACCACCTGCAGAATCTGACCTGCGGTATGCAGGAAGGCCACATCCATTGTGCGCACGATGCAGCAGAAGCCAAGGCTATGGGTTTCTGGGCGATCAATGTAGATACGCTGGGCATGTCGCTGCTTCTGGGTTTGTGCTTTCTCTTCCTGTTCCGGAGCGTAGCGAAGAAGGCAGCGACCGGCGTTCCCGCCGGTGCGCAGAATTTTGTTGAGTGGGCCATAGAATTTATCGACAACAGCGTGCGCGGCTCCTTTACCGGCCGTAGCGCCCTGGTTGCCCCGCTGGCGCTTACCATCTTCTTCTGGATTTTCCTGATGAACCTGATGGACCTGATTCCTGTCGACTATGTGCCGCAGCTTGCAGGCGCAATGGGGCTGGGACATTTCAAGGTAGTACCCTCTACCGATCCGAATGCCACCATCGGCATGGCTATCGGCGTATTTTTCCTGGTAATTTTCTACAGCATCAAGATTAAAGGTCTGGGCGGTTTTATCGGCGAACTCACGCTGCAGCCGTTCGGCAAATTCGGCTTGCCGGCAAATATTTTCCTCGAAGTTGTTAACCTGATTGCCAAGCCGGTATCGCTGGCGCTGCGTCTGTTCGGCAACATGTACGCTGGCGAAATGATTTTCATTCTGATTGCATTGCTGCCGTTCTATCTGCAATGGACGCTGTCCTTGCCGTGGGCGATTTTCCACATCCTGATCGTAACTTTGCAGGCGTTCATTTTCATGACGCTGACCATTGTATATCTGGACATGGCGCATCAGGAACACCATTAACCTTTAACCATTTGTTTGCTTAATTTTTTAATAGGAGATTTTAAAGATGGAACTCGCAACCCCTTTGCTCTACATTGCTGGCGCGCTGATGATGGGTCTTGGTGCACTTGGCGCATCCGTAGGTATCGGCATTCTTGGTGGCCGCTTTCTGGAAGGCGCCGCACGCCAGCCTGAACTGATTCCGATGCTGCGCACCCAGTTCTTCGTGGTTATGGGCCTGGTTGATGCGGTGCCGATGATCGCCGTTGGTCTGGCCATGTACGTTCTGTTTGCAGTAGCCAAATAACTGGAACGCACACGTTCACACTAATCAAGGAAAGGTCCCAGCATGAATATTAATGCGACCCTTCTCGGCCAGACGATCATGTTCGCCATGTTCGTATGGTTCTGCATGAAGTTCGTATGGCCTCCCATCATGGCGGCCTTGGAAGCACGCAAGAAGCAGATTGCCGATGGTCTGGCCGCTGCCGAGCGCGGCAAGCTGGATATGGAACTGGCAGCCAAGCGCGCTGCCGACATCCTGCGCGAAGCAAAGGATAAGGCGGCGGAAATCATCTCCCATGGCGACAAGCGTGCGAGTGAGATCATTGAAGAAGCCAAGGCCAAGGCTGAGGTGGAAGCGAGCAATATACTGGAGCGTGCCAATTCAGAAATCGAGCAGGAAGTTTTCCGAGCCAAAGAACAGTTGCGTACCCAGGTGTCCGCAATTGCACTGGCAGGCGCCGGGAAGATTCTCAGCCGCGAAATCGATGCCAAGGCACACAACGATTTGCTTGAAAAACTAGTTGCGGAAATTTAATTGCCATGTCTGAAGCGATAACAGTTGCACGTCCTTATGCCCAGGCGGCATTCGATGAGGCGAAAAAACTTGGCGATCTGCAGGGATGGTCCGCGGTTTTGCAAGCAGGATCACGGGCAGTGGACAACCAGGAAGTCAGGCAGGTAATTACCAGCCCGCGTGCAACCGACAAGCAGATGGAAGATCTGATGCTGTCGCTATGTGATGCCAAGGCCGGGCCGCATGCCAATTTCCTCAAGCTGCTGGTGGAAAATCAGCGCCTGCTGCTGCTGCCGGAAATTGCCGCGATGTATGAAGAGCTGCGCGCCGATGCGGAACGATCGGTGGATGTAACGGTGTCGTCGGCATTTGAGCTGAACGACGCGCAGAAACAGAAGATTCTCGAATCCCTCAAGAAACGCATGGGACGTGAAATCAAGCTCAGCTGCAAGGTGGATGGCGAATTGATCGGCGGAATTGTTATTCGCGCCGGTGACAAGGTAATAGATGGCTCGGCACGTACGCGCCTTAGTGAAATGGCGAACGCTCTGGCTTGATGACAGGTTTATCGAAATAAGGAAAATCAGATGAAGCTCAACCCTTCTGAAATTAGCAATTTGATTCGCAGCCGCATTGAAAATTTTGAGGCACTGACCCAGGCTCGTACAGAAGGCACAGTAGTCAGCGTGACTGACGGTATTGTGCGCGTTCACGGCCTGTCGGACGTAATGCAGGGGGAAATGCTGGAATTCCCGGGCAACACGTTCGGTCTGGCGCTTAACCTCGAGCGGGATTCCGTTGGTGCCGTGGTGCTGGGCGAATACGAGCACATCTCCGAAGGCGACACGGTCAAGTGTACCGGCCGCATTCTGGAAGTGCCGGTAGGTCCCGAGCTGCGCGGACGTGTGGTAAACGCACTGGGTCAGCCCATCGACGGCAAAGGCCCGATCAATGCCAAGCTGACCGACAAGATCGAGAAGGTTGCGCCCGGCGTGATCGCCCGTCAGTCCGTTGACCAGCCGGTGCAGACCGGCCTGAAGTCGATCGACTCCATGGTGCCTGTCGGCCGTGGTCAGCGCGAACTGATCATTGGTGATCGCCAGACCGGCAAAACTGCCGTTGCAGTTGACGCGATCATCAACCAGAAGGGTCAGGACATGACCTGTATCTATGTGGCGATCGGCCAGAAGGCTTCGACCATTGCCAACGTGGTACGCAAGCTGGAAGAGTACGGCGCGCTGGAATACACCATCGTGGTTGCGGCGACCGCTTCCGACTCCGCTGCGATGCAGTTCCTGGCACCCTATGCCGGCTGTACCATGGGCGAATACTTCCGCGACCGCGGTCAAGATGCACTGATCGTGTACGACGATTTGACCAAGCAGGCCTGGGCTTATCGCCAGATCTCGCTGTTGCTGCGCCGTCCGCCAGGCCGTGAAGCTTACCCCGGCGACGTGTTCTACCTGCACTCCCGTCTGCTGGAGCGCGCAGCCCGCGTGAACGCCGACTACGTCGAAGCCTTCACCAACGGTGAAGTCAAGGGCAAGACCGGCTCGCTGACCGCGCTGCCGATCATCGAAACCGCAGCCGGCGACGTTTCCGCGTTCGTGCCGACCAACGTGATTTCGATTACCGACGGCCAGATCTTCCTGGAAACCGACTTGTTCAACGCCGGTATCCGTCCCGCGATCAACGCCGGTATTTCGGTGTCGCGTGTGGGCGGTGCCGCACAGACCAAGGTCATCAAGAAGCTGGGTGGCGGTGTGCGTCTGGCGCTGGCCCAGTTCCGCGAACTGGCGGCGTTTGCCCAGTTTGCTTCGGATCTCGACGAATCGACCCGCAAGCAGCTGGAGCGCGGCCGCCTGGTTACCGAGCTGATGAAACAATTGCAGTATTCGCCGATGTCGGTGGCTGAAATGGCCGTGACCCTGTTCGCCGTGAACAAGGGCTACTACGACGACGTAGACGTCAAGAAGGCACTGGCATTCGAGAGCGCGCTGCAGGCTTACCTGAAGTCCAAGAACAAGGAATTGATGGATGCAATCGAGTCCAGCAAGGAGCTGTCCGGCGACAACGAGAAAGTATTGTCAGCAGCGATCGAGGAATTCAAGGCTAACTCAGCCTACTAAGCCGGAGTAAACACATGGCTGGCAGCAAAGAGATACGCGCGAAGATCAAGAGCGTAGAAAATACGCGCAAGATCACCCGTGCGATGGAAATGGTAGCGGCATCGAAAATGCGCAAGGCGCAGGAGCGCATGCGCGCTGCCCGTCCCTACGCAGAGAAAATCCGCCAGGTCGCGGCCCACTTGGCGCACGCCAACCCGGAGTACAAACATCCGTTGCTGGCCAAGCGCGAGGACGTCAAGAATGTGGCGGTCATCGTCGTCACTTCGGACAAGGGTCTGTGCGGTGGCCTCAACACCAACATCCTGCGCCTGGTGGTAAACCGGATGAAGGAATGGGAAGGCGAGGGCAAGGGCATCAGCGTGTGCCCGATCGGCAACAAGGGTTTTGGTTTTATGGGCCGCATCGGCGCCGAGATCAAATCCCACCTTGTCGGCCTTGGTGATACGCCGCATGTCGACAAGCTGATCGGTGCGGTAAAGATCATGCTGGACGCTTATGCTGCCGGTGAAATCGACGCGATCTACCTGAGCTACAACGGCTTCATCAACACCATGAGGCAGGAGCCGAGAATGGAGCAAATCCTGCCGCTCAGCGAAGAGCAGCTGGGTGAACCGTCGGCGCCCGGGCACTGGGACTATATTTACGAGCCCGATGCCAAGGAAGTGGTCGACGAATTGCTGGTGCGCTACATCGAGTCTCTGGTGTACCAGGCGGTAACCGAAAACATGGCATCCGAGCAAAGCGCGCGGATGGTGGCGATGAAGGCCGCATCCGACAACGCCAAAACTGTCATTAGCGATCTCAAGCTGGTTTACAACAAGGCGCGTCAGGCAGCGATTACCAAGGAAATTTCCGAAATCGTCGGTGGCGCAGCGGCCGTTTAAGGCACGGCAAAACGAATTGAAATAACTGGGGAACACAAATGAGTGAAGGAAAAATTGTTCAGTGTATCGGCGCCGTGGTTGACGTTGAATTTCCGCGTGACCAGATGCCCAAGGTATATGATGCCCTGCTGGTGCAGGAAGGCGCGAGTTCCGTTGCCGAAAAAGGGTTGACGCTGGAAGTCCAGCAGCAGCTCGGCGACGGCGTGGTGCGTACCATCGCCATGGGTTCTTCCGATGGCCTGCGCCGCGGCATGGCGGTGACAAATACCAACAACCCGATCATGGTGCCGGTTGGCCATGGCACACTGGGCCGCATCATGGACGTGCTGGGCCGCCCGATCGATGAGCGGGGCGAGATCAAGTGCGACGAGCGCCGTTCCATCCACCAGAAGGCGCCCAAGTTCGACGAACTGTCGCCTTCCGTTGACCTGCTGGAAACCGGCATCAAGGTGATTGACCTGGTTTGCCCGTTCGCCAAGGGCGGCAAGGTCGGCCTGTTCGGCGGCGCCGGCGTGGGCAAGACCGTGAACATGCTGGAACTCATCAACAACATCGCCAAGGAGCACAGCGGCCTGTCGGTGTTTGCCGGTGTGGGTGAGCGTACCCGCGAAGGTAACGACTTCTACCACGAAATGTCCGAGGCTGGCGTTATCAAGCTGGACAACCTGCCGGAATCCAAGGTTGCGATGGTGTTCGGCCAGATGAACGAGCCTCCCGGCAACCGTCTGCGCGTGGCGCTGTCCGGCCTGACCATGGCCGAGAAGTTCCGCGACGAAGGCCGCGACATCCTGTTCTTCGTGGACAACATCTACCGTTACACCCTGGCCGGTACCGAAGTATCCGCGCTGCTGGGTCGTATGCCGTCCGCGGTGGGTTACCAGCCGACGCTGGCCGAAGAAATGGGCCGCCTGCAGGAGCGCATTACCTCGACCAAGGTGGGTTCGATTACTTCCATCCAGGCCGTATACGTACCGGCGGATGACTTGACCGACCCGTCTCCTGCGACCACCTTCCTGCACCTGGATTCCACCGTGGTGCTGTCGCGTGATATCGCCTCGCTGGGTATCTACCCTGCGGTTGACCCGCTGGACTCCAGCTCCCGCCAGCTCGACCCGCTGGTCGTGGGCGAAGAGCACTACAGCGTTGCACGTGGCGTGCAGCAAACCCTGCAGCGCTACAAGGAACTGCGCGACATCATCGCGATTCTGGGTATGGACGAACTGGCGCCGGAAGACAAACTGGCGGTGGCCCGTGCGCGTAAGATCCAGCGCTTCCTGTCGCAGCCGTTCCACGTGGCCGAAGTGTTTACCGGCGCCCCGGGCAAGTACGTGTCGCTGAAGGAAACCATCAAGGGCTTCAAGGGCATCGTCAATGGCGACTACGATCACCTGCCGGAACAAGCGTTCTACATGGTTGGTACCATCGACGAGGCCATCGAAAAAGCCAAGACGCTGCAATAAGGAAAAGATATGGTCATGTCCGTTCATGTTGATGTGGTAAGTGCCGAGGAGTCGATCTTTTCCGGTCTCGCGGAAATGATCGCGGTGCCCGGCGAACTCGGCGAATTGGGAATTTATCCCAGCCATGCTCCTTTGCTTACCCGCATCAAGCCCGGTTCGGTGCGCATCAAGGTCCCGAACCAAAGCGAAGAAGAGCTGATTTATGTTTCCGGCGGCATTCTTGAGGTTCAGCCCAACGTGGTGACTGTGCTGGCCGACACCGCCATCCGCGGTGCCGATCTGGACGAAGCGCGTGCAGAAGAAGCCAAGCGTGCGGCGGAAGAAGCCATGAAGGACAAAACTGCCGACATTGATTACGCCCAGGCCCAGGCAGAACTGGCCGAGGCGATTGCCCAGCTGCGTGCAATCCAGAAGCTGCGCAAGCAAGCCGGACACTAAACGGTACGGAAAAATGAAGAAAGCGGCTTAGGCCGCTTTTTTTATTTATACTGCGTAAAACAAAAAATGAACGACACCATGAAACCGCTCAACATCGTAATTCTTGCAGCCGGTAAAGGCACGCGCATGTATTCCGACAAGCCGAAAGTGCTGCATCATCTGGCAGGCAGGCCCCTGCTGCAGCATGTGCTGGACTGTGCGACCCAGTTGCAGCCGCGGCAGGTATGCGTGGTGTATGGCCATGGCGGCGAAGCCGTACCGCAGGCGATGTCGCAGTATTCCGCGCAATTCGTGCTGCAGGAGCCACAACTCGGTACCGGCCATGCCGTACAACAGGCGATGCCGCATCTGGACGATGGCAGCCACACGCTGGTGCTTTATGGCGACGTGCCGCTGATGCAGCATGCCACACTGCACCAGATGCAGCATGCTGCCGGAAATGGCCTGGTATTGCTGACGGTGAACCTGGAGAATCCTGTCGGTTACGGGCGCATCGTGCGCGATGCCGAGGGTGACGTACAGCGCATCGTGGAAGAAAAAGATGCAACGCCGGAAGAGCGCGAAATAAGCGAAGTGAACACCGGCATCTTGCTGGCGCCGACCCGCGAGTTGCGGGCATGGCTGGCAAAATTGCAGAACAACAATGCGCAAGGTGAGTACTACCTCACCGATATCGTCGCCATGGCCGTGGAGCAGGGCCTTGCGGTACACACTGCACAACCTGCCCATGCCTGGGAAGTGGAGGGCATCAACAGCAAGACGCAGCTCGCGAAACTTGAGCGTACCTGGCAACAGGTACAGGCGGCGCATTTGCTGGCGCAGGGGGTGACGCTGGCCGACCCGGCCCGCATCGACATCCGCGGCAGCCTGGCCTGTGGGCGCGATGTCGAAATAGATGTCGGCTGCATTTTTGAAGGCGACGTGAATCTGGGTGATAACGTGCGAGTAGGCGCTTACAGCGTGATAAGGAATGCGACCATTGCAGCGGGTACCCGGATCGCCCCTTACAGCCACATCGACAGCAGCCAGGTAGGGGCCAATTGCCATATCGGTCCATTCTCGCGGCTGCGCCCCGGTTCGAAGCTGGCGGACGAGGTTCACATCGGCAATTTCGTGGAAGTGAAAAACAGCGAAATTGCTGCCGGCAGCAAGGCCAACCATCTCAGCTATATCGGCGACAGCACGGTAGGCAGCAAGGTCAACATCGGTGCCGGCACCATCACGGCAAACTACGATGGCGCCAACAAGCATCGCACGGTAATTGGCGACAACGCTTCCACCGGAGCCAACAGCGTATTGATCGCGCCGGTTACGGTGGGTCAGGGCGCCACCCTTGGTGCCGCAACGGTACTGCGCAAGGATGCGCCGGAAAATCAGCTGACCATAACTGCGGGCAGGCAACAAACCGTACCCGGCTGGAAGCGTCCCGAAAAGAAAAAATAAGCCTGCTTCTTGCTACAATCCAGAACTGAAATCGACTCACGGAATCCGTCATGTGTGGAATCGTCGGCGCTATCGCGCAGCGCAATGTTGTACCTGTAATAGTCGAAGGACTGAAGCGTCTCGAATACCGCGGCTATGATTCGGCCGGTGCGGCAGTGCTGAATGCGGCCGGCCGGCTGGAACGGGTGAGGCGCGTCGGCCGCGTAGCGGAAATGGCAGCCGGCGCCGAGGCGCAAAACCTGTCCGGCTTCGTCGGCATCGGCCACACGCGCTGGGCTACGCATGGCGGCGTCACCGAATATAACGCGCACCCCATCATTTCCAGCGACGAACTGGCGGTGGTGCACAACGGCATTATCGAAAACCACGAGCAGCAGCGCGAACGGCTCAGGGCGCTGGGCTATACCTTCGAATCGCAAACCGATACCGAAGTCATCGCCCATCTCGTGCATCACTACTACGCCCAGTCTGCCGACCTGTTTGAAGCGACCCGCCGTGCGGCGGCCGAGCTTACCGGCGCTTATGCAATCGGCATCGTTTCACAGCGTTCGCCGGACACGATATGCTGCGCGCGCATGGGTTGTCCATTGCTGATTGGCCTGGGCGAAGGTGAAAATTTCTTTGCTTCCGATGTTTCCGCGTTGTTGTCCGCGACCCGCCGCATCATTTACCTCGACGACGGCGACGTGGCGGCTATCCGCAGGGATGGGGTCAGCATCGTCGATCGCGCAGGTAACGCAGTGCAGCGGCCGGAGCGCATCTCCGAAGTGTCGGCCGATGCCATCGACCTTGGCCCTTACGACCACTACATGCAGAAGGAAATCCACGAGCAGCCGCGCGCGGTTTCCGACACCCTGGAAGGCATCATCGCTGCAGGCGTCAACGCGGAACTGTTCGGCGCTTCTGCTGCCGGGGTTTTCGGCGAAATCGACAGCGTGCTGATCCTGGCCGCAGGTACCAGCTACTATGCCGGGCTGGTCGGCAAACAATGGCTGGAGTCGATAGCGCGCATTCCCTGCAACGTCGAGCTCGGCCACGAATACCGCTACCGCGAATCCATTCCCAACCCGCGTCAGTTGGTGGTTACTATCTCCCAGTCCGGTGAAACGCTGGATACCATGGAGGCGCTCAAGCGTGCCAAGGAGCTTGGCCACCAGCATACGCTGTCCATCTGCAACGTACAGGAAAGTGCCATACCGCGCGCATCGAAACTGGTGTTCTACACCCGCGCCGGTGCCGAGATCGGCGTCGCTTCCACCAAGGCGTTCACTACCCAGCTTGCCGCGCTGTTCATTCTTGCCCTGGTGCTGGGCAAACAACGCGGGCAACTGGACGGCGAAGCCGAGCATGCGCATCTGGAGGCATTGCGCCAATTGCCGGGCAGCGTGCAGCACGCGCTCAACCTTGAGCCGCAGATCAAGGTATGGGCGGAACAATTCGCCGACAAGCAGCATGCGCTGTTCCTCGGTCGCGGCCTGCATTACCCGATCGCGCTGGAAGGCGCGCTCAAGCTCAAGGAAATATCCTACATCCATGCCGAGGCCTACCCGGCCGGTGAACTCAAGCATGGCCCGCTGGCGCTGGTCGACAGCAGCATGCCGGTGGTGGTGATCGCCCCCAACGACGCCTTGCTGGAAAAAGTGAAATCCAACATGCAGGAGGTCCGCGCGCGCGGCGGCCAGCTTTATGTGTTTGCCGACCTGGACAGCCATTTCGGCGAAACCGAGGGCGTGCATGTCATCCGCACCCCGCGTCATGCCGGTGTGTTGTCACCCGTTGTGCATGCCATTCCGGTGCAATTGCTGGCTTACCACGCCGCCCTGCAAAAGGGCACGGATGTGGACAAGCCAAGAAATCTTGCCAAATCGGTTACGGTGGAATAAACGCCGCAGCGCCCGCAGTCAGATCTTCTGCTTGATCGCCAGCACAGCCTGGTTGCGCAGGGTGCGCAGCATGGCCAGCTGGCGCTGGGTTAAATGCAGGCTGTGAGCCTGCAACATGTCGGCATACAGCAGGCCGATAGCCTTGTTGTTGATCATGATCGGCAGCAACAGCAGGCTTTGCGCATCAATCGCCTCGCGATGCCAGGCCGGTATCTTGCTGGCGATATTTTCTGCCTGCACGTCTTCGATCACAATATCGGTGCCCTTCTCGACCGCGAGGTGGAACACGTCCGGCGCGAACTTCAGCGAAAAACGGCAGCGCGGAATCACCTCATCGATATGCTCGCCGAAACCAAAGCGCGCCACCATCATGTTCTGCTTGCCGTCGCGGATAAAAATCAGCGTACGATTGAAGCCCAGGCTGCGGTAAATGGTTTCCAGCACCATGCGTAATACATCGTTGAGGTTGTAGTCTTCTACCAGGGTATTGGTTACGTCCTGGATGCCGGCATTGAGCAAGTCCTCGGGTTGCGGCTGCTCGGCCGTGCTGTCGGTTGCCGCAACGCTGTCGGCGGTGATCTCCTGTTCCAGCGCCTGTTCCTGTTCGGCAGCGGCTTCCTGCGCATTTGTCGCAGCGGCCGGCAATTCCTCGTGTCCTGCCCATTTGCGTACCTTGGCCAGCAACGGGCTCTTGGTGGTATTGATGCCGAGAATGACGGAACGCTGCGCGAGTTCCTGCAGGCCCTTGTCCAGCGCCTTGGTAAGGGAGCGCTCGGAAACCGATGACACATCGGCATAACGTGCGCTGAGCCGATGCAGCGCATTTTCCTTTTCCGACGGATTGGTGATCGCCGCCAGCTGGCTGAGCTCGTTGGCAAGGTTGACGGTTACGTTCAATTGATCGAGGCCGTTTGCGGGTTTGCTGATTTTCCCCTGCGGCAGTTTGCGCATGGCCGAGATCATCTGGCTGGGGAAATTCCAGCTCTTGGCCACGCCTATGCTCAGTTCGTTATAGGATAAGCCGAGCACCTTGACGGCGGCCTGTTCGTCGTCGATATCCTGCTCCTCCACCAGCCGCGTGATCTGCTGGCTTTCTTCGAAGAAATAGAAAGTGACCAGCAATTTGCCCAGATGGTGGAACATTGAGCAGATCATGGCCTCTTCGGAAAATCCCGGGCGCTGTGCCGGTGCGAGTTCCGCCGCAACGGTACCCGAAAACAGCGAGAAGATGATCTCGTCCTTGAGCTCCACCGCCTGTGACTTGTTCTGCAGGAAGTCGAGCAGGATCAGCGTCATCGCCATATTGCGCACGGTCTCGAAACCGAGGATGACCACCGCCTTGGAGATGGTGTTGATCTTGCCGCCGAACTGCCCGTAGGACACCGTATTGACGACCTTGAGCAGCTTGTTGGTCAGCGCAAAATCCTTGAGGATGATCTGCGTGAGTTTGCTGGTGCTCTCGAGTTCGGAACCAACCACCTTGTTGATCTCGTTGATGATGCCGGACAGGGCCGGGAAATCGCTCTTGCTGCGCATGCGCCGCAACAGGAATTCCAGCGTGCTGTGGCCGCTTCCCGCGGCGGCATGTTCCTGCGCCGTGGCATCCAGGTACTGCTGCAGCGCCTGGCGCATGCTGGCTGCGTCGGGATAGCGTTCGTCCGGCTGTTTGGAGATGGCCTTGAGGATGATCGTCTCGAGTTTCTCGTCTACCTTGAGGTTGCGGCTGGATGGCGCGTCCGTCTTGCCGTGGGCACTCTGGTGGAGGATCTGGTAGACGTTGTCGCCGCTGATCGCGGCCGTGCCGGTGACCATCTCGTACAGCATCATGCCTACCGAATAGAGGTCGGAACGCGGCTCGGAGCCATGCGCGGAAATGCGCTCCGGCGCCATGTACTGCGGCGTGCCGGAGATTTCGGCGGCCTGTGCCGCGCGTTGCGAGATCGCGCGCGCAATACCGAAGTCCATCACCATCGACTGGCCGTTGTCCTGGATCATGATATTGGCCGGCTTGATGTCGAGGTGCATGACACCCTGCCGGTGCGCATAGGCCAGGCCTTCCAGCACGCCGCTCGCAATCTGCGCGGAACGCGCCAGCGGCAGCATTTTTTCCTGCTTGAGCAATTGTGCCAGGGTCTGGCCCTGGATAAAGGCATAGACCAGGTAAGGGACATCCTCGTGCACGAAAGCGTCGTGCAGGGTAACGATGTTGGGATGTTGCAGCTTGCTGGCGATCTTTGCTTCGCGGATCAGGTTGGCGGCATCCTGGCTGGGGCCGGCGCGCAAGGTCTTGATGGCGACCTGGCGGTCGAGCTGGGTATCCTGTGCCAGGTATACGGTGCCCTGTACTCCCCGGCCCAGCTCACGGATGATATTGAAGCGGTCGATAATCCGGTTCTGCACTGCCGCCTCAGAAGGTCTGGAGCAACAGTACGCCGGCCGCTGTGACTGCCGCGGCGGCGATCAGCATCAGCCAGCCGTTGCGGCGTTTCTGCTGTTCGAGCAGCTCGCCCAGCAGGTTTTCAATCTGTACGTTGCCGCTGTCAGTCAGCCGCTGGTGCATCAGCCGCGGCAGTTGCGGCAGCAGCGTGGCGTAATGCGGTGCCTCGGTGCGCAAGGTCTTGAGGAAGCCGCGCCAGCCGACCTGTTCGCTCATCCAGCGCTCCAGCCAGGGCTTTGCGGTTTTCCATAAATCCAGCTCGGGGTCGAGCTGCAGGCCCAGTCCCTCGATGTTGAGCAGCGTCTTCTGCAGCAGCACCAGCTGCGGCTGCACCTCGATGCCGAAGCGGCGCGAAGTCTGGAACAGGCGCAGCAGCACGCGGCCGAACGATACTTCGCGCAGCGGCTTGTCGAAGATCGGCTCGCATACCGAGCGGATCGCGCCTTCCAGCTCGTCCACCCGGGTAGCGGCGGGCGCCCAGCCGGATTCGATGTGGATTTCCGCTACGCGTTTGTAATCGCGGCGGAAGAAAGCGATGAAGTTCTGCGCCAGGTAATGCTTGTCGGTGTCGGTGAGCGTGCCCATGATGCCGAAGTCGAGCGCGATGTAGCGGCCGTCGGCGGCGACCAGCACATTGCCCGGATGCATGTCGGCGTGGAAGAAACCGTCGCGGAACACCTGGGTATAGAAAATCTCCACGCCGTTGGATGCGAGTTTGGGAATATCGATGCCGGCTTGGCGCAGCTTGTCCACCTGGCTTACCGGGATGCCGTCCATGCGCTCCATCACCATGACTTCGCTGCTGCACCAGTCCCAGTACACCTCGGGCACCATCAGCAGCCTGGAGCTGGCGAAGTTGCGCTTGAGCTGGCTGGCGCTGGCCGATTCGCGCATCAGGTCGAGTTCGTTGTACAGGTGCTTCTCGAACTCGGCCACCACCTCGCGCGGCTTGAGCCGCTTGCCGTCTTCCCACCAGCGTTCCAGCAGGCCGGCGCCGATATCCATCAGCGCAATATCGTGGGCGATCACGCTGGCGATGCCAGGGCGCAGGATTTTCACCGCCACCTCGCGCCCGTCCGGCAGCACGGCGAAATGCACCTGTGCCACCGAGGCGCTGGCGACAGGCGTCTCGTCGAAGCTGAAGAACACCTCGCTGAGTTTTTTCCTGTAGACGTTTTCCAGCAATGCCACGGCCTGCGCGGAAGGGAACGGCGGAACCTGGTCCTGCAACCTGGCCAGCTCGTCGGCAATGTCGGCAGGCATCAGGTCGCGGCGCGTGGACAGCATCTGGCCGAACTTGACGAAGATCGGCCCCAGGTTCTCGAGCGCCAGGCGCAGGCGCACCGCGCGCGGCGCCGACGTATCGCGCCAGAACAGCAGGATGTTGAGGGGTGCCAGCAGCCAGCGCGTGCGTGCGTGCGCGAGCAGGAATTCGTCCAGGCCGAAGCGCAGCACCACAAAAAAGATTTTCAGTACCCGTAACAGCCGCATGCTACTTCGCTCCGGTCAGGCGTTTGATGCGTTGCTCCAGCCGCGCCGTGTCGTCGCGCAGCTTGTCCACGTCGTGCGTGAAACCGGCGATCTGCTCCGGCTTGGCCAGCAGCGGGCGTTCTTCCGTCCAGTATTCCGACAGCGCCTGCGACAGGTTCAGCGCGCTGTCGCGCAGCTGTTGCCGGCCGCTTTTTGCGGCCTGCACGATACGTTCCGCGGCAATGTCGCCGGTGAAGCGGCTGAGGTCTTCCGCTGCATCCCAGTTGAGGTTGCGGCTGAGGAAGAAAATTTCGTTGAGCAGTGCCGGGTCGCCTTCGCTGGCGATCTGGGTGTAGGCCTTTTCGTCGTGCAGCGCCAGCCGCGGCAGCAGGGAAGGCGCAATGGTGCAGGTCACGTCGGCGCTGGCGTCGGCTGCGGCGCCGGTCAGGGAACCGTCCGGCAGGATGGTATAGCCGAAGGAAAACGGCGCGATATGGAAGCGCACCGTCTTGCCGTGAAAGCGCACCAGCCGCGGCAATGCCCAGCCACTCTGTTCGAGCAGGTGGTTAAGGACAGCGGCGCCCGGTTGGCTCAGCATGGGTCAGGCGACTTGCTGGATACCGGCGAGCAGCCACACCGCGTGCTCGTCGTTGAGGCTTTTCTGCACGTGCCAGACTTCATCGAAGTTTTCCGGCATACCGTTATTTTCACGCAGCTGGCCGACCAGGCGCACGCTGGCGATGGCATGGTTGCCCTCGCTGACCACTTCCAGCAGGTTGGCCTCCACCTCCAGCACATCGGTCTTTTGCGGTGAGTGGTCGCGCTCGTGCAGCTGCATGGAAATCTCGGCGAACATTTCCGGCGTGGTGTATTCGCGGATGTCGTTGAGATCCTTGCGGTCGTTTGCGGCCTGCAGGCGGATGAACGAAGTCTTCGCGCTGCGCAGGAACGCATCTACCGGGAAGTCAGCCGGAATGGTCGAGGCAGCGGAAGTGCCACCCGCATATTGCGGTTGCATGGGTTCGGCCGGATCGTAAGGCGTATTGGTGGCGTACTGCATCGCGGGTTGCGGGCGGCGGAACAGCGACAGCAGGAACATGGCTGCGACTGCGATCAGCAGGATGGTCAGCAGGCCGCCGCCGAAGCCGCCGTTCATGAACAGCGCGCCCAGCCCGGCGCCCAGCGCCAGGCCGGCCAACGGCCCCAGCCATTTGTTGCCTTTGGGCTGCGCGCCAGGCGCAGCGGGAGAAGGTGCCGCCGCCGGTGCGCGCTGCATTTGCTGTTGCGAGAATGAACGCTGCTTGCCGAAACTCATGCCACCGCCGAAACGTTTGGCCTCAGCCGGGGCGGCGAACAAACTGAAGCAGGTCAGGGCTATCGTCAACAACATCAAAAAACGCTTCATCGATTCCTCATACGGTGGTTAAGCTGCAAGGCGAAGTATAGCATTGCGCCGCGTCCGGACGGCGCCTGCGCCGCCTACGCTGCGGGTTCGTTGAGCACCTGCTGCAGCAGGATGTCGGCGGTTTGTTCCAGTAGCGCGACGCTCAGGGTGCCGATGCATTGTTCTGCCATCTCGATCCCGCTGAGCACCGAGGGACGCTCGTCTTCGGTGATTTCCCAGACGCCGGTACGGTCGCCGCGCGCCCGGACCACCTGCAGCGTGCCGATTGCGGCATCCATGGTTTCGACGGCCTGCGGGGTTCTGGTTTGCGCGCGCTCGAGCGCGGAGCGGATGACCATGATGGCGGCAGCCAGCCGGCCGAAGGAAACTACCGTGAATTTACCGGCACAGGCGGCCTTGTAGGGCAGGTGCATGTCCATCGCATAGATGTTCTTCAGACCATGCGTGACCGGGATGCGGCGCGAACCTCGTTTCTTCATGTCTGGCAACTGCCTGGGCGTTAAGTGGGGATTATTGTGCTTCGGAGTATAGCATCGGCGTTTTTGCGCCCATCTTTAGAACAGCGGTGTATTTTCCAGCCTCAGCACACTGCCATCCAGCGGATGGGGAAAGCTCAGTGCGCTCGCATGCAGCAGCAGGCGAGCGGCCGCACGTCCTCCGTACAGGGCATCGCCGACAATCGGGTGGCCGATCGCCGCAAGGTGCACGCGCAACTGGTGGGTGCGCCCGGTGACGGGTTCCAGCTCTAGGCGGCTGGTATCGGCGGCCGCATCGTGGGCCAGCAGGCGATAGCGCGTAAGCGAGTGCTTGCCTGAGGCGTGGTCCACTTTCTGCTGCGGGCGGTTCGGCCAGTCGGCGCCGAGCGGCAATTCGATCTTGCCAGCCTCGTCCATTTGGCCGGCCACCACCGCCACGTAGCGTTTTTCCACCTTGCGGTCATGGAACAGCCGTGACAGCTTGCGCTGCATGTCGGCCCCGCGCCCGAACACCAGCAGCCCGGAAGTCGCCATGTCCAGGCGGTGCACGATCAAGGCGTCGGGATGGGTTTGCTGGATGCGTGCGGAAAGGCAGTCCTGCTTGTCCGCGCCGCGTCCCGGTACAGCCAGCAGTCCGGCCGGCTTGTTCGCGACCAGCAGTGCGGCGTCGCAATAGACCAGTTCGAAATCGGCGGCGGGCACGACGGGCTTACGCCTTTTTCACGAACTCCGTCTTGAGCTGCATCGCGCCGATGCCGTCGATCTTGCAGTCGATGTCGTGGTCGCCGTCGACCAGGCGGATGTTCTTCACCTTGGTGCCGACCTTCACCACCGAGGACGAACCCTTGACCTTGAGGTCCTTGATCACGGTGACCGAGTCGCCGTCGGCCAGCACGTTGCCGAACGCGTCCTTATACACGCGTTGCTCTTCGCCGGCAGTTGCCGCAATCTGCGGCCACTCGTGCGCGCACTCGGGGCAGACGTACATGCTGCCGTCTTCGTAGGTATATTCGGAATTGCATTTGGGGCACTTGGGCAGACTCATAGGGGAACTCCATCAAAAAGCACATGGGCCGACGCAAGCAGCCCATGAGGTTGGAAAGGGCGGGATTATAGCGGATGAGGGGTGTTGAGTTTTTGAGCCGTTCTATGCGGGCTAGAAATGGGTGCAACTCCCAAAATATATTTCGTCATTACTCAGAAATACGAAAGGTTTCTTTAGGGACTTTTCGTATTCATTTATTGTTAGTGCATAGATATTTGATCCGTAGCCAGCTCCTTCTGCCATTCTCATAGTTGTTACAACTTTGTAAGAATTTGCCGCTGATCCATAATCGACTACTTGTGGTTTGGTTACGTATGAATTTTTCAATGCGCCAGCCATTAAGCCTGTGCGGCGCTCAACGGTAAATTCTTTTCCAATATAAGTCTGTAATAACTTAAAGTTGGCGCCAGACTCATCTCCTGCCAGAGATACACGATTAATGGTGCATCGATAGTCTTCATCTGCATTAGCAATTTCGGCCACCAAAGCGCTAAGCAAAAAAACGAAGATAAATCGGAAGGCAATGCTAGGCATGTATTTTCTTGCTGTCGCTAATGGCTACAGCTTATAACCCCGATGCACCGCCACCACGCCGCCGGTCATGTTGAAGTACTCGACGCGTTCCAGTCCGGCATCGATCATCATCTGCTTGAGTTCTTCCTGCCCCGGGTGCATGCGGATGGATTCGGCCAGGTAGCGGTAGCTGTCGGCGTCGCTGGCGATGATTTCGCCCATCTTCGGCAGCAGCTTGAACGAGTAGAGGTCGTAGGCCTTTTCCAGCGGCTTGGCGACCTTGGAGAATTCGAGCACGATCACGCGGCCGCCGGGCTTGAGCACGCGGTGCATCTCGCGCAGCGCGGCGTCCTTGTGAGTGACGTTGCGCAGGCCGAAGGCGATGCTGACGCAGTCGAAGTAGTTGTCGGGGAAGGGCAGGTGCTCGGCATCGCATTGTGCAGCCGGGGTGGCGGTGCCTTCGTCGAGCAGGCGGTCACGGCCGACGGTGAGCATGGCATTGTTGATGTCGGTGAGCACGACCTGCCCGCTGCTGCCGACCTTTTTCAGGAACAGCCGCGACAGGTCGCCGGAGCCGCCCGCCACGTCGAGCACGCGCTGCCCGGTGCGCACGCCGCTCACGCTGACCGCGAAGCGTTTCCACAAGCGGTGCAGCCCGGCCGACATCAGGTCGTTCATGATGTCGTATTTGCTGGCGACCGAGGTAAACACGCCGGCGACGCGCTTGGCTTTTTCTTCCTCGGCTACGGTCTCGAAACCGAAATGGGTGTTTGCCATTTTTTGCTCCTGAAATGCGGCCGGGCTACGTCCGGCCTGCAATGTTAATGGGGGTCGCGGCTGGCGCCGGCTTCTTCCAGTTCGTGCAGGTAGCCCTGCCACAGCTGTTCCTGGTTCTGCCCGAGCTCGTACAGGTAATCCCAGGTGTACAGGCCGCTGTCGTGGCCGTCGTCGAAAGTCAGCTTGAGCGCATAGCTGCCCACCGCTTCGAGTTCGGTGAGGGCTACGTTCTTCTTGCCGACCTGCAGCACTTCCTGCCCCGGTCCGTGGCCGCGCACTTCGGCGGAAGGCGACAGCACGCGCAGGAATTCGGCGGGCAGCTGGAAACGCGTACCGTCGTCGAAAGCGACTTCGAGCGTATTGGATTTCTGGTGCAGGGTGATTTCGGTAGGTATTGTCATGATGCCCAAAGATCGTTGCGAACGGCTCATTATCGCAAGCGGCGGCACAATCCACAATTGATACCTGTCGAACCTGGCACTGCAGAGGCCATGGCTAATCCGCCGCGCGGCTCCGGCCATGGCGGGCCGGAACCGTGGGCGGCGCGTGATCAGGACTTGAGCGGAAGGTAGATGTCGGTCATCAGCTCGTGATCGGCCACTTCCGAACGCAGGTTCAGGTAGTGGAAAAACAGCCGCGCGTCGCGCAGTTCCTCGCCGCTTTGCGGCAGCCAGTCCCGATAGAGGTAATAGATATTTTCGCCCAAGCGCTCGTGCGGGCCCTGGTGCCGGATCACGGCACAGCGGCCGCCCGGTATCGTCCCGCTCTTCACGCCCTGGGCGTTGTCCGGCACGCCGTTGGCCACTTCGCCGCAGATGTCGAAGCGGAACTGGTCCGGCTCCACGGTATCCGGGTCGTCATAGACCACACCGAAGGTGCGGCTGGTTTTCACCGGCGACAACCCGCTCTGCTTCCTCCATTCGATAAAGTCCATCACCGAGTGGTTGACCCTCTCGGGCGGGCCGCGGTGTTCCAGCACGGCGATCTTCGTTTCTCCAAAATCAACTATGTTTACTTCCATCATTGCTCTCCTTGGTTTGGGCGGCAGGCGGAACTGTTCCTTCCACGGCTGCCATTGCGGTTGCTTTCTGAATTGCGAAGGAGACTGGCCGAATGCCTGCCGGAAGGCACGCGCGAACGACTCGGGGCTGTCGAAACCGACATCCAGCGCAATGTCGATGATGCGTTCGTGCTTGCTGAACACCAGCCGGTACGAGGCGTGGCGCAAGCGCATCATGCGAACATAAGCCGAAATGCCGATGCCGGCGTAATGCGAAAACTGCCGGTGGAAATGGAACTTCGAGAAATTCGCCACCTGGCTCAACTGCTCGACGTCCAGCGTTCCGCCGAGGTGCCGCCCGATGTAATCGAACACCCGCTCGAAGCGTTGCACATATGCCCTTTCCCTGCTGTCGTCCAAAGCCTGTCCTCCACAATCCGGGAGCAATGATGCCGTTTCCTGCCAAGCCAAACCTGACAATGCTTGCTCAATTGTCATTTATCAATACATGCAGAAGCGTTGCCGAGCGGCAGTGCGCGTGCGTTATCCGGGTCAGGGAGGCAGCAAGAGGGCGGATCGGCGCTGGCCGGTTATTACTGGTTGCGGATTTTTTTCAGCAGGGCGGTGGTAGAGCGCTCATGCTGGAACGGAATGCTGTGAACCGAGCCGCCCCAGCCTTGCACTTCCTTGCCGCCGACAATTCTGTCCGGCGTCCAGTCGCCGCCCTTGACCAGCACATCGGGTTTGCAGGCGAGGATCAGGTTCAGCGGCGTGTCTTCGTCGAACGGTACCAGCAGGCTGATCGATTCGAGTGCGGCGAGCACCGCCATGCGGTCGGCTTCGCTGTTTACCGGCCGGTCGTCGCCCTTGCCCAGACGTTTCACGGAAGCATCGCTGTTGACGCCGACGATGAGGGCGGCGCCCAGTGCGCGCGCCTGGGCCAGGTAAGTAACGTGGCCGCGGTGCAGTACGTCGAAGCAGCCGTTGGTGAATACCAGCGGGCGCGGCAGGGCGGCGATGCGTGCGGCGAAATTATCGCGCGTGCAGATTTTCCGTTCGAACTCCGGGGGTGCCGTCATGCCGCGATCAATCGAGGTATTCGAATACCTTGACTACGCGTTGCACGCCGCTGGTAGTGCTGGCGATCTCGGCGGCCGCATCGGCTTCCTTGTGGAATACCAGGCCCATCAGGTAAACCGTGCCGTCTTCGGTGACGACCTTGACGTGGTCGGGATTGAACGCGTTCTTGTTGTCGAGGAAGCGCAGCTTCACATCGCCGGTGATCACGGTATCGCTGCCGCGCGAGGACAGCGAGCTCAGTCCGGCAATGACCAGTTCGTTGCTGACGGCCTTGACGTTGGCGACGCTGGCCACAATGCGTTCGACGCCGGTACGGGTCGCATCATCCGGCACTTCGCCGGTAACCAGTACATGGCGGTTGAAGCTGGTGATGTTGACGTGCACTTTGTCATGATATTCCCTGGCGACGCGACCGGATGCCTTGCTCTCGATTTCTTGATCTTCGATATAGGTGCCGGTGGTGCGGCGGTCTGCTGCCATCAATACACCGGTGCCGACACCGGTGGCGACGACGGGGAAACATCCCTGGAGGGCCGCCAGCAGTGCTGCGAATAACAGATAATTGAGATAACGCATTATTCCCCTCCTAACAATAAATGGTCGATGGCGTCGCACAGGCAATGCAGCACCAGCAGGTGTACTTCCTGAATGCGTGCCGTGTTTTGCGCATTGACGCAGATGTGAAAATCGTTCGGGTTCAACGCCGCGCCCATTGCACCGCCGTCACGGCCGGTCAGCGCAATCACGCGCATGTCGCATTCGTGCGCAGCATGTATCGCCTCCACCACGTTGGCCGAATTGCCGCTGCTGGAAATCGCCAGCAGCATGTCGCCGGAAATGCCGAGCGCGCGTACCTGTTTGGAAAAAATCAGGTTGAACGCATAGTCGTTGGCGATGGAAGTCAGCACCGAACTGTCGGTGGTCAGCGCCATCGCGGCAAGTCCGGGGCGTTCGATTTCGAAACGGTTGAGAAGTTCAGCGGAGAAGTGCTGTGCATCGGCAGCCGAGCCGCCGTTGCCGCAACTCAGGATCTTGCCGTCGTTCATCAGGCATTCGACCACGGCTTGTGCTGCCTCGGCGATCGGCTGTGCCAGGGTGTTTCTGGACGCGAGTTTGAGTTGTGCGCTGTCGTCGAAATGTTTGCTGATTCTGCCGGTCAAGTCCATGTTGCGATAAGCCAGTTGCGATAGGTGCTGCATGATAACCGAATCAGGTTTCAAACGCATTCCTGAGCCATTCGATTCCTGCGCCGTCCGGCGATTGCAGCAACACGGCATCAAAGCGGCAGGGCGGGGTGCCGGGCAGGGTGGCGAGGTAGTGCTGGGCGGTGCGGATCAGGCGTTGCTGCTTGGCGCGGTCGATGCTGGCGGCAGCCCCGCCGAAGTCGCTGCGGCTGCGCAGCCGCACCTCGGCGAATACCAGCGTGGCGCCGTCGCGCAGGATCAGGTCGATTTCGCCGTGGCGGCAGCGGTAATTCTGCTGCAATAAAGTCAGGCCTTGCTGCTGCAGGAAGCGTGCGGCGAGCTGTTCTGCCTGCGCGCCGCGGGAGCTCACGGTTTGGCGGGTGGTGCCGCTACCGCAGGTGCGGGTGCCTGGGCGGTGGTGATGGTGGGGGGAACGCTGCTTGCCGCCGCTGCCGCCGCGGCGGCGCGGGCGGCGGCAGCCAGTGCGGCTTCCGCTTCCGGCGTTAGCCCGCGGCCCTGTTTGAACTGGGCCTTGATGCCTTCGCGTATGAACTGGTGATTGCCGTTCAGGTAGATGTTGCCGGTTACGCCGTCCAGCGGCAGAGTGGCGGGCTCGCTGTTGGCGAGCATGATCTGCAGCAGGCGGAAGGCGTCGATGCCCAGCGCATACAGCCGCTCCAGATCCGGCCCCAGCGGCAGGTCGGGACGCGGGTAGATCATCACTGCCGGATGGTCAGGCTGCAGCAGCCAGGGCATGTCGATGAAATGGATCTCGTTGAGGTCGAAATTGAGCAGCGTGTCGTTATTGCCGACGAATACCTGCGAGGTGGCGTATACCGGGATCGTCTGGTTGATGTAAGGCCGGATCAGCCGCGCCTTGTCGGCCGCTGCCGCGAGAAACACCATGTTGCCCGGGTCGGCCGGCAGGTTGGCGAAGATCGTCGGGTCGTTGTTGTACACCGTGTTGGTGGCGATGGTGCCGCCGTTGTGTACCCATGCGTCGGCAAAAGCCTGTGCCAGGCGCCGCGACAGCGGGGTGTCGGTGCTGATGATGTTGGCGCTGGTGAGCTTGTCGCCGGCGGCGATCTGCGCGACCTGGCGCGCCTCGGCTTCTGCGCTCAGGCCGAAGAAATACAGCTTGTCCGGGGCGATGATGTTGTCCACGACGTTGAGTGCCAGTGTCGGGACGGTGATGAGGGCGGGCTGGGAGGCCAGGGTAGCGACGCCGTCACGCGTCAGCGGCCCGACCACCGCCTGCGCGCCGCTGGCGATTGCATGCAGGTACAGTGCGGTGATGTCCGTGCTTTCATCGAAACTGGCGTAAACGCGCACCGGCAGGTGGTGCGGCTGGGCATTGGCGGCGGCCATGAAGCCCTGTTGCACGGCTTCCGCCGCCTTGCCGAAGGCGTCCGACTGCAACGGCAGCAGCAACGCGATGTGCGGCGCGGGCGCTTCTTCGCCGGACGCCGCAGGCAGCTCCCCGGAAGTGGCGGAGGTACACATGCTGACGTATAGTGCGGCGAACAACAAAAACCAAGAGGCGAGACGTTGCATAACGGGCAAAAGCAGAAACTGGAGTGTGCATTATATGTAGTTGCCACCCCGATTGGAAATTTACGCGATATCAGCCTGCGCGCGCTGGATGTGCTGACATCCGCGGATACCGTTGCGGCGGAGGATACGCGCAACACCGCGCACTTGCTTGCGCATTACTCGATTACCGCGCCGCGCCTGCTGGCACTGCACCAGCATAACGAGCGCGGTGCGGCGGAAAAGGTCATCGCGCTGCTGGCGCAGGGCCAGGCGGTGGCGCTGGTGACGGACGCCGGCACGCCGGCAGTGAGCGACCCCGGCGCGCTGCTGGTGCAGGCGGTGCGCGAGGCGGGCCACCGGGTGATCCCGGTGCCCGGTGCGAATGCCGCGCTGGCCGCCTTGTCCGCTGCCGGATTGCCTGCGCCGCACTTCCTGTTTTACGGCTTCCTGCCGAACAAATCCGGCGCCCGCTGCCGCGAATTGCAGGCGCTGGCGGAAATGCCTTACACCCTGGTGTTCTATGAAGCGCCGCACCGCATCCTGGAATGCGTAGCCGACCTGCAGGAGGTTTTCGGCGGTGGGCGTCAGATCGTGTTTGCGCGCGAGGTTACCAAGCTGTTCGAGAGCATCCATGCCTGCGCGCTCAGCGCGGCGCTGGACTGGCTGCATGCCGATGCCAATAACCAGCGCGGCGAATTCGTGCTGCTGGTGTCGGGCGCGGCAGCGAAGCAGGAAGGGCTGGACAGCGAAACCGAACGCATGCTGTCGGTGCTGTTGCAGGACCTGCCGCTGAAGCAGGCGGTGCAGCTTGCGGTGCAGATCACCGGTGCCGGCAAAAACGAACTCTACCAGCGTGCACTGGAATTCAAGAAGCAGGAGTGACTTTCAACTAAAATGGCGACCATGGAAATTAAAATCACCCGCCCCGACGACTGGCACCTGCATCTGCGCGACGAAGCGCTGATGCATTCGGTGCTGCCCGATACCGCGCGCCAGTTCGCTCGCGCCATCGTGATGCCCAACCTGCGCCCGCCGGTGACCACCACCGTTCAGGCACAGGCTTACCGCGAGCGCATCCTTGCCGCATTGCCTGCCGGCTCGGATTTCCAGCCGCTGATGACGCTGTACCTGACCGACAATACCCGTGCGGAAGAAATCAGGGAGGCCAAGGCCAGCGGCATGGTCCACGCCGTCAAACTCTATCCGGCGGGTGCGACCACTAACTCCGACGCCGGCGTTACCGACCTGCGCAAGACTTACGCTGCGCTGGAGGCGATGCAGGCTTGCGGCATGCCGCTGCTGGTGCATGGCGAAGTCACCGACCCGGCAGTGGACGTCTTCGACCGCGAGGCGGTGTTCATTGAAAGCGTGCTGCAGCCGCTGCTGAAAGACATGCCGGAACTGCGCGTGGTATTCGAGCACATCACCACCCAGGATGCTGCGCAATTCGTGCGTGCGGCGCCGGCCAGTGTTGCGGCCACCATCACGGCGCATCACCTGCTGTATAACCGCAATGCGATGCTGGTGGGCGGCATCCACCCGCATTACTACTGCCTGCCGGTGCTGAAACGCGAGGGACACCGCAAGGCATTGGTCAAGGCAGCCACCGGCGGCAGCGCCAAATTTTTCCTCGGTACCGACAGTGCCCCGCATGCGCAGCACACCAAGGAAAATGCCTGCGGCTGTGCCGGCTGCTACACCGCCCATGCCGCGATCGAACTGTATGCCGAGGTGTTCGAGGCAGCGGGTGCACTGGACAAGCTGGAAGGCTTCGCGAGTTTCTTCGGCGCCGATTACTACGGCCTGCCGCGCAATACGCAGCAGATCACGCTGCGCAAGGAAGAATGGCAGGTTCCCGCCTCGATTGGATTCGGCGAGCACCAGCTGGTACCGCTGCGGGCAGGAGGGACGATGAAGTGGAAACTGGGGGGGTAAACGAAATGCCTGTCTCGGCTTATCTCGATACGACGCCTGTCCTTGGCGACCGGGTTTATCTCCATCCTTCGTGCCAGGTCATCGGCGACGTGAAGCTGGGCGACGATAGCTCGGTGTGGTGCAACACCGTATTGCGCGGCGATGTGAACCGCATTGTGATCGGATGCGGCACCAACGTACAGGACATGACCGTGGGCCATGTGTCGCACAGCACGGCGGAAAAGTCCGGAGGCTCGCCGCTGATCATCGGCGACTATGTGACCATCGGCCATGCGGTGATCCTGCATGGCTGCACCATCGGCAACGAATGCCTGATCGGCATGGGCTCCATCATTCTCGACGACGTGGTGATCCCCGACCGCGTGATGATAGGCGCAGGCAGCCTAGTGCCGCCGGGCAAGGTGCTGGAAAGCGGCATGCTCTACATCGGCCGTCCGGCGAGGGCGGTGCGCGGGCTGACCGATGAAGAAGTGACTTACCTGCGATATTCCGCCGAGCATTACATGCTGGTGAAAAACAATTACCTGAATGACGCGGCACAAGGAACGCAAGAATGACCGACGCAAACCTGCAGGAGATAACCCGTACCAAGGTGAACATGGAGACTTCGCGCATCGCGTGGAAAGAACTGGAGCGTTTCTTCGCCAGCGGCGCGGCTGTTTTTGTGAGTCCCGAACTTGATCTGGTCGAGGTCGGTTTCCAGATTTCCCAGGACAACATGGCGCTGGTTTCGCAGTGGATGGCGATCGGGCAAGTCGGCAACGTGACCGACGAACAGGCGCTGGCCTGGCATGAGGCGGATGCCGAGGTGTGGGCGGTCGTGATCAGTCCTTACGTGCTGGTGCAGCCGATCGGCAACTAATGCAACCGGGCAGCCTGGGGCGCATATGAATTTCACCCTGTCCTGGCAACTGCTGGCGGTGGCTTCCGCGGTATTCGCCGCGATGACGGCGATACTCGGGAAGGTCGGCGTTGCACATATCAACAGCGATCTCGCGACCTTTATCCGTACCGTGGTGATACTGGGCGTTGCCGCCTTTATCGTGAGCGTGCGCAACGAATGGCAGAGACCAATGGTGGGCAACTGGGTCGGCTGGGCATGCC
This sequence comes from Sideroxydans sp., assembly GCA_016124455.1. Taxonomy (GTDB): domain Bacteria; phylum Pseudomonadota; class Gammaproteobacteria; order Burkholderiales; family Gallionellaceae; genus RI-121. Next base: position 46,147 of record WGNQ01000004.1, on the reverse strand, counting down.
TGATCGCCTCGGGTGTCACCACCGGATTGTCGTGGCTGTGCTATTTCCGCGCGCTGCAACTGGGGCCGGTATCCATGGTGGCGCCGATCGATAAACTCAGTGTGGCGCTGGTGATGCTGACCGGCTGGTTTGCCCTGGGCGAGCCGCTGACCCTGAAAGGGGCGGCAGGCGGTGCCTTGATTGTGAGCGGGACTTTGGTGCTGTTGCTGTAGGGCGCGGCTATTTCTGCTTCATCGCCGCTTCGATGCGCTGGCACAGGGTCTTGAGGATCTTGATGCGCGCGAAATACTTGTCGTTGGCTTCGACCAGCGTCCACGGTGCGATCTCGGTGCTGGTACGGTCCACCATGTCGCACACCGCGTGCTCGTAGTCGTCCCATTTCTCGCGGTTGCGCCAGTCTTCCTCGGTGATCTTGAAACGCTTGAAGCCGATCTTTTCGCGCTCCTGGAAGCGGCGCAGCTGTTCTTCCTTGGTGATGGCGAGCCAGAATTTGACCAGCACGGTGTTGTTGTCGACGAGCTGCTCCTCGAAGTCATTGATCTCGCTGTAGGCGCGCATCCAGTCCGCTTCCGAGCAGAATTTCTCGACCCGTTCCACCAGTACCCGGCCATACCACGAGCGGTCGAAAATGGTGACGCGGCCGGTGCGCGGGATGTGCCGCCAGAAGCGCCACAAATAGGGCTGTGCACGCTCTTCCTCGGTGGGCGCGGCGACCGGGATGATGCGGTAGTAGCGTGCGTCGAGCGCGGCGGTGATACGGCGAATGGCGCCGCCCTTGCCGCCGGCGTCGGAACCTTCGAATAACGCGATTACCGACATCTTGCAGAATTTCGGGTCGCGCGTGAGCAGGTTGAGCTTGCCCTGGTATTTCTCGAGTTCGGCTTCGTAAAGCTTCTTGGACAATTTCTGCGACATGTTCAGCACGTCGAGCACGTCGAGCTGGTCGATCGGCGCCTGCAGCGGCGCGACTTTGAGCGGTGCTGCTTTTGCCGGGCTGTCGAGACGTTTGCGTATGGCGTCGAGCAGGATCTTGCCGACGGTCAGGCTGCGGTAGCGGAAGTCCGTGCCTTCGACCACGAGCCACGGTGCTTCCGCGGTGCTGGTTTCGCGCAGCGCATGTTCCGATACCTTGCGGAACTTGTCGTATAGCTTGAAGCGCTCCCAGTCGGTGTCGGTGACGCGCCAGCGCGTCTTGGGGTCTTTCTCCAGTGTCTTCAGGCGTTTCTTCTGTACGTCCTTGGACAGGTGAAACCAGAATTTGAGGATCAGTGCACCTTCGTCGGTGAGCATCTTTTCGAAGCGGTTGATGCGGTCGATGCTCTGGTTGAGCTGCGAGGTCTTGATGTTGCCGAGCACATGCTGGACGATGGGCTGGGTGTACCAGGAGCCAAAGAAGATGCCGATCTTGCCCTTGGGCGGCAGCGCGCGCCAGAAGCGCCACATGCGCGGGCGTTCGCGCTCCTCGTCGGACGGCTCGCCCATGGCGTGGGCCTCGATATGGCGCGGGTCCATCCATTCGTTGAGCAGGTTGACCGTTTCGCCCTTGCCGGCGCCATCCACGCCGCCGATCAGGATGATGACCGGGAATTTCGCCTGCTGTGCCAGTTCGAATTGCGCGTCGAGCAGCGCCTCGCGTAGCCTGGGTACCTCGGTATCGTAGGTGGTTTTGTCTATGCGGTGACCAAGCTCGGCAGATTCAAACATGGCATGCTCCTTACAGAAATTCCGGCGAGATGACGAGGCGCAGGTTGGTCTGGAAGTCGCCCTCGCGTTCGCGGCGGCTGAGCCACCATACTGAACCTTTCTTTACGCTGAAACAAGTTGCCGGTTCGCCCAGCAGCATTGCCGCGGTCTGGCCAAGCGAAGGCTGGTGGCCAACGACCAGTACGCTGCCGCCGGCCTCAGGCCAGCCGGCAGTATCGAGGATGGCCCGGGGCGCAGCGCCGGGTGCGATGGCCGGCTCGGTGTCGAAATATTTGGTGAGGGCATGCACGGTCTGTTGCGTGCGTTTGGCCGGACTGACCAGGATGCGGGTGTCCTGCGGCAGGCGCGAGCGCAGGAACGCGGCCATTTTTTCCGCCTGTTTATGTCCTTTGCCGGTGAGCGCGCGTCCGATGTCGGGTACGCCATCCTCGGCCTCGGCGTGACGCCAGAGTATCAGCTCCATGGTTTCCTCCCATGAAAAATATTACATTTCATTTTGCCGGATATGCTGTATATACTGCCCGCATCACATCCCCCGGAGGAGTGCATCATGACTGAGAACACCGCTGCAAGCAAACCCAAAACCGCCCCGGTAAAGAAGGCGCCTGCGGCGCGTAAACCGGCGATGCGCAAGCCGGCAGCAGCACGCAAGCCGGTGACGCGGACACGAGCGGCTGCGCCGGTCAAGGCAGCGGTGAAGAGTGCGCCGGCAGTCAGTCAGGTGAAACCTGCCAAGAAGTCCAAGAAGGAAAAGAAGGCACAAGGCAAATCGAAAGTCGTGCGCGACAGTTTCACCATGCCGCAAACGGACTACGCGCAGATTGCGGCGCTCAAGCAGGTGTGCCAGAAGGCCGGCCTGCATGTGAAAAAAAGCGAACTGTTGCGGGCCGGTCTGCAGGCCTTGAGCAAGATGAGCGTAGCCCAGCTGGAACGTGCCATCGTGCAGCTGGCACCGATCAAGACCGGGCGCCCGAAGAAGCCCTAGGCGTTTTCCTCGATATCCAGCGGCAACGCTGCAAGCTTTTCCAGCAGCAGCGACTGCGCACACTTCGGTGTCGCGCGGCGCGGCGTTTTCAGCCGGTAGTATCCTTCCCCGTCCATGTCCCAGGCCTGGGTGTTGTCCTGCCAGTAGATGCTCAACCCTTCGTCGATGACACGCTTTTTCAGCTTGGCATCGAGTATCGGGAAACAGACCTCGATGCGGCGGAAGAAATTGCGGTCCATCCAGTCGGCACTGGCGAGGTAGACATCGTGCGCGAGGTCGTTGCGGAAATAGAAGATGCGGGTATGCTCCAGGAAGCGGCCGATCACCGAGCGCACGCGAATGTTGTCCGACAGCCCCGGCACGCCGGCACGTAACGCGCATACGCCGCGTACGATGAGGTCGACCTTGACACCCGCCTGCGATGCTTCATACAGCGCCATGATGGTTTCCGGTTCCAGCAGTGCGTTCATCTTGGCCATGATGTGGGCGCGCTTGCCTTCCCGGGCCAGTCGGGTTTCGTTCTGGATCGCACGCAGTACCTGGCTATGCAGCGTAAACGGCGATTGCCACAGGTGGCGCAGCTTGCCCGCCTTGCCGAGGCTGGTGATCTGCGAGAACATTTCGCTGACGTCCGAGCAGACCTCCTCGTTGCTGGTGAACAGGCCAAAGTCGGTGTACAGCCTGGCGGTGCGCGGATGATAGTTGCCGGTGCCGAGGTGGGCGTAGCGGCGCAGCTTGCCGTCTTCGCGGCGCAGCACCATCAGCAGCTTGGCGTGGGTCTTGTGCCCGACTACGCCATACACCACATGCGCGCCGGCCTGTTCCAGGCGGCTGGCCCAGTTGATGTTGGCCTCCTCGTCGAAGCGCGCCAGCAATTCCACCACCACGGTTACTTCCTTGCCACGCTGGGCGGCGGCGATCAGCGCTTCCATCAGCTCGGAGTCGACACCGGTACGGTAAACGGTCTGTTTGATGGCGACCACGCTCGGGTCGTCGGCAGCCTGCTGGATGAAATCGATCACCGGCTTGAACGACTGGAAAGGATGGTGCAGCAGCACGTCGCCCTTGCGCAGGGCCTTGAACATGTCGGCGCCCTTTTTCTGCAGTATGCCGGGCATGCCGGGTACGAACGGCGGGAACATCAGGTCGCTGCGCGCCACCTGGTTGGGAATGCCCATCAGGCGTACCAGGTTCACCGGGCCGTCCACGCGGTACAGGTCGTCGTGGCTCAGGCTGAATTGCTGCAGCAGGAAATCGGCCATTTGCAGCGAGCAGCTGTTGGCCACTTCCAGCCGTACGGCATGGCCGAAGTGGCGATGCGGCAGCTCGCCCTGCAGGCTGGTGCGCAAATTCTTGACTTCCTCTTCATCGACAAACAGGTTGCTGTTGCGCGTCACGCGGAACTGGTAGCAGCCCAGCACTTCCATGCCGCCGAACAGTTCGCCGACATGCGCGTGCAGGATCGAGGACAGGAATACGAAACCGTGCGGGCAGCCGCAGATCTCCGCAGGCAGCGGAATGGTGCGCGGCAACAGGCGTGGCGCCTGGACGATGGCCATGGCCGAGTTGCGGCCGAAGGCATCCTTGCCTTGCAACTCGACGGCAAAGTTAAGGCTCTTGTTGAGCACCCGCGGGAACGGGTGTGCCGGATCGAGGCCGATCGGCGTCAGCACCGGCATTACTTCGCGCATGAAGAAATCCTTGACCCAGGCGCGCTGCGCGTCGTTCCAGTGCGTACGGCGCAGGAAATGGATGCCTTCCTGCGCCAGCGCGGGCAACAGGCTGTCGTTGAGTACATGGTACTGGCGCTCGATCAGCTGGTGGGCGCGCTCGCGGACAAGGCGCAGCGTCTGCCGCGCATCCATGCCGTCGGGGCCGGTGGACACGCTGCCGAGCTTGATCTGTTCCTTCAGGCCGGCAACGCGGATCTCGAAGAATTCATCGAGGTTGCTGCTGACGATACACAGGTACTTCAGCCGTTCCAGCAGCGGCACCGTAACGTTCTCCGCCTGCGCCAGCACGCGCTGGTTGAATTCCAGCAGCCCCAGTTCGCGGTTGAGGAAGTTCTGCGGGAGATATTTTTTGCTCAAGCGTAGGGCCTTGTCTTATTTCTTCTCCGGCACGTAGCCGGCCGGCATGGCAGCACCTTCGCCAAAGAAATAATTTTCCATTTGTTCGGCCAGATATTTGCGTGCGTGCGAATCGGCCAGGTTGAGGCGGTTTTCGTTCACCAGCATGGTCTGGAAGCGGATCCAGCCTTGCCAGGCCTCTTTCGACACATTTTCGAAAATACGCTGACCCAGTGCGCCCGGGTAGGGCGCGCGGTCGAGTCCTTCGGCTTCACGCCCGAGTTTTACGCATTGCACCATTCTTGTCATTCAGCTATCTCCGTAAATTAATTGTATATACTGATTATGGCAGTATTATGAAACAACTTCCGGCGAACTGTTCCGCAGGCGGAGGATTATTTCACTGCCTTGCAAAATACCTTGGAGCGGCGCTGGTAGTTGTACAGCGATTTTTTCTGCGCCGGCAACTGCGCGACATCAGTCTCCTTGAAGCCGCGTTCGATGAACCAGTGTGCGGTGCGCGTCGTCAGCACGAACAGTTTGCGCAGCCCCAGTGCCTTGGCTTCGGCGCTGATGTGCTGCAGCAGCGCGTCGCCATAGCCCTGATTGCGGTAACCCGGCTGCACCGCAAGACAGGCCAGCTCGCCAGCCGCCTCATTGGCAAACGGGTACAGCGCAGCGCAGCCGATGGTGCGGTGGTCGTGCTCCAGCACTACGAAACGGTCGATCTCGCGCTCCAGCAATTCGCGGTTGCGCCGCACCAGCACACCTTCTTCTTCCAGCGGCTGCAGCAATTGCAGGATGCCGCCGACGTCATCGATGGTCGCATCGCGCAGGATGTTGAGCGTGCTTTCCACCACCATGCTGCCGATGCCGTCGTCGCTGAACAGCTCGTGCAGGATGGCGCCGTCGATATGGCGACTGATCAGGTGCGTGCGCGCAACGCCGGCCTCACAGGCGCGTACCGCACACGGCAGGAACAATGCCGTGTCATCGCTCAGCCTGAGCTTGCTCGACAGCAGGGCGTTGGCTGAGGCAACGGTCAGCTCGGAAATCAGGCTGCCTTTCTTGTCCAGCACGCCGTCGCTGTCCATCATGAAAATCAGCTTGTCTGCATCAAGCGCAATGGCGGTGGCGGTGGCCACGTCTTCCAGCGTCAGGTTGAAGACCTCGCCGGTCGGCGAATACCCCAGCGGCGACAGCAGCACGACTTCGTTGAACTCGAGCCGGTCCCTGATGGCGGCTACGTCCACCTTGCGCACGTTGCCGGTATGCAGCAGGTCGACCCCGTTGATCACCCCCATCGGTTGCGCGGTGATGAAATTGCCGCCCGCTACGCGGATGTCGGCATTGGCCATCGGCGAATTGGCGAGGCCCATCGACAGCAATGCCTCGATTTCCACGCGCACCCGTCCTACCGCCTCTTTTACGCATTGCATGGTTTCCGCATCGGTACGCCGGATGCCGTGGTGATAGTAGTCATCGATACTGTTGCGCGACAGGTGCTGCTCGATCTGCGGCCGTGCGCCGTGTACCAGCACCAGTTTCACGCCGAGGCTGGCCAGCAGGTTGAGGTCGTGGGTCAGCTCGACAAACTTGCCATCCGCCACCACCTCGCCGCCGAACGCCACTACGAAAGTGCGTCCGCGGAAGGCGTTGATGTAGGGCGCGACGGAGCGGAACCAGTCAACGAACTCGGTGGAATGTGGGGCAGCGTCTTGCATCATTTTTCAGGATTGATGGCATGGGTTCTGATTTGCCGCCCAGTATCCTGCAAGGCGGCCTCTCTGCGCAATAGCTGCAATGGCGGGATTGATGACGGCGTTAAAAAAGCAACGGGTACCCCAGACCGGGGTACCCGTTGTTTTTGCGGAAATCCGGCGGGTCAGGCTTGAGTATTGATAATACTGCCGACGGTCTGGCCACTGGTGTTGACTGTCGGGCCTTGTGAGGCCGGTGCCGCGGCGACCTTGCTGCTGTCATCGCCGTCTGCATCCCCTTCGCGGTCGCGAACTTCGGCGGGCTGGCTCTGCGGCTGTATTGCGGCAGTGTTGCTGTAGCTGGAAGAAACAGAACTGATGGACATCGAACCCCCTTGGAATATTGTGCAACCATTAACAAACTCGGACAAAAACCACCTGCCCACGTCCTCAGTCTGGTAATAGCGACCCGTTTTATATTTTCTTTAGGGTAAATGACGATAATTTGCAAAAACGGCTAATCCTCATCGAGCAGTTTGCCTGCAATCGCCCAGTTTTCGTCCGGCAGTTCGTCGAAAGCGATGTAGGTATACGATTTCGGCTTGTGCGCAATGCGTTCCAGTGTGTCGGTGATTTCCTCGGCAATTTTGGTTTTCTGTTCGCGGCTCAGGGTTCCTGCGATGCGGATGTTGACGTATGGCATTGGCTATATCCTTTATTTTTTTGCCGTGAGAGCCAGCAATATGCCAACTACACCGCCTGCAGCGCCACAAAGCAGGATTTTGTTGCGCATTGCTTCAATGCCGGAAACGGAGCGAAGGGCGCTCTGGAATGCATTGCCGCCAAAAGAAAGCAGCGTATCCATGCTCACATAGCTACCCGCCCATTTACCGAAAACTGCATATCCGGCAATCAGGCCCAGTGCGGCGCAGACGGCAATGATGAAAGCTGACTTTAGGCTCACGTGAAATTTCCTTTGGCGTTAATGGGGTACGGGAATCATAACTTCACTTGGCAAGGCCGTCTATTGAAGTACCTGGGTCTGGTGGGGTGCAAATGCTCATTCGCCCGGCCCTGTTCTGGTACCCCGACTTATTTCGATACGATGACCAGACCGCGCGACTGGTGGCTGGTGGTATCCAGCGTGGCAATGGCCTGGTGCAGGGCGCTGATGGTGACCCATGCCGGCGCGTATTTGTATTTGGCCACATCGAGTATCAGCACGCGATCCGATTGTGCGTCATAAGCGGCGAGCACCGACCAGTGCCCGCCGCCGACCTGGCCCAGGCTTTGGCGCAGGTAGTTGGCCAGCACGAATTGTCCGTCGTCTCCGAGTGCCTTCTGCAGCAATGTGCGCAGGCTGGCTTCGTCCAGGCGGTCGCCGGGGATGGAGCTGGTCTTGACGCCATGTGCCGCCAGCGTCCTGGCCATTTCTTCGCGCGTCATGCCCTGTGCCAGCACGGTCTGCGCGTCGATGATCCTGCTGACCGCGGGCGTGAAGAAGTTGCGTTGGGTAAAGTAGGCGTAGGGCGCATAGGTCGGATCGACGGGACGCTCGATCGGCATTGCATTAAGCACGGTGACGGCGCTGGCCACCGCGCAATACGACTGGGTCCGCTGTGCGGTGAATACCGGTGCCAGTTGCCAGTAGTCGGCATCGGCCGGGATATGCGTGCGCAATGTTTTGCCTGCATCGGAATTCCAGTAGACCACCGCGGGCGGCTCGGCCGCGCCGGCGGAAGGGGCGGCAATGAAGAAGGACAGCAGGAGCAGCAGCACGGATTTGGTCATGGCAGGCCTCGCATATTCATCAGCAAAAATCGCCCCATAGCGTTTGCAGCGCGGCAATGCCGGCCAGGGCGGCGGTTTCGGTGCGCAGGGTGCGCGCGCCGAGGCGGATCGGAATGAAGCCCAGCTGCTGGGCCAGTTGCGCTTCGCTTTCGCTGAAGCCCCCTTCCGGCCCGATCAGCAGCGTCGCGCTGCCCTGCGGCGGCAGTTGCCTGCTCAGCATGGCAGCGCCTTCCGGCAGCAGGATGAATTTGCTGCCGGGCAAATGGCGCGCCTGGTCCAGCCAGGTGCCGAACTCCTGTGGCGGATGTACCTGCGGCAACACATTGCGGCCGCATTGTTCGCTGGCGGCAACGGTGATGCCTCGCCAGTGCGCGGTACGTTTCTCGGCGCGTGCTTCGGTCAGCTTTGCTACGCTGCGCTGGGTCTGCACCGGGTGGATTTCGGCAACGCCGAGTTCGGTGGCTTTCTGCATTACCCAGTCCATCTTCTCGCTGCTGCTCATTGCCTGTGCCAGCGTGATGCGCAGCGGCGATTCGGTGCCGTCCATGCAGGTCTGCAATTCATGCAGCAGCACGCGCTTGCCCTGGATGGCGCTGATTTTGGCGTCCAGCGCCTGTCCCAGCCCGTCGAAGATCTGTACGGCATCGCCCGCACGCAGGCGCAGCACGCGGCTGGCATGGTGCGCTGCCTCGGGCGGCAGTTCAAAGGTAGCGCCGGAAGACAGTGGCGGCGGGCAATAGAAACGCGGTGCGGACATGGGCGGATTCAAGAGGTATGGGCCAGCGTGATAATATAACGCCCCTCGATTTGTTGTCAGGAGTAGATTATGGTCAGTTTGCAACCACCGGTCTGTGATTTCGGCTGGAAGGCGCGCGAATTCAGCCTGCCGGGCGTGGACGGCAGGCTGCACACGCTGCAAAGCGCGTGCGGCAAGAACGGCTTGCTGGTGATGTTCATCTGCAACCACTGCCCTTATGTGCAGTCGATCCGCGATCGCATCATCCGCGATACCCGTGAACTGCAGCAACACGGCATCAACAGCATCGCCATCATGTCGAACGACCCGGCTGACTATCCGGAGGATTCGTTCGACAATATGAAGAAGGTGGCGGAGGAGTACGACTATCCTTTCCCCTACGTATGGGATGAAACGCAGCAGGTGGCCAAGGATTACGGCGCCGTTTGCACGCCGGACTTTTTCGGTTTCAACGCCAACCTGGAATTGCAGTACCGCGGCCGTCTCGATGCCTCGCGCAAGGAAGCGGCACCCGATGCGGCGCGCGATCTGTTCAATGCCATGATGCAGGTAGCGCAGACCGGCAAGGGCCCGCTGGAGCAGATTCCCAGCATGGGCTGTTCCATCAAGTGGAAAGACGAGGCGTGAAACGCGGGTTGAGCGCCACCCTGCGCGCGGTGGTCGCGGCGGTGAAGCTGGTCGCTGCGGAAGAAATCATGCCGCGCTATATGAAGGTGGCGCACCAGCGCAAGAGTGACGGCAGCCTGTGCACTGAGGCCGATCTGGCCGCACAGGAAGCGCTGACCCGCAAGCTGCAGACGATACTCAACGTGCCGGTGATCGGCGAGGAAATGGCTGCCGAGCAGCACCGGGCTCTGTGGGCGAGCAGCGGCGAGCAGGGCGTGTGGTGCATCGACCCCATCGACGGTACGTCCAATTTCGTGCGCGGCCTGTCCTACTTTGCCGTGTCCGCGGCACTGGTGCGCGATGGCCGGAGCGTGCTCGGCGTGGTTTATGACCCGGTGGGCGACGAGGCGTTTGCCGCCGAGGACGGACGCGGCGCGTTTCTCAATGGCGAGAAGCTGGTCAGCCGCAACGTGGCGAAAGAGCTGGGTACGGCACTCGCCGCCGTCGATATGAAGCGTCTCAGTGACAAGCTGGTGGGCAGGGTGTCAGCCGCGCCACCGTTCAGTTCGCAGCGCAATTTCGGCGCCAGTGCACTGGACTGGTGCTACACTGCCGCGGGCCGCTACGACGTGTACCTGCATGGCGGCCAGATGCTGTGGGATTACGCGGCAGGTTCACTGATATTGCATGAAGCAGGCGGCCAGATGTGCTGCCTGGATGGCGACGATTTTCGCGATTGCGATGTATGGCGGCGTTCGGTGATCGCGTCAGCAGACCCGGCATTATTCGAAGAATGGAAAAACTGGGTGCGCGCACAAGAATAGTTTCTCAGGGCGGGGAGCGTCTGGCATGAAAATTTTGATACTGGGGGCGGGCCAGGTTGGCTCGACAGTGGCTGAAAGCCTGGTGAGCGAGGCCAATGATATTACCGTGGTCGACACCGACGCGGAAAAGCTGCGCCAGCTGCAGGACCGTTTCGACCTGCGTACCCTGGTCGGCAATGCCTCTCATCCCACGGTACTGGAGCAGGCCGGCATTGCCGATGCCGACATGCTGCTGGCGGTGACCATGAGCGACGAGGTCAATATGGTGGCCTGCAAGATTGCCGCCAGCCTCTACAATACACCGACGCGCATCGCGCGTATCCGTGCCGCGGACTACCTGGCGCATCCGGAACTGTTCGACGCCGACAATTTCTGCGTCAATTTCTCGATCTGCCCGGAGCAGATACTTACCGATTACATCAAGAAGCTCATCGATTTCCCGAATGCGCTGCAGGTGCTGGAATTTGCCGGCGGCCTGGTTTCGCTGGTGGCGGTGCGGGCGAACGAAGGCGGCTCGCTGATCGGGCGCGAACTGAGTTTCCTGCGCAGCCACATGCCGAATACTGAAACACGGGTCGCTGCAATTTTCCGCCAGGACCGGCCGATCATTCCCGAGGGCAATACCGTCATCGAGGCCAATGACGAGGTGTTTTTCATTGCCGCCACCCAGAGCATTCGTACCGTGCTGAAAGAGCTGCGCCACATGGACAAGCCGGCGAAGCGCGTAATGATTGTGGGCGGCGGCAACATCGGGCGGCGGCTTGGCCTGGCGCTGGAGAAGGATTACCAGGTCAAGATCATCGAGCACAACAAGAAAGCCTGCGCGCGGCTGGCCAGCGAGATGACACGCACGCTGGTGCTGAATGGCGACGGCACGGACGAGAACCTGCTGGAGTCGGAGCATGTCAGCGAGGTGGATGTCTTTTGCGCGCTGACCAACGATGACGAGAACAACATTATGTCGGCGTTGCTCGCCAAACGCGGTGGTGCCGGCAAGGTGATTTCGCTGATCAATCGCGGTGCCTATGTCGGGCTGGTGCAGGGCGGCAAGATCGACATTGCGCTGTCGCCGGCACAGGTCACCATCGGTTCGCTGCTGGCTTATGTGCGGCGCGGTGACGTGGCCGTGGTGCATTCGCTGCGGCGCGGCGCGGCCGAGGCGCTGGAACTGGTGGCGCACGGCGATCGCCAGTCGTCGAAGGTGGTGGGGCGGCGTATCGATGAAATCGATCTGCCCAAGGGAGCGACCATCGGCGCCATCGTACGGGGCGAGCAGGTCGTGATGGGGCGCCACGATACGGTAATCGAAGCGGAGGATCATGTGATCGTGTTCGTGATCAACAAGGCGATGGTGCGCAAGATCGAACAGCTGTTCCAGGTTGACGTAGGCTTCTTCTAATGCGGCGCGCGCTCACTGTCTTCCATGCGCTGGGCCTGATGCTGGTGATGTTCAGCCTGACCTACGTATTGCCGATAGCGACTGCGCTGATTTACTCCGATGGCACCCTGATCGATTTCCTGCTGGCCATGGTGATGACCTTTGCCGGTGGTTTGCTGCTGTGGATGGTGACGCGCCGCTACAAGGGCGAGCTGTCGATCCGTCACGGTTACCTGCTGGTGGTGGGCATGTGGACGGCGATGCCTGCCGTCGCCACCTTGCCGCTGCTGCTGGTGCTCGATGGCGTGTCATTCACCGATGCCTATTTTGAAACCATGTCCGGCATCACCACTACGGGCGCTACCGTGCTGTCCGGGCTGGACAGCCTGCCGCCGGCTATCAACCTGTGGCGCCATGAACTGAACTGGCTGGGCGGCATGGGTATCATCGTGCTGGCGGTGGCGATCCTGCCGCTGCTGGGCGTCGGTGGCCGCCAGTTGTACAAGGCGGAAACGCCGGGGCCGATGAAGGATTCGGCGCTGACACCAAGGGTGACGGAGACGGCCCGCAATTTGTGGCTGATATATTTCGGCATTACCGTGGCCTGCATCCTGTCGCTCAGGGTGGCGGGCATGAATTGGCTGGATGCCGTGTGCCACGGGTTCTCGACCCTGGGGCTGGGCGGGTTTTCCACCCATGATGCGAGCATCGGCTACTTCAATTCGCCAGCGATTGAGCTGGTGCTGATCGTATTCATGCTGCTGGCCGCGGTCAATTTTGCCACGCACTTCCTGGTATGGCGCGAGCGGAACTGGCGACGCTACCTGCAGGATGCCGAGGCGATCGGTACCGTCGTGCTGCTGGGGGCAAGCTGCCTCGGCATAGCCGTATTCCTGTGGTGGCAGGGGACCTATGCGAGCTTCTGGACGGCGTTGCGCCATGCCAGTTTCAACCTGATATCGATAGCGACGGACTGCGGTTTTGCCAGCGTGGACTTCAACCAGTGGCCGACTTTCGCGCCGTTGTGGATGTTGTTCCTGAGCTGCATCACCGCGAGTTCCGGCTCTACCGGCGGCGGCATCAAGATGATACGTACCCTGGTGCTGTTCAAGCAGGCCGGGCGCGAATTTCTCAAGCTGCTGCATCCTATGGCGGTGAACCCGATGAAGATCGGCGGCCATGTAGTGCCCAACAACATCGTGTTTTCCGTGCTGGGTTTCATCTTCCTGTATTTCATGAGCGTGGTGGTGATGACCTTCGCTCTGGTTATCAGCGGCATGGATTTCATCTCGGCATTCTCTGCAATCATTGCCTGTATCAACAACGCGGGCCCGGGCCTGGGCGAGGTCGGGCCCGCCAGCAATTACGCCGGGCTGAACACCTTCCAGGATTGGGTGTGCATCGTGGCGATGCTGGCCGGGCGTTTGGAAATTTTCACCTTGCTGATTATTTTCACGCCGCGTTTCTGGCAGCGCTGATTTGAGTGGGGTAAAAACAGTTAACAGCCTGTTATGAAATAAGGTAGCATCTGAATCCAAAAAATTATCCGCATCCCATCGCGGGTAAATCCATAATGCGGGAGGATTAGCGTGGGCGATAGTTTGCCCCTGACGGGGGTCAGGGTCGTGCTCATTGACGACAGCAATACCATACGCCGCAGCGGCGAAATATTCCTGTCGCAGGCCGGCTGCCAGGTGGTGCTGGCAGAGGATGGCTTCGACGGCCTGTCCAAGGTGGTCGACAACAAGCCCGATATCATTTTCGTCGATGTCATGATGCCGCGCCTCGACGGCTACCAGACCTGCGCCCTGATCAAGAACCACCGCAAATACATGAACACACCCGTCATCATGCTGACCAGCAAGGACAGCCTGTTTGACCGCGCGCGCGGCAGGCTGGTCGGTTCCGACCAGTACCTGACCAAGCCATTCAGCAAGAAAAGCCTCATTGAAGCAGTTATCGCACAAACGCAGCAACGACAAGCGGAGGGCAGTTATGGCTATTAAGAAGGTGTTGGTGGTGGACGATTCGGCTACCGAACGTCATATCCTGGGCGAGCTCCTGACCAAAGAAGGATTCGAGGCGGCATTTGCCGAAGATGGCGAAACAGCTGTGTCCAAGGCCAAAACCGATGCGCCGGATCTGATCCTGATGGATGTGGTGATGCCGGGGCTGAACGGTTTCCAGGCAACCCGCGCCATTACCCACGATCCGGCAACGCAGCACATCCCGGTCATCATCGTTACCACCAAGGGCCAGGAAACCGACAAGATCTGGGGCGTGCGCCAGGGCGCGAAAGATTATCTGGTCAAGCCGGTGGTGGCAGCCGACTTGCTGAGCAAGATAGCGGCGCTGGGCTAGAGCCATGGCCAGACGGTTCAGCCTGCGGGAGTTCCAGCAGAATGTACTTGATCGCATGCAGCAGAAGCAGACGGCTGGCGGTCATGTTTCCACCTTGGGGGTGCAGGTGGACAAGGGGTATTGGCTGGTGGAAATGGGCGATATCAGCGAGGTGCTGCCCATGCCGCCGCTGACCGAGGTGCCGTTGACCAGGTCGTGGTACTGCGGCGTGTCCAATATCCGCGGCAACCTGTACAGCATCAGCGACCTGGCGGCATTCATGGGCGGCGCGGAAACCATGCGCGAAGCGCAGAACCGCGTATTGCTGGTCAACCCGAAATTTGCTTTCAATGCCGGCCTGCTGGTGACGCGCGTACTCGGATTGCGCGATGCCGCGAACTGGCAGCACGAAGAAACGGCAGCAGGCATCAGCTACCAGGACGAACAAGGGCAAGCCTGGCACAAGCTGGATATAGGCAAGTTGCTGCAGCAACCTGAATTTTTACAAATCGGAACCTAGGCAGTTCCTCGGAGGGTATCCATATGGCATTCAATCTGGCGTCGCTCAAATTGCCGAAATTGTTCGGCAAGGCCGCTCAATCCGTCGAAGAGGAGATAGAGGGGTTACGCCTTCCGTTCATCAGCGACTTGCCGTTCAACAAACAGTTGCGCGTTTTGGGAGTTGCGCTGCTGGTGTTCCTGCTACTGGCGGTGGTGTCGGCCTATCTCGATAACCGTGCGGCCTCGCAGGGTACGCGCTATGTGGCGCAGTCGTCAGAACTGCTGATGTTGTCGCAGCGATTGGCCAAGGATGCGCAGCAGGCGCTGGATGGCAACTATCTGGCATTCGACGATATGGCGCAGAGCCGCCAGCAGATGGACAGCATCCTCACCCTGCTCGACAAGGGCGATGCCCGCCTGCCGGCAACCTCCGGCTCGCCGCGCCCGGTGCTTGACCGCCTGATCAAGCTGGTGCAGAAAACCGAGAACGATGTGCAGGCGGTTGAAGACGGTCGTCCCGGCCTGGTAACGGTGAAAGCCGCGATTAATGCGAGCGATGTCTACAGTCAGGAGTTGCGCGATGTGCTGCAGGATCTGATCGCGCACCTGGACGGTGCCGACCGGCAGCGTGCGATACGCCTGGCCTTGCTGATCGAACGGATTGCGCGGGATGCGAGTTTGATGCTGGGCAGCAACGTGACAACCGACCAGGTGGGTTCGCTGGGCCACGATACGCTGGAGGCGGAAGACCTGCTGAATGCCCTGCCGGCAACCGATCCGCTGGTGCTGAAAGCCAAGGATCTGTTTTACGGTTACCGCATTTCGGCCGAAGCGGTTATCGGTAATGCCCAGGGCCTGCTCGGCGCGAAACAGGCAGGCCAAGCGATTTTCAGGGACAGCGACGAGATGCTGAAGCAGGCTCGCGCACTGACCAGCGAATACCAGTCGGTGCTGTCCGGGCGGGTTACCAGCGCGGTCATGACGCTGTCCAGCGGCATGGTGCTGCTGCTGCTGCTGGTGCTGTCCAAGGAATACCTGGATGAATCGCGCAGGCGCGCACGGGAAGCGGAACAGTCCAACCACCGCAACCAGCAGGCGATCCTGTTGTTGATGAACGAAATGGCCGACCTGGCCGACGGTGACCTGACGGTCAAGGCAACCGTGAGCGATGCGATTACCGGGGCGATTGCCGATGCGGTGAACTACACCACCGATGAGTTGCGCAAGCTGGTATCCGGTGTCACCGTGGCGTCCGGCAAGGTGGCCCAGGCGACCGACGAGGCGAAAACGATTGCGCAGGCACTGCTGGCGGCGACGCAGAAGCAGGCGAGTGAGTTGCGCAATACGGGCGAGGCCGTCGAGTTGATCACCAAGTCGATCCAGGAAGTCGACAGCAGTGCGACGCAGTCCGCGCAGGTGGCGCGGCATACACTGGAGGTGACGGAACAGGGTGCTTTGGCGGTGCGCAATACGATTGCCGGCATGGATGGCATTCGCGAACAGATCCAGGAAACCTCCAAGCGCATCAAGCGGCTCGGCGAAAGCTCGCAGGAGATCGGGGAAATCGTGGACCTGATCTCGGACATTACCGAGCAGACCAATGTGCTGGCGCTGAACGCGGCGATTCAGGCAGCTTCGGCAGGTGAGGCCGGGCGTGGCTTCTCGGTGGTGGCCGAGGAAGTGCAGCGCCTGGCGGAACGATCCGCCGAGGCGACCAAGCAGATCGGTGCACTGGTGAAAACCATTCAGGGCGATACCCAGAATGCAGTGGCGGCGATGGAAAAAAGCACGCAGGGCGTGGTGGAAGGCGCCAAGCTGTCGGATGCCGCGGGACAGTCGCTGCAGGAAATTGAACAGGTGTCGCGTGAACTGTCAGGCCTGATCAACAGCATTTCCGTGTCTACCCAGGTGCAAACCGATATGGCAAATGAGGTCGCCGCCGCCATGGCGGAGATTCTGTTGCTTACCGAGCAGACTACCGACGGCACCAGGAAGACCAACGCCTCGGTAACCGACCTGGCCGATCTGGCAATTGATTTGAGAGCCTCGGTGGCCGGTTTCAAACTTTAAGCCGGACTGATAGCACGCAATGAGCGACTTTCCACAATTCAACACCCTGCCGCTGCTTTCGGTGAAGGCGGGGCTGGACAGTTCTCTGGGCAAGGTGAGCCAGACGCTGGAGCAATACTTTACGGGTGGCGACAGTCAGCTGGAGGAGTTGCGGGCCGCGGTCGACGAGTTGCACCGTGTGCATGGTGTACTGGAAATGCTGTCGCTGGATGGTGTAGTTGCCTATTGCGGGGAGCTCGAAAAACTGTTGCAGGAGTTTGCTACTGGTGTCCTGCAAATTTCCCCGGTATACCAGGCGACGATCCGGCGTGCCCTGTTTGCGCTGACGCATTATCTCGATGCGCTGGCCGAGGGCGCACCCAATGCCGCGCTGCGCCTGTTCAGCCAGTACCAGGAAATGCTCCAGGCACGCGGTATCGAGACCGCGTTCGAAGTCGACCTGTTTTTCCCGGAACTGAATGTCGAATTACCGGACTGGGTGCAGGAAATGCCGCTGGAAGCAGCCGCCGCGCTGCGCATCAAGGCAATGCGCAGCCAGTACCAGCAGGCATTGCTGAAATGGCTGCGACGCGACGGTACGGCGGATGCGCTGCAGGTCATGCGCGTCGCAGTGCAGGGCGCGATGGGCTGTGCGCCGGTAGTGCAGCGGGCATTCTGGTGGGTTGCCGGTGGGCTGATGGATTGCCTGATTTATGACGGATTGCCGCCGGAGCTGAACCCCAAGAAACTGCTGGGCCGGATAGACCTGCAAATGAAATCGCTGGCCGACGGCGTAGTGCAGGAGAGCAAGGCCACGCTGTGCGAGATGCTGTATCTGGTGGCGCGCAGCCATGCGGTAAGCGATACGGTGGATGAAATCAAGCGGGTGTATGCGCTGGATGCCTACCTGCCGGAAGAGTTGCCGTTGCCGCCGAGCGAAATCGGCCAGGTGCTTGACCAGTTGCGTGCCTTGCTGAAAGTGGCGGAGGAAAGCTGGGAAAAATGCGTGCGCGGCGAACATGCCGCCTGCCGGAGATTCACCGAGCAGGCCGGCCAGCTGTACGGCCTGTCCGAGTGCCTGGATCGCAACACCCTGCAGTTCCTGTGCAAGCAGATACATACGGTTTCCGGCCATGTCGATGATCCCGAATATGCGCAGCGCATGGCCATGGATATGGCGATGGCGCTGCTGTTGCTGAACAGCGGGGTAGAGCACTACAGCCACCTGGGCAGTGGCTTTCACGAACAGGCGCGCATCATCGGCCAGCGCATGCAGGTCGCCCTGAAGCGCATGCCGGAGGACGAAAAGAGTTTCGAGCAGCTGGTGCAATTGCATTGCCAGATGGAAGAGCACGATGTAATGGCGCCGCTGGCCACCGAAATGCAGAATAACCTGCAGCATGTGGAGCAGGGTCTGAATGCCTTCTTTGACGATTTCGGCAAGCGCGAGGAACTGGCGCCACTCGGCCGTTTGCTGGGCCAGGTGCAGGGCGGGCTGCATATCCTGTCACTGGACATGGCGGAACAAGTGCTGGAGGCGCTGAAGCAGGTTGTCGGCCGCTATGCGGAGGGTGCGAATCCCTCGCCGGCGGAAATGCGCACGCTCGCCACGGCAGTCAGTACGCTGGAGGCGTATTCCCACGATCTCGCATATGGGCAGAAGCCGGACAACGATGCGCAACTGGAAAATGTACTGCTCAGCGTACGGTCGCTGCAGCGTACGGCAACGCCGGTGCGTCCGGTACCTGGCGTAACGCCGCCTGCGGCGGTGCATGCTTCCGATGAAGACGGCGAGTTGCTGGAGGTGTTCATCGAGGAAGCGCAGGAAGTGCTGGAGATCCTGCGTGCCAACCTTGAAATCAGCCAGTTGCACCCTGAAAGCCTGGAGCCGCTCACCACCATACGGCGCGGCTTCCATACCCTCAAGGGCAGCGGGCGCATGGTCGGCCTGACCGATCTCGGAGAGGTGGCCTGGGCCATCGAACGCGCCATCAACAAGCGGTTACAGGATAACAAGCCGGCTACACCGGCCCTGCTGAAATTCATTGCCAAGGTGGCGACGGAATTCCAGGGCTGGGTCGATGCGCTGCGCAGTAGCGGGAGTGCGACTGTGGACGGTGCGGAACTGATCGCGCTGGCGCAGCAGTTCGAGGAGGGCGTCGAGCCGATCGAACTGCAGGAGGCCGTCGAACAACCGGCTCCGCCACCATCTGCCGCACCTGAGGTTACGGCGGAGCCCGCAGCTGAAGTAATGCCGGAAGCGGAGGAGCGGCCACCGGCAACATCGGCGGCTCCCGATAGCGTGGTCATCGGCGCCGTTTCGCTGTCGCCTACCCTGTTCAGCATTGCTACCGAAGAGGCGGCCAGCCACCTTGCCGGGTTGCAGCGTTATCTGTCCGCACTGCGCGCAAGCGAACCGCCGGTGATCCCGTACGATTTCATGCGTGCGGCCCATACCCTGGCCGGGGTCAATCGCACCATGGGTTTCCTGAATGTGGCGGAGCTCGCCTATGCGCTGGAATTGTGGCTGGAAGAGCGGATCGACAAGCCATTCACGCTGGGTACAGAGCAGCTGGCATTGATCGAGCAAAGCATTGCCGCGCTGGATGAGATGTGCCGGGCGATACGTGAGGACCGCCGGGAACCGCAAGCGCAGCCGGAGCTGGTTGCGCGTCTGCAGGTGGAACGCGAACGGCTTGCTGCTGCACCGGCGGCAGCGGCAAGTGTTGCAGCGGCCGATGAAGCGGCCATGCCGCCGCCTGCAGCAGAAACACACCCGGAACAGCCGGAGGAGCGGCGCAGCCGGCGACGGGTGGAGTCGCGCATCGTGCGCGACGATATCGACGAGCAATTGCTGCCGCTGTTCATGGAAGAGGCGGATGACCTGTATCCGCAGATCGGCACCAACCTGCGTGACTGGCGCGAGCAACCGGACGATGAGCGTCTCGGCAACAGCCTGCAGCGCCTGCTGCACACCCTGAAGGGCAGTGCGCGCATGGCCGGCGTAATGCGCCTGGGCGAGTTGACCCATCGCATGGAGGACCGCGTAGTGGTTGCGATATCCCAGGCAGAACAGGATCAGCTGCTGTGGGACGAACTGGAAAATTACTTCGACCGGATCGGCAGCGTGCTGGAGCAGCTGCGCAGCGGCGCACTGCCGGAAGAATCACCCGCAGCCGGGACGGAGACAGAGGCCGAAGCAGAAGTCGCAGCGCCGATGCTGGAACTAGGCGCAGAGCGTGCAATATTCGCTTCCATGCTGCGCGTGCGCTCCGACATGGTCGATCGCCTGGTCAACGAAGCGGGTGAAATCAGCGTGGCGCGCACGCGCATCGAAACCGAGTTGCGCGCGTTCCGCAGCAGCCTGCTCGAACTGACGGACAGCGTCAGCCGCCTGCGCAGCCAGCTGCGAGAAATCGAAATCCAGGCCGAAAGCCAGATGGAAGCGCGCAGTGCCCTGTCGCGCGACATGGCAGAAAAATTCGACCCGCTGGAATTTGACCGTTTCACCCGCTTCCAGGAACTCACGCGCTTCATGAACGAAAGCGTGCACGACGTACAGACCGTACAGCAGGGGCTGCTGAAAAACCTCGATGAAACCGCGGCCGCGCTGTCGGCGCAGTCGCACCTCAACCGTGACCTGCAGCAGAGCCTGATGGCGATCCGCATGGTGCCGTTTTCCAGCATCAGCGACCGGCTGTACCGCATTGTGCGGCAGACCGGGAAGGAGCTCGACAAGAAAACCAACCTGGAACTGGTCGGGGCGGAAGTGGAACTGGATCGCAGCGTGCTGGAAAGAATGGCGGCACCGTTCGAACACCTGCTGCGCAATGCCGTTGCGCACGGGCTGGAGAGCCCGGAGCGGCGCATCAGTCTGGGCAAGCTGCCGATCGGGGAAATTCGACTGGCCCTGAGCCAGGAAAACAACGAGGTGGTTTTCGAGTTCAGCGACGACGGTGCCGGGCTGGACCTGCCAGCCCTGCGCCAGCGCGCAGTGGAGCACGGGCTGTTGCGTGCCGGCGAGGAAATGAGCGACGAGCAGGCGATGCAGCTGATATTCAGCAGCGGTATTTCCACGGCGGCCGAAGTAACGGAAATATCCGGGCGCGGCATCGGCATGGATGTGGTGCGCAGCGAGATCACCGCGCTGGGCGGGCGTATCGATGTCAGCAGCGAGCCTGGCAAGGGCACGCGTTTCAGGATACACCTGCCGCTTACCCTGGCAGTGACGCAGGTGTTGATGATCCAGGCAGGACAGGACAGCTACGCGGTTCCTTCGGTGATGGTGGAACAAGTGTTGCAGGCCAAACCCGACATGCTGGAAGAGGCCTACCTGGCAGGCCAGTTTGACTGGCATGGCCGGATTTACCCCTTGCGTTATTTGCCGCACCTGCTGGGCGATAACGAGCGCGTGCCGGAAAGCAAGCTGCATAATCCGGTACTGCTGCTGCGCAGCGGCGAGCAGCGCATGGCATTGCACGTGGACGAGTTGCTCGGCAACCAGGAGGCGGTGGTCAAGAAT
Source organism: Sideroxydans sp. (assembly GCA_016124455.1). GTDB lineage: Bacteria > Pseudomonadota > Gammaproteobacteria > Burkholderiales > Gallionellaceae > RI-121. Next base: position 24,921 of record WGNQ01000004.1, on the reverse strand, counting down.
ATCGGCCCGCAGCTGGCGCGGCTGCCGGGCGTTGCCGGCGCTACTGTGCTGGGCAACGGGCGCGTGGTGCTGATCCTCAATCCGGTGGTGCTGAAGCAGCGTATTCCGGTGGCGGCCAGGGAAGCCAGAGCCGCGGCAGAAGTCGAGCCGCTGCATGTGCGGCCGCTGGTGATGGTGGTCGACGATTCGCTTACCGTGCGCAAGATTACCAGCCGCATGCTGACGCGCGCCGGTTACGAGGTGGTTACCGCCAAGGACGGCGTGGATGCGCTGGAGCAACTGACGCAGGTCACGCCGGCGGTGATCCTGCTGGACATCGAAATGCCGCGCATGGACGGGTTCGAATTCACCAAGCAGGTGCGTCGCGACCCCCGGACCAGGGACCTGCCCATCATCATCATCACTTCGCGCACCGCCGACAAACACCGCAATTATGCGATGGAGCTGGGGGTCAACGCCTACTTCGGCAAGCCGTACCAGGAAGAGGAAATGCTGCAGCAGATCGCCAGCTTCACCAGCCTGCCGGAAATGGGCTGAGCCCGCTGCCTGCACTGCTCGCCGGGCCCGCAGTTTTTGTAACAGGCCGGTGGAATTTCCGCGCAATCGGTTACAATGGCGACCATGCAGCAACTCGATTTAAGCCACCACTTCCTGATCGCCATGCCCGCCATGGCGGACCCGTATTTTGCCAAATCGCTGACCTATGTGTGTGAGCACAACGAGCAGGGTGCGATGGGCATCGTGGTCAACCGCCCGATCAGCCTGACGCTGAAAGAACTGTTCGCCCAGATCAATATGCCGCTGCATGCCAATGAACTGCAGGATATGGCAGTGCACTTCGGCGGGCCGGTGCAGACCGACCGGGGCTTTGTGCTGCACGAGCCGATGGGAACATGGCAGTCCACGCTGGACATCAAGGGCAAGATCGGCCTGACCACCTCCAAGGACATCCTGCAGGCGGTCGGCGAAGGACAGGGGCCGCACAACCTGCTGGTCACGCTGGGATATGCCGGCTGGTCGCAGGGCCAGCTGGAGGAAGAGCTGGCGCAGAATGCCTGGCTGACGGTGGCAGCCTCGGAGCACATCCTGTTCGAGCTGTCCGCGGAAGAGCGCCTGCCGGCAGCGCTGGCCTTGCTCGGCGTCGATTACGCCAGCCTGTCGGAGGAAGCCGGGCATGCCTGAGGTGGCTGCGGCCACCATGACAGTGCAGGGCACATTGCTGGCATTCGATTTCGGGACCCGGCGCATCGGCGTGGCGATCGGCAATACCATTTCCGGCACGGCCCGGCCGCTGACTACCCTGCATGGCGAGAAGAACGAACAGCGTTTTGCCGCCATCGAGGCGCTGATCAGGGAATGGCAGCCGGCCGCGCTGGTCGTCGGGCTGCCCTGCAATGACGATGGTTCGCCGCACGAGCTGACCCGGCTATGCCGCCGTTTCGCACAGCGCCTGCACGGGCGCTTTAATTTGCCCACGGTGCTGGTGGATGAGCGTTATACTTCCGCCGCTGCGAGCAGCGAACTCGATGCGGCCGGCGTGCACGGCATCAGGCAGAAGCCGCTGCTCGACCAGTATGCCGCGCAACAGATTTTACAAGCCTATTTTGACGAACCCGGCATGGGGCTTAGCATATGAACAACCCGCAGTTGAACAAGAACGGCGAATTGCAGCACCTGCTTTCCACTGAAGGGCTGCCTGCGCGCATCCTGCTCGATATTCTCGACCGCGCCGCAGGTTTTGTCGGGGGGGTCGACAGCAATGAGATCAAGAAAGTGCCGCTGCTGCAGGGCAAGTCGGTGTTCAACATCTTCTTCGAAAACAGCACGCGCACGCGCACCACTTTCGAGATTGCCGCCAAGCGCCTGTCGGCGGATGTAGTCAACCTCAACATTGGCTCATCCAGCACCAGCAAGGGCGAAACCCTGCTCGACACGGTCGACAACCTGTGCGCAATGCATGCCGACATGTTTATCGTGCGCCATTCGCAATCCGGCGCAGCCCACCTTATTGCCAGACATGTGGCGCCCAACATCCACGTAATCAATGCCGGTGACGGACGTCATGCCCATCCCACCCAGGCGCTGCTCGACATGTATACCATCCGCCACTACAAGCGGGAGTTCCACAACCTGCGCGTGGCCATCGTCGGCGACGTACTGCATTCGCGCGTGGCGCGTTCGCAGATTCATGCGCTGACCACGCTGGGCGTGCCGGAAGTGCGGGTGATCGCACCCAAGACGCTGCTGCCGACAGATGTCGAAAAGCTGGGTGTGCATGTCTATCACGACATGGCGCAGGGACTGAAGGACGTGGATGTGGTGATGATGCTGCGCCTGCAGAACGAGCGCATGCAGGGGGCGTTGTTGCCCAGCGCGCAGGAGTTCTTCAAGTATTACGGCCTGACCCAGGACAAGCTGGCACAGGCTAGGCCGGATGCCATCGTGATGCATCCGGGACCGATGAATCGCGGGGTGGAGATCGATTCCAGCGTGGCCGACGGCAGCCATTCGGTGATCCTGCCGCAGGTCACCTTCGGGATCGCGGTACGCATGGCGGTCATGAGTTTGCTGGCGGAGAGATGATGAACATCCAGATCAAGAACGGACGCCTGGTTGATCCGAAAAACGGGATAGATGCGCAGCAGGACCTGTTCATTGCATCGGGCCGGGTGGTTGCTGTCGGCAGTGCACCGGCGGGATTTGTCGCGGACAACGTTATCGATGCTGCGGGGCTGGTGGTGATGCCGGGGCTGATCGACCTTTCGGCGCGCCTGCGCGAACCCGGCTACGAATACAAGGCCACGCTGGAATCGGAAATGGAAGCGGCCGTGGCGGGCGGCATCACTTCGCTGGCATGCCCGCCGGACACCGATCCGCCGCTGGATGAACCGGGTCTGGTGGAAATGCTCAAGCATCGCGCCCGGCAGCTGAATCAGGCGCATCTGTACCCGGTCGGTGCGCTTACCCATGGTCTGAAGGGAATCGAACTGACCGAAATGGCGGAGCTGACCGACGCCGGATGCGTTGCGTTCAGCCAGGCCGATGCGCCGCTTATCGATACGCGCGTGCTGATGCGCTCCATGCAGTATGCCGCGACCTTCGGCTACAGTGTGTGGCTGCGGGCGCAGGACAGTTTTCTTGCCAAGGACGGCGTGGCACACGATGGCGAAGTGGCGACCCGGCTGGGATTGCCGTCCATTCCGGTGTGCGCGGAGACCATAGCGTTGTCCACCATGCTGCAACTGGCGCGGGAAACCGGCGCACGGCTGCACATCTGCCGCATTTCCAGTGCAGAAGGCGTGGCCATGGTGCGTGCCGCGAAACAGCAGGGTCTGTCGCTGACCTGCGACGTGTCGATGAACCACACGCACCTTTCCGAAATGGACATCGGCTTTTTCGATTCCAACTGTCATCTGGTGCCGCCATTGCGCAGCCTGCGCGATCGCGAAGCCCTGCGTGCCGGCCTGCTTGACGGTACCATCGACGCGATGTGCTCCAATCATTCGCCGGTGGACGACGATGCCAAGCAGTTGCCGTTCGCCGAAGCGGAAGTGGGCGCGACCGGGGCAGAACTGCTGTTGCCGCTGGTGCTGAAATGGGCGGAGCAGGCCAAGCTGCCGCTGGTCGAGGCGCTGGCCAAGGTAAGCTCGCAACCCGCACGTATTCTGGGACTGGACGCGGGCCACCTGGCCGTGGGGGTTGCTGCCGATGTCTGCCTGTTCGATCCGGAATGCTACTGGAAAGTCGAGCCGGCCGCGCTGAAAAGCCAGGGCAAGAATACGCCGTTCCTCGGTATGGAACTGCGCGGCAAGGTACGTTACACCCTGGTCAATGGCCAGGTGGTTTATCAATCCGCTTAACGATCCTTGAAGCGCCGGGATTCCTGCTGTATGTTCAGTTACGGCATAGCCTGCATTGCAGGCGCAGCTTGTGCTGACAGCCAGATTAAAATTATCAGGTCATCATGAATACATCTGCCAATACCAATAATCCGCTACTGGATTTTTCCGGACTGCCGCGCTTTGCGGAGGTTCAACCCGAACATGTCACGCCCGCGGTCGAACAGCTGCTGGCCGAAAACCGCGCGCTGGTGGCCACATTACTGGCCGATACGGCGGCACCCGGCTGGGACAGTTTCATGCGCCCGCTGGATGACGCCAACGAGCGGTTGTCACGCGCCTGGGGACAGGTCGCGCACCTGAATGCGGTGATGAACAGTCCGGCGCTGCGTGAAGCGTACAATGCCAACCTCTCCAGGATTACCCAGTATTATGCGGAGCTGGGACAGAACCTCGACCTTTTCAACAAGGTGAGGGCGATTCGCAACAGTGCAGAATATGCGACGCTGAGTGCACCGCGGCAGAAAATCATCGAGAACGAATTGCGCGATTTCCGCCTGGGCGGCGCCGAGCTGCCGGAACAGCAGAAGGCCCGTTTTCTTGCCATCCAGGAGGAGCTGTCCGCGCTCGATTCGAAATTTTCCGACAACCTGCTGGACGCTACCAATGCGTACAGCCTGGTGATCGAGGACCAGGCTGAACTGGCCGGTATCCCCGCTGATGATCTGCAAGCGGCGCAGGAAGCGGCGCGTGCGGCAGACAAGCCGGGCTGGCTGTTTACGCTGAAAGCCCCATCCTTCCTGCCGGTGATGCAATATGCCGACAACCGTGATCTGCGCGCACGCATGTATCGCGCTTACTGTACGCGCGCCAGCGAATTTGACGAAGCACGCCTGGACAATACGCCGCTGATGATCGGCATCCTGAAACTGCGTGCCGAAGAAGCCCGGTTGCTGGGTTTTGCCAATTATGCCGAGCTGTCGCTGGCGAGCAAGATGGCCGATACGCCGCAGCAGATCATGGAATTTCTGCGCGAGCTGGCGCAGCGTGCGCGGCCTTTTGCCGAGCGCGACCTGGCGGAACTGCGTGAATTTGCGAAGGCGGAACTCGGCATCGCAGATTTGCAGGCATGGGACGTCAGCTATGCCAGCGAGCACCTGCGCCAGCAGCGCTATGCCTTTTCCGAGCAGGAAGTGAAGCAGTATTTCCCCGAGGATGCGGTGCTGAGCGGCATGTTCCGCTTGCTCGAATCATTGTACGGCCTGCAGGTGCGCGCTTCGCAGGCGCCACTGTGGCACGACGATGTGCGGTTCTTCGACATTCTCGACGGCGGCGATCTGCTGGGCCAGTTCTACCTGGATCTGTATGCGCGCAACAGCAAGCGCGGCGGAGCATGGATGGACGATGCCGTCACGCGGCGGCGTACGCCGTCCGGCATCCAGACGCCGGTGGCGTACCTCAACTGCAATTTCGCCGCGCCGGTCGGCGGCAAGCCCGCGCTGTTCACGCATGATGAAGTGATTACCCTGTTCCATGAGTTTGGCCATGGCCTGCACCACTTGCTGACCCAGGTGGAAGAGCTCGGCGTATCGGGTATCAACGGCGTGGAGTGGGATGCAGTGGAGCTGCCCAGCCAGTTCATGGAAAACTTCTGCTGGGAGTGGGATGTGCTGCAGAACATGACGCGCCATGTGGATAGCGGCGCATCGTTACCGCGCGCATTGTTCGACAAGATGCTGGCGGCGAAAAACTTCCAGAGCGGTTTGCAGACGTTGCGCCAGGTCGAGTTTGCGCTGTTCGACATGCGGCTGCATGTGGATTACGAGGCGGGCGGCGGGCAGAGCATCCAGCAGCTGCTGGACGAAGTGCGCAAGGAGGTGGCGGTGATCTTTCCGCCCGAATTCAACCGCTTCCCCAACAGCTTTTCGCACATTTTTGCAGGCGGCTATGCTGCGGGGTACTATAGCTACAAGTGGGCGGAAGTGCTGTCCGCCGATGCCTACAGCCTGTTCGAGGAGAGCGGTGTGCTGAATCCCGTGGTGGGCAACCAGTTCCGCAGCGAGATTCTGGCGATGGGCGGCAGCCGTGATGCAATGGCGTCGTTCGTGGCATTTCGCGGACGTGAGCCAGGCATAGATGCATTGCTGCGCCACAACGGTTTACTGGCGGGATAGGGCGCAACCCGGCTTGAGGGGGAACTCATGAAATTCTGGATATTTGGCCTAGCAATGCTGTTCCTGTCAGCTGCCCATGCAGACGGGCTGTATCGCTGGGTGGACCAGGCAGGCAAGGTGCACTACGGCGATGTGCCGGCAAACGATGCGGAACAGCTGCAGGAGCGAAAATTCGACAAGCCGGCAACGCCGCTGTCGGGCGATGCGGCCCTGCCGTATGAAGTGCGTCGTGCCAGGCAGCGCTTCCCGGTTACGCTGTATGTGGAGCAGAGCTGCACCGTTCCCTGCCAGCAGGCGCGCGAATTCCTGCAGCAGCGCCACATCCCGTTCACCGAGAAAAACCTGGTGACCAAGGAGGAAACCGACGCATTCAAGCAGGACTCCGGCAGTGACATCCTGCCTGCGATTACTGTCGGCAGTCACTGGCTCAAGGGTTTCTTCGCAAAAGCGTGGCAGGACGAGCTGGATGCAGCGGGCTACCCCAGATAAGTACTGATTTCATCGGCATCCAGGAGGCACAGTGAGCATACGCACCATCGATACCCGATCTTACTCCGACCAGAAGCCCGGCACTTCCGGGCTGCGCAAAAAAGTGCCGGTATTCCGGCAGCCGCATTACCTGGAAAATTTCGTCCAGAGCATTTTCGACAGCATTACCATCACGCCAGAAGCCACCCTGGTGCTTGGTGGCGACGGACGTTACTACAATCGCGAGGCAATCCAGGTCATCCTGAAAATGGCCGCGGCCAACGGATTCGCGCGCGTGCTGGTCGGGCAGGGCGGCATCCTGTCCACGCCGGCGGCTTCCTGTGTGATCCGCAAATATCAGACGCTGGGCGGTATCGTGCTGTCCGCCAGCCATAACCCGGGCGGTGCAGACGGCGATTTCGGCATCAAGTACAACATAGACAACGGCGGCCCTGCGCCTGAAAAAGTGACTGAGGCGATCTACGCGCGCAGCCAGTCTATCGCCCAATACAGGATATTCGAGGCGCCGGATATTGCGCTTGACCAGCTGGGCGCAACCAGCCTGGGGAGCATGTGCGTGGAGGTGATAGATCCGGTTGCCGACTATGCCGACCTGATGGAATCGCTGTTTGATTTTGCCGCGATTCGCGCGTTGCTGACGAGTGGTTTCCGCATCAGGTTCGATGCCATGCACGCGGTCAATGGGCCCTATGCGCGGGAGATACTGCAACGCCGTCTAGGCGCACCCGCGGAGAGCCTGATGAATGTCGTGCCACTGCCGGATTTCGGCGGCGGCCATCCCGACCCGAACCTGACCTACGCGCATGACCTGGTCGAGATCATGTACGGCGATGATGCGCCGGACTTCGGTGCTGCTTCGGACGGTGACGGCGATCGCAACATGATCCTGGGCCGGCGGTTTTTCGTGACCCCTTCCGACAGCCTTGCGGTGCTGGCAGCCAATGCCACTCTGGTGCCGGGCTATAAGCAGGGGCTGGCCGGCGTGGCGCGATCGATGCCGACCAGTGCAGCGGTGGACCGGGTGGCACAACAGCTGGACATCCCCTGTTTCGAGACCCCTACCGGCTGGAAATTCTTCGGCAACCTGATGGATGCGGGCAAGGTTACGTTGTGCGGCGAGGAAAGCTTTGGTACCAGTTCCAGCCATGTGCGCGAGAAGGACGGACTGTGGGCCGTGCTGTTCTGGCTTAACGTGCTGGCCGTGCAACGCCAGCCGGTGGAAAATATCGTGCGCACCCACTGGGCACGCTTCGGACGCAACTTCTATTCGCGCTACGATTATGAAGAACTGCCCACAGAAATTGCACAGGGCATCATGAGTCATTTGCACGACAGCTTTGGCCAGTTGGCCGGGGCCAGTTTTGGTGAACACCGCGTGCTGTTCTGCGACGATTTCTGCTATACCGACCCGGTGGACGGCAGCATCAGCCAAGGGCAGGGAGTGCGTATCGGATTTACCGACGGCTCACGCATTGTGTTCCGCCTGTCCGGTACCGGCACCCAGGGGGCGACCCTGCGCGTTTATCTCGAAGCTTATGAGCCCGACGCATCGCGCCACCATCTGGGGGCACAGGAGGCGCTGGCCGACCTGATAGCCATTGCCCTGCAAGTCTCTGAACTGCAGGCGCGTAGCGGGCGTGAACAGCCGACGGTGATTACCTGACGGGTATAGGGGGGTGGATTTCAGGCTGTGTTAGCATTGTGCCTGAGTTTGTTTGCCTGCTGCTGTTGCGTTGCCCATATATGGTTCCTGCAGGCCCGGTCTGGCCGGACATCCCATGCTGGATATGTGAGTTGCACTTAACTATAAGCGAATCGCCAGGAGAGTAATCATGCATACCGCCCCCCAAGCAAATGGCAGCATCATGCCCGATATCGAGACACCGCCGCTCGGCATGGATGCCGACAGTGTGGTCGAGGATTTCCGCCGTTATTTCAGCCATACCCTGGGGCGCGAGGAAACGCGCTTCGCTGTTTATCAGGCCTACACTTCATTGGCGGTGGCCTTGCGCGACCGCCTGGTGGAACGCTGGAAAAATACCCAGCAGGCTTACCGTGAGCAGGATTGCAAGCGCGCTTACTACATGTCGCTGGAATTCCTGATGGGGCGTGCGATGGGCAATGCCATGCTGAACCTGGACGTGGGCGCCTCCACTGCCGAGGCATTGCGTAAATTGGGCCTGGAACTGGAAGATATTGCCGAGCAGGAACACGATGCCGGCCTCGGCAACGGAGGCCTGGGGCGGCTGGCCGCCTGTTTCCTGGATAGCTGCGCCACGTTGCAGTTGCCGGTAATGGGCTATGGCATTCGTTATGAATACGGCATGTTCCGCCAGAAAATCGAGAACGGTTGCCAGCAGGAAGAGCCGGACCACTGGTTACGCGACGGCAATCCGTGGGAGATCGAGCGTCCGGAATTCTCCACCCGGGTGAAATTCGGCGGGCATAGCGTGTTCTATACCGACCTCGACGGACGGTTGCGCGCGCACTGGGTGAATACCCATGAGGTGGTGGCGATACCCTATGATGTACCGGTTCCCGGTTACCGCAATGGTACGGTCAACACCTTGCGGCTGTGGAAGGCAAGTGCCACCGAGGAATTCGACCTGAGTGAATTCAACGCCGGCAGTTACACCGAGGCAGTGGCGGCTCAGAACAAGGCCGAGCACATTACCATGGTGCTGTATCCGAACGATGCCAGTGAAAATGGCAAGGAATTGCGCCTCAAGCAGCAATATTTCCTTGCATCGGCCAGCCTGCAGGACGTGCTGCGCCAATGGACGAGCGTCCACGGCAACGACTTCAGCGAATTCGCCGAGAAGAACTGTTTCCAGCTCAACGACACCCACCCGACCTGTGCCGTGCCGGAACTGATGCGACTGTTGATGGACGAGCACGGACTGGGCTGGGATGCGGCCTGGAATATCGTGCGCCGCACCATGGCTTATACCAACCATACGCTGCTGCCGGAGGCGCTGGAAAGATGGCAGGTCAGCATGTTCGGCCGCCTGTTGCCGCGGCTGCTGGAGATCGTCTACGAAATCAATGCGCGTTTCCTGGCCGAGGTGGCGCAACGCTGGCCGGGCGATAGCGAGCGCCAGCGGCGCATGTCCATCATCGAGGAAGGCGGCGAGCAGCAGATACGCATGGCCTATCTTGCGGTGGTGGCGAGCCATTCGGTCAACGGTGTGGCGGAACTGCATTCGCGCCTGCTGAAGCAGCACCTGTTCCACGATTTTTACGAAATCTGGCCGGGCAAATTCAACAACAAGACCAATGGCGTCACGCCGCGCCGCTGGATGGCATGGAGCAATCCGGAACTCAGCAAGCTGGTCACCAAGACCATAGGCAAGGGCTGGGCTGCCGACCTCGGCAAACTCACCCAGCTTGCGCCGCATGCCGATGATGCCGGCTTCCGTGCCAAATGGCGTGCGGTCAAGCAGGCCAACAAGGCGCGGCTGGCGGAAATGGTGCAGCGCGATTGCGGCATTGCATTCGATACCCATGCGCTGTTCGATGTGCAGGTGAAGCGCATTCACGAATACAAGCGGCAGCTGCTCAATGTGCTGCATGTGATTCATCTTTACGACCGCATCAAGCGTGGCGACATCGCCGACTGGACGCCACGTTGCGTGCTGATTGGCGGCAAGGCCGCGCCGGGCTACCAGATGGCCAAGCGCATCATCAAGCTGGTGAACGAGGTGGCCAAGGTGGTCAACAACGATCACGATACCGAAGGCATGCTGCGCCTGGCGTTCCTGCCGGATTACCGGGTTTCGGCGATGGAGGTGATCTGCGCCGGTACCGACCTGTCGGAACAGATTTCCACTGCGGGCAAGGAGGCCTCAGGCACCGGCAACATGAAGTTCATGATGAACGGGGCGCTCACCATCGGTACGCTGGACGGTGCCAATATCGAGATTCGCGAAGAGGCGGGTGAGGAAAACTTCTTCCTGTTCGGGCTGGAGGCCGAAGAAGTGGATGCCATGCGCGGCCACTACGATCCGGCCGCAATCGTCGCCGCCGACGAAGACTTGCAGCGCGTAATGAACCTGCTGCAATGCGGGCATTTCAACCTGTTCGAACACGGTATCTTCGACCCGATTATCCAGTCTATCCTCAGTCCGCATGACCCATGGCTGACCGCGGCTGACTTCCGTGGTTTCGTCGACGCCCAGAACCGGGTCGCGGCAGCTTACCGCAACGAAGAACAGTGGACGCGGATGAGCATACTGAATACCGCAGCCAGCGGAAAATTTTCCAGCGACCGTACCATTCTGGATTACAACCGCGATATCTGGCGCTTGCCCAGGGTGGCGGCAAAGCAGGCTCGCTGATTTGCCGAGGTAACCCGGCCAGATTCTGGCCGGGTTACGCTTGCAGCAGCACGCCGGAAATTTTCCGGACGGCTTCCTCAACGGAGGTCTGCGTGCTGTCTATGGTTACTTCCGCGGTTTCCGGCGGCTCATACGGGCTGTCTATGCCGGAAAAATTGGGTAGTCTTCCCGTGCGCGCCTTTTTGTACAGGCCTTTCACATCCCGCGCTTCGCAGGCTTCCAGCGGGGTGCTCACATACACCTCGATGAAATTTTCCGGCCCGATGAGTTCGCGCGCCATTTCCCGCTCGCGCCGGAACGGCGAGATGAAAGAAGTCATCACGATCAGGCCGGCATCGAGCATGAGCCTGGCAACTTCCGCGATGCGCCGGATGTTTTCCACCCGATCGGCATCGGTAAACCCCAGGTCTTTGTTGATGCCCTGCCGGATGTTGTCGCCGTCGAGGATGAAGGTCCGGTAGCCGTTGCCGTACAGGTGGGTTTCCAGGGCATTGGCAATGGTCGACTTGCCTGAGCCGGAAAGCCCGGTGAACCAGATTACCTTGCCCTGATGCCCGTTGAGTTGTTCCCGTTCGCGTCGGGTGATGGACAGCGCCTGGCGATGCACATTCTGCCCGCGGCGCAGGCTATGACGAATCAGGCCGGCAGCTACGGTGTCATGCGAGTAGCGATCTATCAGGATGAAGCTGCCCAGTGCCGGTGAATTGGCAAACGTGTCGAACACCACGGGTTTGCTGGTGGCAAGATTGCACACGCAGATGTCGTTCAATCCCAGCGATTTTGCCGCCTTGTGGGCCAGGGTGTTGATATCGACCTGGTGCTTGATCGAGGTGATGGAGACTGAAGCAGACTGGGATGCCAGCTTGAAATCATAGGAGCGCCCGGCCATGCCGCGCTCTTCACTCATCCAGATGATGATGGCCTCGAACTGGTCCGTGGTTTCCAGCGGCTGCTCGGCAAGACTGATCACATCACCGCGCGAGGCGTCGATTTCGCGATCCAGGGTGAGCGTGATGGAGAGCCCTGCGCCCGCTTCGGGCAGGTCGCCATCCATGGTGACGATACGTTTGACCTCGGCCGTCTGGCCCGAGAGGGAAACGCGGATCTGGTTTCCCACGCGGACGCATCCTTCGGCTACCGTTCCCGCGAATCCGCGGAAATCGGCGTCCGGGCGGTTGACCCATTGCACCGGGAAGGCCAGGCGGCTGGATAGTGTGCGCCTGGTGTCCACGGTTTCCAGGTAGGCCATCAGGCTCGGGCCGCCGTACCATGGCGTGAGGCCGGAACGCTCGATGATGTTGGTACCCTGTAGCGCCGAGACCGGAATGGCGGTAATCGAGGCAAAGCCGAGCGGTTCGGCGAATTGCTCGAAACTGGCCACAATGCTGTTGAAGACGGCAGCCTCATAACCGACCAGGTCGATCTTGTTGATCGCCAGTACGACATGGCGGATGCCCATGAGTGAGGCAAGGTAGGCGTGGCGGCAGGTCTGCGTGAGCACGCCTTTGCGGGCGTCGACCAGGATGATGGCCACATCCGCCGTTGACGCGGCAGTGACCATGTTGCGGGTATATTGCTCGTGGCCGGGCGTATCGGCAACGATGAACTTGCGCCGGTCGGTGGCAAAGAAGCGATAGGCGACATCGATGGTGATACCTTGTTCGCGCTCTGCCGACAGCCCGTCAACCAGCAATGCAAAGTCGATATTGTCGCCTTGTGTGCCGTGTTTGTGGGAATCCTGCTTGAGTGCCGCAATCTGGTCATCGAATAGCTGCCTGGATTCCCATAGCATGCGGCCGATCAGCGTGCTCTTGCCGTCATCGACGCTGCCGCAGGTGATAAAGCGTAACAGGCCGATGTTCTGTTGATGTTCGAGAAAAGTTTCGACAGCGGCACGAGCTTGCTCCGCCGGGGCCGGAGTAGCGGCATTGTGGGTGGCGTGCGGCATCAGAAGTAGCCCTCCTGTTTCTTGCGTTCCATGGAACCGGAAGAGTCCGCGTCAATGGCGCGTCCCTGCCGTTCTGAGGTGCGCGAATTAAGAAGCTCCAGGATGATTTCGGGCAATGTTTCCGCACTGGAGTCAATGGCGCCACTCAGCGGGTAACAGCCCAGGGTGCGGAAGCGAACCTTGCGTCGCTGGACCTGTTCGCCGGGCAACAGGTGTATGCGGTCATCGTCGATCATCAGGATCATGCCATCGCGGACGACTACCGGCCTTTCCTTCGCGAAATAGAGCGGTACGATGGGCATGTTTTCCCGGTAGATGTATTGCCAGATGTCGAGCTCGGTCCAGTTGGAGAGCGGGAAGACCCGGATGCTCTCGCCCTTGCGTTTTTTGGCGTTGTACAGGCTCCACAATTCCGGGCGCTGGCTCTTGGGATTCCAGCGGTGAGTCTGGGTGCGGAAAGAAAAAATCCGTTCCTTGGCGCGGGATTTTTCCTCATCCCGGCGCGCACCGCCGAATACCAGGTCGAATTGGTATTTATCCAGCGCCTGCTTCAGGCCTTCGGTCTTGGTGATGTCGGTATGCAGCATGGAGCCATGGTCAAACGGGTTGATATTCTTGTCGATGGCCTCCGGGTTGACGTGTATCAGCAGATCCATGCCGCTTTCGCGAGCCATGTGATCCCGGAATAAATACATTTCCCGGAACTTCCAGCGCGTATCAACATGCAATAGCGGGAACGGCGGTGGCGCCGGATAGAACGCCTTGCGCGCCAGGTGCAGCATGACCGTGCTGTCTTTGCCGATGGAGTACAGCATCGCCGGGTTTTCGGCCTGGGCAACGGCTTCGCGCAGGATGAAAATACTTTCTGCTTCAAGCCGGTCGAGATGGCTCATGTCCCGGGCAATGCGTGAGGGTCTTGGGCGCATGGTGGACAGTTGGCGGCTCAAATCCAGAATGGGCGGATACGCCAGGATGGCAACGGACATGCCGGAGAGTGGAGACAGTTGGCGGCAATGCGCAACCAGCAGGCCATGCGGGAACAGTACGATGGGTTTGCCCAGGTGCGCCTGTAGCTGCTCTAAGGCATGGCAGATGTCAGGAATGGGGGAGTTGTTTCCCAGCGGGATCCAGTAATGGGCGCCGCGGGCATCATTGGCATAGAAGCATGGCTGGCCGTCAGGCAGGCTGCCGAGCTGGGCGAACAGCACCAGCCGCCGTTTGCGCCGGGCCTCATCGATTTCCCAATGCAGTACCGCCGGGGTCGGTGGCTGGCCGAATTCATCCCGCAGGCTTGCTGCTTCCAATGCGGCAGGCAGAATGTTCCATTCGCGCAGCCTGCGTTCTGCCGTGCGCTTGGTTTCAGCCTGCCCCAGCTTGTTGAGGTGGCGGAAGGCCGACTCGGTATCCCACGTGCCGGGGGTATCAAGACCGAAGATGTTCAGAGCTGACATGGTCAGTGTGTCGCATTATGTAACTTTCGCAGACTAGCACGTGAATGCAGCCATTGCCAATGGCAGCCGCACACGATGAATACCCAGAAAATGCAAATTGCGACAAATCTCTTCGGAAGGGGAATTAATGGCTATAATTCAAAAAAGTATTGTTCGAACATGAAAATAGCCACTTGGAACGTTAATTCCCTCAAGGTACGTCTGTCACATGTGCTGGAATGGCTCGCCGCCAACCAGCCGGAAGTGTTGTGCCTGCAGGAAACCAAAACCGAGGATGCAAACTTCCCGGCCGCCGAGCTGCAGCAAGCCGGATACCGGGCGGTGTTCAGCGGGCAGAAGACCTATAACGGCGTGGCCATACTCAGCAAACTTGAGGCGCAGGATGTAGTGATCGGCATTCCCGGTTTCGCTGATGAGCAGAAACGGGTGATTGCCGCCACATTCGACGGTGTGCGCGTAGTGTGTGTTTACATTCCCAATGGGCAGAGCCTGGATTCGGACAAATACCAGTACAAGCTATCCTGGCTGGTGGCGCTGCAGGCATGGCTGAAAGAGGAGCTGGTGCGTTACCCGAGGCTGGCCGTGCTGGGAGATTACAATATTGCGCCGGAAGACGCCGATGTCTACGACCCCCAGGCTTGGGTCGGCAACGTATTGGTAAGCGAACCGGAGCGAAGCGCATTTCGCGGGTTGCAACAACTGGGTTTGCGCGACAGTTTCCGGCTATTCGAACAGCCCGAAAAATCCTATTCCTGGTGGGATTACCGCATGATGGCGTTCCGCCGCAATATGGGATTGCGCATCGACCATATCCTGATCAGCGAGGCGCTCGCATGCAGCAACTGCCTGATCGACCGCGCGCCGCGCAAGCTGGAACGTCCTTCCGACCATACACCCGTGGTGGCCGAGGTGGCCTAGGTTTGTCTTGCCGGTGCGGAGATTATTCGTGCCCGGTATCCAGCCCTAATTCCTGAATCTTGCGCGTCAGCGTATTGCGTCCCATGCCCAGCAGGGTTGCCGCCTCGATGCGGCGCCCGCCGGTGTGCAGCAATGCTTGGGTGATCAGCGTGCTTTCAAATTCCTTGGTCAGGGTATCCAGAATGCCTTGGTCGCCGCGCTGCAAGGCAAGCGTAACCTGTTGCGCCAGCGATGCGCGCCAATCGCCCGCAGGTGGTGCAGTCGCCTGGGATGTTTCGCGCCATTCCGGCGGTAGGTCGGCAATTTCCACCTGCTGCGACGGTGTCATCACCGTGAGCCAGTGGCACAGATTTTCCAGTTGCCGCACATTGCCGGGGAAATCCTGAGCCATCAGGAACTGGATGGTGGTTTCGCTCAGTGTTTTTTGTTCTACGCCTAGTTCGCGCGCGCTCTTCGGCAGGAAATATTTCGCCAGCAACGGGATATCTTCGCGCCGTTCACGCAATGGCGGCAAGCGCAGACGAATTACGTTGAGACGGTGGAACAGGTCTTCCCGGAACAGCCCCTGTTTGACCCGGGCGTCGAGGTTCTGGTGGGTGGCGGCGATGATGCGGACATTGGCCTTGATTGGCTGGTGACCGCCGACGCGGTAATAGTTGCCATCGGACAGTACGCGCAGCAACCGCGTCTGCAATTCGGCCGGCATGTCGCCAATTTCGTCGAGGAACAGCGTGCCGCCCTCGGCCTGTTCGAAACGCCCGCGCCGGGTAGCGGTCGCACCGGTAAAGGCGCCGCGTTCATGGCCGAACAGCTCCGATTCGAGCAGGTCTTTCGGGATGGCAGCGGTGTTGATCGCGACGAACGGCTTGTCGGCGCGCGGGCTGTGGCGATGCAGTGCATGCGCGACCAGCTCCTTGCCGGTACCGGATTCGCCATTGATGAGCACGGTGGCATGGGACTGTGAAAGCCTGCCGATGGCGCGGAATACTTCCTGCATGGCGGGCGCCTGCCCCAGGATATCCGGTGCGGCCGGCGTTTCTTCCGTCTGCGCATTCTTGCGCTGGCTTTGTTCAAGCGCGCGGCGGATCAGTTCGACCGCATGGTTGACGTCGAAGGGTTTGGGCAGGTATTCAAAGGCGCCGCCCTGGAATGCCGACACGGCACTTTCCAGGTCGGAATACGCGGTCATGATGATTACCGGCAGGTTGGGGTGGCGTACCCGCAGGGTCTGCAGGAAATCGAGTCCAGAAGTACCGGGCATACGGATATCACTGATCACCATTTGCGGCGTACCCAGTGCCAGTGCCTGCATTGCTTCATCCGCCGAAGCGAAGCTCTTGAATTCCAGTCCCTCCCTTTCCAGTGCTTTTTCCAGTACCCAGCGGATGGAGCGGTCGTCGTCTATGATCCAGATCGGTTTCATGATGGTGGCTTATTTTAATGGAAGTATGACGGTAAAACAGGTACGCCCGGGTTCGCTATCGAATTCGATGCTGCCGTGGTGCTGGCTAATGAAATCCTGGGCGAGGGTCAGTCCCAGACCGTGCCCGTCGGGGCGGCCGGAAACCAGCGGGTAGAAGATTTTGTCGCGTAAGTGTTCCGGGATGCCGGGGCCATTGTCGCTTATTTGTACCATCACGGCCAAAGGATGACGTTTCTTTCTCAGGGTTGCCTGGCGTGCGATGCGCGTGCGTAACACGATGGTGCCTGTCCATTGCATGGCTTGCGCTGCGTTGCGTACAATGTTCAGGATGACTTGGATTAACTGCTCCTTGTCGCCATGTATCGGCGGCAGGCTGGTATCGTAGTCCTGAACTATTTCCAGGCCCTCGGGCGCTTCAGCCAGCACCAGGTTGCGCACTCGCTCCAGTACTTCGTGAATGTTGAGCGATGTGACATGAGAGGCCTGTTGCGGGACAAGCAATTTTTCCATCAGCGAACGCAGGCGATCGGCTTCCTGAATGACTACCTGGGTATATTCGCGCAATGCGGGTTTTTCCAGTTCCTGTTCCAGCAATTGCGCCGCGCCGCGGATGCCACCGAGTGGATTCTTGATTTCATGCGCCAGATTGCGCAGCAGCAGGCGGTTGGCCTGGGTCTGGTCGTGCATTTGTTCCTCGCGCGCCAGTTTCAGCGGACGAGCAATGGGGTGGAATTCCAGCAACAAATGGCGCTGCTCGCCCTGTAGCGGTGTGACGCTGCATAACAGATGCAGCTTGTCGCCCTGATGGCTGCCCAGCATCAGATCATGTTCAATATAGGTGGCCTGGTTGCTGAGCGCGTGTTGCAACGCAAGCGCCAGTTGTTCGGTATGGGTGAAAACATGTTGCAGCGGATGGCCGATCGAATTTTTGCTGCTCAGGCCAAATAATGTTTCTGCCGCCGGGTTGAGGTAGGCGATGCGTGCCTGCTCATCCAGCAGGACAACCGCAGTGGCAAGATGTTCGAGTGAGGGAATAATAGTGTCTGACATGCCGGTTGATTAAGCAGAAAACATGCCAGTCTGCTGGCTGAATTATTGGGTGTGCGACAACTCGGTGTCGAGCGCCTGGATGTTTTTTTCGTGCAGGCTCACTTCGTCCTGTGCGGCTTTTACGTTCTCTTCATATTGAACAACATTACGATAGGTTTTGCCGTCCTTGCCTCGGTAAACCTGCGGTGTATCTTGTGCGATCTGCAGTTTCTGTTTGGCTTCTTCGAGCTGCTTTTGCTCCGCTGCCAATTCATCTTCAAGAATTTTGCGGCGCGTGTTGTCGCGGCTGCGTTGTGTTTCTTCGTTTACGCGCGGGAACTCGGATTCGCTGACGGTGTGCGGTCGTCCGGGTGGCAGCATGGTGGGCAGTCCTTCCAGATGCAGCTTTTTCGCGCCTCTCATTGGTGTGCTGGAATAAGTGACATGTCCTTGAGAGTCAACATACTTGTAGATTTCTGCATGCGCCCAACCAGCGTGGCACATGCAGAACAATACAAAAAGGTGGCGTAACTTCATTGACCGTATCCCGATAACAGAGTTTGATGGAAGTATAGGTGAAGGCTCATAGTGTGACAAACCCAATGGCTCAAGGTTCATGCACAAAAAACGGGGCCATTGCGGCCCCGTTTTTATTTATTGCACTAAGGTAGTGCTTACACGCTGTAGTACAGGTCAAATTCAACGGGATGGGTCGTCATGCGCAGACGGGTTACCTCGTCCATTTTCAGCGTGATGAAAGCATCGATGAAATCGTTGGAGAAGACGCCGCCACGGGTTAGGAACTCGCGATCCTTGTCCAAGTTGGCCAGTGCTTCGTCGAGCGAGGCACTTGCGGTCGGGATCTTCGCATCTTCTTCCGGTGGCAAGTCATACAGGTTCTTGTCGGCAGGATCGCCAGGGTGGATCTTGTTCTGGATGCCATCCAGGCCAGCCATCAGCAGAGCCGCAAAGCACAGGTAGGGGTTGGCTGCCGGATCCGGGAAGCGGGTCTCAATGCGGCGCGCCTTATCGCTCGCAACGTGCGGAATGCGAATCGAGGCAGAGCGGTTCTTGGCCGAGTACGCCAGCTTGACCGGTGCTTCGAAGTGCGGAACCAGGCGCTTGTAGGAGTTGGTGCTCGGGTTGGTAATGGCGTTCAGTGCGCGAGCGTGCTTGATGATGCCGCCGATATAGTACAGGGCGGTTTCGGACAGGCCGGCATAGCCATTGCCTGCAAACAGGTTCTTGCCATCCTTCCAGATCGACTGGTGCACGTGCATGCCGGAGCCGTTATCGCCCACGATAGGCTTGGGCATGAAGGTGGCGGTCTTGCCGTACTGGTGTGCAACGTTATGCACGACGTACTTCAGGGTTTGCGTCCAGTCGGCGCGCTTCACCAGCGTGCTGAACTTGGTGCCGATTTCGCACTGGCCGGCAGTGGCGACTTCGTGGTGATGCACTTCGACAGGAATGCCGATCTCTTCCAGCGCCAGACACATGGCGGCGCGGATGTCGTTCAGGCTGTCAACCGGCGGTACCGGGAAGTAGCCGCCCTTGACGGTCGGACGGTGGCCGGTATTGCCACTGTCGAATTTCTCAGCGGAAGACCAAGCTGCTTCTTCGGAGTTGACCTTGACGGAACAGCCCGACATGTCGATATGCCAGTTTACGGAATCGAAAATGAAGAACTCGGGTTCGGGGCCGAAATAGGCGGTATCGCCGAGGCCGGAAGCTTTCAGGTAGGCTTCGGCGCGCTTGGCGATGGAGCGCGGGTCGCGGTCATAGCCCTTGCCGTCGGACGGCTCAACCACATCACATGACAAGATCAGTGTGGTTTCATCCATGAACGGGTCGATGTAGGCGGAATCGGGATCCGGCATCAGCAGCATGTCGGAAGCCTGAATACCCTTCCAGCCGGCGATGGATGAACCGTCAAACGCATGGCCTTCCTCGAATTTTTCCATGCCAAAAGCGCTGACCGGGACGCCTACGTGTTGTTCTTTGCCGCGGGTGTCAGTAAACCGGAAATCAACGAATTTGACTTCGTTTTCCTTGACCATTTTGATCACGTCTGCTGCTGTTTTTGACATATCTTTCTCCTAACCATAAACGAGTAATTAAATAAAACCTTAAAGCCCTAAAGCACCCCGAGATATAGCACGAAGCGTGCCATGCTGATTAAAGGCTGTAGTCCCCCATTCTGCCACAAGCTTTGAAAAGAAGTGGCAAAAACGCTGCCCGTTAAGGGTGCGCAGCGTTAAGCGTGCGCACTATTGTTGTGCATCGGTTTGGTGCAACTTGATGGAACGGAAAAAAGGATCGTCTGCCGTCACTTTGGCACATTGAATTCGCAGGCTTTCAGTCTTGTCTGCACTCCAGGTGTCCGCATCCAGAAACAGCTCGGCATCGACCTTGCCATCCAGATAATGCAGGATGGAACGGTAATGTGCTGGCAGGGTGCTGCCCAGGCGTTGCTCCATATGTTTGAGCAGTGTTTCGCGGCTGGGCAGGTGGGCGTTGGATTTGGCCAGTAAATCATCCTCGGGATCAATGTGTACCATCACGTCCATTACGTGGTGGTTCTTTAATACGGCATGACGTGCCGATTCGGCGATGAAATGCCCTTCGGATACACTGATTTTTGGATCGACCACGATATGCGCATCCACCAGCGCGTTATCCGCCATCTTGCGCGTGCGCAGTTCATGCAGGCCGCGCACGCCGGGAGTGGACAGCAGGGAATTGCGAATATCCGCCACCTCCTCTTCGGACAGGCCGGTATCGATCAGCTCAGCCAGCGCTTCCAGGGCAAACTTGCCGCCCATGTGCGCGATCATCACGCCGACGACTGCGGCGGCCACCAGGTCGAGGAAAGTGTAGCCCAGCAAATTGCCGCCAATCCCCAACAGCACGACCAGCGAAGAAGCCGCGTCGGAACGGGCATGCCAGGCATTGGCGATCAGCATTTGCGAGCGTACGCGTTTGGCAACCGCCAGCATGTAGCGGAACATCCCTTCTTTAGCCGCCAAAGCGATCAAGGCAATCCAGAACGTGGCGGGATGAACGGCCTGTACATTTTCCGGGTGCTGCAGGCGCATGCCGGCAGCAATCAGCAGTCCTGCGCCGAGGGCGGCCAGGGCCACTCCGAGAATCAGCGTGGCGGCAGTCTCGATGCGCGCGTGCCCATAGGGATGGTTTGCATCGGCATGACGGTTGCCATGCCAGTTGGCGAACAGCACGAGGATGTCGGCCAGCAGATCGGACAGCGAATGCAGGCCGTCGGCCATCAGCGATTGCGAGCGGCCGAAGTAGCCGGCGGTCACCTGCAGGAAAGTCAGCAGCAGGTTGATCAGGATGCTGACCCACGTGCTTTTCCGCGCAGCTGCGAAGCGCTCCGGATGTGCCGGTTCAAAGACTGCAGAATCGTTGTGCGCGTGGCTGTGCGGGTGATTTTTCATTACAGATGCGATAGTATCAACGTCCGGCCGCAGCATACCATCTGCAGCCAAAAGCTAAAACACGGACAGAAAATATTATGGGCAAGATTACCGAGATTCTCACCGCTGCACAGCAGCGCGCAAAGGACCTGGGCCTGCCATACGAGGGCGCATTGCTGCCCGACGAGGCATACCAGATCATGCAGTCTGCCCCGGGCGCCAAGCTGGTCGATGTGCGTACCCGTGCCGAGCTGGATTGGGTCGGACGCATACCCGATGCGGTGGAGATCGAGTGGGCGAGCTATCCAGGCATGCAGAAAAACCCGAACTTCATGGCGCAACTCGAACAACAGGTGGACAAAGAAACATTGACCATGTTTATCTGCCGCAGCGGCGCGCGTTCACACGTGGCCGCCATACTGGCCACCCAGGCGGGCTATGCAGACTGCTATAACGTGCTCGAAGGCTTCGAGGGCGAAAAGAATACTGCCGGCCATCGCAATACGCTGGGCGGCTGGCGGGTTGTCCAGCTGCCCTGGCAGCAGAGTTAAGGGCAGGACCGCATAACGAAAAGCCCGCTTAAGCGGGCTTTTTATCACTTGGCCGACCAGTCCACTGCGCCGCTGTAATAGGTCGCCAGTACGACCACGCCGAACGCGATCCGGTACCATGCGAACACCGTGAAGTCGTGCTTGCTGATGTAGCGCAGCAGCGCACGCACGGCGATGAATGCACTCACGAAAGAAGTTGCGCTGCCTACCGCAAACAAGGTCCAGTCTTCGGCATGGAACAGGTGGCGGTATTTCACCACTTCATACACCGTTGCCGCAAACAGGGTGGGAATCGCGAGGAAGAAGGAAAACTCGGTGGCCGCCTTGCGCGAAAGCCCGAAGAACAGGCCGCCGATGATGGTCGCCCCCGAACGCGAAGTGCCGGGTATCAGTGCCAGTGACTGCGCGAGGCCGACCTTCAGCGCATCTTTCCAGCCCATGTTGTCCGCGGCTTCCACGGTAACTTTGTGGTCGCGCTTCTCCGCCCACAGGATGAACAGGCCGCCGATGATGAACGCCGACGCCACCGGTACGGGGGCGAACAGGTATTCCTTGATCTTGCTGGCGAACAGCAGGCCCAGCACCGCGGCGGGCATGAACGCGATCAGCAGGTTGGCGGTGAAGCGTTGCGCGGCCTGCTCGCGCGGCAGGCCGCCGACCACGGTCAGGATTTTTTCGCGGTATTCCCAGCATACGGCGAGGATCGCGGCAAACTGGATCACGATCTCGAACACCTTGCCCTTCTCGTCGTTGAAATTCAGCAGGTCGCCCGCCAGGATCAGGTGGCCCGTGCTGGAGATCGGCAGGAATTCGGTGAGGCCCTCGACGATGCCGAGGATGGCGGCTTTCAGCAGCAGTATGGTGTCCATGGGATATGCGAGTTTCGTGACCAGCCGCGGATTATACCCGCCTCACGGGGAAGATTGCTTCCACTGTCCAAGCGCGATGCGGCGATTCACCTCGCGCCGCTCATCCTCGCTCATTGCCGGCCAGCGCGTCACTTCATCCAGCGTGCGATGGCAGCTGCGGCAAACATCGTCGCCCAGCGCCGTGGTGCAATGGCCGACGCAAGGGCAATCGGATGAAACATCGGGAAACACAGGGATGGAATGCGAATGCATGGTGCGATTATACAGCCGGCTGGGTTGCCTGCTCCAATTGCGTCAGCCACACCAGCGCCTCGTCGCGCGATGCGCCGCACATCTCCACCGAAGGCTGCAGCCCTGCGCAGAAAGCCGGGCGCTCGGATTGGCCGAATACCTTGCAGCGCAGTTCATCGTCGAGCTGCACGCAGGGCACCCCGGCGGGCTTGCCGTGCTGCATGCCGGGGAGTGGGGACTTGATGGATGGCGCGATGCAGCAGGCGGCGCAGTTGGGGCGGCAGGTCATAGATTATGAAGGTGAGAGAATTCTCAAAGTATTTTAAGTTATACCACCATAAAATGGTCGCTAGACTGATAATGTTGTATCTCAATTTAGGGGAGAGGGTACGAGTAGGGAATATCGCTACAGTGCCGTAGACATTATGACTACAAGCCGTTGGACGAAAGAACAACTCAAGCTCGCATTCTATCTTTATTGCCAACTACCCTTTGGCAAACTCGATATGCGGACTCCAGAAGTTATCAGGCTTGCAAAGCTGATTGGCCGAACGCCAGGTGCTGTAGCGATGAAGCTGAGCAACTTTGCTAGCCTCGATCCCGCGATAATTGGTACGGGGCGTAAAGGGCTAGATGGCGCGTCAAATCTCGACCGAGAGGTTTGGGAAGAATTTCATGCCGACTGGGAGAAGCTTACAGTGGAATGTGAATTATTAAGGCAAAATCTAGACGCGGATCGGTCTACAGTTGATGAAGCTGACGAACAACTTGTTCCAGAAGACTTCAGTGGTGAAACAAGAAAAATTATTACCGAGCAACGTATCAAGCAAAATTTTTTTCGACGTGCCGTATTAAGCAGCTATCGAGGGCGTTGCTGCATGTCGGGTTTATCTGAATCACGTTTGTTGATTGCAAGTCATATTGTGCCGTGGAGCAAAGACAAGGCGAACCGCTTAAACCCGAGCAATGGATTATGCCTATCGGCCATCCATGACCGAGCATTTGATAAAGGGTTGTTGACGCTTACCGATGATTTCAAGATTGTGGTTTCGGAAGAGTTGAAACGTAAGAAAGAGCCTTTTGTTATTGAAGTTTTGTTACCCTTGGAAGGTAGAGTGATTGATCTGCCAGAACGATTCATGCCGAGCGTCGAATTCATTTCGCGCCATAGGGCAGATTTATTTGTTGATAATCAGACGAAATGACTGGCTGCTAACACCGATTATTTTGCATGAGGATGCTTTTTTCGAGTTTTTCGTGCCTTACCGACACTCAAGAGCAGCGCATGACATTTGGGGTGGTTTCGGGCTTGAAACATTTGGTGCCGACTTAGAGTTGGTGCGTAGCCTTGATCAGAATCATGTGTGGACTGTGGTGGAAAGTGGCTGCGATGACGATTTATGGATCACATCTGGGTTTCATTATGTGAATCGGATTTGCTATTTGGTAACAGAAAAGGCACACAACGGACTGGCTGTTGATTTTCGAGTTCCGCATAACATGCGTTCGTTGACCCCATTGGGCCTTAAAAGACAGATGCTAAAAATTGAGCGTAGCTTGCATCAATTAAAGCTAGCCAGAGTGCAATAATCGATAAACACAAACAGGCTGTATCGCAGCCTGTTTGCGCTTCATATTGAAAGAGTGCGGAAGTTAGGCTTTGTGATAAACCTGTGCCCCCTGTTTCACAAACTCCACCGACTTTGCCTCCATGCCTTTCTGCAGCGCAGTCTGTTCATCTACGCCTTGCTTCGCAGCGTAGTCGCGCACGTCCTGGGTGATTTTCATCGAGCAGAAGTGCGGACCGCACATTGAGCAGAAGTGCGCGACCTTGGCGGAATCCTTGGGCAGGGTTTCGTCGTGGAATTCGCGCGCCTTGTCGGGGTCGAGGCCGAGGTTGAACTGGTCGTCCCAGCGGAATTCAAAGCGCGCCTTGCTGAGCGCGTTGTCGCGCACCTGCGCACCGGGGTGGCCCTTGGCGAGGTCGGCGGCGTGGGCGGCGATCTTGTAGGTGATGATGCCTTCCTTGACGTCGTCCTTGTCCGGCAGGCCGAGATGCTCCTTGGGCGTGACGTAGCACAGCATGGCAGTGCCGTACCAGCCGATCATCGCCGCGCCGATGGCGCTGGTGATGTGGTCGTAGCCGGGGGCGATGTCCATGGTGAGCGGGCCCAGCGTGTAGAAAGGCGCTTCGTGGCACCACTTGAGTTGCAGGTCCATGTTCT
>WGNQ01000021.1 GCA_016124455.1 Sideroxydans sp. | reverse complement strand
GGCCGCCTTGATCGCATCCTCGGCCAGGATCGAGCAGTGGATCTTCACCGGCGGCAGCGCCAGTTCTTCGGCAATCGCCGTGTTCTTGATTTCCAGCGCTTCGTCCAGCGTCTTGCCCTTGACCCATTCGGTCACCAGTGAACTCGATGCGATGGCCGAACCGCAGCCGTAGGTCTTGAATTTGGCGTCCTCGATCACGCCGGCATCGTTCACCCGCAACTGCAGCTTCATCACGTCGCCGCAAGCCGGCGCGCCGACCATGCCGGTTCCGACATGCGCATCGTCCTTGTTCATCGAACCGACATTGCGCGGGTTCTCGTAATGCTCCAAAACTTTTTCACTGTAAGCCATTTCTCAACTCCTTTTTTACGGGAAAACCTGTTTGCCAAGCCGGCAAAACATGGTCTCCTAATGTGCAGCCCACTCGATGGCGCTGATGTCTACGCCATCCTTATACATTTCCCACAGCGGCGACAGGTCGCGCAGCTTGCTGATCTTGTTTTTCAGCAGTTCCACCACATAATCCACCTCTTCCACGGTGGTAAACCGCCCCACGGTGAAACGGATCGAGCTATGCGCCAGCTCGTCGCTGCGTCCGAGTGCACGCAGGACATAGGATGGCTCCAGGCTCGCGGAAGTACAGGCCGAACCGCTGGAAACCGCCACATCGCTGATGGCCATGATCAACGATTCGCCTTCGACGAAGTTGAAGCTGACGTTCAGGTTGTGCGGCACACGCTGCTCCATGTCGCCATTCACATACACTTCCTCCATGCTGGACAGCCCCTGCCACAGGCGGTCGCGCAGCATGCGGATGCGTTCGTTCTCGGCTGCCATTTCTTCGCGCGCAATGCTGAAAGCCGCGCCCATGCCGACAATCTGGTGCGTCGCCAGGGTACCGGAACGCATGCCGCGCTCGTGGCCGCCGCCGTGCATTTGCGCCTCCAGCCGCACCCGCGGTTTGCGCCGCACGTACAGCGCACCGATGCCTTTCGGGCCGTAGGTCTTGTGCGCGGAAAACGACATCAGGTCGACCTTCAGTTGCTGCAGGTCGATGGCCACCTTGCCGGTGGACTGCGCAGCATCAACATGGAACAGCACCCCGCGCTCGCGGCAAATGTCGCCGATGGCAGCGATGTCCTGGATCACGCCGATTTCGTTATTGACGTGCATCACCGAAGCAATAATGGTGTCCGGGCGCAACGCCGCCTTGAATTTCTCGAGGTCGATCAATCCATTTGGCTCGGGATCGAGATAAGTAGCGGAGAAACCCTGGCGCTCCAGTTCGCGCACGGTATCCAGTACCGCCTTGTGCTCGGTCATCACCGTAACGATGTGCTTGCCCTTGCCCTGGTAGAAATTCGCCGCCCCCTTCAATGCGAGGTTGTTGGACTCGGTCGCACCGGAAGTCCAGACAATTTCCTTGGGATCGGCATTAACCAGTGCCGCCACCTGTTCGCGTGCATGCTCCACCGCCTTTTCCGCTTCCCAGCCAAAAGCATGGGAACGCGAAGCGGGATTGCCGAACTTGTCGCACAGATACGGGATCATCTGCTCGGCCACGCGCGGATCGGTTGGCGTAGTGGCCGAGTAATCCATGTAGATCGGTAAACGTAGGGTCATAATTGTTCAGTCCGTCCTTAATGCAGGTTAGCCCACGGCCATCTCGGCGCCAGACGCATTGCTCGTCAGCTTGATCTTGGAGACTTCCATCTTGTCCTTCTTCTGGTCGTCCACCAGCTGCTGCAGACTCACTTCCGCCAGGTAGTTGTAGATGGTCTTGGTCAGCCCCTGCCACAGGTCGTGGGTAATGCAAGGCTGGTTGTCATGGCAGTTGGCCATGCCACCACACCGGGTGGCATCCATCGGCTCGTCCACCGCCAGGATGATTTCGGAAATGGGTATCTGCACTGCCGGGCGCGCCAGACAATAACCGCCGCCGGGACCGCGCACGCTGGCCACGATGTTGTGGCGGCGCAACTTGCCGAACAGCTGTTCCAGATAAGACAGCGAAATGCTCTGGCGCTCGCTGATACCAGCCAGGGTTACCGGGCCCTGTCCGCCACGCATTGCCAGATCAACCATCGCTGTTACTGCAAAACGTCCTTTTGTTGTCAGTCGCATGATATCCTTTCGCCTAATATGGTTTTTAAGATAAACTCATATTAGAATACTTGAACTTTCTAGTCAACAATCTTGTTCAGGTGATTGGGATCGAACTTGTCAGCGGTCGCGCGCTCCTCTTCCACATGCACGCCCATCCTCTCAAGTTGCTGCAAAATCAATTCGATACGCTGATCAACCACCACGCTGTGGTTAAGCAGACCATGAATCGATTTGGCAATAGGGTCATTCTGGTCATTGCCGATACCATACGGGTTGAAACCGCCCGCCTTCTTCGCTTCATCCAGAATGCGCGCCGGAATACCCGCCGCCGTCGCGCCTGCCGGCACATCTTTCACCACCACCGCATTGGAGCCGATCTTCGCATTATCGCCGATGTGGATCGGGCCCAGCACCTTCGCCCCGGCGCCGACCACCACGCCATTACCGAGCGTGGGATGGCGCTTGCCTTCCTTCCACGAAGTGCCGCCCAGCGTAACGCCGTGATACAGCGTGACGTCATCGCCGATTTCAGCGGTTTCACCAATCACCACGCCCATGCCATGGTCAATAAAGAAGCGCCGCCCGATGGTGGCGCCCGGATGAATTTCGATACCGGTCAACCAGCGGGTAAAGTGCGACAGAAAGCGCGCCAGCCATTTCAGCCCGGCATGCCACAGGGTATTCGTCACGCGATGGAGGATGCGCGCGTGCAACCCCGGGTAGCAGGTCAACACCTCAAAGGTATTGCGTGCCGCCGGATCGCGCTCAAATACGCTGACGATATCTTCCTTAATGTTCTTGAACATCCTGGTGCTCTTCCAAATAGCGCTTCCTGAGCCGCGCATTGTACCCCGTTGTCACACTCAGAATCCCGCGCAGGATATTGACCTCCTCCTGCTCGAGCCGGGCCTTGGCATATAGCCGGCGCAGGCGCTGCATCAGGCGCGCCGGGTTCTGCGAGCTGAAAAAGCCGATCTCGTGCAAGGTTCTCTCCATGTGCTCGAACAAGCCTTCGGCCTGCTCGTGCGGCGCAAGCTGCACCGCCTCCAGCGATGGCCGGTACAGCTCCGCCGCCACACTGAGTTCGTAAGCCACCACCTGCACCGCAGCGGCAATATTAAGCGAGGAATAGCCGGGGTTGGCCGGGATATTCACCAGCACCTGCGCACGCCCCATTTCCTCGTTGGTCAGGCCGGACATCTCGGTGCCGAACAGCAGCGCCACCGGCTGGCTGGCCGCATGCTGCAACAACTCGGGCATCGCCTCGCGCGGCGTTCTTACCTCGATCGAAATATCGCGCAGCCGCGCCGTCATCGCCACGGTGAACGCCACGCCCTGCAGCGCCTCGTCAACAGACCTGCACACGGTCGCCTGCTGCAGGATATCGTCCGCCCCGGCCGCCATCGCCACTGCCTGCGGATCGGGAAAATGGCGCGGGTTGATCAGGTACAGGTGCACCAGCCCCATGGTCTTCATCGCACGCGCAGCCGCGCCGATATTGCCCGGATGGGTGGTATGGCTCATCACCACCCGCACATTATTCAAAATCTCCGGTTTATCCAAAACGCAATTCCCACTAAAATGGCGGCTCGCTCATTAAAAAGGTTAGTCATGCATCCCATGCTCAACATCGCGGTGAAGGCCGCGCGTCGTGCCGGCAATTTGATCCACCGCGCCTCGGACAATATCGATCATCTCACCGTCACCAAGAAATCGCACGCCGATTACGTCAGCGAAGTCGATCGCGCAGCCGAGCAGGTCATCATCGAAACCTTGCTGGGAGCCTATCCCAACCACGCGATTCTAGCAGAAGAGAGCGGCACCCAAGGCGACTCCGAGTTCGTCTGGATCATCGATCCGCTCGACGGCACCACCAATTTCCTGCATGGTTATCCGCAGTACGCCGTGTCCATCGCGCTGATGCACAAGGGCGTGATCACCCAGGGTGTCGTCTATGACCCGACCAAGAACGACCTGTTCACCGCCACGCGCGGTCGCGGCGCCTATCTCAACGACCGCCGCATCCGCGTCAGCAAACGCATCGAACTGGCTGACAGCCTGATCGGCACCGGTTTCCCCTATAGCAGCTTCGAGCACATGGAAGCCTACATGGCGATCTTCCGCGACCTGATGCAGAAAACCGCCGGCCTGCGCCGCCCCGGTGCCGCCTCGCTCGACCTAGCCTATACCGCTGCCGGACGCTACGACGGATTCTTCGAAACCGGCCTCAAGCCGTGGGACATCGCTGCAGGCTGCCTGCTGATTACCGAAGCCGGCGGCATGGTGGGCGACCTGCAGGGCAACGAGAACTACCTGAAGAGCGGCCACCTCTGTGCAGGCAATCCCAGGATATACGAACAAGTGCTGCAAGTCATTGCACCGCACCTGACTGACGGGTTGAAAAGCTAGGAAGGAAACTACTCCGGCTTCGGCGTTTTATGGGCGAAGCTGCCGGACAGGGTATGAAACAGGGATGACGGACAAACCAGCTTCGAACACGCGGTAGCGATGAACGATGCCGCCATCAGCGGCAAGATCATTTCGTGGTTGTCGGTCATTTCCATCACGATCACGAAGGCCGTGATCGGCACCTGCGTCGCGCCGGAAAAATACGCCACCATGCCCAGCGTCACTGCGGCACCGGTCGGCACCGAAGGCATGTAATGCGCAATGTTGGCGCCGAACCCGGCGCCGGTGGAAAGCGAAGGCGCCATGATGCCGCCGGGAATGCCGCTGATGTACGAAACCATGGTCGCGCCCATCTTCAGCAAGCCGTAACTCTCCGGCAGGTTATCGGTACCGTTGAGTATCTGCTTCGCCTCGATGTAGCCGCTGCCATAAATCGTATTGCCAGAAATCAGCCCCAGCAGCGCGAGGATCAGGCCGCAACCGGCGGCGGACATCACCGGATGCTCACGCAGCGCAACGCCTATCCTGCCCGGCAAGCCTTTGTTGACTTCGATCAGCGAGCGGCTGAACACACCGCCAATCAATCCGCCCGCAATACCGCAGACGACGACCACGCCCCACTCGGTGCCGAACGCCAGCGACTCCGAGGTGTGGCCGAAATACGAATAATTGCCGAGTAATGCAAGTGAGGTAATACCCGCGATAATCACCGTCATCAGGATAGTGCTGCTGTTGTGCTGGTCGAACGAGCGGCCCATCTCCTCGATAGCGAATACGATCCCCGCCAGCGGCGTGTTGAACGCCGCCGCAACGCCTGCCGCACCGCCTGCAAGGATCAGGCCGCGCTCCATGTCATGCTTGGGAAACTTGGCGAAACGGTTCATGCTGTGCATGATCGAAGCGCCGATCTGCACGGTAGGGCCTTCACGCCCGATGGACGAGCCGGACATCAGCCCCAGGATGGTGAGGAACATTTTGCCCACTGCAATGCGTAACGAGAGCAGCTTGCCGCGCTCGGCATTATGGCCGGGCTCCAGTGCGGCAATTGTTTGCGGGATACCGCTGCCTTGCGAACCGGGGAACACCTTGCGGGTCATCAGCACGACCAATGCGAGCCCCGCCGGCGTCACCAGCAGCGGCAGCAGGGGCGAGATGGCAACCATCTTGTAGAACACCCCATTGGCCCGTTCGCAACCGACGGCAAACAGGATGGCAACCACACCAACTCCGATAGCCCCGCTGAAGAATACGAGTCGACGTCTCCAATCCTGAATCAGAGCAGCCTCCATCGCGAAAATTTCATGTGTTTCCCAATACCTCTAACTTCTGGTAAAGCCAAATACGATTGGTCAAGCCTTGGTTACGCCCTGGCCGTCTCGCGCCGTTTTCTGTAATTGGCAATCATTATACAGACAGCGTGCGGTTTGTCGCACCCCTAATTCTGCCGCCCCGCGCCGCGCCGGGTGTATCCGGCACGGAAACCCAGTATGATGAACACAACCATGCATGCCATAAGAAAATGGACTCTACCGTACTGATCCTGGCCTTCGCCACCATCGCCATCGTGCTGGCCTTCGAATACACCAACGGCTTCCACGACGCGGCCAACATCATTGCCACGCTGATCGCCTCGCGCGCCATGACGCCCATCCAGTCGGTGCTGCTGGTCGGCATCTTCGAGTTTCTCGGCCCGCTGCTGGGCGGCACCGCCGTCGCCAATACGCTGGGCACCTTCGTCACGCTGGACGACCTCGACCGCGTACTGGCGCTGATAGTGGTGCTGTGCGGACTGGTCGGCGCGATTTCCTGGAACCTGATCACCTGGTGGTACGGCATCCCCTCTTCCTCGTCGCATGCCCTGGTCGGCGGGCTGGCCGGCGCGGTGGTGGTCGCCGCCGGCGCCAGCCACGTCGCCTGGGGATTCAACGACCTGTTGCACGGCCGGCTCGACGGCGTCACCAAGGTCATCATCTCGCTGATCTTCTCGCCTTTCGCCGGGTTCTGGATCGGCTACCTGCTGCACAAGTTCATGCTGCTCCTGCTGCGCGGCGCGCATCCGTCAATCAACCGCAACCTGCGCCGCGCGCAATACCTCACCGCAGCCGGCCTGGCGTTTTCCCACGGCGCCAACGACGGCCAGAAAAGCATGGGCATCCTCACCATGGTGCTGGTGATCGGCGGTTTCATCCCGTCGTTCCATGTGCCGCTGTGGGTGATGCTGGCCTGCGCCGCCGCCATTACGCTCGGCATCATGTCCGGCGGCTGGCAGATCGTGCGCACCCTCGGGTTTTCCATTTACAAAATCCGCCCGCTGCACGCGCTGGATTCGCAGCTGACCGCCGCCAGCGTGATCTTCGGCTCCTCGCTGTTCGGCGCGCCGGTGTCTACCACCCACGTGGTCGCCACCTCGATCATGGGCATCGGCGCCTCCGAGCGGCCCAAGGCCGTGCGCTGGGGCAAGGCCGCCGAGATCATCGCTGCCTGGTTCATCACCATACCGGGGGCAGCGCTGATGGCGATTACCTGTTATTTTATTGTCCGCGCTTTCATCTGAGGATTCAGCCATGATCAAGCCATCGAGAACCATACTCGCCACCATAATGGATCGCGTGTTCCCCAAGGCGCCGGATTTCTTCACCATGATCACCGAGCAGACGCTGAAGGTCGCGCATACCGTGGACCTGCTGGTCGAATATATGGAGAACAACGACAACGGTATCTCGGAGGCGCTGAAGGAAGACGTGCATGCAGCCGACCTGCTCAAGGTGCGCAACCTGCACGAACTGAATGACGCATTCTCCACGCCGATCGACCGCGAGGACATCTACCGTGCCATCATGAGCCTCGACGACATCGTGATGTACTGCAAGACCACAGTGCACGAGATGGACGTACTCGAGGTCACGCCCGACGATTTCACACGGCAGATGGCGTTGCTGCTGAAGGAAGGCGTGGCCGCGCTGGTCAATGGCTACAGCAAGCTCAGCGTCAACCCGGCTTCCGCCGCACTCGACGCCGATACCGCCCGCAAGGCCGAGCGCCATGCCGAAAAGCTGTACCGCACCGCACTGCCGCAACTGTTCCAGGGCACCGACTACATCAACATCTTCAAACGGCGCGAAATCTACCGCCACCTGACCAACGCATCCGAACATATGGCGCTATGCGCCAACACACTGCACGACATCGTGGTTAAAATCACGTAATTCGAAATTGACCCGGCTGTATCCATGAACAAAGCGGCAGACCCCATCCCCGACGGCAAAACGCAGAAGAAATCCGGCCACACCCCGATGATGATGCAATACCTGCGCATCAAGGCGGAGCATCCGGACATGCTGCTGTTCTACCGCATGGGCGACTTCTACGAGCTGTTCCACGGCGACGCCGAGCGCGCCGCAAAACTGCTCGACATCACCCTCACCCAGCGCGGCGCCTCCAACGGCCAGCCGATCAAGATGGCCGGTATTCCCTACCACGCCGCCGAGCAATATCTGGCGCGGCTGGTGAAGATGGGCGAATCGGTGGCGATCTGCGAACAGGTCGGCGACCCCGCGACCAGCAAGGGGCCGGTCGAGCGCAAGGTAGTGCGCATCGTCACCCCCGGCACGCTGACCGATTCCGCCCTGCTCGAAGAAAAGCGCGACAACCTGCTGCTCGCCTTGCACCAGCGCGGCGGCCGTGTCGGCATGGCCTGGCTCAACCTCGCCTCCGGCAGCCTGCAGGTCGCCGAGACCGATGCCGCCGACCTGCCCGCCGAACTCGAACGATTGCAACCTTCGGAAATCCTGCTCGCGGAAGACGCCGCCGCGCCGCAACACGATGCGCCGCGCAAAACGCTGCCCGCTTGGCACTTCGACCTGGAGACCGCACGCCGCGCGCTGTGCCAGCAATTCAACACGCTGGATCTCGCCGGCTTCGGCTGCGACGACTTCACGCTCGGCCTCGAAGTGGCCGGCGCGTTGCTCGGCTACGCCAAATTGACCCAGGGCCAGAGCATCGCCCATGTGCGCGGCATGCAGGTATACAGCGCCGACCAGTACGTGCGCATGGACGCAGCGACAAGGCGCAACCTCGAAATTACCCAGACCCTGCGCGGCGAACCTGCGCCCACGCTGCTGTCGCTGCTCGACACCTGTGCCAGCAACATGGGCAGCCGTTTGCTCGCCCACTGGCTGCACCATCCGCTGCGCGACCGCGACGCATTGCGCGCACGACACGACGCAGTGGACAAGCTCGGCGCATCGTTCCGCAAGGTGCACGAACAGCTCAAGTCCAGCGTCGATGTCGAGCGCATCACCGCGCGCATCGCACTGAAGTCGGCCCGCCCGCGCGACCTCTCCGGCCTGCGCGACACGCTGGCACAGCTGCCGGAGCTGCATGCGCTACTGGCAAACAACGACTCGCCGCTGGTCGTCGATCTGGCCGCAGCATTACAGCCCGATGCCGCACTGGTCGAGCTGCTGCAAAAAACCATCAAGGCCGAACCATCGAGCGTGCTGCGCGAAGGCGGCGTGATCGCCGACGGTTACGACGCCGAGCTGGACGAGCTGCGCGGCATCCAGACCAACTGCGGCGACTTCCTGCTCGCGCTGGAAACGCGCGAACGCGCACGCACAGGCATCGACAAGCTGAAGGTCGAATACAACCGCGTGCACGGTTTCTACATCGAGGTAAGCGTCGCCAATGCCGACAAGGTGCCGGACGACTACCGCCGCCGCCAGACGCTGAAGAACGCCGAGCGCTACATCACGCCGGAACTGAAAACCTTCGAGGACAAGGCACTGTCTGCCAACGAGCGCGCACTGGCGCGCGAGAAATTCCTCTACGACCAGTTGCTCGACCAACTCGCGCCGTCGATCCCGCAACTGCAGCGCATCGCCGCCGCCATCGCCGAACTCGACGTACTCGCCACCTTCGCCGAACGCGCCGCCACGCTGAACTTCAGCGCGCCGCAGTTCGTGAACGAAGCCGTGCTGCGCATCGCCAAAGGACGCCACCCGGTGGTGGAAGCACAGATAAATGACAATCATGGGAACTTCATCGCCAACGACACCGACTTACATGCCGCACGGCAGATGCTGCTGATCACCGGCCCGAACATGGGCGGTAAATCGACCTACATGCGCCAGGTCGCACTGATCGCGCTACTCGCCCATGTCGGCTGCTTCGTGCCGGCACAGGATGCCGCGCTCGGAGAGATCGACCAGATCTTCACCCGCATCGGCGCCTCGGACGACCTCGCCTCCGGCCGTTCCACCTTCATGGTCGAGATGACCGAAGCCGCCAACATCCTGCACAACGCAACCGAGAAGAGTCTGGTGCTGGTCGACGAAATCGGCCGCGGCACCTCCACCTTCGACGGTCTCGCGCTCGCCTACGCGATCGCGCGCCACCTGCTCGAGAGCAACCGCAGCTACACGCTGTTCGCCACGCACTATTTCGAGCTTACGCGGCTGGCCGAAGAGTTCCAGCAGCTGGCCAACGTGCACCTCTCCGCCATAGAACACCAGCACAGCATCGTGTTCCTGCACGCAGTCGAGGAAGGCGCGGCCAGCCAGAGCTACGGCCTGCAGGTCGCCGCGCTTGCCGGCGTGCCGAACGACGTGATCAAGAGCGCGAAGAAACAACTGCGCGCGCTCGAACAGAACAGCGCCGCACAGAATCCGCAGGGCGACTTGTTCGATCATGCGCCGGTGATCGAGGAAGAAGCCGCAGAAAAATATCCGTTGGTCGCCGCATTGAAAGAATTGCAGCCGGATGATTTGAGTCCAAGGGAAGCGCTGGAGAGGCTGTATCAGTTGAAGAAGCTGCTGTAACGATACATATGCCCGATTTTTTTGAAATTATTAGCGGACACAATCGGACAGCACCATTCCTTGATGATGTCCAACAAGCTGCTGATGAACATCGAAATTCATTCGGTTTTCTTGCACGAAGTGTGTATGAAGAATTTGCAAGGCGAGACCGCCTATACGTTCTTATCGAGAACACCCCCAATGGGCATCGCTATGCCGGTCATTTGCTATTTGATCGAAAATTCCCGCATGCAAAGATCGTTCAGATGTTTACGCTTCAAAAATATCGGCGATGTGGATTAGCAACAAAGCTCCTTAATCATCTAAAAACATCTTTGACACAAGATGGATTCACATCTATCTATGCCCGCGTAGCAGAAGACCTTATTGACGCTAACGCATTTTGGGGACGACAACAGTTTTATGTACAACGGATCGAAAAAGGCGGCACGTCCCGCAATCGACAGATTCTTGTCCACTGCCATGAACTCGCATCCCCTCAGCTTTTTCCTTCCAGCGGAATTAATGCCGACAACCCACTAGGGCTAGCGACATCCTCGTCTAGCGATATCCCACTATTTCTGCTGGACCTGAACGTCTTATTTGATGTATCACCACGACGCCCGCGACATGATGAAGCTACCAGCCTTTTTCAAGCAGAACGTAGGAATTTTTGTCGCCTTGCGATCAGCACTGAAATTCAGAAGGAGTTGCGGCGGACTGCTCACCAAGGGAAGACCGATCCAATGGAATCGTTTATTAACATCTTCCCCTCCTTCCCTCTATTTCAGGATGATGACTCCAATACACTCCTTGAAGACCTTGCCTCAATAATATTCCCCGAAAAAATAGAGCATTCTCAGCTTAGCTCAAATGACAAATCTGATTTACGTCATGTAGCAACCGTAATTCAGCGAAAGCTAGCCGGCCTAATTACAAACGATTCCAAAATTCTGGAGGCCGCTCAGAAAATCACGGACAAATACGGAATAGAAGTCATATCGCCATCAGCCTTTAGCCTGGAAGAGTCAACTTCGCTCGGGAATAACATCTTTGAAACATCTGACGATTCCACGCTAAATTTTCTTGAGGTTTCTAGCACGGAAGAATTGGCCGTACATGAATTACTCTCAAAATTAAAATTGCCTGACTCTGCGATTTCAATGGGCTGGCTGCCAACAGCAGCACACCGACAAATTTCAACACGTTACGCCGTATGGGATAACTCAATACTTGTTGGATATTTAACATGGTCTGCGAGAGATCATGCGGGAAATGTAAGCTCCCGTATCGCCGTGGATGAAACCAATCCCCAAGCACGAAATACAGCGCGAATTCTCCTAACCTATTTACTGGAACAGTTATCCCCTAATGGACCATATCAAGTTCAACTCGAACTCACTAGTGTCCGGTTAAGAATCGAATAGATTCAGTTGGTTGTTGGAATTTGTATTTTCTGGCCGATCGTCGATGCCCTGCAAGGCTTGCTGGATGGGCATTTTCTCGAACAGCGTGACCGACAGAATCTGTAGCAAGGTG
>WGNQ01000002.1 GCA_016124455.1 Sideroxydans sp. | reverse complement strand
TGTCCTGGCCGTTTTCGTCAGTCAGTGCTTCGTCGGTGTAGGCCATCACGGCCTGCGGGCAGGCATCCAGCGCATCGGCCAGTTGTGTGAAGGCACTGGCTTCGTACAGATCGTCGGGATCGACGAAGGACACCAGCGGCACCGGGGAGCGCATCCGCGACAAGATCGCGGCCAGCAAGCGCAAGGGCATGTGGATGGGTGGCGTGCCACCGCTGGGCTACGACGTGGAAAACCGACGGTTGGTGCCCAATGAGCGCGAGGCCAAACTGATCCGGCATATCTTCCAGCGCTTCGTCGAACTTGGCTCCAGTACCGCCTTGGTCAAGGAGCTGAAACTGGACGGCGTGACGTCGAAGGCGTGGACCACGCAAGACGGCAAGACCCGCGATGGCAGACCGATCGACAAGGGGCACATCTACAAGCTGCTCAGCAACCGGACTTACCTTGGCGAGTTGCGGCACAAAGAGCTGTGGTACCAGGCTGAACATCCACCGATCATCAGTCGTGAACTGTGGGAAAGCGTCCACGCGATCCTGGCCACCAATGGCCGGGTGCGCGGCAATGCAACACGAGCAACCGTGGCGTATCTGCTCAAAGGGATTGTGTTCGGCAACGACGGTCGTGCACTGTCTCCGTGGCATACCACCAAGAAGAATGGCCGTCGCTATCGCTATTACGTGCCCCAACGCGACACCAAGGAGCACGCGGGTGCCTCGGGCCTGCCACGTTTGCCCGCAGCCGAACTGGAGTCAGCCGTGCTTGACCAGCTGCGTGCCATCCTGCGCGCCCCGAATTTGCTCGGCGACATGCTGCCGCAGGCGATCAAGCTCGACCCGACCCTGGACGAAGCCAAGATCGCCGTGGCCATGACCCGGCTCGATGCGATATGGGATCAACTGTTCCCGGCAGAACAGGCCCGGATCGTGAAATTACTGGTCGAAAAGGTCATCGTGTCGCCGAACGACCTCGAAGTGCGGCTTCGCGCCAACGGCATCGAACGGCTGGTGCTGGAACTGCGCCCCGAGCCCGCCGACCAAACAGCGGAGGCCCTGGCATGAGCGACATCCGCATCCAGAAAACCGGCGAGCCGGACATCGTCGAGGCAAGTGATGGCAGGCTGACCCTGTCGGTGCCGATACAGATCAAACGCCGGAGCGGCCGCAAGCTGGTCACCTTGCCGAACGGCGAAACCGCGCCGGTCAGGCCGTGGGATGTGGCGCCGACCTCCATCCAGCTGGCGCTGGCCAGGGGTCACCGCATGCTGGCGATGCTGGAATCAGGAGAGGTGAAGTCGCTGAAGGAAATCGCCGTGCGGGAGGGGATCGACAACAGCTACGTCAGCCGGATGGTCAACCTGACCACGCTGGCACCCGACATCGTCGCCGCCATCCTGGACGACACGCTGCCGAACCACATCACGTTGTTCGATCTGGCGGTTGATCCGCCGGCGCTGTGGGATGAGCAGCGGGAGAGAGTCGGGCTCTGAGGTGGAGACACCACCTCAGCTCAACAAGCCCTTGAGATCCTTGAGCATCAGGAACAGATGGTACGGATCAGTTGGGCTGGGCTCGAATTCCCACGATTCGTACCACTGCCGCGCTGCGTCGTCCTTGGCATGGACCAACAGGCAGCGGATACCGGCGATGTCGGCAGCCTGTGCTGTGCGCAGCAGGGCGTCCTTGAGCAAGGCCTGGCCCAAACCTTTACGCTGATGCTCCTTGTCCACCGCGAGCCGCGCCAGGATCATGACCGGCACCGGGTGGCGCGCCAGCCCCTTCATCACTCTCGACGGCGCGGCTTCCGGATCGACGCTACCAACGGCGAGACTGTAGAAGCCGACCACCACGTCACCCTGGCAGCAGACATAAGTCTGCGCGCTGTTGGCCTTCTGGTTGACGAGCGCGTAGCGCTGCAGGAACTGGTTCAGCGCGGCTTGGCCGCAATCGAACGCATCGACCTGATCCGTTGCAGCCAGCTTGCGAACAGGTGAGTAGTCATTGCTCAACCCAGCACCCCAGGTTCACGCAGCAACTTCTTCAGACGCGGCTTGCTTTGCACCGGGCGGTCCAGCGCCTCCTGGAAGGCCTGCCACTGTGTGTCGTCCAGCACGAACTGGCGACGATCCGCCAGCGTCTGCGCGGCCGCCGTCACGCCCGCGTCGAGCAGGAATTCGCTGACGTTCTTGTGGCAGGCGCGCGCGGCTTCCTGCAGCAGTTGCTTGACTGGCGTGCTGGCGCGAACGTCAATGCGTTCGGTCTTGGAAAGATTCAGGGTGCTCATGGTGCCCCTCCGGACTGATCTTGGATGCCCTAATTGTAGGCGTCCGGACGTTGTCCCGACAAGACATTTCTTATCTTGGCCACCATCCAAGCACGTACTTCCGCGTTGCAAGGTGTCGGTAGTGCTCGATAACTACCGACGAAATGCAACCGCAGCGTTTCCGTCGCCACCCGATGCTGCAATCCAACCGCTTGACTCGTCCGCGCGTAACCCATTGATCTGTATGGGGCTGATTTGCGGCCTTTGCGGACTTCGGGCCGGTTTCAGGGAGCGAGGTCGGAGCGAGGAATGGCCAGCAGAGAGTGGAATGTGGCCCGGAACTGCCAATTCCGGCGGCTGGTGAAGTCCGCAGGTGTTCGCAGGAACCCGCACGAGTACGCGGGAACTGGCGCGATCAGGCAAGAAAAAACCCCAACCGAGAACGGTTGGGGTTTCAATATTGGTGGAGGCGGGGGGAATTGAACCCCCGTCCGCGAGCACTCTACAGACAGTTCTACATACTTAGTCTGGTTATTTGATCTGATCCGGCAGACGCCAACCGACAGGCTGCTGACGGACGAGTCACCTTGAGTTTAATGCCATGCAAAGTAACCCTGCGCGACACGATTCCGTGTAAATGACCTCACTCATCTCAACCTTGCGGTATCGAGCCCCTCCACGGACAGCAGGGTGTGAGGTCTAACAGCTTAAGCTGCTAAAGCGTACTTTTCGTCGTTTGCGACTATTGGTTTCCAGCTGATTTACGAGGTTGCGGGTCCTCGGTATGCCCTGCGCTGCTTTGCAACCCACGTCGAAGCCAGGTCGCCCCCGGTTCGGTTTGCTGCGGCAAGATTGTAACAGACGTCAGAGCGGCGCGTGCCGGCAAAGTTCCGCTCAGTTGGCATGCTCCTGGCTGGCCAGATAGCGTCCAAGGTGCCGGTCGCTGCGGGTGGTGTGGTTGGCGAACCAGTCGAGCAGGATCAGGTGGGCGCGGAACAGCAGGATGACGTGGTCTTGCTCACCATCGGTGAGCATGTGGCGGAAGGTGGTGAAATAGTCGCCGAATTTCTTGTGTTCGTGGATGTGGTCCTGGGTGAATGGATAATCGTGTTCATCCATCAACTGTTCTTCCGTGCTGAACAAGGTGGTGGCTTGCCCGGCCAGGTTGGAGGCGGCATCTTCTATTTCTTCGCGGTCGCCGCGCTGAATGGCGCCTATCAGCTGGTTCATGCCGGAGAGCAGGTATTTGTGTTGCAGGTCGATTTCGGCTACGCCGATCTGGAACTCGTCCTTCCAGTCCATCGGCTCACCCAGCATGTCCAGATTGGTGCTGTTGCGCCGATCCATGCAGCGGTCGATGTAGATTTGAGCGACGTGGTCGTCTGGCGCCGCTCTCATGCATTCTTCCAGCAGTTGCAGGGCGCGGTGCGGGTCGCGCATGTGGTAGTAGGCAAGTGCGCTTTCAAACTTTTCTCGCGTAGCCAGCTTGCTTTGCAGCAGGGCTGGCTCGTCGTTGTCGAATATCTCGTATACCGATACCGGTGAGCTGCGGCCTTTGACGCGGATTCTGTCCAGAAAACGGATGTGGTATTTCGATGCGTCCTCCAGGCTGTACAGCGTGTGTTCGCTGAGCAGCAGCGGTGTCAGGTAGAATTTGGTCATTTCTTCCAGGCGTGAAGCCAGGTTGACGGCATCGCTGATTACCGTGCCATCCATGCGCTTGTCACCCCCTACGGTGCCCAGCATCACCATGCCTGCATTCAGCCCGATGCCGATCTGTACCGGCACGTAACCGGCACGCTTGCGGCCATCGTTATATTCCGCGAGCTTGCCGAGCATCGCAATCGCACCGCTCACCGCATCGTCGGAGGTGCGCGGGAACAGCGCCATGATTGCATCGCCGATATATTTGTCGATGAGGCCGTGGTGGCTGGCGATCAGCGGCTCCATCTGGCTCAGGTAGGAATTGAGGAAATTGAAGTTCTCGCGCGGGGTCATTGTTTCGGACAGCGTGGTGAAGTTGCGGATGTCCGAGAACATTACCGTCATCCGCCGTTCAGCCTGGTCGCCGAGTTTGACGTCGACGATACTGTTGATGTTGAGCAATTGCAGGAACTGCTGTGGCACGAAACGCCCATAGGCCAGGACGGTGCTGTACAGCAGCCGGTTGGTCTGCTGGTGGGCGGCCATTTCCTGTTCGAGGCGCTGTTCGATCTGGCGCAGCACTTCGTCTTCTGTTGTGTTGGGCGCCTCTTGCGGTCCCTTGTCCATCCGAAAGCCTTCTGGCGTATGCCGGTGTGGGTTATTGCGAACGGGAAATCATCGTCCGCTACAGATATTGCAGGAGTTGTGGTGGTGAATCAATAGCGCCCTGGGCCGGCCAGCCGGCGGCTTGCTGCCGGTCCAGATAGCCATAGTTGGCGACGATGCCGCGCATGCCGGCAGCCTGTGCAGCCTGCATGTCGCGCAGGTCGTCGCCAAGGTAGAGGCAGCTTGCCGGGGAAAAATGCATGGTTGCAGCGGCGTGCAGAAGGGGCAGCGGGTGCGGCTTGGCATGTGCGCAGGTATCGCCGCTCACCATGCAGGCGGCACGCCGTTCGTAGCCGAGCGCCCTGATCAGGGGCACGGTAAAGCGGTGCGGCTTGTTGGTGACTATTCCCCACTTCAGGCCTCGCCGTTCCAGTTCGTCGATCAGTTCGGACATGCCGGGGAACAGCGTGCTGTGCACGCAGAGATGGGCGTTGTAATAGGCCAGGAAATCGATGCGCAGTGCGTCGAATCGCGGATCCTCCGGTGTGACGCCGAAACCCAGGCTGAGCAAGCCGGCCGAGCCGTGCGATGCCTGCGGGCGGATGGTTGCCAGTGGCAGCGGCGGCAAGTCGTGCAGTTCCCGTACGTGGTTCAGCGCGACGGCAAGGTCGGGAGCGGTATCCGCGAAGGTACCGTCCAGGTCGAACAGAACGCCTTTAATCACGACGGCAGGCGAAGATGTAATTGACGTCGGTATCCGCCCCCAGCGAATAGGTTTTGGTCAGCGGGTGGTAGCTCATGCCGGTGATGTCTTCCACCGTCAGTTCGGCATTGCGGCAGAGCCGGGCCAGTTCGGACGGTTTGATGAACTTGGCATAATCGTGTGTGCCGCGCGGCAACATCTTCAAGATGTACTCGGCGCCGAGTATGGCCAGCAGGTAGGATTTCGGGTTGCGGTTGAGCGTGGAAAGAAACACGTGGCCGCCCGGTTTCACCAGTTGTGTGCAGGCCTGTACGATGCTGGCCGGGTCGGGTACGTGTTCCAGCATTTCCATGCAGGTGACCACATCATAGTGTCCCGGCTGTTCCGCAGCCAGTTCTTCCACTGCGATCTTGCGATATTCGACCTGTTTGCCGCTTTCCAGCAGGTGCAGCTTGGCGACCTGCAGGGCCTTGTCGCCGAGGTCGATGCCGGTGACGCTGGCGCCCATGCCGGCCATGCTTTCGGACAGGATGCCGCCGCCGCAACCTACATCCAGCACCGTTTTCCCGGAAAGCTGGGCGATGCGGTCGATATAGCCCAGGCGTAGCGGATTGATTTCATGCAGCGGCTTGAACTCACTGCTGGTATCCCACCAGCGGTGGGCAAGTTGGCTGAATTTTTCCAGTTCTATCGGGTCGGCGTTGGTCATGGCGGGCGTTCATTAAGGTTATGGGGCGAATGTAGCAAAACCGCGCACAATTAAAAAGCCCCATGCCGCGTCAAGTCGTGCCTCGGGCGGGGCGGCAATATTGTTTTGTCGCGGGAATGGCCTGCGTGATAAAATCGCAGGCTGATTTATACGCTTAATTTAGGGTATTGCCACACATGGAACAATTCGCCAAAGAAACCCTGCCGGTCAGTATCGAAGAGGAAATGCGCAAGTCGTATCTCGAATATGCGATGAGCGTGATCGTCGGTCGTGCGCTGCCTGATGCCCGCGATGGGCTGAAGCCGGTACACCGCCGCGTGCTGTATGCCATGCACGAACTGTCCAACGACTGGAACAAGGCTTACAAGAAATCGGCGCGTATCGTCGGTGATGTGATCGGTAAATACCATCCGCATGGCGATACTGCGGTGTACGACACCATCGTGCGCATGGCGCAGGATTTCTCGCTGCGATACATGCTGGTGGACGGGCAGGGTAACTTCGGCTCGGTGGACGGCGACAACGCGGCTGCGATGCGTTATACGGAAATCCGCATGGCGCGCATTGCCCATGAGCTGCTGGCCGACCTGGAAAAAGAGACCGTGGATTTTGGTCCCAACTACGACGGCTCGGAGCAGGAGCCGCTGGTGTTGCCTGCGCGCTTCCCCAACCTGCTGGTGAACGGTTCTTCCGGTATTGCGGTGGGCATGGCGACCAATATCCCGCCGCACAACCTGGGCGAGGTGGTGGATGCCTGCGTGGCGCTGCTCAAGGATCCGGACATGGACATCGAGCAGCTGATCGAGATCGTGCCGGCGCCGGATTTCCCGACTGCGGGTTTCATCTATGGCACGGCTGGGATCAAGGAAGGCTACCGCACCGGGCGTGGTCGCGTGGTCATGCGCGCACGTACCCATTTCGAGGATATCGGCAAGGGCGAACGCCAGGCGCTGATCATCGATGAGCTGCCTTACCAGGTGAACAAGGCCAACCTGCTGATCAAGATCGGCGAGCTCGTGCGCGAGAAGAAGATCGAGGGCATCTCCGAGATTCGCGACGAGTCGGATAAGTCCGGGATGCGCGCCGTGATCGAGCTGAAGCGCGGTGAAGTGCCGGAAGTCATCCTCAACCAGCTGTACAAGCAGACGCAATTGCAGGACAGCTTCGGCATGAACATGGTGGCGCTGCTCGACGGGCAGCCAAAGTTGCTCAACCTGAAGGAATTCCTCGACGCCTTCCTGCGCCACCGCCGCGAAGTGGTGACGCGCCGTACCGTGTTTGAATTGCGCAAGGCGCGCGATCGCGGCCATATCCTGGAAGGCCTGGCGGTGGCCTTGTCCAATGTGGACGAAATCATTGCGCTGATCAAGGCGGCGGCGACGCCTGCCGACGCCAAGCGCGAACTGATGGCGCGTTCCTGGCGTTCGTCGCTGGTGGAGGACATGCTGAGCCGGGTAAGCGGGGCATCGCGCCCGGAAAACCTGTTGCCGGAGTTCGGTTTGGTGGGTGA
Organism: Sideroxydans sp.; assembly: GCA_016124455.1. Taxonomy (GTDB): domain Bacteria; phylum Pseudomonadota; class Gammaproteobacteria; order Burkholderiales; family Gallionellaceae; genus RI-121. The sequence continues at coordinate 158,531 of WGNQ01000002.1, read as the reverse complement.
GGGCAAGCAGCGTGCCTACAAGCTGTCCGATGCGCAGGCGCAGGCCATCCTGGAGTTGCGTTTGCAGCGCCTGACCGGGCTGGAGCAGGACAAGATCGTCGGTGAATATCGCGAAGTTATGGAAAAGATTGCCGACCTGCTCGACATCCTGACCAAGCCTGCGCGCATCACCAAAATCATCGGTGACGAACTGCTGGCGGTCAAGGCACAATACGGCGACAAGCGTCGCAGCGAGATCATCACCCACACCCAGGACATCAGCATGGAAGACCTGATCGCCCCGGAAGATGTGGTGGTTACCCTGTCTCACAGCGGCTACATGAAGGCGCAGGCGCTGGATGAATACCGTGCGCAGAAGCGTGGCGGGCGTGGCAAGCAGGCGACATCGACCAAGGAAGACGATTTCATCGACAACCTGTTTATTGCCAATACACATGACTACATCCTGTGCTTCTCCAGCCGCGGGCGCGTGTACTGGATCAAGGTGTATGACGTCCCGCAGGGCGGGCGTACCGCGCGCGGCAAGCCTATCGTCAATCTGCTGCCGCTGGAGGAAGGCGAGAAGATCAACGCGATCCTGCCGGTGCAGGAGTTCAGTGAAAATGAATTCGTCTTCTTTGCGACTACCAACGGTACCGTGAAGAAAACCGCGCTGTCCGATTTCGCCAATCCGCGCAAGGCAGGCATTATCGCCATCAATCTGGACGAGGGCGACTACCTGATCGGCGTGGCGCTGACCGACGGCAAGCATGACGTGATGCTGTTCTCGGACGGCGGCAAGGCGGTGCGCTTTGACGAGAACGACGTGCGCGCCATGGGCCGTGCGTCGCGTGGTGTACGCGGCATGAAGCTGGCCAAGGGGCAACAGGTCATTTCATTGCTGGTAGCCGAGAACGAGCAGCAGAGCGTGCTGACCGCGACCGAGAACGGGTACGGCAAGCGTACGCCGATTGCCGAATACACCCGCCACGGGCGCGGCACGCAGGGCATGATTGCAATTCAGACTTCGGAGCGCAACGGTAAGGTGGTGGCCGCAACGCTGGTGCATACGGACGATGAAATCATGCTGATCGGCACCAACGGCGTACTGATCCGCACCCGTGTCAAGGAAATTCGCGAGATGAGCCGGGCGACGCAAGGCGTCACGCTGATGAGTCTGGGCAAGGAAGACCGGCTGGCCGGCTTGAGCCGTATTGCCGAGCAGGAAGAAGAATCGGAATAAATCGAGGGGAGTCAGGCATGGCGATCTACAATTTCAGCGCAGGTCCGGCAGTTCTGCCACGGGAAGTATTGACGCAGGCGCGCGAGGAACTCATCGACTGGCACGGCAGCGGCATGTCGGTGATGGAAATGAGCCATCGCGGCAAGGAGTTCATCAGCATCGCCGAAACCGCCGAGAGCGACCTGCGCGAATTGCTGGCAGTGCCTGCGAATTACAAGGCGCTGTTCCTGCAGGGCGGTGCGCATCTGCAGTTTTCGATGATTCCGCTCAACCTGCTGCGCGGCAAGCAAACGGCGGATTATGTGAACACCGGCGAATGGTCGAAAAAAGCCATTGGCGAGGCGAACAAATTCTGCAGCGCGAATGTGGTTGCGAGCAGTGCAGACAAGGGTTTCAGCTATGTGCCTGCATTCGATACCTGGCAGTGCAACAAGGATGCTGCCTATCTGCATTACACCTCGAACGAGACCATCGGCGGCGTGGAATTCAACTGGGTGCCGGATACGGGCGACGTGCCGTTGGTGGGCGATATGTCCTCCCATATCCTGTCGCGGCCGGTGGAGGTCGCCAAATACGGCTTGATCTATGCAGGTGCGCAAAAGAATATCGGGCCTGCAGGGCTGACCATCGTCATGGTGCGTGATGACCTGATCGGGCAGGCTGCGCCCGGTACGCCCACCATGCTGGATTACAAGACTCACGCCGACAGCGATTCCATGTACAACACGCCCCCGACTTTTGCCATATACATGGCCGGCCTGGTATTCCAGTGGCTGAAACAGCGTGGCGGTGTGGCGGCGATGGAGCAGACCAATATTGCCAAAGCCGGCCTGTTATACGGCGCGATTGACGCGAGCAGCGGTTTTTATAATTGTCCGGTGGCAGTATCCGATCGTTCACGCATGAATGTGCCGTTTACGCTGCAGGACAGCAGCCTCGATGGCGAATTCCTCAAGCAGGCGGAGGAGCATGGCCTGCTGCAGCTGAAGGGCCATCGCTCTGTCGGCGGCATGCGTGCCTCGATCTACAATGCGATGCCGCTGGAAGGTGTGCAGGCGCTGGTCGACTTCATGCAGCAATTCGCCAGGCGTCATGGCTAAAACCTTCAAGATCCTTACGCTGAACAAGATAGCCGAGGTTGGCCTGCATCGTTTGCCGGACGCGCGTTATGTCAGCGGCAGCGACATTGTGGAGCCGGATGCGATCCTGGTGCGTTCGCAGGATATGCTGGAGATGGACATTCCGGTCAGCGTGCTGGCCATTGCGCGTGCCGGTGCCGGTACCAACAATATTCCGGTGCCGAAGATGAGCGCGCGCGGCATCCCGGTATTCAACGCGCCCGGGGCCAACGCCAATGCAGTGAAGGAACTGGTGGTTACCGGCATGCTGCTGGCTGCGCGCAACATTGTTCCTGCGCTGCAATTTACCGACGGCCTGCAGGGCGATGATGCCGCGCTGCGCCAGCTGGTCGAGGAAGGCAAGAAACGCTATGCCGGTACCGAACTGCGTGGCCGTACGCTGGGTATCGTCGGCCTCGGGGCGATTGGCAGGCTGGTGGCGGATGCCGCCATCGGTCTTGGCATGCAGGTGATCGGCTATGATCCTGAAATTACCGTGGATGCGGCGTGGAGCCTGCCATCGCAAGTAAAGAAGGCTGGCAGCGTGGAAGAGCTGCTCAAGCACAGCGACTTCGTCACCCTCCACGTACCGCTGCTGGAGGCAACGCGCAACCTGATCGACAGCAAGCGCATACAGGTGATGAAAGCGGGCAGCGTGCTGCTGAATTTTGCGCGCGACGGCATCGTCGATGAAGCGGCGGTGCTTGCCGCTCTCGACAGCAGGCATTTGCGCTGCTATGTGTGCGATTTTCCAAGCGCCGGAACGCAGCATAAACCCGGCGTGGTTGCGCTGCCGCATCTCGGCGCTTCGACGCAGGAAGCCGAGGATAACTGCGCAGTGATGGTGGTGGAGCAGTTGCGCGATTATCTGGAGCACGGCAACATCGTCAATACGGTGAATTTCCCGAATGTCAGCATGCCGCGCGAATCGGCATTCCGCGTGGGAATTGCCAATGCCAACGTGCCGAATATGCTGGGGCAGATATCCTCTGCGCTGGCCGGGGCCGGCATCAATATCCACACCATGGTGAACAAGTCGCGCGGCGAAATGGCTTATACCCTGGTGGATGTCGACAGCCCGTTGCCGCAGCCGCTGATTGCGCAGATCGCCGCCATTCCCGGCGTGCTGATGGTGCGCGACCTACCTCTGGAGGCGTAACGCCAAGATGAGCGACGAACTCAAACAATGCCGCGAGCAGATTGATCGTATCGACGACGAATTGCTTAAACTGTTCAACCAGCGTGCCAGGCTGGCGCAGCAAATCGGCCATGCCAAGGGCGACGGCGCGGTGCTGCGCCCCGAGCGCGAAGCGCAGGTGCTGCGGCGCATGGTCGAGGCCAACCCGGGGCCATTGCCGGCGGAAAGCGTGACCCGGCTGTTTACCGAAACCATGTCGTATTGCCGTGCGCTGGAAGCGCCGATCTCGGTGGCATTTCTCGGGCCGGAAGGAACGTTCAGCGAGCAGGCGGCAGTCAGGCGTTTCGGCGGTGCGGTGCAGCGCCAGCCGTGCGCGAGCATCGATGATGTATTCCGTGCGGTGGAAAGCGGCGCTGCGCTGTATGGCATGGTGCCGGCAGAAAATTCGACCGAAGGTGCAATTGGCCGCACCCTGGATTTGTTGTTGCAGAGCCCGCTCAAATTGTGTGGCGAGGTAATGCTGCCGGTACACCAGTGCCTGCTGTCCCATCAATCGGCACTGGCCTCGATCAAGCGGGTATATTCGCACCCGCAATCGCTGGGACAGTGTCAGGGCTGGCTGAATGCACATTTGCCGCAAGCCGAGCGTATTCCGGTGTCGAGCAATGCGGAAGCAGCGCGCCTGGCCGCGAAACAGCCGCGGGATAGCGCGGCGATTGCCGGCGTGCAGGCGGCGGAACGTTTTGGCGTGCCGGTGCTGGAGGAAAATATCGAGGACGATCCGCGTAATACCACGCGTTTTCTGGTCATCGGCAACCAGGAAATTGCGCCGTCGGGGCGCGACAAGACTTCGCTGGTAATGTCTGCGACCAACCGTCCCGGCGCGATGCATGACCTGCTGCTACCGCTGGCGAAATACGGCGTATCGATGACCCGGCTGGAATCGCGCCCGGCGCGGTCGGGGTTGTGGGAATACGTGTTTTATGTGGATATCGAAGGGCATCAGCAGGATGCAAAGGTGGTCGCCGCACTGAAGGAGTTGCAGCAGGCTGCCGCGTTCGTGAAAATTTTGGGTTCATATCCGGCCGCCAGTTAGGGCGTGCCGTTCTCAGGAGCAAGCAATGGCATTACCGCAGTTGTGCTGGGAGGCGGATTTCCTCAAGGACAATCCGACCCTGCAGGATGAAAGCTACGGCATACCCGCCGAGGTCAAGCACATCCATTATCCGATGCGCCTGGTGCGCTACTGGTTCATGTACCACTTCCTGCGTGAAGAGACCGCGCGCCAGGGGCGCAATCTGTCGGTGTGCGAGATCGGCGTCGATACCGGGCAGATGCTCGGCTTCATGCATGCTGCAGCGCGCAACGGCGGTGCGAATGTGGAATTTTCCGACTGGGATGCGGTCGATGCGCTGATCCGTGAGGACATCCTGAAAAGCGCGGGCTATAACCAGTTCTACCAGGTCGACCTGGAAAGCCCGGAATTCGCGCTGGGGGGAAAACAGTACGATGCAATGATACTGTTGCATGTGCTGGAGCACCTGTTCCAGCCGGAACAACTGGTGGCCAAGCTGGTGGTCAATCTCAAGCCCGGTGGCATGATGATCGGCGGCTTTCCTTCGCTGCCGCATGCCATGGTGCAGTCGCGCGAGCAGGAAATCCGTCCCAAGGCGCGCAAGTACGGCCATGTCAGCGTATTCTCGCCGCAACGCGTGCGTGCGATGGCAGCGGCCAGCGGCTTGGAAGTCGAATTCCTGAGCGGCGCGTTCTTCATCCGCAAGAAGGGCTTCTTCCTGGAAAACTACAAATGGTGGATGCGCTTCAACCTGTGGTTCGGCGGCATGTTCCCGGGCTGGCCGGGCGAGACCTACTGGATCCTGCGCAAGCCGAAATAACCTGAAAAAAATCGCCATGAATTACCGTGACCTAGCACCACCCTATATTCGAGCCATTGCGCCCTACCAGCCCGGCAAGCCGATTGCCGAACTGGAGCGCGAACTCGGTATCAGCGGCATCGTCAAGCTTGCCTCCAACGAAAATCCGCTCGGCTGCAGCCCGCATGCCGTTGCGGCGATGCAGCAGGCGATCGAGAGCATCGCACTGTATCCGGACGGCAACGGCTTTGAGCTGAAGGATGCATTGTCCCGCCGTTACGGCGTAGGGCACGAGCACATCGTGCTCGGCAACGGCTCCAACGACATGCTGGAACTGGCTGCGCGTGCCTTCCTTTCTGTCGGCGACCGTGCGGTATATTCGGCGCATGCCTTCGCGGTGTATCCGCTGGCGACGCAGGCTGTCGGCGCATCCGGTATCAGCGTGCCCGCGATCGAGTTCGGTCACGATCTGAAGGCGATGCTGCAGACCGCCGCGGCGCAACAGGCCAAGCTGGTATTTATTGCCAACCCGAACAACCCGACCGGCACTTTCCTCGAGGCGGGGGCGCTGCTGGAATTCATGCGGGCACTGCCATCGGATATCCTGGTTGTGCTGGACGAGGCCTACAATGAATACCTGCCGGAAGAGAATCGTTACGATTCGGTGGCGTGGCTGCAGGAGTTCCCGAACCTTATCGTCTCGCGCACTTTTTCCAAGGCCTATGGGCTGGCCGGGCTGCGTGTCGGTTACGCATTCGCCCATGCGCAGGTGGCGGACATGATGAATCGTGTCCGCCAGCCGTTCAACGTCAACAGCCTGGCGCAGGCCGCTGCCGTGGCGGCACTGGCGGACGAGGACTTCGTGCGCAAAACGCACGAGCTCAATTTGCGCGGCATGCAGCAGATCACTGCCGAATTGCGTCGGCTGGGGCTGGAATACATTCCTTCCTACGGCAATTTCGTCAGTTTCAGGATCGGCGACGGTTTGAAGATGTATCGCCGCCTGCTGGAACTGGGGGTGATCGTGCGTCCGGTTGCCAGTTACGACATGGCCGAATACCTGCGGGTGAGTATCGGTACCGAAAGTGAAAACGAAAGATTTTTATCTGCATTGAAGCAGGCGATTGAGGAAGTGAAATGATTATAGTAATGGGCAGGGAAGTGACCGACACCGAAATCGGCGCGGTGGTGAAGAAACTCGAAGCGGCCGGGTTGCAGGCCAACATCTCGCGCGGCATCGAGCGTACGGTGATCGGTGCCATTGGCGACGAAAGCAAGCTGGATCCGGATATGTTCACGCCGTTGCCTGGCGTGGAATCGGCGATGCATATCGCGAAACAGTACAAGATCGTGTCGCGCGAGTCGCACCGGGAGAGCACGGTCATCGATATTGCGGGCGTGCCGCTGGGCGGCTCGCAGATCCAGATCATCGCCGGGCCGTGCTCGGTGGAGACGCAGGAACAGATGGATCTGTCCGCACAATTCGTGCGCGAAGCGGGGTGCCGCCTGATGCGCGGCGGCGCTTTCAAGCCGCGCACCAGCCCCTATACATTCCAGGGCAAGGGCGTGGAAGGGCTGGATATCTTCCGCAAGGCGGCCGACAAATTCAAGCTGCCCATCGTCACCGAGCTGATGGATGCGCGCCAGCTGGACAGCTTCCTCGAATACGATGTCGATGTGATCCAGATCGGCACGCGCAACATGCAGAACTTCGACCTGCTGAAAGAGGTCGGTCGCATCAACAAGCCGGTGATCCTCAAGCGCGGTATGTCGGCCACCATCAGCGAGTGGCTGATGGCGGCGGAATACATTGCAGCCGGCGGCAACCACAACATCATCTTCTGCGAACGCGGCATCCGTACCTTTGAAACGTACTATCGCAATGTGCTGGACGTGACCGCGATTCCGGTGCTGAAGAAGGAAACCCACCTGCCGGTCATCGTCGATCCCTCGCATGCGGGCGGCAAGGCATGGATGGTGCCAGCACTGTCGCAGGCTGCGATCGCCGCGGGTGCCGACGGCCTGCTGGTCGAGATGCATCCGAGCCCGTGCGATGCATGGTGCGATGCCGACCAGGCGCTGTCGCCACCGGAACTGAAGAAACTGATGGGCACGCTGGGTGCCATCGCCAGTGCAATCGGGCGCACCCTGTAAGCCATGCCGCTGTCGTTCCGCAAAGTCGTTATTTTCGGCACCGGCCTGATCGGTGGCTCGTTTGCGCTGGCATTGCGCCGCGCCGACGCAGTGGCTGAGGTGGTCGGTTTCGGGCGCAGTTCTGCCACGCTGAAACAGGCGGCCAAGCTCGGCATCATCGACCGTATTGGTGAGGATATCGCGGACGAAGTCGGCGATGCCGACCTGATCCTGCTCGCCACCCCGGTGGCGCAGATGGCGGATATTTTCGTGCGCATTGCGCCGCACCTTGGCGCAAACACGCTGATTACTGATGGCGGCAGCACCAAAAGCGATGTGGTCGCGGTAGCGCGCGCCAACCTGGGCGACAGGATTGCCCAGTTCGTGCCGGCACACCCCATTGCCGGCGCCGAGCAGAGTGGGCCCGCCGCTGCGCTTGAGGATCTTTATCAGGGCAAGCGAGTGGTGCTGACACCGCTGCCGGAAAACAGTACCGAATCCCTGATTCGTGTGTGCGGTGCGTGGGAAGCTTGCGGTGCCGTGATCAGCCAGCTGACACCGGAGGAACACGACGCAGTATTCGCTGCCGTGAGCCACTTGCCCCATTTGTTGTCGTTTGCACTGGTGCACGATATCGCGCAACGCGACAACAGCGAGCAGCTGCTGTCGTTCGCCGCCAGCGGCTTCCGCGATTTCACCCGGATTGCGGCCAGTTCGCCCGAGATGTGGCGCGACATCTGCATGGCTAACCGCGAGGCATTGCTGCGCGAAGTGAAGCTGTATGCGGACGAGCTGTATGTCCTGTACCAGGCGCTGGAAAACAGCGACGCTTCCAGGCTGGAAGAGATTTTTCAATTGTCCAGCGATGTGCGCGGCAACTGGAACCAACAATAAAGCTCCGTTCAAGATGACCGTTCAGGCGTACCTCGACCTTCCCCCATTGCTGAGCGCACATGGCACAGTACAGTTGCCAGGCTCGAAAAGTATTTCCAATCGCGTACTGCTGCTGGCCGCCTTGGCCGAAGGGGCGACTGAAGTACGCGACCTGCTGCATTCCGACGACACCGAGCGCATGCTGGACGCATTGCGTACGCTGGGCGTGCAGGTTGAAGCGCTGGGCGACAACGCCTATCGGGTGACTGGTTGCGGCGGCAATTTCCCGGTCAAGGAGGCGAAGCTGTTTCTGGGTAATGCCGGCACCGCGTTTCGCCCGCTGACTGCAGCACTGGCACTGGCTGGCGGCAGCTATGAGTTGTCCGGCGTGGCGCGCATGCATGAACGGCCGATCGGGGACCTGGTCGATGCGCTGCGGCAGCTCGGAGCTGACATCAAGTATCTCGGCAACGAAGGTTATCCGCCACTGCAGATAAGCCCCGGCATGCTGGCGGGCAATACCGTGCAAGTGCGCGGCGATGTCTCCAGCCAGTTCCTTACCGGCCTGCTGATGGCACTGCCGCTCAGTGGCGAGGCGGTGGTGGTCGATGTGGCGGGCGAACTCATTTCCAGGCCTTACATCGAGATCACCTTGGCGATGATGGCGCGCTTCGGCGTGCGCGTGGAGCGTCAGGGATGGCAACGCTTCATGGTGTTCGGCGCACAGCGCTATCAAAGTCCCGGCATCGTCCATGTCGAGGGCGATGCCTCGTCTGCCTCGTATTTCCTTGCGGCCGGCGCGATTGGCGGTGGCCCGGTGCGCGTGCTGGGCGTGGGGCGCGACAGTGTGCAGGGCGATGTGCGTTTTGCCGAAGCACTGCAGCAGATGGGTGCGCGTATAGAACTTGGCGACAACTGGATGGAGGCGGCAGCGCCTGAAACTGGTAAATTGAAGGCGATCGATCTCGATTGCAACCACATTCCCGATGCGGCGATGACGCTGGCCGTGGCCGCATTGTTCGCCGACGGCACCACTACGCTGCGCAACATCGCGAGCTGGCGGGTCAAGGAAACCGACCGCATCGCGGCGATGGCGGTTGAGCTGCGCAAGGTCGGGGCGACGGTGGAAGAGGGAGCGGATTATCTTCGCATCACGCCGCCCGCGCAGACCCGCCATGCGGCCATCGACACCTATGACGATCACCGCATGGCAATGTGCTTTTCGCTTGCCGCATTCGGCGATGCGGGTATGCGCATCAACGACCCGAGGTGTGTCGCCAAGACCTTTCCCGATTATTTCGAACGTTTTGCTGCGGTGACGCAGGCAGTGCCGGTGATTGCCATCGACGGCCCGTCGGCTTCGGGCAAGGGTACGGTGGCGCAACGGGTGGCGGCGGAACTGGGATACAACTATCTGGACAGCGGTGCGTTGTACCGGGTGCTGGCGCTGGCTGCGCAGCAGCAGGGGGTGGCGCTGGACGACGAGACAGAGCTGGCGGAACTGGCCGGACGCATGGATGTACGTTTCGAAGGCGCGGATATCTGGCTGGACGGGGAGCGGGTGGGAAACGAAGTCCGCGGCGAGCAATGTGCCGCGGGGGCCTCCAGAGTGGCGGCGCTGCCTGCGGTGCGTGCCGCCCTGCTCGACAAGCAGCGCGCTTTCCGCCGCGTGCCGGGGCTGGTGACGGACGGACGCGACATGGGGTCGGTAGTGTTTCCGGATGCGCGGCTCAAGGTGTTTTTGACGGCTTCTGCCGAGGTGCGCGCAGAGCGGAGATATAAGCAGTTGATGGAAAAAGAAATGGATGCTAATATTCCCGCCCTTTTGCAGGAAATCCGCGCCCGCGACGAGCGAGACAGCCAGCGCAGCGTGGCTCCCCTGCAACAGGCAACGGATGCGAGTTTGCTGGACACCACTGACCTGAACATCGGCCAGGCGGTGCAGGAAGTGCTGACACGCTACCCGCGTTGAAGTATGGCCCCGTGACGAGCCCTTCGTTTCGGAATGTTTAACTAACCCTCCGCCACAAGCGGATTTTGTTCTAGGTGTCTCAATAATGAATGCTAATGCTGCTGTAGCCGATCCAGAAAGTTTTGCCTCACTGTTCGAAGAAAGCCTGACGCGCAAGGAAATGCGTGCCGGCGAACTGATTACCGCGCAAGTCGTGCGCATTGATCAGAACGTGGTGGTGGTCAATGCCGGACTGAAGTCCGAAAGTTTTATCCCGGTTGAGGAATTCCTCAACGACAAGGGCGAAGTTGAAGTTGCTGCAGGTGATTTCGTCACCGTGGCGATCGAATCGCTGGAAAACGGCTATGGCGAGACCAAGCTGTCGCGCGAAAAGGCCAAGCGCCTGGCTGCATGGCATGAGCTCGAAGTGGCGATGGAAGAAGGCAAGATCGTCGAAGGCTTTGTCAGCGGCAAGGTCAAGGGTGGCCTCACCGCCATGGTCAACGGCATTCGTGCCTTCCTGCCCGGTTCGCTGGTGGACATCCGCCCGGTCAAGGATACAACTCCCTATGAAAACAAGAATATGGAGTTCAAGATCATCAAGCTGGACCGCAAGCGCAACAACGTGGTGGTATCGCGTCGCGCCGTGCTGGAAGCCAGCATGGGTGCAGACCGTGAGTCGATCCTGGCCAACCTCAAGGAAGGCGCGATCGTCAAGGGCGTGGTCAAGAACATTACCGATTACGGTGCATTCGTGGATCTGGGTGGTATCGACGGCCTGCTGCACATCACCGATCTGGCGTGGCGCCGCGTCAAGCACCCGTCCGAAGTGCTGACGGTGGGTGACGAGGTCGAAGCCAAGATCCTCAAGTTCGACCAGGAAAAGAATCGTGTTTCGCTGGGCATCAAGCAGATGGGCGACGACCCATGGAATGGCCTGGCACGTCGCTACCCGCAGGGTACCCGCCTGTTCGGCAAGGTGACCAACCTGACCGACTACGGTGCGTTCGTGGAAATCGAGCAAGGCATCGAAGGTCTGGTGCACGTCTCCGAAATGGACTGGACCAACAAGAACGTTCATCCTTCCAAGGTGGTGCAGCTGGGCGACGAAGTCGAAGTGATGATTCTGGAAATCGACGAACAGCGCCGCCGTATTTCGCTGGGCATGAAACAGTGCCAGTCCAACCCATGGGATGACTTTGCGCTCAACCACAAGAAGGGCGACAAGGTTAAGGGCCAGATCAAGTCGATCACCGATTTCGGTATCTTCATCGGCCTGGACGGCGGTATCGATGGCCTGGTGCACCTGTCCGACCTGTCCTGGGCAGCACCTGGCGAAGAAGCCGTACACAATTACAAGAAGGGCGATGAAGTCGAGGCCGTGGTGCTGGCCATCGACGTCGAGCGTGAGCGTATCTCCCTCGGCATCAAGCAGATGGATGGTGATCCCTTCAATGGTTACATCGTTACCCACGACAAGGGCAGCGTAGTCAATGGCGTAGTCAAGGCGATCGACGCGAAGGGCGCAGTGATTACCCTGGACGGCGATGTTGAAGGCTACCTGAAGGCTTCCGAGGTTTCTGCCGATCGCGTTGAAGATATCCGCAATCACCTCAAGGAAGGCGATGAGGTCAAGGCTGTGGTGATCAACGTGGATCGCAAGAACCGCGGCATCAACCTGTCGATCAAGGCGCTGGACAAGGCCGAGGAAGTGGCTGCGATGCAGAAATTCTCTGCGGAAAGCAGCGGCACCGCCGGTACTACCAACCTGGGTGCGCTGCTCAAGGCCAAGCTGGACACCAGCAAGGCTGACGGCCAATAAGGAGCGTAAATAATGACCCGCTCCGACCTCATTGCCAAGCTTGCAGAGCGTTATCCGCAGCTGCTGGCCAAGGATGCAGAACTCGCGGTCAAGGTTATCCTTGATACCATGGCTTCGACCCTGGCCCAGGGTGGGCGTATCGAAATTCGCGGCTTCGGCAGCTTCGCGCTGAACTATCGTCCGCCGCGAGTAGGGCGCAATCCCAAGTCCGGCGACAAGGTCAACGTACCTGCCAAATACGTGCCGCATTTCAAGGCCGGCAAGGAGTTGCGCGAACGGGTCGACAACCCTGCGTCCTGACGTAGTGTTGTGCTGAATCGATTGGCGGCCTGTCGCAAGATGGTGCCGCCAATTTTTTGCCTGTTGTGTTAAGGTGCGGTCTGGAACTTGTTGCGAGTGAATCATGCGTTATGTGACCTGGTTATTCCGTGCTTTTCTGTTTCTCATCCTGCTTGGACTGGCGATGAAAAACGACCAGCCGGTGACCTTGCGCTATTTCTTCGGCTACGAGTGGCAGACTTCGCTGGTGGTCATCGTGCTGCTGTTTTTTGTGGCGGGGGCGATAGTCGGGATGCTATCGGTGCTGGGTAATTTGCTGCGCCAGCACCGCGAGATCGCGGCGCTCAAGCGTGAATTGCGCATGAAGAACAAGCTGGCCGAGGCCGAGGAGACGGCACGGGTGCCGACCCAACCTACTTGATTTATCGCAGAACCATTTATGGAATTCGAACCATGGATGCTGCTGGCTTTTCCCTTGTTTTTCGGCATGGGCTGGCTGGCGGCACGTATTGACATCAAGCAGCTGGTGGATGAATCCAGCGCGTTGCCGCGCTCCTATTTTCAGGGGCTCAATTTCCTACTCAACGAACAGCAGGACAAGGCCATCGATGCGTTTATCGAAGTGGTCAAGGTCGACCCGCAGACGGTCGAGCTGCACTTTGCGCTGGGCAGCCTGTTCCGTCGCCGCGGTGAAGTGGATCGTGCGCTGCGCATGCACCTGAACCTGGTCGAGCGAGCCGACCTGGATGAGGACAAAAGGCAGCAGGCGCTGTTTGAGCTGGGGCAGGATTACCTCAAGGCCGGCATCATGGACCGTGCCGAAGCGCTGTTCCTGGATTTGCAGCACACCGCTTATGCGAAATCCGCGCTGGATTTCCTGCTGGAGATTTACCAGAAGGAGCAGGACTGGCTCAAGGCCATCGATATCACGCAGCGGCTGACAGCGGTTTCCGGCGAGCCGCACCACAAGGAGGCGGCCTTCTTCTTCTGCGAACTGGCCGCAGCGGAAATCGGGCGTGGTCAGAACGAGGCAGCGCGTGTCCACCTTGGGCAGGCGCTGGAAGTTAACCCGCAATCGGTGCGCGCGACCATGATGCTTGGCGACATGGAAAACACGGCCCGGCATTATGCGCAAGCCATCGAAATCTGGCAGCGCGTCGAACAGCAGAATCCGCAATACCTGCCACTGGTGGCGGAGCGGCTGCTGGCCGCCTATCAGCAGAGCGAGCGTACGGATGAGGGCATTGCCTTGCTGCAGCGTTATCTGTCCAGGCATCATTCGCTGGATCTCGTGGATGTGCTGTTTCATGCCATCCTGCAGCGCGATGGCGCAGAGGCCGCCTACCAGATGGTGCGTGACGAGCTGAAGCGCAATCCTTCGCTGCTGGGGCTGGACAAGTTGCTGGAAGCGCGTCTGCTGGACCAGTCGCTGGATCGCCGTGCCGACATTGAGCTGGTCAAGAATCTGGTGCACCAGCGCACCCGCTCGCTGGCGATGTACCGTTGCACCAGCTGCGGTTTCAAGGCACGCCAGTTCTACTGGCATTGCCCGGCCTGCCACGGCTGGGAAACCTATGCACCGCGCCGCAGCGAAGAAAACGGACAGACGATATGAGTAACGACCCGAAAATCATCGTGGCCATGGATTATGCCGAGGCACAGCCTGCGCTGGAATTGGCCGCCCGGCTGCAGCCCGAACTATGCCGGCTGAAAGTGGGCAAGGAACTGTTCACCGCGACCGGTCCGCAGTTGCTTGAGCAATTGATGCAGCGCGGCTATGAGATATTCCTCGACCTGAAATTCCATGACATTCCCAATACCACCGCGCAGGCCTGCAAGGCTGCCGCTGCGCTCGGGATATGGATGGTGAACGTGCATGCGCTGGGTGGGCGCAGGATGATGGAAGCGGCGCAGGAGGGGCTGGCCAAGGTGGCCAGGCCGCCCAAGCTGATCGCTGTCACCGTGCTGACCAGCATGGGGCAGGAAGACCTGACCGAGCTGGGTATCGCTGCCACGCCTGCCGAGCTGGTGCTGCGCCTGGCAACACTGGCACGCGACAGCGGGCTGGACGGCGTCGTGTGTTCGGCGCAGGAAGCACCGTTGTTGCGCGGCCAGTGCGGCGGCGAATTCTGCCTGGTCACCCCGGGTATCCGTCCGGCACAGGCCGGGCTGGATGACCAGATGCGGGTGATGACGCCGCGTGCCGCACTCGACAACGGTTCCAGCTACCTGGTGATCGGCCGGCCGATTACGCGTGCCGCCGACCCGCTGCAGGCGCTGCAGGAAATTTCGCAACAGATCGGAGCCGGGGCATGAGCAAACAACTGCCGTCATTCGATAATGCCCGTGTGCTGGTGGTGGGCGACGTGATGCTGGACCGCTACTGGTTCGGCGATGTCGAACGCATTTCGCCGGAGGCGCCGGTGCCGGTGCTCAAGGTGGCGCGTGTCGAGGACCGGCCGGGCGGTGCCGCCAATGTAGCGCGCAACATTGCCGCACTGGGTGCGCAGTGCACGCTGTTGTCGGTAGTCGGTGCCGACGAGCCGGGTGCGCGCCTGGAAGAATTGTTAAGTGCACAGCATAACGTCAGTGCGCTGCTGCATCGCGACAGCACCATTGCCACGACCATCAAGCTGCGTGCAATCGCACGGCAGCAACAGCTGTTGCGCATCGATTTCGAGACCCAGCCCAGTCACGAAGTGCTGCACGCCAAGCTGGCCGATTATCGCGCCAAGTTGCCGCAGGCCGACGTCGTGGTGTTGTCGGATTACGGCAAGGGCGGGCTGGCGCATATTGCCGAAATGATTGCACTGGCCAGGGCAGCCGGCAAACAGGTGCTGGTCGATCCCAAGGGGGAAGACTATGCGCGCTATCAAGGGGCGACGCTGCTGACGCCGAACCGCAGTGAATTCCGCCAGGTGGCGGGGAGCTGGAAAAATGAAGAGGAGCTGGCTGCCAAGGCGCAGAAGTTGCGTGCAGAGTTGCGGCTCGAAGCACTGCTGGTGACGCGCAGTGAAGACGGCATGAGCCTGTATCGTGCCGGCCAGCCGGCGCTGAACGAACCGGTGCTGGCGCGCGAAGTGTTTGACGTCAGCGGGGCAGGTGATACCGTGATTGCCACGCTGGCTGCGATGCTGGCGAGCGGGGCAGACATGCCGGCGGCGGTGCGCATGGCTAACCGCGCGGCCGGAATTGTGGTCGGCAAACTGGGGACGGCTGTGGTCAGCCGGGAAGAAATCATTCAAGACATGAACGGGTAAATTATGTATTACGTGGTTACCGGCGCCGCCGGGTTTATCGGCTCGAATCTGGTGAAAGCGCTCAACGAGCGCGGCGAGAACAACATCATCGCCGTCGACAACCTGAAGAGTGCCGACAAGTTCAGGAATCTGGCGGACTGCGATATCGCCGACTACATGGACAAGGAAGAGTTCATCGAGCAGCTGGCCAATGGCTATTTCGACGGGCTGCTGTCGGCAGTGCTGCATCAGGGAGCCTGCTCCGACACCATGGAGACGGACGGCCGCTACATGATGCAGAACAACTACCGCTATTCGCTCGAATTGCTGGACTACTGCCAGGAAGAGGAAGTGCCGTTCCTGTACGCCTCGTCCGCGTCGGTGTACGGTGCAGGACCGGTGTTCAAGGAAAGCCGCGAACACGAATCGCCGCTCAATGTTTACGCCTATTCAAAATTCCTGTTCGACCAGGTGGTGCGCCGCCGCTGGCGCAAGCGCAGTGCGCAGATTGTCGGCCTGCGTTATTTCAACGTGTATGGCCCGCGCGAGCAGCACAAGGGGCGCATGGCTTCGGTGGCATTTCACTTTTTCAACCAGTTTCGCGCCGACGGCTACGTCAAACTTTTCGAGGGCTGTGACGGCTATGAAAACGGCGGCCAGTTGCGCGACTTCGTGTCGGTTGAAGATGTGGCCAAGGTCAACATGCACTTTCTTTCCAATCCCGGGAAGTCCGGCATTTTCAATCTCGGCACAGGCCGTGCGCAGAGTTTCAACGACGTGGCGGTGGCGGTGATCAATACGCTGCGCGCAGAGCAGGGCGAGGGCGCACTGACGCTGGAGCAGATACAGCAGCAGCAACTGTTGCGCTATATCCCGTTTCCGGAACAGCTGAAGGGCAAGTACCAGAGCTATACCCAGGCCGACATGGCCGATTTGCGGGCGGTCGGCGGCTACGAAGCGCCGTTCCTGGATGTTGCGCAGGGCGTCGAGCGTTATGTTACCCATTTGCGGGGCAGGGAACAGGCTTGAACGCAGCCGGCAGGCACCGGATTCCGGCGGTGCCTTGCCTGCAATCCGCTATAATCCACGCCTCGTATATTCTTTAGACCTTTCATGAGCACTCTGGCCTGGATCATTGCTTCCAGCATTCTTGGCGGCGCGTTGAGCGTGCTGCTGGCGGCGATATTCGCACTCAATCCGCGCATGCAGCGTTACCTTGGCGCGATGGTGAGCTATGCCATCGGTGCGATGCTTGGGGCGGTGTTTCTCGACGTCCTGCCGGAGGCGGTCAGGCTTACGCCCAGCGTAGCCTTCCTGAGTGGCACGCTGCTGTTCGGCATCCTGCTGTTCTTCATTCTGGAAAAGCTGGTGTTGTGGCGGCATTGTCACCAGGAGCACTGTGAAGGACACGAGTTGCTCGAGACCGAGCATAACCACGATCATGGCCGCAGCGGCCTGATGATCACGGTGGGCGACACTTTCCACAATTTCGTGGATGGCATCATCATCGCCGCGGCGTTCCTGACCGATACCCATCTCGGTGTGGTGACCGCGGTAGCGATTATTGCGCATGAAATTCCGCAGGAGGTCGGCGACTTTGCGATCCTGCTGCATTCCGGTTACGGCAAGATGCGGGCGCTGAAATACAATCTGATTTCCAGCTTTGCCTCGGTAGCTGGCGGCGTGCTCGGTTACGTCACCCTGCAGACCATGCAGGCATGGATACCGTCGATGCTGGCGCTGGCGGCAGCCAGCCTGCTCTACGTGGCGGTGGCCGACCTGATACCCGGCCTGCATAAGCGTGCACATCTGCGCGATACCGTACAGCAGGTGGTGTTGATCATCTCGGGTATTGGCACCGTGGCACTGACCATGGCGTTGATCAGGGAATAACCGCTATGGCCAAGAAAATTGCTCCCGCACGCGTCGGCTTTGTCTCACTGGGGTGCCCCAAGGCGACTTCCGATTCCGAACTGATCCTCACCAAGCTGCGTGCCGAGGGTTACATCATTTCGGGCAGCTACGACGATGCAGATCTGGTGGTGGTGAATACCTGCGGTTTCATCGACAGTGCGGTCGAAGAGTCGCTGGATGCCATCGGCGAGGCGCTGGCCGAGAACGGCAAGGTCATCGTGACTGGCTGCCTCGGTGCCAAGGGCGACATCGTGCAGCAGGCGCATCCCAGGGTACTGGCGGTAACCGGGCCGCATGCGGCAGAAGAGGTGATGGAGGCAGTGCATGCGCACCTGCCCAAACCGCACGATCCCTACAGCGACCTGGTGCCGGCACAGGGCGTGCGGCTGACGCCGCAGCATTATGCGTACGTAAAGATTTCCGAAGGCTGCAACCACCGCTGCACGTTTTGCATCATCCCCAGCCTGCGTGGCGACCTGGTCAGCCGACCGGTGGGCGATGTGATGCAGGAAGCGCATAACCTGGTCGAAGCCGGCGTGAAGGAGTTGCTGGTCATTTCCCAGGATACCAGCGCCTACGGCGTGGACGTGAAGTACCGTACCGGTTTCTGGAACGGCAGGCCGCTCAAGACGCGGATGAACGAACTTGCCGCAGCGATGGGCGATCTCGGTGCGTGGGTGCGGCTGCATTACGTCTATCCCTACCCGCACGTGGATGACATCATCCCGCTGATGGCCGAGGGCCGGATCCTGCCCTACCTCGACATCCCGTTCCAGCATGCCAGCAAACGCATACTCAAACTGATGAAACGCCCGGCAAGCAGCGAGAATGTGCTGCAGCGCATCCAGCAATGGCGCAGCATCTGCCCGGACATCACCTTGCGCAGCACATTCATTGTCGGCTTTCCTGGCGAGACGGAAGAAGAGTTCGAAGAACTGCTGGATTTCCTGGAAGAAGCGCAGCTCGACCGCGTCGGCGCCTTTCCCTATTCGCCGGTGGAAGGCGCCAGGGCGAATGAATTGCCGGACCATGTTCCGCCGGAAGAACAGAACGAACGCCTGGCGAGGCTGATGCAGTTGCAGGAAGAGATCAGCACGGAGAAGCTGGCACGCAAGGTGGGGCAGACGATACAAGTGCTGGTGGACGCAGTGGACGAGGAAGGCGCAATTGCACGCAGTTCAGCCGATGCACCCGAGATCGACGGCATGGTCTACATCGACAACGGCCAGTCGCTGCAAGTGGGCGATATGATTACCGTGCGCGTCACCGATTCGGACACGCATGACCTGTGGGCGGAAATTATCCAGTAGTCAGCAGGCTGACGATGTCCGTGCGCTTGTTCTTGCTGGCAAGGGCGAGCGGTGTGACGCCATCCTGATGCTGTGCGTTGCGGTCGGCCTTGGCTGCCAGCAGCAGTTTTACCACCTCGATATGGCCGTTGGCGCATGCCTTGTGTAGCGGTGTCCAGCCGTCGTTGCTGGCCAGGTTTACATTGGCGCCACCGGCGATCAACGCACCACACGCTGCCAGGTGCCCGCGTGTTGCACCCTGCAGCAGCGGTGTCCAGCCATGCTGGCTGCATGCATTGACATCGGCGTTCTTGATGATCAGCAACTTGATGACGTTGGCGTAGCCGTTGAATGCGGCCCAGTGCATGGGGCCGTAACCTGCGGTGTCCTTGATGCCGACATCGGCGCCGCTGCGGATCAGCAGTTCGGCGATTTCCTCGTTGCCGTTGAAGGCAGTGATCATCAGCGGCGTCCAGCCGCGCTCGTCGCGCGTGTCCACCTCGGCACCGCTGCTCAGGAACAGGCTGACGGTCGCGCGGTCGCCTGCCTCCGCCGACTTCAGGAAGCCTTGCGGCGTGCATTGATAACCATTGCCCTCGATGAGGCGCTGCTTGTTGATGTCGATATTCGCCCACGGCGAGGCATCCTCGCTCCCGGGAAGATTGCGCGTGCGGTCATATACCTGGCTCAGGTAGTAAATCTCGGAGGCGACCTTCTTGGGGAATCCCTGACGTTCGGAGCCACGGGAATTGACCATCAAGTCGGTGAAATAGCCTTCCATCTGCGGCGTGTTCCAGAGCTCAATGATCTTGTGCATGATGCGCGGGAACTGTTGTTCCAGCTCATGCGGGTACAAACGGTCGACCCCCTGTACCAATTTCAGCATCGTTTCGTTCATGTTGTTTCAGATTGCCAGTACCGCTAATCGTTCAAATATCAGGGGGTAATTTAACCGAATCCACCCTGCTTGGCTATTTGGCAGCGAAGAAACCCACGGCCTCGTCCTGGTCGCGGGTGCGGCGGAATGGCGGCAGGCTCTGCCAGATGCGCTTGCCGTAATGCTTGGAGATGAGGCGCGGGTCGCAAATCATCAGCACGCCGTGATCGGTTTCGTCGCGAATCAGCCGCCCCGCGCCCTGCTTGAGGTTGATCACGGTACGCGGCAACTGGTATTCCATGAACGCGTTGCGCCCCTGTTTATTGAGCTCAGCGATGCGTGCCGCCAGCACCGGGTCGTCGGGCGGCGCGAACGGCAGCTTGTCGATCACCACCAGCGACAGCGCCTCGCCGCGCACATCCACGCCCTCCCAGAACGACTGGCTGCCGAGCAGCACCGCGTTGCCGTGTTCGCGGAAGCGCGACAGCAACTCGTTGCGCGAACCCTCGCCCTGCAGCATCAGCGGGTAGTTGAGGCCTTTGCGGTCGAATTCGGCGGTGAGGATTTCATGGGCACGCTGCATCGCACGCAGGCTGGTGAACAGCAGGAAGGCGCGCCCCTGGCTGGCCTCGATCAGCGGCAGGGCCGCCTGCACGACGGCTTCGGTATAGCCGGGGCTGTTCGGTTCCGGCATTTGCTGCGGTACATACAGCAATGCCTGTTCCTGGTAATTGAACGGGCTGTCCCAGCACGCGGTACGGGCCTCGAGCAGTCCCATTTCGGCCTGGTAATGGGAAAAATTCTGTTTCACCGCGAGCGTGGCGGAAGTGAATATCCACGCGCGGGGGTGCCCGCTGATCTGCTTGGCGAAGATTTCCGCAATCGACAGCGGTGTGGTGTTGAGCTGCACCGAATGGTGGAACACCTCCAGCCAGCGTACGGCACCGGCTTGCTCCTCGTTTGTCCACTGGCGGATTTTCTGCATCAGTTCGGCGCTGCGCTGCCAGCATTTCTCCAGCCCCTCGCTGCGTTCCGCCTGTTTCTCCAGCAGGCTGTTGAGGCCTGCCAGCTTGTCGGTAAGCGTGGCCAGTGCGGACGGGAACTCCTTGAGTTCGTCGATGCCGTGCGCCGGCATGCGGCCTTCGCCGCGCTTGAATACCAGCCGGAAATCGCGCGCTGCCTTGTCCAGCGCATCGGTGGCAGTGGGCAGTACGGAGAAATCCCTGGCCGAGGTCGCCGCTTCCAGCCGCGTATCGCGCGCCAGGTCCAGCAGCTGCGAAGTGGAAATGCTCTCGCCGAAAAACAGGCTGGCGGTCTCCGGCAATTGGTGCGCCTCATCGAAGATCACCGTGTTGACCGCCGGCAGCAGCTCGGCCACGCCCTCGTCGCGCAGCATTACGTCGGCGAAGAACAGGTGGTGGTTGACCACCACCACGTCGGCTTCCATCGCTTCCTTGCGTGCCTTGAGCACGAAGCATTCCTTGTGCTGCGGGCATTCCTGGCCGAGGCAGTTGTCGCGCGTCGAAGTCACCTGCATCCACACCGGCGAATTCTCCGGCACGTCGGCCAGCCCGCTCTTGTCGCCATTCTGCGTGATCTTCGCGTAGTTGACGATCTTGCCCAGATGCTTCACGTCCTCGCGCGTGGCGAAGCGGCCGTCGGCCTGCGTGCGCTCCAGGTGGTAGTGGCACACGTAGTTCGAACGCCCCTTGAGCAGAGCCACCGATACCGGCGCCTTCAAGGCATCGCGCACCATCGGCAGGTCTTTCTGGAACAGCTGATCCTGCAGGTTCTTGGTACCGGTGGAAACGATCACCTTGCCGCCGGCGAGCAGGGCAGGGACCAGGTAGGCGAAGGTCTTGCCGGTGCCGGTACCGGCCTCGGCTACCAGGATCGCGTTGTCGCGTATCGCCTGGGCCACCGCCATCGCCATGTCGCGCTGCTGCGCGCGCGGACGGAACGAGGCAACTTCAGTAGCTAGCGGGCTTTGTTCGGAAAAGAAACGTTCGACTTCGACAGACACGGTGGAGATATAGGCAAAAAGGTGTATGGTTTTACAGCGGAGCCGGGGCTATAGTAGGCACATAATTTTACGCGAGTTACAAGGGGATGAGCAGTTAATTGGGGGGATTTCAGCCATTTTTCCATAGTGGAGCAGCAGCCATGAAAATACGGGCATTTCCCCTGTCGCGCGTGTACCGCCTGCTCGAACCGGGGCCGGTGGTGCTGGTGACCACTTCGCACAAGGGGCGTGCGAACGTGATGACCATGTCGTGGCACACCATGATGGAGTTCGAGCCGCCGCTGGTGGGGTGCGTGCTGAGCGGGCGCAATTACAGCTTCGATGCGCTGGTCAAGACCCGCGAATGCGTGTTGAACATCCCGACTGCCGAGATCGCGCAGAAGGTAGTGAAGGTCGGCAACAGTTCGGGACGCAGACTCGACAAGTTCAAGGCGTTCGGCCTTACGCCCTTGCCTGCCTCGCAGGTGGCACCGCCGCTGATCGCCGAGTGTTACGCCAGCCTCGAATGCCGGGTGGCGGATACGCGCTTGGTGAATAAATACAATTTCTTCGTGCTGGAAGTGGTCAAGGCCTGGCATGATCCTGCGCAGAAGAACCCGCGTACCCTCCACCATCAGGGCAAGGGCAGTTTCCGGGTGGCGGGTGAGGTGCTCAAGCTGCCTTCGCGCATGAAGTGATGCGTTACCTGCTGGCCTGGTTTGTGATGCTGCTGGTTGCCGTTGCCAACGGTGCGCTGCGTGATTTTACTTACGGAAAATATGTTTCCGGGCTGCATGCGAACCAGCTTTCGACATTGAGTGGGATCATTCTTCTTGGCCTGGTGATTAGGGTTTATGTGCATTGCTGGCCGCCGATTTCCGCGCGGCAGGCGCTGCTTGTCGGGCTGTTCTGGATGGTGCTGACCGTAACGTTCGAGTTCCTGTTCTTCCATTTTGTTGCCGGGCGTCCGTGGCACGAACTGCTGGCCAATTACAATCTGCTGCGCGGACGTGTCTGGCCGTTGCTGCTGGTATGGGTTGCGCTGGCTCCCTATCTGTTTTACCGTTTGCGCCAGCGCGTTTGAGGGAGTGGTTTGATGGAATTGCCGAGTACCGCCAATTTATTTGCTTCTATCCTGTTCAGCACCATCGGCTTTGCCGCTTTCGTCTATGGCAAGAAAGCCATGAGCTGGAAGCCGATGGCCATCGGCGGTACCTTGATGGGATATACCTACCTGATCAGCCAGACCTGGCTGATTTATCTGCTTGGCGTTGCATTGAGTGCGGCATTGTTCATTTTCCGTGACTGACTTCCGGTAGCGGGGAAGCGGGGAGCTGCACGGCAGGCTCAGGCGGTTTTCCGGTGCCTGTGGACTCTGCCGGACACTTCGGGGTGCCTGTGGAAAAAGTCGGCGTATTTCATGTCTTCATCCATGACGTGGGATACCAGCACATCCTTTATCGCCAGTTCCGCATTCTTCCATTCCGAATCGAAATTATAGGTCTTGGCTTCTTCCATGATGTCGTGCACGGCCTTGATTACCTCGCGGTGCTTGTTTGCATGGCGCAATGCGTGCGGGTATTGCCATTTTTTGAACAATTTTTCTTCCTGCGCAAAATGTCGCTCAGCGTCTTCCAGTACCAGCTGTAACCGGATGCCAATTTCAAGCAACCCCATCCGTTCCACAATGGCACGAATAAAGTCGTTAATCAGGCAAATAAATCGTTTGTGATCTGCGTCGATATCCGGAATGCCTACGCTCATGTCATCGCTCCACTCGATTCTTCTGATCTGTCTGGTCATGGCTGTTGTCCGGTAATGTCTCGTTAGCCTGCGCTGCGGTCGTCAGGCCGGCAGGTGATAGCCTCGTTCGCGGAAGAGGGTGAGGCAGCTGTCGACCACCTGCGGGTCGTAACGTATACCTCGATGGTGCTCGATTTCCTCGAGTGCGGCCTCTATGCCCAGCCCCGGCCGATAAGGGCGGTGTGAGGACATGGATTCGATGACATCGGCCACTGCCAGGATTCTGGCCTCGAACAGGATTTTTTCGCCTTTGAGTCCCTGCGGGTAGCCGGACCCGTCCATTCGTTCATGGTGCTGCAGCACTGCTTGTGCAATCGGCCACGGGAATTTAATGCCTTTCAGGATGTCGTATCCGGCCTGTGGATGGACCCTGATCAGTCTGTACTCGATATTGGTCAGTTTTCCGGGCTTGCTCAGTATCTCGGCCGGGATGCGGATCTTTCCGATGTCGTGCACGATGGCGGCCAGCTGGATGCCGTGTATCTGTTCTTCCGGCAGCCCCAGTTCATGGGCGATGGCGAGGGCCAGGTGCGCTACCCGGTGCTGGTGTCCGGCTGTGTAAGGGTCGCGCGTTTCCATCGTGGCGGCGATAGCCTGCAATGTATCTTCCAGGCTGGCGCGCAGCTGTTCGGCGTGTTGCTGGCGTTCCTGAATCGCATGGTCGCGCTCGTTGCGCATGTGCAATGCCACGATGCCAAAAGCCAGGTCGTTTGCTACGTTTTCCAGCAGCGAGACTTCCCCGGTGCTGAAAGCTTCCGGCTCGCTGGAATAAATGACCAATACACCGATGGTCATTTCGTTTTCTATCAGCGGCAGGGCAATACTGGACACATAGCCGTACTGCGCTGCTTTCTCTTTCCACGGGATCATGCAGGGATCATTCTGGATGTCATGGGAGATCTGCGTCTGGCCGGTGCGTACCGCGGTGCCGGCCGGTCCGCGCCCATTCGGGCGGTCGTCCCAGGTCAGGCGCAGCGATTCGACGTAGTCCTTGCCGGTGCCGGCAATCGCCGCCGCGTCGATACTTTTGCTTTCGTCATGCTGTGCCAGGCCGATCCAGGCGAGCGCATAGCCGCCGCTGGTCGTAATCACGTTGCAGATATTCTCCATCAGCTCCTGTTCTGAGCGGGCGTGCAGCATGGTGCGGTTGCCTTCGCTCAGGGTTCTGTGTACCCGGTTGAGCCGCAGCAACTCGGCTTCGGTTTTCTTGCGTTGAGTGATGTCGCGTACGATATTCAGTCCATAGGGCTGGTCGAGCTCGATCTGCCTGGCATTGATTTCCACCGGGAATTCAGAGCCGTCTTTGCGCTGGTGCGTGCTTTCGAAGCTGGCTTTCCCCGATTTCAGTATCTCTGCCTTGACCATTGCCAGCTTCGGGGAGCCCGCCTTGATGGCCGGATCAATGTCGGGGATGCTCATGGACAATAATTCTTCGCGGCTGTAGCCGAGATCGAGGCATGCTGTGTCATTGACATCGAGAAAGCGCAGACTGGAAGGGTCTATCACTTCGATGGCGTCGCTGGAGTTGTCGATCAGCGCGCGAAAGAATCTGAGTTTTTCCAGCAACTCGTGCTGTGCCTTCTCGGCCGACTTCCGGGCACGGATGCCACGCTCTCTGGTCAGTGCCCGCTGTACCGCGGCGGGCAGCTGTGCCAGCCGGTCTTTCGGGATATAGTCTTTGGCGCCAGCCTGGATCAGGTTGATCGCTTCGAGGTCGGTAAGCGCCTCGGTCACCATGATGACCGGTATTTCAGGATGGTCGCGGCGGACGAAACGCAATATCTCTGTGCCGTCGAAGCCGGCCAGCCTGCTGTCGGCAAGAATGATGTCCGGCTGGAAGTCCTCGAGTTCCTCGATGAAGGCGGCCCGTGTATTGACACGTTTGGCAACGAAGGCCATGCCGGCCTTGCTGAGCACCTGCTCCATGATTGCCGCATCGGAGGAGGGGTTCTCCAGTATCAGGATATGCAGGTCAGCCGTGGTATTCGCCATATCCATGGCTATGGGACTGCTGTCAGCAGGAAGAAGCACGGTATTTTACCGCCCGGGTGAATTGCTCGATACCGGTGCGATTGCTGCCGGCGAATTTCAAATGCTTAACCATCATGACCCTCCTGAAGGCGGGATGAAACGGGGTAGTCGCTATCTGATTGTTCAAGCTAGCAGCAAATGCGCCGGTTCGCAATATGCCAAAATGCATAGGTATTTTCAGGCGGGACGGGTAGCCAGGGGCGGAACGGGCAGGGCATATCCGGCACCGGGCTGTATTGCCCGTGGTTGCTAAGTGGTTTCCTGATCCAGGGAAATACTGCAGTAGCTGATTTCGACGATTTCCAGTTCTTCCACGCCGTCAGGAAGTTGCACTTTTACCACATCTGCTTCGCGTGCCTTGAGCAATGCACGCGCGAGCGGCGATACCCAGCTGATCAGGCTGCGGCCGGCATCGGCCTCGTCCACGCCGACGATGCTGTAGGTGCGTTCGGTGCCGTCCTGTCCGCACACGGTTACCGTTGCGCCGAAGAACACCTGTTCGCACTCGCCGCGTTGTGCCGGGTCGACCACCTCGGCGTTTTCCAGGCGTTTGGCCAGGAAGCGGATGCGTCGGTCGATTTCGCGCAGGCGCTTCTTGCCGTAGATGTAGTCGCCGTTCTCCGAGCGGTCGCCATTGGAGGCAGCCCAGGCGATGGTCTGCACCAGCGCCGGACGTTCCTCTTTCCACAGGTAGTCGAGCTCGTCCTTGAGGCGCCGGTGGCCTGCGGGCGTGATGTAATTCTTCAGGCCGGGCGGCAGCTGCGGTACGCCACCGGGCATATCGTCATCGTCGTCGTTGTCGGATTCCCTGGTGAAGGCCTTGCTCATGGTGGGGTGTGCGGCTGGTTGAATGTGCGCATTATAAGCGTTCCGGCAGGATAGTTTGCCGCCATGCTATTATCGCGCGCCATGAAAAACCCTACCGATACCCTGCAACGTTTTCTGTTTGAACATGCGCCGATCCGCGGTGAGCTGGTGCATCTGGATACCGCCTGGCGCGCCATCCTGGACAAGCACGACTACCCGCTGCCGCTGCGTGATCTGCTCGGCGAACTGGCCGCCGCCGCGGTGCTGCTGGCCGCCACACTCAAGCTGCAGGGCGCCCTGGTGCTGCAGATACACGGCAGCGGCCCACTCAAGCTGCTGGTTGTGGAATGTTCCGGCGACCTGCAGGTACGTGCCACGGCCAAATGGTCAGGCGAACTGGAGCCGGGCACGCTGGCACAGTTGGTCGGTGACGGGCGCTTTGTCATTACTCTCGACCCCAAGGACGGCAAGCAAAGCTATCAGGGTATCGTCGAACTGGCGGGCAGCAGCGTGGCCGAGATGCTGCAGAATTACATGGCACGCTCGGAGCAGCTCGATACGCGCTTGTGGCTGGCGGCCGACGGCCAGCGTGCGGCGGGCATGCTGTTGCAGAAACTGCCGGAACAACTGGAACCTGATCTGGACGCATGGCCGCGTGCGATGCAACTGGCCGATACGCTCAAGCGTGAAGAGCTGCTTGAGTTGCCGGCGCAGCAGGTCATTCACCGCCTGTACCACGAAGAGGACTTGCGACTGTTCGACGCACAGCCGGTAGCATTCCACTGCACCTGTTCGCGCCAGAGTGTGGGCAGCATGCTGAAAATGCTGGGGCGCGAGGAAGTGGACAGCATCCTGAGCGAACGCGGTACCATCGAAATCCACTGCGAGTTCTGCAACGAGCGTTATGAGTTCGATAGCGTGGATGCGGCGCAGCTGTTTGCTGAAACGATCCCCGCCACGGGCAGCGCCACACGGCACTAGCCGCTTACGCGCCGCCGTTTTCCAGCATATCCAGCGCCACCGCTTCGGCGACTTCG
This sequence comes from Sideroxydans sp., assembly GCA_016124455.1. Lineage (GTDB taxonomy): Bacteria > Pseudomonadota > Gammaproteobacteria > Burkholderiales > Gallionellaceae > RI-121. The sequence continues at coordinate 131,122 of WGNQ01000002.1, read as the reverse complement.
ATGCCGTCCACCGCAGCCGACAGGATGCCGCCTGCGTAGCCCGCGCCTTCGCCGGCCGGGTACAGTCCCCGGATGTTGATACTCTGGAAATTGTCGCCGCGCCTGATGCGTACCGGTGACGAGGTGCGCGTCTCCACGCCGGTGAGCACGGCATCGTTCATGGCAAAGCCCTTGATCTGCCGGTCGAACGCGGGCAACGCCTCGCGGATCGCGGCGATGGCATAGTCGGGCAGGGCGGTCGACAGGTCGGTCGGGGTCACGCCCGGCGTGTAGGAAGGCTGCACCTCACCGAGCCTGGTTGAGGGGCGGCCGGCGAGGAAATCGCCGACCAGCTGTCCCGGCGCGCAATAATTCCTGCCGCCCAGCTCGAACGCACGCTCCTCCCACTGGCGCTGGAATGCGACACCCGCCAGCACGTCGCCCGGATAGTCCGCCGGCGTGATGCTGACCACGATACCGCTGTTGGCGTTGCGTTCGTTGCGCGAATACTGGCTCATGCCGTTGGTCACCACGCGGCCGGCCTCGGAAGTGGCCGCCACCACCGTGCCGCCGGGACACATGCAGAAGCTGTACACCGCGCGCCCGTTGCTGGCATGGTGCACCAGCTTGTAGTCGGCCGCACCCAGCGCCGGATTGCCTGCATTCGGGCCCAGCCTCGCGCGGTCGATCAGGCTTTGCGGATGTTCAATGCGGAAGCCAATGGAAAACGGCTTTGCCTCCATGTACACGCCGCGCCGGTGCAGCATCTCGAAGGTGTCGCGTGCACTGTGGCCGACGGCCAGCACGATATGGCGGCTGGCGATGCGCTCGCCACCGGCCAGCACCACACCTTGTACCTGCCCGTTCCCGATCTCGATTTCGTCCACCTTGCTCCGGAAGCGGATTTCGCCGCCGAGCGCCTCGATGCTGTGGCGCATCTGTTCAACCATGCCGACCAGGCGGAAGGTGCCGATGTGCGGCTTGCTGACGTAGAGGATTTCTTCCGGCGCGCCGGCCCGGACGAACTCGGTGAGCACCTTGCGTCCGTAGAATTTCGGGTCCTTGATGCCGCTGTGCAGCTTGCCGTCGGAGAAAGTGCCGGCGCCGCCCTCGCCGAACTGTACGTTGGATTCGGGGTCCAGTTTGCCCTGGCGCCACAGTCCCCAGGTGTCCTTGGTGCGTTCGCGAACGGCCTTGCCACGCTCGAGGATGATCGGCCTGAAACCCATCTGCGCGAGCAGCAGTCCGGCGAAGATGCCGCAGGGGCCGGTGCCGATCACCAGAGGGCGCTCGTCCAGCTCGTGTGGCGCCTGCGCGACGAAACGGTAGGCCATGTCGGGCGTGATCGAGACGTGTTGGTGCGGATGCAGCCGCTGCAGCAAGGCGGCTTCGTTCCTGATTTCCACATCCAGCGTGTAGATGAACCGGATGGCGGAAGGCTTTCGTGCGTCATGGCCGCGCCGGAAAATGGTGTAGCCGACGAGCCTGTCGGCGGCGATGCCGAGCCGCTGCAGGATGGCAGCCTTCAGATCGTCTTCGGAATGGGTGAGCGGGAGCTTGATTTCGGTGAGTCGCAGCATGGGCGCTATTTTACATTCGGTGCGCAATTGCGGGCGGCAATTTGGCACTGCGGCGATGCCGCGCCTTGGTCATGGGGGCATGTTGTGTGATAATATATTCATGCAAATCTATTTTCGCCTGCTGCCTTGCCAGTAGTGCGAGTCAAGCGTTGTTGCCAGCGTTACCCGGAAGGAAATCCATATAGTGCAGATGCCATACAAACACAGCCAACCTATTTATTTGGTGGAGAAACCAAGGTTCAAGTCATACCAGCTCAACAATTTCCGCGACATCCCCCAGCTGGACAAACTCAGTGAGCAGCAGAAGTTCGATATCGAAGTGGTCGGCAATGTGCTGCCGTTCAAGGCGAACAACTATGTCATCGACCAGCTGATCGACTGGGAGCAGGTGCCCAACGACCCGATTTTCGTGCTGACTTTCCCGCAGAAGGACATGCTGCGCCCGGAGCATTACGATGAAATCGCCGCGCTGCTCAGGCAGGGCGCCGACAAGGCCGTGATCAGGGAGGCCGCCAACCGCATCCGCATGCAGCTTAACCCGCACCCAGCGGGCCAGGCCGACCATAATGTACCGGTGTTCAACGGCGAACCGTTGCATGGCGTGCAACACAAATACAAGCAGACCGTACTGTTTTTCCCGAGCCAGGGGCAGACCTGCCATGCGTACTGCACCTTCTGCTTCCGCTGGCCGCAGTTTATCGGCATGACCGATATCAAATTCGCCAGCCGCGAAATCGAGAAACTGGTGGCCTATGTGCAGCAGCACGACGAGATCACCGACATCCTGTTCACCGGCGGCGACCCGATGATCATGTCGGCGAAGAACCTGGCCGGCTACATTGAGCCGTTGCTGCAGGCAGACCTGCCCAACCTGATCAACATCCGCATCGGTACCAAGGCACTCGGCTACTGGCCGCACAAGTTTGTCGATGACGACGATGCCGGGGAAATGCTGGCGCTGTTCCGCAAGGTTGTCCAGTCGGGCAGGCAGCTTGCGCTGATGGCCCATTTCAATCATCCGCGCGAACTCGAGAACGAAGTGGTGCAGCAGGCAATCCACAACCTGAAACAGGCGGGCGTGGTCATCCGCACGCAGTCACCGGTGATGAGGCACATCAACGACGATCCCGCGACCTGGGCCAGGATGTGGCAGCTGCAGGTCAAGCTGGGGTGCCTGCCGTACTACATGTTCCTGGCGCGCGACACCGGTGCGCAGCACTATTTCTCGGTACCGCTGGTCAGGGCGTGGCAGATTTTCCGCGAGGCGTACCAGCAAGTGAGCGGGCTCAGTCGTACCGTACGCGGCCCGAGCATGTCGGCCAATCCGGGCAAGATCCAGGTGCTGGGCGTGGCCGATGCCGGCGGCAGGAAAGTCATCGCCATGCGCTTCCTGCAGGGGCGCAATCCGGACTGGGTACAGCGCCCGTTCTTTGCGGAATATGACGAGAAGGCGTGCTGGATCGACGAGCTCAAACCTGCTTTCGGCGAGGAAAAGTTCTTCTTCGAGGAAGAAATGGAACGGCTGTACCACGAAAAGAGCGACGCCAGCACGGCGGACGATTTCGAGTAGGCGGCCTGGCACCCCATTGCGTGGCCGCCGTTTGCCGTGGCGGCCCGATCCCCTGCCTCTGGTTTAATGGTGCCATTACTGGTAGATTGTGAGCCTGTTTACTCGACTCTTCATGTACTTGGTGGAGGGCAAGCCGGAATACATAGCAAGCGTGGTATTAGACAACCTCACCCTCCTTTTTTCCCTCGCACTGATTAGCGGCCTGATGGCAGCCAGTCTGGCGGTGACTGCCCGCAGCGGTCAGCACGACGGGCTGTTGCTGTGGGCGGTGGCGCTGGCGCTCGAGTCGTCCGGATGGTCCTTCGTGGCCATGCGCAGCGTGATGCCGGCAATGCTGTCCGTGCTGCTGGCCAATATTGCCCTGGTCATCGCGCAGGCGGTCAAGCTGAGCGCTGTCTATGAGTATCGCGGCCTGCGCTGGCCGCGCTGGCAATCCCTCCTGCCGCTGCTGGCCATGCTGTTGTTGCTGAGCCAGCTGCAGGTGGAAGATTTCCGCGGGCGGATCATGTACGGCAGCCTGATCTATGCCGCCCAGATGTCCATGATCGTCTATGCGCTGTGGTCCGACCAGTCGTCCAGGGGCGGGCGCGCCTGGTGGCTGATTTACGGTTCGACGCTGGCAATCCTGCCGATCCTGGCGGCGCGCATGACTGCTGCGTTCATAAGCGGCCCGAGCTTTACCCCGCCCCTGGCAGCGTATGCGCCAAGCACGGTGCAACTGGTCGTTTTTGTGAGCATGGTCGCGCTCAACCTGCTCGGCGGGCTGGGCTTCATCCTGCTGGTAAAGGAGCGCACCGACCGCGAAATCAGGCAGCTTGCCATGACCGACGACCTGACCGGGATTTTCAATCGCCGGGCGTTTATGGATCGCGCGAACAGGGAAATCCTGATTGCCCAGCGCAACCGTCTTCCCTTGGCGCTGCTGATGTTCGACATCGACCACTTCAAGCGGGTGAACGACATGTATGGCCATGCGGCCGGGGATACGGTACTGGCCGAAATCAGCAAGATGATCGCGCAACGGCTGCGGGTACAGGATACGTTCGGGCGCTATGGGGGGGAGGAGTTCTGCATCCTGCTGCCCGCCACCGGGGAAGAGGGAGCCTGGGTGCTGGCGGAGAATTTACGCCAGGCCGTCGAAAGCAGGCGTCTGCAGATCGGGGCGGCAAGCATCTCGGTGACCATCAGCATCGGCCTCAGCATCTGTAATGTGCAATGCACGAACTGCCCGCGCGATTTCGGCAACATGCTGAACGATGCGGACCGGGCGCTTTATCAAGGCAAGTCCCAGGGGCGCAACCGCACGATCGTCCTGCCGCTCAGTTGCGACAGCAGCGGGAAATATCCCATGCAGCAGGGCGACTTGATCGCGTCGACACAATAAGCAGCGGCGCCATTACCGGCACATAACGAACGAGAATCGAGACGTGGCCAAAGCAAAAACAGTCTATAGCTGCACCGAATGTGGCGGGCAGTCGCCCAAATGGCAGGGGCAGTGCCCGCACTGCATGGAGTGGAATACGCTGGTGGAAACGGTGGCGGAGGCCGTTCCCGCCGCAGGCAAGAACCGCTACAGTGCGCTGGCCGCTTCCGGCCAGTTGCAGCAACTGGCCGAGGTGGAAGCCAGCGAAGTTTCGCGCACGCCGACCGGCATCGCCGAGTTCGACCGGGTGCTCGGTGGCGGACTGGTACAGGGCGGCGTGGTGCTGATCGGCGGCGATCCCGGCATCGGCAAATCCACGCTGCTGCTGCAGACCCTGGCGCATCTCGCGCCGACCAAAAAAGTGCTTTACGTGAGCGGCGAAGAATCGGCGCAGCAGATCGCGCTGCGCGCCAAACGCCTTGCCCTGGATGCGCACGAGGTACACCTGCTGCCGGAGATCCAGCTCGAAAAGATCCAGGCCACCGTCGCCAACGAAAAACCCGACGTGGTAGTGATCGACTCGATCCAGACCGTATATTCCGAACAGCTTACCAGCGCACCCGGTTCGGTGGCGCAGGTACGAGAGTGCGCGGCACAACTCACGCGGCTGGCGAAGAGCAGCGGCGTGACCATGATCCTGGTCGGCCACGTGACCAAGGAAGGTGCGCTGGCCGGGCCGCGCGTGCTCGAGCACATCGTCGACACCGTGCTGTATTTCGAGGGCGACACCCATTCCAGTTTCCGCCTGATCCGCGCGTTCAAGAACCGCTTCGGCGCGGTGAACGAACTCGGCGTATTCGCGATGACCGAGAAAGGTCTGCGCGAAGTCAGCAATCCGTCCGCGTTGTTCCTGTCGCAACACGGCGTGCAGGTGGCCGGCTCTTGCGTGATGGTGACGCAGGAAGGCACGCGGCCGCTGCTGGTGGAGATCCAGGCGCTGCTGGACGAGGCGCATTCGCCGAGTCCGCGCCGCCTGTCGCTGGGGCTGGAGCAGAACCGGCTGGCCATGCTGCTCGCCGTGCTGCATCGCCACGCGGGCATCGCCTGTTTCGACCAGGATGTGTTCATCAATGCCGTCGGCGGCGTGAAGATTACCGAGCCCGGCGCCGATCTTGCCGTCCTGCTCGCGATCGTGTCTTCGCTGAAAAACAAGCCGTTGCCGGAAAAGCTTGTGGTGTTCGGCGAAGTCGGCCTGGCCGGAGAAGTGCGTCCGGTGCAGCGCGGCCAGGAGCGCCTCAAGGAAGCTGCCAAGCTCGGTTTCACCCATGCCATCATTCCCCGGGCCAACGCGCCCAAACAGAAAATCACCGGCATGGAAATCATTGCCGTGGAAAGGGTCGAAGAGGCGGTGGAGCGCATGCGCTAGCGGCCTGCTAGAATAGCGTTGCCGGCATCCAGTGCCGGCGTATTCCACAATAACGATAAGAGGGGAGCCGGATGGCGATATTGATGACGCTGATGGTGCTGGCCGTGATTCTGTTGCTGGCCTTCTTCCGCGCTTCCATCTGGAGCTGGCTGCTGGCGATTACCATTACGGTGCCGGTGGTCGCCATCGAAAGCCGCATCTCGGCCGCTTCCTTGCAGGCCATCTATCTTTGTCTGGGTATTTTCGTCGCGGTGCTGGGCATCCCTTTCCTGCGCCGCCTGCTGGTGAGCAGTTTCGTCCTCAAGCTTTTCCGCAGGATATTGCCGCAGGTGTCGCAGACCGAGCAGGAAGCGCTCGACGCGGGCACGGTGTGGTGGGACGGCGACCTGTTCGGCGGCGACCCGGATTGGCATAAATTATTGGGCTATCCCAAACCGCAACTGACCGAACAGGAACAATCGTTCTTCGACAACGAGGTCGAGCAGCTGTGCGCCATGCTCGACGACTGGGACATTACCCATACGCGCCAGGACTTGCCGCCGCAGGTATGGCAGTTCATCAAGGACAAGGGCTTCTTCGGCATGATCGTGCCGCACGAATACGGCGGGCTGGGGTTCTCCGCGCTGGCGCATTCCGCGGTGATCACCAAGATCGCATCGCGCAGCGCCACCGGCGCGGTGACGGTGATGGTGCCGAACTCGCTGGGGCCGGCGGAACTGCTGCTGCACTACGGTACGCAGCAGCAGAAGGATAAATACCTGCGCCGCCTCGCGCAGGGACTGGAAGTGCCGTGCTTTGCACTGACCGGGCCGTCCGCGGGTTCCGACGCGGGCGCGATCCCGGATAGCGGCGTGGTATGCCGCGGCGAATTCAACGGCCAGCCGAACGTGCTTGGCGTCCGCATCAGCTGGGAGAAGCGCTACATCACGCTGGCACCGGTGGCGACCTTGCTCGGCCTCGCATTCAAGCTGTACGACCCCGAGCACCTGGTCGGCGACGAGACCGAACGCGGCATCACGCTCGCACTGATTCCGACCAACACGCCCGGTGTGAACGTGGGGCGGCGTCATTTCCCGCTCAACTCGGCGTTCCAGAATGGCCCGACCTCGGGCAGCGACGTATTCGTCCCGCTCGACTACATCATCGGCGGCGTCGACTACATCGGCCAGGGCTGGCGCATGCTGATGGAATGCCTGGCGGCGGGGCGCTCGATTTCGCTGCCGGCCAGCGCTACCGGCGGCATCAAGCTGGCAGCGCGCAGCAGCGGCGCCTATTGCCGCGTACGCAAACAGTTCAAGCTGCCGATCGGGAAATTCGAAGGGGTGGAAGAAGCGCTTGCACGCATCGGCGGCAACGCCTACATGATGGACGCGGCGCGTGTGCTGACCGCCATGGCGGTGGATATGGGCGAGAAGCCGTCGGTGATTTCCGCCATCGTCAAATACCATTGCACCGAGCGCGGCCGCATCGCGATCAACGATGCGATGGACGTGCACGGCGGCAAGGGTATCTGCATGGGGCCGGACAACTACCTCGGGCGCGCCTACCAGCAGACACCGATCGGCATCACCGTGGAGGGCGCGAACATCCTGACCCGCAGCATGATCATCTTCGGCCAGGGCGTGGTGCGTTCGCATCCCTATGTGCTCAGGGAAATCCGGGCCGCGCGGAATCCCGACCGGAAACTCGCGGTGCGCGATTTCGACAGCGCGCTGTTCGGCCATCTCACGTTCACGCTGAGCAATGCGGTGCGCACCCCGCTGTTCGGCATCACCGGCGGGCGCGGCATCCATGCGCCGCCGGGCGAAGAAACCCGCCGCTACTACCAGCGGCTCACGCGTTACTCCGCCGCCTTTGCGCTGGCGGCGGACGTGGCGATGCTGATGCTCGGTGGCGGTCTCAAGCGCCAGGAAAAGATTTCCGCGCGCCTCGGCGACGTGCTCAGCCAGCTTTACCTGTGCTCTGCCGCGCTCAAGCGGTTCGAGGATGACGGCCGACCGCCGGAAGACCTGCCGCTGCTGCACTGGTCGGTGCAGGACGCGCTGTACCGGATCGAGGTGGCCTTCGATGGCGTGTTGCAGAATTTCCCCAGCCGTTTTGCGGGCGGCCTGTTGCGGGTACTGATCTTCCCGCTCGGGTGCCGCAACAAGCCGCCATCCGACCGGCTCGGGCACCAGGTGAGCGCGTTGCTGATGCAGCCGGGCAAGGCGCGCGACCGGCTGACGGCGGGCATGTACCTGCCCACCGATGAGAACGATGCGGTCGGTGCGCTGGAGTCCGCACTGTACAGCACGCTGCTGTGCGAACCGCTGCAGGCCAAGCTGGCGGAAGCGCGCAAGGCAGGGCGGGTCAAGGCGCGGGAGGAGTTGCCGCGCATCGTCGAGGCGCGCGACGCCGGCGTGATCACGGCGGAAGAAGCGTTGCTGCTGGAGCGCGATTATGCGCTGCGACGCAAGGTGATCATGGTCAACGATTTCGCGCCGGAAGAATTGGCGGCAGGGCGCCGGTAATGGCGGGGCTGCAAGGCAAAACGATCTTCATCACCGGCGCGAGCCGCGGCATCGGGCGCGAGATTGCGCTGCGCTGCGCCCGCGACGGCGCGAACCTGGTGATCACCGGCAAGACGGCCGAGCCGCATCCCGGCCTGCCCGGCACCATCCATACGGTGGCGGCCGAAGTGGAGCAGGCCGGTGGCCGGGCGCTGCCTGTCCGGCTCGATGTGCGCGACGAGCAGGCGGTCCAGGCTGCGGTGGCACAGGCCGCGCAGCATTTCGGCGGACTCGATGTGCTGGTCAACAACGCCAGCGCGATCAGCCTGACGCCGACGCTGGAAACCACGGCCAAACGCTTCGACCTGCTGTGGGAGGTCAATGCGCGCGCCACTTTTTTCGCTGCGCAGGCCTGCATTCCGTACCTGAAAAAATCCGCCAACCCGCACATCCTCACGCTGTCGCCGCCGCTCAATATGGAAGCCCGGTGGTTCGCGCCGCACCTTGCCTACAGCCTGTCCAAATACGGCATGAGCCTGTGTACGCTGGGGCTGGCGCAGGAGTTTGCGGCGGACGGCATCGCGGTGAATTGCCTGTGGCCGCGCACCACCATCGCCACTGCCGCCATCGAAGTCAATTTTCCGCCGGACGTGCTGCGTGCCTCGCGCCATCCGGCCATCGTCGCGGATGCGGCACACCATATCCTGACGCGCGCCAGCCGCGAGTGCAGCGGCAACTTTTTCATCGACGAGGATGTGCTGCGCACGGCGGGGGAGCAGGACCTGGCACACTATGCGGTGACGCCGGGCGTGCCGCTGTTCGGCGATCTGTTTCTTGGATAGAGGAGGCCAAATGACAGACAGGGAGATCAGGGATAAGGCGCATCTGGTGAAACCGGAGCAGGCAGTGACCTTGCACGGGCTGTTCGTCGAGCGCACGAAACGTACGCCAGACGATATCGCCTACCGCTATTTCGATGCGCAGCAGGAAGCCTGGCAGGCGCTGACCTGGGGGCAGATGCTGGCGCAGATCGCGCGCTGGCAGGCGGCATTGCTGCGCGAAAACCTGCAGCGTGGCGACCGCGTCGCGCTGATGCTGCGCAACTGCCCGCAATGGGTGATGTTCGACCAGGCGGCGCTGTCGCTGGGGCTCGTGGTGGTGCCGCTGTATACCGTGGACCGTGCCGACAACGTCGCCTATATCGTCAACGATGCCGGGGTGAAAGTGCTGCTGTTCGAGACTGCGGAACAATGGCAGGAATTGCGCGGCGTGCGCGCACAGATGGGCTGCGTGCAGCGCATGGTCAGCATCGACCGCATTGCGGAGCCGGGCGAACCGCACCTGCAATGCGCGGACGACTGGCTGCCGGCACAGGCCGGTCTGCAGCCGGAAGCCGAGCGCAACCGCGATGCGCTGGCCACCATCATGTACACCTCGGGCACCACCGGCAAACCCAAGGGCGTGATGCTGTCGCACCACAACATCGTCTACAACGCATGGGCCGGCCTGCTGACTTTCCCGATCGGCGAGGACGACCTGATGCTGTCGTTCCTGCCGCTGTCGCATACCTTCGAGCGTACCGTCGGCTATTACATCGGCGTGATGGCCGGGGTCACCGTGGCCTATGCGCGTTCGATCCCGCTGCTGGCGGACGACCTCAAGCTCATCCGTCCCACCGTGCTGGTCTCGGTGCCGCGCATTTACGAGCGCATCTACAACGCCATCCACAGCAAACTGGAGGATGTCTCGCCGCTGCAGCACAAGCTGTTCACCCTCACCGTCGATGTCGGCTGGGAGCGTTTCGAATACCAGCAGGGACGCGCGGGCTGGCATCCCAAGCTGCTGCTGTGGCCGCTGCTGAAACGGCTGGTGGCGGACAAGGTGATGGGCCGGCTGGGCGGGCGGCTGCGCCTGTCGATCAGCGGCGGCGCGGCGCTGCCGCCCAAGATCGGGCGCATGTTCATCGCGCTCGGGCTGCCGCTGCTGCAAGGCTACGGCATGACCGAGACCAGCCCCATCGTCAGCGTCAACCGCGTCGACAGCAACCATCCGGCCAGCGTCGGCCCGACGCTGCCGGGCATCGACGTGCGCATCGGCGAACAGGATGCGCTGCTGGTGAAAGGTCCGTCCAACATGCTCGGCTACTGGCACAACCCGGAGGCGACGCGAGCCATGATCGACGCCGACGGCTGGCTCAATACCGGCGATACCGCACGCATCGACGACAAGGGCCATATCTACATCACCGGGCGCCTCAAGGAAATCATCGTGATGTCCAACGGCGAGAAGGTGCCGCCCGCCGACATGGAATTCGCCATCCTGCGCGACCGCCTGTTCGACCAGGCGATGGTTTACGGCGAGGGCCATGCCGCACTGCTGGCGCTGCTGGTGGTGAACCCCGAAAACTGGGCGGCGCTGGCGCAGCAGGTCGGCGTGCGCCCCGACATGCCGGAATCGCTGCGCGACACGCGCATCGAGCAGCAGGTGTTGCAGCGCGTTGCCGAACAGATCAAGGAGTTTCCGGGCTATGCCAAGGTGCGCCGCGCGCTGCTGCTGACCGAGCCATGGAGCATCGAGAACGGCATGCTGACGCCCACCCTCAAGCTCAAGCGGCCGCAGGTCGCGGCACGCTACTGCCACGAAATCGAACAACTTTACCAGGGACGATGAAATGAACGACAGTCAGATACCAGTGGATAGACTGCCCGAGCGCCAGCCCACGCTGCGCGTGGTGGCGATGCCGTCCGACGCCAATTACGCCGGGGATATTTTCGGCGGCTGGCTGATGGGGCAGGTGGACATCGCGGGCAGCATTCCTGCGTTGCACCGTGCCCGCGGCCGTGTGGTGACGGTGGCGGTGAATTCTTTCGTGTTCAAGCAGCCGGTGCTGGTCGGCGACGTGGTGAGTTTCTATGCGGAGATCGTGAAGATCGGCCGCACCTCGATCACCGTCGACGTGGCGGTGTTTTCGCAGCGCGACCCGGCCCAGCCGACCTGCGTCAAGGTGACCGAAGCGACGCTGACGTATGTCGCGGTGGGCGAAGACCGCAAGCCCAGAGAGGTGCCGCCGGCGGAGTGAATGGCGTAGGATGCAGTGAGCGTGGTTCTCGTTTCCAACAACAACAGGGAGGGAAGCATCATGAAGTTCAAGCAAAGAATGATGGTGTGGTCTATCGGCAGCACGTTTGCGGTATTGTCCGGCGGTGCATTCGCATCCGGGTTTGCCCTGGTGGAGAACGGTGCGAGCGGCCTGGGCAATGCCTATGCGGGCGGCGCGGCGATAGCCGAGGATGCTTCCACGATTTTTTTCAATCCGGCCGGGATGACCAATTTGCCGCATAGCCAGCTGGTGGCAGCGGCGCATGCCATCAAGCCGTCGTTGAAATTTTCCAACACCACCTCCGCGTTGCCGGCACCCCGCCCCTTGGGTAGCAACGGCGGCGATGGCGGCAGCTGGGCGCTGGTACCGAACGTCTTTTTTGCGACGGAAATCAGCCCGTCGTGGCGCGTGGGGCTGGGCCTCAATGCCCCCTTTGCCTTGCAGACCGAATATACGCCGGACTGGATCGGCCGTTTCCAGGCCATCAAGTCCAAGATCGAAACCATCAACTTCAACCCCTCCGTGGCCTATCAGGCAAGCGATACGGTGAGCCTGGGCGCGGGCCTGGATTACCAGCGCATCCGCGGTGAGCTGACCAGCGCGGTCAACCTGGTGGTTGCCGAAGGCGCGAGCTCGGTCACCGGCAGCGATGCGGCCTGGGGTTACAACCTGGGTGCGCTGATCAAGCTCAGCCCGCAGACCAGGATAGGCTTTGCCTACCGTTCGCGGGTCAAATACAACATGAATGGCTCGGTGATATTCACCGGCGGCGTGCCGTCGGCGAACGGCCCGATCACGCTGGCGATCACCATGCCGGACTCCTATTCCGCCAGCGTCTTCCACCAGCTCGACGACAAGTGGGACATCATGGCCGACGCGACCCGGACCGGATGGAGCGTAATGAAGCAGCTGAACGTGCTCAGGACGACGGGTACGCCTATCCTGCAGGTGCCGGAAAACTGGCGCGATACCTGGCGCGTGTCGGCCGGTGCGAGCTACCACTACAACACACAGTGGATGGCACGCCTCGGCCTGGCCTACGACCAGACGCCGGTATCCGATACGTACCGCACGGCACGCATTCCCGATGCCTCGCGTTACCAGATTGCAGTGGGCGGCCAGTACAAGCCGTCGCCGGACAATGCGCTGGACTTCGGTTACACCCACCTGTTTGCCGCCAACAATGTCAGCATCAGCGACCTGCAGGGGGCGACGGCGGCCACAGCGAGCAAGGGTAACCTGGTCGGGAGCTACAAGGTCAGCGTGGATATCTTTAGCTTGCAATACACGCAGAATTTCTAGAGCGCGTGGCAGGAAAGGGAGGGCGTATGCCCTTCCTTTCGTATTTGAATTTTGTCGGAGCAGCAGATGAGCGAAAACTTTTTTATCCGCAAGGTGGCGGTGCTGGGCGCGGGCGTGATGGGCGCACAGGTCGCCGCGCACCTGGTTAATGCCAATGTCGAGACGCTGTTGTTCGAGCTTCCGGCGAAAGAGGGCGCCCCCAACGGCAACGTCAACAAGGCGCTGGACGGCCTGAAAAAGCTCGACCCCGCACCCGCATCCAGCCCGGGCAAGCTGACGTATATCCAGCCCGCCAACTACGAACAGCATCTGGAACAACTGAGTAATTGCGACCTCATCATCGAAGCCATCGCCGAGCGTATGGACTGGAAATCCGACCTGTATAAAAAAGTCGCGCCCTATATCGGCGCGCATGCGATCTTCGCGAGCAACACCTCCGGCCTGTCGATCAACCAATTGTCAGCGGCGTTCCCCGAGGCATTGCGCCACCGCTTCTGCGGCATCCACTTCTTCAACCCGCCGCGCTACATGCACCTGGTCGAGCTGATTCCGTGCGCGGCCACTGAAGCAAAGCTGCTCGATCAGCTCGAACCGTTCCTCGTGTCCACGCTAGGCAAGGGTGTGGTGCGCGCCAAGGACACGCCGAACTTCATCGCCAACCGCGTCGGCGTGTTCTCCATGCTCGCCACCAAGCACCACGCGCAGGCGTACGGCCTCGGCTTCGACACCGTCGATGCGCTGACCGGGCGCTATCTCGGCCGCCCCAAGAGCGCGACCTTCCGCACGCTCGACATCGTCGGTCTCGACGTCTATTCGCACGTGGTCAACACCATGCGCGAGAACCTCAGCGACGACCCGTGGCACCGGCACTTCGAAGTGCCGGGCTGGTTCAACCACCTCGTGGAGCAGGGCGCGCTCGGGCAGAAGAGCAAGAAGGGCATCTACCAGAAGATCGGCAAGGAAATTCACGTGCTCGACCTCAATACCAACGAATATCGCCTGTCCGACGCCAAGGTGGATGACATGGTGAAGGACACGCTGCGCGAGCGCGACTGGTCGAAGAAACTCGCCGGGCTGCGCAGCAACCCGCACCCGCAGGCGCAGTTCCTGTGGGCAGTGTTCCGCGACGTGTTCCACTACTGTGCGCTGCACCTGGAAAGCATCGCCGACAACGCACGCGACCTCGACTTCGCCGTGCGCTGGGGCTTCGGCTGGGACAGCGGCCCGTTTGAAATCTGGCAGGCCGCAGGCTGGAAGCAGGTCACCGCCTGGATCAACGAGGACATCCTCGCCGGCAAGGCGATGGCCGGCGCGCCGTTGCCGCCGTGGGTGGTCGATGCGGCGCGCCAGGGCGTACACACGGCCGAGAGTTCGTATGCGCCTGCGAGCAACAGCTACCAGCCGCGCTCCAGCCTGCCGGTGTACCGGCGCCAGCTGTTTCCCGACCGCCTGCTCGGTGAGGCCGCGCACTACGGCGAAACCGTATTCGAGACCGACGAGGTGCGCCTGTGGCACATGGGCGACGACATCGCCATCCTGAGCTTCAAGAGCAAGATGCACACCGTCAGCAACGAAGTGCTGGACGGCATGCTGCGCGCGGTGGACGAGGCCGAGCAGCACTTCAAGGCGCTGATCCTGTGGCAGACCGAAGCACCGTTCTCCGCAGGCGCCAACCTGCTGCAGGTGATGCAGGGCTTGCAGGAAAATCCGGAAGGCGCAAAGCCGGGTTTCTTCGACAAGCTCAAGGGCGCGACCCAGCGCGTGAAATACACCATCGCGGGCGGCGGCGGGCTCGGCGACATCGTCAACGCGGCGGCGGGCAACGTGCCACGCGTCGAGGATGTGGTCGCCAAGTTCCAGCAGGTGTCGATGCGCCTTAAATACGCGCAGGTGCCCACCATCGCCGCGGTGTACGGCCTCGCGCTCGGCGGCGGCTGTGAATTCTCCATCCACTGCACGCGCATTGTCGCCGCGCTGGAAAGCTACATCGGCCTGGTCGAAGTCGGCGTCGGGTTGTTACCCGCGGGCGGCGGCTGCAAGGAAATGGCGCAGCGCGCTGCAAGCGAGGCGCAGCATTTCTCCATCGACAACCGCGTGGACGTGTTTCCGCACATGCGCCGCTACTTCCAGCATATCGCCATGGGCGAGGTCGCCAAGAGCGCCGAGATGGCGCGCGACATGGGCTACCTGCGGCAGAGCGACCGCATCGTGCTGAACCAGCACGAAGTGCTGCACGTCGCCAAGCAGGAAGCGCAGGCGCTGATCGCCACCGACTACCGTCCGCCACTGCACCAGCGCCAGATCGCCGTGGCCGGCCGCACCGGCATCGCCACGCTGAAGGCCGCGATGATCAACATGCTCGAAGGCGGCTTCATCTCCGAGCACGACTACAACATCGGCTGCCGCGTCGCCGAGACCCTATGCGGCGGCGACGTCGATGCCGGCAGCCTGGTGGACGAACAATGGCTGCTCGACCTGGAGCGCAGGCACTTCATGGCGCTGCTGGCGACGGAGAAAACGCAGGAGCGGATTGAGTATATGCTGAAGAACGGGAAGCCGTTGCGGAACTGATGAAAAACTGCTGCGCTCGACATAACTGTGTTGCTCAAGGATTCGGAATGCGGGGCCGCGCAGCGGCAAGCTTACATGCAAACTCCGCTTCCTCAACCTTTCGCGCCTTGTTCTGTCATCGCTCGCGACGTTTTTCTATATTGGGTTAAATCAGACACAATCATGGGACGTGCCGAAGATATCTATCAGAAAGTCATGGATGAGGGAATTACTGCCCTCGAGGCTTTTATTGTGGATAGACAGTCTGAGGAGTTGTTTTTGGATTTTAAACGATCCTCAAATGACGGGAATGATGTTCGACTATCAACTATAGATAGAAAGAATTTAGCCAAAGCCATTTCTGGATTCGGGAATTCGGAAGGAGGGGTTATAGTTTGGGGAATAGATTGTTCGCCAGGTCATGATGGGGCGGATGTCGCATCTATGCTTGTGCCACTCGATAACCCGAAAAGGTTTTCAAGTCTGATACAAGGCATCATTTCAGGCTGTACATTGCCACCCCATTCGGGCGTTCAAAATGGAGTAATAGAAACTGAGAACAATAAAGGCTATGTAATCACGCTTATACCCAAGAGCAATTCAGCTCCGCATCAATGTGTTGTAACGAAACATTATTACATTCGCGCCGGCTCCAGTTTTGTTCCAACTCCTCATGATGTTTTGTCAGGTATGTTTGGAAGAAGGCCGCAGCCACATGTTTTCCCACATTTCTTGCTTGGGACACCAAGCTTTGATCATGATGTACTAAAACTGGACTTTGGGATTGCGATTCATAACGAAGGCCCTGGCGTAGCATCTGATATTTTTTCTATATGTAGATTTGATTCCATACCAAATGCAGACGATACGTATTTTATGGAGCCAACGGATGCGAAAAATTGGACTGGAATGTCCGAGTTTGGTCGACAGGTCAGTCTTATTAGCGCTCCGGGTTATCGTTTGCCGCCCCTTAGTAATGTTCAGCCTTTAGTAGTGCATTTGGGTTTGCAGCCGCCCTTTGATCATGAACTGAAAATTTTTATTAGTGCAGGCTCAGGGCAATCTCGTCGTTATGATTTCTTTATTAATCAGTCTGCAGAAATCATATCTGAGCAGTACCGGAAGCTAAAAAATATGAATGCACTAGGTCATTATTCTGGTAAAGAGATGCAAGCAGTTGCTGAAGTGATATTAAATAGACATGATCAATCGGACAGGTGAAAGAAAAATGGTCATGCAACCATACCAAGCCAGTTGTCACTGCGGCGCAATCAAGTTCTCGTTCGAGGCCGAGCCGTTCACGCACGGCATCCGCTGCAACTGTTCGTTCTGCAAAAGGCGCGGGACGATGGTCTCGCTGGTGCCGGGCGAGAAGTTCAAGTTCGAGGCACAGGAAGGTGCATTGGGCACGTACCAGTTCGGCGAGAAGCGGGCGAAGCATTATTTCTGCAAGAACTGCGGAAACTCCGTTTTCAGCGAGTCAATACGGTGGCCGGGGCAGTACATCGTGAACCTCGGTTGCGTGGACGAGGTGGATACATTCGCGCTGGAAACGACGGTATTCGACGGCAAGAACCTGCTTTAATTTTATTCGAGGGATAACAACCATGAGCAAACAAGTCCAGGAAGCCTACATCGTCGCCGCGACGCGTACGCCGGTGGGCAGGGCGCCGCGCGGCATGTTCCGCAACACGAGGCCGGACGACCTGCTGGCGCATGTGCTGAAGAGCGTGCTGGCGCAGGCGCCGTCGCTCGACAAGGCTGCCATAGCCGACGTGATCGTGGGCTGTGCGATGCCGGAGGCGGAACAGGGCATGAACGTGGCGCGCGTCGCGCTGTTGCTGGCCGACCTGCCGAACACGGTGCCGGGGATGACGGTGAACCGCTTTTGTTCTTCCGGCCTGCAGGCGGTGGCGCTGGCGGCAGACCGCATCCGCCTCGGCGAGGCGGACGTGATGATCGCGGCAGGCACCGAGAGCATGAGCATGGTGCCGATGATGGGCAACAAGGTGGCGTTCAACCCGCAGATGTTCACCAGCAACGAACACATCGCCATCGCCTACGGCATGGGGCTGACCGCGGAACGCGTGGCCGAACGCTGGAACGTGTCGCGCGAGGCACAGGATGCCTTCGCCTACCAGAGCCACCAGCGCGCACTGCAGGCCATCGCCTCCGGCGAGTTCGACGACGAGATCACGCCGTACCGCATCGAGGAACGCGCAGCGGACCTGGAAACACACAGCATCGCAGTGAATATGCGCGACGCGCTGCACGATGAAGGCCCGCGTGCCGATACTTCGCTGGAAGCGCTGGGCAAGCTCAGGACGGTGTTTGCGAAGGATGGCTCGGTGACGGCCGGCAACAGTTCGCAAATGTCGGACGGCGCGGGCGCGGTGCTGCTGTGTTCGGAGACTGCGCTCAAGCGCTACAACCTGACGCCGATCGGCAAGTTTCTCGGTTATTCGGTGGCCGGCGTGCCGCCGGAGATCATGGGCATCGGCCCGAAGGAAGCGATTCCTCGCGTGCTGGGCCAGGTCGGCCTCAAGCTCGACAACATGGGCTGGATCGAACTCAACGAAGCCTTCGCCGCGCAGTCACTCGCGGTGATCAACGACGTCGGCCTCGACCCGTCCAGGGTGAATCCATTGGGTGGCGCGATTGCGCTCGGCCATCCGCTCGGCGCGACCGGCGCGATCCGCACCGCCACGCTGCTGCACGGCTTGCGCCGCACGAAACAGAAGTACGGCATGGTGACGATGTGCATCGGCACCGGCATGGGGGCGGCAGGAATCTTCGAAAGCCTATAAACTGCGCCACAATTTTTGCTGAAGGTAATCCGAAAGAAATGATGAAGAAGCTGGTTGCGGTGCTGATGTTGTGCGTTTCGTTCCAGGCGGGCGCGCTGGAACTGGGCGGTGCGAAGCTGGATGACAAAGTGCAGGTGGGCGATGCATCGCTGGTGCTTAATGGTGCAGGCCTGCGCAGCATCCTGTTTTTCGACATGTATGTTGCCGGGCTGTACCTCACCCGGCACATGGGCAGCGCCGAGGCGGTGCTGGCCGATACCGGCGCCAAGCGCATTGCGCTGCACGTGGTGGTGGGCGAGGGCGAGACCGAGCGTTTCCTGAACGGTTTCCGCGGCGGTATCGAGAACAACCAGAGCGAACAGGAACTGGCGGCGCTGCGCGAGCGCATGGATGCATTCGACCACCTGTTCGACGACAACATGCAGGTGAAGCAGGGCGATGTGATCGCCTTCGACTGGGTGCCGGGCACCGGTACGCGCGTCAGCCTGAACGGCAAGGAACTGGGCGTGATCGAAGGCGAGGATTTCTACCGCGCCCTGCTGTCGATCTGGATCGGCGACGACCCGGTGAAGGCCGACCTGAAGAAGGAGCTGCTGGGTGGCTGACCGGGTGGCGGGCATGAATGCCGATTGCCATGCGGGCGAACTTGACTACGGTGCGGTCGAGCGCGCGCTGCGCGCGCAGGGCGATGATTTCTGGCACGCGGTAAAGGAAGAGCGGCCGCACCTGTGCGCATGTGCGGCGGTGTTCATTTCCGCCGAACAGCTTGCGCAGATGCGCGCGGTGATCGCGGCGGTGGAACAGGTCGTTGCGCTGCCGGCGTGGCGCAAGGCAAGGCTGGGCGAGGCCGCGCATGCCGGGCAGCACGCCAGGGGCGTGTTTTTCGGCTACGACTTCCACCTCAATGCCGATGGCGCGCACCTGATCGAGATCAACACCAATGCGGGCGGCGCATTCTTCAACGTCCTGCTGCTGGACAGCCAGAAGGCGACAAACTTGCCGGGGGCGGCGGTTGCCGACGCCGACCTGGAGCAATCGTTCGTCGGGATGTTCCGCGACGAGTGGCGGCTGACGCGCGGCGATGCGCCGCTACGCTGCATCGCCATCATCGACGAGCAGCCGCTGCAGCAATACCTGCATCCCGAATTCGTGCTGGCGCAACGCATGTTCGAGCGCGCCGGCATCACCGCGCTGATCGTCGATCCGTCCGAACTCGAGTTGCGTGGCAATGGCCTGTACTGCGGGGAACGCAAGATCGACCTGGTTTACAACCGGCTGACCGATTTTTCGCTGGCGCAATTTGCCGTACTCGATGAGGCGTTCCGGCAGGGGCGGGTGGTGCTGACGCCGCACCCGGATGCCTATGCGCTGTATGCCGACAAGCGCAATCTCGCCGTGCTGACCGATGCCAGTGCGCTGCGCGAACTGGGCGCGGCGGAGGCGACGATCGATGCGCTGCTGGCCGGGATTCCGCAGGTGCGGCTGGTGGACGGGGCGGAGCGCGAGCAGTGGCGCGCGGAGCGCAAGCAGTGGTTCTTCAAGCCGGCCACCGGCTACGGCGGCAAGGGCTCATACCGCGGGGCGAACGTCACCAACCGGGTGTTCGATGAAATCATGCAGGGCGGTTACGTCGCACAGAAGATGGCTGCGCCGGGCGAGCGCATATTGTGCCCGGGCGGTGCGGAGCCGACCGCATTCAAGGTCGATGTGCGCTGCTATGTGTATGCAGGCAGGGTGCAGCTGGTCGTTGCGCGGCTGTACCAGGGACAGGCCACCAACTTCCGTACGCCGGGCGGCGGCTTTGCCCTGGTGCGGCGGGTTTGATGTCAGGTCTGCGGCTGCGCGCTGCGGTGCCGGTCGATCCAGTAGCCCCACAGTATCAGCGGCCATTGCGGCCCGGTTTCCCGGGCGCGTTATTCAACTCAGCACTTCACCTGGCTGGCGACGCCATTCACGAAAATCACCTGGCAGGTGCCGCCCTTGCTGCCGTCCGGCATGGTGATGCCGTTGTAGTCCCACCATACGCTGTCGCCGGCATTGGTCACCACGTAGGGGCCGCCGATTTTTTTCTGGACCGCATCCATGCTGAGGCCTTTCACGCTTTCCACCTGCTCCTTGGTGGGGTGCATTTGCGGCGCGCAGGCGGCCAGTGCGAAAGCGGCGCAGGCGGCCAGGGTCAATCGTTGTGCTGTATTCATAAGTTGTTTGCTCCATAGACGACGTTGTGACGCGGGCATACTAAAGCAATCGGCGCCCGGCGGCAAAGGCTGCGTGAATGCGGCTTGTCGGTTAGAATGCGCGCATGACGATTTATGCCCTCATCGCGATAGGAATCGGCGCCGCCACCGGCGCCTGGCTGCGCTGGGGATTCGGCCTGTGGCTGAACCCGCTGTTCCCGCAGCTGCCGCTCGGCACGCTGGCCGCCAACATGCTCGGCGGCTACCTGATCGGCATGGCGATCTCGTTTTTCGACCTGCACCAGGGGTTGTCGCCGGAATGGCGGCTGTTCCTGATCACCGGCTTCCTCGGCGCGCTGACCACTTTTTCCACTTTCTCGGCGGAGACCGTGACGCTGCTCATGCGCGAGCAATATGCCTGGGGCATGACCATCATCGCCACGCACCTCGGCGGCTCGCTGCTGATGACGGTGCTGGGCATCCAGACCATGAAATGGCTGCATCAATAGGAGGCACCATGAAGAATATCCACCTCAAGATTTACGTCACCGAAAAGCAGCGCCACGACGGCGAGCAATTGCACGAATGGCTGCTGGAGGAAGCGAAGCGGCTGGGCGTGCCCGGCGGCTCGGTGTTCCGCGCCGTCGCCGGTTACGGCCGGCACGGCCATTTGCACGAGGAAACGTTTTTCGAGCTGGCGGGCGAGATGCCGATGCAGGTCGAGTTCGTGCTCGACGAGCGGCTCGCCGACCATTTGCTGAATACGCTGCGCAGCCACAACCTCAACCTCAACCTGTTCTACGTGCGCTCCGCAGTGGAAACGGGCACCATATAAAGCAGGTGCGAGCTTCGACGGCTTGCGCCGGGTAGTTTTCATGTCCACTCCGTTTTCCTCCCCGCAGCAAATCCTGCGTGATGTGTTCGGTTACACCGCATTTCGCGGCGCGCAGCAGCAGATCGTCGAGCACCTGACCGGCGGCGGCGATGCGCTGGTGCTGATGCCGACCGGCGGCGGCAAATCCCTGTGCTACCAGATTCCCTCGCTGTTGCGCCCCGGTGTCGGCATCGTGGTGTCGCCGCTGATTGCGCTGATGCAGGACCAGGTGGATGCGCTCAGGCAGCTCGGCGTGCCGGCCGCTTTCCTGAATTCCAGCCTGGATGCCGACAGCGCGCGCGAGGTGTCGCGGCAATTGCTGCGCGGCGAACTGAAGCTGCTGTATGTCGCGCCCGAGCGCCTGATGACCGAAGGTTTCCTCAACCTGCTGGAACGGTTGCAGCAGGAAGCGGGCATCGCGCTGTTCGCCATCGACGAGGCGCATTGCGTATCGCAATGGGGGCACGATTTCCGTCCCGAGTATCGTGCGCTGACGGTGTTGCACGAGCGCTTTCCCGCTGTGCCGCGCGTGGCGCTTACCGCTACGGCGGATGCGCCGACGCGGCGCGAGATCGTCGAACGGCTGGCGCTGGAACAGGCCAGCCAGTTCGTTTCGAGTTTCGACCGCCCCAACATCCGTTACCGCGTCACGCTCAAGAACAACGCACGGCAGCAGCTGCAGGCATTTCTCGAAACCGAGCATCCCAGTGATGCGGGCATCGTGTATTGCCTGTCGCGCAAGAAAGTCGAGGAGACTGCCGTATGGCTCACGGAGCAGGGCTGGGATGCCCTGCCGTATCACGCCGGACTGGATGCCGCCACGCGCAACCAGAACCAGCGCCGTTTCCTGCGCGAGGAAGGCGTGATCATGGTCGCCACGGTCGCGTTCGGCATGGGCATAGACAAGCCCAACGTGCGCTTCGTCGCGCATCTCGACCTGCCGAAAAGCATGGAAGGCTACTACCAGGAAACCGGGCGTGCGGGACGCGACGGCCTGCCGGCGAATGCGTGGATGGCTTATGGCCTCGGCGATGCGGTGTCGATGCGGCAGATGCTGATGTCCGGCGATGCGCCGGAGGAACGCAAGCGCGTGGAGCTGCAGAAGCTCGATGCGCTGCTCGGCTTCTGCGAAGCCACGGCCTGCCGCCACCAGACCGTGCTGCGCTATTTCGGCGAGGAGCATCCCGGCGATTGCGGGCAATGCGACAACTGCCTGGAGCCGGTGGATACCTGGGATGCGACGCAGGCCGCGCAGATGGCGCTGTCCTGCGTTTACCGTACCGGCCAGCGCTTCGGCGTGGCGCACCTGATCGATGTGCTGCTCGGCAAGGCCACCCCCAAAATCGAGCAGTTCAACCACCAGCAGCTTTCCACTTTCGGCATCGGCAAGGAACTGGCGCAGCAGCAATGGAGCGGCGTCTACCGCCAGCTGGTGGCTGCCGGACTGCTCAATGTGGACATGGAAGCCTACGGCGGGCTGAAACTCACCGAAGCCGCGCGCCCGGTGCTGCGCGGCGAACAGGCGGTATGGCTGCGGCGCGATGCGGCACCGGCCAGACGCCAGGGCAGCAAGGCCGAGCGCGGTTCGCGCCTGCGCGAAGCGTTTGCCGGTGCCAATGAAGATCCGCTATGGCAGGCGCTCAAGGGCAAACGCCTGGAGCTGGCGAAGGAACAGGGCGTGCCGCCCTATGTGATTTTCCACGACAGCACCTTGCTGGAAATCCTCAACCGCAAACCGCAGACGCTGGACGAAATGGCGCAGATCAGCGGCGTGGGGCAGGCCAAGCTGACGCGTTACGGGGAGGAATTCCTGCGGGCGGTGGCAGCGGTTGCGAAGGGTACGGATGCCGGCTGATCGCGGCTAGATCGAGTTGCTCCATTTGCGCACGAAGTTTTCGAGCTCGTCCGCAGGCAGCGGCTTGCTGAAATAATATCCCTGCACTTCTTCGCAGCCGTGCAGCCGCAGGAACGCGAGCTGTGCCGCCGTTTCCACGCCCTCGGCTATGGTGTGCAGGCCGAGACCGCTGGCCATGTTGATGATGGAGGTGACGATGGCCTTGTCTTCCGGGTTGTCGGTGATGTCGTGCACGAAAGACTGGTCTATTTTCAGCTTGTGCACCTTGAACCGCTTCAGGTAGCTGAGTGAGGAGTAACCGGTGCCGAAGTCGTCGATCGACATGTGGATGCCGCGCTGGTGCAGCTTGTCCATGACGGCGATGGCGGCAGGCGGGTCATCCATGGCGACGGCCTCGGTCAGTTCCAGTTCCAGGTAGTTGGCCGGCAGGTCCACTTCGTCGAGGATGCCGGAAACCATCTCCGTCAGGTTGGCGTGGCGGAACTGCACCGCAGACAGGTTGACCGCCACCACCATCGGCGGCAGGCCCTTCCTGATCCAGGTTTGCATCTGCGTGACTGCGCTGCGCAATACCCATTCGCCGATCGCGATGATCTGGCCGCCATCTTCGGCGATGGGGATGAATTCGGCAGGGGAGATCGGGCCCAGTTCCGGGTGGTGCCAGCGCAGCAGGGCCTCGACACCGATGATGCGGCCGTCCTGCATCGAAATCTGCGGCTGGTAATGCAGCTGCAGCTGGTCGCGTACCAGCACGTTCCGCAGCGCGTTGCTCAACTGCAGGTTGCGTGCGGAATTCAGCTGCATCTCCTGCGCGAAGAAGCGGAAATTATTGCGGCCGGACTGCTTGACCTGGTACATCGCGGCATCGGCATTTTTCGACAGCGTTTCCATATCCATGCCGTCATCGGGATAGATGGCGATGCCGATGGAGGGGGTGCTGATGAGTTCGAGCTGCTCGATCTGGTAAGGCTGGGAAATCGCCTGGTTGAGTTTTTCCGCGACATGCGCCGCGCCGTTGGCGTCGGTGCCGGGCAGGATGAAGATGAATTCGTCGCCGCCCAGGCGCGATACGGTGTCTTCCTCGCGCAGCGCGGCCTTGATGCGCTGCGACACCGCCATCAGCAACTGGTCGCCGATGCTGTGCCCCAGCGTGTCGTTGATGTTCTTGAAGTGGTCGAGGTCGAGGAACATGACCGCCAGGTGCTCGCCGCTGCGCTGCGCCAGGCTCAGCGCATACTTGAAGTGGTCCTGCAGCAGCATGCGGTTGGGCAGGCCCGTCAGCTGGTCGAAATGCGCGAGATGCTGGATGCGCTCTTCGGCCTGTTTCTTCTCGGTGATGTCGTCCTTGACCGCGAGGTAGCTCATCACCCGGCCATTGGAATCGCGCACCGGCGAGATCATGGCCGATTCGATAAATTCGCTGCCATCCTTGCGCTGGTTGACCAGCTCGCCGCGCCACGTCTTGCCGCGTATCAGGTGCGCCCACAAGTCCTTGTAAGTCTGCAGGGGGGTCTTGCCCGATTGCAGCATCTTCGGATTCCTGCCCAGCGCCTCTTCCGCGGTATAGCCGGTCTGTTTGGTGAAATTGATATTGGTATAGATGATCTCGGCATTGAGATTGGTGATCATGATCGAGCTGGGACTCTGCTCGACCGCGAGGGACAACTGGCGCAGCAGATTTTCCATTTCCGTACGTTGCGCTTCGTCGTGGAAGCGATCGAGCGCGAAGCTGATGTCCATCGCCATCTCGACCAGCAGGTTCTGCTCGGCCTCGTCGAAGGCATTCACTTCACCGGCATACAAGGTCATCACGCCAACCAGTTTGCCTTTCTGGTGTAACGGCACGGATGCCGAGGCGGCCCAGCCGAACTTGCCGCCGCGTTCGTGCCATGGCGCGGTGCTGGGATCGTTGGCGAAATCCTGGCACCAGACCGGATGGTCCTCGCGCACCGCGATGCCGGTCGGGCCCTGTCCCGAGGGGTGGTTGCCGTCCGCCGAGATGGTGATGCCGTCGAGATATTCGGTACCGCTGCCGGACGAGGCCACCGGCTTGACCAGCCCGGAGGCCGGATCCAGCATGCCGATCCATGCCATCTGCATGCCGCCGAAACTCACCGCATCGCGGCAGATTTGCGGGAACAGTTCCTCTACATTGGCACAGCGCACGATGGCCTGGTTGCATTGGCTCAACGCGGCATACAGCCTGGTCATGCGCTGCACTTTTGTTTCGGCCAGCTTGATTGCCGTAATGTCATGAACCAGTACGATGAAGTGCGGTTCCCGGGCGGAGTCGGTGCGTTTCCGGGCGACCGACAGTTCAAACCAGCATTTCCCCTGGGGGAGATCCAGCGAGTATTGCTGGCCGCCAGACCAGCCCGCCAGATCCGCCGCGCGCAGCGCCTGCATGCCGATGCTTGCCACGTCCGGCGGCATGACTTCGGCCAGTGTCTTGCCGATGAACTGCTCTTTGGGCAGCGCCAATAATTCCGATCGGTTTGCCTGATAGTCATGGAAGCGTCCGCTTAGATCCAGTTCGAACATCAGGTCGGGAAGGGCGTCCATGGTGGCCTGCAGGTGTTCGGTCTTTTCCTGCAGCAGCCTGGTTTTGTGCCTGACCTGCTTGCGCAGGATCAGCGTGCCGAGCAGGAACACCAGCATCAGGCCGGTCACCGCGAGCAGCACGCGCCACACATAGGGCGGGATGAATGCGGGCTGCTGATGGCCGCCCCAGTGCTTGAGGATCTTGTAGTATGGGGAAGCGGGGTCTTTTTCCCATGCCGCGAGGTAATGCTCGATCGCCGTCAGCAGTTCGGCATTGCGTCCATGGGCGGTGGCGTAGTACAGCTGGGTAGGCTGGAATATCACGGGCGTTTCGACCAGCTGGTAAGCCGACGCATGGAGCTCGCCGAAACGGCGGTTGGAGACAGCGGCGTCAGCCTTGCCCTCCTGCGCCAGGCGGAACGCCTCATCCAGCGAGGTGGCGGGAACCACTTTTACCTGCAGGCCGTAGCCATTGGCCATGGCCTCGAAGCCTTGTTCCTGAATGCCGCCGCCGAGCAGTGCGATGCGCTTGTGATTCAGGTCGAGCGGGGAGGTGATCGAAACACCATGGCGGCGATAGACCTGTGACCAGCTGTACAGGGCCGGTGTCTGGTGGAAATCGAACTGCTGGTTACGCGCTTCCGAATAGGCGACATCGGGCAGCAGGTCGATTTTGCCGCTCGCCAATTCCTCCAGGCAGGAGCGCCATGCACATGGCTTGAACGACAACGTCCAGCCTTCCTTGCCGGCAATTTCACGCAGCAGGTCGATCAGGATGCCGGCGGGCTTGCCGCTCTCGTCGGTGAATATTTTCGGGTTGTTTTCATACAGGCCGACACGAACGACGAGTGCCGCGGCATGGCTGGAGAACAGGGACAGGGCAAGCGTGAGGCCGAGAATACGCCAGAATCGGGGGGCAATAGAATCATGAACACGCCGGCCGGGTGCTGGTTTTCGATGCGATTCTGGCTGGAGGCAGAGCATCATTAATGCGTGCTATGCGGGATGTTGGGACATGGGTTAATCACCGATATTGATGACGCCTGAACACACAGATATGAATCTAGCAGCAAAATAACTCCGTTGCCATAAGTAATTTAACGCGGCTAACGCCGCTTCGATAAAAACCGGTCCAGCTGTCCGGCGAAGGCCTGGCGGTCGCTCTGGCTGAAACCCGGCGGGCCGGAAATGTCCACGCCGCTGCCGCGCAGCTCCTCCATGAAGTTGCGCATGGACAGCCGCTGGCTGATGTTGTCCGGGGTGTAGAACTCGCCGCGCGGGTTGAGGGCGTGGCCGCCGCGCTCGATGACTTGTGCGGCGAGCGGAATGTCGGCGGTGATCACGAGGTCGCCCGCCTGCACCTGCTGCACGATGTGGTTGTCCGCCACGTCGAAGCCGGCCGGTACCTGCAGTGCACGGATAAACGGCGAGGGCGGTACGCGCAGCAGCTTGTTGGCGACCAGGATGGTCATGATCTGTGTTCGTTGTGCGGCGCGGAACAGGATGTCCTTGATCACTGCGGGGCAGGCGTCGGCATCGACCCAGATATGCATGGTGCTTTCGAACGGTATGGCTGAATGAGGCTCTCACCGTAGCAAAAATGCGTGAATTTCACTAGCGCGCCCGTGTCGAATTGACGGTTTTTTGCCGACCCCGTATATTTCGCCCATGAACATGCACCAGACAATTCTCTCCGTACCTGTCGTCAGCAAGCGACTGTGGCTGCCAGCCACACCGCGGTGTCTCGTTCCTGTCTTGAAGTAATTTCCTGATGAACTGGCAACTGCGGGTCTCCCGCGCTGATGTTGCCACGCGCTGCTGTTACCGAAGACCCGCACCAAACGACCTGGGGTCCTGAGGATGACAACTACTACCGCAACCGTTCCAATCAATCGCGATGTGATACTCGGCGTGATCTTTGCGCTGCTGGCCGCCGTCGGCTTTTCGGCCAAGGCCATCCTGGTCAAGCTGGCCTATCTCGACCATGTCGATGCGATCACGCTGCTGGCGCTGCGCATGGCGTTCTCGGTGCCGTTCTTCATCGGCGTTGCAGTGTGGGCATGGATGCATCATGCGGCTCCGCTGGGCCGGCGCGACTGGTTGCTGGTGCTGGCACTGGGGCTGATCGGTTACTACCTCTCCAGCTTCCTCGATTTCCTCGGGCTGCAATACATCACTGCCGGGCTGGAGCGCCTGATCCTGTTCCTCTATCCGACCATGACCGTGGTGCTGTCGGCGCTGCTGTACCGGCGCGCCATCGGCAGGAAGACGCTTGCGGCGATGGCGCTGAGCTATGCCGGGATCGCGCTGGTGTTCCTGCACGACGTGGGGATGAAGCAGGGCGGCAGCGTGGTGCTCGGCGGTTCGCTGGTCTTCCTCAGCACCTTGTCCTATTCGACCTACCTGGTCGGGGCGGGGCACGCCATCGCGCGCATCGGTACCGCGCGTTTCACTGCCTACGCGATGGTGGTGGCCAGCGCGGCCAGCCTGTTGCAGCTCGGCGTCACCCATCCGGCGGCTGCGCTCGGCCTGCCGCTGCGCGTGTACGAACTGGCCTTCGCCATGGCCATCCTGTCCACCGTGCTGCCGGTGTTCCTGCTGTCCTACGCTATCCGCCGCATCGGCTCGGGCAGCGCCTCGCTGATCGGCTCCATCGGCCCGGTCAGCACCATCTACATGGCCTACGTTTTCCTGCACGAGAACCTGTCCCTGCTGCAGATAGCCGGTTCGTCGCTGGTGCTGGCCGGGGTGCTGATTATCAGCCTGACCAGCAAGCGGCAATAATCCGCTCGGCCAGGCTGTGTTGGCTGCCTCGGTCATCTTTTGAGAGCCATCGAAATGGGGCTGGACTGGGGTTGGGGAGCTGCCTTAAATGTGCAGGGGAATTGAGTTAAACTCACGTCTCTGTTGCGTCCCCTGATTGCCAAACCGAAAAACTTTGCTTTGCAGGGACGTGGGAAAGATGGAATGAAGCAATTAATCAGAAAATATGCCGAGCTGGATCTGGACGCATTGTTCGAGAAATTCTACGACAAGATTCTGTCGAGCAAGGATTTATCCGGATTTTTTCGCGACGAGGCGCATATCCGTTCGCTGATCGAACGCCAGAAAGCATTTCTGCTCGACACGATAACGGCTTCCGATGAGGATGTGCGCGAGCGTTACATTACCCTTGGCGAGATGCACTACGAGCTCAAGGTGCCGTATGTCGATTACGTGTTCGGCATGCACTTGCTGGAAGAAGGGCTGATACACAGTATTGTTGCGCACGGTGAGCCGGTAGCATTGATGGATGCAACTTTCCACTTTTTCAAACAGGTACGTGCCTATACTGCCAAGGGCTATCTGAACAAGATGCTGAAGGCCGATATCGCCGATATCGACCTATACCTGACTCATGTGCAACGCGCTTCGGACATCGATACCGCGCTGGCTATCGAGCGCATGATCTGGCTGAAAAACGTGCTATTTGCGATCAAGATGGAAAACCGTAAGGCTGCACCGGCGTTGCACATGCCGGCGGAAACCATTGAGGCGGTCAAAATGGCAACCCATGGAGATCAGGTGCTGCTTGATTATGCGCTCGACATCGCCGGACGCATGGAACTGGATGCGCGCAACATCTTTTTCTTTATAGAGACCCACAGCTACGAGGAGGTGCTGCCGCTGTACCGCGATCTGTTGAGTATCTACAAGCTGTCGTTGATGCTGACCAACGTGGTTACTATTGCCTCCAGCAATTCGCTGGTTAAGAAATTGACCAAGGACCAGCTGACCGGCATGCTGACACGTCACTCGCTGCATCCGATGTTGCGCCGCGAAGCACTGCTGGCCGAGACCGAGCAATATGCGCTGTCGCTGGTAATGATGGATATTGACCATTTCAAACGCATCAATGACCAATACGGCCACCTTGCTGGTGACGAAGTGCTGGCAAGGGTGGCGCATGCGGCCAGTGATACGATTCGCGCCACCGATTTTGCGTTCCGCCTTGGCGGCGAAGAATTCCTGCTGGTGCTGAAAGGCGCCTCGAACAAGCTTGCCGCCTCGCAGGCCGAGGCCATTCGGGAGGAGGTCGAGCAACTGCAGTTTGAGTTTTCAGGTAAGCCGTATACTGTCACTGCCAGCTTTGGCGTCGCCACTTTTACGGCTCCGTTTGAACTCAGCTACGAACAGATGCTTGAGGAAGCAGACCGAAAATTGTACGAATCCAAGAATAATGGGCGCAATTGCGTGAGCGCCTGAAGACTGTTTATTGATTAACCGGTAACCACGAAAAAATTATGGCCCAATATGTAATGTCGATGCTCCGCGTGAGCAAGATCGTCCCCCCCAAACGCCAGATCATCAAGGACATTTCCTTGAGCTTCTTCCCCGGTGCCAAGATCGGCCTGCTCGGCCTGAACGGCTCCGGCAAGTCCACCGTGCTGAAGATCATGGCCGACGTGGACAAGGAATTTGACGGCGAAGTGCAGCGCCTGCCCAACATCCGCATCGGCTACCTGCCGCAGGAGCCGCAGCTCGACCCGGAAAAGACCGTGCGCCAGGAAGTGGAGTCCGCGCTGGGTGAGGTGATGCAGGCACAGGCCAAGCTGGATGCGGTGTATGCCGCCTATGCCGACGAGAACGCCGACTTCGACGCGCTGGCTGCCGAGCAGGCGCGGCTGGAAAACATCATCGCCGCTTCGGGCAGCGACGCCTCGCACCAGATGGAAATCGCCGCCGATGCGCTGCGTCTGCCGGAATGGGACGCAAAGATTGCCAACCTGTCGGGCGGCGAAAAACGCCGCGTCGCATTGTGCAAACTGCTGCTGGAAAAGCCCGACATGCTGCTGCTGGACGAGCCGACCAACCACCTCGACGCCGAATCGGTGGAGTGGCTGGAACAGTTCCTGGTGCGCTTCCCCGGCACCGTGGTCGCCGTCACCCACGACCGCTACTTCCTCGACAACGCCGCCGAATGGATACTCGAGCTTGACCGCGGCCACGGTATCCCGTGGAAGGGCAACTACTCGAGCTGGCTGGAACAGAAGGAAGCGCGCCTCGAGCAGGAGAACAAGCAGATCGATGCGCACATGAAGGCGATGAAGCAGGAGCTCGAATGGGTGCGCCAGAATCCCAAGGCGCGCCAGGCCAAGTCCAAGGCGCGTCTCGCGCGTTTCGAGGAGTTGTCGAATACCGATTACCAGAAGCGCAACGAAACCCAGGAAATCTTCATCCCGGTCGGCGAGCGCCTCGGCAACGAAGTCATCGAATTCGACGGCGTGAGCAAGGCCTTCGGCGACCGCCTGCTGATCGACAACCTCAGCTTCAAGATCCCAGCCGGCGCCATCGTCGGCATCATCGGCCCGAACGGCGCGGGTAAATCCACGCTGTTCCGCATGATCACCGGCAAGGAGCAGCCGGACAGCGGCACGGTCAAGATCGGCCAGACCGTAAACATCGCGCATGTCGATCAGGCGCGCGATTCGCTGGACAACGACAAGACCGTGTTCGACGCGATCTCCGGCGGTAACGACATCCTCACCGTCGGCAAATACGAAACCCCGGCGCGCGCCTACATTGGCCGCTTCAACTTCAAGGGCTCGGACCAGGGCAAGATCGTCGGCCAACTGTCGGGCGGCGAACGCGGACGTTTGCACCTGGCGCAGACGCTGATTTCGGGCGGCAACGTGCTGCTGCTCGACGAACCCTCGAACGACCTCGACGTGGAAACCCTGCGTGCGCTGGAAGACGCGCTGCTCGAATTCGCCGGCTGCGTGATGGTCATCTCCCACGACCGCTGGTTCCTCGACCGCATCGCCACCCACATCCTCGCCTGCGAAGGTGAGTCGAAGTGGGTGTTCTTCGACGGCAACTATCAGGAATACGAAGCTGACAAGAAGAAGCGTCTCGGCGAAGAGGGTGCGAAGCCGAAGCGGATTCGGTATAAGCCGATTAGTCGTTAATTATTCAGCACATGCTTGTGCGTTCACGAATCGGTTGCGCTGGGTGAATGAAAAGTTATGATTGAAGCGGCGTCGTCATAAGCAGTTTGCTTAGGCTGTAAATAAGAGAATTTTATTTATCAGAAAATCAGGTAGTAAAGCGTAACAATAATAGATTGTTGTGCTGGTAATAATTAGGTGGATAATCGATATGAAATTCCAGTGGATCATATGTCGCACTAAGTAATTCTATGCAACGTACTTTGCAATTAAGTATTAAAACGTTGGAATGGGCTGCAAGTAAAGCCGGAAGCAGCCTGCCTGAGTTCGCCCATATGCTTTATGCAAAGGATGAAACGGTATCCCACATTGCAAGCGGCCAGTTAACAATTGCTCAAATTAGGAAATTTTCGGAGTACGCCAAGATACCATTTGGTTTCCTATTCTTAGAGACACCTCCCGAGCGATATACACCAGACCGCAAGTTGGTCGATTTTAGGACAGCTAAGCATAATCAGCCCCTAAGTGAAAACTTCATCGATATTTACAAGGATATTGAACATAAACAATCTTGGTATCGGGACTATTTGCTGAGTGTGGATGCGGCGAAATTGCACTTTGTAGGAAAGTATCGCGGAAATGAAACTATAAAACCCCATGACATTGCAGAGGATATAAGAAAGACATTAGGTCTTGCCAATATTGCAGGTCGAAAAGTTAATCCAGAAGACTATTTATCGATGCTTTCTAATCTTTGCGAAGAAGCAGGGATTCTTGTATTTAAGAATAGTGTTGTTGTTAATTCCACTAAAAGGAAGCTAGATCCAGAAGAGTTTCGAGGATTTGTTATTTCTGACGAGTACGCCCCGGCAATTTTTATTAATGGTAGTGATGCGAAATACGCCAATATTTTTACATTGGCTCATGAGTTAGCCCATATTTGGCTGGGCGAGTCTGGTGTATCTGATGTTGCAGTAAGCTCCTTAAATAAGAATGAAATTAGATGCAATGCTATAGCTGCAGAGGTTCTTGTTCCCCAAAAAGATTTTCTGCGGGATTGGGATTCCATTGATGGTGAGTTTAGGGACAAAATTTCTGCATTAAACAGACGATATAAAGTCAGTGAACTTGTAATTGCTAGAGTAGCTTTGACGAATCATAAAATACTTCAGCAGACTTATAACGACATATACGCTGAAGTGTTAGAAAGAGTGCGTGAGAAGAAGCGTAGAGATAAGGAAAGTGAAAAAGAACTACGCCTTCCGTTGTCCGTAACTGTTCCTATAAAAAATAGTCGTCGCCTTACAAGAACGGTAGCCGAGCTAGTTTCGAGTGGCAGAATGGGACCCAGTGAAGCTTCTATTTTATTGAATGCTAGTGCTGCAAAGCTGGTGTCTTTGATATGAGTCAGAAGAGGTTTTTATTTGATTCTGATTCGCTCATTGTGGCAAAAAAGACCCACTATGCCCCTGATTTCTGCCCTGCCTTTTGGGACTGGCTTGTTACTGGAAATCAGAAGGGCGTGTTTTTTACGATTGACAGGGTAGCTGATGAGCTAATGCTTGGCAATGAGGGGGATTATTTGCGAGACTTTGTTGGAGAACATGAGGGTTTCATCCTGCCTTCAAAGAGTGATTCAATTTGTCTTGATAAGTACGTTGAAATCCAGCAATGGGCAAATACTGGATGGGTGGTAGGGAAGAAACATAGTAAAGTGGCCAAAGCCTTGGAGGTTTTTGCTAAAGAAAAGACTGCGGATTCTTGGCTTGTTGCCTATGCAAGCGCGCATGGGTTTGAGATCGTGTCCAATGAGAGGTCGTCGCCCGAAAGTCAGGCGAGAGTAATGTTGCCAGATGCTGCAAAAGCTTTAGGTGTAAACGTGGTAAAACTCCATGAAGTCTTAATGCTCCACTCAGGCCCCAATTTCAAGTTCAAATAACTAATGATGTTAGCTTTGGGGGAAATCAATGGAGACCTCATTGATCTGCGCGTGCAAAACATAAAATATTAATAATCGAGAACAGCTTTTCCACAACATGAATGACACGACACAATCCGGCCTGCGCGAAATCCTGACACAGGTTAATGGGGTCAGCATCACAGCTAATGGGGTCAGCATCACAATAGTTACTATGGACACTAACTTGTAGGAGATATGATGCTTCCACTAGCAGCTACTGAAGCTATGGAGCACTTGAAGTCGAGTGTTTAAGTTTTGCTGTGATTGCTGGTCTTGGTGCTTTTATCGCCATGATATTGGCACTGTCATTTGGCGGAAAATCGAAAGCCAATCGAGAAATAATATTTCGCATTGTGAGTGTGGCTGGAGTATGTGCTGCTGCGTATTTTGCACTTATAAAACACTAATCCAAGCCCGATTTCTGAGGGTTACTGCTTGCCCAACTCAAGTATAAAGCCCACGAGCTTTTCGAGTTTCGCGTGTTCGGTGCCGTTGGGATCCAGGGCGGGCATGGCTTCCACGCCCTAGTTGCCGCTGCCGCCGTGAGAGATTTTGGCAGCCGCCTTGCTTCATGCTGACGAATTTTATTCGGAGAATGGTGCGAGGACAATTGCCGAATTAAAGGGGGCCGGCCCCTTTAATTATTCGGTTACAAAAACATGCCGCCTGAGGCTTCGATACGTTGGCCGTTGATCCAGCGATTATCTTCCGACAGCAGAGAAGCGATAACCCCACCGATATCATCCGGAACACCGACGCGCCCCAACGCAGTTTGTCCGGCAACGAATGCATTGACCTGTGCATTGTCACGCACCTGGCCGCCGCCAAAGTCGGTTTCGATCGCACCCGGCGCCACGGTATTTACTGCGATACCGCGACCACCGAGTTCCTTGGCGAGATAGCGGCTCAACACCTCGATCGCGCCTTTCATCGCGCCATAGGCGGAATAACCCGGCAGCGCAAAGCGGGCAAGTCCGCTGGAAAGATTGATGATGCGCCCGCCGTCGGCAATCAACGGCAGCAGTGCCTGCGTGAGGAAGAAGGTGCCCTTGAAGTGAATATTCAGCAGTTCGTCGAATTGCGCTTCGCTGGTTTCGGCGAAGCTCGCGTGTATGCCGATGCCGGCGTTATTGACCAGGAAATCGAAACTGTCGCGCTGCCAATGCGTGTGCAGTGCGGCGCGAATCTGCTCGGCAAATTCCGCGAACGACTTGCTGTTGCCTACGTCGAGCTGGAGCGCGACAGCCTTGCCGCCGATCTTGGCGATTTCGGCCACGGCAGAGTCGGCTTCGGCGCGAGCACTGTGATAGGTCAGGATAACGTCGACACCTTTACGCGCCAGGTGCAGTGCGGTGTTGCGGCCGAGACCACGGCTGCCCCCGGTTACGAGTGCGACCTTGGATTGGGCTTGTTTGCTTGTAGTCATGTTCACCTCCTTGAATTGGTTAACCGATGCAGCGCAGTTGCAGGGCTGCGATGTCGAGGCAAGTATATTGGCCATGAATTAATGGATAAAGCTGTGATTCATGATTACACTGTTCTGAATAAACGAACAGTTGGGCGAAAATGAACTCCATTGAAAATATGCGAATTTATGCAAGCGTTGCCGAGCTTGCGAGCTTCACCCGGACTGCAGAGGTCTTGGGTTTGCCCAAGGCAAGCGTTTCGACGGCGGTGCAGCAGCTTGAAGCCGAGCTGGGCACGCGTCTTCTGCATCGAACGACGCGCAAGGTGCAGATGACGCAGGATGGGCAAGTTTTCTATGAACGCTGCAAGGACCTGCTTGCCGATATGGAAGAACTGGAAAACCTGTTTCGCGACAGCCAGGCGGAGCTGAAAGGACGCCTGCGGGTGGATATGCCGAGTGGGGTTGCCAGGGATGTGGTGTTGCCGAATCTTCCGGCGTTTCTTCAGCTTCATCCGGCCTTGGAGATTGAGTTGTCGAGCACTGATCGTCTGGTGGATCTGGTTCGGGAGGGCTTCGATTGCGTATTGCGTGTCGGGGCGCTGGGTGACTCCCGCTATATTGCACGGCCGCTCGGTCATTACCGCATGGTTAGTTGTGCCAGTCCTGCCTATGTCTCCCGATTCGGCCAGCCGCAGCAGCTTGACGAACTGTCAGGCCATCGGCTGATCCATTACGTATCGACGCTGGGGACACGCGATACTGGCTTCGAGTATGTCGATCCGGCTGATCCAGCGAGTGTCCAACACGTTGCAATGCCGGGCGCGCTCACCGTGAACAACTCGGATGCTTATCTGGGCGCTTGCCTGGCCGGGATTGGCATTATTCAAGTGCCCGAAATCAGTGTGCGTGCGGCATTGGACAGCGGACAACTTGTCGAAGTGATGCCGCAATTTCGTGCTGCGCCGATGCCGGTCTCGCTGATTTATGCCAACCGACGCCACTTGCCGCGGCGTGTTCAGGTCTTCATGAACTGGTTTGAGGCAATCATGCGACCAAGGCTGGCGACTGATTGATTTGGCGGGTCTCAGCGCTTGCTGCATCCCGAAATCATTGTATGAGGCCGTTGTACAGGAAAAATGCGTAAGCGCCGATGAGGCCGCCGCCGATAAAGCGCGGAATGCGCCCCAGCGCGGCAATCGACAGGAACAGAAGCAGACCGGCCCCGAGGATGATGTAGATGCCGGTCTGGAAGGATTCTGGAATCCGGGCCGTGTTGAACACGGAAAACAGGCCGATACACATCGGGATGCAGATGTGGCCGTCGCCGATCTGCGAGGTCAGCACGATATCCTGGCGGCCGATGTAGGCGTAGTAGATCGCCAGGAAGGCGTTGGGCACAATCATGAGGATGCCACTGATCCAGCCGATCTTGGCGAAACTGAAGACCGGGTTGTTGGTGGTGGATACCCAGTCCACCAGATGGTCGACGGAAAAATAAATGCCATAGGCGCTTACCGCGATCAACGCGAGGTCGATTACGATCGACCAGTGAAATGATTTTTCATTCCTGATGTTGTCCTTCAGCACTTCGAATACGTGCAATATCTGCCAGAACAGGAACAGGCCAATCAGGATCAGGCCGTCGTAGAGGTTCAGCTCCCCGTCCTTGGCCAGGGCCCACAGTGTGCCGGTGAACAGGAACAGGGCGATCAGGGTAAACAGCAGGTTGAGCCGGTTGATGCGGGAATATTCCGCATGCTTTTTCTGCCGGGCTTTGGTCTTGGGCAGGACGGCTGCCGTGCCGAACAGCGCGGCCATGCCGAGGATGAAGGTCAGGTTGGTGGCGTTGTTGACCAGGCAGTTTTCAATGACCGCGCCGCCATTGCCGGCAGACTGGCTCATGACATAGGCGAACACCAGATTTGCGAAGCCTGAGCAGTAAGGCATGATGAGCGTGCCGAGCACGGTTCCCTCAAAGCCCTTGCCCTCCATGACATGGAGCCGCCAGATCATGACCGCATTGGCTGCGATGAAGATGGCGAGCTGCGCTAATGGCTGGGCAGCATAGGTCTGGATGGTGTCGAGTACGATGTTGCCGCCTGTGCCGGTTTGGTTTGAAAGGTCTGCAGTTCCAGATTTGAGGCTGGATTATCCTTGCCTGTTTTGTCCCGGTCAATTGCATCAAACGGCCGGTTATGGACTGGCGGACGGCTATCGCCATGAAGATGCGCCTAGCCTTGGCGCTTCATTGCGGGTTTATGTAAACTGCGTCTTCCAGAACACGGACTTTTGCAATGAACAACTCTTCTACCCGGGCTGCGAATGCCGCAGCCGAACGCATCGTACGGCATTTTCAGGCACAGGGATTTAGCGGCATCACCGAAGCACTCATCATCCAGATACATCTCAGGGCGGGGAGCCGCGCGGAAATCGACGAGGCTTTCGAAGCCGCGCTGGAGCAGGACAAGGCGCCGCCGGTACAGCGGTATTTCGAAATTCATCCCTACGGGCATTTCGCCGAATTCCGCAACCTGGATGAGGCCAAGTCGGCCTTCAAGACCGACCTGACACCGAGCCTGCGCAACGATATCCCCAGGGTGTTCTTCGACCCGGCGCCGGTGGTGGTCGAGGACCCGCTGGCCAGCGGCACCAAATACGACGTGATGATGAAGCTCAGGAACAACGATGATGGGTATGCGGTCGCCATCCTGATGAACGACCCGGATGCTTCGTTCATCGACTATATCGGCACCCATCTGGGCAGCGACTGGCAACAGATCATGGGCGAATTCGAAATCGCCAGCACCTCGCTGGGGGATGAGCTTGAGCTGCACTAAAGGCTGAGCCGACAACCTCCTGCAGTGAAAAAAGTTACCCCGAATAAGGCCGAGATCGCATTGATGGAGCCGTTTGTCGGTCTCCCGCTGGAACGTATCCACGTGCCGCAAAGCCGTGAGGCGTTTGCGGCCGCCACGGCCGAGATCAAGGCGGCGGGGATTGTTGGATTCGATACCGAATCGAAGCCGACCTTTGCGGTGGGCGAGGTAAGCGACGGGCCGCACCTGCTGCAGTTTGCGCTGCACGACAAGGCCTACCTGTTCCAGATCCATCTGGCGGCGGGGCATCCGTTCCTGGCCGAGTTGCTGCAAGCGGAACAACTGATCAAGGTCGGCTTCGACCTGAAGTCGGACGGCAAGCATATCCACGCGAAGCTGGGGGTCTATCCGGCTGGTTTGGTGGACATGAATACGGTGTTCAGCATGAACGGCTACCAGAAGCACATCGGCGTGCGGGTGGCGGTGGGCCTGGTGTTCGGGCAGCGGTTTTCCAAGTCGCGCAAGGTCACTACATCCAACTGGTCGCAACAGCAGCTCACACCGCAGCAATTGCTCTACGCGGCCAACGATGCCTGGGCGGCACTCAAGGTGCTGGAGACGCTCGACATTCCGCGTGATGATTTGCCTGTTTATAAATTTGGGGCCGTGGCGCCGACAGCGCCAGGCGTGACTGCAGGACAGTGAGCGCGAGAGCAGCCTGAAGGAATATGCTGGCTCAGGTTTGGGCAAATACTATTCCGGCAACCTGCCGCGCAATACATCCCGGTCGAACCACCACTTGTCGCCGACGATGGCATCCACCACCTGTGCCAGGCGCGGCAGGAACACCTGCGGATCGCGCAGTGCCAGCCGGTCCAGCCACTTGTCCATCGCATCCTGGCTTTGCACATTGCTGTGGCGCTGGGCCACCATGGCAATGAGGCTGTCGACAAGGAAGCCCAGACTTTCATGCTGGTCGTCCTCCGCACGCAGGTCGACCACGTAGCGCCCGGTGATCGCCGCCACGGCGGCGCCGTCCGAGTTGTTCGGCATGTCGTCGATCGCGTGAACCAGCATGGCCACAGTCAGCTCCGGATCGACCGGGAAGGTGACGGCCAGCCAGATGCCCATGCCCAGCACCGCGACGGAATCCGGCTGTTCGGCCTGGTACAGCACGTTGCATGCCTCGACGGCATCCTGCCAGGATTCCTGCTGCATGGATAAGGAAAATGCCTCGCGTGCGATATCCCATGCCTCTTTCCTGCGCTCCAGCGCATTCAGGATTTCGGCGATATCCAGTTGCAGCCGGGCGCGCGGCAACGGGGCGGATTCCTCCAGCGCGGTGAGTTGCTGTATTTTTTCCGACAGCCGGATTTTCAGCCCGAGCTTTTCCTCGGCGTTCAGGCCGTCGCTTGCGTCCTTGACCAGTGAGCCTACGTTGATTATTTGTTCGGCCATGTGTGTGCTTGAGTTGAGTGCCGACGAAGGCAGTAAAATTGCGCAGTCCTGCGGCACTGGATGATAGCAGCTTGAGTCAGGCCGGAACAATCGTGGCCGACCATGGGGGGGCTTGCTTGCTCCCCCTAATGGGGGATTGTGTTATCGCGGGCCGCTATTTAACGTGCGCAGCATCCTTTTATCGACAACCATGAACAGGGGGAGCAAAGTAATGAGCGAAATCGCAGAATACAAACTGGTTCGCAATTCAACTGTGGGAAGCGAACTTACGGAAGACATGGCCAAGCTGCTGGCAGCGAGAATGGGGGTGCGTCATTTGAAGGATGGCGAATTCGTCGTGAAGGAAGGCGAGGCCGACCAGACCCTGTTCGTCCTTACCGCAGGCAAGCTCAATGTCATCAGTAAAGATTCGAATGGTGTAGAACAAACGGTTTACACGATGAAGGAGGGGGAGTGTGCCGGTACCCGTGCGTTCGTTGAGCAATCGCCGCGCAAGGCGACGCTGCGCGCGGTGGGCGAGTCCACGGTTTATACACTGACCCCGGAAGATTTCGAATCATTGCTCGACGCGAGTCCGCGGCTGGCTTACAAAGTGATGCGCGCGCTGTTCCGCGTGACGCATGCCAACCTGGCGCGGATGAATCAGGAAACCGAGCAGCTGTCCAATTACATCACCAAGACGCAGGGGCGCTATTGAGTGGCATTCCGGCTACCTTCTGAATCGGCAGGGGCTGCCTCCGGTTAATCCGGCCGTACAGGCCCGGCACCAATCCGGGCTGTTTCCTGCAAGTTACTGCTTGCCGAGCTTCAGGATGAAGCCCACGAGCTTTTCGAGTTTCTCGTGCTCGGCGCCGCTGGGGTCCAGGGCGGGCATGGCTTCCACGCCCCAGTTGCCGCTGCCGCCGTGGGAAATCTTTTGCACCAGCCCCTCGGCCACGGGGTAGTGCTTGTCGTCGTATTCGTAGTCGGTGGCATCCTGGTAGCGCTTGCCGACGTCCTGCCAGGCCGGGCCGACGAGCTTGTGGTCGAGCGCGTGGCAGTTGTTGCAGCCGAGCTTGATGGCCAGCTGGGGCATGCGCTTCTGCTGGAGTGCGCTTTGCAGATCCTGGCCAACGTCGAAGTTCAGGCCTTCTTCCTTCTTGTAGTCGATTTTTTCCTCGCAGCCGGCGAGGCCGGCCAGCGCGATCAGCAGCATCAGGGTTTTGATCAGTTTCGGGTTCATCATTTGCTAAACTGGGACATTGGGTTGCAGGCCGCGGGCTTGCGCCTTGCTTCATGGTGACGAATTCTATTCGGAGAATGGTGCGAGGACAAATGCCGGAAGCCGACTGGACGGATACACATGAATTTTTCCATTGAAGTACGCAACAAGGACGGCCTGCGGACGCTGCATTTCGAGTCGCAATGCACGCAGGGCGCGATGCGCGTCGGCCATCCCGCCGAGCTGGTGCTGGAATACACGCGGGTGATGATGGCCGCGCTGCTCCTGCGCGATGCCGACGACTGGCCGCGCTCGATCCTGCTGGTCGGCCTCGGCGCGGGGTCGCTGCTCAAGTTCCTGCACCGTCACTGCCCGCAGGCACGGCTGACGGCGGTGGAAATTTCGCCGCGCGTGGTGGAGGTGGCGCGCGGGCAGTTCGACCTGCCGGACGATACGGCGCGGATCGAGATCGTGGTCGGCGACGGGGCCGATTACATGCAGCGCACGCAACGGACGTTCGACCTGATCCTGGTCGACGGCTTCAACGAGCATGCGCATCCCGGCGACCTCAACACGCTGCCGTTCTATCAGGCGTGCTGCGCACGGCTGGGCGACCAAGGTGTGCTGGCGGTGAACCTCATCGGGCTGTGCCACGGCGTGAAGGGCGGTTTCGCGCATATCGAAACGGCCTTTGCGCAGCGCGCCGTGATGTTCCCGCGCTGCAAGAGCGGCAATACCATTGCCTTTGCCGCGAACGGCGAGGTTGTCGAGGTTGCGCTCGACGCGTTGCAGCGCAGGGCGCAGGCACTGGAGACGCGCACCGGCCTGGCGCTGCAGCCGACGATAGTCAGGCTCGGCGAAGAGCTTGCCGGTCAGGACGGCAGGCTGCGCATCTAGGCGGGGTGGTAGCATGCAAGGCATGGTGACGGGAGGCGATGATGGAAATGAAGAAGATCAATTCGGGCAGGCTGCGCGCGGTCGGCTACGATGCGCGCGCCCGGATGCTGCAGGTCCGGCTCGATGACGGCAGTGTGCTGCAGTACGGCGGCGTGGGCGACGAAGCCTGGCGCCGGTTCAGCACCTCGGGCTCGGCCTGGAGCTACTACCGCGACAACATCGAGGAAGAGTACACCGCGCAGCGTATCGCCCCGGATACGGCCGGTGCACCCGCAGGCAGGAACCCGCTCGACGAGCTGTTCGGCAAATCTTGAGCGCGCCATTGTCCCCGCCCGCTGAAAAGACTCCGCGCCGCAAGGTCTGGCGCAGGCGCACTATCGAACTGTTGCTGTTCGTTGTGCTGATTGCCGGCATCCGCGCCTGGCAGCAGCGCGACATGGTGAGCGGGATGGCGCCGCCGTTGTCCGGCATGCAGCTCAACGGCAGCGCATATACGTTGCCGGTCCGGCCTGCGCAACCGGTGCTGGTGCATTTCTGGGCGACCTGGTGCCCGATCTGCCGCGCCGAGCAGGGCTCCATCGAGGCTATCGCGCAGGACCATCCGGACACCATCACCGTGGCGATGCAAAGCGGCAGCGATGCGGAAGTCGTCAGGCATCTCGCCGAGCAGGGTTTGCATTTTCCCGTGGTGAACGACGCCGATGGCCGCCTTTCCGCGGCATGGGGCGTGCACGCGGTGCCCGCGAGTTTCGTGATCAGCCCGGACGGACAGATACGCTTTGTGGAAGTGGGCTATACCACGGGAGCGGGGTTGCGCTTGCGGCTGTGGCTGGCCGGGCTGTTCCGTTAGGCCTCATCCCCGTCACCGCATGGTTGCCTGGCGGCTGTTATCGGTGTACTTTGCCGCATCGCTTTCCTGCATGTCCCGGATGGAGCGCTATGCTGGATTTCACTGAATACACCAAGATTTTCATCAGCCTGTTCGCGATCCTCGATCCGGTCGGCATTATTCCCGTCATCATCTTGTTCACTGCGGAAATGTCTGCATCGCGGCGTGCCTATGTCGGGCGCCTCGCGTCGTTGACGGTGTGTGCGATTTTGCTGGTGGCATTGCTGGCAGGGCAGCCGCTGCTGGCCTTTTTCGGGATCAGCATCAATTCCTTCCGCGTGGCGGGTGGCATCTTGCTGTTGCTGATGGCGATCAAGATGCTGCTCGGCAATTTCTATGCATCGGGTATCGACAAGAGCGAGGCCATCGAAGGCGAGGCAGTTTCGGCGAATGCCATCGTCCCGTTGTCCACGCCGCTGCTGGCCGGCCCCGGTTCAATCAGCGCCGTGATTGTGGAGGCGCACAAGGCGCACGGTTTCCAGCATTACCTGATCATGGGGCTGGAGATCGTGCTGCTCAGCATCAGCGTGTGGCTGACCTTCCTGGTTGCCCCATGGGTGGCGCGGCGACTGGGCAAGATCGGCATCAATGTGTTTACCCGCCTGATGGGACTGATACTCGCGGCGATCTCGGTGGAGTTTATTGCCAACGGCATACGCGGCCTGTTTCCGGCACTTGGTTAAGCACCGGCTTTTGCATTACTGCCGGGAAATAATCGGCTGAGGAATTTGATGGGGGCAGGATAGGCGAGGGCTCTATTAGCGTTATTTAATTTTCGGGAGAGGAGAATCCAAATGGACATTAGCAGACCCCAGGCGATTTCCGGCGTGCTGTGCCTGCTGGCAGCAGGCGCCGCCCAATCTGTACTGGCCGATCCTGGCGCAGGCTGGAACGGCTGTTATGCAGGCGTCAACGGCGGATATGGCAGCGCCCATATCAGCGGCCTCGATGCCACCAATACTACGATTGGTTCTGCCACCGCCGATGGCGGCGTGGTCGGCGGGCAGGCGGGATGCGATCGCCAGTCCGCCAGCTGGGTGGTGGGCGCACAACTTTCCGCGAGCAAGGCATTCCTGAGCGGCAGCCATCTGTACGTTGCGGGGAGCGGCCCGTCGGATCGGGTTACCTACAACATCGACTACCTGGTTACGCTTACCGGCCGCGTGGGCTATGCGTTCCAGCCGGAGACGCTGGCTTACCTGAAGGCCGGCGGCGCAATGACCAGGACCGGCCATAATGATTCCGATCCGGCCCCGCTGGTCGGCGTGGCGTATACCGGGAACAAGGCGGTAATGCGCAACGGATGGATGGTCGGTGCCGGCCTGGAGCGCAAGATCGGCAGCAACCTGTCGGGTTATGTGGAATACAACTACATGGATTTCGGCAAGCAAACCGTCACGATTGCCTACTCCGACGGGATCATTTCGAGTTATTCGTTCAAGCAGCAGATGAATTATCTCGGCCTGGGGGTGAATTACCGGTTCTGAGGCAATGCGCCAGTTTCGTTGAGGGAGGCAGAAATGTTTAAAAAATATTTTTTGAGAATTGCCGCACTGTTCATGCTCGTTCTGTCCGCGCCGGGTTTTGCCCAGCCTCCCGTTGCGGAAGATGCACAAAGCCTGCTTGCGGCCTTTGTGTCATATACCGACCTGCGCATGAGCAGCGTCCGGCAGAACATCGGAATTCTCGCCGCGACGGCCGAGGCCCAATCGGGCAGCTGGAAAAAGATGAAGCCGCTGCTGCGCGAATACGAGAAATCGGATGGCGGTCTCGTGGTCTGGTTTGTCCGCCCCGATGGGGCGTATGACACGGTCGACAAGGGACTCATGGGCGTGAAGCTGGGCGACCGCACCTATTTCCCCGGACTCATGGCGGGCGAGACCGTGATGGGCGCGCTGGTCGTCAGCAAGAGCACCGGGAAGCGCTCTGCGGTGATCGCGGTTCCCGTGAAGCGGGGCGGCAAGGTGATCGGCGCGATCGGCGCATCGCTGTTTCTCGAAAAACTCGCCGACCAGGTAGACGCTGCGCTGGCGCTGCGGCCGGATATCGGTTTTTTCGCGCTGGCGCCGAACGGCCTGACCACACTGCACAAGGTGACCCGGCGCGAGTTCCTGGATCCGCGGGACCTGGGCAGCGAGACGCTGAAGAAGTCCGCCGGCGAGATGCTGGCGAACCCCGCGGGGGAAACGCGATACGAGTTTGATAACGTCACGAAGACGGCTATCTACCGGACATCCCCGCTGACGCGGTGGAAGTTCGCAATAACCTTCAGTGCGGCCCCGCAGAAATGAGCGGGGGTCACCCTTCGACGAGCAGGTTTGCCGGGTACGGTTTGCTGGGGTAGTGGAAGGGGACCGGGCCATCCTGCTGGGCGTGGAGGAACTGCCTGACCAGGGGATCCTGCGAGTTGACCATTTCCGCCACGTCGCCTTTCGCGGCCACGACGCCGTTGTGGATGAAGTAGATGTAATCGACGATCTTGAGTGACTCGGCCAGATCGTAGGTCACCAC
The DNA here is from genome assembly GCA_016124455.1 of Sideroxydans sp. Taxonomy (GTDB): domain Bacteria; phylum Pseudomonadota; class Gammaproteobacteria; order Burkholderiales; family Gallionellaceae; genus RI-121. Next base: position 86,442 of record WGNQ01000002.1, on the reverse strand, counting down.
GACGGAGGATACGCCGAGGGCATCATTGAGTTTGCGGATCAGGTTGGCGATGGTGCTGAGCGAGATCGGGTCGAGTCCGGCGAAAGGCTCGTCGTAAATGATGAGCGCGGGGTCGGTAGCCGTCGCCCGCGCCAGCGCTACGCGGCGTTCCATGCCGCCGGAAAGTTCGCTCGGCATCAGTTTGTGGGCGCCGTGCAGGCCGACGGCGCGCAATTTCATCAGCACCAGGTCGTGGATGATTTCTTCCGGCAGGCGGGTGTTCTCCCGCAACGGGAAGGCCATGTTGTCGTATACCGACAGGTCGGTGAACAGGCCGCTGACCTGGAACATCATGCCCATTTTCAGGCGCAGCTTGTACAGCTCGTCGGTGTTGAGCTCGTGGAGTGGCTGACCCATGAATTTCACGCTGCCCCGCGTTGCGCGCAACTGTGCGGTGAAGAGGCGCAGCAAGGTGGACTTGCCGCAGCCGCTTGGGCCCATGATGCCGACGATCTTGCCCTGCGGGATGGTGAGGTTGATGCCTTTCAGCACCTGGTGCGGGCCGTAGGAGAAATGCAGGTCGTTGACCTCGATCAGATTATCCATAGTGCAATAGCATGGTTACGATTCGTGCCGTGATTGTCACATGAGCGCGGGCGGAAATAAACATGAGTTTTTAGCGCGCGCAGCGTTGTGGCTGCGATAAAATCGCGGGTGCTGTGGAAAGGATTGCCACGCTTTGGCCTTATTATAAAAATGTTCAGTTCGATTAACATCCAAAACCATTGATCCATTATTCACACTGGAGTCCATAAATGATCGCGCCTGTTCCATTGAGAACCATCCCGCAAACCAATATTTTCCGCAAAGGTGACGTCTTCATCCTGTTCGGCGAACTGTTCGGTCGTGGCTATGCCAACGGCCTGATCAACGAAGCGCGCAAGGCGGGGATGACCATCATCGGTATCACCGTTGGCCGCCGGGATGAGAACAATGCCTTGCGTGCGCTGACCGATGAGGAACTGGCCGCGGCCGAAAGCAATCTCGGCGGGCGCATAATCAACGTGCCGCTGATGGCGGGTTTTGACCTGGATGCGCCGGCAGGCGAGCCGACTCCGACCGACCTGCTCGCCAGCATGACGCTCAAGAGCTGGCAGGACGACAAGCTGGACTGGGCGCACATCGAAAAATGCCGCGAAGTCGGCGTGCGGCGCATCAAGGATTCGATCGCCAGGGTGATGGCCCAGCTGGATGGCATGATCCCGGACGGCAGCAATGCGTTTTTCGCGCACACCATGGCGGGCGGCATTCCCAAGGTCAAGGTTTTCCTCGCGATTGCGAACCGCATCTACAAGGGCAAGGGCGAACGCTTCATGTCTTCACGCGCACTGCTCGACAGCGACCTCGGCAAGCTGATCCTGCAGAACTTCGACGAGGTCACCGCCAACACCTTCCAGTACCTGATCGACGGCAGTGCGGCAATCCGCGCGCGCCTGGAAAAGACCGGCGGGCAGGTGCGCTATACGGCCTATGGCTACCACGGCACCGAGATCCTGATCGGCGGCCAGTATGTGTGGCAGACCTATTCCAATTACACGCAGGGCCAGGCCAAGATGCGGCTGGAGCGTATCGCCGAAGCCGCCTGGGCGCAGGGCATCAAGGCGACGGTTTATAACTGCCCGGAGATCCGGACCAATTCCTCGGACATCTTTGCCGGGGTGGAGCTTTCGCTGTTCCCGCTGCTCAAGGCGCTGAAGAAGGAGCAGGGCGGGGCGTGGGCCGATGCACAGTGGCATGCCTGCAGCGAGTTGCTGCAGGAAGGGCTGTCAATAGAAAGCCTGCTGCAGAAGATCGAGGACTACAACCTGAGCAGCGTGTCGCAGCGTTATCGGGATTTCGCGGCATGGCCGATGGACAATTCCGTGGAACTGGCCGACCTGATGATCGGCATGTCGGACGAGATCGTGCAGATGCACAAAGACAAGAAGGCGCTGGTGACGGATGTGCTGAGCGCGCTGGTGCTGGAAGGGACCGGCCCGTTGATGTTCCATGAAACGTCGAATCCCGCTGCGCCGGTGCTGTGGCTGAATCACGATATCATTGCCCGGCAGTTGAACGCGATGCATGCCTGAGGCGGACTTCCCCTTTATCACGGCGGAAGTTTGCAATACCATGCAGTGCGGCCCGGCACACATGACCCGGACATACCAAAAACAAGCAACGGGTCGGCATCACACTTTTTGAATCTGAAAAATTATTCAAGGTGATTCTTTGAAAAGTCTACAACCTGCTGAGGTCTGGTCACACTTTGCCACGCTGTGCGAAATCCCGCGCCCTTCGCTGCATGAGGCGGCACTGCGCGATCACCTGGTCGAGTGGGCACAGGCACGCGAGATCGAGGCCGTTGTCGATGGCGCGGGCAACCTGATCCTGAGGAAACCCGGCAGCCCCGGCTGCGAGGAAAAGCCCGGCGTGATCATGCAGGGCCATCTCGACATGGTGTGCCAGGCCAACAGCGGGACCCGGCACGACTTCGAGCGCGACCCGATAAAAGCGGTGGTGCGCGATGGCTGGGTGGTGGCGGAACAGACCACGCTGGGCGCGGACAACGGTATCGGCGTGGCGCTTGCGCTGGCCGCGCTGGAAGAGCCGGGGCTGGTGCATCCGCCGCTGGAAGTGCTGCTCACGGTCAATGAGGAATCCGGCATGGATGGCGCGCGCGGGCTGGTTCCCGGCACCCTGCAGGGCAAGACGCTGATCAACATGGATGCCGAGGAGTGGGGGCATTTCTACCTCGGCTGCGCGGGCGGCGTGGATGTGGAAGTGCGCCACCCCTGCGCGCAGGAAGTGCTGCCGTCCGGCTATGCGCAATGGCGGCTGGAAGTGAGCGGGTTGCGCGGCGGCCATTCCGGTATCGACATTCACCTCGGGCGCGGCAATGCGCTCAAGCTGCTGGCCGATGCGCTGCACGATCTGTCCGAGCGGTTCGACCTGCATTTGATCGAGATGGCCGGGGGCACCGCGCGCAACGCGATTCCGCGCGAGGCCTATGCGCTGTTTGCGGTGCCGCTGGCCGACGCGTCGTTGCTGGAGGCCTGGGTACACGAACAGCATGAGATCTGGCAGGAATGGTTTGCCGAGAGCGACGACAACGTGTCGCTGCAGTGCAAGCCGGGCGATGCGCAGGCGCGCATGGCGGTTGAGCACATCGAGCGCGACCGCGTGCTGGGATTCCTCGACAGCGTCGAAAATGGCGTGGCGCGCATGAGCGAGGATTTTGCGGGCGTGGTGGATACCTCGAACAATCTCGGCGTGGCGAAGCTTGCGCAAGGCGAGTTCCGCGCGACGTTCAAGGTGCGCTCGTTGCGCGACAGCCGTGCGGATGCGCTGGCCGACAAGCTGGTGGCGCATGCCGCAGTTTACGATTTGCTGGCGTGGAAGGATGGCGCCTACCCGGGCTGGACACCGAACCCGGCTTCCGGCCTGCTCGCGTTATGCCAGCAGGTCTATACCGAACAATTCGGCCATCCCGCAAGCCTGCAGGTGATTCACGCCGGGCTGGAATGCGGCCTGCTTGCCGCGAGCCATCCGCACCTGGACATGATTTCCTTCGGCCCCGATATCCACGGCGCACATGCGCCGGGCGAGCGGGTGGAGATCGCTTCCGTTGCGCATTGCTGGACGTTGCTGAGGGCGGTGTTGCAGGCGCTGGCGCGAGCCTGACGGGCAACTCTGATGCTCAGGCTGGACAAGGCACGACTGGCCTGGGGGATGCCGGAATTCGAGGCGGTGCTCAAGCAGGAGCTTGCCCGGCAGGCCGCGCTGCTGCCGTTGCAGCAGGGGCTGTCATCCAGCAGCTACGTTGTCGACACGCCGATCACGGTGGTGATCAACCGCGTGACCGATCTGGGCAACGCAATACATGTCAGGGCCGGAATTTTCTATCAGGGGGTGATCGGCGGCTGCAGCTGTGCGGACGACCCCAGCCCGGTCAGCGAGATCGACGAATACTGCGAAGTGTTGCTGGAGATCGACAAGGAAACCGCAGCCACTGCGGTTGCGCTGGTGATGGACGCAGCCGGCTGATTTTCCGGCAGGCTGCCTGGGCGATTATTCCGAAATGTCGAATGGCCTCAGTGCGGCGAGCGCCGCCTCGTAATCCGGCTCGTTCTTGATGTCGCTGACCAGTTCGGTATAGCGCACCACATTGTCCTGGTCGAGGATGACCACCGCACGCGCGGTGAGTCCGGCCAGCGGGCCATCCGCGATCTTGACGCCATAGTCGCGCATGAACTCGCGGCCGCGCATCACCGACAGGTTGTCCACATTATCCAGGCCTTCGCTGCTGCAGAAACGCGCCATCGCGAACGGCAGGTCGGCGGAGATATTGATCACCACGGTGTCGTCCATGCGGGCTGCCTCCTTGTTAAAGCGGCGCGCCGAGGCCTGGCAGGTCGGCGTGTCCAGGCTGGGGACGATATTCAGCACCTTGCGCTTGCCTTCGTAGTGGCCCAGCGTGATGTCCTGCAGGTCCTTGTTCACCAGCGAGAAGGAGGGGGCGGGTTTGCCTACTTGCGGAAAGTCACCGTACAGCTTGACCGGCGTACCGCCGAGCGTGGTGGCTACGGTGTTCGTGCTTTTGCTCATGCTGCGCTCCTTGTGAAAGTTGCAGGAGGCCAGTGTACCGTTTAGTGGCTGGGATTGCGCACGAAATTGACGACGTTGATCGGCGAGGCGGGGCCGGTGGAGCATGCGCCTTTGAGTTCACCCAGGCTTAATTCGGCCTGGTAGAGCTGGTTGATGACTTCGACATAGTCCTTGGTTTCGGCCATCACGCGTGCCGTGCGGCCACCTTCGTTTTCGGCGCGGACGTCCACGCCTGCAGCCAGCAGCACTTCAATGACCTCGGCCTGCCCGTAACCTGCAGCCAGCATCAGCGGGCGGGTACCGTAGGCGACCTGGGTTTCGATCTCTGCGCCTGCGGCAATCAAGGCGCTGACGATATCGGGAAAACCATGCCCCAGCTCGTGGTTGTAGACGGCTTTCATCAGGGCGGTCCAGCCGCGGGTGTCTGTGGCATTGACGTTGGCGCCGGCTTCGATCAGCGCTTCCACCAGGGGGAAATTGCCCAGCCCGGCAGCCAGCATCAGGGCGGTAATGCCTTCGTCATCACAACTGTTGCAGTCGGTGCCCCCCTGCAGCAGGGCGCGGGTGTTGTTCAGGTCGCCAGCCAGCACAGCATTGAATAGTTCGGTGGACATGATGCCTCCTGTAGCCGTTCTTCAAAATGTGCGTTGATTGTAGTAATAGTCAACTATATTAGTCAATTGTTATGGACGGGCAGCCGTCGGCGCAGCACTGCCCGGACTGGGGCTATTGCCGGGGGGCGGACATCCATGGGCGCCGCGGTGTTATTTGCCGTTCAGGTCATCGTCCTTGTAATACTTGGTACCCTGGATGGTGGCCTGCAATGCCAGGCCATTTTCGGTGAGCTGGTACAGTTCGACGTCCGCTGCCACGGTGATGGCGCCTGCTGCAGCGCCGCCTTTCTCGCCAGATTTGGCGGCGGCATCCGCCTGTGCACTGGCTTCCCATCCGCTGTTGACGAACTGCCTGAAGGCCTTGCTGCTTGAGAACACGAATACTCCGCGGAAATCCTTGACCCCCAGCCCGAAGCCCAGGCCGCCGGAGACCATTTTCATGTAAATATCCCGGCCACTGCCGTTGTCGTGGGCGATTCCGGAGCCGCCTGCGGCCGAGAGCAGGATCAGGTTGATGCCGATGTTGCTGAATACGGCATAGCCGGCCGAGTGCTGGATTTTATCGCGGGCGGCAGGATGCACCCGGTACAGTTTGGCCAGCGTTTCGCTGCGCATTTTGCGTATTTCCTGGCGCTTTTCTGCGCTGGAGCTGGCCGCCGCCGCGGCGCTGAAGCCGGAGAAAAACAGGGCGGCGGCGATTGCTGCCAGGAAATGCGCGCGGTAAAAGGCTGGTTTCATCGGGTCACTCCTCCTTGCTGTGTGCGATGGGGAATAAGGCTTTAATCATACAGCGGGATGAAGAATGCCTTGTTGCTGAAATCAGGGGGTAAATACCCGATGCTTTTGCTATGGTAAGATATGAGTTCCCGGACATTTGACATTGCGGGGATGCATGCATGGATACCCTGGAACAGTTAAATTTCGATAATTCGTTTGCGCGCCTGCCGGATGCTTTTCATACCCGACTGAATCCCACGCCGTTACCCGACCCGTATCTGGTGAGTTTCAATGCCGATGCGGCGGCATTGCTCGACTTGTCGGCGGAGCAGGCCGGGCGTCCGGATTTCGTGGAATATTTCATCGGCAACCGCTTGCTGCCGGGCAGCGAACCGCTGGCGATGCTGTATTCCGGGCATCAGTTCGGCTATTACGTGCCGCAGCTGGGCGATGGGCGGGCGATCCTGCTGGGCGAGGTAAAGAACCGTGCCGGCGAATCCTGGGACCTGCAGCTCAAGGGTGCCGGCCAGACGCCCTATTCGCGCAATGCCGACGGCCGTGCGGTGCTGCGCTCCAGTATACGCGAATACCTGTGTTCGGAAGCGATGCACGGTCTCGGCGTGCCCAGCACGCGGGCATTGTGCATCGTCGGCAGCGATGAGGAGGTATATCGCGAACGGATCGAGACCGCGGCCGTGGTGACGCGGATGGCGCCTTCGCATGTGCGCTTCGGTTCGTTCCAGGTGTTCTATTACCGCAAGCAGCATGAGCACCTGGCCATGCTGGCGGATTACGTTATCGCCAGGCATTTTCCGCACCTGCACGGGCTGGCCGATCGCCATGCACGCTTCTTCCAGGAGGTGCTGACCCGTACCGCGCAGTTGATGGCGCACTGGCAGGCGGTGGGGTTTGCACACGGTGTGATGAATACCGACAACATGTCGATACTGGGGCTGACCTTCGACTATGGCCCGTTCGGGTTCATGGAAAGCTACGACCCTGCATTTATCTGCAACCATTCGGACACCGAAGGGCGTTATGCATTTCACCAGCAGCCTAACATCGGCCTGTGGAATGTCGCGGCGCTGGCTCAGGCGCTGACGCCACTGATTGCGGAGCAGGAACTGAACGACATGCTGAATGGCTACCACGCGATTTACCGTACGCATTTCATTATGCTGATGCGGCAGAAGCTCGGCCTGGTGCGGGCACAGGAGGACGACCTGGAGCTGGTCAGGGGATTGCTCGAGATGATGCGTGTCGGCGGGCTCGATTACAGCAACCTGTTCCGCAGCCTGAGTGACTTCAATGCCGGGGCGGATCAGCGGAATGAGGCCTTGCGCGACCAGTTTGTCGACCGTGAGGCATTCGATGCCTGGGCTGCACGTTACCGTGCGCGCCTGCATGAAGAGGGGAGCAGTGACGCGGAACGCAAGCTGCGTATGGACAGCGTCAATCCCAAATACGTGTTGCGTAACCACCTGGCGCAGGCTGCAATCAGCAAGGCGGAGCAGCGTGACTTTTCCGAGGTGGATCATTTGCTGCAGTTGCTGCGTGCCCCTTGCACCGAGCGTCCCGGCATGGATAGCTACGCCAGTCCGGCGCCGGAAGGTACACCGCATATCGCGGTGAGTTGTTCTTCGTAGATATTTATTACTAATTAATGTGTTAGTAATCCCGGACGAGTTTTCCCGTTAAGGACGAATTAATCTTGTGCGTTCATGCTGTATTCCATATTCATGGAATCAGGAAGTGCGACATGAAATCCAGAATGAAATGTTCGCTATGCAAAATTGAATTGCAGTTGTCAGGTGGCCAGCAGGACAACGCCGGCTATTGCCCGGCCTGCAGCAGTATCGGGCAGGACCATGGCGATAAGGATCCGCTGCTGGAATATATTTCGGCAATGGAGCAGGCCCTTGTGGAGCGCAGCCAGGGACGTTTGCAGAATATCCGGCCTCGCGCTGCCCATCATGATCGCAACATGCGTTATGAGAGGCGGAAGGGTCTGTACCGCAAGTTGTTCAATGTTTAACTGAAGCTGTCTGGCTGCATGCGCCGCGTTGTTGCGTGGATGCCGTTATGGATGGGCGGCTGTTAACAGCGATAGCTGCTCGTCATTCAGGTAGCACCATTCGCCTTCCGCGAGGCCCAGCGCATCGAGTTTCAGGCCGCCGATCTGCGAGCGGCATAACGCCGAGCAGTGATTGCCGGCGGCGGCCAGCATGCGCTTCACCTGATGGTATTTTCCCTGTTCCAGCACGATTTCCAGCTGGTGTGTGCCCAGCATTTCACAGCTGATGGCTGCCAGCGGGGCCGGTTCGTCGTGCAGCTTGACGCCGCCCAGCAAGTGCGCGACGAGCTCTGGGGTCACCGGATCATGAGTGGTGGCGACATAGATTTTCGGGATGTGCCGCCTGGGCGAGGACTGCGCATGGATGAAGGCGCCATCGTCCGACATCAGCAGCATGCCTGTGGTGTCATGGTCGAGGCGTCCCACCGGCTGCACGTCCCGCAAGGCGAATTGCTCCGGCAGCAGGCTGAGCACGCCGGGGTGGTGGCTGGGTTTGCGCGAGCATTCATAGTCCGCCGGCTTGTTCAGCACGATATACAGGTGCTCGCGATAGCGGTGCGCTTCGTCGAATACGCTGAATTCCAGGCCGTCCGTTTCGAATGCGCTGCGGTAGTCGGTGACGGTTTCGCCATTGATGCTGACGTCGCCATCGGCGATCAGTTCGCGGCACCATTTGCGCGTGCCAAAGCCTTGCGTTTGCAGAATGCGATCGAGAGTTAGCTTGCTCATGAAATTTCGATTCGGTATGCGGAAAATCCAGACCGGTGCATGGTAACCAAGTTTGACGATGCGTGCCGGGCACAATATGCTGTAGCGTCAATTACCGCGATATTTTTTATGCAACTCAAACTGCAAAGCCGTCATGATTTCAAGGCGCGCGCGCTGCTCCTCGGCGACCGGCTGGATTTAAAATTTTTCAAGATCGCCGATTGCCTGGCCACCACGCCGCTGACGCTGGAAATTGATGCCGATGGCGGCATCGCCGTATTGTTCCGCTACGGGGTGGTGGTGCTGTTCGGGGTGAGGAGCCTGGAAGAAGCACACTTCATCGAATCGTTGAAATCGCGCCTGACCAATCCCTATCCGGCACCGGAGATCGAGGGCATGGATATCCATACCGGCCGTCACAGCATCGGTGTGCACGGTGGCGCAGTTTTGCTGGACCAGATTACGCTGGAGAAGCTGCAGATTATTGCAGATGCCTTGAGCAAGAGCCTGGTGCTCACGCTTTACGAGAAAAAAGTTGCCGAGGAATTCGACAAGATCGAGCCGTTGGCGCAGGAACTGGCCGTGCATGGCAAGGTGAGCGCCGATTCGAAAAAGCTGCTGTCCAAGATCGGCGCCATGCTGCTGATCGAGCACCGCATGGTGGGGCGTGCGGAAATCGGTGACAAACCGGAAACACTGTGGGATTTTCCGCACCTGGAAAAACTGTACGCGAGCCTGGAAGACGAGTTCGAGCTGAAGGAGCGGCAAGCGGCGCTGGACCGCAAGCTGAGATTGATTTCTGATACCACGCAAACACTGGCAGATGTGTGGGACAACAAGCAGCTGCACCGGCTGGAGTGGTATGTGATCGGGCTGATCCTGTTCGAAATCATCATCAGCCTGTTCGAGCTGGGCGATAAATTCATCCACTGATGGCCGCTGCTTTTTGCGGCAACCAGCCGCTATAATGCGCGCCGCCGGGCGGATCACCGCGCGGTTGTTTCCCGATAATTATTAACTATGCTCCAGGAGAACTACATGAAAAAACTGATTATCGCTGCCTGCATCGCACTGTTTGCTGCCAATGCTTATGCCGCTGACGATTGCGCAGTCAAGGCTGCCGAGAAGAAGCTGGCCGGTGCTGCCAAGAGCAGCTTCATCAAGAAATGCGAGAAGGATGCCGCCGCGACAAACACGTCGTCTTGCGAAGCCAGGGCCGTCGGCAAGAATGGCAAGCGGCTGGCAGGCGCCGCCAAGGCCGCCTTCATCAAGAAGTGCGAAAAGGACGCTGCCGCCAAGTAAGCATGCGGTTGTTGGGGGCGGGCAGGGGGTGACCCCTGCCCGTTTCTTTTTTGCAACAGCACCTGGGCCTGCATTGACAGCGTGCGAAACTCCCCCGGATAATCCACACCATGAACTCGCTGCCCTTTATTCATCATGTCAACGTCCGCACCGGCGCAAAACTGCGCATGGCGTGTCGTGTCGCGCATGGTGGCCAGGAGAGTTAGCGTTTAAGCATCAATCGTTCAGCAACTTCCGAAGGCCACAGACAATTTCTGTGGCCTTTTTGTTTTGTCGTCGTCAAGGTAAAGGAGAATGGGTATGTCGCTGCCGGCTGCATTCGTTTCGGTGACCCTGATCTGGTCGACTACGCCGCTCGCCATCAAGTGGAGTGCGGCGGGTGTCGGCTTCAGCTTCGCAGTGTTCGCGCGCATGGCGATTGGCGCGTTGCTGTGTGTACTGATTCTGGTCGCGATGCGAGTGCGTTTCCCGTTACACCGCAATGCGCGGCAGGCTTATATCGTGGGCGGGGTCAGCATGTTCGGGGCGATGGCGCTGACCTACTGGTCGTCGCAATACATCAGCTCGGGCATGATCTCGGTGCTGTTCGGGCTGTCGCCGCTGATCACCAGCCTGGGCGCGGCGCTGTGGCTGAAGGAGGAAGCCATTACGCCGAGCAAACTGGCCGGGATGCTGCTGGGCGTGCTCGGACTGCTGCTGGTGTTTCGCGGCGGCTTTGACCTGGGAGCGGGGGCGGCGCTGGGTCTGTTTGCGCTGTTCATGGCAGTAGTGACGCAGTCGCTGGGGTTGGTGTGGATCAAGCGTATCGGCGATGACAGCCCGCCGTTGGCGATGACGCTGGGCAGTCTGGTAGTGGCCTTGCCGCTGTTCTTTGTCGCGTGGTGGCTGGCCGATGGACACTGGCCCGCAGCGTTACCTGAGCGCGCACTGATGGCGACGGTGTATCTCGGCGTGTTCGGTTCGGTGCTGGGGTTTGCCATGTACTTCTATATGGTCAAGCACATGGCGGCGGGGCGGGTGGCGCTGATCACGCTGATTACACCGGTGATGGCGTTGCTGCTTGGACATGGCCTGAATAACGAGACGGTGTTGCCGCAGGTGTGGCTGGGCACGGCCAGCATCGTGCTTGGCCTGTGCCTGCACCGCTGGGGTACACAATGGCTGGCCTGCCTGCCAGGTCGCGGCAGGTAGGCGGATGCACCTAATTCAGTTGGGCGGTGCGTTATTCGTGCCGCCCAGAATGGGGTCGAAGCCGAACAGTTTGCCTGCCCAGATAAATACGATCCACACCAGGATGCCGAACGGCAGGTAGCCGAAATAGCCGAGCAAGGGCATTTCGGCAAAGATGTGGATGACGTTGACGTAGGGCACATCGTAGATCCAGTAATTGGGATTGGTTTGCAGGCCGGGGTCGGGATGGGCGCTGCCGTAATTCCACATCTCCCAGAAGAAGCCGTTGCACAGCGAGGACAGCGCGATCAGCAGCAGCGGGCTCCAGTTACCTTGTGCCATGGCGGTGAACGGGGTCCAGACGTTCTTGCGGATGAGGTGGCCGCTGATCACGATCAGCGGGGCTATCCACATTGCCCAGAACAGCGGGTAGGGCAGGAACACGGTCAATACGATTAGCAGCAGCCCGCCCCATAGCAGCAGATTGCCGGACAGGGAAATTTTCGGGCCGTTGCTGTAGCGCACGGCGAAGCGCGGAAAAGTATTGAGCAGCGTATACCACTCGAAGATCGCCGGCCACACCGTGGTATAGGCGAGCAGGAACAGAACGACGATGGTGGCGTGCGGCAGGATGCCGGCATTGGGGTAGTACCAGTTGGAGAGTACGAAGTAGTCGAAATATTCAAAGAAATACCAGCCCGGCACCGATACCAGCGCGCTCATGAGCAGCATTTTCGGTTTGCTGGCGAGCAGCGATCGGCCGCCGCTGCGGTAATAGACGAGGCCGTCCAGCACCAGGATGAAACCCCCCCACATCGGGGTGAAGGCGTAGGGCACCAGGGGGCCTAATGGCGGCGTGGTCGGGCGTGTCCACATCAGCCACCAGAAGAATAATGTGAGCACGGCGCCGATCCAGAACCAGACCGGTAATTTGGCACGCGGGAAGGGCGGCGCAGGCGGTACCGGCTTGAAGCCGAACCATGCAGGGAACAGCAGGAAGGCTGCAATTGCCAGTTCCACCAGCAGGATGACGCAGAATACCAGCAGGTTGAATGGCGGCGGGTCCTGCACGAATTGCGGCGGGAAGACGCCGAAACCAGGCGGCAGGTGGGTGGCGGGATAAGCGAACCAGGCCGCGATCAGCGGCAGTACCAGGCTGGCCAGTACTGGCCAGAGCAAACCGAATCTTGATTGCATGCGATCCCCTTTTTTCAGTTGTGAAGCTTCGTGCTGCGTTTTATTGCGGCAAACTTATTGCGGCATATTGTTCTTGCGCTCGCGCTTGTTGGCATACATGCGCTCGTCGGCCATGCGCATGAGGTTATCCTTGGGCGGGTTTTCGTGGACATGTGCCGAGCCGAAGCTGGCGCCGGCGAATTCGAAACCTTCGCCGTGCAGCGCCCTGATGGTGTTGTTCAGGATCGTTTCAATTACGGACAGGTCGCCCTGATGGCAGGTGATGGCGAATTCGTCGCCGCCCAGTCGGTGCAGGTTGGCCTGGTGCGGCAGCATTTTGTGCAGCAGGTGGGCAAAGCGGCACAGCAGTTCGTCGCCGCGGTCATGGCCGAAGCGGTCGTTGTAATGCTTGAGTCCGTCCAGGTCGATGAATGTCAGGCTGCCTTTCGGCGGGAGCAGCCTTAGCGCATGTTCCAGTGCATAGCGGTTGGGCAGTCCGGTCAGTGCGTCGGTGAGGGCGACTTTCTGGCTGTGCTGGAATTGCGCCTGGGCATTTTCCTTTTCACGATGCAATTGTGCGAACTGTTGTGCCAGCACCAGTGCCAGCAGCAAAGCCTCCACGGTGACGGCGGCCAGTCCCAGGTGTTCCATGTAGACGGTGTATATGTCGTGCAGTCCGTTGAGGGAGATTGAGGTGATGCCTATCGCAAAGAAAGTGAGAATGGCGATCAGGTAGGGGCGTGCGACAGCACAGCCTTGCCGGGCACGCACGATGCCGGAGGCCAGGCCGTAGACCAGGAACAGGCCTACGCCAAAGCGGTCCAGTTCCAGCGACCAGTTGGGCCTGAATAACGACAGCAGGATGAAGATGCCGAATAAGGCGAGCAGCCCGATGCCGGCCTGGTACAGGCGCGGATTGGCGTCGCGGCGGATACCCAGCAAGGTGATGACGAATACGACATAGGCGCAGTTGGAGAACAGGATGGGCAGGCTGATCAGGTAGAACCAGTGCATGCCGAACAAGTCGGGGTAGACCAGCATGGCGGTGCCGTTGTACAGCAGGTTGCCCAGAATGAACAATGAATACATGCCCTCGACGATGCTGCGGCGTACCAGCGAGAGTGCGGCGTAATAAATGCACAGGCCCAGCAGGATGCCGAGACTGGCCAGCACCAGCGCGTCGCCTGCCTTGATGGCTTGCCGGTAATGCGATAACGAATCGAGGTAGGGTTGCGGGTGAGCGAGGAAGAACGGGGAGGATACTTCGGTAACTAACTGGTAGCGGCCGGGAGGCAGCTGCAGTTCACGGCCATGTCGCAGCAGGAAGGGGTTGTTTGCATTGCTCTGGATACCCCCCTCCGCTGCGCTAATCTGTCGTCCGTTGTTGTCGAATATCCAGTGGCGGAAGCGTCCGATCACGCTGGAGTTCTTGAAGTCCAGCACCTGAGGCCCGGCATGGTCTATCACGAAGCTGGCCTGGAACAGAAAGCGGCCACCGGTGCGGGCGACCTGTTCGACGGGGAGCAGTTTGCTGTCATCCGGAAGCTGCAGGCCGTCATATGTCCAGCCTGGCGGCTCCTGAAACCAGCTGCCCTGAAGGGCCAGCGGAAAGGCATGGCATGTCCACGGAAAGATGAGTAGCAGCCCCATCAGCCATGACAGGCGGATGGGCTTGGCGCGGGAACTGGCAGGAAACAGGAGCATCTCAGTGTGCCATATCGGGTTATGCATGCAAGATGCCATCAATTGCGGGGCATTATCGTTTGCCCGAATGTTTCCGACAATAGGCCAAAGTATATAGATATTGCACATGGCGAAACCGGTTTGGTACGGATGCATTAGCGATTTGTGATATATGATGCTGTTTCATTCGTGATGAATTTGGCGGAGGGCGTATGCCGTACTACATCTACAAGGTTTTCCAGCATCCCATCCTGCGGCTGGAAAAGATCGAGCAGCATGATGCGTTCCGGGTGGCCTCGGCACGCGCCAAGGAGCTGCGCCGGGAGCTGGCGCTGAGCGAACAATGCCTGGTCAAGATGATACATGCCGAGCACGAGCTGGGCGCCGAGGACTTGCTGTCCCAGGTACGCGAACCGGCCCCGGAACTGGGCGACGACTAGGCAGCGCCGGGCCATGGTGGATGAGGCTGCATTCCGGAAAGCGTTGCATTCCGCCGATCCGCAAGCCTGCCCTTTCGGCAAGGCCATTCTCGCCCGCTGCTGTGCCTGCTCGCTGTCGCGCAAGCGTGCCATTGCCGAGCGCGAGGCAGTGAATTGTGCGCAGCCGGGTGCCCGGGAACAATGCGTCGAGTTGTATGAATCGCTGCGCAGCAATTCACTGTTCGCACTGAAGCTGGTGCATGCGGATGCACCGTTGACCCATATGCAGAACATGAAAATCCAGTGTGGCGGGCTGCATGGCTTGCAGCTTGCAGTGGATGAGTCGGACGAGGTTGCAGATGTGGCGGCGCTGGTCGCTGCGGCGCTGCACCAGTTCGGCAGCCTCGAGCAGCTTCCCTATTCGCAGGTCATCCAGTCGGTCGCGGCATTCCAGCTGCGCAAACCGCACAGCAGGGAATGAGCATCAGCGCTGTGGTTTAATATCCGCCTTTTGTTTGCGGAGTGCCGTCTTGAAACAGCTTACCGATCCCATGCTGGACAATCTGAGCCAGCTTGCCACCCAGTCGCCGCGTTTGCGCGCCAATCATAACCTGCACCAGGAGCTGGACGACCCGATCCAGCGCCTGGCCATCGCGATGGAGCCGGACACGCTGGTGCGCCCGCATCGCCACGTGCGAACCTGGGAAATGCTGCTGCCGTTGCGCGGACGATTTGTCGTACTGTGCTTCGACGATGCGGGCACAGTCACCAGCCGCACGCTGCTGGGTGAAGGCTGCGCGGTGATCGAAATGCCGGCCGGCACCTGGCATGCGGTGCTGTCACTGGATTGCGGCGGCGTGATCTTCGAGGTCAAGCACGGGCCATACGATCCGCAGACCGCCTCCGACTTCGCGCCGTGGTGCGCGGCCGATGCCGATGCGGCGCAACTGAATGCCTGGTATGCGCACGCGCAAATCGGCGACAGCTTCAGCCTGTAGCAGTTGGCATGACACTCGCCTGGAAAGACGGCCAGCCATTCTCCGACCGCTTCGGTGATGTGTATTTTTCCGTGGAATCCGGGCTGGAAGAAACCCGCCATGTATTCCTGCAGGGCAATCGCCTGGCGCAGCGTTTTGCCGATTTGCAGCCGGGCGAGAGTTTCACCATCGGCGAAACGGGTTTCGGTACGGGACTGAATTTCCTGTGTGCATGGCAGCTGTTCGAACAGGCAGCGCCACCCGGCACGAGCCTGGATTTTTTCAGTGTCGAGAAATTTCCCCTGAACGACGATGAGTTGTGTGCTGCGCTGGCACTGTGGCCTGAGTTGCATGTGCAGGCCGAGGCGTTGCTGGCGTGCTGGCATCGCCACGTACCGGGCTGGAACCGCTGGAGCCTGGCCGCCGGGCGCGTGCGCCTGACGCTGGCGATCGAAGATGTTGCAGTGGCCTTGCCGCAGGTGTCGGGTCAGATGGATGCGTGGTTTCTCGATGGTTTCGCACCGTCGAAGAATCCCGAGATGTGGAACCAGGCGGTGCTGGCCGGCATCGCACGGCTGTCGAATCCCGCTGCGACGCTGGCGACCTATACCAGTGCGGGATGGGTGCGGCGGGGGCTGCAGCAGGCCGGTTTTGAGGTGGAGCGAATCGCCGGTTTCGGGCGCAAGCGCGAGATGCTGTGCGGCCGCCTGCCGGGAGAGCGGCGCGCACGTCGCACACCCGCTTCCGCGCTGGTGATCGGTGGCGGTCTTGCCGGATGTGCGGCCGCTCATGCGCTGGCGCAGCGCGGCATTGCCGTGACGCTGGTCGAGCGCACGCCGAACCTGGCCAGTGCCGCCTCGGGCAATCCGCGCGGTATCCTGCATGCACGCTTCGGGGCGGGCATGAATGAATTGCACCGCCTGGTGCTGGCCGCTTACGGTCATGCGCTGGCCTTGCTCGACGAGGTGTTGCCGGTGGACGGCGTGTCGCGTGCAGAATGCGGATTGCTGCAACTGGCTACGCCCGGGGCGGAGGCCAAACGTATCGCCAGGTTGGCTGAACTGGACTGGCCTGCCCATTTGCTGCAGTGCGTGGATGCAGCGCAGGCCTCACAGCTTGCGGGCATTGCAATGGCGCAAGGCGGGCTGTGGTTCCCGGCTGGCGGCTGGGTGGCGCCGCCGCAGTTGTGCGCACGACTGGTGCAGCATCCGTTAATCGCGTTGCGACTGGCACATGAGGTGACCGGGCTGATCCGTACGCCATCCGGCTGGCGCGCCAGTGGCACGGGATGGGCGCTTGAGGCCGAACAGGTGGTGGCATGCAGCAGTTACCAGGCGCGCGCATTGAACCAGTTTGCCGCATTTCCGCTGCAGCCGGTGCGCGGGCAACTCAGTGAACTGCCGGCGACGATGGACAGTGAAAAACTGCGCAGCGTGGTGTGTGCAGCGGGCTATTGCGCACCGGCCGTGGCGGGGCACCATGTGGCAGGTGCGACAGCGACTTTTGACGATGCTGCGGTGGACTTGCGCGAAGACGATCATGCCGACAACCTCGCACAGCTTGCTGCGCACATGCCTGCACTGTATCAGGCGCTGGGTACGGTGGATGTCGCACATTTGTCCGGCCGTGCCGGGGTACGTTGCTCGGTACCGGGCGCGACACCGCTGGTGGGCGAGGTTGAGCCGGGCCTGTATTGCAGCCTGGCGCACGGCACGCGGGGGTTGCTCACGACAGGTATCGCGGGCGAGGCAGTTGCCGCTGCGATGTGCGGCCAGCTGGCGCCGCTGCCACAAACAGTACTGGATGCGCTGGCACCCGGACGATTGCGATGAAACATGCGAGATGAGGAATAATGCCGTATGGCCAAGAAGAATGCACCACCGGAATTGAGCGAATTGCGTCCCGGGCAGTCCGTCGAACTGCTACAGGCGTTGCACATCCTGACGCGCGATGGCAGGCTGAACCAGGATTCGCGGCGCAAGCTGAAGCAGGTGTACCACCTGTACCAGTTCATCGAGCCGCTGTTGCAGCAGGTGAAAGACCGGCGTGGAGCGGTGACGCTGGTCGACCACGGTGCGGGCAAGTCCTATCTCGGTTTTATCCTGTATGACCTGTTCTTCAAGGCGCTGCAGGATGCATCGCATATCTACGGTATCGAGACGCGCGAGGAACTGGTCGCGCATTCGCGCGAACTTGCGCAGCGCCTGGGCTTTGGCGGCATGTCTTTCATCAACCTGGCGGTGGCGGAGTCGATAGCTTCGGAGCAGCTGCCGCAGCAGGTGGACGTGGTGACTGCGCTGCATGCCTGCAACACTGCGACTGATGATGCGATCAGGTTTGCGCTGCACAAGCAGGCACGGTTTATTGTGCTGGTTCCGTGCTGCCAGGCCGAAGTGGCGGCGGTGCTGCGCAAGAACAAGGGCCGGCAATTGAAGCATGCGCTGACCGAGCTGTGGCGCCATCCTATTCATACCCGCGAATTCGGCAGCCATGTGACCAACGTGCTGCGTTGCCTGCAACTGGAGGCGCACGGTTACCAGGTCACGGTGACCGAGCTGGTGGGCTGGGAGCATTCGATGAAGAACGAGCTGATCGTCGCCAGCTACCAGAACCTGCCGCGGCAGCGTGCGGCGACACGCCTGGCCGAATTGCTGCAGATGCTGGGACTGGAGGAGTTGAGCGGGCGGTTTTTCCCGGAAAACGGCCAGCCCGGGGCCGCTGCGGACGGTACGGCAGCGATTTCAGCATAATGTGTGGCCATGCTTGAGCAAAAACCGTGCTTGGGGTACAATGCGCGCCCTGTTTGTTGCAGCATGTTTCTGGAATAACAGGAAATTTACACGCCCGTTCATGTTGGGGTGCCCACACAGGGTCAGGCTGACGGGTGGTAGAACTTAACCCTTAACGATTGGAGTAATCATAATGGCTGTAACTATGCGTCAAATGCTGGAAGCCGGTGTCCATTTCGGCCACCAGACCCGTTTCTGGAATCCCAAGATGGCCCCCTATATTTTCGGCCATCGCAACAAGATACATATCGTCAACCTGGAAAAGACCGTCGTCATGTTCGAGGAGGCCGCCAAGTTCGTGCGCAAGCTGGCTGCCGACAAGGGCACCATCCTGTTCGTTGCGACCAAGCGCCAGGCACGTGAAATCATCAAGGAAGAAGCGCAGCGCGCCGGTTGTCCGTATGTCGATTTCCGCTGGCTGGGCGGCATGCTGACCAACTTCAAGACTGTGCAGCAATCCATCAAGCGCCTGAAGGAACTGGAAACCATGCTGCAGGAAGGTGCGCTGGAAAAAGTTTCCAAGAAGGAAGGCCTGATGATGCAGCGCGAGCTGGAAAAGCTGGAGCGCAGCCTGGGCGGGATCAAGGATATGCAGGGCTTGCCCAGCGCAATATTCGTGATCGATGTGGGCTACCAGAAGGGCACTATCGTTGAAGCGCAAAAGCTGGGTATCCCGGTGGTGGGCGTGGTCGATACCAACCACAATCCGGTTGGCGTGGATTATGTTATTCCCGGCAACGATGATTCCAGCCAGGCAATTCGCCTGTATGCGCGCGGCATGGCCGACGCGGTGCTGGAAGGTCGCGCACAATCGCTCAACGAACTGGTTGAGCAGGTTGAAGAAAGCGCGGCGTAAACAGCCGGTCCGGCAGAAAGGGGCGCGAGCCCCTTTTTTTACAAGTTTTGTTTTTCAAGGAGCAGAGTAATGGCGGAAATTACCGCAAGCATGGTTAAAGAGCTGCGCGAGGCAACTGGTCTCGGCATGATGGAATGCAAAAAGGCGCTGGTTGAGACTGCTGGCGATGCCAAGGCTGCCGAAGAATTGCTGCGCATCAAGAGCGGCGCCAAGGCGAGCAAGGCTGCGGCACGGGTAACTGCGGAAGGCGTGGTCGGTTCGTTTGTCGCGGCTGACGGCAAGTCTGGCGCCGTGGTGGAAGTGAACTGCGAAACCGACTTCGTTGCCAAGAACGATGACTTCATGACCTTTGCCAAGAATGTGGCGCAGACAGTGGCCGAGAAGGATCCGGCGGATGTTGCCGCGCTGTCGGAGCTGCCCATCGCCAATGGCTCGGGTACGGTGGAAGAAACGCGCAAGGCGCTGGTGATGAAACTGGGCGAGAACCTTACGCTGCGCCGTTTTGCGCGTTATGCGACGTCCACTGGCCAGTTGGCAACCTACCTGCATGGCAACAAGATCGGCGTGATGGTGAACTACACCGGCGGCGACGAAACGCTGGGCAAGGACATCGCGATGCATATCGCGGCAAGCAAGCCTAAAGCAATTGACGCTTCCGGCGTGGATGCGGAAGAAATCGCTACCGAGCGTCGCATTGCCATCGAAAAGGCACGTGAAGGCGGCAAGCCTGATGCGATGCTGGAAAAGATTGCCGAAGGCACGGTGCAGAAGTTCCTGCGGGATGCCACGCTGATGGGCCAGGTATTCGTCAAGGCCGAAGACGGCAAGCAGACCATCGAGCAGTTGCTGAAGAGCAAGGGCGCTTCGGTATCCGCGTTCCAACTGTATGTGGTGGGCGAGGGCATCGAGAAGAAGGTGGAAGACTACGCGGCTGAAGTGGCTGCTGCCGCAGCAGCTGCTGCGAAAGGCTGAAATGGCCAAAGCTCCTGCCTATAAGCGCATTCTGCTGAAGCTGTCGGGCGAAGCCCTGATGGGCGACGATAGCTATGGCATTAACCGCGAGGTCATCGAGCGCATCGTCGCCGAAATCGGCGAGGTGGTCGGCCTGGGGGTGCAGGTGGCGATCGTGATCGGCGGCGGCAACATCTTTCGCGGCGTGGCACCGGCTGCAGCCGGGATGGATCGCGCGACCGCCGACTACATGGGCATGCTGGCCACGGTGATGAACGCCATGGCTTTGCAGGACGCGATGACACGCCATGGCCTGGAATCGCGTGTGCAGTCTGCGCTCAATCTGGAGCAGGTAGCCGAACCGTTCATCCGCGGCAAGGCGCTGCGTTATCTGGAAGAAGGCAAAGTGGTCATTTTCGGCGCCGGTACCGGCAACCCGTTCTTTACTACCGATACTGCCGCCGCACTGCGCGGGGTGGAAATGGGTGCCAACGTGGTGATCAAGGCGACCAAGGTGGATGGTGTGTATACCGCCGATCCGAAAAAGGATGCAACGGCGACACGTTATGACAAGCTCGATTTCAACGAGGCCATCGCCAAGGATCTTAAGGTAATGGATGCGACCGCGCTGACCCTGTGCCGCGACCAGAGGCTGCCCATCATCGTGTTCAATATCTTCAAGTCCGGCGCACTGAAACGTGTGGTGATGGGCGAAGAAGAGGGCACGCTGGTGCATTGCAATTGATGCTAGGAGTTGAACGATGATTGCTGATATCAAGAAGAATGCCGAGCAGAAAATGACGCGCTCGCTGGAGACCCTGAAGACGGACTTCGGCAAGGTGCGCACGGGGCGTGCGCACACCGGCATTCTGGATCACGTGACCGTGGACTACTACGGTAACCCGACGCCGATCGGCCAGGTAGCCAACCTGACGCTGGTGGACGCCCGCACCATCAGTGTGCAGCCGTGGGAAAAAAACATGGTAGG
The DNA here is from genome assembly GCA_016124455.1 of Sideroxydans sp. Classification (GTDB taxonomy): domain Bacteria; phylum Pseudomonadota; class Gammaproteobacteria; order Burkholderiales; family Gallionellaceae; genus RI-121. Next base: position 65,392 of record WGNQ01000002.1, on the reverse strand, counting down.
TCCCGTGGAAAAAGCGATCCGCGATGCCGACCTGGGACTGAATCCGGCAACCAACGGCGAAATGATCCGCGTGCCGATGCCAATGCTCACCGAAGAGCGTCGCCGCGACCTGATCAAGGTGGTGAAGGGCGAAGCTGAAAATGCCAAAATTGCAGTGCGTAACGTGCGCCGCGATGCCAACGAGCAGCTCAAGAAATTGCTCAAGGAAAAAGAGATCAGCGAGGACGATGAGCGTCGCGCGCAGGACGACATCCAGAAGCTGACCGACCGTTTCGTTGCCGAAGTCGACAAGGCCCTGCAGACCAAAGAAGCAGACCTGATGGCGGTTTGAAACCGGTTGTTTTCGAAGGCGCTGCCAGCGCCTTTTCCGGCCTTATTGTAAAGGTGCCTTAAGTGGCTCTATTCCAAAGCTCTACGCGCACTATCCCGGCAGCACCCATGGTTCCGCGCCACGTCGCGGTGATCATGGACGGCAACGGGCGCTGGGCCAAGCAGCGTTTCCTGCCGCGCGTGGCGGGCCATCAGCGCGGGGTCGAGGCATTGCGCGAGGTGGTGAAGTCCTGCCGCGAACTCGGCATTGAGTACCTTACCGTATTCGCCTTCAGCAGTGAAAACTGGCGCCGTCCGGCGGACGAGGTCACCTTCCTGATGCAGCTGTTCCTGAAAATGCTGGAGCGCGAAGTCAGCAAGCTGCACGAGAACAATATCCGCCTCAAAATCATCGGCGACCGCAGCCGCTTCGACGACACACTCATCCAGCGCATCGAACAGGCTGAGCAGCTGACTGCCGGCAATGCCGCACTGACCCTGACTGTCGCGGCCAACTATGGCGGACGCTGGGATATCATGCAGGCCATGCAGGCGATGTTGCGCGAACATCCGGAGTTGTCTGCCGGATTTGATGAGGCTGCGCTTGAACCCTATCTGTCCATGAATTATGCGCCCGAGCCGGACCTGTTCATCCGCACCGGCGGCGAGCAGCGCATCAGTAACTTTTTGCTGTGGCAACTGGCTTATGCCGAACTGTATTTCACCGATACGTTATGGCCTGCTTTCGACCGCGCGGCACTGGACCTGGCGATCGCATCCTACCAGCAGCGCGAACGCCGTTTCGGGCGAACCAGCGAGCAATTGACGGAAGGGACGGCCGGTGCTTAAACAGCGCATTATCACCGCCCTCATTCTGCTCATGCTGTTGCTGGCGGCGCTGTTCTTCCTGCCGGCACTTGCCTGGTCGGTGCTGGCCCTGGGCATCGTGATGCTGGGTACGGCCGAGTGGGGCAGGCTGTCCGGCCTCAGCGCGCGTGGTGCGAATATCTATTGGTGGCTGACCTTGGCGCTGATGGCCGGCGTGCTATATGCCGAGACCCGGTATCTGCTACGGCCATTGTCGCTGCATCTGCCGTTCTATGCGTTGTCTGCGCTGCTGTGGCTGGTACTGGTTCCGCTGTGGCTGGTACGCGGCTGGCAGTTACGCAGTCCACTGGGTATGGCGCTGCTGGGCTGGACGGTGCTGATCCCGACCGGACTGGCGATGATAGACCTGCGCGCGAGCAGCCCGTGGTTGCTGCTGGGTGTGATGGCGCTGGTATGGATGGCGGACAGTGCGGCCTATTTCACCGGGCGCAAATTCGGCAAGCACAAGCTGGCGCCGGCAATCTCTCCGGGCAAGACCTGGGAAGGTGTAGCGGGCGCAGTGCTCGGTGTATCGCTGTATGTGGCGCTGGCCATGTGGGGCAGCGGCCTGTCCGGGAAATATGCGATTCCGCTGGTGGTGCTGATGTCGTGGCTGTGGGTGGCACTGTCGGTGGTTGGCGACCTGTTTGAATCCGCGATCAAGCGTCAGGCAGGTGTCAAGGACAGCGGCACATTGCTGCCCGGACACGGCGGCCTGCTCGACCGTATTGACGCATTGACTTCCACCTTGCCGCTGGCGGCACTGGTCCTGATGTTGCAGAGGATGGCATGAGCAACATGATGAATCTGTCCGTATTGGGCTCCACCGGCAGCATCGGCAAAAGCACGCTGGACGTGGTGGCTCGCCATCCGGATCGTTACCGAATTTTTGCGCTGACTGCCAACCTGCAGGATGAATTGCTGTTTGAGCAATGCCGGCAGTTTGTGCCGCGCTATGCGGTGCTGCTGGACGAGGCGGCCGCAGGGCGACTGCGCCGGCGTGTTGCCGAAAGCGGTCTGACGACCGAGGTACTGTGCGGTGTGGCAGCGCTGGAGCAGGTGGCGGCAGCGCCTGAGGTCGATGCGGTCATGGCGGCGATTGTCGGTGCCGCCGGGCTGCGGCCTACGCTGGCTGCGGCGCGTGCGGGCAAAAAGATCCTGCTGGCCAACAAGGAAACGCTGGTGATGGCGGGCGCGGTGTTCATGGATGCGGTACGCGAAAGCGGCGCAGTGCTGCTGCCGATCGACAGCGAACACAATGCGATTTTCCAGGCCATGCCACACAATTATTCTGGCGATCTTGCAGCCAGCGGGATCAGCAAAATATTGCTTACTGCATCCGGCGGACCGTTCCGCAATACACCGCTGTCCGAACTACGCAATGTTACCCCGGCGCAGGCGTGCGCCCATCCCAACTGGAGCATGGGCCGCAAGATTTCCGTCGACTCCGCCACCATGATGAACAAGGGGCTGGAAGTGATCGAGGCGCACTGGCTGTTCAATGCCCCTGCGGACGTAATCCAGGTGGTGGTGCATCCGCAGAGCGTGATTCATTCGCTGGTGCAATATGTCGATGGCTCGGTGCTGGCGCAGCTCGGCAACCCGGACATGCGCACGCCGATCGCCTACGCCCTGGCCTGGCCGGAACGCATCGAGGCGGGGGTCGCGCCGCTTGATTTGTTCAAGGTGGCGCAACTGGATTTCACGGCACCCGACTTCGAGCGTTTTCCTTGCCTGGCATTGGCTTACCAGGCGTTGCGTGCCGGTGGAACCGCACCGGCACTGCTGAACGCAGCGAATGAAGTGGCGGTGGCCGCCTTCCTGGACAGCAGGATTCCTTTCCTGGCCATACCCCGCCTGCTCGATCAGGTGCTGGCGGCGTTGCCGGTATCCAGGGTGACGGTGCTGGACGATGTGCTGGCCGCCGATGCGGCGGCGCGCCGCCAGGCCGATGCCTTGCTGACGCAGGTGGCCGTGGCATGACCACGCTGCTGGCCTTCGCCGTCGCCATCGCGGTACTGGTGGTGTTCCACGAACTGGGACACTACTGGATAGCCCGGTTGTGCGATGTGAAAGTGCTGCGCTTCTCGGTGGGCTTCGGCAAGGTTCTGTATGCCAGGCATTTTGGCCGGGGCGAGACCGAGTGGGCGCTGTCTGCCATTCCGTTGGGCGGTTACGTCAGGATGCTGGACGAGCGCGAAGGCGAGGTGAAGCCGCAAGAGTTGCCGCGCGCCTTCAACCGCAAGCCGGTGTGGCAGCGCATGGCCATCGTGGTGGCCGGACCGGTGGCCAACCTGCTGCTGGCGATAGTGTTGTACTGGGCGTTGTTCATGCATGGTGTGCCGGGCCTGAAACCGGTACTGGGCCCCATTCTGCCCGACACGCCGGCGATCGAGGCGCAACTGCAGCCGCAGGAAACCATAGTCAGCATTAACGGGCAGGCGATCCCGAGCTGGCAGGAATTGCGCTGGACCTTGCTGAACCTGGCGCTGCAGGGCGGAGACATTAACGTTGAAGGCCGGCTGGCGGACGGTAGATCGCGCCAGCATGTGCTTGACTTGAGCCGCCTGGCACCATCTGACCTGGACGGCGATTTCATGCGCAAACTGGGCTTGCAGCTGTACCAGCCTCTGGTGCGGCCGGTGATCGGTAAATTGTCGGATGGCGACGTGGCACAACGCGCCGGGCTGCAGGCAGGCGACGTGGTCAAGCGTATCGACGGTCGGGACATTGCGCGCTGGGAAGAGCTGGTCGATGCAGTCCGGGCGCACGCTGGGCAACCCCTGCAATTCGATGTGCAGCGCGGTGATAGCCGGTTGCAGCTTACGCTGACCCCGAAAATGGTGAGCGAGAATGGCAAGCAGGTAGGCAAGATCGGCGCAGCACCGCACATCGAGCAGCAGGAATTCGATGCGATGCTGACCGAGGTGCGCTATGCGCCGTTTGCCGCGCTCGGCCAGGCAATGCGCAAGACCTGGGAGACGTCGGTGGTGAGCCTGGAAATGATGGGCAAGATGGTAACCGGACAGGTGTCGCTGAAAAACCTGTCCGGGCCGATTACCATTGCCGATTATGCCGGGCAATCGGCACAGCTGGGGCTGGGCGCCTATCTGGGATTTCTGGCGCTGATCAGCATCAGTCTGGGGGTGTTGAATCTGATGCCCATCCCCTTATTGGATGGCGGCCATTTGCTGTATTATACGGCCGAGTTGGTAAAGGGCAGTCCGGTGTCCGAGAGGGCGTGGGAGGTCGGACAGAATATCGGGATTGCGCTGCTCGTCACTTTGATGGCTTTTGCGTTGTATAACGACATCAGCCGCCTGATTTTGGGTTAATAAATAGATGAAATTAAGAATACTGGCAGGGCTGATTCCGCTGTTGTACGCAACTTCCGCTGCAGCTATCGAGACATTCACCATCAAGGATATCCGTGTCGAAGGCATCCAGCGTACCGAAGCCGGCACCGTGTTCAGCTATCTGCCGGTCAAGGTCGGCGACAAGATGAACGATGAGGTGGCTGCTTCCACCATCCACGCGCTGTTTGCCACCGGGTTCTTCAAGGATGTGCGGCTGGAAGTCGAGCAGGGCGTGCTGGTGGTGCTGGTGCGCGAGCGCCCGGCGGTGGCCAGTATCGAAATCAATGGCGTGAAATCCTTTTCCAAGGATCAGCTGCGCGACAATCTCAAATATGTCGGGCTGGTGCAGGGGCGCATCTTCGACCGTTCGGCGCTGGACAAGGCCGAACAGCAGCTCAAGCGCGAATACGTGGCGCGCGGCAAATACAGCGTGTCGGTGAAGACCACGGTAACCGAACTGGAGCGCAACCGCGTGGCGATCGTATTCGACGTCTCGGAAGGCGAAGCCTCGAAAATCCGCCAGATTAACATCATCGGCGTCCACGCCTACAGCGAGAGCGACCTGCAGGACATGATGAAGCTCAGTACGCCGGACTGGATGAGCTGGCTCAGCAAGAATGACCAGTATTCCAAGCAGAAGCTCGCGGCAGACCTGGAAACGCTGCGTTCCTTCTATCTGGATGCGGGTTATCTCGAATTCACCATAGACTCCACCCAGGTCTCGATTACGCCGGACAAAAAGAATGTGTACCTCACCATCAATGTGACGGAAGGGCCGAAATACACGGTGTCCGGCATCAAGGTGGCCGGGCCGGAAAAGATTCTTTCCCATGCCGAGATGCGCAAGCTGATTTCAGTGAAGGTTGGTGATACTTTCTCGCGTAAGGCGCTTACCGAATCGACCAAGCGCATCGGTGACCGTCTCGGCGACGACGGTTATGCCTTCGCCAACGTCAATGCGGTACCAGAGCTGGACAAGGTGAAGCATCTGGTTACGTTCACGTTCATGATGGATCCGGGGCAGCGCATTTATGTGCGGCGCATCAATATTGCCGGCAATACCAAGACCAGCGATGAAGTGATCCGGCGCGAATTCCGCCAGATGGAAGGGGCATGGTTCGATACTTCCAAGGTACAGAAGTCCAAGCAGCGGGTAGACAGGCTGAATTTCTTCAACGAAGTCAATATCGAGACGCCAGCGGTGGGCGGAACCAGCGACCAGCTTGATGTCAACGTCGGGGTAAAGGAAAAATCCACCGGCAGTTTTTCGGTGGGTGCGGGTGTCAACAGTGGTGAAGGTCTGGTGCTGAGTGCGGCCATTACCCAGGCCAACCTGTTCGGCTCCGGCAATTACCTGTCGACCCAGATCAACACCAGCAGGGTCAACCAGGTGTATGCGGTTTCCTACAGCAACCCGTATTACACCGATGATGGCGTGAGTCGCGGTTTCAACGTCTATAAGCGCAATGTAGACACGAGATCGACCAACGTGGTGAGTCCGTATACTTCGTCCACCTATGGCGCCGGTGTCAATTTCGGCGTGCCGACCAGCGAGGACGATACCATCCATTACGGGTTCACGCTGGAAAGCACGAAGATCGGCCTGACGGCAAACAGTCCGCAGCGCTACATTGATTACGTCAACACATTCGGGAATTCCACCAACAACTATATGGGCACGGTGGGGTGGAGCCGGGACAGCAGGAACAGCGCAATTTATACCACGGACGGAACCGTGCAGCGGGCATTTGCCGAGGTTGGTCTGCCAGTGTCGAACGGCCTGCACTATTACAAGCTGACCTACCAGTATCAGTGGTTCGATCCGATCAGCCAGGACTATACCCTGATGCTGAATGGCGAAGCCGGGCTGGGCGGGGGCTACAGCGGCAAGCCGTTGCCGTTCTTCAAAACTTTCTATGCGGGCGGCGAGGGGTCGGTGCGCGGCTATGATTCCAATTCGCTGGGGCCGGTTGACTCCACCGGCCTGTCGACCGGTGGTAATAAACGTATCGTCGGCAATGCCGAGGTGATGTTCCCGATGCCGGGCATGAGCAAGGAAAAATCGGTGCGCATGAGCGCATTCGTGGATGCAGGTGCGATTTACGGCCCAATCGTGCAGAATGTTTACCCCAATGTGATGGGGCTGCGTTATTCGGCGGGTTTGGCGATTGCCTGGCTGTCACCGGCGGGTCCGCTCAAGCTGAGCATGGGGTTCCCGCTTAACAAGAAACCGGGCGACAAGTTGCAGAAATTCCAGTTCACGCTGGGTTCGCTGTTCTGATTGACAAGGAGCTGAAAGTGAAAACTTTATCCAGAGTATTGCTGGCGGCACTGCTGGTTGCGGGGGCGGCGCTGGCGCATGCCGGCGACTTCCGTGTTGGTTATGTGGATACCGAGCGTATCCTGCGCGAATCCGCGCCTGCGATCAAGGCCGGGCAGAAGATCGAAAAGGAGTTTGCCGCGCGCGACCAGGAAATCAAGAAACTGGCCAAGCAGGTCAAGGAAATGCAGGACTTCCTCGGCAAGCAGGGGGCGGTGCTGCCGGATAGCGAGCGCCGCAACAAGGAGCGTGAGCTGTCGAGCGCCAACATGGATCTGCAGCGCAAGCAGCGGGAATTCCGTGAGGATCTGAACCTGCGCCAGAACGAGGAGCTGGCGGGGGTGCTGGAGCGCGCCAACAAGGCGATCCAGACGATCGCAGTGAACGAGAAATACGACCTTATCCTGCAGGAAGCGGTCTATCGCAGTCCCAAGATCGACATCACAGAAAAAGTGCTGAACTACCTCGCCACCGAGAAGCCTGCCGAGAAGCCTTAACTACCGTCCATAGTTCGAATGACGCAGACAGCTTACCGGTTGGCGGATATCGCAGCACGTTTTGGGGGCCGCCTGCTGGGCGATCCCGAGGTGCGGGTACAGCAGATTGCCACGCTGGACAGCGCACAGCCGCAACATATTTCTTTCCTGAGCAACAGCAAATACCGCGCGCAACTTGCTGCCACGCAAGCTGGCGCGGTGATTCTGGGCGAGCCGGATGCCGATGCAACGGCATTGCCACGTATCGTGTGCGACAACCCGTATGCCTATTTCGCCAGGGTTTCGGCATTGCTGAATCCAGAATCGAAGGCGGTGCCCGGTATTCATGCCAGTGCGGTGATCGGCGAAGGGGCGCAGGTCGACCCGTCCGCGCACATTGCTGCGCATGTGGTAATCGGTGCGGGCGCAGTGATCGGTGCGGGCAGCATCGTCATGGCAGGCTGCAGTGTCGGCGACAGGACGGTGATCGGCGAGAATGCGCGCCTGTATCCACGCGTGGTGGTGTATCACGACTGCATAATCGGTAACAATCTGATCGTACATTCCGGGGCTGTAATCGGTGCGGACGGTTTCGGCATGGCAATGGAAGACGGGCGCTGGCTGAAGATTCCGCAGATCGGGCGGGTAGTGATCGGCGACGATGTCGAAATCGGCGCGAATACCACCATAGATCGCGGGGCATTGAGCGATACCGTGATTGAGGACGGAGTGAAGCTGGATAACCAGATCCAGATCGCGCACAACGTGCGCGTGGGTGCACATACGGCCATTGCCGGCTGTGCCGGGGTCGCGGGCAGCGCGGTGATCGGGCGCTATTGCCGGATTGGTGGTTCAGCCAACATTCTCGGGCACCTGCAGATTGCCGATCACGTCGAAATCTCGATCGGCAGCCTGATTACCAAGTCGATACGCGAGCCCGGCACTTACACCGCAATCTATCCGTTCAGCAGCAATGCGGAATGGCGCAGAAACGCGCCGTATTTGCGGCATTTGGATGAGCTGGCGAACAAAATTAAAATACTGCAGCACGAGATCGAAGCATTGAAGGGAAAATAGAATGAGCACATCCATGGACATCCATGAAATCCTGCAGCACTTGCCGCACCGCTATCCGTTCTTGCTGGTGGACCGGGTGTTGTCGGTCGAACCAGGCAAGGAGATCGTTGCGCTGAAAAACGTCAGCATGAACGAGCCGTTCTTTCCCGGCCATTATCCGCACCACCCGGTGATGCCCGGGGTGCTGATCATCGAGGCGATGGCGCAGGCTGCGGCATTGTTGTCATTCAAAAGCCTGGATAGCAGGCCGGATGAGAACACGGTGTACTACTTTGTCGGTATCGACGGTGCGCGCTTCAAGCGTCCGGTCAGCCCCGGCGACCAGTTGATTCTCAAGGTGGCGCTGACGCGTAACCTGCGTGGCCTGTGGAAATTCAAGGCGGTTGCCGAGGTTGACGGCCAGGTTGCTGCCGAGGCTGAACTGATGTGCACCATGCGGGAGAAATGATGCGCCATCCAACGGCTATTATTCATCCCGGCGCCAAACTGGCGGACGATGTCGAAGTCGGAGCCTATTCCATCATCGGTGAGCATGTCGAGGTCGGCGCCGGTACAGTCATCGGCCCGCATGTGGTGATCGGCGGACATACCCGCATCGGGGTGAACAACCATATCTTCCAGTTCAGTTCGCTGGGCGAAATTCCGCAGGACAAAAAATATGCGGGCGAGCCGACGCGGCTGGAGATCGGTGACAACAATATCATCCGCGAGTTTTGCACCTTTAACCTGGGTACGGAGCAGGATGGCGGCATGACACGGGTCGGCAATGACAACTGGATCATGGCCTACGTGCATCTGGCGCATGACTGCCAGGTTGGCAACCACACCATTTTTGCCAACAATGCGCAACTGGCTGGACATGTGCTGGTCGACGACTATGCCATTCTCGGCGGTTTCACCGTGGTGCACCAGTTCGTCCAGATCGGCGCGCATGTGATCACCGGCATGGGTACCATCCTGTTGCAGGATTTGCCGCCTTATGTAACGGCATCGGGGAATCCTGCCGCGCCGCACGGAATCAATTCGGAAGGCCTGAAGCGGCGCGGCTTGAACAGCTCCGCCATCATGGCCATCAAGCGTGCTTACAAGTCGTTGTACAAGTCCGGCCTGTCGCTGGAAGCCGCGAAGAGCCTGATCGAATCGCAGGCCGAGGAGCATCCGGAACTCAATCTGCTGGCAGAGTTCCTGGCGCGCTCCGAGCGCGGCATCATCCGCTAATCCGGATTCCGCATCATGGCGCAGCAAACAAAAGTGATCGGCATGGTGGCCGGCGAGGCTTCCGGCGACCTGCTCGGCAGCCACTTGATGGCGGCGATCAAGCAGGCCATGCCTGGGGTGCGATTTGTCGGCATCGGCGGCCCCAGAATGCGGGCAGCCGGCATGGATATACTGTTCCCGATGGAAAAGCTCGCGGTGCGCGGCTATGTCGAAGTGCTCAGGCATTATCGCGAAATCGTCGGCATCCGCCGCAAGCTGCGCGCCCGCTTTATTGCCGATGCGCCGGACTTGTTCATCGGGATCGATGCGCCGGATTTCAATCTTGATCTCGAGCTGCAGCTGAAGCGCTACGGCATTCCCACCGTGCATTACGTGAGCCCGTCGATCTGGGCCTGGCGTGGTGAACGGATCCAGAAAATAAAGCGCGCCGTATCGCATGTGCTCGCGCTATTTCCGTTCGAAGTGCCGCTGTATCAACAGGAAGGGGTGCCGGTAACTTATGTCGGCCATCCGCTGGCCGACATGCTGGCCGAGGTACCCAAGCGAGCGGCGTTGCGCGAGCAGATGCAGTTGCCGAAGCAGGCCATGATATTTGCCCTGCTGCCGGGCAGTCGGCAGAGCGAAGTGCGGCAACTGGCGGCGACTTATATCGAGACGGCCAGGCTGATTCTCAACAAATATCCCGATGCGCGCTTTCTGGTGCCGCTGGCCAGCCGCGAGACACGCGCCATTTTCGAAGAGGCGATTTATCACTGCGCAGCAGAAGAGCTGCCGATCACCTTGTTGTTCGGCCATGCGCAGGACGCGATGATCGTGGCTGATGGCGTGCTGGTGGCGTCCGGTACCGCTACACTGGAAGCGGCACTGCTTAAGCGTCCCATGGTCATTACCTACCGCATGCCGGCGCTTTCCTGGTGGCTGACCCAGCGCAAGCGCTATCAGCCCTATGTTGGCTTGCCCAATATCCTGGCCGGACGGTTTGTTGTGCCGGAACTGCTGCAGGAAGATGCGTTGCCGGAAAACCTGGCGCAGGCCTTGCTGAACCTGGTGGCGGACAAACAGGCGGTAGCCGAGCTCGAGGAAATTTTTACCGGCATGCAGGCCACGCTCACCCAGAATACGGCGCATAAGGCTGCGCAGGCCGTGCTGCCATACCTGGCGGATTAGTGAGTCCGGCGCTGATCATCTGCGGTGTGGATGAGGCCGGGCGCGGCCCGCTGGCCGGTCCGGTATATGCCGCTGCGGTGATTCTCGATGCCGGCAGCCGGATCAACGGGTTGAACGATTCCAAGAAGCTCAGCGAAAAACGGCGCGATGCCCTCGCACTGGAGATCAAGCAGCATGCCACGGCCTGGGCCATCGCCGAAGCGTCGGCGAGGGAAATCGACGAACTGAATATCCTGCGCGCGAGCCTGCTCGCGATGCGGCGTGCCGTGCTGGCATTGTCTGTGGTTCCGCAGGAGGTGCTGGTGGACGGCCTGTACTGCCCGGATACCGGCCTGCCCAGCCGCGCTATTGTCAAGGGCGACGGCAACGTGGCGGAGATATCTGCGGCCTCAATCCTGGCCAAGACCGCGCGCGATGCAGCCATGCTGCAGCTGCACGAACGCTATCCGCAGTATGGTTTCGACGGGCACAAGGGGTATCCGACTGCCGCGCATCTTGCGGCGTTACGTGTGCACGGGGTATCGTGCGAGCATCGCCGGAGTTTCCGTCCGGTACGTGAACTATTGCAAAAAGGATGAATGATGGCGCTCTTCAAGTTGATTCATGTGCTCGCGGTGATGGTCTGGGTCGGCGGGATATTCTTTGCCTATGTGGTGCTGCGCCCGACGGCGGCAGAAGTGTTGCAGCCGCCGGAACGCCTGCGGGTTTGGGACAAGGCGTTCAGCCTCTTTTTCAACTGGGTGTGGCTGGCGATTTTCCTGTTTCTGACGACCGGCTTCTACATGATCTATTTGTTCGGCGGCCTGTCGCACGTGCCAGCCTATATTCACCCGATGCTGATGCTGGGCCTCACCATGGTATTGATCTTTATCTACCTGTTCTTCCGGCAATATGTACCGTTCAATTTGCGCGTCGCCAGGCAGGATTGGGCACAGGCCGGGAAAATACTGGCGAGCATCCGCAAACTGGTTGCGGTGAATCTGACTTTGGGCATACTGACTTTTGCCGTGGCGATACTCGGCAGGGGGATGTAGTGTTGTAGAACTGCGTGGCGGCTGTTCGCGTGGTTTAAAAAAGATTGACAATGGTACGGTCGTTCCATTATCGTTCTGCCCATGGAAAACCGCGACGATATCTATCTGGCCAAGTTGCAGGACTATTACGCCGATCATGGCGTGTTGCCGCCATACTCCACTATCATGACTCTGCTCGGGCTGAAGTCGAAGTCACCGGTGATGGCGCTGGTGGCCAGGCTGAAGCTGCAGGGCTTTCTTGAGTCCACGCCGGAGAAGCGCCTCAAGCCAGGAAGTCGTTTTTTTGAGCGTCCCATCTATGACAGCGTACGTGCAGGCCTGCCCAGCCCTGCCGGGGATATGCGTCACGATACGCTTAACATCGACGAATACCTGATTTCATCGCCATCGCATACCGTGCTCGTGACCGTGAAGGGTGACTCGATGATAGACGCCGGCATCATGCCGGACGATGTCGTCGTGGTGGAAAAGCGGGGGCCGGCCAATGTGGGCGATATGGTCATCGCCATCGTTGATAACGAGTTTACACTGAAGATGCTGGGCAAGGAAAAAGGGCAATTTATCCTCAAGCCGGCCAATCCCGCCTATCCGGTGATTCGCCCCAAGGGCGATCTGGAAATTTTCGGTATCGTCGTTGGGCAGTTCCGAAAATACAAATAAATTACGTGCTGACGGCTGGCGGATATTTTCCATCCTGCAGGCGCAAATCCATGCCCGAGTCATGGGAAAGTGACTTTCTTGAGTACGATGTTTATTTAGTTTACATTTCGCCCCGTTATCAAAAAATCATCGCGAATTAGACAGCCTGTGACAGAACATCTGCTGCAAGGAAAAAGCCAGGAGTGGCTCCTCGAATCTGTCGCCGACGCGACGATCATTTTTGACCGGACAGGCCGGATTATCTTCGCCAATCCTCCGGTTGAGCAGCTGTTTGGCTATCCGCGCCAGGAACTGGTCGGTAAGTCGATAGAGGCTTTGCTGCCGGAGCATTTCCGGCAAACACACCGCGACCGGATCGACGATTATTTCGCCAAGCCGTCCGCACGCGCGCTGAGCACAGGAATCGAGCTGCTGGGCTTGCGCCAGGACGGCAGCGAGTTCCCCATGGACGTGAGCCTGTCTCCGCTCAGGCTGCAGCAGGAGCTGCTGACCATGGCAATGCTCCACGACACAACGCCTCGCAAACAGGCCGAAGATGCGTTGCGCGAAAGTGAAGCGCGCTTGCGCGCAATCTTCTATACCGCCGTGGATGGGATCGTCACCATAGACGAATGCGGCCTGATCCAGCGCTTCAACCCTGCCGCCGAACGCCTCTTCGGCTACATTGAAACCGAAGTCATTGGCAGGAACGTATCCATACTGATGCCCGCCCCCTACCAGGAAGCGCACGACGGTTATCTTGCACGCTACCTGCAGAGCGGCGAGAAAAAGGTCATCGGCATTGGCCGCGAGGTAGTCGGGCAGCGCAAAGACGGCACCACCTTCCCGATGGATCTGGCAGTGAGTGAAATGCGCCAGGGCGAACGCCGCATGTTCACCGGTACCGTGCGCGACATCAGCGAGCGCAAACAGGCCGAGGAACAGCGCGATTGCCTGCTGCAGGAGCTCGAGAGCGCCAATGAAGAGCTCAAGAATTTCGCTTATGTGGTGTCCCACGACCTCAAGGCCCCCCTGCGCGCCATCAGTTCACTGGCAGACTGGCTTGCCACGGATTATGCGGACAAGCTGGACGACGAGGGCAAGGAGCACCTGCGCCTGCTGACCAGCCGGGTACGGCGCATGGATGGCCTGATTGACGGGATCCTGCAATATTCGCGGGTGGGCCGGGTGAAAGAAGCGGTCGTTGCGGTAAACCTCGATCGTGTAGTGCGGGAGGTCCTTGATTCGCTTGCCCCGCCAGCCAGCATTACCGTCAGCATCGACAATCCCCTGCCCACCATCATGTCCGAGCCGACCCGCATCCAGCAGGTGTTCCAGAACCTGCTCTCCAACGCCATCAAATACATGGATAAACCCGCGGGAGAAATCCATGTTGCCTGCGGCGCCGAGGGCCGGCACTGGAAATTCAGCATCTCCGACAACGGCCCCGGCATCAAACAGCAGCATTTTGAAAAGATCTTCCAGTTATTTCAGACCCTCGCCCCGCGCGACCGCGTGGAAAGCTCCGGCGTCGGGCTGGCACTGGTGAAGAAAATCGTGGAAATGTACGGCGGACAGATCCGGGTCGACTCCACGGTCGGGCAGGGAAGCACGTTTTTCTTCACCCTGCCGCGCGCTTCCGTTACCGCTATCTCAACCAAAGGAACACAAGCATGAAAGTCCCCAACAAGCCCATCCTGCTGGTGGAAGACGACCAGGTCGACATCATGACGGTCAACCGGGCGCTGAAGGAAATCCATGTCACGAATCCGGTAGTCAGCAGGGAAAACGGGGAAGACGCCCTGCATTACCTGCAGGATCCGGAGAGTGAAAAACCATGCATTATCCTGCTCGACCTGAACATGCCCATCATGAACGGCATCGAGTTTCTGCAGATAGTAAAGCACGACGGCCAGCTTAAACGCATTCCCGTGGTCGTACTGACTACTTCCGAGGAGCAGCAGGACAAGGTCAGCAGTTTTAACCTGGGTGTGGCCGGCTACATGGCAAAACCGGTGGACTACCGGCAGTTCGTCGAGGTCATGCGCTCCATTGACGCCTACTGGACCATCAGCGAAATGCCTTAGTAGGGTCAGGGGCACAATATTGTTTAAATTTTCGCAACAAGGTAATTTCCTATGAGCAAACTGCAAATCCGTGTACTCATCGTCGAAGATGACCTGGTGGATCGCATGGCCTGTCGCCGAGCCCTTGCACAGGACAATCCGGACTATGAGTTCGTGCTGTCCGAAGCCGAAACAGGCAGGGAAGGGCTGCAGGTCGCGCATGCCCAGATGCCGGATTGCGTACTGCTGGATTACCACCTGCCAGACATGAATGGCCTGGAGTTTTTATCTGAATTGAGAAATGACCTGGGCAATACCACGGTACCAGTCATGATGCTGACCGGTGCTGATAATGTGTCGGTCGCGGTCGAGGCATTGAAGCGCGGCGCACAGGACTACCTGGTCAAGGATACGAATCGCCAGTACCTGGAGTTGCTACCCGCGGTCATTCAGCGAGTCATGCGCGAGCAGCAGGCATTGATCGAGAAGAAACAGATGGAGACGCGCTTGATTCAGGCCGAAGCGCGTTACCGCCTCCTGGTGGAGCATCTGCCCGCAATCACCTACACCGCTGCGCTGGATATTCCCGGCAAGCTGCTGTACGTGAGTCCCCAGATCAGCATGCTGGGCTATGCCCCGGAAGACTGGCTGGCCCGGGATGGCGCGCTGCGCAGCCATGTCCATTCCGACGACCAGAATCTGGCAATTGATGCATACGACCGCGTACACGGAGCCGACAAATCATTGCGCTGCGAATATCGCCTGCTCAGTCGCTCCGGCAAAGTACACTGGTTCATGGACGAGGCGTGCCTGGTGCATGACGAAGCCGGCAGGCCGATTTTCCTGCAAGGCATTCTGGTCGACATCACCGCAGACAAGCAGATTGAGGAAGAACTGCGCCTGCATCGCCGTCACATTGAGGATCTGGTGACTATGCGTACCACACAGCTGGAAAAGCAGGCCGCCGTGCTTAAATCGGCCAACACCAATCTCGCGAACGAGCTGCGTGCACGCGCGGAGTCGGAGGAAAAACTCAGGAAATACGCTGCCGGGCTGGCTGCAGAGTGCGGCAAAGTCCCGGATTTCCCCGAAACCTGAGGAATCCGGGGTGTTCATGACTGCGGCTCCTGTCAGCTATGGCTTAAAGAGCCTGACGCTTAGCGGCGCTCTTTTTTCATGGCCATCTGGGCTTCGCGTACTGCATCACGGTCGCGTTCGGTCGCGCGCTTGTCATGTTGTTTCTTGCCCTTGGCCAGGCCAATTTCGAGCTTGATGCGCCCGTTCTTGTAATGCATGTCCAGCGGCATCAGGGTGTAGCCTGCGCGCTGGACCTTGCCAGTGAGTTTGTCGATTTCCGCGGCGTGCAGCAACAGTTTGCGGGTGCGCACCGGGTCGGGGACGATGTGGGTGGAGGCGGTGGGCAGCGGACTGATGTGCGCACCGAACAGGTAAAGTGCACCATCCTTGACGGTGACGTAGGCCTCCTTGAGTTGCGCGCGCCCGGCGCGGATGGCTTTGACTTCCCAGCCTTCCAGCATCAGGCCTGCCTCGTAGCGGTCTTCGATGAAAAAGTCGTGGAATGCTTTTTTGTTTTGGATGATGCTCATAAGTCGTATATTCTATCAGCTTTGGCATCGAGTTCTGCAGTATGGCATTGGTTGAAAAGTCGGTTTTGGTCCCCTACAGCGCGGAGCGGATGTTCGTGCTGGTGGATAATGTGGCGGAGTACCCGGATTTCCTGCCTTGGTGCGGGGGAAGCAGCGTCAGTCCGGCCGACGGCGACAACACGGTGCATGCCACGGTGCACATCGATTATCACCACATCAAGCAGAGCTTTACCACGGAAAATGTGCGCCAGCCCCCGAATTACATCGACATGACGCTGAAGGACGGCCCGTTCAAGCATCTGGACGGCAGCTGGCGATTTATCCCGCTGGCCGATTCTGCCTGTAAAATAGAGTTCCAGCTGCATTACGAGTTTTCCAGCAAGTTGCTGGAGAAACTGGTCGGGCCGGTGTTTCATTACATCGCTGACAGTTTCGTGGATGCTTTCATCCATCGCGCAGAAAAGGTTTACGCAGATACATGAGCGAGATGATCAACATAGAGGTGGTATATGCGCTGCCGCACGAGCAGGATTTGCTCAGGTTGCAATTGCCGCAAGGCACCACCGTGGCTGCCGCGATAGCAGGATCCGGGCTGCTGGAAAAATATCCGGAGATCGACCTGGGTAAAAACAAGCTCGGCATTTTCGGCAAGCTGACCAAGGGCGATGCGGAGCTGCGCGACAAGGATCGCATCGAGATCTATCGCCCGCTCATCGCAGACCCGAAAGAGGTGCGCCGTCAGCGTGCGGAAGAGGGGAAAGTCATGAAGAAGGGCGGCAGCGATGCTTGATTACGATCTGCACTGCCACTCCACCGTTTCCGATGGCCTGCTATCGCCCACCGAACTGGTGGCGCGCGCGGCGGAGCGCGGGGTGAAGGTGCTGGCGCTGACCGACCACGACGACCTGGATGGACTGGCGGAAGCGCGTGTGGCAGCAGAACAGTACGGGATACAGCTTATCAACGGGGTGGAAATCTCGGTGAGCTGGCGCAGCCATACGGTACATGTTGTCGGCCTGCACATTGACCCGGCTTATCCGCCGCTGGTCGAAGGTGTGGCCGGCGTGCGTCGCGGCCGTGGCGAGCGGGCGCAGAAAATGGCCGATTCGCTGGCAGCGAGCGGTATTGGCGGTGTGCTGGAAGGCGCTTATCGCTATGCGACCAACCCCGGCATGATCGGACGTACCCATTTCGCACGTTATCTGGTGGAGAGCGGGCGCTGCAAGGACGTGAAGAGCGTGTTCAAGAACTATCTGGTCAAGGGCAAGCCGGGCTATGTCGCTCATCAATGGGGAGCGCTGGATGAGGTAATTGGCTGGATACGCGGCAGCGGCGGGGTCGCCGTGCTGGCGCACCCGGGACGCTATGTATCGGGGAAAAAACCGATGGGACGGCCCACCTTGCTCGAATTGCTCGGCGAGTTCATTGAGCTGGGCGGCCAGGGTATCGAAGTGGTATGCGGCAGCCACACGCCGGCACAGTATGCCGAATTCGGGCGCTATGCCCGGGAATTAGGCCTGCTGGCCTCGTGTGGTTCGGATTTCCATGGCCCGGGCGAGAGTTACCGGGATCTCGGGAGGTTGCCGGATTTGCCGCTGGATTGCCGTCCGGTATGGGCGGCGTGGGAAACCGTACCGGGAGCCGGAATGCCGAGGGCTGCGATCGCTTAATCATGTCGCAGTTTTTCCTCATTCATCCGGACAACCCGCAAGCGCGCCTCATCAAGCAGGCCGCGGCGATGGTGCGCGAAGGCGCGGTGATCGTCTACCCGACAGATTCCTGCTATGCCCTGGGCTGCCATCTTGGCGACAAGGATGCGGTGCAGCGCATCCGCCAGATCCGCGGCGTGGACGAGAGCCACCACCTTACGCTGGTGTGCCGCGACCTGTCGGAAATATCCCATTATTCACGGGTGGGCAACGTACCGTTCCGCCTGATGAAGAACAATACGCCGGGTAGCTATACTTTCATCCTGCCGGCGACCAAGGAAGTGCCGCGGCGCTTGCAGCATCCCAAGCGCAATACGATAGGTGTCCGCATTCCGGACCATCCGGTGGCGCTGGCCTTGCTGGAGGAGCTGGGCGAGCCGCTGCTCAGTTCCACGCTGATTTTGCCGGATGACGAGCGTCCGCTGAACGATCCGGAAGAAATACGCGACCTGCTCGAACGCAGGGTGGACCTGGTTATCGACAGCGGTGCGGTGGGGCTGGAGCCGACCACCATCATCGACCTGACTGGCGATGCGCCGGAACTGGTGCGTCGTGGCAAGGGCGAAGTGGCCTGTTTCGGGATTGAGGACTAGATGCATATCGACCAGATAATACAAGTCGTCGTCATTGCTGCGATCCCGATCCTGTTCGCAATTACTCTGCACGAGGCGGCGCACGGTTATGTCGCACGCTATTTCGGGGACATGACCGCCTACCGGGAGGGACGCATCAGCCTTAACCCGATCCACCACATCGATCCGGTGGGAACCATTCTGTTGCCACTCGTAACATTGGCAGTAGGGGGGATTATTTTCGGGTGGGCCAAGCCGGTCCCGGTTAATTTCGGCGCCCTGCGCAATCCCAAGAAAGACATGCTGTGGGTGGCGCTGGCGGGGCCGGCTTCCAACCTGCTCATGGCATGCGGCTGGGCATTGCTGGCCAAGATCGTGCTGCTGACCATGCAAGGCAATTATTTTGCTGAACCGATGCTGGATATGGCGGAATATGGGATTAGAATTAATATTGTGCTGATCGCCCTGAACATGCTGCCGATGCCTCCCCTGGACGGGGGGCGCGTTGCGGTCAGCCTGTTGCCGATCCGCCAGGCCGTCGCCTTGTCCAGGATAGAGCCATATGGCATGTTTATCCTGATTTTCATGGCGATGACACCGATTCTTGGCTGGTTGCTGCTGCCGACGATGCACCTGCTGACCAGCCTGATTGCTTTTGTTTTTGGACTTTACTAGAAAAGACTATGTTTGCTGACCGCGTATTATCCGGAATGCGCCCAACGGGCAGTTTGCACCTGGGGCATTATCATGGCGTGCTGAAAAACTGGGTGGAGATGCAGCACCAGTACGAGTGCCTGTTCTTCGTGGCCGACTGGCATGCGCTGACCACGCATTACGACTCTCCCGAGATCATCGAGCAGAACATGTGGGACATGGTCATCGACTGGCTGGCGGCAGGCGTCGATCCGGCACAAGCCACCCTGTTCATCCAGTCGCGCGTGCCGGAACATGCGGAACTGAACCTGCTGCTGTCGATGATCACGCCGCTGGGCTGGCTGGAACGTGTACCGACCTACAAGGATCAGCAGGAGAAGCTGACCTCAAAGGATCTTACCACTTATGGCTTCCTCGGTTATCCGCTGCTGATGAGCGCGGATATCCTGATCTATCGCGCCACCAAGGTGCCGGTCGGCGAGGATCAGATCCCGCACCTGGAATTTACCCGTGAACTGGCACGTCGCTTCAATCACATGTACGGCCGTGAGCCGGGCTTTGAAGAGAAGGCATTGGCTGCGGTGAAAAAGCTCGGCGGCAAGAAAGGCAAGCTGTATGCCGAGTTGCGTACCCGCTATCAGGAACAGGGCGACGATGAGGCACTCGAGTCGGCCAAGGCACTGCTCGACGAACAGCAGAATCTGTCGCACGGCGATCGCGAACGCCTGTTCGGTTTTCTCGAGGGCGGTGGCAAGATGATCTTGTCCGAGCCGGAGGCCATGCTCACCGTGGCGTCGAAAATGCCGGGGCTGGACGGCCAGAAAATGTCCAAGTCCTACAACAACACGATTACCCTGCGTGAGGACGAGGAAAGCGTGGGCAAGAAGATCCGCACCATGCCCACCGATCCCGCGCGCGTACGCCGTACCGACCCCGGTAATCCGGAGCATTGCCCGGTATGGCAGTTGCACCAGGTATATTCCAGCGAGGAAACGCGCAAATGGTCGTGGCAGGGATGCACGACCGCAGGCATCGGCTGCATCGAATGCAAACAACCGGTGATCGCCGCCGTGCTGGATGAGCAGCGGCCGATGCGCGAACGTGCCCAGCTTTACCTCGACGATCCGACCCTGGTCAAGAACATCATCGCCGACGGTTGCGAGAAGGCGCGCAAGCTCGCGCAGGAAACCATGCGCGAGGTGCGCGAGGCAATGGGGCTGAGTTACAGCTGATGCCATGACCGAAACCGCCCAGCCAGCCAATCCTGTCGCACATATCCACGGCGAACCGCTGCTGGAGATGCCGCAGGATCTGTACATTCCTCCGGATGCGCTGGAGGTGGTGCTGGAAACTTTCCAGGGGCCGCTGGACCTGCTGCTGTACCTGATTCGCAAGCACAATCTCGACGTGCTCGACATTCCGATGGCGCAGCTGACCCAGCAGTACATGAGCTACATCGACATGATGCAGCGCCATCGTCTGGAACTGGCGGCGGAATACCTGTTGATGGCCGCAGTGCTGATCGAAATCAAGTCGCGCATGCTGTTGCCGCGTCCGCCCAAGGCGAACGAAGAAGAGGGCGGTGAGGATCCGCGCGCCGAGTTGATGCGTCGCCTGCTGGAATATGAACAGATGAAACTGGCTGCGCAGAAACTCAACGAATTGCCACAGGCCGGGCGTGATTTCGAGCTGGTGCAGGTGCTGATCGAGCGTACCGTGGTCGAGCGCCTGCCCAATGTCGCCGTGGAGGATTTACGCCAGGCCTGGCTGGCAATACTGGCGCGCGCCAAGCAGAATGCACACCACAAGGTGCGCCGTGAAGAACTATCGGTGCGCGAGCGCATGACGCATATCCTGCGTACCCTGCGTCACGGCGAGTTTGAGGCGTTCGAGAACCTGTTCGATGCGAATGGCGGCATCCCGCAACTGGTGGTGTCGTTCATCGCGATCCTGGAACTGGCAAAAGAAACTTTGGTTGAAATTACGCAATCCGAAACTCTGGGGAATATCTATGTCCGAGCAAGCCGAAACCTTGTCGCCGCAGAATGAGGAAGCCGCTGTGCCGGTCGATGCGGCACAGTTCAAGCAGGTGCTGGAAGCAGCACTGCTGACGACGCAAGAGCCGCTGTCGCTGGCAGAACTCAAAAAGCTCAGCGATACGCCGCTGGACAACAAGTTTGTGGAGGAGCTGCTGGAACAGCTGGTGCAGGACTACGCGGACAGCGGCGTGGAGCTTGGCCGCGTGGCCAACGGCTGGCGCTTCCGCGCTCGTCCGGAAATGCAGGTATGGCTGGATCGCCTCAATCCGCAGAAACCCCCGCGTTATTCACGTGCGGTGATGGAAACGCTGGCGATCATCGCCTATCGCCAGCCGGTTACCCGCGGCGACATTGAGGAGATACGCGGCGTAGTGGTGTCGTCGCAAATTCTCAAGACGCTGGAAGCGCGCGGCTGGATCGATGTGGTTGGCACCCGTGACGTACCGGGCAAACCATCGCTGTTCGCCACCACCAAGCAGATGCTGGACGACCTCAACCTGCGCTCGTTGCAGGAATTGCCGTCGCTGGAAGAAATGAGCGGCCTGCTGGAACAGGACGAGCAAGCGGCCTCCTGAGCGTGAGCGCTGCGGTGAAACACATTTCCTCGCGCGACAATCCGTTGTTCAAGGAATTGGTCAGGCTGGCCGGCTCGGCACGCCAGCGCCGCAAGGCGGGGCAGACGCTGCTGGATGGTGTACACCTGCTGTCGGCTTGCATTGCCAGTGGCAAGCGTCCGCTGCAGCTGGTAGCGACGCAGGCCGCCCTGCAGGATGACGAAGTGGCGGCATTGCTTCAGCAGCTGTCCGATATTCCGCTTACCCGGCTCGACGATAATCTGTTCGCCGAGCTTTCCGAACTCAAGACGCCGAGCGGCATACTGGCGCTGATTGAGCCGTCGCAACCTGCAGTCTCCGCCACACACAGCCGTTTTTGCCTGCTGCTGGAAGATATCCAGGATCCGGGCAATCTTGGCTCCATGGTGCGTTCTGCCGCCGCCGCAGGCTGCGATGCGGTATTCATGTCCCAAGGGTGTGCCGATGCCTGGTCGCCAAAGGTGCTGCGTGCAGGCATGGGCGGACACTTTGCGTTAAGCATCCACGAGTCTGTTGAACTGCCGGCGCTGGCAACCAGCTTTCCGGGCAAGGTATATGCCGCTGCGTTGCAGGCGACAGCAAGCCTGTACGACTGCGATCTGGGCGGCCCCCTCGGATTTGCCATCGGCAACGAGGGGGCCGGATTGTCCGCCGGTCTGCTCGACATCTGCCAGCCATTCACCATTCCCATGCCTGGAAGGGTCGAGTCCTTGAATGCAGCCGTGGCCGCAGCCGTGTGTTTGTTTGAGGCTGCACGTCAGCGAGCGCATCACTAAACTTCTCCGTACCCAGGTCGATATGTATTTACAGCCCGGCGGTTGACCGGCTGAAACAAGACTGGAGGTGCGTCATGGCTGCCGTAATAATGAGCATGAGCGATTACGTAATCGAGCACGATGCTGCAATGGAAAAAGCATACGGACCGGAAGTCATGAATTCAGGCTGGAATCCGGCACTTTCTCTGGCATGTCAGGACAGTGTTTCTTCCCGACATGCCAGGCAGGTAACGATGTCGCCCGATCTTGCGGCCGTTGATATGGAACAGTTTCTTGGCCGGATGTATGCCTATCTGGGTTATGAATGAAGCGGGGCATAATTAGCGAAGCAGTGCAGTGTATTTGCATACCGGATTTCTATACTTTTCCGCCGATTTTCTATACCTTTCTATCCAGAACCAAACGGCAGGGGGGCAATAGTGCCCGTTTGGGTTCTGCGGCAGCTGCGCTGTCAGGATAACCTTGGGGATTCAGGTGGTTATTGGAAATGGCAATTTCAAGCAGCGTCTTCCAATTAGCCCTGCCATGCAAGCGGTGGAGGGTGTTTGGCTCATAATAAAAAAACAGTTCAGGAGGAGTTGATGCGCAATACACTATTGGCCCGGGTGCGATGGTGTGGATACCCCATCGCAATTTTCTTTCTGGTCATTCGCCCTGGTGCTGCGACGGAGTTCAAGTTGCCGTCCGAGAGTGCCTATCTGCAAGACTTGCCTATTGTCCTGAGCGCTTCGCGTATGGTGCAGCCATTATCGGATTCGCCCAATGCGGTAACCATTATCGACCGCAACATGATCGAGGCATCCGGATTCAGGAAGGTCCAGGATTTGTTGATGATGGTGCCCGGCATGTATGTGGGGTATCAGGATGGATCTACATCCCTGGTTTCCCTGCTGGGCGGGACAGATACCTATACCCGGCGCATGCAGGTGCTGGTGGACGGACGGACATTGTTCATGCCCCCGTTTAATTCCGTTGACTGGGAGGATATCCCGCTGCAAATCGACGATATTGACCATATCGAGGTAGTACGCGGCCCGGCTGCGGCTTCACATGGCTCGAATTCATTGCAGGGGGTGATCAATATCGTTACGCGAGATGCTGCATCGGTGCGTGGCGGAACAGTCTCCAAGACATACGGGAGCGACGGGGCATCGGATTTTGCCGCACATTTCGGGGGAGGCCGTGAGGATTTCGATTACCGTTTTACCGTAGCCGGGAATGCAGACGGAGGGCTGGGGTCGAAGAAATATTACGATGGAACCAGTACGCGCATGGCCAATGTGCGGGCAAATTATCATCCTGATGGTGTGGACAGTTTTGATTTCCAGGGAGGCGTGAGTGCGGGCAGCCGGGCTGCGGGATATCTGCTGACGCAAACGACAAGCAAGAGCATTACCGAGTCGCCACGACTGATAAGAAATACTTCCGATTTCCTGCAGCTGACCTGGCTGCATACCATTCAGCCGGACAGCGACCTCAAGTTAAGCTTCAACCATATTTCGCGTACTTCGAGAGATACCCGATACAGCTTTCCTATTCTGGGGACCCAGTACTGGATCGATGACTCGACCAGGGCCCAGCGTAATGAGCTGGAGATCCAGCATACATTCCAGGCCGGGGACGCCAATCGCGTGGTATGGGGCACAGGCGTACGCCAGGAGAACCTGGATTCCCCGGCCAATTTCCTGACGTCGCAACGATTGATGCAGTACCGGGTGTTCGCGCACGATGAGTGGCATGTTCTGCCGAAACTGGTGCTGAATGCGGGCGCCATGCTGGAGAACGATGGTATGGGGCATCACAATACTTCTCCGCGGGTAGCGCTTAACTATCACCTGACGCCTGAGCAGACATTGCGCGCCGGGGTTTCCATCGCCTATCGCAATCCTTCAATGATCGAGCAAAGTTCCAATCGTCGTTTTATGCTGGGAACAGCGCTCCGGCAGGAATTCCTGGCGAGCGGGAATTTGCGCCCGGAGCGTGCGCTGTCACATGAAATAGGTTACCTCGGCGAGTTCCGCGAATTGGGGCTGACTGTCGACGCGCGTTTTTACCGGGAACAGGTATCTGACATCATCTGGGTGGATTACCGGCTGGTTCCGGGCTCGACTGTGTCGACCTATGATTTTCGCAACGAATTCAGTGCCACTTATACAGGGCTGGAAAGCACCGTCAAATACAGCTGGTGGGAGGGCAGGAACAGCTTGACGGTTAACTTTGCCCGTGAAACGGTCGGAGCCGTTGGGGTGGGAACCCCGTTGCTGGCCCCGGTCGTTCCATTGTTTCAGGCCGCCGTTGCGAATTTCAGCAAAACGGTACCGCATAATAGCGGTAGCATCCTGTTTGCGAGCAATATCAGCGATGGTGTGTCATTCAGTTTTGGCTATTACCAGCAGGATCCCGTTACCATACTGGACGGGGTAACACCCCAGCCGCTCATGCGCCGGGTCGATACGCGCGTGGCCCGGCACTTCGGGGCCAGGCATGCGGGAGGAGGCCGGATAGGCGGGGATGTAGCACTGGTGCTGCAAAATGCATTACAGGATAATTCTACAGGCTACAGCGGGTTAATCTTCAACAGGCGAGCTTACCTTACTGCGACCATTGATTTCTAACCGGGCTTATTCCTTTCTTTCCACACCTCTCTCAGCGAAGCGTGTCATTGCCAGCTGGCTGGCGCTATTCGGGCTTGTCGCAGGCATTGCCGGCAACAGCTACGCAGATAACCTGACTGTAGTTCTGAGCGCGCAGGGCGCCCCATACATGGAGTTGGTCGGGGCACTGCGCGCGGCCCTGCCCGGTGATGAGGTGGAGGTTGTGGATGCAGACAGCAGGATCCCGCATAACGGGCTGGTTATTGCCGTCGGTATGCGCGCATCGGTTGCTGCAGCGAACAGCGATGCCCCGGTCGTGCTCAATCTCCTGATTCCCAAATCCGGATATGAGGAGCTGCTGCACAATTTCCCCAAACGAAGTGGCACGGATGGTTTTTCTGCCATCTTTCTTGATCAGCCTTTTGCGCGGCAGCTCGCCCTGATCTCTGCGGAGCTGCCGGAAGCAAGGCGTATCGGTGTCCTGTATGACGGCTATTCCCGGACCAGGCTGCTCGAATTAAGGCAGGCAGCTACAGAGTCGGGATATACCCTGTATGAGCAACATATAAGCGATGCGGCCCCCCTCCGGGAGGGGGTACACCAGGTTACCCGGGGCAGCGAGGTATTGCTGGCCTTGCCTGATGCACTTGTCTACAACAGTTCGACGATACGTGACATTCTGCTGGAGTCATATCGTGCCAGGATCCCGCTGATTGGATTCTCGCCAGCCTATGTAAAGGCCGGTGCCTTGTGTGCCGTGTTCACTACGCAAGAGCAATTTGCCAATCAGGCTGCCATGGTGATCAGGCAGTTCTTCCAGACAGGCAGCCTGCCGCCAGCGACCTATCCCCGGCAGTTTGAAGTGGCCGTCAACCGCCAGGTCGCCAATTCCCTAAGCCTGAAGGTCAAGGATCCGGATTCCCTGCGGGAAGAAATTAAACATGCTGTGGAGAGTGATCGATGAAGCGCAATGGTATCGAACGTCAAACCATGCTGGTCGCGATTATTCCGATCATGCTGATGATCGTCCTGCTCGAGAGCTATTCGGTGTACATGCGATTTGATGACCTGAATAAAGCCTTGCTCGAAAGGTCGGAGTCTATGCTCCGGCAGCTCGCGTATTCCAGTGAGTATGCGGTTTTTTCGGGCAATGCCGACCTGCTCAGGAGCTATGTCGATACGGCATTTACCGAACGGAGCGTGAACCGTATCGTTATCTATGATACCGGGGCGAATGTGCTGATGGCGTCTGAGGCCAAGAATGGTGTGAGTGCGCCGGCACCCGCAAGCCTGGATGCTGCGCATCGCATTTACCAGGACGGCAACTCATTGTGGCTGTATGAGCCCATTGTGCCGACGCAAGTCAAACTGGACGAATTGAGTTATGACGTAAGCTCCAGGAATGCCCCCGGGAAGCCATTGGGCTGGGTGGTCATGGAAGTCAGCAAGCGACATTTGAACCACCAGAAGAACAATATACTCGTCCGCAATTTCCTGATGATCATCCTGGTGTATGCGGCAAGCTTTTTTGCTGCATTGCGGATTGCCCGGAAGATTACCAGACCGATCCTGGAAATGAATGATGCCATTCATCGCATCGGTGAGGGCAGGCTTGATACCTATATCCATCCGCTGGCGATAGCAGAACTGGAACAGCTTGCGCAGGGGGTTAACAAGATGGCAAGCCAGCTGCACCAGGATCGGGTGTCGCTGGAGCAGAAAATTGCCGAGGCCACGGAAGAGCTGCGCCATCAAAAGGATGCGGCAGAGGATGCCAGCCAGGACAAGAGCCGCTTTCTCGCTGCGGCCAGCCACGACTTGCGCCAGCCTATGCATGCCCTGGGATTGTTTATTGACGAACTGCGCGACAAGGTCAAGACCCCGGAGCAGCTCCAGATCGTGGCATTGATCGAGCAGTCCACGGCCGCGATGTCCAGCATGCTGAGCTCGCTGCTGGACATCTCGAAGCTGGATGCCGGTGCCGTGAAACCGAAAATGGCAATCTTTCCGATCCAGTTTGTCCTGAATCGCATGATGCAGGATTACGTACCGGTTGCCACCAGAAAAGGCATCACCTTGCATAT
The DNA here is from genome assembly GCA_016124455.1 of Sideroxydans sp. Taxonomy (GTDB): domain Bacteria; phylum Pseudomonadota; class Gammaproteobacteria; order Burkholderiales; family Gallionellaceae; genus RI-121. Next base: position 38,235 of record WGNQ01000002.1, on the reverse strand, counting down.
CCGGCCCGCGGATGACTATGTGGAGAGCGACTCGGTTCTGCTCGAACGTATTTTGCTTAATCTGGTGAACAATGCGATCAGTTACACGCCCCAGGACGGGCGGGTTCTGGTGGCGTGTCGCAAACGGAGGGATTACCTGCGCATCGAGGTGCGCGACAACGGGCCGGGAATCCCGGTCGAAAGCCAGAAGAATATTTTCCGTGAATTTTTCCAGCTGGATAATGTGGTGCGGCACAGGGAAAAAGGGTTGGGACTCGGCCTGGCCATAGTCGACCGGCTGTCGCGGCTGCTCAAACATCCCTTCTCGTTGCGTTCCGCGCCGGGCAAAGGTTCGGTGTTTGCCATTGACGTGCCTGTTGTGAATCTGGCTATAGAAGACAGGCATTCCGCCGGGCAATTGCTGCTCCCGGTGTCGGGGCGATCGTTCCGGGAGTCATCGGCACGGCTGGAAAATGTCCGGGTGATGGTGGTGGACGACGACCCGCTGGTGCTTGCCGGGACCAGGGGCATACTTGAATCCTGGGGGGGGACGGTTGACGTGGCGGAGTCTGTCGAGGAGGCGCGCGACCTGATATCGAAAACGGAATTTAATCTGCTGATTTGCGATTACGGCCTCGGCGACGGCAATGGGCTGGATGTCATCAAGTGGGCTGAGCGTACCTATCGCCGGCATGTTCCCGCCATCCTGGTCAGCGGCGATACTTCTGCTGAGGTCCTGAAAAAGGTTGCGGCGGAGGGGAGGCATCTGCTGCACAAGCCAGTCCGGCCTGCGAAGCTGCGCTCGCTGATCATATTCTTGCTGGCGGGAAACCGCTAACCAGGAGTTATCTGCTAAATGCCGTCAACCGTCTCAGCCTGTTCGCGCATGACCTTGAGCTGGAACAGCGTGTCGCGTTCTTCCTCGGACAATACGGATTCGATGTAGCGGATGGTGGTCCGGTAGCGCGGAATGACGTTGTACTTGAGTGCGTTGACCCGCTTCTGGGTTTTGCGCTGTTCGGTCAGCAGCCGCCACAATGCAGTTTCCGCTTCTCCCAGCTGCGCCAGCAACATGGCGATTTCCGTCATGCGGCTGCGTGCTTCGTCAAAGCTTGCATCAGTCCACATCAGCCCGATCGGCAGCAGGGGCGCACTCTCCACCGATACCGTGGGGTATTCAACGCCGATGCTGCTGCGCGGCAGGATATATACCGACAGTACCGGTTTCTGTCCCAGCACGGCCTGCCGCAACTGGGTGCTGCCCATGCGCATGTGGGCGATGGACAGCCAGTGGTAAGCGCCCTGCAGGGCCTGGCTGACGGTAAGGCGCAACTCGCGGTATTTCCTGAGGCGCTGGTGGACCAGGCGGGTGAGCAATTCGCGCTTGCGTTCGAGCAGGTCATGCCCATGCTGCAATGACACGATTTGCCGGCGCAGCGAGAGCAGGGTGTTCTTGGTGGGACGGACCTTGAGGCGGTTTTTCATGGCGCTTCTGTTGTGGCGCCCTGCCAGCGATGGTATTTGGCCAGGTCCGCTTCGTTGACGCGGGTCAAGGCTTCCGGCGGCAGCAACGCGAGCAGATCCCAGGCAAGATTCAGGGTTTCGATGACGCTGCGATCCTCGTCTTCGCCTTGCCCAACAAAGCGCTGCTCGAAGGCCCCGGCAAAGGCGAGGTAATTCTGGTCGGTTTCCGATAACTCATCGGCGCCGATGATGGAGGCCAGGTTGCGTACTTCCAGCGCACGGGCGTAGGAAGCATAGAGCTGCCCGGCAAGACGGCCATGATCCTCGCGCGTGTGCTCCTTGCCGATGCCGTCCTTCATCAGGCGCGACAGCGAAGGCGGGATGTCCACCGGCGGGTAGACTCCTTCGTTGTTGAGCGTGCGGCTAAGCACCAGCTGACCTTCGGTGATGTAGCCGGTGAGGTCGGGAATGGGGTGGGTGATGTCGTCCGAGGGCATCGATACCACCGGCACCATGGTGATGGAGCCATGCCGTTCGCGAATGCGCCCCGCGCGCTCGTAGATTTCCGCCAGATCGGAATACAGGTAGCCGGGGTAGCCTTTGCGTGCAGGCACGTCTCCCTTGGCGGTGGCGACCTCACGCAATGCTTCGGCGTAGTGCGTCATGTCGGTCATTACCACCAGCACATGCAGGTCGAGGTCGAACGCGAGGTATTCCGCCACGGTCAGTGCGGCGCGCGGCAGGATCAGGCGTTCGATGGAGGGTTCGTCGGCGAGATTGAGGAACATCACTACATTGCGCAACACGCCGCTGTCGGAAAATGTCTCGCGGAAGAAGCTGGCGTCACTGAACGAAACGCCCATGGCCGCAAATACCACGGCGAATTGCGAGTCATCGCCCGGCAGCCGTGCCTGGCGCACGATCTGCGCGGCGAGCCGGTTATGCGGCAGGCCGGAGCCGGAGAAGATCGGCAGTTTCTGGCCGCGCACCAGCGAGTTGAGCCCATCCACCGAGGAAATGCCGGTCTGGATGAATTCGCGCGGATAGGCGCGTGCGGCGGGATTGACCGGTGCGCCGTTGACGTTGCGTTTAAGCGGGGAGAACAGCGGTGGCCGTTCATCGCGCGGTTGTCCCAGCCCGGTGAATACCCGGCCGAGAATATCCGGGCTCAGCGGAATTTCAAACGGCTGGTCGAGGAAGCGCACCCAGGTACGTTCGAGATCGAGGTTGTCGGTACCTTCCAGCACCTGGATCAGCACCACTTCGTCGGAGGTGCGGATCACCTGTCCGTTGCGGCGGCCGCCACCGTGGTCGCGCACCACCACGCGGTCGCCCAGGGCTACGCCGGGAACGCCGCGCATGAACAGCAGCCCGCCGCGCGCTGCCGATGCCAGCCGGTATTCCTTGCCGCTCATTTGTTTGCTCCATTCATGTGGTGGATGCCTTTCCATGTTGCGCGTATTCGTCGGACACCCGGTTGAATTCGCTCTCGGCCTGGGTCGCGAATTCGCGCAGCCCATCCAGCTGGTCGTTGCCGTAGCTGCCCTTCAGGCGCTGTGCCTGGGCCAGCAGCGGCAGGCGCAGCAGTTCCTGCACCGGCACGCCCTGATCCAGCATTTTCAGTCCCCGCTGGTAAATTGCCAGCATCTGGTCGAGCAGGGCGAATTGTTTCTGCGGCGAGCAATAACTGTCCACCGGATCAAGCGCGCTCTGCTGTAATACGCCTTCCTTGAACAGCGCTACACCCTGCAGCGCCCAGCGCTGCTGTGGCGACAGCGCTTCCGGTCCGACCAGGTTCACAATCCGCGCCAGTTCATCGGCCTGCGACAGGATGCCGAGTGCGGTGGCGCGATGCGCTTCCCAGCGCGGGTCGACATGCTCCGCCCACCAGCCGCTGCAGCTCGCGACATAGCCGGAGAAGCTTTCTACCCAGTCCACCGCGGGATAATGCCGGGCATCGGCCAGTTCCTTGGACAGTGCCCAGAAGGTTTTTACGATTTCCTTGGTATGGCTGGTGACAGGCTCGGAAAAGTCACCACCGGGTGGCGATACTGCACCGATCAGCGTGATCGAGCCGCTGTCGCCGGACAGGGTGGTGACTCGTCCGGCGCGTTCGTAGAACGCTGCCAGGCGCGAAGCGAGATAGGCCGGATAGCCTTCCTCCACCGGCATCTGTCCGAGGCGGCCAGCCACCTCGCGCAATGCTTCGGCCCAGCGGCTGGTGGAATCGGCGACCATCACCACATCGTAGCCCTGGTCGCGGTAATACTCGGCCAGCGTGGCACCGACGTAGATCGATGCCTCGCGCGCGACCACCGGCATGTTCGAGGTGTTGGCCACCAGCAGCGTGCGTTCCATCAGTGAGCGCCCGGTATTGGGGTCGGTGAGTTTCGGGAAGCTTTCCAGGATGTCGACCAGTTCGTTGCCGCGTTCGCCGCAGCCGACGTAGATCACGATATCGGCATCGGCCCAGCGCGCAATTTGTTGCTGCACGATGGTTTTGCCTGCGCCGAACGGGCCGGGTACTGCGGCGCGTCCGCCTTTCACCAGCGGGAAGAAGGTGTCGAGGATGCGCTGCCCGGTGAGCAGCGGCGCAACTGCATCATCACGCTGGCGGTAGGGGCGTGGGCTGCGTACCGGCCAGCGGTGGAACAACTTGAGCTCCTGTATTTCACCGTGCCTGTTTTTGACGTGTGCCACAACCGTGTCCACCGTGACATCGCCGGCGGAAATGATGTCCAGCAATTCACCGCCCATGCCGGGCGGCACCAGGATACGGTGGGCGATGGTCGGCGTTTCCTGCACGGTGCCGAGCACGGCGCCATCTTCGATGCGTGTGCCGCTGTCCAGGCCGGGATGAGGCTCGAAATGCCATAGTTTGTTGCGATCCAGCGGCGGGATGTGCACGCCGCGCGGCACGTAATCGCCATGTTGTCTGGCATGCTCCAGCAACGGGCGCTGTACGCCGTCGAATATGCCCCCCAACAGCCCGGGGCCGAGTTCGACCGACAACGGATGGCCGAGTGCCACCACCGGTTCGCCGGGACGCAGCGATTCGGTGGGTTCATACATCTGCACCAGTGCGTGTTCGCCATGGCGGGCGATGACTTCGCCCATCAGGTTCAGCGTGCCGATCCTGACCTGTTCGCCGGTCGGCACACCGGCGAGTTCGATGGTAACCAGCGGCCCGTTGACTTCGACGACCTTACCCAACTTGCGCCTCCTTGCCGGGAAGCATCTGGTCGGCAATGGCGCGCTGCAGCATTTCGTCCAGTTTTTCCATGCGCCCCTCGAAAGTGTTGTCGAAACGGATGTTGCCATCCGTGCTGCTGACCAGTACGCCACCGATACTGGCTATGGTTTGTGTCGACAGTTGCAGTTGCTTGCCCGGCGCTGCCTGCCGTGCGTAATTTTCCCAGTCGCGGCGCAGTTGCGGCAGGTCGTGCGGATTGACCTGCACGATCAGTTCATCGCGTTCTATGGCCTGAGCAGCTTCGCTCAGCCAGGACAGCAGCAGCGGAAAATATTGCGTCTCGTCGACCAGTGCGGACAGGCGCGCGGGCAGGCCGTCGAGCACGCTTTTAACCTGCTCCCAGCGCATGCGGTCGAGTTCGCCGCGCAGGTTGAGCTCTTCCGCCTGCACGCGTTGCTGGTAAATGCGTTCGGCATGCGCCTTGGCCGCCAGCACTTCGCGTTCTTCCTCGATGCGCAGGCGCTGGTTGGTCTCGGCCAGTATCTGCTGGCGCAGTTGCTGGCCATTGGCTCGATATTCTGCAGCGAGTTTTTCCGCGCGTGCGAGCAGCGCTGATTCCAGTCCGCCAATCTGTTGGGTATCGCTCATTCTTCGACCTCAAGGGCAGCTGCGCCCAATATGCTCTGTACCAGGGTTTCCACACGCGAATGGTAGCCGCCGGACATATGGATTTCTGGAATCTCGGTAATGATGATGCGGCCGCCTTCGCGCTGCGCGCGCATCAGGTGGTGGCCGGGATTTTGCGCCAGGCTCTGCTCGATCACCACCAGTGCGGCCTGTTGCCGGTGCAGTAATTCCCGGAACACGTTTTCCAGTGTTTCCGCTGTCGGTTCAGGATAGGTTTCGAAGCCGATCAGCTCAAACCCCTCCATCAGTGCGGCACTGCCCAGCGCGATCATGCGCGCCGGCGCGACGAGACTGGCCTGTGCCTGTTCCGCATTCATGCGATTTTCCCGAGCAGCAGGATAGTGACCACCAAGCCGTAGATGGCGATCCCTTCGGCGAGCCCGAGATAGATCAGCGTGCGGCCGAACATTTCTGGTTTTTCCGAGATGATGGCAAGCGATGCGGCGCCGACCGGGCCTACGGCCAGTCCGGCGCCGAATGCCGCGAGACCGGTCGGCAGGCCGGCGCCGAGCAGCGCCAGACCGAGACCGGTGGAAATTTCGCCATGTGCGGCGGCAGCCTGTTGTGCCAGTGCGTTATCGATGCCCAGCATCAGCAGGCTGAGGCTGGCGACGGCGAAGACCAGCAGGTTGCCGGCCAGCGTACCTTTCCACCAGCGCTGCGCGCGTGCACCGTCTGTTAACGGGCGGAATTCAAGGTAAGCGCCGAGCCCGAGGGTGCCAAGCAGAGTCAGTCCGATTATCGCGATGAGCCAGTTCATGATTGCTCCTTTTCTGTTAATGATTCATCAATGCTGCAAAGCCAGCTTGCGTTTGCCACTCAGCGTGAGCGGGCGGAAGGGTTTCCCGTCACCGCCGAAGAAGCGGGAAAATCCTTCATAGTATTCCAGACGCAATGCCTGGATGGCGACGATTGCGCCTTCCAGTACCAGCATGAAAATATTGCCCAGCACCACGGTCAGCCAGTATCCCGTACTGTGCAGCATGTTGCCTACCGTGAAAATGGCGATGGCCAGCGCCACGTGGTTGAGGCTGAACGCGGCAAGCCGCAGGAAGGACAGGGTATTGGAGATATAGGCCATGATGGCCTCGAATCCTTCCACCAGGACGATCAGTACTCTTTCACCCAGGGCGCTGCTGCTGTTTCTCCGCCAGGCATGACTGAAGATGGCGGCAAGTGCCGCGCATACCAGCAGCGGGATGGCGATGCCCAGCTGGCCGGTGGTACCCAGGCGCCAGGCGCCTGCCAGCAACCCGAGATAAAGCAGCAAGCCGGCAGCGCCATGACTGTCCAGCAATGCATCGCGCATGCGGCCGTCGGCGAGGCGGTTGTGGATGGTCAGCAAGGTAGACAACAGGATGAAACCGACGCCCCAGCCCAGCGCCACACCCAGCATCAGCATCGGGTCGGACAGCGGCGGCATCCACAGCGCCGGAACCAGATGCTCGTAACCGAATACGCTGCCGTAGAGCAGGCCGAACAGTGACGAACTGATGCCAATCATCACCACCAGCGAGGTGTAGTGGCCAACGCGTTTGCGCAACAGCAGGCCGGCGAGGGCGATGACCGCGCCCTGGCCGAGGTCGCCGAACATCATGCCGAACATCAGTACGAAGGAAATGGCGAACAGAATGGTGGGGTCAACTTCGCCATAGCGCGGTACGCCGTAGTTCAGCACCAGACTGGAGAATGGGCGCAGCCAACGCTGATGGCTGATCAATGAGGGCACCAGCAAACGTTCGTCGTCATGCGGTTCGCGTGCGCGCAGTACGAAATGATCGCCCAGGCTTTGCTGCAACATTTGTTCCAGATGCGACAGCTCGTTGCCGGGCACCCAGCCGCTGACCGTGATCAATTCGCCGCGGCCGCGCATCAGCGTCGCCAGTTCGGCATAGGGTGCGGCACGTGCCATGGTGTGGGCGGCGTCTATCAGGCGTGCGTGGAAATCCGGCAGCGCAGCCTGCGCGCGGCGTTGCTTGTCTGCCTCGGAATATTCTTCGTCAAGGCTGGCCATGCGTTCACCCAGTTCCTGGCGAACTTCATCGGGACGGCCATGGAATTCGGCGGGGATATCGGTGGAGCGCCAGCCTGCGGCTTGCAGCACGCGTTCGATTTCGCCCGATTGTCCGGTGGCGCCCGCGATGATCAGGTGGATCAGTTCGGCGCTGCTGAAAAAGCGGATGGCGACATAGCCGGCGAGGCCGAGTGCTTCCTCGAATCGCTGGATGTTGGCCAGCGGCAACGTGCCGACGCGGACATCGAGCAATGCACTTTTTTTCTGTAGCCGGGTCAGGTCGACATTGAGGTCCATGAACTGGTCCAGTGCCCGCAGCAATTGCCCGGCATGCTGGCGATCTTCGCGCAGCTTGCGCATCCGTTCCTGATTGTTGGATGCCTGCTGCCATACCTGTTTCAGCCAGGCGCCGAGTTCGTTCAGCTGTTCCAGGCTTACCGGCTGCATCGGTTCGCTGATTACTTCCGGTACGGCGATTTCAAAATGATCGAGTATCTTGTCGAGACGCGATTTGTTTTCGTTGTAGGCCTGGCGGTAGTTTTCACCGGGCATCTCAGGCAGCTGGTCGGGAATGATTTCGGTGATTTCAGGCGCAAAGCTGCCGAAATTCGCGAGCAGCAATGCCGCTTGCGGGGCATCATCCTTGAGCAGGCTGAGGTCGATGCGCAGCATGGGCAAGGGTTTGAACATTGCGTTACCCCGCCAGTCCGGTTTCGGCACCTGCTGCCAGTGGCAGGCCCAGCGCGGCGCGGATCATGTCGGGCGGCACTTGCAGGTTGCGCCCGCGGATGATGGCACGCAGCCGCCGCAGATCGCGTTCGCGCAACACCATGTAAGCCAGCGCGCGCGCCACATTGAACGAACTGTGGCGCAGCGCGTTGCTGGCGATACGCCAGGTTTCGAATTCCAGGCGCAACGTCGCTTCAGTGTTGTTGCGCACGCCGGCCAGCAACCTGTCATAGGGGGCGGGCAAATGGGCGATGGCTTCCTCGAAGCTGGCGCTCTGCGCCAGTTGTTGCAGCTGTTGCCCGTTCAGGCGCTGGCTGGAGGGAATCAGCAGGTAATAGGCCTGGGCCGGCGGCAGGCTGTAGGCGAAACGATAACGCAGCAGCCATACCAGGTTGACGCGGTCGATGATGCTGCCGATGATGGCGCGCAGCAACTGGCCCGCGCTGTTGCCGATATCGATGCCACGTCGCGACAGGCCGGCGTAATAGCGCCGGTCGATGGCGGCATCGAGGGCGAACAGTGCTTCTCCGCGTTCCAGCAGGTGGCGCGCCTGGCGGGCGATGTCGGCGTAGGGGGTTTGTTCCAGTCGGCGCAGCAGTTCCGCCGGGCTGTCGCTTTGCATTAATTCCGCAGTGGGCAGGCGGGTGAAGCTGCCCATATCCAGCAATTGTTGTTCAATCACGCGCTGTGGCTGCCCGGCCATCTTGCCGCGGATGATCGCCTTGAGATTGCTGAGCTCAAAACGGTGCGCCCAATAGCCGAGCAGGTCGCGTGACGTGCCGGACAACGGGCGGATCAGCACGGCAAGTTCCTTGAGCAGGATGGTGACGTTATTCTGGTCGAGGTCGCCCGCGTATTGGGCCGCAACAGCGCCGCTGCCGGTATCCGGCATGGTGTTTTCCTGTGGTACGAGGCTGTTGGTGCCGGAGCGGTCGATCAGTGTCTGGGTCTGTTCGAGATTGAGCAGTTTGCCGGCGAACAGGCTGACACGTGCATGCAGGTAGGCGTGCTCAGCCGTGCTCATGGTTCTGGTTGTTCCGGGCTGGTCAGCAGGGCAATGGCTGTAGCAAGCGACTGCTGCCGGCGCTGTTCCGCGGTGCGCTGCAGCGCCGCCGAGCGTTCGCTGTACCGCCGTTTCAATTCGGCGATGGTTTGTTTTGCGCGCTGTTCCGCCTGCGCCAGAAATGAGGCGTGAATTTCGCTGACCCGCACAGCATGCTGCTGTTCTGCTTCATGGGCATCATGCCGCGCCTGCTCGATGGCCTGTTGCCGCTCGGTATCTGCGCTGGAGATGATGAGTTCGGCCTTGGCCTCGGCGTCCAATAAGCGCTTGAGTGATTCATCGACCATGCGTTCTCCCTGATTACAGTTGGCGCAAGCAGATGCCGGCATCTGTCTGTGATGATACATCCTGATCGCAACTGAGACCAGATTTGCTAGGCAAGCAGAACGGCTATGATGCCGGTGATGAAAATTCCGTCGAAGCTGCCCGCCCCGCCAATGGAGGCGAGGGGAACGCCCATTTCCCGTATCTCCCTGAGGTGCAGCAGATCGGCCCCGATCAACACACCCAGCGTGCCGCTGACATAGGCCAGCGGTGCGGCGTGTTCCGGGTCGAGCAGGATGGCAATCAGCGCGGCGGCGACAGGGGCCAGCAGGATCGGAATGCCGATACCTATCCCGGGCAGGCGGCGGCTGCTCGAGTAGCTCAGCGCTGTGACGGTGGTAATGCCGAGCAGCAAGCTCGTATCGTCGATCGGGTTGTGGTTTAGCAGATAAATGCAGAAGGCGACCGGTACCACGCAGCCGCCGACATTGACCAGGATCTGCGTCTTGCCGGTAAAAGGCGCTTGTTCGATCAATCCGGAGACTGCTGGCGGCGTGGCATCCGTTGGCCTGGGCGGGCCGGCATTCATGCTGAATAACGGCAGGTTGAGCATGCTGCCGACGAGTATGGTGATGAACAGCAGAGAGGCCGAGTTTGCAGATAGCCCGAGCTTGTCGAGTGCGATGGTCAGCATGCCGAGCTGGATGAACGTCACGAAGAAGGTAAACGCGGCGACGAGAAAGAATATGCGTAACGGCAGTTTAGGCATGGCAAATGGAGACATTCTCCGGTTGTTGAGTCTGACGGGTGGTCTGGCGCAAAATGGGGCCGGTGCCCGCCATCATGATAAGCGATCAGGCGGGCTGGTCAACGGTGTAGCAGTGTGGTTAATCAATTCGGTCAGGGAACGATGCGATGAAATATGTGCCGAGTCTGCCGCCGCCGGTTATCGGCGGCATGGATCGATACGAACTGCGGCCATTGCATGCTGTCGAGGCGGCGCGCCCCGTGCAGCCGCGCAGTGTGCCGCCGCTGGTATTTCAGCGGCGCACGCGCGAGCGTGCCGGGACAGAGGAACGGCGACATGCGGCATCGGTTGTTGCGGGCGAACGCCGGACATACTGCCGCCGTGTCCTGCAGCAGCCGATGTTGCTCGAATTGCGTGCCGGCCTGGATCGGCGCCGGCACGCGCAACGCTCAACCGATCAGGCTGAGCATATCGACGAAGAAGCCTGATGGTGGCCGGCGTCAGCTGCCGGCATCGCTGTCAACGGTGAGACTGTCGCCTTCCATGCCTGCGGATTGTTCTGCCGCACGATTCATGACGATGATGCTGATGCGGCGGTTGCTGGGGCTGAGCGGATTCTCAGGGTCGAATAATGCCGACGACGCGAGGCCGACGACGCGCATGATCTTGGCTGGATCCATTCCGCCTGCGATCAGTTCTCGCCGGGATGCGTTGGCGCGGCCTATCGACAGATCCCAGTTGCTGTAATTTTCTGCGCCACCCTGGTATGGGGTGGCATCGGTATGTCCCGAAAGACTGACCTTGTTCGGTACCTCGTTCAGCACCGCACCGATTTCGCGCAGGATTTCTATGGTGTAGGGCTGCAGTGTGGTACTCCCCAGATTGAACATGGGGCGGTTCTGTTTGTCCAGAATCTGGATGCGCAAACCTTCGTTGGTGATGTCGATCAGCAATTGATCCTTGAATTTTTGCATTGCCGGCTTGGTTGCAATCGCATCCTCCAGGCGTTGTTTCAGGTGCTGCAGGCGCGCGATTTCCTGGAGCTGCAGGTTGATCTTGGCATCCTTCATGTCATTTCTGGTCGGCGGGATATCTCCCTTCTTGACTTGATAGCCGCCCTCGGTCGGGCTGTTGCTGCCGCCGGTGATGATGCTGTCGACATCACTGGTGCTTTTTCCGCCCATGAGCGCGACCATCAGCGGCGTTTTGAAGTATTCCGAAATCCCGCGCAAGCTGCTTGCGGAACTGCTGCCGATCAGCCACATGAGCAGGAAGAAAGCCATCATGGCGGTCACGAAATCGGCGTAGGCAATCTTCCATGTGCCGCTGTTGCGCAATGACGTGGTTTTCCTGGTAATCCTTTTTACGACAATGGGCCGCGTCTTCTTGCCGGATTTCGCCGTTCTGGATTTCGGTCTTGCCATAACACCCTCGTATAAGGTTTATGGGCAAAGACTCCGGGGGATGGCGTGGGTGTGCTTGATTGATCACCTGGCAACCCCGCTGGCACTCGGCTGTTAGCCGATTAGGAACTCGTCCCTTAGCCCGGAAGCTTTGCGCCCCCGTCTTTCGGCGGGTTTGCCCTTGCAGGCGTCGATATGAAATCAACGATTGCGGCCTGATTCTATGGAGAGTGGGCATGACTGTCAAATAGTTGTCATATTTCCGGTGCCTCGGGTGTCGGTGCCGGAACACGCCCGGAAATTCCTGGACTTGTGCCATCTGCAGGCACGATGCACAAGTGTCATTCGCGCATGGCCTGCACAGTCGGGAGGTGTGCGGGGACGAGGTATGTATAATGAAAAGCATTATCTTGATCTGTGCTCATCAAGAACAGCCGCTACACGCAATTACGGTGTGGCGTTCATCAGCATGGCGACACGGTTCGCCGATGCGTCACCGGTTTCGGCGCAAGCGTGTCCGGCATGGAAATTAAAATCCGCAGTAGGCCGGGTATCGACTTATTTGCTGGAAGTTTCGGATCTTAAATATAGGGGTGAAGCACTCAATGACTATCGCCAGCTTTATATTTTTCCTGCTGATTTTTGCCGTTATTGGCGGCCTGTCGGCAATGCGCCGCAAAACGACTACCGAGGATTATCTGGTTGCCGGACGCAATATCCCGCCGTGGCTGGCAGGACTCTCTGCGGTCGCCACCAACAACAGTGGTTACATGTTCATCGGCATGATAGGCCTGACCTATTCAACGGGGTTGTCGTCCATCTGGCTGATGATCGGCTGGATACTCGGTGATTTTGCGGCGTCCCTGCTGATCATGAAGAAGGTGCGCATTGCTACCGAGAAGCATCACGTCCATTCATTCGGCGGCCTGCTGGCGCAGTGGCATCACACGGATTACAACCTGCTGCGTCGGGTTGCCGGCGTGCTGACCGTACTGTTCCTCGGCGCTTATGCTGCAGCGCAGTTTACCGCTGGCAGCAAGGCGTTGCATGTGCTGTTCGGCTGGGATATCTCTACCGGTGCCATCATCGGTGCAGCGCTGGTGCTGCTCTACAGTTACAGTGGCGGAATCCGCGCCTCGATCTGGACCGATGCGGCCCAGTCATTCGTGATGATAGTCTCCATGTTGATGCTGATGTGGGTTGCGGCTGCCAGTCTTGGCACGCCGGCACACATCTGGCATTCCCTGGACGAAGTGGCACCTGGTTATATGGACTGGTTCCCGGGAGCCACCTGGCTGGGGGCGATCCTGTTTGTTGCTGGCTGGATATTCGCAGGTTTTGGCGTGGCCGGGCAGCCGCATATAGTGATTCGTTATATGACGCTGGACCATGCCGACAATATCAACCGTTTTCGTGTCTATTACTATGCATGGTTTATCACCTTTTATTCTGCGACCATTATCGTTGGCCTGCTATCCCGCTTATTGCTCCCCGGCGCGGAATCTTTCGATGCTGAACTGGCATTGCCGATGATATCCAGGCAGTTGCTGCCCGACGTGCTGGTTGGGCTGATGCTGGCCGGGCTGTTTGCCGCGACCATGTCGACTGCCGACTCGCTGATACTGTCCTGTTCTGCTTCGCTGACACGGGATTTGCTGCCCGAACACAAGGCTGGCTATACGACGACCAAACTGGCTACCGCCGGCGTGGTACTGGTTGCGCTGGCCCTGTCGCTATCCGGCAACCAAAGCGTTTTTGCCCTGGTGCTGGTTGCCTGGGGGTTGTTGGCTGCTGCGTTCGTGCCACTGTTGACCATCTATGCGCTGGGTAATAAACCTTCCGAGAAAATGGCGCTGGCCATGATGGGGGGAGGCGTCACCGCCTTCCTGCTGTGGCGCGAACTGGGGTTGTCCCATGTGGTTTACGAAATCATGCCGGCAATTATCGTCGGGCTGTCCATCTTCTTTATGGTGCCGGAACAGTGGCAAGGGAGGGCTGCCAGGGATGAATCTGTTTGAGGTTTTGTACAGATTGGTGGGCGATACTGGGTTCGAACCAGTGACCCCTGCCGTGTGAAGGCAGTGCTCTACCGCTGAGCTAACCGCCCAATCGAGGGCGCGAATTAAATCACAGGGCGTGCTCGCCGGTCAATTGTTTATCTAAACTTGCGGGGCAAGCTGGCGTAAAATGTACGCTTTCATTATTTTGACGTGAAGTTATGACTGTTCGTACCCGTTTTGCCCCCAGCCCTACCGGTTATCTGCATATTGGTGGCGCCCGAACTGCCTTGTTTTCCTGGGCATATGCCCGCAAGCATGGCGGCACCTTCATTCTTCGCATCGAGGATACCGATGTGGAGCGCTCCACCCCGGAAGCGGTACAAGCCATTCTTGACGGTATGGCCTGGCTGGGCCTGGAGTGCGACGAAGGGCCATTCTACCAGATGCGGCGCATGGAACGCTACAAGGACGTGATCCAGCAGCTGCTCGACGCGGGCCACGCTTATTACTGCTATACCTCGCCGGAAGAACTGGAGGCGATGCGCGAGGAGATGCGCGCGCGCGGCGAGAAGCCGCGCTATGACGGACGCTGGCGGCCTGAGCCAGGCAAAGCCCTGCCCACGACGCCACCGGGCGTGCAGCCGGTGGTACGTTTCAAGAATCCGACTTCAGGCACGGTGGCATGGAAAGACCTGGTCAAGGGGGTCATCGAATTCAGCAATGCCGAGCTCGACGACCTGATTATTGCGCGTGCAGACGGTACGCCGACCTACAATTTCTGTGTAGTGGTGGACGACTGGGACATGGGGATCACGCATGTGATCCGCGGCGACGACCATGTCAACAACACGCCGCGCCAGCTCAACATCCTCAAGGCACTGGGAGCGACGCTGCCGCAGTATGCGCACCTGTCGATGATTCTGGGCGACGACGGCACCAAGCTGTCCAAACGCCACGGCGCAGTCAGCGTTATGCAGTACGACGAGGACGGCTACCTGCCGGAGGCAGTCATCAATTACCTGGCGCGCCTTGGTTGGTCGCACGGTGACGACGAGATTTTCTCGGTTGAGCAATTCTGCAGCTGGTTCGATCTTGACCATATCACGCCTTCTGCCGCGCAATTTAATACTGAAAAGCTGAACTGGCTCAATAACCACTATCTGAAGCAGGCAGACAATACGCGTCTGGCTGCACTGGTACGGCCACGCCTTGCTTCGCGCGGGGTGGCGGTCAGCGAGTCTCCTGCACTGGAGGCGGTGATCGCGTTATACAAGGAGCGCGTATCCACATTGAATGAACTGGCCGATGCCGTGGAAGTGTTCTACATCGACCTGCATCCGAGCGCAGAGCTGCTTGATGCCCAACTCGGTGCGGAGGCATTGCCGGCGCTGCGCGAGCTGCTGGAGTCGCTTAAGCATGTGGCCTGGGAAGCGCCGGCAGTCGGTGCGCTGATCAAGGAAATACTCGCCAGGCATGGCCTGAAGATGCCGAAGCTGGCGATGCCATTGCGGGTGATCCTTACCGGGCAGACCCAGACACCCTCGGTTGATGCTGTGGTCACATTGTTTCCGCGCGAGACGGTATTGCTGCGCATGGAAAGACAATTGAGCAGATTTCCTGCTTGATTGGCTTTACAAGGATAGGGGTGGTCATTATAATGCGCGCTCTTTTTGGGGGTATAGCTCAGCTGGGAGAGCGCTTGCATGGCATGCAAGAGGTCAGCGGTTCGATCCCGCTTACCTCCACCAAAAAGATTTTTTAAGTACGTCCCCTTCGTCTAGAGGCCTAGGACACCGCCCTTTCACGGCGATAACACGAGTTCGAATCTCGTAGGGGACGCCACCGAATCTTGCAAACGGGCACCTGACACAGGTGCCCGTTTGCTTTCTGCAACAGCCAACAATCCTGCGGTGGCAGGGAATTGCCTGTAAATTCATGGTCTGTTCGCGCCATCAAGCGCCAGCGAATACCGTATAGTTCTTGCTGTTCTCAGGTTAGTGAGCGATGTGGTGCATGCCAGCGTGCATTGCCGATTTGAGTTATGGCGCTTTCCTGTAATAAGCTGGCTGCCCGTAACCATCTAACGAACCGGGCAGAACTTCTTCTCATGGCAAAGGACACATAGAGGTATGCCTCAGGACACGCTGGATCCACCAGACTGGAGCGCCATCCGCGAGCAGGGACACCGGATGCTCGACGATATGTTCGACTACCTTGAGCATATTCGCGAGCGTCCCGTCTGGCAGCCGATTCCGCAGCAGACGCGCGAATTGTTCCGTGAGCCGTTGCCGCGTGAGCCGGGCGACCTTGCCGCGGCGCACGATACATTCATGCGCGAAATTCTTCCCTTTTCCGTCGGCAATGCACACCCCGGTTTCATGGGCTGGGTGCATGGTGGCGGTACGCCGGTAGGCATGCTGGCCGAGATGCTGGCGGCCGGGCTGAATGCCAACCTTGGGGGGCGTGACCAAATACCGGTCGAAGTCGAGCGCCAGGTATTGCAATGGATGCGTGAATTGTTCCATTTTCCGCCATCGGCCAGCGGCTTGTTCGTGACCGGGACTTCCATGGCGAACCTGATCAGCGTGCTGGTCGCGCGGAGCACCTGGCTTGGCGCAGACGTGCGCCATCTGGGCGTGGCTGCCGGGGACAAGAAGCTGGTCGCCTATGCTTCAGCCGGCGCTCACGGCAGCATAGCCCAGGCAATGGATATTGCCGGACTGGGAAGCGATGCGTTGCGGCTGCTGCCGGTCAACAAACAATACCAGATGGATGCTGATGCGCTGCGGCAGGCCATTGCGACGGACCGGGAGGCCGGCTTTACACCGTTCTTCATCGTCGGCACGGCGGGCACGGTGGACACCGGTGCGATCGACGACCTTGCCGTGCTGGCGGATATTGCGCAGCGGCAGCAGCTGTGGTTCCACGTCGACGGTGCCTACGGTGCGCTCGGTATGCTGGCGGCGGATATTGCGCCGCGGTTGCAGGGCATGGAACGAGCCGACTCCATCGCTTTCGATTTCCACAAATGGGGGCAGGTGCCATATGACGCAGGTTTCATCCTGGTGCGTGACGGCACGCAACATCAGGCGGCATTTGCTTCGCCTGCGGCTTATTTGAAACGCGAAGCGCGCGGTATGGCGGCCGGTTCGCCATGGCCATGCGACTTCGGGCCGGATTTGTCGCGCGGTTTCCGCGCACTCAAGACCTGGTTCACACTCAAGGTGTACGGCGCGGAAAGGCTGGGGCAGGCGATTGCCACAAGTTGTGCGTTGGCCCGCTACCTGGCACAGCAAATCGAGGTTGCCGCAGAACTGGAGTTACTGGCGCCAGTCTCGCTGAACATCGTGTGTTTCCGCTATCGTTGTGCTGACGCCGACCGGGTGAATGCAGAGATTGTCGTGCGCCTGCAGGAGTCGGGCATTGCGGCGCCATCGAGCACGACCATCGATGGTAATTTTGCGATTCGCGCAGCCATCGTCAATCATCGTACCGCCCAGGCCGACCTCGATGCGCTGCTCAGGGCGACACTTCAGTTCGGCGCTGCATGCTGTCAGGGGCAGGCATGATGGACTCCGGCACCGTAGATCAGATGGCGTCGCCGCTGCCGCTGCAGGGGCTGGCAGTGCTGATGAGCAAAGCCTTCCGCGGTGAGGACCTGACGCCACTTGGCAACCAGCTGATCGAGTATGCCGGCAGCCACCCGAATGCGACGGGCGCCAACGCGTTGCTGGACTTGTCGATTGTGCTGCACCTGAAGGGCAGCCACGATGTGGCGCTCAGCATGCAGGAAGAGGCCTTGAAACTGCAGCAGTGCTACCAGCTGCCGGCAACGGGGCAGCCTGCAATCCGGCTGTTGGCAATCATGTGCCCGGGCGATCTCGCGGCGAACACGCCGCTGGAGTTTCTCGTGGAAAATTCGGACATCGAGCTCAGCATGCTGTTCATTTCGCCCCGGCTGCCATTCCCCGAATTTGTGCCGGAACACGATGTGGCCTTCGTCGCGATCGGCGAATCTTCACAGAGCCGGGAAATACTGGCACTGGCTACCGACTTGGCAAAGGTCTGGCCGCGGCCGCTGCTCAATCTGCCGGAGCGTATTGCACGGCTGTCGCGCGACAGTGTCAGTGCATTGCTCAAATCGCTGCCAGGTGTGGAAATCCCGGCTGCAGTGCCTGTCGCAAGACAAACGCTGGAGCGGCTTGCCCATGGTGAACTGGAACTGGCCGCCGTGCTGACGGATGGTGGTTTCCCGGTCATCCTGCGGCCACGGGACTCACATGCGGGCAAGGGGCTGGACAAGGCGGACAACCCGGCACAGATTGCCGCGTACCTGCAAGGGCAGGAGGGGACGGATTTCTTTGTGGCACGTTTTGTCGACTACCGCAGCGCGGACGGCCAGTTCCGCAAGTACCGCGTAGTGCTGATCGACGGCCTTGCCTATGCCAGCCATATGGCAATTTCCGATCACTGGATAGTGCATTACGTAAGTGGCGGCATGCTGGAGCAGGCGGAGAAGCGTGCAGAAGAAGAGCGCTTCATGGCCAGCTTCGACGAAGCGTTTGCGCGCCGCCATGCATCGGCATTGGCCGGTATCGCCGAGCGCATCGGGCTCGACTATCTGGTGATCGATTGCGCCGAGACGCCCGAGGGCTGGCTGCTGGTATTCGAGGTCGACAACAGCGCCGTGGTGCATGCCATGGATTCGGTCGACATGTTCCCGTACAAACAGCCGCAGATGCGCAAGGTATTCGAGGCGTTCCGCGCCATGCTGTTCAAAGCCGGGGCACGTGGTTTGCCTCATGCCGCTGGCGGGGAGTTATGACTATTTCGATGCCCCGATATTGCGAACGCAGTGTGCCGGAACTTTTGCCAACGACGGCAGAGTTGCTGGTGCAGGGGGGCGATGCGCGCATTGAGCTTGATGCGAAGGGCCTGAACAAATACGGTTGCCGGCCAACACCGGACAGCGGCTTGCTGGCCTTTGGTTCGTCGACCTCATCGGATGTTTCCGCGGCCGGATTTGCTGCTGCCGACAATCTGCGCCGCAGGATATTGCTGAACGATGGTGCGGAGTCGCAGGCAGCCATTTACGAGCGCGAACTTAACCGCATGCGCCGGGAGTTGTCGGGATTGTGCGGCGTGGGCGACATGGACGGAGTGGAATGCGTGTTCGCCGCATCGGGTACCGACATTCACTTGATTGCGACTCAATTGGTGGTTGCCAATGCCCAGGGCGACGTGCCGCTGGTGATCATGGTGGATGCGGCAGAAACCGGCAGCGGGGTGCCGGCGGCGCTGGCGGGACGGCCTTCCAATTCCCGTTCCACGCTGGGCGAGACCGTTGCCGAGGGGGCGCCCATGGCGGACGAAGTTGCTGTCGAGGTCGTGGCAGTGCCATTGCGACAGGTTGATGGCAATGTGCGTGCGACGGCCGAGGTGGATGCCGAGGTCGCGGCGCTGGTGTCTGGAGCTGTCGCGACGGGACGGCGTGTGCTGCTGGTCCTGGCCGATGTTTCCAAGACCGGGTTGATCGCGCCCAGCCTGTCCTGCGTCATGGCATTGCACCGGCGGCTGGCGGGCGACATGGAAGTGCTGGTCGATGCATGCCAGTTCCGGCTTGCTCCCGCAACCGTGCGTGCATATCTCGAACGTGGCTTTATGGTCGCCTTGACTGGGTCGAAATTCGTTAGCGGGCCCTCTTTCTCGGGCGCGCTGATGCTGCCCGCATCGTCAGCGCGGCGCCTGCGCTGGCGCACGCTGCCGCATGCCCTGGCAAATTATTCCTGTCGTGCGGACTGGCCAGCCAGCTGGGCGTCAGCCGATGCCTTGGGCTATGTCGCCAATCCGGGTTTGCTGCTGCGCTGGGAAGCGGCGCTCGAAGAGCTGCGCCAGTTCCGCACGCTGCCTGAAGCAGACATCACCGTTTTCCTTCAGGCGTTTTCCGATGCCGTGCACGGCCGCCTGATGCGCGACCCATTGTTTGAGCCACTATCCGTGCCGCCCCTTGATCGTCGCGCGTTGCATGAGGCGGCGCACTGGGACCGGCTGCAGACAATTTTTCCATTTTTACTCTATCGACCGACTGCTGACGGCAGGGAAGCACTGAGCACCCAGGAGACACGGGAGATTTACCGCCTTCTGCAAGCGGATGTTTCCGGAATGTTTGAGGCAGCCGCGCCGGATGATTTGCCGGGCCTGCGTTGCCAGCTGGGGCAACCGGTGTCCTGCGGTTACCGGGATGGCGTGCCGGTAACCGCATTGCGACTGTGCGTCAGCGCGCGGCTGGTGGTTGAGGCGATACAGGGCCGGGAACAGGCTGCCCAAGTGATAAGCCAGGCACTGGCTGCGCTGGATAAAACGGCAATGCTGGTGGCTGCCGTACGGGGCGGGCGCTAGGCTGCCGACTCAGGGGCGCACCACAACCTCCCCATTTTCCTGCGCCGTGCCGCTGACGACCCGTCCCGAAGCGGTGCGCACCTGAACGTTTTCTCCTTCCGCCGCGTTGTTCAGCGCCTTGCCTTCGGAGCGCACATGGAATCCCCGGCCTTCGACAACTACCGGTACGTTTTGCCCCTGCACGACGGCATACGGGTCGCGCAGCATGGACTGGCGCAGGATCTGGCCGGCACCCACGCCGTAGCGCAGTATCTTGCCGGTAACCTGTGCGGGGTCGGTCAGCATGTCGGCCTGCGTGATCACTCCGCTCTGGTCACTGAAATCGTCCGGGCTCATTACCTTGCCGCGTGGCAGGGGGCGGTTGGTGACCAGCAGGGTTGCGGTAACCGTGATGTGCACCGGCACATATAGTGTCCAGCCGCTGACCGTGCCGCTCTTGGGGCAGCGCACGCCGACCGTACCGTTACCGAGTAAATGGCCGCCGGGAGGCAGGAAGGTTTCCAGCGCGGGGCAGGCGTTGAGTTGCAGGCGCCGGTCGATCTCGTCCACCTTGATCTCCACCTTGCCCGGCAGCGACTGGGTTTGCATGCGCACGAAGCGGGTGATGGCCTGGCGGATTTCGTTGTGGCTTTGCTGGGGGGCCGCCCATGCGGGCAGCGCCGGGAGCAGCAGGGTGAATATAAGAAGGAGTTTTTTCATGGAGCGTATTGTCGGCCGATGCCGGTATTAGGGGAAGGTTTTTAATGGGGGAAATAAGGCGGGAATTTGCCTTTAATCGATTGATGGCGGTTTACCCCATGTGATTAGGATGTGAGCCATGGAAGAAGTGGAAGTGGCGTACAGGAGGTGGAAATGAGCAGCAGGATAGATGAGGCAATGCAGTTTCAGCAGACCGCGCTGCGTTTGCGCGAGGCCCGTCAGCAACTGATTGCATCCAATATCGCCAATGCCGATACGCCTAACTACAAGGCCAAGGATATTGATTTTGCCAGCGCCTTGCAAGGTGCGCTGTCAGGGAACAGCGGGAACCTGCCGGTGGCGACCACGGCGCCCGGGCATCTGGGAGCGGCATCCGGCGAGACCGTGATGGGCGCACCGGTGATGTATCGCACCGTGCTGCAGCCGAGCGCGGATGGCAACACGGTGGATATGGACGTGGAGCGTGCGCAGTTTGCCGACAATGCGGTGCGATACGAGGCCAGCCTGAAGTTCATCAGTGACGAGGTCAAGGATGTTCTGGCTGCATTACAGGGGTAATCATCATGTCGTTATTTAATATCTTCAATATTGCAGGTTCGGCCATGACCGCGCAGTCGCAGCGGCTGAACGTGGTGGCGAGCAACCTGGCCAACGTGGACAGCACCACCAGCGCCGATGGCAAGCCCTATCGCGCCAAACAGGTGGTGTTCGAAGCCACGCCGATGGGTAACGAGGGCAGTGTAGGGGTGAAGGTGGCGGCGGTGGTGAACGATACTTCGCCGATGCAGATGGTCTACGACCCGAAGAACCCTCTGGCCGACAGCAAAGGCTATGTCGCACAGCCCAACGTCAATGTCGTGGAAGAAATGGTCAACATGATTTCCGCCTCGCGCTCTTACCAGAATAACGTGGACGTGATGAATACGTCCAAAACCCTGCTGCTTAAAACGCTCACTATCGGACAATAGGAAAGGATAGACCATGGTCACCGCAACCAATACCAATCCGGCTTCATCGCTGATTTCTTCACTCAATGCGAGCAACAGTTCGCTGGGTGCCAGCAGCGCGGCCAGTGCCAATAGTAGTACCGCGCTGCAGAATCGCTTCATGACGCTGCTGGTGACGCAGTTGCAGAACCAGGATCCGCTCAACCCTATGGACAACTCGCAGATGACCTCGCAACTGGCGCAGCTCAGCACGGTGGAGGGTGTCAACCAGCTGAATACCACGCTGCAGGCGTTGAGCAACAGCATGATCGCAAGCTCGTCCTCCAGCATGATCGGGCATGGCGTACTGGTGCAGGGCTCAGCCATCAACCTTTCCGGCGGGCAGGCGCTGGGCGGGGTGCAGCTGCAGAATCCGGCGGATAACGTCATCGTGAAGATTCAGGACACGGCGGGTAACGTGGTGCGCACCATGCGCCTCGGTGCGCAGCAGGCCGGCATCGTGCCGCTGACCTGGGATGGCAAGAACGATGCGGGAACCACGGTGGCGGACGGCAGTTACACGTTCTCCGCACAATCCGTGAACGGCACCGATACCGCAGCGGCGACTACCTTGTCCTTCGGTACGGTAAACGCGGTTACCCCGACTTCCCAGGGCGCTTCGCTGAACGTGGCGCAACTGGGCGCTTTCGATATGTCGAAGATTTTGATGGTCATGTAGTAACACGAGGAGAATATCATGGGCTTTCAGCAGGGGTTGAGTGGGTTAAATGCATCGTCCAAGCAATTGGAGGTGATCGGCAACAACGTGGCCAATGCCAGCACCGTCGGCTTCAAGCAGTCGACGGCGCAATTTGCCGATGTGTATGCGGCATCGCTGAGTGGTTCGGGCGGTGCGCAGATCGGTATCGGTACCAAGGTCGCGGCCGTGGCCCAGCAATTCGTGCAGGGTAACGTTACGTCTACCGGCAATACCCTGGACATGGCGATCAACGGCCAGGGTTTTTACCGTATGGATAACAATGGCGCTATTTCCTACAGCCGCAACGGCCAGTTCCAGCTCGACAAGAACGGCTTCATCGTCAATGCCCAGGGGATCAAGCTGACCGGTTACGGCATCGACAGTGCGGGCAATATTGTCGCGGCATCCCCGCAGCCGCTGCAGATACCCACGACCAACCTCAACCCGGCTGCCACTTCGCTGACCAACCTGGGACTGAATCTCGATTCGCGCTTGCTGGCGCCGACGGCTGCAGCATTCAGCCCGAGCAACCCGTCGTCCTTCAATAATTCCACTTCGGTAACGATATACGACAGCCTGGGCAACAGCCATGTGGCGACGACGTATTTCGCCAAGGCATCGGTCTCCTCGGTGCAATCCGGCGCCTTTACGACGGCGGTGGCTACTGCACCGGGCCAGACCTTTACGCTGAGCATCAATGGGTCGACCGTGGCCAACTTTACTTCTGCCGCCACCGGCGATACGGTGACCGCCGCCCAGCTGGATACGGCGATGGCATCTTTCCTGTCGACCCATCCGGCCTATTCGATGACCGGCACATTTGCTGCGGGCACGGCACAAATTACCGATGCCGCCGGTTCGGCAATGACCATCGGCCTGGCCAGCACTTACGGTACGACTTCGTCCACTTCGGTGCAATCCGGCACGTTCACCCAGCCGGTGGCCTCCGCGGCAGGTGAAACGTTCACGCTGAACATCGACGGCATTCCGGCCGCGAGCTTCACTTCTGCGGCTGCCGGCGACACCGTGACCGCGGCCCAGCTGGATACCGCGATGACCGCGTTTCTCGCTGCCAATCCGACGTATTCGATGACGGGTTCGTTTGCCGCCGGTACTGCGCAAATCAGCAATTCGGCAAGCCCGACCATGACTATCGGCCTGGCGACAACCTATGTGACGACGCCGGGTTCGTTCGCCGGTGCCGGCTTCATCGGCACCGTCAGCGGTACGCCGGGTGCGTTTGCCAGCGCCGGCTTCACCGGCACCGTTACCCCGATTCCGGTTGGTGCGCCGGCCAACGCCACGACCGCCTGGCAAACCTACCTGACGGTGGACAACGCCACCATCCCCGCGGCGGGAACTGCACTGGGAACACTATGCTTCGACAGCAACGGTACGCTGGTATACCCGACGCCGACAGCTGGGCTGACCATCGGCCAGATGAATGTATCGGTGCCATTTGCCAATGGCGCGACCAGTCCGCAATCCATCGTTATGGATTTTTCCGGTACGTCGCAATACGGTGCGAACTTCGGCGTCAATTCGCTGACCCAGAATGGCTATACCTCCGGCCAGCTGACCGGCTTCAGCACGGCTTCGGATGGCACGATCCAGGGGCGCTACTCGAATGGGCAAACCAATAATTTGGGCCAGATCGTGCTGGCCAACTTTTCCAATGCACAAGGCCTGCAACCGCAAGGTAACAATTTATGGGTCGAGACATCCACTTCCGGTGCGCCGCTGGTCGGTGCGCCCGGCACCGGCAGCATGGGCGTGATCCAGTCCGCGGCGGTGGAGGACTCCAACGTCGACCTGACCGCAGAGCTGGTGAACATGATCACGGCGCAACGCGTGTACCAGGCCAATGCACAGACCATCAAGACCCAGGATGCGGTGCTGCAGACGCTGGTGAACCTGCGCTAGGTTAGGTGAGATATGGCGGTTTGCGGGCGCTGGTTTGCCGCTATGTCGGAAATGAGACGGAATTCCGCCTTTAATCGGGGGATGCCAGTTGTGCTGCTGTGATTAGGATGGAGCATCGAATACAGGTAGCTGCAACACCGGAGGTGTCATGGACAAATTAATTTATACCGCAATGACCGGTGCGTCACATGTGCTGCAAAGGCAGGCGACCGTGTCGCAGAACCTGTCCAACAGCAACACACCGGGCTTTCGCAGCATGGTTAATGCATTCCGTGCCGTGCCCCTGGTCGGCGAGGGGCTGCCTACGCGCACCTTTGTGGTGGACACCACAACCGGCTACGATTTTACGCCGGCAGCGATGGAGGAAACCGGGCGTCCGCTGGACATCGCCGTGAACGGGAAAGGCTGGATCACGGTGCAGATGCCGGATGGCACAGAAGCCTATACGCGTGATGGCAGCCTGCAGATTTCTCCGCAAGGCATCCTGCAAACGCGCAGCGGATTGCCGGTGGCAAGTGATAGCGGCCAGATTGCGATCCCGCCGGATTCCGAAATCACCATCGGTGCGGACGGCACGGTTTCCACCGTGCCCACCGGCAATGCGCCTTCTCAGGGCGTGACGGTCGGCCGCATCAAGCTGGTCAACCCGCCGGAAAAATCCCTGGTGCGCGGAGATGACGGCCTGTTCCGCGTCAAGGGCGGCGCGGCATCTACGGTGCAATATTCCGATGTGACGGTAGTGCCGGGCCACCTCGAGGGCAGCAATGTACATGTGGTGGAAACCATGGTGGACATGATTTCGCTGGCGCGGCAGTTCGACATGCAGATGAAAGTGCTGAAGACCGCATCGGATGATGCGCAGCAGGCCAGCCAGATACTGAATGTCACCGGCTAGGTGGACGCAATTTTTGAGAGGGTGAAACGATGATACGTTCCTTGTGGATTTCAAAGACCGGGCTGGAAGCAGAACAGACCCAGATGGACGTCATATCCAACAATCTGGCCAACGTCAGCACCAACGGTTTCAAACGCTCGCGCGCGGTGTTTGAAGACCTGCTGTACCAGACGCTGAGCCAGCCAGGTGCGCAATCATCGCAACAAACCCAGATTCCTTCAGGGCTGCAGATCGGTACCGGCGTGCGCCCGGTGGCTGCGGAACGGATACATACCCAGGGCAATCTGCAGCAGACAGGCAACAGCCTGGATGTGGCGATCCAGGGTCCCGGTTTCTTCCAGGTGCTGATGCCGGACGGTACCACCGCTTATACCCGCGACGGCTCGTTCCAGTCGGACAGCCAGGGGCAGCTGGTAACGGCGAGCGGTTACGTGGTGCAGCCGGCACTGACCATTCCGGCGAATTCGACCAGTGTGACCATAGGCAGCGACGGTGTCGTGTCGGTGACCCAGGCCGGCGTTACCGCTCCCACCCAGATTGGCAGCCTGCAGCTGGCGACCTTTATCAATCCGGCCGGGCTGCAAAGCCAGGGCCAGAACCTGTATGTGGAAACGGCCTCTTCCGGTACGCCGAACACCAATACGCCCGGAACC
Source organism: Sideroxydans sp. (assembly GCA_016124455.1). Lineage (GTDB taxonomy): Bacteria > Pseudomonadota > Gammaproteobacteria > Burkholderiales > Gallionellaceae > RI-121. Next base: position 12,436 of record WGNQ01000002.1, on the reverse strand, counting down.
AACGGTACCGGGTTGTTGAATCAGGGGTACGTGGAAACTTCCAACGTCAATGTCGTGGAGGAAATGGTCAACATGATCCAGACGCAGCGAGCCTACGAAATCAATTCCAAGGCCATTACCACTTCGGATCAGATGCTGCAGCGCCTGACACAGATGTAAGGCGGGAGGGCATAACATGGGCGACCTGAATATATTTCGGAAACTGGGGGCGGCCGGATTTGCTTTGGTGCTGTTGGCGGGTTGTACGCCTTCCACCAGCATCCGCCAGCCGATGACTGCACGTCCGCCGGAGCAGAAGATGGTGCCGCAGAACAATGGCGCCATCTACCAGGCAGGCATAAACGAGCGCCCGTTGTTCGAGGATATCCGGGCGCGCAACGTCGGCGACACGCTCACGATTACGCTGGTGGAGAACACCTCGGCCACGCAGAAGAATGCCAGCAATGCGAATCACAGCAGCAGTGTGAGCGCGAATACGCCCAGTGCGACGATTACGTCAACGACCAAGCCGCTGTTGAAAGGCATCGGGATTGCAGCCGATTCCGCGAACAAGCTGGCCAACGCCAGCGACAGCTCGGGCAGCAACGTATTGAGCGGAACCATTACGGTGACCGTGACCGAGGTGCTGCCGAACGGAAATTTGCTGGTGAGCGGGGAAAAACAGGTATCCATCAATCAGGTTGAGGAATACATTCGCCTGTCCGGTGTGGTCAGGCCGGGTTCGATCGCCAGCGGCAACACTGTGCCGTCCACCCAGGTGGCGGATGCGCGCATCGAGTACAAGGGCGCCAACAGCAACCTCGACAACGCTTCGTTGCTGAGCATGCTGGGGCGGTTCTTCCTGACCGTGCTGCCGTTCTAGACAAGGAAGCAAACATGAAGAACATTCTGAATCTGTTGCTGGCGATGCTGATGGCGGGTGCCGCCGCAACCGCCCATGCAGAGCGCATCAAGGATCTGGCCAGCATTCAGGGCGTGCGCGACAACCAATTGATCGGTTATGGCCTGGTGGTCGGCCTCGATGGCAGCGGCGACCAGACCACGCAGACGCCATTTACCGTACAAAGCGTGATCAGCATGCTGACGCAGATGGGTATCAACCTGCCTGCGGCAACCAGCCTGCAGCTGAAGAACGTGGCCGCGGTGATGGTGACCGCGACTTTGCCGCCATTTTCGCATCCAGGGCAGACCATAGACGTTACGGCCTCCTCGATCGGTAATGCCAAGAGCCTGAACGGCGGGACCTTGTTGATGACGCCGCTGAAAGGTGCCGATGGGCAGGTGTATGCGATGGCCCAGGGCAACCTGCTGGTCGGCGGGGTAGGAGCTTCCGCCGGCGGCTCCCAGGTGCAGGTCAACCACCTCAGTGTGGGGCGTGTGCCTGCCGGTGCGACGGTGGAGCGGGCAGTATCCACGGCCCTGGGGCAGGGCGGGTACATCAACCTGGAACTGAACGATATGGATTTCACCACGGCTACGCGTATCGCCGATGCGATCAACCATACATTGTCGTCGGACGGGACGATTGCCTCGGCCGTGGATGGCAGGACGATACAGGTACAGGCGCCGCCGGGCAGCGCACGGGTCGAATTCCTGTCCAGGATCGAGAATTTGCAGATCGACCCGGCGGAAGGTGCGGCCAAGGTCATCATCAACGCGCGCACCGGCTCGGTGGTGATGAACCAGAATGTTACGCTGGATAATTGCGCTGTTGCGCATGGCAACCTGACGGTCGTCATCAGCACCGAGGAAAAGGTCAGTCAGCCGAATGCGCTGTCCAAGGGGAAAACCGAGAAGACCACGCAATCGAATATCGATATCAAGGCGGACAAGGGCAGCCTGATCGAGCTGAAGAAAGGCGTGTCCCTCAACGAAGTGGTACAGGCGCTGAATTCGGTGGGCGCCACCCCGCAGGATATGCTGGCCATCCTGCAGGCAATGAAATCGGCGGGTGCGCTGCGCGCGGATCTGGAGATCATTTAAATGGTCGACGGCACAGACATTGCGAGCACGCTTGCGATCGATGCGCAAAACCTCGGCAAGCTGCGCCTGCAGGCCAAGCAATCGCCTGAGCAGGCATTAAAGGGGGTAGCGCAGCAGTTCGAGGCGGTATTCATGAACATGATGCTCAAGTCGATGCGCGAGGCAACGCCGCAGGACGGCATGCTGGACAGCGAGCAGACCAAGATGTTTACCTCGATGCTAGACCAGCAGCTGGCGCAGAACATGTCTACGCGCGGTATCGGCCTGGCCGATGTGATGGTGAAGCAGTTGAGCCGCTATGTCGCGCCCGGCACTGCCGCCGCACAGGCGTCCGGAACTTCCGCGGCGCCGGCGGCAAACGCCATTCCCGCGGCGTACAGCACGAACTTCCAGCAGGGTTTCGTACAGCGCATGCTGCCGCACGCAGAGCAGGCCAGCCGTGCCAGCGGGGTACCCGCACAACAGATGATCGGCCAGGCCGCGCTGGAAAGCGGCTGGGGGCAGCGCGAAATCCGCATGCCGGACGGCAGCAGCAGCCACAACCTGTTCGGCATCAAGGCCGGTGCCAGCTGGCACGGCAAGGTGGCCGAAGTGACCACGACCGAATACCACAATGGCGTGGCGCACAAGCAGGTGGCCAGGTTCCGCGCCTACGATTCATATGCCCAGGCCTTCAATGACTATGCCAACCTGTTGAGCGGGAACCCGCGTTATGCCGAAGTGCTGAAGCAGGGCGGTGATGCCCACGGCTTCGCCAATGCGCTGCAACAATCGGGTTATGCCACCGATCCCGATTATGCGAGCAAGCTGGCGCAGGTGATCGACCGGGTCAACAGCCTGGCCTGAGCAGGATCAACGGGTTAAAGAAAATGCCCGGCAGGCCGATAACAGGAATAGCTGCGTGCAGCGTAAGAGGATAGGATGACATGGCGAGCATATTAGGGATCGGGGTCAGTGCACTGAATGCCGCGCAGGCAGGGCTGGCGACGACCGAGCACAATATTGCCAATGCCACGACGCCCGGCTATACGCGCCAGCAGACAGTACAGAGCACGAACATTCCGCAGATTACCGGGGCAGGCTTCCTGGGGCAGGGGGTGAATGTCTTGACGGTGAAGCGTATTTTCAGCGATTACCTGAATACGCAACTGTTGCAGCAGCAGGCGCAATCCAGCCAGCTCAGCACCTATTATTCCCAGATTCAGCAGATCAACAACGTGATCGCCGATCCGGTCGCCGGATTGCAGTCTTCAATCCAGGATTTTTTCAGCGCCGTGAGCGGCGTGGCCAATGCGCCGGGTTCGCAGCCGGCCCGGCAGACCATGTTGAGCAGTGCGCAGACCCTGACCGCGCGACTGCAGTCGACGAACCAGCTGCTAACGGACATGAATAGCGGCATCAACAGCCAGATCACGGCTACGGTTGCGTCGATTAACAGCTATGCCCAGCAGATTGCCAGCCTCAATCACAACATATCCATGGCCACGGCATCCACCAGCCAGACGCCCAATGATTTGCTGGATCAACGCGACCAGCTGGTATCGCAGCTGAATCAGCTGGTCAAGACGACGGTCATCAAGCAGACGGATGGCTCGTACAATGTGTTCATCGGTAACGGTCAGGGGCTGGTGATCGGGGAACAGGCCTCAACGTTCCAGGCCGTGCCTTCCCTGAATGACCCCAGCAAGCTGGAAGTGGCCTATAGCAACTCCTTCGGCGGGACGGCCCGGATGCCACAGAATAGCCTGCAGGGGGGGACACTCGGTGGCCTGCTTGCATTCCGCGACCAGAGCCTGACCACCACGCAGAATATGCTGGGGCTGGTGGCAACCGGCTTGGCGGCCACCCTTAATGACCAGCAGAAACTCGGGCAGGATCTCAATGGTGCGCTGGGGAACAACCTGTTCAACCTGGCATTGCCTGCGGTCAACGCCGATGCGAACAATACCGGGACTGCCGTGGCAAGTGCCTCGATTGCCGATGTGTCGGCGCTGACCGGCAGCGATTACACGCTGGCGTATGACGGTACCAACTATACCGTGACGCGCCTGTCGGACAATGTCTCGACCAGCTACGCGACATTGCCGCAGACGCTGGATGGCGTGACCTTCAATAGCACTGGCGTCCCCAATCCGGGCGACAGCTTCCTGATCCGTCCGACGGTCAATGGTGCACGCGATATCAGTGTGGCGATTACCGATACCTCGAAAATCGCCGCAGCCGTACCGGTACGCGCTACTGCCGCACTGACCAATATTGGAACCGGAACCGTGAGTGCGGCGACCGTGAATGCACCCCCGCCGACGGATGTAAACCTGCAACAGCCGGTAACCATCACCTTCGACAATCCGCCGACCACGTACAGCGTGACAGGTACCGGCACCGGTACGCCGAGCCCGGTCAACATACCTTATACCCCGGGCCAGAACATTACGTATAACGGCTGGACCATCCAGATCAGCGGCACACCACTGGCCAATGACGTATTTACCGTGGCGGCGAACAACAATGCATCGGCGGATGGCAACAATGCGCTGCTGATGGCCGGCCTGCAGACCCAGAATACGCTGCTGGGGGGAACGGCCAGCTACGAAGGCGCGTTCGGCCAGCTGATCAGCCAGGTCGGCAGCAAGACCAACGAGCTGAAGATTACCAGCCAGGCACAGGCGAATATGGTGAGCCAGACGACACAGGCGCAGCAGTCCATTTCCGGGGTCAACCTGGATGAGGAGGCGGCCAACCTGATTCGCTACCAGCAGGCATACCAGGCCGCGGGGAAAGCAATCCAGATTGCCGGCACCTTGTTCGACACGGTGCTCAATTTACAGAGATAGGTGACGCCATGCGCATCAGTTCCAGCACAATTTACGACCTGAACGTCAGCTCGATGAACCAGCAGCAGTACAACATACTGCAGACGCAGACGCACATCTCATCGACCAAGCGGGTGATGACCCCGGCCGACGATCCGGTCGCCGCTGCACAAATCGTCACGGTCAACCAGTCTATTGCGACCAACAGCCAGTTCACCACCAAAAACAATGTCGCCGCACAGGCGTCGCTGGGCCTGGCGGACAATGCACTGCAAGGCATCAGTTCACTGATACAGAGCATGCAGTCGACCGCGGTCAATGCCGGCAACGGCAGCCTGACCAATGCCGACCGGCAGTCCCTGGCGATCAGCCTGCAAGGGCAGCTGGACCAGATGATCGCGCTGGCGAACAGTACGGATGGGGCGGGAAACTACCTGTTCTCCGGGGGACAGGGAAATGTGCAGCCGTTTACCAAGACGACCACCGGTGCAACCTACAACGGCGACGACGTGCAGCGCATGGTCCAGGTTGCGGCTTCCCTGCGGATGGCGGCGAGCGATTCCGGCGCGGATGTTTTCATGCGCATCAAGAATGGCAACGGCACATTTGCGACGGGCATCGGCGGAACCGTGCCCATGGATGGCATGAACAACCTGTCCGGCGCTACGGGGGTGGCCTATGATTTCAGTGCGGTGGCAGGCAACGGCTCGGTGACCACAGGAACGCTCACGCCGGCATCGCTCAACTTTACGGGTGCCGGTGCAGACACGCTGACCATAGACGGCAACCCGGTCAACCTGACGGCGGATTACTCCGGCGCCGGTGGCCTCACCACCATGGCGGGCGACATCCAGACGGCGCTGGCCGGGTTCGGTGCCTATACGGTGACCGCGGATACGGTCAACAACACCCTCACCATTACCGGGCCGAGTACTGCCGCGGTCAGCATGAGCATACCGGCCGCCGGCACGCTGGCGACGGCCGGTTTCACCAACTCGGCGGGTACGCCCGGGGTTACCGCCATCAACGGCAACAACATCATCCAGACCAACGGCACGCTGAATTTCGCGGGAACCGGCGCACTGGCGCAAATGAACATCGACGGCATTCCCGTCACGCTGAACCAGAACTACGCGAATATGGGTGCGCTGGCGAGTGACATACAGAGCCAGCTCCAGGTCAGCAATCCCGCTTATCTGGTGACGGCATCGGGCAACGCGCTGACGATCACCGGGCCGGGCACGGCCGCGGTCGCCATCAGCAATGCTGACGTGAATGCCCAGGCTGCAGGTTTCGTCAATTTGCCAGGCAATGCAGGCGCCACGAACCAGAACGCAACCTTTTCCGTGGATGGCACGCCGGTGGTGGTGAATACGCCAGTCACCGTTGCCGGCAACGGCATTGGTCCCGGTACGCTGGCCGCTGCCATCCAGGCTGGCCTGACCGCAGCCGGGCTGACCACTTATACGGTCTCGCCCGATTCGGGCAGCGGGCTGCGCATTACCCATACCGGTTCGCCCAATGCGGTGGCCATCAGCGCGGCCAATGCGGTGGCAATCCAGAACGGTATCGTGAACAGTGCAGGTACCGCCGGTGCGACGGCCGGTACATCGACCAATACCGGCACCGGGGTGATAAGCCAGGGCGTGCTGGGCAGCCCGGCACCGACGGTCGACCAGCTGGGGAACCGTTACCAGGTTTCATTCAGTGTATCGGGTGGCGTTACCACTTATTCGATTACCGGCGCCGACGCGAGCGGTGCCATCCTGCCTACTGCAAACCAGCCGGGGGCGCTGCCGACGAACGTGGCGTACACCAGCGGCCAGACTATCGGTTTCAATGGCATACAGTTCGACATCCAGGGTGCGCCGGCGAATGGCGATACCTTTACCGTGGTGCCCAGCACCAATGTTTCGGTGTTCCAGACGGTTACCAGCCTCATTTCCGCGCTGAATACCCCGGTCACATCCGGCAATGCGGCCGCCTCAGCCGCACTGAACCAGCAACTGAATACCGCACTGAGCGGTCTGGACCAGTCCCTGACCAAGGTACTGTCGGTGCGCGCATCCGTGGGTTCCCGCCTGAGCCAGCTGTCTGCCCTGCAGACATCGGGATCGGCGCTGAACACCGTATACAAACAGAATCTTTCCAGCCTGCAGGATCTGGACATGACCAAGGCGATCAGCGACCTGTCCCAGCAGCAAGTCAGCCTGCAAGCCGCGATGCAGTCCTTCCAGAAGGTCAGCTCGCTGTCCCTGTTCAATTACATGTAGCCCAGCGATGCTGATCGTTGGCTTGTGACGGTTTTGAGCCTATTGAAGGCGATCAGGGCGGACAGCATAAATGACGGTTTTTCGGCCATTGTGGACATCAACATTGAAAGCAAATCTGTCTACTATGCGCACCGAAGCAGCCATTCGGCATTGCTTCGTTGAATGGCCTTTCCTGAACTACCCAGATTAGACCTGCCCACCCACGCCTTTAAATTTCTCAACAAAAGCGGCGATTTTCTGGAAGACGCTCTGCTTTTTGGTCAGGTATTGCGGGTTTAACGGACTCATCTTCGGCAGAATGGCATTGAGTTCAGTGCCATTGTCACTGGCAAATTCACGCTTTAACGAGGTGGCGATATAACGCCTGGCCGCCTCCGCATTCAGGCTTTCGCTACTAATCAGCTCTTGTGCCTCGCGCTGTTGTTCCGCTTGGGCAAAGGAGAAGAAGGCATCAATCACGCTGGCCTTGTCGCCAATCTGATCCAGATCGGTTTGGTTGATGAAATCGACCAGCAAACTCTCTTTGGCGCGGTTACCCAGGCTGGCGCGAATCACCCGGCGCACGTCTTCAACCAGTGTCGCTTTGTCCTTCACTTTCTTGTTGTTCTCAAAAATCAATTCCAGGATGTAGTCCAGGTTGATTTCCTGCGACTTCAGCAAATCCACCTCAAACACCACGTCATCCCAATCGATGGTCGATTTTTCTTTGTCGTTGGCTGATTTTTCCCGACGCAGCCAATCGCGCACGTCGTTATAAGTTGAACGGTAGTCCTGAATTTTCCGTTCTGCCGGTATCTTGATCGCTTGCAGTGCCGCCAGATCATCATCGCTCAAATAGTGCCTGGCCTTGAACTCCGCAATTGCCTGCGGGTCGCTGATATCGACGCTTTGCAAAGCCTTCAGGCTGGTGAATTCATCGTAGTTCTGCAACACGTTCTCAACGCGCAAATACTCGCCAAACAGTTTTGCGAAGGCTTTCTTATCGGACTCTTTTTCAATGGCGGTGGGATCAGGAAAGCGTTGTTCCAGCTCACTCACCACTTCAACAAAGCCACGCCGCGCCTCACCGGTCAGCATATCGGTAAAGCCTTCCATGTATTCCTTGTAGCTTTTCTCCAGCACCACGTTCTTGGTGTTCTTATCACCAAACAAGGTGATGGCATCGATGGTTGCCTGCTCCAGATCGCGGAAAGTGACGATATTGCCGAAGGTTTTGGTGGCATCAAAAATACGGTTTGTGCGCGAATAGGCCTGCATCAAGCCGTGGTAGCGCAAGTTTTTATCCACAAACAAGGTGTTCAGCGTGGGCGCATCGAATCCGGTCAGGAACATGCCCACCACGATCAGCAGGTCGATTTCCTTGGCTTTGACCTGTTTGGCCAGATCGCGGTAATAGTTCTGGAAACCATTGCTATCCACGCTGAAGCTGGTTTTGAACAGCGCGTTATAGTCAGCAATGGCCGCGCTCAGGAACTCCTTGGCGCTGCTTTCCATCGCTGAGACTTCAAAGCTCTCATCCTGAATATCGCCCACCGCATCCTGTTCTTCGTTGGCCGCAAACGAGAAGATGGTGGCCACTCTCAGAGGCTTGTCGCTGTTCCTTTGCAAATCCTTGAACGACTCGTAATACAGCTTGGCGGCATCCACGCTGCTCACCGCAAACATGGCATTGAAGCCTTTGGCCCCCGCCTGCAGGCGATGGGTTTTTTGCCGGAAGTTATTCAGGATGTACTGTGAAATTTCACGGATGCGGTCGGGGTGCAGCAAGGCTTGCTTGTTCTCCGCCGCGCGGAGATTGTTCTCGTTGTGCTCGGTTTCAACGGTTTTGAACTGTGGGCGCACATCGTTGTAGTCCACCTTGAACTTCAACACCTTCTCATCACGAATGGCATCGGTGATGACATAAGAATGCAGCTCACGGCCAAACACACTGGCGGTCGTATCTGCGCCGAGGGCGTTCTGCGCAAAGATCGGGGTACCGGTAAAGCCAAACTGATAAAACTTTTTGAATTTTTTCTTCAGGTTTTTCTGTGCTTCACCAAACTGGCTGCGGTGGCACTCATCGAAAATGAACACCACCTGCTTGCTGTAGACGGGCAAGTCGCCTTCGCTTTTCATCAGATTGTTGAGCTTCTGGATGGTGGTGACGATGATCTTGTTGTCATCCTTGTCCAGGTTGCGCTTCAGCCCGGCGGTACTGTCAGAGCCATTCACGCTGTCCGGCGAAAAACGCTGGTATTCCTTCATGGTCTGGTAGTCCAGATCCTTGCGATCCACCACAAAGAATACCTTGTCGATGAAATCCAATTCCGTGGCCAGGCGTGCCGCCTTGAAACTGGTCAGGGTCTTGCCCGAACCAGTAGTGTGCCAGATGAAACCGCCGCTTTCCGTGTTGCTCCAGTTTTTGGCCTGATAAGCGCTGTTGACCTTCCACAAAATGCGCTCGGTGGCGGCAATCTGGTAGGGGCGCATCACCAGCAAGGTGTCGCTGGTATCAAACACCGAATAATGCAGCAGCACATTGAGCAGCGTGTTCTTCTGGAAGAAGGTGGCGGTAAAGTCTTTCAAATCCTTGATCAGGCTGTTATCCGCCTTCGCCCAATTCATGGTGAAGTCGAAGCTGTTCTTGTTGCGTTGGGTGGTGTTGGCGAAATAACGGCTATCGGTGCCGTTGGAGACCACAAACAGCTGCAAATACTTGAACAAGGAATGCTCGCTATTGAAGCTCTCCTTGCTGTAGCGATGCACCTGATTAAAGGCCTCATGGATCGCCACACCGCGCTTTTTCAGTTCCACCTGCACCAGCGGCAGGCCGTTCACCAGAATGGTCACATCGTAGCGGTTGGCTTGGCTGCCGGTTTGCTCAAACTGCTTGATGACCTGCACCTTGTTGCGGGCAATGTTCTTTTTATCCAGCAGGTAGATATTCTGGATATGCCCGTCGTCAAATACGAAGTCGTGGATATAGTCATCGTGAATCTTGCGGGTTTTCTCGACGATGCCATCGCTGGGCTTATCCAGAAAAGTTTCAACAAAACGCAACCACTCGCCGTCTGAGAACTGCACGTTATTGAGCGTTTGCAGTTGCACGCGCACATTGGCCAGCAAGGCGTCGGGGGTGTTCAGGCTGGGCAGGAATTCGTAGCCCTGATTCCGCAAATCGTCGATCAACTCCTGCTCCAAATCGTATTCGCTTTGGTAGCTTTCGCTGACTTTCCATTCCTTGGTGTATTTATCCAGGACGATGAAGTTTTTCGATTCAGCGATAGGCTTGGTGTAATCAACCATGTTGTTCTTCCTTTTGCCGATAGCCATACTCATTCAGGTTTTCCAGCAAACGCCGAACCATTTCCTTCTCAGGCTGCGTCGGTTCTGCAACTTCTTCATTGGACAATGTTCGATGATTGCTGAACTGGATTATCCGATTCAGGTAACCCTGCTTTTCGCCCCGCATCGTATCCAGCAAGTCCGACCACTTTGGATAGCCCAAAAAACTGGCTGTTTTTTCGTACAAGTTTCGCAATAGCGTGAAGTGGTATTTTTGAATGGAATTTTCAGCAAGTGCCTGCTCTATTATTTGCTTTATATACAGGTGATAGGAGAAGCTCTTGTTGGAATCACCTTGTTTTTCAACAAGTGCAAAGGTGCCATCCTCAAAGCGTTCCAACATATAACAAACTTTGTTTTTCAACTCATTGTGGAGCACGTTATAAAAAAGTGGGTTATGTGTCGTTACGACAAATTTCAGGTCTGACTGGCTGGATTTAATCAGCTCCGCCAAATCGAACGCCAGCGCGATTAAATGGTTTTCGTCGAGAGAGCTAACGGGGTCATCAATAAAAACATACTCTAGCTGGTTGTAGCGATCAGTTTCTCGCTCGCCTGACTCTGCGATATTCAGGGTTTCAATTACTTCATCAAGCAGGCTGTAGAACACGCTCCAAATAAAGATGCTTTCTTCACCTTTTGAGAGCTTTACATACTCAGAACTTTCTTCATTGCCGCGCTCAAAAGAGAATGTGACTTCAGAGAAGCTCTCATTGAAATGTGGCGTTAACTTTGTATCGGCGTAACGCTGAAAAATTTCAATGATATTTTGGTCTTTCCCCTGCTCCTCAAGAATCCATTTGGTATAGGCGTTCGTCTGGATTTTCAATTTCCGTTCGACATCGCCATCCAAATCGTTATCCCAATAAAAAAGGTCTTCTGTAAAAGCATTGTAGTAAACGAACTTTGTGCGCGGCTGCTCGCCATCATCGTTGTCAGACTTTGGGGCAACAAGCTCCTTGAATTCCCGAGAAAGGCGCGTCTTGCCCGTGCCATTAAAGGCATAGATTAGCTGCACCTTTGGTACGGGCTTAGTTTCTTCTACCACCTTTGTTTTTTCAGGAACAGTTTTCTGAACCGTTTTAGGCGTGCTCAGCAGCTGGGCGATTTCCCTTAGCGTCTTACCCATGTTATGCCCCTACCTCTTCCGGCTTGGGGAAACTCAACAGCAGATCGCGGTAATACTCGTATTGCTTCTGGCGCAACTCGATTTCTCGCGGCACGCCTTCGCTGATGGAGTTTGTCAGGGCGTCGAATTTGTCGAGGATGGCGACGATGCGGGCTTGTTCGGCGAGTGATGGAGCAGGGACTTTATATGATTCAAAATCCGCTGCACGGACATGTGGTACGCCCGCGCCTTTCCCCATGTTGTGTATTTTTATCTGGTCCTTTTTTAAAACGTAGTAAAGGAATTTTGTTCTAAGAATTTCGTTATCAGGGTGAATGCTGAACGCATCTGTCAGAAAGATAGGTGTATCCCAATAGCTTACAAGACCAGCATATGCGCCAGATCTGGCAATCACGACTGTTTCACCGCTTCTGTTGCTTTGGTCATGATAATAGTTGTGACTAGGCCCATTTGCCACAACGGGGTATTCCCCTGGATTCGTTTCCTTTTCGGTTATAGCCGTGCCTCGGAGAATCTTCCCAATTTCCCCCAACGTCTTCCACTCCACCTCCCCTTCTTCAAAACTCAACAACTGTTCGCGATAGTAGTTGTATTGTTTTTTGCGGGCGGTAAGCTCGGCGGTAAGCTCGGTAAATGCGTCCAGAATGCGGACGATTTTGGCCTGGATTTCAAGCGATTCTTTTGGGTTTTCTGGACATGGAATGGGAAGAGGAATTTTAACCATTTCCCCTTTTGTTAACTTTGCCCTATCTTTGTTTGGCAAATACGGCCACTAGTGTCCGGTTAAGAATCGAATAGATTCAGTTGGTTGTTGGAATTTGTATTTTCTGGCCGATCGTCGATGCCCTGCAAGGCTTGCTGGATGGGCATTTTCTCGAACAGCGTGACCGACAGAATCTGTAGCAAGGTGT
>WGNQ01000009.1 GCA_016124455.1 Sideroxydans sp. | reverse complement strand
CGCCTTCGTTGATCGCCCCGCCTTTCAGCATCGTGCGGACTTGTCCTGCCGTGTCCGTCACCTCTACCTCGCCATGCACAAATTGCACGCGCCCAGCCTGCGCACTCCAGGCCGCGCCCGAAAACAACAGACCGGCCAGCAGCAACCCGGCGGCCAGCAACCGTGTTTCATCATGCATGGTGGTTTCCCTGTTCACAATTTGCATCGCTCATCCCGTCAATTAAAGTCGCGCCGGATGGTTACCGACAAGTCTGCACGATCGTATTTGTAGATGGCGATATTGGACTGGTTATGTGTCAGCGCCAATTGCGGACGCACGGCCCACTTCTTGTCCCAATGCCAGTTGACTCCTGCTGCCGCGTCATACAATACGTCGCGACGCGTCGTAAGGAACAGCGCGTTCTGCCTGGAGTAAGTGCCATAATTCCAGCCAAGATTACCGAAAAACTCTGTCTTGTCGTTCAGTGCCACCTGTCCACCCGCCCGCAAACCGGTAAAGTGCTTGGCACCATCCGGCCGCGTACCGGTAACGTCCCGCTCCTGGCCATAAAACAGGCTGCCAAATACCGTCGACTTGCCATCCGGCATCACATGCAGCCAGCTCGCACCAGCCACGGTCTGGTCGAAATTCTGCGCCGTCATTCCGGTAAATCGTGCGCTGTTGACGAAACGGTAATACGATTGCTGGCCAAAGACGGAGACTTGGTTGGCGGGACTGAAAACATGGCGCCATTCCCCGTTGATGCCGGTATTGTCATAGTAACGCGCGCTGCCCAACGTATACTGACCATCCAGTACCCCTAACCTCAGGCTATCCTCCTTGCCCAGGGAAAAAATGCCGCCAGCATTGCCGCTGAGTGTCGTCGAGTCGTATTGCGTCATCACCATGTTGCCACGCTGACGCAGGTCAACGCCGGCAAACAATGCCACGGTTTCATTCACCGGATGCACCACGTTCATTCCACCTGCAAAGCCAAGGTAATAGTCTTCGCTTTTAAGGCTTGACGCATTCAGCGTGAAAATCAGGTTACCCAGAGCTGGCACCGCCACCTGCCCTTGCGAGGTAGCGGCATTGACGTTGGAATCGTGGCCGAAGGTACCCTCAAGATAGCCACCAATCTTGGTATCCTTGGCATGCATCTGGTAATCGATGGCCGCCAGATATTTTTCGACGGTAACGCGTGCCGCTTTCGGCGGATCGGCCTTGAGTACGATTTCGAATTCCGTTTTGGCACGCGGCAGGTCACCCAGCTGGTAATAGGCCCGCGCCATGTCCAGGCGCGCACCGGCAAAATTCGGATCTACCGCCAGCACACGTTCGAAAGCCAGCGTCGCCTTGTCCGCCTTGCCACTATCCAGCGCAGCAATGCCCAGCAGATAGTCATAGCGCACTTCGCCGGAACGTTCGAACTCCATCGGTTCCAGCAAGTCGTATGCCTCGCCCGGCTTGCCGGCCTTGACCAGCGCCTCGGCTTCCTGCATACGGATTTCCTGTGCGGCGACTTCCGCTTCGCGTTGCGCCCTGGCTTCCGCCTCGGCTTTCAGGCGTGCTGCCTGCTCAATCGCGGCGGCTTCAGACGCGCGTTTGTCCTGCCTGGCAGGTGTGGTTTTTTTAACTGCAGGGCGTTTAGCCTTGGAAGACGTATCCGTTTTAGAAGGGGCTGCGGTTTGCGCAACAGCCGTCCTCACCATCGTCGCGCTGCCAGCCAGCGCCATTGCCAGACAGCAAAGATGAATACGTCTCATGCCATTTCCCCTTTAAGTCATCTGTATTGAGATCGTTTGCGGAAAGCATATACCCACCCGCCAACCGGGGTCAACTTATGGGAAAACAGGGGGAAACTCGGGAAAAACGGGTCAGGCAGCCTGCACGGGAATCTGGTTGCGCTGGGCAACTATCCGGTTATTTGCGTCCACATAGACGAGCTGGGGATGGAATTTCTGCAGCTCGAGTTCGGAATACGATGCATAGGTGGCGATAATCAGGATGTCGCCCGGGCTGGCCTTATGCGCAGCTGCCCCGTTCACCGAAATCACGCCGGAACCGCGTTGGGCACGAATGGCGTAAGTAGTGAAACGCTCGCCATTGGTAACGTTATAAATATCGATCTGCTGGTATTCGCGAATGTCGGCAGCATCCATCAAATCGTCGTCAATCGCGCACGAACCCTCGTAATGCAACTCGGCATGAGTCACAGATACACGATGCAGTTTCGACTTGAGCATGGTACGTTGCATGGACAATATTTCCTGAAATGGACGCGCATTATATAAGCGCTCACGGCTCAAGACAAACCTCAAGGTTGTCGATCAGACGCGTATTCCCCAGTCGCGCCGCCGCCAGCACTACCAGTTCGCGTTCTCCGGACTGCGGTATGCCCAGCGTGGCCTGGGCACGGACTGCCACATAATCCACCCGCCAGCCACGCCCGGCAAGACGTTCCGACGCCTCACGCTCCAGTTGCGGTATATCGCCCATCCCATCCAGCAACGCCTGCCGTACCTCAACCAGCGTTTGATGCAGGAACACGGCCTCGGTTCGCTCGACCGCATTCAAATACTGGTTACGCGAAGACAACGCCAGCCCGTCCGGCGCCCGGCCCGTCTCCCCGCCAATGACCTCGATCGGCAGGTTGAATTGCCGCGTCATCTGCCGCACCAGATGCAATTGCTGGTAGTCCTTCTTGCCAAACACCGCCAGCTGCGGCTGCACGATGCTGAAAAGCTTCAGCACCACCGTCGCCATGCCGCGAAAATGCCCGGGTCGTGCGGCACCGCACAACTCACTGGCGACCGGTGGCAACTCGACGAATACCTCCTGTGGAACCGGGTACATATCGCTCACCGCCGGTACGAACACCACGTCTGCCAGTCCCGCCAGGTTGACGCAGTCCGCCTCCAGCGTGCGCGGATACTTATCCAGATCCTCGCCCGGACCAAACTGCAAGGGGTTGACGAAGATACTTACCACCACGCAACTGGCGCGCTGGCGCGCGATGCGCACCAGATCAAGATGGCCTTCGTGCAAGTTGCCCATGGTCGGCACCAGGGCAACGCTACGCTCGCCATGCAGGCGCTCGCGCAATGCCGCAACCGAAGAAATTATTTCCATTCAGAAGCCGTGTTCGGGCGCCGGAAACGCGCCGGATTTGACCTCGGCAGCATAGCTTGCCACTGCGCCGGCAATGGAAATCGCTTCCTGCATGTAATTTTTCACGAAGCGCGGTTTCTTGCCCGGATAAATATCCAGCATGTCGTGCAACACCAGCACTTGGCCGGAACAACCGGCGCCCGCACCAATGCCGATGGTCGGTATCGAAACGTTAGCGGTGATCTCCTCGGCCAGTAGCGCCGGCATCGCCTCCAGCAGCAACATGCCGGCTCCGGCCCGTTCCAGCACTGCGGCATCCTGCAGCAGGCGCTGCGCATCGGCACTGCTCTTGCCCTGCACGCGATAGCCGCCAAGCTGATGCACCGATTGCGGCGTCAGGCCGATATGGGCGCAGACCGGGATGCCGCGCCCGGTCAGGAAGGCGACGGTATCCGCCATCACCGCACCGCCTTCGGTCTTGACCATCTGAGCACCCGCGGCCATCAGCCGGGCCGCATGCTCGAAAGCAAGCTGCGGGCTGACTTGGAAAGTACCGAACGGCATGTCGACCATGATGAACGCCTGTTGCGCACCGCGCGCAACACAGGCAGTGTGATAGGCCATATCACCCATACTCACCGGCAACGTGGTCTCATGGCCTTGCAGCACCATCCCCAGAGAGTCGCCCACCAGCAATATATCCACGCCATTTGTTTCGAGCAGCGCAGCAAAGCTCGCGTCATAACAGGTCAGCACGGCGATTTTCTCGCCGTTGTCGCGCATCGCCTGCAAATCGCTCAATGTCGTTCTCATCGTCAGGCTCCCATGCTGAAGAACTCGCGCGGTCCGCGCATGTCCTCGATGCGTTGCAGCAGCAGCGCAAAGTCATCGGCATTATCCACGAAGTTCAGGTTTTCGCTATTCACGACGAGCACCGGCGCGGCATCATAGTGATAGAAGAAATCGCTGTAACCTTGCGCCAGGCGCGTCAGATAATTGTCGGCAATCGGCCGCTCATAATCGATGGCCCGCCGCCTCACGCGCTCCACCAGCGTCTCCGGCGACGCCTGCAGGTAGATCACCAGGTCCGGCGCAGGCGCTTGCGGCGCGAGGCTATTGTAGATGTTCTGGTACAGTGCGAACTCATCGTCGCGCAGATTGAGGCGCGCGAACAGCACATCCTTGTCGAACAGGTAGTCGGAAACCGTGCTGCTGCGGAACATATCCATCTGCGCCAACTCGCCCACTTCATTGACGCGCTGGAACAGGAAGAACAATTGAGTCGGCAAGGCATGACGGGTCGGGTCTTCGTAAAAACGCGCCAGAAAAGGGTTTTCCTCAGGCTTCTCCAGCATCGGCGTAACGTTGCAATGCTCGGCCAGGCGACGCGCCAGGCTGGTCTTGCCAACACCGATCGGCCCTTCGACGACTACGTAACGGTATTTATCAAACAGCATCGGCAATTCGCTCCAATTGCTGGCCGGCACACTGCCGCATCGCATCCGTCGCCGTACCGATCCCGGGAATCACGCAATCCGGCGCGATTTCCAGCAACGGTTGCAACACAAAAGCACGCAGATGCATCTGCGGGTGTGGCACGGTCAGCCCATGTTCGTGATGCTGCAGCCCGCCATACAGCAACACATCCAGATCCAGAGTGCGCGGCGCATTGAGGAACTCGCGCGTGCGCCCGCATTTTCGCTCCAGTTCGAGCAGCGCATCCAGCAATTCTCGCGGCGCCAGCCCGGTCTCGATTTGCGCCACCGCATTGATGAAATCCGGCTGCTCCAGATAGCCTACCGGCGCGCTACGATACAACGAAGAGCACGCCATCACCCGGCTGTACGGCAAACCATCGAGCGCCTGCAATGCCTGCAACACCTGCACTTTCGGCTCGGCCAAATTGCTGCCCAAACCGATGTAAGCCACTTGCCCGGCCATCAATCTATCGGCAGTTCGGCCTGCACGGCAGCACCATCGGCCTGGCCAGCCGGCTTCTTGCGCCGCCGCCGACGCTTCTTGGCTGTCCCGCCGCTGTCCGGCAACAGCATCTCGGCGCGGCGTTCGTCGCTGGCATCCTGGAACTCGTCCCACCACAGCCCCAGTTGCGCATCCGCTTCGCCGCTCTCGCAGCGCAGCAACAGAAAATCATAGGCCGCACGGAAGCGTGGCAGCGCCAGCAAACGGATCGGCCGCTGCCCACCACGTTGTTCGAAGCGCGGCTGCATCAGCCACATCTCTTTCATGACCGCATCATAGCGGTGCGGAATTGCCAGCTGTTCACGTTGCCGGTTCAATACCTCGTCCATCGCCTCGTGCAGTGCAGGTATCGGGCGGACACCAGCCTCCTGTCGCTGCTTCCAGGTCGACAGCACTTCATGCCACAGCAGTGCGGCAAACAGGAAAGCCGGCGACACCGGTTTTTCCTCGCGAATGCGCCGGTCGGTATTCTGCAACGCCAGCATCACGAATTTCTCGCCCAACGGCTGCTCCAGGATCACATCCAGCATCGGCAGCAAGCCATGATGCAAATGCATCGCGCGCAGCTTCTTGATGCATTCCACGGCGTGGCCGGACAGCAGCAATTTGAGCATTTCATCGAGCAGGCGTGCCTGCGGCACATTGCTCAGCAACTCCTTCATGCCGGCGATGGGCGCAGCCGTAGCGGCATCCAGTTTCATGCCGAGCTTGGCCGATAGCCGCACCGCGCGCAGCATGCGCACCGGGTCTTCGCGATAACGCACGGCCGGGTCACCGATCATGCGCAGGGTGTTGGCACGGATATCGGCATAGCCATCGTGATAATCGAAAATTTCCTGTGTCGCCGGATCGTAGAACAGGGCGTTGGCGGTGAAATCACGCCGCGCCGCATCCTGCTCCTGATCGCCGAACTCATTGTCGCGCAACAGGCGTCCATGTTCGTCGGTCTGCGCATCTTCCGCCTCGATCATGCGGCGGAAGGTGGACACCTCCACCGTCTCCTCACCGAACATCACATGCACCAGACGGAAACGGCGCCCGATGATGCGCGAGCGGCGGAATACACGGCGCACCTCCTCCGGCGTAGCATTGGTGGCAATATCGAAATCCTTGGGATGGCGCTTGAGCAGCATGTCGCGTACCGCACCGCCGACCACGAACGCCGAGTAGCCGGCGGCCTGCAGGCCGTCAGTCACCTTGCCGGCGCCATAACTGATGCCATCGCGCCCGACCCCATGCTGTTCGAAAGGTATCACCCGGCAGGCGCCAGTCGTTTTCGACCGGGCTGGTTTGCGAAACACACGCTTAAACAGTTTTTTGATCATTCGCTTTATAAAAAATGCGCGCCGCGGCTGGGCGGCGCTGAACAGTGCGGATTATACACCGGGGATGAAACAGCGCTCCCCATCCACCTCCGTCTCACCCAATGGACACTGGTACAGCGCCTCCAGATTACCGCGCGTCAGCAATTCCCGCGCCGCGCCGTGCTGCAGCGTGCCATCGGGAAACATCAGCAGCACATGATCGCAACAGCGCTGCGCCCACAACGTATCGTGCAACACCATCAGTAACCCGCATCCCTGCTTCCGCTGTTGCATGAACAGGCGCATTGCCTGCTGCTGATGGCGCAGGTCGAGATGCTGCAGCGGCTCGTCCAGCAAATAATACTGCGCCTGCTGCGCCAGTGCCTGCGCGATGGTGGCACGCTGACACTCGCCGCCGGACAGGCTGTTCAGCGGACGCTGCGCCAGCTCGCCCAATTCCATCTGTGCCAGTGCTCGCTGTGCGATTTCCTCATCCTGCGCGCTGTAGCCGAATAATGCGGTGCGATAAGGGAAACGCCCCAGCAACACATAATCCAGCACGCTGCCCCAGAACTCGCCATCCTCGTTCTGCAGCAGCACGCCCAGCCTGCGTGCCAGGTCGCGCCGCGCGTAATCCTGCAACGGTTGACCCGCACAACTTACCTCTCCCACCTGCGGCTGATGCAGCCCGGCCAGCGTACGCAGCAGCGTAGTCTTGCCCACACCATTCTGCCCCAGCACGCCCCAGCATTCGCCGGGCCGGATGCTGAAACTCAATTCGCGACAAATGATTTTCCCGCCGATGGCTACCGTGAGATTTTGCGTCCGCAGCATCAGCGCCTCCCCAGTAGCCATAGCAACACCGGCACACCCAGCAATGCGGTGAACACCCCTACCGGCAACTGCAACGGCGACCATAGCGTACGCGCCAGGGTATCGGCCAGCACCAGAAAACTGCCACCCAGCAGCACCGCCAGGGGCACCAGCCAACGGTGTACGCTGATACCGAACAAGCGAATGGCGTGCGGCATCATCAACCCGACAAAACCGATGCTGCCGCCGAGCTGCAATGCCGACACGGTCAGCAATGCAGCCGCAAAATACAGTACCGCCTGCCAGCGCCCCACGGCAAGACCCAACACAGCCGCCTTGTCCAGCCCGCCGGCCAACACGTCCAGCCCACCGGAGAAAATCGCAGCGCACAATCCTACCGCCAGCAACACCAGCCATGCGAACAACACACCTTCGGGGTGAGACAGATCGCCCATCAGCCAGAACAACATACCCTTCACCTGCTCGAATTGTGCCAGCGTCAGCAACAGGCTGACCAGCGCGCCACAGCCGGCAGACAGCACCACGCCGGTAAGCAACAACCGGTAAATATTACGTTCGCCACGGCGAAACCCAAGACCGAACACCGCGACGATAGCCAGCAGCGCACCGCCGAGTGAAGAAAACTGCGTGGCTGCCAGCCCTGCGCCAAGCAACATGGCTGCCAGTGCGCCCACCGCCGCACCACCGGACACGCCAAGGATATAAGGGTCAGCCAGCGGGTTGCGCAACAGCGCCTGCAACAGCACACCAGCAAGCGCCAGCAGCCCGCCACAGGCAAACGCCGCCAACACCCGCGGCAGGCGCAACTGCTGTACCACTTCGACCGTCGCACTGTCGCCCTGCCCCAGCAGCGCGCGACCGACCTCGCCCGGCGCAAGCGGCAACGAACCGCTGGTCAGGCCCAGGCCCAGGCTCAGCATGGCCGCCAGCAACAACAGGATGAACAGCAGGCGTGGCGTCATAATACTTAACAATAAAAAAGGCGCACATTGTAGTGCGCCCAGCCCTGTAGCGGCAGTATTTCCCGCCGTGCCGCTTATTTGCCGCCGCTTTGCATGACGGTTTTCTGGTCAGCAGCGACCTTGTTTTTACTGCTCAGGCACGTCTTCATAAACGCCTTGCGCTCGGCCTTCTTCAGCCCCTTGATCTTCGCCTGCTTGCTGCACACTTTCATTTTTTCCTGCTGCGGCCCGGCAAATGCAGCGGGTACAATCGCCACGCTCAACCCCAGAACAACCAACGCGATCTTTTTCTTCATCATCAGCCTCCTCAATAGTTGGTGCAAGAAAATCCAATACCGACATTTCCCGGCTGCCGGGAAATCGCACCATTATTCAGAAAACCCCGTGAAAAAACACTAGCCCATAATACCTATGACCTATCTAGATAACTCCCCGGCACGAACACAAAATATCTAGGCCACTGCCTAGACCCGGACTACCACTCCAGCACCCGCCATCCCTCGCGTTCAGCATGCGCACGCAGGATCGCATCAGGCTTGACCGCAACCGGCGTCCTCACCCGGTTCAACAACGGCAGGTCATTGAGCGAATCACTGTAAAAAGCCGTTTCGACAAAACTTTCCCAGTTCCAGCTGCGCTGCGCCATCCAGTCTTCGAGCCGGGTGATCTTGCCTTCGCGAAAGCTGGGTACGCCCGCCACGCGCCCGGTGAATTCGCCATCCTTCTGCTCAGGCTCGGTGGCGATCAAATGCTCGACCCCGAAGGCGCGAGCAATCGGTGCGGTAACAAAGCTATTGGTGGCGGTGATGATGATGCACACATCGCCTGCATTGCGGTGGTTCGCTACCAGATCCTGCGCCACACTGCTCATCATGCCGCGCACCTTGCTGCGCATAAACTCTTCATGCCAGCCATCCAGCACCTTGCGCGAGTGGCGCGACAGCGGCTTCAACTGAAAGTCGAGGAACTCATGGATATCGAGCGTACCCGCCTTGTACTGCTCGTAGAAATGCAGGTTTTTCGCCTCGAACAATTCGCGATCGATGACACCCTGCTCAATGAGGAATTGCGCCCATTCGAAATCGCTGTCGCCATCCAGCAGGGTATTGTCCAAATCAAATAAAGCCAGCTTCACAATGTCTTCTCCATCACTTCTTTCAACAGGGGTACCGTAGGTGACCGCTTGAGCCGCAAGCATTGCTCATCCAGCGCATCAAGCACTGCAAGCAACGAAGGCAGGTCGCGCCGCCCATGGCGCAACAGATAATGGCTGACTTCCTGCGGCAGGGAAAAACCGCGCGCCTGGGCGTGCTGCGCCAGCGCCCGAGCCTTTTCAGTGTCGTTCAGCGCATGTACCTGGTACACCAGCCCCCATCCCAGACGTGTGCGCAGGTCATCGCGCAATTGCAGGTGCGCCGGGGCCTGCGTACCGCTCACCAGCAAGATGCCGCCGTTTTCGCGCTGCTGGTTATACAGCGCAAACAGCTCCACCTGCGCCGCCTCGCCAAGCGACTCAACATCGTCCACCGCCACCACTTGCGCGGCTTGCGGCACCGCACGACACAGGCAGATCGCTGACTGTCCCGCAACCCGTGCCTGCCCCACCGCAGCCTGCAGCAGATGACTCTTGCCACAGCCCGTCTCGCCCCACAGGTAGAAACAGCGCTCACTGCTGCTGCCGGCCAGCGCGTGACGCAACGCCGACAGCAATTCGACATTGCGCCCGACTACGAAATTTTCCAGTGTAGGCACCCACTCAGGTGCAATATTGAGCAGCAGTTGCGTCATTCCTGGTACAACCTGCTGGACAGATACCACTCCTGCGCATGACGCAAACCGACCAGCAGCATGGCGGACAGCGGCAGCGCCAGCAGCACGCCGAAGAAACCGAACAACTGGCCGAAAGCGAGCAGCGCAAAAATTACCGCCAGCGGATGCAAGCCGATGCGCTCGCCCACCAGCCACGGCGTGACTGCCATGCCCTCGAGCAGCTGTCCCGCAAAAAATACCGCCCACACCAGCAGCACGCTGCCGAAGCTGGTGAACTGGGTGAATGCCGCCAGTGTCGCCAGCGTCAGGCCGGTGATCATGCCGATGTAGGGAATGAACACCAGCATGCCCGCCACCACGCCGATCGGCAACGCAAATTGCAGCCCGGCGAACCACAATCCGCATACATAAAATGAGCTCATCAGCAGCATCACGGAAATCTGCCCGCGCAGGAATTCGGCCAGCACGCTGTCGACCTCACCGACAATCTGCATCACCTTGGCGTGCCACTGGCGAGGCACGATCTCTTCGATACGTTGCAGCAAGGTCGGCCAGTCGCGCAGCAAATAGAACAGCACCACCGGCATCAACACCAGATTGACCAGCATGCCCAGCAACGCGGCACTGCTGCCGCCCAGCCACGGCAGCACCTTGCCCGCCATGCCACCCGCGTTTTGCCAGTGGCTGAGCAGCAGGTCCTGCACCGCTTCGCTGTCCCACTGCAGGCTGATGCCAAAATGCTGCTGCACGTATGGCACCAGCCTGAGCTGTACCGCATCGATCAGCTGCGGCAGACGCGCCATAAAAGCCTGGATTTCATGCTGCAGCATCGGCAACAGCAGCAATACCAGCAACATCAGCAGGCTGAACAGCACCACCATTACCGCCAGCACGGCCAGCGTGCGCGGCCATTGCCAGCGGCACAGCCGATTGACCAGTGGCGCGCACACGTAGGCAAGAATGGCGGCGGCCACAAATGGCGTAAGGATGGGGGCCAGCAGATAGATCAGCCAGGCGAACACGACCGCGATGGCGAACCATTGCAGCGCGGCAAAGCGTTCAAGGGTCATTTTGAGGTAAAATCCGGCATTAATTTTTCAGCACTTTATCCCGAAGAAAGCGAGAACTCAACTTGAGCCAGCCCACCAACAGTCTTTCCTACCGTGACGCCGGTGTCGACATCGACGCAGGCGACCGCCTGGTCGAGAATATCAAGCCCTTTGCCAAGCGCACCATGCGCCCGGAAGTGCTGGGCGGCCTCGGCGGCTTCGGCGCCCTGGTGGAAATCTCGAAAAAATACAACGAACCGGTGCTGGTCTCCGGCACTGACGGCGTCGGCACCAAGCTGAAGCTCGCGTTCGAACTGAATCGCCATGACAGCGTCGGCATCGACCTCGTAGGCATGAGCGTCAACGACATTCTGGTGCAGGGCGCGGAACCCCTGTTTTTCCTTGA
Organism: Sideroxydans sp.; assembly: GCA_016124455.1. Lineage (GTDB taxonomy): Bacteria > Pseudomonadota > Gammaproteobacteria > Burkholderiales > Gallionellaceae > RI-121. The sequence continues at coordinate 32,557 of WGNQ01000009.1, read as the reverse complement.
CTACTTCGCCTGCGGCAAGCTCGACGTGGATGCCGCCACCGAAGTAATCAAGGGCATTGCCTACGGCTGCGAGCAAGCCGGTTGCGCGCTGATCGGCGGCGAAACCGCGGAAATGCCCGGCATGTATCCGCTGGGCGAATACGACCTGGCAGGCTTCGCCGTCGGCGTGGTGGAAAAAGCCGGCATCATCACCGGCCAGGACATCCGGCCCGGCGACGTGGTACTGGGCCTGGCCTCGAACGGCGCACACTCCAACGGCTATTCGCTGGTACGCAAGATCCTCGCGCTGAACAAATCGGATATCAACGCACATTTCGACGGCGAGCGTACGCTGGCCGACTGCATCATGGCACCGACACGCATCTACGTGAAGCCGCTGCTGGCGCTGATGCGCCAGATCACGGTAAAAGGCATGGCGCACATCACCGGTGGCGGCCTGCTGGAAAACATCCCCCGCGTGCTGCCGGAAACTGTGGTTGCCCAGCTCGACGGCAAGGCATGGCAAACCCCCAAGCTGTTCGACTGGCTGCGCACCATGGGCAACGTCGAGCAGCAGGAAATGTACCGCACGTTCAACTGCGGCATCGGCATGGCGGTAATCGTCGCGACAGATGATGCAGCGGCCGCGATCAGACACCTTGAAGCAGCAGGCGAAACGGTATGGACCATCGGTGCAATCAGGGCACGTCAGGGCGATGAAGCGCAAACCCAGGTCGTTTAAACCAGCGGTGGAGTCCATCGTCGTCCTGATCTCGGGGCGCGGCAGCAACCTGCATTCCATCCTGAAGAATTGCCCGTGCAGGGTGGCAGCGGTGATCAGCAACCGCGCCGATGCCGAAGGATTGCAGGTCGCCGCGGCGCATCACATCCCGACTGCGGTCGTGTCGCACAAAGACTACCCGGACCGCGCCTCGTTTGATGCCGTGCTGGCGGAAACCATCGACAGCTACCGGCCGGAACTGGTCGTGCTTGCAGGCTTCATGCGCATACTCACACCGGAGTTCGTGGACCATTACCGCGGCCGCATGATTAACATCCACCCTTCACTGCTGCCCGCGTATGCCGGGCTCAACACCCATGCGCGCGCGATTGCAGACGGCGTAAAAATTCACGGTTGCACCGTGCACTATGTCACCAGCGACCTCGACCACGGCCCGATCATCATTCAGGCCGCCGTGCCGGTGTTGAAACACGACACCCCGGACACGCTGGCTGCGCGCGTACTGCGCGAAGAGCACCGCATCTACCCGCAAGCGATCCGCTGGATCTGCAAGCACCATGTCGAGCTGAACGCTGCAGGCAAGGTGCATTTCAAGCGGCTGGAACAGCCCGGCCCGGCACTGATTTTCCCCAGCCTGGACTAGGATCTGCTGCATGCGACGTCTTGCACGCATCATTGCCTGGCTACTGCCCTTCCTTGCCGCACCGCTGCATGCTGCGCCGCTTGCGCAGATCCATGCCCGATATGACGTATTCAAGAGCGGGCTGAAGATCGCCGTCATCGACGAAACCTTCGCCCGCACCCAGGATCATTACCGTATCGAGAGCGTGACCAAGTCGTACGGGTTGTTCGCCCTGCTGAAACCCGAGACGATACGGATCACCAGCGAAGGCAACGTCACCGCACAGGGGCTGCAGCCACTGGTATTCGATTACCGGCGCGAACATGACAGCGACAAGAATGCACATGCCGATTTCGACTGGCAGGCTGCTACGCTCGCGCTCGCCGACCATTCCGGGAAACGCAGCGCCGCACTCTCCGCCGGCACCCAGGACCGGCTCAGCGCAATGTATCAGTTCATGTTCTGGCCGCTGCAACATACCATGCAATTGAAATTCGACATGACCAACGGCAGCAAGCTGGACGCCTACAGCTACCTGGTCGCTCCCGGCGAACGGGTGGATACCCCGCTCGGCAGGCTCGAGACGCTGTATCTCGCCAGCCCGCCGCGGGCAAGCGGCGGACGCACCGAGATCTGGCTGTCCCGGGCACACCACAACTTCCCGTGCAAAATGGTCATTACCGAAGCCTCTGGCGACAAGCTCACGCAAACACTGACCTTGCTCGACCTTGCGCCGTGATCGCCCTGCTACGCACGCCAGCCCGCCGCATCGCCTTTGCCGTTGCGCTTTCGGTACTGGTACATGTCCTGCTTTTATGGCTGCCGCATGTCTCGCCACCGCACTATGAAACTCAGCTACCGCTACTCACTGCAAAACTCGAAGCAATACCCATGCGGCCGCACCAGCCGGCACCCCACAAACACAGGCCCGCACCGCGCAAACCCAAACCTGAAACACCGGAATCCAGGCCACCGGTAGCGCAAGCGATCCTGAATACGCCTGCGGCCAGCAGTGTCCCCGCAGCCACAGAAACGCCGGTTGCGGAGGAAACTGCCGCATCAGGTGTGCCGGTCACCACAGGCGACGATACGAATACCGCAGACAAGACCAACATCCCGGTGCTCCCCCGCCATGCACAGCTGCGCTTTGCCGCCTATATGGGTACCCACGGCCTGTACATCGGCGAGATGCGCCACACTCTCGACATCAGCGAAGACGGGCACTACACGCTGCAGGCCGAACTGGAAACAGTAGGGCTTGCCAGCCTGTTCAAGGATTACCACCTGAACCAGGCCAGCAGCGGCATGCTGACGAAGAATGGCGACCTGCATCCGGAAAAATTCAGCGAAAAGAGGATCGACGAACACGGTACCCAGGAAGCCGGTTCCAGCTTCGACTGGGCCGCACAGCAGCTGGACTTTACCAGCGGCACGAAAGAGCCGCTGCCAGCCGGCACGCAGGATATACTCAGCTTCCTGTACCAGCTCTCGCAGGAATCGTTTAACCGCGAACTCATTCCACTGGCGATCAGCAACGGCAAAAAACTGGAAAATTACCAGCTTGAAGTCGGCGCCGAGGAAGACATCATCACGCCCATGGGCAAGATTCGCGCACTGCATTTACGCAAGCTGCATGGCCCCGGCGAAGAAGGGCTGGAAATCTGGCTCGGCCTGGAATACCGCATGCTGCCGGTAAAATTCCGGCAGATTGAACGTTCCGGCGAAATTGCCGGCGAGCTTGTCATCAAGGAAATCCGCATCTCGGATGAATAACTGGAAACTGAATAACGATCATGCTGCTAACCGAATACCGCCTCGACATCACCATTCAGGCCTTGCGCGCCGTCCTGCCACTCAAACATCCCGCCGATGCCGCGCTGCGCCATTTTTTCCAGGCCGAGCACCTGGGCTCCAACGAGCGAGCACTGACGGCGGAAACCGTATTCGGCGTCTTGCGTCACCGCCTGTTCCTGGAACATGCCTGCACCGACCCGGAAGTTGCCACCAAACGCCCGACACCTCGCCGCCTGGCACTGGCCTACTGGGTGAAATTCGGCGGCTACAACCTGCGCGAACTGGAGCCACTGCTGCGCCCGGACGAAAAGAAATGGCTGGGTGAAGTAAAAGGGGTCGATATCGCTACACTGCCGCTGTCGCTGCAGGCCGAACTGCCGGAATGGATCATCGAGAAACTGCACGACTCGATGACGGACGAGGAAATCCTCGCGCTGGGCCGCGCCATGCAGCAGCCCGCACCGCTTGACCTGCGCGTCAACACACTGCTCACCGCACGCAACGAAGTACTGCGCCAGTTCGAAAGTGACCACATCGAAGCCACCGCCACGCCCTGGTCGCCGATCGGCGTACGCCTGCGCGGCAAGCCCGCGCTGAACAAACACCAGCTATTCCTCAGCGGCAAGGTGGAAGTGCAGGATGAAGGCAGCCAGTTGCTGGGCTTCCTGCTTGCTCCCAAGCGCCACGACATGGTGGTGGATTTCTGCGCCGGCGCCGGCGGCAAGGCACTGATGCTGGGTGCGATGATGAGTTCGCAAGGGCGGCTGTATGCGTTCGACATCTCCGAAAAACGGCTGACCAATCTCAAGCCGCGCCTCAAGCGTTCCGGACTGTCCAACCTGCATCCGCAGCTGATCGCGCACGAAAACGACCAGAAGGTGAAGCGGCTGGCCGGCAAGATCGACCGCGTGCTGGTGGATGCGCCGTGCAGCGGACTCGGTACGCTGCGCCGCAATCCCGACCTGAAATTCCGCCAGTCGCCGCAGAGCATCGAGGAGCTGACCCAGAAACAGGCGTCCATCCTGGCCGCGGCCAGCAAACTGCTGAAACCGGGCGGCCGCCTGGTATATGCGACCTGCAGCCCGCTGCCGCAGGAAAACCGCGGCATCGTCGACGCCTTCCTCGCCGCCCATGCCGACTTCACGCTGCGCCCGGCCAACGAAATCCTCGCCCAGCAACTGATCGAACTGGACACCGGCGAATGCCTGCAATTGCTGCCGCAACTGCATGGCACAGACGGCTTCTTCGCCGCGGTGATGGAACGAAATCCGGCATAGTGTAAAGATACCGGCAACAAAAAAGCCCGCTGCGAGCGGGCTTTTTCATGGGAACAGCAGCCGAATTACTTCAGCTTGGTTTCCTTGTACGGCACGTGCTTGCGGACTACCGGGTCGAACTTGTTGAATTCGAGCTTTTCCGGGGTGGTGCGCTTGTTCTTGCTCGTGGTGTAGAAATGACCGGTACCTGCAGAGGATTCCAGCTTGATTTTTTCGCGTGCGCCTTTAGCCATGACGATTCTCCTTAAACTTTCTCGCCGCGGGCGCGCATTTCAAACAGTACGGCTTCGATGCCGTTCTTGTCGATAGTGCGCAATGCGGCATTGGTCAGGCGCAGGGAAACCCAGCGGTTCTCGCTCTCCACCCAGAAGCGGCGGCGCTGCAGATTCGGCAGGAAACGGCGCTTGGTTTTGTTGTTCGCGTGGGACACATTGTTACCCACCATCGGGCGTTTACCCGTTACTTGACAGACGCGTGCCATGGCACTTACTCCAACCAGTTTTCAAAAGAGGCGCGATTCTACCCTAAAACACCGGCCATGTTCAACCCACCGTCCACTTTTCCGGCTTTTGTTATGATTACCCCGTCAAGACGAACCCGAAAGGTAGCCCGCATGGCCGATTCCGCACCCACCCCGCCCGGCAACAGGGAGAAAACCTCCAATAAAATCAAGCAGCGCCTGATCTGGCTGGGCATCGTACTGGCTGTTCTGGCCGTGTTCGAGATCGGCGACCTGATCATGCACATCGCCCATCCCTCTCCGCCCAGCCTATAACAGCCCGCGTTCCGCAAAAGACAGGCAGCCCGGCCCGGCCACGATGAAATGGTCGAGCACACGCACATCGACCAGCGACAATGCCTGCTTGAGCGCATCCGTCAGCACCTGGTCGGACTGGCTGGGTTCGGCCACGCCGGAAGGATGGTTGTGTGCAAAGATCACTGCCGCCGCATTGTGGTACAGCGCCCGCTTGACCACCTCGCGCGGATACACGCTGGTCTGGGTCAGCGTACCGCTGAACAGTTCCTCGGCCACCATTACCCGGTGCTGCGCATCGAGAAAGATCGCCATGAACACTTCCTGCTGCCGCCCGCGCAGCAGCAACTGCAGGTAATCGCGCACCGCGCCCGGCGAATTCAGTGCATCGCCCGATTCCATTTCCTCGCGCAGTGCGCGCCGCGCCATTTCCAGCACCGCCTGCAGCTGCACATACTTGGCCTGGCCCATGCCGTGAATGGCACAAAAATCCTTTTCACGCGCAGCAAACAGGTTCGTCAGCGAACCGAAGCGCTGCAACAGTTCGCGCGCCAGGTCGACCGCACTCTTGCCCGTAACGCCGGTGCGCAGGAAAATCGCCAGCAACTCGGCATCGGAAAGCGCGGATGCACCCCGCGCGATGAGTTTTTCCCTCGGACGTTCTCCGGCTGGCCAATCAGTAATGCTCACGCTTGAACACTCCCAGTAATGTTGGCTATGGCCAGCCTGCGCCACTTCAGGCAGAAATAGCTGGCCGGCTAATGCATATTCTGCGACACAAATGCGGTGAACGCCCGGATACATTCCACCCGTCCGACTATGCAGCTGTTCTCGTGCCCGCCGCCTGCGATCAATTCGATCTTCTTCGGCGATGGGGCGGCATCGTACAGCTGCTGCCCCATCTGGTACGGCACGACCGTATCCCACGTACCATGAATCACCAGCAACGGGATCTTCAGCCTGGATACCTTGGACAATGAATCGAAGCGCTCGTGTACCAGAATGTCCGTCGGCATGAAGCCGTAGCCGGTTACGCTGGCTATGGCAGGCATGCTGGTAAACGAAGATTCCTCGATCACGCCCGCCGCTTCGGCGTGGCGGATTGCCAGATCGATCGCCACTGCCCCACCCAGTGAGTGGCCATAGATGAATATCCTGCCTGGCGCGATGCCACGCTGCTGCACCAGATAGTCCCAGGCCGACTCGGCATCCTCATATACCGTGCGCTCACCCGGCTTGATGCCGGAGCTTTTGCCATAACCGCGATAATCGATCATCAGCACGTTATAGCCCAGGCCGTGCATTCCTCTTGCATATTCCATATCCCTGACGTGCCCGACATTTTTGTCGTTGCCATGCAGGTAGAGCATGGTCGGCGCACCTGTTCCGCCGGCGGGGATCCACCAGGCAAACATCTCCCCGGCTTCGCTGCCGGAACCGGAATGGATATGAACTTCTTCCGCCTGCAGCCCTGTGCGTGCAGGGGTGGTCTGCAACTCAGCAGCCGGCTGAAATATCTGGTCGTTCTGGGTGGTCCAGAATACGAGGCTTGATATCAAGAATGCCAGACCAATAATTCCCATGCCACACCTTATATCAGCGATTGCCCGCCCCGATTATAGTCAGGCACCAAATTCGCAGCGCCCATGATCGCCAGGGCAATCACTTTCTTGTTAAGATGCACGGCATTATGGAACAAGCCCGACAAAAACGCATCGTGCTCGGCATCACCGGCGGCATCGCGGCCTACAAGGCGGCGGAACTGGCACGCCTGCTGGTGAAGCAAGGTATCGAGGTGCAGGTAGCGATGACCGAGGCAGCCTGCCATTTCATTACACCCGCCACGATGCAGGCGCTCACCGGCCGGCCGGTGCTGGTCAACCAGTGGGACGCGGCAGACAACGGCATGGCACACATCGACAGCAGCCGCGCCGCTGATGCAATCGTGATCGCGCCGGCCACCGCTGATTTCATTGCAAAACTCGCGCACGGCCAGGCCGATGATCTGCTCTCCACTTTATGCCTTGCACGCAACTGCGCGCTGCTGGTAGCACCGGCGATGAACAAACAGATGTGGGGCAATCCGGCAACACAACGCAACATTGAACAATTGGAACGGGACGGCGTGGCGCTGCTCGGCCCGGCCAGCGGTGTGCAGGCCTGCGGCGAGGAAGGCATGGGGCGGATGCTGGAAGCTGAACAGCTGGCGCAGGACATCCTCGCCGTCTTCCAGCCGAAACTATTGTCCGGCGTGAAAGTGCTGCTGACCGCCGGGCCGACCTACGAGGCAATCGACGCGGTGCGCGGCATCACCAACCGTAGCAGCGGCAAGATGGGGTACGCGCTTGCCCAGGCTGCACTGGAACTCGGCGCAGAAGTGGTGCTGATCTCAGGCCCGACGGCACTGAATAAGCCGCATGGCGCACAGGTGGTAAACGTCAGCAGCGCGGCGGAAATGTTCGAGGCTGTCAAACAGCAGGTGGCAGATGCCGGCATTTTTATCGGCGTCGCCGCGGTAGCCGATTACCGCGTGGCACAAGCCAGCGAACAGAAAATCAAGAAGGGCGACGGCTCACTGACACTGGAACTGGTTCCCAATCCGGATATCCTGTCTTATGTCGCCGGACTGCCCAAGCCACCGTTCTGCGTCGGCTTTGCCGCGGAAAGCGAACAGCTGCATGAACACGCCCGCGCCAAACGGCAGGCAAAGCGCATCCCGCTGCTCGCTGCCAATCTGGCACAAGCCGCCATCGGCACCGACGACAATGAACTGGCTTTGTTCGACGACACGGGCGAACATGTCTTGCCGCGTGCCGACAAACTCACACTGGCACGGCAGCTGATGCTGCATGTGCTGAAACTTTACCAACCGGGAGCAAAGCAATGAAAAAGAGCGTCGATGTAAAGATACTCGATCAGCGTCTGCACGAACACCCGCCGGCCTATGCCACCCCCGGCTCGGCCGGCATCGACCTGCGTGCCTGCATCGACCACAACATCATCATCCAGCCGGGGCAGTGTGAATTGATACCCAGCGGCATCGCCATTCACCTGAACGACCCGCATTATGCCGCCATGATCCTGCCGCGCTCCGGCCTCGGCCACAAACACGGTATCGTGCTGGGCAACCTGGTGGGGCTGATCGACTCGGATTACCAGGGGCAGATCTTCGTCTCGCTATGGAATCGCGGCCACCACCCGTTCACGCTGATGCCGATGGAGCGCATGGCGCAACTGGTCATCGTGCCGGTAATGCAGATGCAACTCAATATCGTCGAAGAATTCCCGCTGAGCGAACGCGGCAGCAACGGTTTCGGCAGCACAGGCAAGCACTGAACCACCGCACCTGAAAAAACAAAGCCCGCTCATGGCGGGCTTTGTTTTTTCAGTACCGGATACGCCTTAACGCTCCAGGTTCAATTCCACGTCGGTGTTGTCCCCTTTGCGGACCGACACTTTCTCCGTCACCATCCGGTACCCTTCCAGCTTGACGCTGATCGAGTGGATACCCGGATCCATTTCCAGGCGCAATGGCGACAAGCCGTAATAGACATCGTCGAGGTAGACCTTGGCACGCTGCGGATTGGTATTGACCAGCAGCAATCCGGTCGTCGCCGTAGCGTGCGCAGCCAGCGCCGGTGGCGGTACTGCGCCATTGCCCATGTACTGGCCGGGTACTGCTGCCGGTGGCGGCACGGTGGTCGGTGCAACCAGCACGGTCACCCCGGGAATCGGCTTGGTACCGGGCGTCAGGTTGAACATCTTCGGGTACGCCGCCATCAGTACGGCGGACACCGCTTCCGAGGTCTTGCCGGAGACTATACCCAGCTCGCGTTTCAGGTAATTCGCCACATCGCTGGTGTCATTGCCCGACACCCCGGCAAAGCGATCGTTCTTCTCCACCACGATGCCCGACCACACGATCTTGCCCGTCTTGACTTCCTTGAGCGTGCTTTCCACGGAAATCGAAACTTCGTCGCGGTATTTGACGTTGTAAGTCAGGTCTTTTACGACACCGCTCAGTTCGAAATCGGCATCGCCCTGATCCGCTTCGGTGATCTGGTAGCCCGCGTCATCGAAATGCTTCCTGATCGATCCGGTCACAATGGTCGCGACATCCTGATCCAGGACGATGTCCTTGCTGCCCATGCCCGAAACATTCTCGCCACCGATCCCGATCTTGCGCGGGTTATCTGTCTTGCGTGCATCGGTATAACGCACAAGATGAATGCGCACACCATATTTGAGCAACGGGGCATTAGGATTGGCTCTCGTATTTTCCTTGACGCTGATACCGTCACTACCACCAAACGACGGCATGCTCATATTGGAACACGCAGCAGCAGATACCGCCACCAACACCAGGAAAAACCGTTGCAAGAATCGTTTCATCATGTCTACCCAAAATGCACAAGGCGGCCAGTATAGCAAAGCCGCCTGCCCCGGCAAAGCCGCACTGCAGGTATGCATACGCTGCACACAGGCTTCACGGGCAGCCCCTGTAATGGCGGCAGGTGAGGTATTAGTTACCGGGATAATTGATCATGTTGCAGCAACCGCCGAATGGCAACCTGCGCTGCAATCAGATTCGGCGGGAAGCGTCAGGACAGGTGGCGCCCACCCAGGACTGCATCGATTTCCTCGAAGGTACGCGCGACCTCCATGCCCTGGGCCTGCGCGCCGAGTTGCCGCGCTATCTGGGTAGCAGAAAACAGGCCGCGCACCGACTGGCTGCCGTCCGCATTACTTTCCACCACCATGGCATGCTGGCGCCCGGCTTTTTTCAGTGTGGTCACGATATTGCCCACTTTGGCATCGCGCACCTCGTCCAGCAGTAACACTTCGAGGTCGCGCTGCTGCGTCATCACATCGCGCACCAGGATGTCGGCATGGGTGCCCCCCATGCTCTGCAGGAAACGTACCGGCTTTTCGCCGAGTACATCGACGGCAGTCAACAGGCCTACTACCACATCGTTATCATCGAGTACCAGCAACAGCCGCACGCCGTAGCGAATCATCTTGGCATTCGCCTTGTCCATCGTAGACTTGGCGCGCACATTGACCACCGACACGCTTTTCAGATCGGTCATCACATTAACCGCAGGATCATCCAGCCGCACGCGCTGCGGCAGCATCTGCGATGGACGGACAAAGCCGGAACCGGCCTTGAAAGGATGTGCTGCCAGTGCGGCGTACTCTTTGTCCATGATTGATCCTTAAATTTAGGTAATTAAGTCAATAACCATTTGCGAGTTTTTTTGCCATATCACAACACGGCGAGTTTTTGAACTGCGGCAGATAACGCACCAACTCATTCAAGGCCATGCGGTACACATCGCGCTTGAACTCAATCACACCGCCCATCTCGACCCAGTAATCATTCCAACGCCACGCATCGAATTCAGGGTGTCCTGAAGCACGCAGGCTCACATCGCAGTCTCGCCCCACCAAGCGCAGCAAAAACCAGATTTGCTTCTGCCCTTTGTAGTTGCTGCGACACTCGCGTCTCACCCAATGCTGCGGCACATCGTAACGCATCCATTCGCGCGTGCGCCCGAGTATCTTGACGTGCGACGGGTGCAAGCCCACTTCCTCGTGCAACTCCCGGTACATTGCCTGCTCCGGCGTTTCACCATGCTGGATACCGCCTTGCGGAAACTGCCACGAGTCCTGCCTGATGCGTTTTCCCCAGAACACCTGGTTCTTGGCGTTAGTGAGAATGATGCCGACATTCGGGCGGTAGCCATCCCGGTCAACCATCTTCGCCACCTGTTCAATTAAATTTGATGAAATGGATTTTTCCACATTTCGCGACTTAATGAAAGCCGCCTGCGGCACAATCATCCCTGCATACTTGTCACATTCCCTGTAAAATCAGCGCCCCGATTCCGATTACCCGAATACTGTACATCATGCGCGTCTCCCAATTTTTCCTCTCCACCCAGAAAGAAGCGCCTGCCGAGGCCGAATTACCCAGCCACAAGCTGATGCTGCGTGCCGGTTACATCAGGAAACTGGCCAGCGGGCTGTACACCTGGATGCCGCTGGGGCTGCGCGTATTACGCAAGGTGGAAGCCGTGGTGCGCGAGGAAATGAACCGCAGCGGCGCGATCGAACTGCTGATGCCGGCCGTTCAGCCCGCCGAATTGTGGCAGGAAACCGGGCGCTGGGACGTATTCGGGCCGCAGATGCTGAAAATCAAGGATCGCCATGACAACCAGTTCTGTTTCGGCCCCACCCACGAGGAAGTCATCACCGACATCGCACGGCGCGAAGTAAAGAGCTACCGCCAACTGCCGCTGAACTTCTACCAGATCCAGACCAAGTTCCGCGACGAAGTACGCCCGCGTTTCGGCGTGATGCGCGCACGCGAATTCGTGATGAAAGACGCCTATTCATTCCATGCCAGCTTCGACAGCCTGGAGCAGACCTACGAGGTGATGTACCGCACCTACAGCACCATTTTCAGCCAGCTGGGCCTGAAGTTCCGCGCAGTACGCGCCGACACCGGCGCTATCGGCGGCAGCGGCTCACACGAATTCCATGTACTGGCCGACTCCGGCGAAGATGCGCTGGCGTTCTGCCCCGATTCCGACTATGCGGCCAACGTCGAACTGGCTGAGGCCATCGCGCCGAAGATGCCGCGCGCCGCAGCAAAAGCAGAAATGCAGAAGATTGCCACGCCCGGCAAGAAGAGCATTGAGGAAGTCGCAGAATTTCTTAAGGTTCCAGAACAAAAAATTCTTAAGACGCTATTAATCAAGTTTGAAACCCCGCCTTCAGGATTACCCACGGTCAAAGCTGCTTCCAGAAATGACGTTATAGCTGCACCACACGGAGTCAGCACAAAAGCAACAACGAACTTTTGCTTGGTCCTAATTCGTGGCGACCATCAAATTAACGAAATCAAGTTAACCAACCAACTAAAAACCATTTGGCCAAATATGCAAAGTTTCGAATGGGCCAGCGAAGAAAACATCGAAACACAACTTAAATGCCGGCCCGGCTATATAGGCCCATTTGGGCATAGACACCTGCCAATTATCGCCGATCTTTCAGTTCAAGCGATGAGCGATTTCGTCTGTGGCGCCAACGAAGCAGGCTACCACTTTACCGGTGTCAATTTCGGGCGCGACCTGCACGAGCCTACAACTATCGCCGATATCCGCAATGTTGTCGCCGGCGACCCCAGCCCCGACGGTAAAGGCACCTTGGAACTGTGCCGCGGCATCGAGGTCGGCCACATTTTCCAACTGCGCACCAAATATTCCGAAGCGCTCAAAGCGACTTACCTGGATGAAAACGGTCAGGCACAGGTGATGGAGATGGGCTGTTACGGCATCGGCGTATCACGCATCGTAGCCGCGGCCATCGAACAGAACCACGACGAGCGCGGCATCACCCTGCCGCCGCAAATGGCACCGTTCGCCGTCGCCATCGCCCCCATCGGCATCCGGAAAAACGAGACGGTACGCGTGGCAGCGGAACAGCTTTATGCCGAGTTCGCCGCAGCCGGCATCGAGGTTCTGCTGGACGATCGTGACGAGCGCCCAGGCGTGATGTTTGCCGATCTCGAACTGATCGGCATTCCACACCGCATCGTCATCGGCGAGCGCGGACTGAAGGATGGCACGGTCGAATACAAGGGACGGAGCGATGCAGAAGCACAACAGTTCACCTTGCAAGATGCGGTCAAGCTCGTACAATTGAAACTATGCGCCTGACCAGAAAAATATTGCGGCGAAACTTGCCGCTGCTTGCGGCAGGGTTGCTGTTTACTTCGACCGCACAAGGCGGTGCCCAAGTTTATACGCCGCTGTCGGCCAGCGTACGCTCCGTGCTGCAGCACAGCATTGCCGACCAGGCCTCCACCGATGCCGCGTTCAATTCCGCGCAAGAAGAAAATATCTGGCTGCGCGACATGTCACGTCGGCTGCTGAAATATATTCCCGATGCCGGTTACCGCATGGATTTCCTCAGAACCGTGCATTACGAGGCGGCACGTGCCGGTCTTGATCCGCAGCTGGTGCTGGGCGTCATTGAAGTGGAAAGCGGCTTTCGCAAATATGCGGTGTCGAAAGCAGGTGCACGCGGCTATATGCAGGTGATGCCGTTCTGGGTAAAGCAGATTGGCACTCGCGAGCAGAACCTGTTCCACCTGCGTACGAACCTGCGCTACGGTTGTACCATCCTGCGCTATTATCTGGACCAGGAAAACGGCAACCTGTACCGTGCACTCGGCCGCTACAACGGCAGCTTGGGGCGTCCGACCTATCCCAACTTGGTCAAGGGTGCATGGCTACGCCACTGGAACCTGCCGCGCACTGCTGTACTGAAAACCGCCTTGGCCGAATAAGCATTTACTATCAGTGAGCGGCCTGCTCCGGCGCCCCTTCTTCGACCGCGGCCTCAGGTTTCTCTTCGTGTTCCTTGATGCCGTGCTCTGCCGCATGCGAGAAATACAGCGCAAGCGCAATCAGCGCAATGCTGGCACCCATATAAACCAGGTCGATCGGCGCGGTCAGCTTCATATTCAGCGCCTCTTCGAACAGCGTCACAATCAGGATCATCAGGATCACTTTGGCCAGTCGCGATTTCAAGTCATCCAGATTGCGGATCACCAGTATCTTGCTGGAGGCACGGCTGCCGTGCGCCTGATCGATGTCGCTGATAAACAGTTCATACAGGCCAAGCGAAAAAATCAGCAGCACGGTTGCCAGCAGGTAGCCATCCACCACTTCGACGATATGCGAAACCGTACCGTCATGCAGTGTCTTGCGTGCTTCTGCCGCCATACCGGAATCAGCATAATGCAGCACATGCTGTACCAGGTAGACCACATCCACCGTGGCCATGTAGAAAATCGCAATACTCGCCAGCAGGCTGCCCAGCACGGCAGTCAGAATGATGAAACGGCTGTTCCACAATGCCCCCTCAAACAACGACTCCAGAAATTTCATATCATCCCCTCAATCCGTAATTGCGGCGCATTAAAGCGCAAAAGCGCATGGCAGGCAAGCTAGCTCTGGGGCTGTTCGCCCAGGCTGCCGGCCTCGACGAACAAGTCACTCAAGGGAATCTTCTGCGCCCCCTCGTGCTGCCGTTCCTGACGCATCAACCACTCGCCGATCCCCCCATCATCGGGTTGCATGGCAACTGTCGCCGGGTCGAACACAAATAACCGGCGCAGTTCGTCCAATTGCACATGTTCCGGATCGCGGATCAACCCCCAGCCATGCTCCGTCATCTTGTGCACCACATTGGCCTGCGCCAGCTTGTCGAGCAACTGCTCCAGCTGGTCGAAGCCCAGGTGCAGCTGACGGGACAGCACAGGCAGGGTCAGCACCGTACCGCTGTGCAGTCCCTCGCTCATCGACCTGAGGATACACAATACGTAATACAGCTGCGACGCCGGGCTCGGCTGCCACTCCTTGGCTCCCTGCCAGTACGACAGCGACGAGGAAATCAGCGCTCCCAGCAGGATGGTCAGCCACGAACAATAAATCCACAGCAGGAAAATCGGGATGCTGGCAAACGCACCGTACACCAGCTTATAGGTCGGGAAATGCGTAATGTAGAGTCCGAAGCCCCGGCTCATCAGTCCGAAGGCCACTGCCGAAACCAGGCCACCGGCCACCGCATGCCACATCGGCACATAGCGGTTGGGCACCACCCGGAACAACAGACTGAAAGCCGCGGTGGTCAGCAACAACGACATCAGCTTGAGCAGCAGTACTTCGAACAGCGGAATTTGCCTGGCGTAGCCGATCGACATGCCGAACAGCCAGGAGGTCAGCGACAGGCTCGCTCCGATCAGCAACGGTGCCAGCGTCAGCACCGCCCAGTAGGTCAGGATACGCAACAACAGCGTGCGCGGCTGCGATACACGCCAGATGGTATTGAAGGCGTTGTCGATGGTCATCATCAACAGCATCGCGGTCACGCCGAGAAAACCGATGCCTACCGCCGTCAGGCGGCCCGCACTCTGGGTAAACTGCTCCATGTAGCGCGTAATCAGCTTGCCGCCGGTTTCCGGCATCATGTTGGACAGCATGAAGCTTTTTATCTGGGCGGAATAATCCGCGAATACCGGAAACGCGGCGAATACGGTCAGCGCGATGGTGATCAGCGGCACCAGCGACAGCAAGGTGGTAAAGGTCAGGCTGGCCGCAATCTGCGTGCAACGATCGCGCATGAAGCGCCCCGCCACGAAGCGCAGAAAGTAAACCAACTCCAGCCATTGTTTTTGCATTACCCGGCAACCCCCATATAATGCGCACATGATAACCGACAAAGAAATTCTGGTGCTGTATTACAGCCAGCATGGCGCCACGCGCCAGATGGCGCAACTGGTAGCGCGCGGCATCGCACAGGTGCCCGGCATGCAGGCACGGCTGCGCACCGTCCCCAAAGTTTCCGCGGTATGCGAGGCAACCGCTCCCGGCATTCCTGATGAGGGCGCGCCGTATGCCGCGCTGGCCGATCTGGAAGAATGCATCGGCATCGCCGTCGGCAGTCCGACGCGCTTCGGCAACATGGCTGCAGCCATGAAATATTTCTGGGATGGCACCAGCCCGCTGTGGATGAAGCATGCCCTGGTCGGCAAACCGGCCGCCCTGTTCACCTCGAGCAGCTCCATGCACGGCGGCCAGGAAAGTACACTGTTGTCGATGATGCTGCCGCTGCTGCACCACGGCATGCTTATCGTCGGCACGCCCTACTCCGAACCCGAGCTGGCACTCACCCGGGAAGGCGGCACCCCCTACGGCCCCAGTCATGTTGCCGGCATCACCAACGACCAGCCGATCAGCGACAACGAAAAGAAATTGTGCATCGCACTCGGCAGGCGGCTGGCGCAGACCGCACTGAAGCTGGCGGCATAGCATGAGCACTGCACGCGAAGCACGCCAGTTGCTGCGTGCCCATCGTTATGGTGCACTCAGCACACTATCGAAGAAATTCGACGGCCACCCGTTCGGTTCCATCACCCCGTATCTCACCGACCATGATGGCAGCCTGCTGATCCTGATCAGCACCCTGGCCGAGCACACCCGGAACATCCAGCATGACCCGCGCGTGAGCCTGCTCACCCACAATCGGGACGACGCGCAAATCCAGACTCAGGGGCGTGTAACCGTGGTAGGCACAGCATACTTTGTCGGCGAACGCGATCAGGTCGGCAGCCGTTACCTGCGCTATTTTCCAGAAGCGCGCAGTTATTTTGAGATGCACGACTTTTCCTTTTACCGCATCGTTCCGCAAGCCATCCGCTATATCGGCGGCTTCGGCAACATTCACTGGGTCAAAGCGGAGGAATACGCAGTAACGCCTTATGCGCTGACCGGGCAGGAAGAAGCGGTGATCGCGCACATGAATGCAGACCACGAGGAATCGATGCGACATTACTGCGCACATGTCCACCAGCAGCAGGCACAGGAAGTCACCATGCTCGGCATCGATTGCGACGGCTTCGATGTGCGCGCGGACGGCAGGATACTGCGCTTCGACTTTGGCCAGCCGGTGCTGGATGCCCAGCAGGCAAGGGCAGCCCTGGTTGAGCTGTCACAGCTTAGCCGCAACACATAAGAAAGGGCGCATCACGCGCCCTTTTCCAGACTGCCGTAGCCAATACCTGCTACTTGCCCTTGGCCTTGGCCGCAGGCTTGCCTGGCACCTCAGCCTTCTTCACCGGCATGCAGCTGGCATTGTTCACGACACCATCCGGCATGACGGTATGGCACAGCGTAGCTCCCGTCAGTACCGCCTCGGTGATGTTGGCGCCGGTCAGGTCGGCATCCGTCAGGTCGGCATTCAGCAGAGTTGCGCCGGTCAGGTTGGCACGCACCAGCCGTGCGCCACGCAGGATCGCCTTGTTCAGGTTAGCGTCAGTCAGGTTGGCCTGCGACAGGTTGGCGCGGTCGAGATTGGCGCGCGCGAGGTTGGCCTCGGTGAAGTTAACCCGTGTCAGGTTGGCCTTGAACAGGTTGGCCGACGCCAGGTTGCCGAGATACAGCTGCGCCGAGGTCAGGTCGACTGACGCCAGGTTGGCCTCCGCCAATGCCGCATTGCTGCACACGGTCTGCGGTTTGATGACGCAACCGTTGCTGCCGGCGGCACCGCTAACGGCCTCCGTCTTGGACTTTTCGACCGTGCAGTTGGCGTCGTTGACGATGCCGTTCGGCATCACGGTATGACAGAAAGTCGTATTGGCAAACTTGTTCTTGTTGAGTTGCGCACCCGTCAGGTTGACGCCGGTCAGGTTGGCACCGGAAAAATCCGTCCCTTCGAGTTGCGCGCCGTCCAGGTTGGCGCCGGACAGATCGGCACCACTCAGGTCGGCAAAGAACAGGTTGATATGCGTCATGTCCGCACCAGACAGGTTGGCACCAGCCAGCTTCCCCTTGTACAGGTTGACGTTGCTCAGGTTGGCCCTGGACAGATCGGCCTTTGAAAAATCGCCGTTATGCAGGTCGGTGCCGGAATAATTCGCCCCGGCCAGTTTTTCGCCCGCCATTTTGGCGTCGAGACACAAGGAGTGCTGCCTGGGCTCACAATCTCGCGCCCACACATTGGCGGTTGCCAGACTCAATAACGAACCGGCTACCACCACTCGGATCAATCGCTTATTCACGGAATACCTCGCAGATGAAGAACAATGGAACGCCTAGCGTGCCATAGCAACCTGAAGGCAAACTTAACAGCCAAACTCACACCTGGGGGTGCGCCCGTTCCGATCCACTATGCAACTTGTTGAGCGCATTCAGATATGCCTTGGCCGAAGCCACCACGATATCGGTGTCCGCGCCCTGGCCGTTGACCACACGCCCGCCCTTGGACAGGCGCACGGTGACTTCGCCCTGCGCATCGGTGCCGCTGGTGATGTTGTTCACCGAATACAGCAATAGCTCGGTATCGCTCCGTACGACCTGCTCGATGGCCTTGAACGTGGCATCCACCGGGCCGCCGCCCTGCGCTTCCGCACTGTGCTCCTTGCCACCAACGCTGAGTACCACGCTGGCCATCGGCAACTCGCCGGTTTCCGAATGTGCGCGCATTGATACCAGCCGGTAATGCTCGCTGACGTTGGTGACCACTTCCTCATTGACCAGGGCCTGCAAATCCTCGTCGAAGATTTCGCTCTTGCGGTCGGCCAGGTCCTTGAAGCGCGCAAACGCGGCGTTCAAGGCTTCCTCGCTTTCCAGCACGATATCCAGCTCCTGCAAACGCGTGCGGAAGGCATTGCGTCCGGACAGCTTGCCCAGCGTCAGCTTGTTGGTCGCCCAGCCCACGTCTTCGGCGCGCATGATTTCGTAGGTCTCGCGGTGCTTGAGCACGCCGTCCTGGTGGATACCGGATTCATGCGCAAATGCATTGGCACCGACGATGGCCTTGTTCGGCTGTACCGGGTAACCGGTAATGCTGGACACCAGTTTGGAGGTCGGCACGATCTGTGTGGTGTCGATACGCGTATCGCAGGCGAACACGTCGCGGCGCGTCTTCACCGCCATCACCACCTCTTCCAGACTGGCATTGCCCGCGCGTTCGCCGAGGCCGTTGATGGTACACTCCACTTGGCGTGCACCGTTCATCACTGCCGCCAGCGAATTGGCCGAGGCCATGCCGAGGTCATTGTGGCAATGCGTGGACCAGATCACCTTGTCTGAACCCGGCACGCGCTCGATCAGCTGTCTGATGCGCTCGCCCCACAACGCCGGGATGCTGTAACCCACGGTATCCGGCACGTTGAGTGTCGTAGCGCCCGCCTGGATCACCGCATCGAAAATGCGCACCAGGAAATCCATTTCCGAACGCACCGCATCCTCAGCCGAGAATTCCACGTCGTCGGTATATTCCAGCGCCAGCTTCACCGCTGCCACCGCACGCTCCACCACCTCGTCGGGCGCCATGCGCAGTTTCTTTTCCATGTGGATCGGCGAAGTGGCAATGAAGGTATGGATGCGCCCGGACCTGGCTGGCTTGATCGCCTCGCCTGCCGCACGCACGTCCTTTTCGTTGGCGCGCGCCAGCGAACAGACCGTGGAATGCTCCACTACCTGCGCAATACTCCTGATCGCCTCGGCATCGCCGGGACTGGCGGCGGCAAAGCCGGCCTCAATCACATCCACGCCCAGCTTCTCCAGCTGGCGCGCAATGCGCAACTTCTCCTCCTTGGTCATGGATGCGCCCGGACTTTGCTCGCCGTCGCGCAAGGTGGTATCGAATATGATTAACTTATCGCTCATGATGGGACTCCATTGCAATTGCCTGACTCGCGGCTATCGTTCGGATGCCGCCTGCTTGGTAAAACCGTAAGGAAATATTTAACGCGCGCAGCGCAGCTTCAGCGCTGCCAGCAGACTGGACGTGGAGTGCAATTGCGAGATGTGGCGTGAAAAATGCATGCCGGCAAATATAGCTATATTTAGACAACGCTGCAACTAGGCGGCCGGCGGCGGGGATTTCCGGTTGCGCCACGACCACAGCAGCATCACGTAACCCGACAGGCAGTAGCCGAGGAATAACAGAAACAGGATGGCCGGCGGATTGACCGACACGAAAATGAAGAACAGCGCAAACATGAACACCATGATGAATGGTACGCTCTTGCGCATGTTGATGGCCTTGAAACTGTAGAACTGCAGATTGCTGACCATGCTCAGCCCGGCGAATACCGTCAGCGCGCAGGCAACCCAGCGCACGTCCTGCCCGGCAATATGATTATCCAGCATCACCCAGACGAAACCCGCAATCAGCGCGGCAGCCGCCGGACTGGGCAAGCCCTGGAAATAGCGCTTGTCAACGATATCGATGTTGGTGTTGAAGCGCGCCAGTCGCAGCGCCGTGCCCGCGCAATAAATAAAGGCGGCAAACCAGCCCCACTTGCCCAGTCCCTTCAGCGCCCACTCGTAAATCACCAGCGAGGGCGCCACGCCGAACGAAACCATGTCGGACAAACTGTCGTATTCCGCGCCGAATTCGCTCTGGGTATGCGTCAGGCGCGCGACTCGCCCGTCCAGACCGTCCAGTACCATCGCCACGAAAATTGCCACCGCCGCATACTCGAACCGGCTGTTCATCGACTGCACGATGGCATAGAAGCCCGCAAACAATGCCGCAGTCGTAAACAGGTTGGGCAGCAGGTAAATGCTGCGCCGGCGCAGGTCGATCTGTTTGCGGGAATTCAGCTCAGGCATGATGAAAAGTTATGCTCAACTTTCGGCCAATACAGCCAGGATCGTGGTAGTGGCGGACACTTTATCACCAATGGCGACCTTTACGGTAGCCGTCAGCGGCAAGTACACGTCCACCCGCGAACCGAAGCGGATGAAACCATAGCGCTGGCCGCGCGCCAGCACGTCGCCCGCCTTGACGTAGCACAGGATGCGCCGCGCGATCAGCCCAGCCACCTGTACGCTGGTCACATC
Organism: Sideroxydans sp.; assembly: GCA_016124455.1. Lineage (GTDB taxonomy): Bacteria > Pseudomonadota > Gammaproteobacteria > Burkholderiales > Gallionellaceae > RI-121. Next base: position 11,964 of record WGNQ01000009.1, on the reverse strand, counting down.
CTGGCCGTCGGCGGTCTTGAGCCACACCGCGTTGCGCTCATTCTCGGTGGACGCCTTGTCGAGGTCGGCATTGACGAATTTTCCGGGGTTGTACCAGAGCTGTTGCACCGTGCCGTCCACCGGGCTGCGATTGGAATGCACGTTGAACACGTTCATGAACACGCTGACCTTGATCGCATCGCGCTGCAGGTATTCGTCGCGCGTGCGCTCGACCTTGACGATGCGCCCGTCTGCCGGGGACAGCACCGCATTCTCATCCTGCGGTACCGGACGTGGCGGATCGCGAAAGAACTGCAGCACGAACAACGCAATAATCCATAACGGAATCGACCACGCCGCACAGAAATAGCTTGCCAGCACCGCGACCGCCACGGCAATCGCCAGGAACGGCCAGCCTTCGCGGGCAATAAGAGGATGGGGATAATTATTCATAGAGAAGTATAAGCAAAGGGGAAAAGTTCGGGATGCATTGCGCCATCCGTTACTTTTCCCCTTGCGCCGTTATCCTGAAATTAGTTCTTGGACTGATCGACCAGTTTGTTCTTGCTGATCCACGGCATCATCGCGCGCAACTGCCCACCGACCTGCTCGATCTGATGCTCGGCGTTCAGGCGACGGCGTGCGGTCATCTCCGGATAGTTGGTGCGGCCTTCCAGAATGAACTGCTTGGCATAGTTGCCGTTCTGGATGTTGGCCAGGCATTCCTTCATCGCGGCACGGGCCTGGTCGGCGATCACGCGCGGGCCAGTGACATACTCGCCGTATTCCGCATTGTTGGAGATGGAGTAGTTCATGTTGGCGATGCCGCCCTCGTACATCAGGTCGACGATCAGCTTGAGTTCGTGCAGGCATTCGAAGTAGGCCATTTCGGGCGCATAGCCCGCTTCGGTCAACGTCTCGAAACCGGCCTTCACCAGCTCCACCGCGCCACCGCACAGCACGGCCTGTTCGCCGAACAGGTCGGTCTCGGTCTCTTCGCGGAAGTTGGTCTCGATCACGCCACCCTTGGTGCCGCCGTTGGCAGCCGCATACGACAGCGCTACATCCTTGGCCTTGCCGGTCTTGTCCTGGTACACCGCGATCAGCGTCGGCACGCCGCCGCCCTTGAGGTATTCGGAACGCACGGTGTGGCCGGGGCCCTTGGGCGCAATCATGATCACGTCGACGTCGGCCGGCGGCACGATCTGGTTGTAGTGGATGTTGAAGCCGTGGGCAAATGCGAGTGCAGCGCCGGATTTCAGGTTATTGGCGATATCGGCGTGGTACACCTCGGGCATGGTTTCGTCCGGCAGCAGGATCATCACCACATCCGCACCCTTCACCGCCTCGGCGATCTCGGCAACCTTGTGCCCGGCCTTCTCGGCCTTGGCCCAGGAAGAACCGCCCTTGCGCAGGCCGACGGTCACGTTCACGCCGGAATCTTTCAGGTTCTGGGCGTGGGCATGGCCCTGCGAACCGTAACCCACGATGGTCACCTGCTTGCCCTTGATCAGGGACAGGTCTGCGTCTTTGTCGTAATAAACTTTCATGTTGCCCTCTTAGTAAAATTCAAAAATCAAAGCTTCAAAATACGGTCGCCGCGCCCGATGCCACAGGCGCCGGTACGCACGGTCTCCATGATCAGGCTGTTATCAATGGCCTGCAGGAAACTGTCCAGCTTGGAACCGGTGCCGGTCAGTTCAATGGTATAGGACTTTTCGGTGACGTCGATAATACGGCCACGGAAAATGTCGGCCATGCGCTTCATTTCCTCACGCGCTTCGCCTACCGCACGCACCTTCACCAGCATCAGTTCGCGCTCCAGGTGGTCGCCTTCATTCATGTCCATCACCGCCACCACCTCAACCAGCTTGTTAAGCTGCTTGTTGATCTGCTCGATCACCTCGTCCGAACCGCTGGTAACAACCGTCATGCGCGACATGGTGGGATCTTCGGTCGGCGCTACCGTAAGCGACTCGATATTATAGCCGCGCGCCGAGAACAGGCCTGCCACGCGCGACAGCGCACCCGCCTCGTTTTCCATCAACAGCGAAATGATGTGCCGCATTACAGATCCTCCGCCAGAATGACTTCAGACAGCCCCTTGCCGCCGGGCACCATGGGAAATACGTTTTCGGTCTGGTCGGTCTTGAAATCCAGGAACACCAGATCGTTCTTGCGCGCAAACGCTTCCTTAAGTGCCGGCTCCACATCCGACGGTTTCTCGATGCGCATGCCGATGTGGCCATACGCTTCCGCCAGCTTGACGAAATCCGGCAACGCATCCATGTACGACTCGGAGTGACGGTTGCCGTGGAAAAATTCCTGCCACTGGCGCACCATGCCGAGATAGCGGTTGTTCAATGCCACAATCTTGACCGGCAGGCGGAATTGCTTGCAGGTCGACAGCTCCTGGATATTCATCTGGATACTGCCCTCGCCGGTCACGCAGGCAACCGTCGCATCGGGATGTGCCAGCTGCACGCCCATCGCCGCGGGCAGCCCGAAGCCCATGGTGCCCAGACCGCCGGAGTTGATCCAACGCCGCGGCTGGTTGAACTTGTAGTACTGCGCCGCCCACATCTGGTGCTGGCCGACATCCGAGGTCACGAACGCCTCGCCGCCGGTAATCCGGTGCAGCGTCTCGATGACGTACTGCGGCTTGATGACCTCGTCCGAGTTCTTGTACAGCAGGCAGTTCCTGCCACGCCATTCATCAATCTGTTTCCACCATGCGGCCTTGGCTTGCTGATCCGGCTGCTGCTTGCTGCTATGCAGGATGGCCAGCAAGTCGCCCAGCACGTGCGCCACGTCACCGACGATGGGCACATCGACCTTCACCCGCTTGGCAATGGAAGACGGGTCAATATCAATATGAATAATCTTGCGCGGCACCTGCCCGAAATGCTCCACGTTGCCGATCACGCGATCGTCGAAACGCGCACCTACGGCCAGCAGCACGTCGCAGTTCTGCATTGCCAGGTTGGCCTCATAAGTGCCGTGCATGCCCAGCATGCCGACGAACTGCTGGTCCGACGCCGGATAGCTCCCCAGCCCCATCAGCGTATTGGTAACCGGGAATCCAAGCAGTCGCGCCAGATCGGTCAATTGTGCAGAAGCGCCGGACAGCACTACGCCGCCACCGGCATAAATCATTGGGCGTCGTGCTTCGAGCAATAGCTTGGCAGCCCGTTTGAGCTGATCCATATCGCCATGCAGCGGCGGATGGTACGAGCGAATATCAATGGCGGACGGGTAAGTGAATTCCGCTTTCTGGTTCGAGATATCCTTGGGAATATCGACCAGCACCGGACCTGGCCGGCCGGTCTTCGCCAGATGGAATGCCTTTTTGATGGTGGCGGCCAGTTCCTTGACATCCTTGACCAGGAAATTGTGTTTGACGCAGGGACGCGTGATCCCCACCGTGTCCACTTCCTGGAAGGCATCTTCGCCGATGGCACCGGTCGGCACCTGACCGCTGATGATCACCAGTGGAATGGAATCCATATAGGCGGTCGCAATCCCGGTAACGGCATTGGTCGCGCCGGGACCCGACGTTACCAGCGCCACACCGACCTTGTCGGTGGAACGCGCATAGCCATCAGCAGCATGCACTGCCGCCTGTTCGTGACGCACCAGTATGTGCTTGACCTTATCCTGATTGAACAGCGCGTCGTAAATGAACAGCACCGCACCGCCGGGATAGCCGAACACGTACTCGACACCCTCTTCCTGCAAACACCTGATGGCTATTTCAGCGCCGGTCAGTTCCATGGCTAACTACCTTAACAAACAACGATTAGAAGAACCGTGCAAGATAAAGGCTAGACGTCTTTTGGTCAACCCCCGACGCAACGCGGGATACCGCTCCCGCAGCACCTTTCCACCTGCCGAAGCCGGAATTTGTTAATATTTCGCACCGCACATCAGGAGCAACACAAACTGGCCAGTCACGACGAACTTTCCCGATTTCTCGCCGAAACCGAACGCCGCGCATACAAGCAGGCATTCTTTGCGGTAAAAGACGGGCATGCGGCCCTGGACATCGTGCAGGATGCCATGTTCAAGCTCGCCGAGAAATACGGCGAGCATCCTGCGGAAGAGTACCCCATGCTGTTCCAGCGTATTCTGCAAAACACCATTCGCGATTATTACCGGCGACAGAAAGTACGCTCGACCTGGACCACCCTGATGTCGTCGCTCACTCCGCAACACGAGGACAGCGACCATGACCCGCTGGATACCCTGCAGGATGCAGACAACAACAGCCAGGCACCACTTCCGGATGCCAGCCTGGAGCAATTTCAGCTCATCACCCTGATTGAAGAGGCTTTAATGGAGTTGCCGGCACGTCAACGCGAAGCCTTCCTGTTGCGTTACTGGGAAGACATGGACACTGCGGAAACTGCGGCGATCATGGGTTGTTCGGAGGGCAGCGTTAAAACCCACTGCTCCCGTGCAACTCACGCCCTTGCCGCCGTACTGAAGGCCAAAGGAGTTACCCTGCCATGAACCAACAACTGAACCCGGAGCAGATCCGGCAATTACTCAACCGCTCTGCGGCGCAACTCGACGATCCCACGCTCGCCCGCCTGCGTGAAATGCGCACGCAGACGCTGGAACGCCATACCGCCCGGCATGCCCACGCGCTTGCGCTCTCCGGGCATGGCAAGCACGCGCCCTGGCACACCGTGCTCCAGCAGCACAAGCCATCCCTCTGGATAGCCGGCGTGCTACTGGCGGCAAGCATCCTCAGCGGCATTGCCTATTGGCAACAAACTTCGGACAATGACACCAGCGATGAAGATATCGCCATTCTGACCGATGACCTGCCCATCCAAGTTTACGTAGATTGAAACCAATTATGCACATGCCCAGACGCCTGGCCGCCCTCTGCCTCGCCGCCTCGCTATGCCTGCCGGTACTGGCTGCAGCACAGTCCTGGACCAGCCTTACGCCGACACAACAGGAGGCGCTGGCCCCGTTGTCTACGCAATGGGATACCCTGCCGGAGCCGGAACAGCAACACCTGCTGAGAATGTCCAGAAAATACCCGAAGCTCACGCCGCTCCAGCAGGAGCGGCTGCATAAGCGCCTGCTGACATGGAGCAAGCTGACTCCCGAACAGCGCGCAGGGGCACGCCGAAAATACAAGGCATTCAAGAAAGTCCCGCTGGCCACACGCGAACAGGTGAAACAGATGGTGCGCCAGCAAGAAGCAAAAAAAGCTCTGGCCGCATCAGCTGTCAGCGCAACAACCTCCGCCACACCGGAAAACTGAAACACACCAATACAGCCTGGCCACGAGAAATCAAGGTCAGCGCCGCTCGGTTTTCCACAGCATACCGGCAGCCAGCAGCAGAAACAGCCACGACATTGCGGTAGCGCTAAGCAAGGGCGGCCACTCGTTGAGCGCCCCCAGATTGGCAAACAGCCTGCCTATAAAGTGGAAAGTCAGCCCCAGCACGATGCCGATAAATACCTTGGCGCTGATTCCGCCCTCGCGGCGATGATGTGCGGCGAACGGCAGCGCCAGCAACATCATCACCAGCACTGCAAACGGGTACACCAGCTTGTTCCACATGGCGATCTCGTAGCGCCCGGTTTTTTGATGGTTGTCGCGCAAATGCTGGGCGTACTGGTACAGGTTCCAGGCTGACATCTGTTCCGGCACAACCAGCAGCACGCTCAGGATGTCGGGATTGAGCGAGGAGTGCCACGCCATCTCAGGCCGGTTGTTCACATTGTCGCCCTGCGCATCGAAACGCGTCTGTGTGACGCCTTCCAGCTTCCAGCGGTTTGCCTCGACGTAACTTGCATGCTGCGCTGCGGTAATTGCACGCAAATGATAAGTGTCGTCAAACTCATAGATACTGACATTCAGCAGCGAAGTGTCCGGCAACACATTCTTCACATTGACGAAACTGCGCCCATCCTTCACCCACACCCCTGAACGGAACTCCTTGAGCGACACTTGGGCATTCTGTGCCCGCAGGCGCAACTCCTGCGCCAGCCGCTCACTGGGCGGCGCCAGGAATTCGCCGCACAGGAAGCTCAGGATCACCAGCGGCAGGCCTATTTTCAGCAGCGCACCTATCATCTGTTTGAGCGAGGTACCGGAACTGCGGTATACGGTCAGCTCAGAATTGGCCGCCATTTGCACCAGGGCAAAAATGGTGCCGATCAGCACCGCTACCGGAAACAACTCGTAGATATGCCCAGGGACGGTGAGCAGCACGAACAGCAATACATAGCCAAGACGATAGTTGCCATGCCCCATCACGTTCAGCTCGTGAATCAAGTCAAGAAATGCGAACAGCATCAGCAGCGCGCTGAATACCAGAGCAATGCTGATATAAATTTCTCGCGCCAGATATCGGGTCAGCAGCTTCATCGCATCAACCGCCGCAACGAGAACACCGACAGCCGCCGGTAGAACAGCACCAGCATCAGGCCGAACATCAGCATATGTATCCCCCACAACCCGACACCCGGGGCAAGTTTGCCTTGTCCCACCCAGCTGTTGGTCACGCTGATCATGTTGTTGTAGAGCATGTAAATCACCAGCGCCATGATCAGGTTAAGCGAGCGGCCGGCGCGCGGATTGACGAAACTCAGCGGGATCGCCATCAGCGCCAGGACCAGCGCACTGACCGGCAAACCGATCCGCCACTCCAGTTCGGACATATTCCATGGAGTGCGGTCTCGCAACAGATACAGCGTGGACAGCGATTTCGGCGAGGGTTGCTCCTTTTTGATCTCGGCCTCTTCAATGCGCATCGCGTAGCGGGCGAATTCGGCAATACGGTAATCATGCTGCCCGGGCACTCCCTCGTATCGCGTACCGTTCAGCAACACCAGGAAGCGATCGCCATTGGGTGCGGTTTCCTGCAAGCCTTCCTTGGCCACCATGGTACCGACCTTGCCATTTTGCACCGACTGCACGAAAACATTCCGGACCCGGCCTTTACCTGCATCGACGTTTTCCAGGAAAAACACCCGATCAGCCTGTTTCGATTCGCGGAACGCGCCCGGGGTGGAGGCGGACACGTCGTCGCGACTGTCCAGCCTGCGCTTGAACTCATCCGCCTTGGACAGCGCCCATGGCGACAGCACCAGGCTGAGTAACGCGATCAATGCCGCCACCGGCAGCGCATACCACATCACCGGACGTATCCAGCGCGTCAATCCGATACCGGAGCAGAACCACACCACCATCTCGCTGTCGCGGTAACTGCGTGACAACGTCAACAACACCGACAGGAACAGGCTGATGGAAAGCAGCACCGGCAGGTAATTCAAGGCACTGAACCCCAGCAACGCCAGCACACCATCCACCGCCAGCGCGCCGCTGACCGCATCGCCCAGCAGGCGGATCAACTGGGTCAGCACCACGATACCGAGTAGAATGGCGAATACCAGCACGCCCATGGACATAAACTCGCTTACCAGCGAGCGATGAAACACCCCCCCGCGCAAGGGGCTGGAACGCAGGGGCTTCGGCTGTTGCCGCTTTGACTTTTGTTCGGGAGATTGCGGATAATCCGGCATCTGGCGCAGCCAACGAAACATTAAGGGGAACTCAAGTGGAATTTAGCATAAAACAAGGCAGTCCGGAAAAACAGCGCAGCGCCTGCGTGGTGGTTGGCGTCTTCGAAAACGGCAAACTGTCAAACGCCGCGCAAGCACTGGACAAGGCCGCCAAACACCATCTCAGCGACCTCATCGCACGCGGCGACATGCATGGCAAGGCTGCGTCCACCCTGTTGCTGCACAAGATTCCCGGTATCGCTGCCGAGCGCGTGCTGCTGGTCGGCCTCGGCAAACCCGAGGAAATGAACAGCAAGACCAGCATCGACATATTGCGCGCAACCTTCCGCGCACTGCAAGACACGCCGGCCAAGGATGCCGTACTGTATTGCACTGATGACGGCATGGGCAGCGATGCCGGCTGGGTAGTCAAACAGACCGTACTGGCCGCCACCGAAGCGGCCTACCGCGCCGACAGCCTGAAAAGCAAACCCGCCAAGCCTGCCACCCTGAAAGAGCTAACCCTCGCCACGCTGGACAAGCCCGGCGCCGGATTGAAGAGCACACTCGAGCAGGCCGCTGCCATCGCACACGGCATGCAATTAACCAAGGATCTCGGCAACCTGCCGGGCAACATCTGCACCCCAACCTATCTTGCCGCGCAGGCACTGGCGCTGGGCAAAAAACACAAGGCGATCAAGACTACCGTACTGGAAGAAAAAGACATGCAGAAACTCGGCATGGGTTCCTTCCTCTCCGTCACCCGCGGTAGCGAACAGCCTGCCAAGCTGATCACCATGGAATATGCCGGCGCCGACAAGAAGCAGAAACCCGTGGTGCTGGTCGGCAAGGGCGTCACCTTCGACTCTGGTGGCATCTCGCTCAAGCCCGGCGCCGAAATGGATGAGATGAAGTACGACATGTGCGGTGCCGCCAGCGTGCTCGGCACCATGCAGGCCATCGCCGAGATGGGGCTCAAACTCAACGTGGTCGGCGTCATCCCCACTTGCGAAAATCTGCCCTCCGGCCGCGCCACCAAGCCCGGCGACATCGTCACCTCGATGTCCGGGCAGACCATCGAAATCCTTAACACCGATGCCGAAGGCCGCCTGATCCTGTGCGATGCACTAACCTACTCCGCCAAATTCAAGCCGGACACGGTGATCGACATCGCCACCCTCACCGGAGCCTGCGTGATCGCGCTGGGCCATGTCGCCAGCGGCCTGTTCAGCAATCAGGACGACCTGGCCAGGGATCTGCTGGGCGCAGGTGAGCAAGCTTACGACCGTGCCTGGCAATTGCCGTTGTGGGAAGACTACCAGCCGCTGCTGGACAGCAACTTTGCCGACATGCAGAACATCGGTGGGCGCGCAGGCGGCACCATCACCGCCGCCTGTTTCCTGTCGCGCTTCACCAAGGACTATCGCTGGGCACACCTGGATATCGCCGGCACCGCCTGGAAATCGGGCAAGGAAAAAGGAGCGACCGGACGGCCTGTGCCACTGCTGACGCAATACCTGATCAACCGCGCCCACGGCAGCAAGTAACAGGAACCAGCCACCAGTGACCAAAGTGGATTTTTATACCGGCGCCGAAGACAAGCTGCGTACCGCCTGCCGGTTAAGCCACAAGGCCATGCAAAACGGGATGCGCGTGCTGCTGCATGCGCCGGATGAAGCCACTGCGGCAGCACTCGACAAGCTGCTGTGGAACTACCCGGCAACCGCCTTCATCCCGCACTGCCGCAGCCACGAAGCAGAAGCGGCGGCCATGCCGGTGGTGCTGGGCCACGACGAAAAAACCACGCCTCCGCACAGCGAACTGTTGATCAGCCTGCACCATGAGTGCCTGCCGTTCTTCAGCCGTTTCGAGCGAGTGATCGAAATCGTCGGCCAGCACGAGGACGACGTACGACTGGGACGCGAACGTTTCGGCTTCTACCGTGATCGAGGTTACGAGCTGCGCCACTTCGACCTGAAAACAAAGAACGACTGACATGACCATGTATTCCAAACCGGCAAGCGACTTATCCGACCTGCCGCTGCTTACCGACGTAGCCGATGAAGACGACGTGCTCGCAGGCCTCCCGATCCTGACCGAAGTTGTGACCGAAGAAATTCCTGCACTCATTGCGCAAACAGCCATGGTACCGCACGACCCCGGATGCGAAGAGCTTGCCGCACGGATTGCGCCGCAGCTGGAGGCACTGCTGCGCGAGAAACTTGCCGCACAATTCGGCGCAATGTGGCAGCAGGCCTGGAGCGAAGCGCAGGCCAGCCTGCCGGCATTGATCCGTGCACAGCTGCCGACCCAGAGCGAAGCGGCAACTATTGCTATAATCCCGCCCTTTTCCGCTGCAGCGGGAACGCACCAATCCGACAAGACCAACATGGAACTCGCAAAAAGTTTTGAACCGCAGGCCATTGAGGCGCGCTGGTATCCCATCTGGGAAAGCGCCGGTTATTTCCAGGCCAGGATGGAAAGTGACAAACCGGCCTACTGCATCATGCTGCCGCCGCCCAATGTCACCGGCACACTACACATGGGGCACGCATTCCAGGACACGCTGATGGATGCGCTGGTACGCTACCACCGCATGCGCGGCGACAACACGCTATGGCAGCCAGGTACCGACCATGCCGGCATCGCCACGCAAATCGTGGTCGAGCGCCAGCTCGATGCACAAAACATCTCGCGCCACGACCTTGGCCGCGAAGCCTTCGTTGACCGGGTGTGGGAATGGAAAGAGCAATCCGGCTCCACCATCACCCGCCAGATGCGCCGTCTCGGCACCTCCTGCGACTGGTCGCGCGAACGTTTCACCATGGACGAGGGACTGTCCGAGGCTGTCACCGAAGTATTCGTCAAGCTGCACGAGCAAGGCCTGATCTACCGCGGCAAACGCCTGGTCAACTGGGATCCGGTGCTGGGCACTGCGGTGTCCGACCTGGAAGTGGTGTCGCAGGAAGAAGACGGCTCGATGTGGCATATCGCCTACCCGCTGGAAATCGGCGTCGGGTCGCTGATCGTCGCCACCACCCGCCCCGAGACCATGCTCGGCGATGTCGCCGTCGCGGTACACCCGGAAGACACACGCTATAAACACCTGATCGGCCAGCGCCTGAAACTGCCGCTTACCGGCCGGCTGATCCCGATCATCGCCGACGAATACGTCGACCCCAGCTTCGGTACCGGTTGCGTCAAGATCACGCCGGCGCATGACTTCAACGATTATCAGGTCGGCCAGCGCCATAACCTGGCACCGATCAGCATTTTTACACTGGACGCAAAAATCAACGAACAGGCACCTGCCGCCTATCAGGGCCTCGACCGCTTCGATGCGCGCAAACAGATCGTCGCCGACCTCGAAGCGCAGCACCTGCTTGCCGCCATCAAGCCGCACAAGCTGATGGTGCCGCGCGGCGACCGCAGCCATGCGGTGATCGAGCCTATGCTCACCGACCAGTGGTTCGTCAGAATGGAAGGCATGGCCAAACAAGGCCTGGAAGCCGTGGCCAGTGGTGAGATCAGGTTCGTGCCGGAAAACTGGCGCAATACCTACGACCAATGGCTGACCAACATCCAGGACTGGTGCATCTCGCGCCAGCTGTGGTGGGGCCATCGCATCCCGGCATGGTACGACGACCACGGCAACGTGTATGTCGCGCGCAGTCTGGATGACGCCCGAGAACAGGCATTGGCCAAGGGCTACACAGGCGGGCTGAAGCGCGATGAAGACGTGCTCGATACCTGGTTCTCTTCCGCATTGTGGCCGTTCTCGACGCTGGGCTGGCCGCACGACACCAAGGAACTGAATACCTTCCTGCCGAGCTCGGTGCTGGTCACCGGGTTCGACATCATCTTCTTCTGGGTGGCGCGCATGGTGATGATGTCGCTGCATTTCACCGGCAAGGTGCCGTTCCGCGAGGTGTACGTGCACGGCCTGATCCGCGACGCGGAAGGCCAGAAGATGAGTAAGTCCAAGGGCAATGTGCTTGACCCGTTGGACCTGATCGACGGCATCAGCCTGGATGAACTCATCGCCAAACGCACCAGCAATCTGATGAACCCCAGACAGGCAGAAAATATCGAGAAACAGACACGCAAGCATTTTCCGGACGGCATCCCGGCGTTCGGCACCGATGCGATGCGCTTCACCTTTGCCAGCCTCGCCTCGCACGGACGCGACATCAAGTTCGACCTGCAGCGCTGCGAGGGTTACCGCAATTTCTGCAACAAGCTGTGGAATGCCACGCGCTTCGTGCTGATGAACTGCGAAGGCCATGACGTCGGGCTGGATGACAGCCTGCCGCTGGAAAGCAGCGCTGCCGACAAATGGATGATCGCCAAACTGCAACAGGCCGAGGCCGAGGTGGCCGAGCACTTCGATCACTACCGCTTCGACATGGCCGCGCGCACAATTTACGAACTGGTATGGGACACCTATTGCGACTG
>WGNQ01000017.1 GCA_016124455.1 Sideroxydans sp. | reverse complement strand
CTTCGGGTTTCTTATATCCAGACAGCAGGCTGTCGATTAGTTCTGCGGGTAGTGCTTTTGATACGGTCATTTCTACTCCTAACAATGTTCCGGCAGTTTCCTGCCAAATGACCGTTTACACAAAAATTCTTACACCCCCCAAACCGGGGGCGACTTCTTTTGGTTACTTTTCTTGGCAAGACAAGAAAAGTAACTTGCTGCCGGTCAACCACCGGCGGTTTTGCTTTTGACATTAGGATTCCCTTCGACTTCGGCAGCTTCGCTGCCTACGCTCAGGGCGAACGGCCTGCTACCCTCTTGGATGATGATCATGATGCAATTTCTTCAACCGTTCCCGCGCCACATGCGTATAAATCTGCGTCGTCGAAATATCCGAATGCCCCAGCAGCATCTGCACCACGCGCAAATCCGCACCGTGGTTCAACAGGTGGGTGGCAAACGCATGGCGCAGCGTGTGGGGCGACAGCGGCTTGTGCAGGCCGCCGTGCTGCGCGTGCTTCTTGATCAGGTACCAGAACATCTGCCGCGTCATACCGTCACCGCGATGAGTGACGAACAGCGCATCGCATAGCTTGCCTGCCAGCAGCACCGGACGGCCCTCTGCCAGGTAGCGACGTATCCAGTCCAGCGATTCTTCACCCAGCGGCACCAAGCGCTCCTTGCTGCCCTTGCCCATCACGCGCACCACGCCCATGTCGAGGCTGATCTGGGCGACGTTGAGCGTGACCAGTTCCGACACGCGCAGGCCGGTGGCGTACAGCACCTCGAGCATGGCGCGGTCGCGCAGGCCGAGCGGCGTCTGCACGTCCGGCGCATCGAGCAGCAGTTCGACGTCCTGCTCGGTGAGGCTCTTGGGCAGGCTGCGCGGCAGCTTGGGCGTGGCGATCTGCAGCGTGGGGTCTGTGCTCATCCTGTTCTGCCGTAACAGGTAGCGGAACAGGCGCTTGAGGCTGGAGATCGCGCGCGAGGTCGAGGTGGCCCTGGCTTTTTCGTCGCCGACCAGGTGCGCGAGAAAACCCTGGATGTCGCCATGCGTAGTGTCGAGAATCGAGGCCTTGCCCTGCTGCTGCTGCCACGCGGCGAATTTATTGAGGTCGCGCCGGTAGCTTTCGAGCGTGTTGCGCGACAGGCCATCTTCCAGCCACAGGCTGTCGCAGAATTCATCCAGCAGGTCGGCACTACTCAAAGTGCGCCCTCATGCGTCAGCAGCCAGTGCTTGATGTCGAGTGCCGTACCGTCGCTGTGGTGCATGAAGCCGCCGAGGCCGGATTTGCCGACCACGCGATGGCAGGGAATGACTACGGGAATGGGATTGTTACCGCAGGCCTGCCCGACCGCGCGCGGCGCGGAGCCGATCTCGGCGGCGAGCTCACCGTAGCTGCGCACCTTGCCCGCCGGAATCGCGCACATCAGCCGCCACACCCTGTTCTGGTGCACGGTGCCGCCGGGCGCGAGCGGCAGGTCGAAACGAAAGCGGGGATCGGCAAGGTAGGCGGACAGCTGCTCGCATACCTTGCGCGCAAAGCCGGTTCGCGGCGGCTGCGCCTGCCCGCCCGCCGGCAGGAAGTCGATGCCGGTCAGCGCGTCATCCGTGCAGTGGATGCCGAGCATGCCGAACGGCGCCTGCAGTTTTGCCTGATAGTCCATACGGACATGATAACGCAATAAAAAACGGGAGGCAGCGCCTCCCGTTTTTGTGGAACAAGCAAAAGCTTACGCTTCTGTACTGGCCTTGCGTGCCGGCAGCTTTTCCTTGATACGTGCCGACTTGCCGGAGCGGTCGCGCAGGTAGTACAGCTTGGCGCGGCGCACGTCGCCGCGACGCTTCACCTCGATGCTGGCGATGCTTGGCGAATACGTCTGGAAGGTACGTTCCACGCCTTCACCGGACGACACCTTGCGCACGATGAAAGAAGAGTTCAGGCCCTTGTTGCGGCGCGCAATCACCACGCCCTCAAAAGCCTGCACACGCTTGCGTGTGCCTTCAACCACGTTCACGCCGACGACTACGGTATCGCCAGGGGCGAAATCAGGGATAGTCTTGCCCAGGCGCGCGATTTCTTCCTGTTCAAGTTGTGCGATCAGATCCATTTTCCATTTCCTCTTGTTGTACGGAAGCTTGTTCCTGCTGGTACTCCGCCAGTAGCCGAGCTTCCTGTTTAGTCAACTGGCGTGCTGCCAGCAAATCGGGGCGACGTTGCCAGGTGCGTCCCAGCGCCTGTTTCAATCGCCACTTCTCTATTTCGGCGTGGTGCCCGGACATCAACACCTCCGGAACTTCCTCGCCGTTATAAACCTCGGGCCGCGTGTAGTGCGGACAATCCAGCAGGCCATCCACAAAGGAATCCTGCTGTGCCGATGCGTCGTCGCCCAATACCCCGGGGATCTGCCGCACCAGGCTGTCGATCAGCACCATCGCCGCCAGTTCGCCACCGGACAACACGTAGTCGCCGATGGAAATTTCCTCATCTACCTGCTGCCGGATCAGGCGCTCGTCCACGCCTTCGTAACGGCTCGCCAGCAGGATCAATCCCTCGTCGCGCGCCAGCAGTTCCTTCACCACCGCATGGGTGAGCGGCCTGCCCTGCGGCGACAGGTGGATCACGCAACTCTTCGCGACCCCTTTTTCCTTTTGCGCGGCTTTCGCCGCGGCTATCGCCTTTTCCAGCGGCTCCGCCAGCATCACCATCCCGGGGCCGCCGCCATACGGGCGGTCATCCACGGTGCGGTAGTTGTCGCTGGTGAAATCCCGCGGGTTCCACGCCTGCAAGGCAAACCGGCCCTGCTCCGCTGCGCGCCGCGTTACGCCATATTCGGTCACTGCACCGAACATTTCCGGAAACAGCGTGACGATATCGAAGCGCATCGCCGCTCAGTAATCCGCTGCCCAGTCGGCGCGAATTATTTTTCCGTCCAGGTCCACCTGCTCGATGACCTGGGCAATGAACGGGATCAGGATTTCCTTCTCCGCGCCGCGCACGCACAACACCTGGTTGGCGCCGGTATCCAGCAGGTTTTCCACCTTGCCCAGCGGCTCCCCGCCAAGGCTGACGACGTCCAGCCCGATCAGGTCAGACCAGTAATACTCGTCTTCCGATGGTTGCGGCAGCCTGTTGCGCGGCACCGCGATCAGCAAGCCCTTGTATTTCTCCGCGGTGTTGCGGTCGTGGCAGCCCATCACTTGCGCCACCACGCTCTTGCCCTGCACCGCGCTTTTCAGCACATCCAGTTCGCGCCAGCCCTGCTGCTCATTTCCCAGCCACCAGGTGGAATAGTCCACCAGGCCGTCGAGCTCGTCAGTGTAGGGCTGGACTTTCACCCAACCCTGAATGCCATGCGCCCCTGCCACTCGCCCCATGATCACCATGGGGTTCTGCTCGTCAGGCTTGTGCTGTTGCACCAGCGCTCTTGACCAGTCTGGCGACCGTGTCGCTCAATTGGGCGCCGCGCTCTTGCCAGTGCGTAATGCGATCCAGCTGGATGCGCAGGCCTTCCTGGCCTTCCTTGGCAACCGGGTTGTAGAAGCCGACGCGCTCGATGAAGCGACCATCGCGACGGTTGCGCGAATCAGCCACGACCACATTGAAGAACGGGCGGTGCTTGGAGCCACCGCGTGAAAGCCGAATGATAACCATATATAACCTACTCTATTATTTAGCAACGCCAAAGGGCGCGAATTCTACGACACTTTACCGAGTTATGGCAATACGTCGGGAATGGCCCTGGATTCAGGGGGGAACGCCGGGGCGGGATCAGCGATGCAGCAGGACTTCCATGACAAACTTGGTTCCCACGTAGGCCAGCACGAGGAAAACAAAGCCGCTCACCGTCCAGCGGATCGCGATGCGCCCGCGCCAGCCGTAGAAATGATGGCCCATCAGCAGCACCCCGAACACGCCCCAGGACAGGAAGCCGAACAGCATCTTGTGGCTGAATTGCCACGGCTTGCCGAACAGCTCCTCGGAAAACACGATGCCGGAAGCCAGGGTCAGCGTGAGCAGGATGAAACCCACGCTGATGATGCGGAACAGCAGCGTTTCCATGGTCAGCAGCGGCGGCAGGTTCTGCAGCACGCGCGGCAGCATGGCATGGTGCAGGCGCTTTTCCACCAGCGACATCAGCCCCGCATGCAGCACCGCGATGGTGAACAGGCTGTAGGCCAGCACCGCCATCACGATATGCGCCTCGAATACCAGCGAAGTGGTTTTCGGCTGCACATGCGCCGCAGGAAACAGTGCCGGCAGCAGCGCGCCCACCGCGGCCAGCGGCAACACCAGAGTCTGCAGGCTGGCAATCGGGTAGAAGAAACGCCCCACCCAGTACACCAGCATGGTCACCCAGAGGATCAGCGACAGCGAATAGACCAGGCCGAAATTCATTTCGCCGTTGATGAACAGGTTGTCGTACAGCAGGTAACCGTGCAGCATCAACGGCAGCAATACGGCATGACAAACCGCCCCCCGGCACAACGCATCCTCGCGGCCTGCGGCCTGTTCGCGCCAGAAATACACGGCCAGCGCGCCATACGCAAGAAAGGTCACCAGATACAGGGAAAGGTTCGACATTTTGAGTCGGGATGTTTTAGACTTCGGCAATTCTACACTATCTACCCCGACGGAAAACAGGGACACCGCCATGTTGGACAACCTTACACAACGCCTTACCGGCGTCATCAAGACGCTACGCGGCCAGGCACGGCTGACTGAAAGCAACATCCAGGATGCGTTGCGCGAAGTGCGCATGGCGCTGCTGGAAGCCGACGTCGCACTGCCCGTAGTCAAGGAATTCACCGCCCACGTCAAGGAAGCCGCGCTCGGCCAGGAAGTCATCGGCAACCTGAATCCCGGGCAGGCGCTGATCGGCGTCGTGCACCGCGAACTGACCAAGCTGATGGGCGAGCAGAACGTCGGCCTCAATCTCGCCACCACACCACCGGCGGTGATCCTGATGGCCGGCTTGCAGGGTGCAGGCAAAACCACCAGCAGCGGCAAGCTCGCCAAGATGCTGCAGACGCAACAAAAGAAAAAGGTGCTGCTGGTCAGCTGCGACGTATACCGTCCCGCCGCGATCGAGCAGTTGCGCACGCTGGCGCAACAACTCGAGGTCGATTTCTTCCCCTCCGACCTCAGCCAGAAGCCGGTGGACATCGCGCTCGCCGCGCACGACTATGCCAAGCGCCATTACCACGACGTGCTGATCGTCGATACTGCCGGCCGCCTCGCCATCGACGCAGAGATGATGGACGAGATCAAGCAGCTGCACGCGAAGCTGAATCCGGTAGAGACCCTGTTCGTGGTCGACGCGATGACCGGCCAGGACGCGGTGAACACGGCCAAGGCGTTCGGGGATGCGCTGCCGCTGACCGGCGTGATCCTCACCAAACTCGACGGCGATGCGCGCGGCGGCGCTGCGCTGTCGGTACGCAACGTCACCGGCAAGCCGATCAAGTTCGTCGGCGTCAGCGAAAAGATGACCGGGCTCGAAGCGTTCCACCCGGAGCGCATGGCGTCGCGCGTACTCGGCATGGGCGACGTGCTGTCGCTGATCGAAGAAGCGCACCGCGAGGTTGACCAGGCGGAGGCCGCCAAGCTGGCCGAGAAGGTCAAGAAGGGCGAAGGTTTCGACCTCAACGATTTCAAGATGCAGATCGTACAGATGCGCAAGATGGGCGGCGTCGCCGGGCTGCTGGACAAACTGCCCGCCCAGCTTTCCCAGGCCGCCGCCGGCAGCAAGGTGGACGACAAACAGATCGACCGCATCGAAGGCATCATCAACTCGATGACCCCGGCCGAACGCGCAAAGCCGGAGCTGCTCAAGGCCTCGCGCAAACGCCGCATCGCAGCAGGCGCTGGCGTCCAGGTAATGCATGTGAACCAGTTGCTCAACCAGTTTGAACAGACGCAGAAAATGATGAAGATGTTCAGCAAGGGCGGCATGGCCAAGATGATGCGCGGCATGAAGGGCATGCTGCCCGGAATGGGGCGTTAATCCACAGCGACTGCGGCAAGCCGGCCGGCACCTCCAGCGCAGCGAGCATTACCGTATGACAAACTGCGCCCATGCCGACCAGAATTTTTTCACTTTAACTTAACCAGAACCAACCATGACTATCAAAGCCATCATATTCGACGTCGACGGCACACTGGCCGATACCGAGGACGCACACCGCATCGCATTCAACAAGACCTTCGCCGAAAACGGGCTGGACTGGAACTGGGACGTGGCGCTGTACGACAAGCTGCTGAAAGTGACCGGCGGCAAGGAGCGCATCAAGTATTTCGTCAGCGATTTCCTCAGCGACTACCAGAAACCGGAAAATTTCGATGAATTCGTCAAGCACCTGCACCAGGTGAAGACGTCGCACTACACCGCCATGCTCGCCGATGGACACATTCCGCTGCGTCCCGGCATCAGGCAATTCATCAATGATGCCCGCGCAGCAGGCTTGCTGCTCGCCATCGCCACCACCACTTCGCCGGAAAACGTCGACGCACTGCTATCGGTCGGGCTGGGCAAGGACTGGGAAAGCTATTTCGCCAGCGTCGGCTGCGGCGATATCGTGCCGCTGAAAAAGCCCGCGCCCGACATCTACAATTGGGTGCTGCAACAGACCGGGCTGGCGCCGCAGGAGTGCATTGCGCTGGAAGACACCAACAACGGCCTGCGCGCCAGCCTCGCCGCCGGCATCAAGACCTACATCACCGTCAACAACTACACCAGCAACCAGGACTTCACCGGGGCTGCTGCGGTATTCGACGACCTGAGCGATCTTGATGCGTTCTACAGAGCGGCCGGGCTGCCACTTTCCAAATAGGCGGTTTGCGTTTAGGATTTTATCCAGCGCGGGGACGTAGCTCAGCTGGGAGAGCGTCGCGTTCGCAATGCGAAGGTCGGGAGTTCGATCCTCCTCGTCTCCACCATCCGCCGCTCACCTGATTGCCATGCCTCAAACCTGCGCGCAATGCGCAAGCCTGATCATTGCGGCTTGCCGCCCATATCCACCGGCTTGCCCTGGGCAAGGAAGGTAAGGTAGCTGACGATCGCATTGAGCTCTGCGCTGCCATATTCCGGCGGATTACCCTGCAGTGCCTTGGCGACACAATTCCTGACCTGCTCTCCGAGCGTGACCACCTTGTTGGCTTTGGGATTGAAGCGGGGGAAAATCGCTGCCGCATTGTTGAGGCTGGGAATGGCCTTGCCGTTTGGCAGCTGGCCCGGTTTGGTGCCGCCGGCCAGGTGGCAGGATTCGCAGACCTTGCCGTTACCGCCAAAGGTGGCGTGCGAGAAAAGATCTTTTCCCTGCTGCACAGCCTGGTCCAGTTGCGGCTCGCCGGCTGCCGCAACTGCCGGCGCCAATAATCCGGCAGCCGCCAGCAATACAAATGATGCCAGGGCATGCTTGTTCAATATTTTCATGACAACTCCTGTCGCAATGACTGATTAAAAGTTTATCATCATACGCTGATATTCGTGATCGCACGTACCACACCCCGCCGGCACGCGGTACACTGTCCGTTCAAATTATGGAACTGCACCAACTCTTCCTCTTCCTCGCAATCATCCTGATTGCAGCGCGACTGTTGTCGGAAACGGTGGCACGCTTCGGCGTTCCCGCGGTAATCGGCGAACTGCTCGCCGGCCTGATCATCGGCCCGTCGTTGCTGGGCTGGGTGTCGCCCGACTCCACCATGAAGCTGCTGGCCGAGATCGGCATCATCCTGCTGCTGTTCGAAGTCGGCATGGATACCAATCTTGGCCGCCTGGCGCGCTCCGGCCGCAAGCCCTACATCGTTGCGGCAGTCGGCTTCGTCCTGCCGTTCGTACTGGGTTATGCGATCAGCGCATGGTGGTTCAAGTTCTCCCAGCTCACCGCGCTGTTCATCGGCGGCACCCTCACGGCGACCAGCATCGGCATCACGGTGCGCGTACTCAACGACCTCGGGAAACGCCAGTCCGACGAAGCGCAGATCGTCATCGGCGCAGCCGTGCTGGACGACATTCTCGGCGTGCTGGCGCTGGCCTTCCTGTACCAGTTTGCGGTGGAGCAGAAAGTCTCGCTGCAGGGGCTCGGCGAAGTCAGCCTGTATATCGTGCTGTTCATGGTGCTGGCGCCCATCGTCGCCAAACTTGCAGCCATCGTGATCGACTACCTCGACCGGCGCGCCGCCGCGCCCGGCCTGTTGCTGACCATGGCCTTGTCGCTGATCCTGCTGTTTTCCTGGCTGGCCCATGCGGTAGGTGCGCCGGAAATCATGGGCGGCTTTGCGGCAGGCCTGGCGTTCAGCCAGCATTTCGGCTTCAAGCTGCCGATGCACGGCCGCCGCACGCTCAGCTTCGACCCCAGCCCGCAACTGGCGCACCGCCTGGAACAGCAGATGCGCCCGCTGATCCACACTTTCTCGCCGCTGTTCTTCGTGATGGTCGGCGTTTCGCTCAACCTGAGCGCGGTGAACTGGGGGTCGGCATTCATCTGGTGGCTGGCGGGATCGTTGCTGGTCGTCGCTTTCGCCGGGAAATTCGCAGCGGGTTTCTTCATCAACGAACCGCGTCACAACCAGATTGCGATTGGGCTGGCCATGGTCCCGCGCGGCGAAGTCGGCCTGATCTTCGCGCAACTCGGTTTCACCGAAGGCATCCTGCCGGAAGAGCTGTATGCCGCCCTGCTCATCGTCATCGCGCTCACCACCATGTCACCGCCGTTCCTGCTCAAGTGGTTCTACGGGCGCAACAGCCGACCGCAGCAACCCGCCGCCGGCGAGCCCGATTAAATCCCGCCTGATTCCTGCAGCGCCTTATCGGCAAATTTGGCGATGATGCGGAACACCAGGAACAGCACCGCGCCGCGCCCCACCTTGTCCCAGCCCGCATCCGGCAGGATCAGCGCCAGGCCGACCACCAGCACACCTGCAAAGCTGGTAAACAATGCCATGGAGTGGAACGCAAAAAGGTAAAGGCGGGCCGGGTTTCTCATGTTGATAACGGCGCTCGATTGTGTGGGCAGATAACAGTGTTATCGGGTGATTCCCCGGAAAATTTAGCTGCCCCGGCATATTTACCCTGCCGCCCCGTTGCATATCCGCCATGCAGCCTGCCGCCGCTCGTTGTAAAATCCGCCAATTCAACGGACAGGTGACCGCCATGGCAAACAAGCTAATCATTCAGACACCCGACGCCCCCGCCGCAATCGGTACTTATTCGCAGGCCGTGCGCGTGGACAACACCGTTTATCTTTCCGGCCAGATCGGCCTCGACCCGATCACCATGCAGATGGCGGAAGGCACCGAGGCACAGATACACCGCGTATTTCGCAACCTGCGCGCCGTCGCCACCGCCGCAGGCGGCAGCATGGACGATGTGGTGAAGATCAACATTTACCTCACTGACCTGTCGCATTTCGCCAAGGTGAACGAGATCATGGCGACTTACTTCCACAAGCCCTATCCGGCACGAGCGGCGGTAGGCGTGGCCGCGCTGCCGCGCGATGCGATGGTCGAGGCCGATGGCGTAATGGTTCTCCAGGACTAGCTCCCGGCACTGTGTCCTACCCGCTTCCTGCCAGTATTCCACAGGCCACGCTGGGCAAACTGGCCAAGCTCGGCATCCGCGACCGCTTCGACCTGGTGCTGCACCTGCCGCTGCGTTACGAGGACGAAACACAGTTGCAGCATATCGCCGGGCTCGTGCCCGGAGTGAGCGCCCAGGTGGAAGGCGAGATCATCCACAGCGAAGTGACCTACCGCCCACGCCGCACCCTGCTGTGCCAGCTGCAGGACGACAGCGGCGTGCTGCATTTGCGCTACCTGAATTTCTATCCCAGCCAGCAGAAGCAACTGGCCGTGGGCAAGCGCATCCGCGCGCTGGGCGAGCCGCGCATCGGCTACTTCGGCATGGAGATGGTGCACCCCAAGTGCCGCGCAGCGGGCGCAGATGCACCGCTCAAGCAGGCATTGACGCCGGTATACCCGACCACTGCCGGGTTGCCGCAAACCACGCTCAGCAAACACATCCAGGCCGCACTGCACGAACTGGAACTGCCCGACACCCTGCCGCCGGATCTGCTCGCCCGGCTGCGGCTGCCGCCGTTCGCCGACAGCGTGCAATTGCTGCACAACCCGCCGCCGCATACCGATGAAAACGTGCTGGCCGAACGCGCGCATCCCGCCTGGTTGCGCATCAAGTTCGACGAATTGCTGGCACAGCAACTGTCGATGCGCGTGCATTACCGCAAGCGCCGCAGCCGCAATGCGCCACAATTGCCCGCCCGCAATTCGCTCACCCGGCAACTGCTGCAGACGTTGCCGTTTGCGCTGACCGCCGCGCAGCAGAAAGTACTGCATGAAATCAGCCGCGACCTCGAACAGACACACCCGATGCAGCGCCTGCTGCAGGGCGATGTCGGCAGCGGCAAGACCGTGGTCGCCGCGCTCGCCGCATTGCAGGCCATCGAAAACGGCTACCAGGTTGCGCTGATGTCGCCCACCGAAATCCTCGCCGAACAGCATTACCTGAAACTGCGCGACTGGCTCGCACCGCTGGATATCGCGCCGGCATGGCTGTCCGGCAGCCTGAAGAAGAAAGACAAGCAGGCCGCCGCCGAGCGCATCGCGCAGGGCGAAACGCCGCTGGCCATCGGCACCCACGCCCTGTTCCAGCAGCAGGTGGAATTCAGGAACCTGGGGCTGGTCATTGTCGATGAGCAGCACAAGTTCGGCGTACAGCAACGCCTGGCGCTGCGCGGCAAAGGCAGCGAACCGCACCAGCTGATGATGAGTGCCACCCCCATCCCGCGCACGCTGGCGATGAGCTATTACGCCGACCTCGATGTTTCGGTAATCGACGAACTGCCGCCGGGGCGCACGCCCGTCGTCACCAAGCTCGTCAGCGATGCACGCCGCGAGGAAGTCTTCGAGCGGGTACGCCATGCCTGCATGGCAGGACGGCAGGCCTACTGGGTATGCCCGCTGATCGACGAATCGGAAGCGCTGCAACTGCAGACCGCGATCGACACCCACCAGCAACTGAGCAACGCCTTCCCCGAACTCAGGGTCGGGCTGGTGCACGGCAAATTGCCGCCTGCCGAGAAAGCCGCGATGATGGCGGCGTTCAAGGCCGGCGAGGTGCAGTTGCTGGTTGCCACCACGGTGATCGAGGTCGGCGTCGACGTGCCCAACGCCAGCCTGATGGTCATCGACCATGCCGAGCGCATGGGGCTGGCGCAACTGCACCAGCTGCGCGGACGGGTGGGCCGCGGCGCCGCCGAAAGCATGTGCGTGCTGCTGTTCCAGCAGCCGCTGTCGGAACTCGCGCGCGCCAGGCTGAAGATCGTGTTCGAGAACAGCGACGGTTTCGAGATTGCCCAGCAGGACCTGCAGCTGCGCGGCCCCGGCGAATTGCTCGGCGCGCGGCAGAGCGGCGTGCCGATGCTGCGCTTTGCCGACGTCAGCGCGGATGCCGTCTTGCTCGACAGCGCACGCGCCATTGCCGACGAACTGCTGCGCGATTTGCCGCAGGTCGCGCAGGCGCACCTGCAACGCTGGATGGCCAACAAACATGACTTCCTCCATGCATGACCGATTCTGGAATGGCTCGAGCATAGGCTGCGGTGCGGCGCTGCTGCCGTGGCTGCACGATCATGGTTCGCTGACCCGGCGCATCCAGCAACGCTGCCGCGAGTTCCGCGTGCGCAATATCCATGACGGGCCGGCGACGGCAGCGCATGATGAAACCGCGCTGCTCGGCGTCCCGGCCCGGCAACGGATTTACACGCGGGAAGTGCTGCTGCTCGCCGACCGGCGGCCGGTGGTGTTTGCACACAGCGTGGTCGCCGCCCACCACCTGCGCGGTGCCTGGCAGGCATTGCAACACCTCGGCGACCGCTCGCTCGGCAGCCTGCTGTTCACCCATCCGCTGGTCCGGCGCGAGCCGCTGCACTACCGCATACTCCGGCCCAGCCACGCCCTGCACCGGCATGCCGCCCGCGCACTCGGCTCCGCGCTCCCCGCATTGTGGGCGCGGCGCTCGCTGTTCACGCTGCACGGTGCGCCGCTGCTGGTGACCGAAGCCTTCCTGCCGGACATCCTGGAGTTGCCCAGATGAAACTTGCCACGCGCCTGCAACTCTACTGGCAGCTGACGCGGATGCACCGCCCGATCGGCATCCTGCTGCTGCTGTGGCCGACCTTGTGGGGCGTGTGGATTGCCGGCAACGGCCATCCGGCCTGGCACATCATCGCGATTTTCGTGCTCGGTACGGCGTTGATGCGTGCCGCCGGCTGCGCCATCAACGACTACGCCGACCACGACTTCGACAAGCATGTGAAGCGCACCTGCGACCGCCCCATCACCAGCGGCAAGCTGGCGCCGCGTGAAGCGGTGTGGCTGGCGGCGGCACTGGCACTGCTTGCCCTGCTGCTGATCCTGCCGCTCAATACGCTGACCCTGCTGCTGTCGATTCCCGCGGTATTCCTCGCCGCCAGCTACCCGTTCACCAAGCGCTTCTTCGCCATCCCGCAAGCCTATCTCGGCATCGCCTTCGGTTTCGGCATCCCCATGGCATTCGCCGCACAGCTCAACGCAGTGCCGGCCGCGGCATGGCTGCTGCTGCTGGCGAATATCTTCTGGTGCATCGCCTACGATACCGAATATGCGATGGTCGACCGCGACGATGACATCCATCTCGGCATTCATTCTGCAGCCCTGCTGTTCGGCAAATACGACGTGCCGGCCGTGATGATCTGCTATGCTGCCGCGCTGGGCATACTCGCGGTTGCGGGCAGTGCGCTGCAGCTGGGGCCGGCCTATTACGGCGGTTTGCTGGCGGCAGCCGGCATTGCCGGCTACCACTACACGCTGATCCGGCAACGCCAGCGCGAAGCCTGCTTCAAGGCCTTTTTGCACAACAACTGGTTTGGTGCTGCAGTATTCTGCGGGATAGTGCTGAACTATTTATTGCAACACTAATTTGCTAGAGTCGCCCATTAGCCATGACGACGACATGCCCTGCCTTTTGCCGAGTTGCTGCACGCAGCCTGAACATCCTGGGCATATGCGCGCTGCTGCTCGCCATCCCCGCCCACGCCGCCCCGGCACTGCCCATCAACCCGTCCATCCCGTCCTACAGCCTGGCCGGCCATACCGATGTGCTGGAAGATAAAAGCGGCCAGCTGACTATCGAGGAAGTCTCGGATGCGGCCCACAGCAACGCGTTCCATCCGGCCATGCCGGCCGCCGCGGCAGCGCAGGGAGACGAAATCAACTTCGGCTATTCGGCTTCAGCCTACTGGCTGCGCCTGGCCGTCAACGCGCCTGCGCCGCAGGACATGCTGCTGGAAGTCGGCTTTCCCTCGCTCGACCATGTCTCGTTCTATGCCGGTGCCGATGGCGGCTGGCGGCAAGTCGACGCCGGCGACCTGCTGCCGTTCGATGCGCGCCCGGTCTATCACCGTAATTTCGTCTTCCCGGTACACCTGCTGAGCGGCTCGCAAACGCTCTACCTGCGGGTGCAATCGGCGGGCACCGTGACCGTGCCGCTGCATCTGTGGCAGCCGGAAGCCTTTCACCGCAGCAACCTTGTTTCCTACGCCGCGCTGCTGCTGTATTTCGGCATGCTGCTGGCGCTGCTGCTGTACAACCTGCTGCTGTATTTCTCGCTGCGCGACCGCAACTACCTGATCTACGTCTGCTTCGTAGGCAGCCTGGCCGTGGCACTGCTTGCGCTGAGCGGCCTCGGCAACCAGTTCGTCTGGCCGGAATGGACAGCCTGGGGCAATGTGGCGCTGCCCATCGGTTTCGCTTCGGCCGGGCTGTTCGGCACCGTCTTTACCCGCGGCTTTCTCCATACCCGGCAAGGCGCACCGCGCCACGACCGCATCCTGCTGGTGCTGGGCGTACTGTTCGGGTTCACCATACTGGTCTGCCTGACGCTGCCCTATCGCTGGGCCGCCATCTCGGTATCGCTGCTCGGCGCCCTCACCCCGATCGTCGTCGTCAGCAGCGGCATCATCTGCCTGCGCCAGAAACAGCCCGGCGCCTTCTATTTCCTGCTGGCCTGGACGCTGCTGATGCTGGGCGTTTCGCTGATGGCTGCGCGCAACATGGGCTGGGTGCCCTCCAACCTGCTGACGCTGTATGGCATCCAGATCGGCTCGGCGCTGGAAATGTTGCTGCTCTCCTTCGCGCTGGCGGATCGCATCCACGTATTGCGCCGCGAAAAGGAACAGGCACAGGCCAACGCACTGGCGGCCTCGCAGCTGGCCGAACGCGAACTGGAAGACCGCGTGGCCGAACGCACCGAAGCGCTGTCGCAAGCCAACGCGCAACTGCGGCAGAGCGGGCTGCAACTCGAATTGCTGGCCACCAACGCCTCCGACATCATTGCACGGCTCGATGCAGACAAGCGTTACCTGTATGTCTCCGCCGCCTGCCGCACCATCCTCGGCTATGCTCCGGAAGAACTGCTCGGACACTCCTGCGAGGAGTTTCTCCACCCCGACGAATTGAACACCAGCCGCAATGCCTACCGGCAGATCGCGGACGGCGCCGAGAGCGCCACCATCCGCATCCATGTGCGTCATCACGACGGCCACTACCTGTGGCTGGAGAGCCGCCTGCGCGCGCTGCGCGACGAGGCCGGCAACCCGACCGAAACCATCGCCGTCATCCGCGACATCTCCGACCGCAAGCGGGGCGAACAGCGCGAACGGATACACAACATCGCCCTCGAGAAACTCGCCCAGGGCGCCCCGCTGTACGAGGTGCTGGAAACCATCGTGCACGGCGTGGAGCAGGAACGCCCGGGCATCCTCTGTTCCATCCTGTTGCTGGACCAGCAGGGCGAACACCTGCTCACCGGTGCCGCGCCCAGCCTGCCGGCGTTCTACAACCAGGCCATACATGGCGCCAGGATCGGCGCCGGCGTCGGCTCCTGCGGCAATGCCGCCTATACCGGGTCGCGCACCATCGTTGAGGACATCCAGAACCATCCCTACTGGGCGCCATTCAGGGAACTGGCGGCGCGAGCCGAGCTCGCGGCCTGCTGGTCGGAACCGATCCGTTCCAGCAGCGGCGAAATACTCGGCACTTTCGCCATCTACCAGCAGCAACCGGGAGGACCCAGCGATGCCGACATCGACATGATCCAGACCACCTGCAACCTGGCCAGCATCGCTATCGAGCGCAAGCGCACGGATGAGCTGATGTGGGCGCATGCCAACTACGACCCGCTGACTAAGCTGCCCAACCGCCGCCTGTTCCGCGACCGCCTGCAACAGGAGCTCAAGAAATCCCAGCGTGCCGAGCTGGCGCTGGCGCTGTTCTTCATCGACCTGGACCTGTTCAAGGAAGTCAACGATACGCTCGGCCACGACATCGGCGATATGTTGCTGGCCGAAGTGGCCAGCCGCATCCGTGGTGCGGTGCGCGACTCCGATACCGTGGCGCGCATCAGCGGCGACGAATTCACCGTGGTGCTGCCGGAACTGGCGGAAACCAGCCGCGCCGAACACGTGGCGCAGGATATCCTGCAAACCCTGGCGCAGCCGTTCCAGATCGAGAAGGAGCACATCTACATCTCGGCCAGTATCGGCATCACCCTTTATCCTGCCGATACCTCGGAAATCGAGGAGCTGCTCAAGAATGCCGACCAGGCGATGTATGCCGCGAAGAAACGCGGGCGCAATTGCTTCAGCTATTTCACCAGCCAGATGCAGGAGACCGTCCAGCACCGCATGCGCCTGATCAAGGACATGCGCGAGGCGCTGGCCGGCAACCAGTTCCAGCTGTATTTCCAGCCCATCGTGCAACAGGGCAGCGGCCAGATCGTCAAGGCCGAAGCGCTGATCCGCTGGTTCCATCCGGAGCGCGGCCTGATCAGCCCGGCACAATTCATCCCGCTGGCCGAAGAAGTCGGCCTGATCAACGACATCGGTAGCTGGGTATTCAAGGAGGCGACGCGCTGGATGCGCCGCTGGCATGAGCAGCAGCTGAGCTGCACCCAGATCAGCATCAACAAGTCGCCCGCCCAGTTTACCGAGGACAGCAGCCAGCGCTGGGTCGACCACCTGCACGAGATCGGCCTGCCTGCCGCGTGCATCGCAGTGGAGATTACCGAAGGCCTGCTGCTCGATGAACGGCCCGATGTCGCCGCGAACCTGCTGCAGTTCCGCGACGCCGGTATCCAGGTGGCGATCGACGATTTCGGCACCGGCTATTCGTCATTGTCCTACCTGAAGAAATTCCACATCGACTACCTCAAGATCGACCAGTCGTTCGTGCGCGACCTGGCCAGCGACCCCAACGACCTCGCGCTGTCCGAAGCGATCATCGTGATGGCGCACAAGCTCGGCCTCAAGGTCGTCGCGGAGGGTGTGGAAACCGTGGAGCAGCGCGACATACTGGCGGCCGCGGAATGCGACTACCTGCAGGGCTACCTGTACGCCCGGCCCATGCCGGCCGAGGAATTCGACGCCATGCTGACGAACGAGAAGTACCTGGCCGAACGGACAGCAGGCCGCCGGCGATAACGGCAGCTGGCGACAGGAGCGGGCCCGGCGGCGGCGGCAAGAAACAGCGCGTGCGGAATCCCCGCTGGGTTACACCCAGTCTTGCGGCACCAGATACCTGTCGTAGAGTTCAGCTTCCGGCGTGCCCGGCTCCGGGTGCCAGTCGTAACGCCATTTCACCAGCGGCGGCATGGACAGCAGGATGGACTCGGTGCGGCCGTTGGATTGCAGGCCAAAGATGGTGCCACGGTCGATCACCAGGTTGAATTCGACGTAGCGGCCGCGGCGGTACAGCTGGAAATCGCGCTCGCGCTCGCCGTAAGACATGTCCTTGCGCTTCTCCAGCAGCGGCACATAGGCGGACAGGTAATGGTCGCCCACGCTCTGCTGGATGGCGAAGGCCGTATCGAAGTCCGGCGCACTCATGTCGTCGAAGAAAATCCCACCGATGCCGCGCGGCTCGTTGCGGTGCTTGAGGAAGAAATACTCGTCGCACCATTTCTTGAATTTTAGATGCAGTGCCGGATCGAACGGCGCCAGCGAATTCTTGCAGATCTGGTGGAAGTGCTTCGCGTCTTCGTCGAAACCATAATAGGGCGTCAGGTCCATGCCGCCGCCGAACCAGAACACTTTCTCGCCGTTGGGTTTGTGCGCCATGAACATGCGCACATTGGCATGCGATGTCGGCGCATAGGGATTGCGCGGATGCATCACCAGCGACACGCCCATCGCCTCCCAGCTGCAACCGGCGAGCTCGGGACGGTGCGCGGTGGCCGATGCCGGCATCTTGTCGCCCTGTACGTGCGAGAATGCCACGCCGCCGCGTTCCAGCACGTTGCCCTCCTCGATGATGCAGCTGATGCCTTCGCCCTTGCCGATGCCGCCGCTGCCGGTGGCGCGCTCCCACTTGTCGCGCAGGAATTTCCTGCCGTCCACCTGTTCCAGGCGGTCGACGATGAGTTCCTGCAGTTCGAGCAAATATTCCTTGACGGCGGCGCTATCCATTTTCTCTCCCGGTTGATACGTTGTTATTTACGGATGATTTTACCATCAGCCCACGCGCGTATCGTCGACGGCTGCTTGCGTTTGCCCACCCGTCCCGGCAGCACCCACACTTTGCTGCCGAACAGGCGCAGGCATGCGGCATAGGTTTTTGCCGGGCGTTGCCCGCTGCGGTTGGCGCTGGTGGAGACCAGCGCGCTGCCGGCGCTGCGGCAGAGCGCGCGGGCGAACGGGTGGGCGGTCAGCCTCACCGCCAGCGTGGCATGTGTGCCGCGCAGCCAGTGTGGCGCGGAATGATGCGCCGGCATCAGCCAGGTAACCGCCTGCCCGGCTGCGTTCTGCAGCTTCGCTTGGTCGGCACGCGAGAGCGGCTGCAGGTAATGTGCAACTTGCCGGTAGTGCGCGGCGATGAGGATCAGCCCCTTGTGTTGCGGGCGCTGTTTGAGCCTGAGCAGGCGCAGCACGGCCGGGCGATTGGCGGGATCGCAGCCCAGGCCATAGCAGGACTCGGTGGGATAGGCGATCAGGCCGCCGCGCGCGAGATGCGCGGCGAGTCGGCGGGATGTGATCCGGCGCCGCAATTAACGCTTGTGCTGCAGCGCGCGCCAGCCGATGTCCCGGCGCATCTGGCAGCCGTCGAAGTGGATGCCGTCGGCGATCTCGTAGGCGCGCATCTGCGCCAGCTTGACCATGTCGCCGAGCGCGACCGCACACAGCACGCGGCCGCCGCTGGTCACCACCTTACCGTCCTGTAGCGTCGTGCCGGCATGGAACACATGCGCATCGTCCAGCTTCCTCGGCAGGCCGGTGATCACATCGCCCTTGCGCGGCGTGTCGGGATAATTTGCTGCCGCCAGCACCACGCCCAGCGCGGTGCGCCGGTCCCATTCCGCCTCCACCTGGTCGAGCGTGCCGTTGACGGCATGCTCGAGGATGGCGGCGAAATCGCTCTTCAGGCGCAGCATGATCGGCTGCGTCTCGGGGTCGCCCATGCGGCAGTTGAATTCGAGCACCTTGATGCCGCCATCCGGCGCAATCATCAGTCCCGCATACAGAAAACCAGTATAGGTGATGCCCTCGCTTTCCATGCCGCGCACCACCGGCTGGATCACTTCGCGCAGCACCCGCGCATGCATCTGCGGCGTGACGATGGGCGCCGGCGAATAGGCACCCATGCCGCCGGTGTTGGGCCCCTGGTCACCATCCAGCAGGCGCTTGTGATCCTGGCTGGTCGCCATCGGCAGCACATGCTTGCCATCCACCATCACGATGAAGCTGGCTTCCTCGCCGGGCAGGAATTCTTCGACCACGACCCGCGCACCCGCATCGCCGAGCTTGTTGTCGGCCAGCATCATGTCGATGGCGGCGAAGGCTTCAGCCTTGTCCATCGCCACCACCACCCCCTTGCCCGCAGCCAGCCCGTCGGCCTTGATCACGATCGGTGCACCATGTTTTTCGACATAGGCTTTCGCAGCCGCGATGTCGCTGAAGGTCTCGAAAAATGCGGTGGGAATGTTGTGGCGCGTCATGAAGCGCTTGGCAAAATCCTTGGATGACTCGAGCTGTGCGGCGGCCTGGGTCGGCCCGAAGATTTTCAGGCCGGCCGTGCGGAATGCGTCGACCACGCCGGCAGCCAGCGGCGCTTCCGGCCCGACCACGGTCAGTTCGATATGCTCGCGCTTGGCGAAATCGATGAGCTCGGGAATCGCACCGATGGCGACATTCTCCGCGCCTTCTTCCAGCGCGGTGCCGGCGTTGCCCGGCGCGACATACACCTTCTGCACCTTCGCGCCCTGCGCCAGACGCCATGCCAGCGCATGTTCGCGGCCGCCACTGCCTATCACGAGAATTTTCATATCAATGCCTGAAGTGGCGGTAACCGGTCAGCACCATCGCCAACCCGTGTTCGTCGGCCGCGGCGATCACTTCCTCGTCGCGCATCGAGCCGCCCGGCTGGATCACCGCCTTCGCACCGGCTTCGGCCAGCACGTCGACACCGTCGCGGAACGGGAAGAACGCATCCGACGCAACCACCGAACCGGCCAGGCTCAGGCCGGCGTTCTGCGCCTTGATCGAGGCAATGCGCGTGGAATCGACGCGGCTCATCTGGCCTGCGCCCACACCCAGCGTCTGGCCACCCTTGCAGAACACGATCGCATTGGACTTCACGTATTTGGCCACGCGCCAGGCAAACAGCAGATCCTGCAGCTGTTCCGGCGTCGGCTGCGTCCTGGTTACCACCTTGAGTTGTGCGGCCTGCACGTTGAGCACGTCCGGCGACTGCACCAGCAGGCCGCCGCTGACGCGCTTCACGTCCCACTGGTTATGCGCGCTGGACAGCGGCACGGTCAGCACGCGCACATTCTGTTTCGCGGCGGTAACTTTGAGGGCAGCCCCGGTTGCGCTCGGCGCAATGATGACTTCGACGAACTGGTTGGCGGTGATCTGCGCGGCGGTCGCCTCGTCCAGTTCGCGGTTTAAGGCGATGATGCCGCCGAACGCGGAAGTGGTGTCGGTGGCGTAAGCCAGCTTGTAGGCATTCAGCGGGGAGTCGGCAATCGCCACGCCGCAGGGGTTGGCATGCTTGACGATGACGCAGGCCGGCTGCTCGAAAGTCTTCACGCACTCCCATGCCGCATCGGCGTCGCCGATATTGTTGTAGGACAATTCCTTGCCCTGCAGCTGGGTGTAGTCGGCGATGCCGCCCGCCACCCGGTTCAGATCGCGGTAGAACGCCGCGCTCTGGTGCGGATTCTCGCCGTAACGCATGTCCTGTACCTTGGCAAAGTTGAAGTTGATCTGCGCCGGGTATTCGCTCCTGTTGCCGTCATTGTCGATCGCGGTCAGGTAGTTGCTGATCATGCTGTCGTAGGCGGCGGTGTGGGAGAACGCCTTCTTCGCCAGACCGAAGCGCGTCGCATCGCTGACCGTCCCCGCGTTGGTCTGCATCTCGGCCAGCACATCGGGATAGTCGGCCGGGTCGGTGACGATGGCGACATGCGCATGGTTCTTCGCCGCGGCGCGCACCATGGTCGGACCGCCGATGTCGATGTTCTCGATGGCATCTTCCAGCGTGCAGCCCTCTTTCGCGACGGTCGCCGCAAACGGGTACAGGTTGACCACCACCAGGTCGATGGTCGGAATATTGTGCTGCTTGAGCGTCGCCACATGCTCCGGCAGGTCGCGCCGCGCCAGGATGCCGGCGTGCACCTTCGGCTGCAGCGTCTTCACGCGCCCGTCGAGCATTTCCGGGAAGCCGGTGTAGTCGGCCACCTCGGTGCAGGGCACGCCGTTGTCGGCGAGCAGTTTGGCGGTACCGCCGGTAGAAAGGATATTCACGCCAAGCTGTTGCAGGCCCTGGGCAAATTCCAGCACGCCCGCCTTGTCCGAAACACTGATGAGTGCCTGTTTGATGACTGCCATATTGATTCCGATTGGTTGGGTTATTTGATTCCGTAGGCCTGGATTTTCTTGCGCAGCGTGTTGCGGTTCAGCCCCAGCAACTCTGCGGCACGCGTCTGGTTGCCGCCGGTATGGCACAGCACGGTCTCAATCAGCGGTTTTTCCACGCAGTTCATCACCATGTCGTACACCGCACAGGATGGCGCTTCGCCATCAAGATCCCGGAAATAGTCGTCCAGTGCCTTGCGCACATAGCGCGCAATCTCGTTTTCATCCTTTTTCATTCCAGCCTTCCCTGAAACTGCTTTACTGCAAATAATTATTTTTATGCGGCGAGTTCTTCTGCTTCTACATAATGCAGACGTTCGCCGCGCTGCAACTGCTCATCGAAAAAATCACGCACGGCCAGCAACTGCTGCGCGCTGTTCTCCAGCATGTTCATGCCATGACGGAACTGCGCCGAACCGGCCAGCCCCTTGGTGTACCAGGAGATATGCTTACGCGCCACACGCACGCCGGTAAACTCCCCGTAGAATTCGTACAGGTCGTGCACATGGCCTTGCAGTACCTGCTGGATCTCGCCCACCTCGGGTGGCGGCAGGCGGGTACCGGTTTTCAGGAAATGCTCGATCTCGCGGAACAGCCACGGGCGTCCCTGCGCAGCGCGGCCTATCATCACCGCATCGGCGCCGGTGTAATCGAGTACATACTTGGCTTTTTCCGGCGTAGTGATGTCGCCGTTGGCGATCACCGGAATGGACACTGCGGCCTTCACTGCGGCGATAGTGTCGTATTCGGCGTGGCCGGTATAGGCGCAGGCGCGGGTGCGGCCATGAATGGCCAGCGCCTGGATACCGCTGGTTTCGGCGATCTGCGCAATGCGCACCGCATTGCGGTTGGCCTTGTCCCAGCCGGTACGGAATTTCAGCGTAACCGGCACTTTCACCGCGCCGACCACGGCTTCCAGGATGTCCCCCACAAGCTTCTCGTTCTGCAGCAACGCGGAGCCCGCCATCACGTTGCAGATTTTCTTGGCTGGACAGCCCATGTTGATATCGATGATCTGTGCCCCGGCATCGACGTTGTATTTGGCAGCCTGCGCCAGCATTCCGGGATCGGCACCGACGATCTGCACCGAGATCGGATCCGGCTCGCCGTCGTGGTTGGCACGGCGCTTGGTCTTCTCAGAACCGTACAGCAACGAGTTCGACGCCACCATCTCGCTCACCGCCATGCCCGCCCCCATGCTGCGGCACAGCATGCGGAAAGGACGGTCGGTCACCCCCGCCATGGGGGCGACAATCAGGTTGTTGCTGAGCTGGTAGGGACCGATGCGCATGATAGTTTCCAAAAGGGGCGCTGATTATAAATTAATCAATCGCCGCGTGCTATCATCGTCCGGTAAAAAACGGATTTTTTATCAGATGACCTTCGATGTACTGATCATCGGCGGCGGACTGGTCGGCGCCAGCCTGGCCGCCGCGCTCAAGCCTTCCGGCCTGTCCGTGGCGCTGGTGGAAAGCCAGCCCATGGCTGACGCACCGGCTCCTGCGGACAGCTGGGACAGCCGCATGTATGCCATCAGTCCCGGCTGTGCTGCGTTCCTCGCACAAAGCGGGGTCTGGCAGCACCTCGACATGAGCCGTGTGCAGCCGGTGGAAAAAATGCAGGTGTTCGGCGACAGCGGAGCAGAACTGGATTTTTCCGCCTACCAGATCGGCGCGCCGGAACTCGCATTCATCCTGGAAAATCGCCTGCTGCTGGACGCACTGTGGCAAGAGCTGCAACAGCAGGACAACCTGACCCTGCTGCAGCCCGCCCAATGCGCCAGGCTGGACTGGCACAACGATGCCGCCAGCCTGCACCTGGAGGACGGCCGCGAATTCAGGGCCCGCCTCGTTATCGGCGCCGATGGCCGCGACTCCTGGGTACGAGCACAGGCCGGCATCAGCGTAACGCCCGCGCCCTACCGGCAGCACGGCGTGGTGGCCAATTTCAGCGTCGGGAAACCGCACCGCGGCACCGCCTACCAGTGGTTCCAGCCGGATGGCATCCTCGCGCTGCTGCCGATGCCGCAGCAGATGGCATCCATGGTGTGGTCGGTCAGCCCGGAGCGCTCCGCAGAGCTGGTAAAACTGCCACATGCTGAACTGTGCGCCCAGGTAGCGCAGGCCTCGAACCAGATGCTGGGCGACCTGCAAGTGGTCACGCCGCCCGCCGCCTTCCCGCTGCGCCTGCTCAACCTGCCTCATATCACCCGGCCACGCCTGGCGCTGATCGGCGATGCCGCCCACAATGTGCACCCGCTGGCCGGACAGGGCGTGAACCTCGGTTTCCGTGATGCGCGCCAGCTCGCGCAAATCCTGCTGCAGCGCGGCGCCCAGCAGGACTGCGGCGATGCACACCTGCTGCGCCGTTACGAACGTGCGCGGCGCGAAGATATCCTGTCGATGCAGCTCACCACTGATGCGCTGAAGAACCTGTTCAACAACGACAACCCGCTGTTGCGCACCATGCGCAATCTGGGATTAAATGCCACCAATCGCATCGCGCCGCTCAAGAAAATGCTGGCGCGCCATGCACTCAATTAACCCGTCACAGAAAGTTCGTATGTTCAAATCGCTATTGTTATTGCTGTTGCTCGCCACCCCCGCCGCCTGGGCCGGCGAAGCCGAGATCAAGCAGGCCCTGCAGCAGAACTATCCGCAACTGGGCGAAATCCGGCAGGTCAGCCCGTCGCCCATCCCCGGCCTGTACGAAGTGGTCACCCCGGACCATCTGTTCTATACCGACGACAAGGTGCAATACCTGTTCGACGGCAGCATCTATGAACTGAAAAGCATGCGCAACCTGACCGATGAGCGCGAACGCAAGGTGTTTGCCATCGATTTCAACAGCCTGCCGCTCAACCTGGCGCTGAAAAAGGTGAAGGGGGACGGCAGCCGCAAGCTGGCGATTTTCACCGACCCCAACTGTGCGTTCTGCAAGAAGCTGGAACATGAACTGCAGCAGGTCGACAACATCACCATCTACCGCCTGCTGTACCCGGTATTCCCGGGATCGGACGAGAAAGTGCGCAACGTGCTGTGCAGCAAGAACCCGAACCAGGCCTGGGAAGACCTGTTGCTGCGCAATGTCGTACCGCCCACGGCCAACTGCAAGACGCAAACGGCCAAGGTGCTGGCACTGGGGCAGAAATACCGGGTCAGTGGCACACCCACGCTGATTTTCGCCGATGGCTCGCTGGTGCCCGGCTACATGCCTGCCGCCGCACTGGAAAAGGCACTCGATGGTGCGTCGTCCGGCCACTGACCAGCTGTTCCGTTCCGGTGCCGGCCTGCCGCTGGCACTCGGCAGCTCGGCGTTGCTGCACCTGGGTCTGCTGTTCGGCATACCGGCCCATTCACCGGCACTGGTCCATAGCGGGCAGCCTCTGTCCGTGCGCCTGGTTGCTGCAGCGGCCGACCTCAGTGCGCAGCCGGCCGCACAGGCTGCGCCGGCCACCCCGCAACGTCCCGCCCACCGCAGCCCACCGCACATCCATATTCCTGCGGCCGGCAATCTCACGCACCTGGCCGATGCCACACCGGCAGCCCCCGCAACGCCTGCCGTGGCAGCACACATGCCCGCCGCCACAAGCGCCGCGCAACCCGGCGAAATTTCCACCACTACCTATTACGACGGCAGCCAGCTCGACGTGCCGCCGCACCTGCTGGGCGAGGTGCAGCAAATCTACCCGGTCCGCGCCCGCACTGCCGACATCGAAGGCAGCGTCACGCTGTCGCTGCTGATCAACGAACACGGGGAAGTCGATCAAGTCAGCGTGCTGCACGCGCAGCCGCCCGGCTATTTCGAAACCGCCGCGCTCGACATGCTGCGCAAACAGCGCTTCGCCCCGGCCATCCTGCACAACCAGCCCGTAAAGAGCCGCTGGCGCACCACCGTACGCTACCGCCTGCAATCCTGACCCCGGTTTCTTGACACCCCCTGCAGCCTCCACGATACTTGGCCCATCGCTTTAATTAAGGCCCCGTTTTGAACGATCTGTCGCTAAGCACGCTCTTCATCATCCTGATTGTGCTGCTGGCCTGCGCCGGTTTCTTCTCCCTCGCGGAAACCAGCATGATGGCGCTGAACCGCTACCGGCTGAACAACCTGGTGCGCAAGGGCAACAAAAGCGCGAAACTCACCTCGAAACTGCTGGCACAGACCGACAAGCTGCTCGGCTCCATCCTGTTCGGCAACACCCTGCTCAACGTCGCTTCCGCCACCCTGACCGAAGTCATCATCCTGCGCATGTTCGGCCACGACAACAGCACGGCGCTGCTGCTGGGCACGCTGTCCATCACCTTCGTCATCCTGGTGTTCAGCGAAATCATGCCCAAGGTGATCGCCGCCAGCCACCCGGAACGCGTTGCGCTGCCATCGAGCTATGCGCTGGCGCCGATGATCCGGCTGTTCCATCCGGTGGTATCGATCGCCACCGCCATCGTGCGCAGCGTACTGTGGCTGTTCCGCATCAAGATCCAGACCGACCAGAGCACACAGAAACTGACGCTGGAAGAGTTGCGCGTGCTGGTGCTGGAAGCGGGCAACTTCCTGCCGCGCAAGCACCAGAAAATGCTGCTCAACCTGGTGGACATAGAACGCATCGCGGTCAACGACGTGATGGTGCCGCGCAACCAGATCGAGGCGATCAACCTGAACGCAGAACCTGAAATACTGCGCCAGCAATTATCAACCTGCCACCACACCCTGCTGCCGGTATTCGAGGACAGGCTCGACAACATCATCGGCATCCTGCATGTGCGCCGCGCGCTGAGCCTGATGCAGCATGCAGCATTCACGCCGGACGAACTGCGCGAACTGCTGCACGAACCCTATTTCATCCCTTCCGATACCGCCTTGCTGTCCCAGCTGCAGCACTTCCAGGAACGGCACATCCGCCTGGGCCTGGTGGTGGACGAGTACGGCGAACTGCTCGGACTGGTCACGCTGGAAAACATCCTGGAAGAAATCGTCGGCGAGTTCACCACCCAGTCTCCCGCGCAGACCGGCAAGTTCCTGCGCCACGAAGACGGCAGCTTCCTGGTGGAAGCCGGTACCTCGCTGCGCGACCTGAACCGCAAGCTGGGCATGCACCTCCCCCTGAGCGACGCCAAGACCCTGAACGGACTGATACTGGAGCATCTGCAGGACATCCCTGAAGCCGGCACCAGCCTGAAAATCGCGGACTACCCGATGGAGATCATCCAGACGCAGGACCGCGTAGTGAAAGTGGTGAAAATATT
This sequence comes from Sideroxydans sp., assembly GCA_016124455.1. Lineage (GTDB taxonomy): Bacteria > Pseudomonadota > Gammaproteobacteria > Burkholderiales > Gallionellaceae > RI-121. The sequence continues at coordinate 78,837 of WGNQ01000017.1, read as the reverse complement.
TCCTGCGCTACGCACGAAACTGGCCGAGTAGTTGCTTTACAACCCGCATAAAGCCATGCATGATTTGCCAGGAATTGAGACAATTGCCAATGAATAGTTATATTTGAGGATAGGTCATGGCAGTAGACAAAAGGACCGGCAAGGAAAAGGAATTCCAATACCTGTGGGAAGGTAAGGATAAATCCGGCAAGATCGTCAAAGGCGAAATGCGCGCGGCCGGCGAGGCCAGCGTTTCCGCCCACCTGCGCCGCCAGGGCATCCAGGTCACCAAGGTCAGGAAGCGCCGCGGCAGCACCAAGCCGATCACCGAAAAGGATATCACCCTGTTCACGCGCCAGCTTGCTACCATGCTGCGCTCCGGTGTGCCCTTGCTGCAGGCCTTCGACATCGTCGGCAAAGGACACAGCAACCCCTCCGTCGCGCGCCTGCTGCTGGACATCAAGACCGACGTGGAAACCGGCAGCAGCCTGAGCACGGCGTTCCGCAAATACCCGCTGTACTTCGACGAACTGTACTGCAACCTGATCGGCGCCGGTGAGGCCGCCGGTATCCTGGACAGCCTGCTCGACCGCCTCGCCAGCTACAAGGAAAAGATCCTCGCCATCAAGAGCAAGATCAAGTCGGCACTGTTCTACCCGGTTTCCATCATCGTGGTGGCCTTCATCATCACCGCGGTGATCATGATCTTCGTGATTCCCGCGTTCAAGGAACTATTCTCCAACTTCGGCGCCGACCTGCCCGGCCCGACGCTGGTGGTAATGGCTATTTCAGACTTCTTCGTCGCCTGGTGGTGGGCCATCTTCGGTATCGTCGGCGGCGGCATCTACGGCTTCATGTACGCCTGGAAGCGCAACCGAAAAATGCAGATGGTGATGGACCGCATCATGCTGCGCCTGCCGATCTTCGGCGAACTGATCCGCAAGGCGACCATCGCCCGCTGGACGCGTACCCTGTCCACCATGTTCGCCGCGGGCGTACCGCTGGTAGAGGCCTTCGATTCGGTAGCGGGCGCCTCCGGCAACGCCGTATATTTCGACGCCACCAAATCCATCCAGCGCGAAGTCAGCACCGGTAACAGCCTCACCGTGGCCATGCAGAACACGGAAGTCTTCCCCAGCATGGTGCTGCAAATGGTGGCAATCGGCGAGGAAGCCGGCTCGCTGGACGCCATGCTGAGCAAGGTCGCCGATTTCTATGAAGCCGAGGTGGACGATGCGGTGGAAGGCCTGTCGAGCCTGATGGAACCGATCATCATGGTGGTGCTCGGCACGCTGATCGGCGGCATGGTGGTGGCGATGTACCTGCCGATCTTCAAGATGGGCCAGGTGGTTTAACCCTTGCCGCAACCGTTCGAGTGCGGCCGATGGCCGCACTTTTCACATCACTGAGCAAAATACCGTGACCTCACTCATTCAATTGCTGCAGGACTCCGCCGTTTTATTCACCGCGCTGTGTGGCATGCTCGGCCTGATGGTCGGCAGCTTCCTGAACGTGGTGATTCACCGCCTGCCCAGGATGATGGAACGGGAATGGCGGCAGCAATGTGCCGAGCTTAGCGGCACCGCCGCGGAAGAAACGCCGCACTACAACCTGGTGGTGCCGCGTTCCGCCTGCCCTGCCTGCGGCCATCCCATCGGTGCGCTGGAAAACATCCCGGTCATCAGCTACCTGCTGCTGCGCGGCAAGTGCAAGGGATGCGGCGCCCGCATCTCCATGCGCTATCCCGTCGTCGAGGCCCTGTGCGGCATATTGAGCGCCTATGCCGCCTGGCATTTCGGTTTCGGCATGGCAACGCTGGGCGCGCTGCTGTTCGTCTGGGCGCTGGTCGCGCTCACCTTCATCGATTTCGATACCCAGCTGCTGCCCGACAGCATCACCCTGCCGCTGCTGTGGCTGGGACTGCTGCTCAACCTGAACGCGACCTTTGCCAGCCTGCATAGCGCCATCCTCGGCGCCGCCATCGGCTACCTCGCGCTGTGGAGCGTGTTCTGGCTGTTCAAGCTGCTCACCGGCAAGGAAGGCATGGGCTACGGCGACTTCAAGCTACTGGCCGCCATCGGCGCCTGGATGGGCTGGCAGATGCTGCCGCTGGTGATCCTGCTGTCCTCGCTGGTCGGCGCCATAGTCGGCATCGCACTGATCGTCGTCGCCCGCCACGGGCGCAGCGTACCCATTCCGTTCGGCCCCTACCTTGCCGGCGGCGGGCTGATCGCGCTGTTCTGGGGACAAGCGCTGACCCACAGCTACCTGCAACTTCTCGCTGCGCCATGAATGCGCGCACCGCCGGCACGGAATCACCCCCCAATAAATTCTCGGTCGGCCTGACCGGCGGCATCGGCAGCGGCAAAAGCACCGTGGCCGACCTGTTCCGCGCATGCGGCGCCACGGTCATAGACAGCGACCAGATTTCGCACCAGCTGACACAGCCTGCCGGCACTGCCATCCCCGCCATCCGCGCAAGCTTCGGTGCGGACTACATTAACGACCGCGGTGCGCTGGACAGGGAACGCATGCGCCAGCGGGTTTTTTCCGATAGCGCGGCCAAGCAGCAGCTGGAAGCCATCCTGCATCCGCTGATCCGCGCGGAAATGCTGGCGCAGGCCGCCGCCCACGCCGCCCCCTACCTGCTGCTGGTCGTCCCGCTCCTGCTGGAAACCGCCAACTACCGCGGGCTGGTGCAACGCGTGCTGGTGGTGGATTGCGCAGAAAAACGCCAGATCGAGCACACCATGCAACGCAGCAAGCTCAATGCGCAGGAAGTGCATGCGATCATGGCGCACCAGCTCAGCCGTACCGAACGGCTGTGCCATGCCGACGACGTCATCCACAACGATGGCAGCATCGACGATTTGCGGGCGCCAGTGAAACAGCTGCATCGGCGATATTTGTCCCTGGCTTCAGGAAACATTTGACGTCATGCCGTACTCCATATATCTTTTACAACCAATTCCAACCCAATTACTTACTTCCGCCCTGGTACCGTGATCAGTTACGAGTTCCCCCTCAACGAACGCATCCGCACCTTGTTGCGTCTTGAGGATCTCTACGACCGGATTACGCATTTCATCGAACGGGGCACCAGTGACGACCACCACGCCGCGCTTGGCGTGCTGTTTGAAATTCTCGAAGTCGCCAGCCGCGCCGACCTCAAGGCCGACCTGCTGCAGGAAATGGAACGCCAGAAACGCATGCTCACCGCATTGCGCAACAACCCGGAAATTTCCGAAGACGCGCTCGACTCCGTACTCGACCAGATCGAGCACGCCAACAACGAGCTGCTCGCGATGAACGGCAAGATCGGCCAGCACCTGCGCGAAAACGAATGGCTGATGAGCATCAAGCAACGCGCCTGCATCCCCGGCGGCACTTGCGAATTCGACCTGCCTTCCTATCACTTCTGGCAACAGCAGGACACCGCCTTGCGGCGCAACTACCTGCGCGCATGGCTGGGGCCGCTGCTGCCGCTACGCGAGGGCTTGAGCATAGTGCTCAAGCTGCTGCGCGAAGGCGGCAAGGCGCACCATTACACCGCGCATCACGGCAATTTCCAGCAGATGCAGGGCGGGCGCATCGCGCAGATGCTGCGCATCACCCTGGATGACAAACTGCCCTGCATCCCGGAAATCAGCGCCAACAAATACGCGCTCAACATCCGCTTCATCGCCGCCAACTATGCGGCCAAGACCACGCTGTTCGACCAGGATGTCGCTTTCGACCTGATCTTCTGTTCGCTTTAATTAGTCATGATGCACAAGAAAAAACCGGTAGTCGCCTGCCCGCAATGCGGCAAGGATGTCGTATGGGAAACAGAAAGCCGGTACCGCCCGTTCTGCAGCGAACGCTGCAAGCTGGTTGACCTCGGCCAATGGGCCAACGAAGGCTATCGCATCCCGCTGGCCGAAGAACAGAACGAAGATCCGGACTACCCCAGCCAGGCCTGACGCAGCAGCGCGATACCATGCGCGCCATGCTGCCATGCGGCCTGCACATCCGCATGCGTCAGCCCGCCCAGCGCATACACCGGAATCGACGACTCCGCCGCAAGCGCCGCGAATTTTTCCCAGCCCAGTACCGGTGCGCCCGGATGCGACTGTGTCGGCAGCACCGGCGACAGCAGCACGAAGTCGCAACCCAGCGCTTCGGCACGGCGCAACTCTTCCGCGTTGTGGCAGGACGCTGCACACCACTCCACCGCAGGACGCTCGTCCAGCTCGGCCAGCTGCATCGAAGTCAGCTGCACCCCGTCCGCGCCGATTTCGCGCGCAAGTTCGACATCGCCGTTGAGCAACAGCTTCGCACCCTGTGCATGCAGCAACGGCAGCATCTGCTGCGCGAGATCGCGCAGTTCATTGCGCGCCATACTTTTCTCGCGCAGCTGCACCAGATGCAGGCCGTTATTTAACGCAACCTCCAGCCGCCGCAAAAACTCCCCGCCCCCCAGCTCCTGCACGTTGCTGATCGCATACAGCGGTGGTAGCGAAAGCGCGCGTAGCACCGGCGCATTCGCCGGCAGCATCGGCCCAACTTTCACGGCCGATGCCGGCTGCCAGGAAAATTGCTGCCCTTCGTGCGGATGCGGCTCCCCCTGCCATTGTGTAACGCGGAAAAAATGCAGCCGCACCGTGGCATGCGGATAGGTGAATACGCGCATGATCCACGGGTAGGCGGTTTCGACCTCGATGCCGAGCTCTTCGCGCAGCTCGCGCACCAGCGCATGATGCGGCGTTTCGCCGGACTCGACCTTGCCGCCGGGGAATTCCCAGTAGCCGGCCCAGATTTTGTCTTTGGGTCTTTGCGCCAGCAGGAAGATGCCGTCGGGCTTTTGCAGCACGGCAGCGGCGACATCTACGATTTTTTTATTTTCAGCCTGGCTATTCACATCAATCTTCCAAAAGCAGAACCGCCGGCGCTTGACCGGCAGCAAGTTTCCTTCTTTTAGCTGGATTCCGCGTTCGCAGAAAAGATGGCTACTGGCGCCCGGCCCAATCCCTTGCAAACTGCCACGCCACCCGCCCGCTACGCGACCCGCGTTGTATGCTCCACTGCAGCGCCGCCTGCCGCGCGTCCCCGCCCGGCTCGCCTGCCAGGCCGAAATGCGCAAGCCAGTGTTCAACGATGGCGAGGTATTCATCCTGCGAAAACGGATAGAACGACAGCCAGAGGCCGAAACGTTCCGACAGCGAAATTTTTTCTTCGACGCTTTCCGCCGGATGGATTTCGTCGCCGACATATTTCGTGCCGGCATTGTCCTGCATGGATTCGGGCATCAGATGCCGACGATTGGAGGTGGCGTAAATCAGCAGGTTGTCGGAGAACGCCACGAGCGAACCGTCGAGCGCGGCCTTCAGCGCCTGGTAACCCGGCTCCTCGGCGTTGAACGACAGGTCGTCGCAATACAGGATGAAACGCTCGGGGCGCCCGGCAACCAGCGCGATGATCTGCGGCAGCTCGGCCAGCTGCTGCTTGCCGAGTTCGATCACGCGCAAGCCGTCTGTCGCATATTCGTTGAGCAGCGCCTTGACCAGCGAGGACTTGCCGGTGCCGCGCGAGCCGGTCAGCAGCACGTTGTTGGCCGGACGTCCCTGCACGAACTGGCGCGTGTTCTGCTCGATGAGCTGTTTCTGGCTGTCGATGCCGAGCAGGTCGGCGAGACCGATATGATGGTAGTGCGCCACCGGCTGCAACGCGCCGCGTTCCCAGCGAAAGGCGTGCGCGGCACTCCAGTCCGGCGCGCTGTGGGCGGACACCCTCGGCAGGATGCGTTCCAGCCGTTCCAGCAGGCGGTCGGCGCGGTCGAGAAAACGGTCCAGCTTGTCCATCAGACCTCCAGCGACAAGTCTAGCTTCTGTAACTTGCGTTGATCTTGACGTAGTCGTATGAGAAATCGCAGGTCCACAGCGTTGCGCTGGCGATCCCGCGCCCCAGCACCACGCGTATGGTAATGTCACTCTGCTGCATGACGCGCTGCCCGTCTTCCTCGCGGTAGCTCGCGGCACGGCCGCCCTGTTCGGCAACCAGCACGTCATCCAGGTAAAGTGAAAGTCCTGCCACGTCGAGGTCGGCCACGCCGGCATAACCGATGGCGGCAAGGATACGCCCGAGGTTGGGGTCGGAAGCGAAAAACGCCGTCTTGACCAGCGGCGAATGGGCAATGGCATAGCCGATCTGCCTGCATTCGGCCAGGTCCCTGCCGCCTTCTACCCTGATGGTGATGAACTTGGTGGCGCCCTCGCCGTCGCGCACGATGGCCTGCGCCAGCAGCACGGCCACTTCGCTGATTGCGGCCTGCAGCTGCGCGCTGTTTGCCGCGTCGACCTGCACGCCGCTGCCGCCGGTGGCGATCAGCATCAGCGCATCGTTGGTGGACGTGTCGCCGTCCACGGTAATGCAGTTGAACGAGGCATCGGCCGCCTGCTTCACCATCTGCTGCAGCAGCGGCTGCGCCACGGCGGCATCGGTGGCGATGTAGCCGAGCATGGTGGCCATGTTCGGGTGGATCATGCCGGAGCCCTTGGACATGCCGGTGACGGTGACGGTCTTGCCGCCGATCTGCACCTGCTTGCTCACCGCCTTGGCGACGATGTCGGTGGTCATGATCGCATGTGCGGCATCGAACCAGTTGTCGGCTTTCAGTCCGGCTATGGCTTGCGGCAGGCCCGCAACAATCTTGGCGAGCGGCAGCGGCTCCATGATCACGCCGGTGGAAAACGGCAATACCTGCTCAGGTGTGCAACCGAGCAACCTGGCCAGTTCCGCGCACGTGGCACGTGCCGCCGCCATGCCCTGCTCGCCGGTACCGGCATTGGCGTTGCCGGTGTTCACCACCAGCGCCTTGATGCCCTTCCCGGATGCGAGATGCTCGCGCGCCACGGTAACCGGCGCGGCGCAGAAACGGTTGCTGGTGAACACGCCGGCAACGGTCGCGCCGTCATCCAGCTGGATGAGCAGCAGGTCCTTGTGGTTGGGGCGCTTGATGGAGGCTGCCGCAGTGCCCAGCTTGACGCCGGCAACGGGCAGCAATTCTGCCGCAACAGGTACGGAAAGATTGACCGGCATGCTGCGCTCTTCTAGTAACGGCCGTGGCTACGGTACAGGTAGTTGCTCATCTCCACCGACTGCATGTTCATGCGGCGCACGATGCCGTGCACGTTGCGCACGATGCCGCGCATCACGTAGTAGACGATGGCCGGCTGCGAATTGAGCAGCGCCTCGAAACGTACGCGGTCCAGCAGCAGCACTTTGCTGTCGGTCTTGGCGACGATGGTGGCACTGACCTGCATTACGTTGCCGCCGACGAAGCCGATAATGCCGGCGAGGTCGCCGGGCTGCAGCAGGTGCAGGGTCATCTGTTCGCCGCCGGTCACCGCGTGCGCTTCCACATCGCCGCTGCCGAGAATCAGCAGGGTGTCTTTCAGCTCGGCATCGCCGGGCTTCAGGATTTCCTCGCCTGCCTTGTACTCGCGTACCGTGATGATGCGCGCCAGTGCCTCGATCTCGGCGTCGCGCAACTCTTCCGTCAGGGTGGAATTGTGCAGGGTCTGTAAAACCAGATCGTCTGTCGTCATGCTCTTCTCCCAGAAATAAAAAGCGACATCAAGTCAATTTGCCGTGGCAGTGCTTGTATTTTTTCCCTGAGCCGCACGGGCAGGGATCGTTGCGCCCGACCTTGTCGCCGCCGCGCACGAACGGTTTATGTTCGCCTTCCGCCTCATCGCCCTGCCCCAGCGCCTCGTCGTAACCGGCGTGATGATACTGCACATTTCCCGGTGCGGGTTGGGCTTCCACCGCCTCGACATCGCTTTCGCTGCGAATCTGCACATTGAGCAGGTTCTGCGTTACGTCGCGCTTGATCGCCTCCAGCATGCCGGCGAACAATTCAAACGCCTCGCGCTTGTATTCCTGCTTGGGATTCTTCTGTGCATAGCCGCGCAGGTGTATGCCCTGGCGCAAATGATCGAGCGCCGCGAGGTGCTCGCGCCAGTGCTGGTCGACGCTGCTCAGCATCACGATGCGCTCATACTGGTGCATGATTTCCGGCCCGACCTGGGCCACCTTGGCCTGGTATTTCTCCTGCGCTTCCTGCACCACGAGCTCGCGCAAGCCATGCTCGTCCAGCTTCTTGTCCTGTTCCAGCCATTGCTCCAGCGGCAAATCCATCTGGTATTCGGCGGCCAGCGCGCGCTCCAGCGCCGGGACATCCCATTGCTCTTCCATGCTTTGCGGCGCAATGTATTCGCTGATGCTGTCCTGCAGCACGCTTTCGCGCATGGCCGTGATGGTTTCCGAAATATCGCCGCTTTCCAGCAGTTCGTTGCGCTGCTGGTAGATCACCTTGCGCTGGTCGTTGGCAACGTCGTCGTATTCGAGGATCTGCTTGCGCATGTCGAAGTTGCGCGCCTCGACCTTGCGCTGCGCGTTCTCGATGGCGCGCGTCACCCAGGTGTGCTCGATCGCCTCGCCTTCCGGCAGCTTGAACTTGTTCATGATCGCCGCCACCCGGTCGGAGGCGAAAATACGCAGCAACGGGTCTTCCAGCGACAGGTAGAAACGGCTGGAGCCGGGGTCGCCCTGGCGCCCGGAACGGCCGCGCAACTGGTTGTCGACGCGGCGCGATTCGTGGCGTTCGGTGCCGATGATGTGCAGCCCGCCGGCCGCCAGCACCTGTTCGTGCAGCGACTGCCATTCGCTGTGCAGCTTTTCGATGCGCTGCTGGCGCGTCGCCTCGTTCAGGCTCTCGTCCGCCTGCAGGTGTTCGACCTGCTTCTCGACATTGCCGCCGAGCACGATGTCGGTACCGCGGCCCGCCATGTTTGTGGCGATGGTAACCATCCTGGGGCGGCCCGCCTGGGCGACGATTTCCGCCTCATGCGCATGCTGTTTGGCGTTCAACACCTGATGCGGGAGTTTTTCCTTGTCCAGCAGGCTGGACAGCAATTCCGAAGTTTCGATCGAGGTGGTACCGACCAGTACCGGCTGGCCCCGCTCATAGCAGTCGCGGACATCGGCTATCACCGCCGCATACTTCTCGTGCATGGTCATGTAGACCTTGTCCATCATGTCCTTGCGCACCGTCGGACGATGCGGCGGGATGATCACCGTTTCCAGGTTGTAAATCTGCTGGAACTCGTAGGCTTCGGTATCCGCCGTACCGGTCATGCCGGCCAGTTTGCCGTACATGCGGAAGTAGTTCTGGAAGGTAATCGAGGCCAGCGTCTGGTTTTCCTTCTGGATCGGCTGCCCCTCCTTTGCCTCCACCGCCTGGTGCAGCCCGTCCGACCAGCGCCGCCCGGCCATCAGGCGTCCGGTGAATTCGTCCACGATCACCACTTCGCCATCCTGCACCACGTAGTGCTGGTCGCGGTGGTACAGCGCGTGGGCGCGCAATGCGGCATACAGGTGATGGATCAGCGTGATGTTGGACGGGTCATACAGGCTGCCGCCGGCAGACAGCAAGCCGGCCTTGGCCAGCAGTTCTTCCGCATGCTCATGGCCTTCTTCGGTGAGCAGGATCTGGTGGTTCTTTTCGTCCACGCTGTAATCGCCGGGGCCGTCTTCCTCCTGCTGGCGCACCAGGCTGGGCACCAGCTTGTCCATGCGCGTGTAGATAGCCACGTTGTCTTCCGCCTGGCCGGAAATGATCAGCGGCGTGCGCGCCTCGTCGATCAGGATCGAGTCCACTTCATCCACGATGGCGAAATTCAGCTGGCGCTGGAAGCGTTCGCTGGCATGCGTCGCCATGTTGTCGCGCAGGTAGTCGAAACCGAATTCGTTGTTGGTGCCGTAGGTGATATCGGCGGCATAGGCGGCCTGCTTGTCGCCCTGCTCCATTTGCGACAGGATGACGCCGACCGACAGCCCCAGAAACCGGTACAGCCGACCCATCCATTCGGCATCGCGTTCCGCGAGGTAATCGTTGACTGTCACTACATGCACGCCCTTGCCGGACAATGCATTGAGGTAGGCGGGCAGGGTCGCCATCAGCGTTTTACCCTCGCCGGTGCGCATTTCGGCGATCTTGCCGTAATGCAATGCCATGCCGCCGATCAGCTGAACGTCGAAATGGCGCATCTGCAACACACGCCGGCTCGCCTCGCGTACCACTGCAAAGGCTTCCGGCAGCAACGCATCGAGCGACTCGCCGTTGGCAAAACGCTGCTTGAAAGCATCGCTCCTGCCGCGTAACTCGTCGTCCGACAGCTGCTGGGTGGCAGCTTCGAGCCGGTTGATGGCATTTACAGTCTGGCGGTATTGTTTAAGCAGGCGGTCATTGCGGCTACCGAAAACGCCTTTCAGCAATTTGGAAATCATGTTCTATTTTTTCTTGGCGTTAAATCTTCTGGATGAAACCAAACAAAAAGGGTGAGGTGCCACACCTCACCCTCACGCAAGGCTCGCAACTGTCAACCTGCCGCAGCTTTCTGCAGAAAGCGCACCGGGTTCTGGGCGACGCCCTTGTATCTCACTTCAAAGTGCAGGTGTGGGCCGGTGGAGCGCCCGGTGCTGCCCGACAGGGCTATTTCCTGCCCGCGCCGCACCATCTGCCCATCCCTGACCAGCAGCTTGGAAGCATGGGCATAACGCGTCACGATGCCATTGCCGTGGTCAATCTCGACCATATTACCATACTGCGGATGCAGGTCTGCGTAAGTCACAATGCCGCCTGCCGAGGCGAAGACCGGGGTGCCTGTCGGGACCATATAATCCACCCCTTCATGCATCGCCTGCTTGCCGGTAAACGGGTCGATACGCCAGCCGAAATTGGATGAATACCAGCCGTGCTTGACCGGTGCCGCCGACGGGAACATGCGCTTGCTCAGCTGGTCCTGCATCAATAACGTTTCCAGCGCCACCAGCTTGTCGTTGCGGTCGTTCATGAGTTGCGACAGGCTGCCCAGTTGCTGGTTCATGCTGTCAAGGGAGATGTCCTGCTGCTGGGGGGCGGGGATATACGGACCGCCCTGTGCCGGCGGCTCGTCGAAGGAAAAGTCCTGCGGCTTCATGCCGGCGGTCTTGGCCAGGCGGGCGCCCAGCGCATCCAGCCGCAGCACCTGCGCCTGCATTTCCCCCATGCGCTTGGCCATGGTATCCAGGCTCTCGCGCATATAGGACTGCTGCTGCTTCTGCTCGGCCTCCTGCACGCTGGCCAGCCAGTTGCGCAGTTCATTGGTCATGGCGCCGGGCTGCAGCCGGACAATAGCGTACTGCGCCAGCACTACGGTCACCAGCAACAACCCCAAGCCCAGCAGCGCAGCCATCGTCAGGCGCGTAGCAGTGAGCTTGATCGTCCGTGCTTTTGCAAAACGGCTGGAAACTAGAATAACATCCACGTTCCCTCCTCCTCTTGGTTAATATCGACGCTGTGTCGCAACGCTTGAATTCCTATTTCACCGGCTCCCAGGAGCTGCGCCAGTTTTCGCGCACTGCGCGGGAACTGGCCGCGCTGCAACGGCACTACCGGCGCCTCGCACCACCCTCGCTGGCGCGTGCCAGCCGTGTCCACTGGTTCGAGCAACAGACCCTGGTGCTGGCGGCGGACAATGCGGCAATCGCCGCCAAATTGCGCCAGCTCGCCCCCCAGCTCGTGCTGCAGCTGCGGCAAGGCGGCGTCGAGGTTACTGGAATTCAGGTCAAGGTGCAAGTTGGCCAGTCCCCGGACAATCGCCCAGCAGGCGGCCGCAAACTCAGTCCCGCCGGCCGGCAGCAGATGGCCGAACTGGCCGCAAGCCTGCCGGATTCGCCGCTGAAGAACGCCTTGCAGCGGCTCGCTGCGCTCAAGGATTAGACCAGCACGCGCCAGGCGGTCAGTACGTAACGCTCCAGCACGAACAGTACGGCAAACAGCAGCAGCAGGAAAACCACAAAGCGCACCACCTGCCAGGCAAAGCGCAGATACCGGGGATCGCGGGTAAACAGGTAAAGCCCACCGGACAGCACAATGACCAGTGCGGCGAGAACCAGCAACAAACGCAATATGATCATCGCAACTCCGCGATGGAGGAATCCTAGGCCGCCTGCAATTGCATGCGGAGGAATGCCGGTGCTTCCTCGGCCTTGCCGAAGGTCACGAACTCCCATGCCTCTTCGTCGGCCAGCAGCGCGCGCAACAAGGCGTTGTTCAGCGCATGTCCGGATTTGTAACCGGAAAAGGCACCTATCAGCGGATACCCCAGCAGATACAGGTCGCCGATGGCATCCAGCACCTTATGCTTGACGAATTCGTCCTCGAAACGCAGGCCGTCCGGATTGATCACGCGGTATTCGTCCATGACGATGGCGTTGTCCAGATTTCCGCCGAGTGCCAGTCCCTGCGCGCGCATCGCCTCGACGTCCTGCATGAAACCGAAGGTGCGGGCGCGGCTGATTTCGCGAATATAGGAGTGCTCGCCCAGATCGATGGTCACGTCCTGGCGGGAAGCGGCAAACACCGGATGGGCAAAATTGATGGTGAACGACAGTTTGTAGCCGCTGAATGGCTCAAAGCGCACCCACTTGTCGCCATCCCTGACCTCTACCGTCTTCTTGATGCGGATGAATTTCTTGGCGGCCGGCTGCTCCTCGATGCCGGCAGATTGCAGCAGGAAGATAAACGTTCCGGCGCTGCCATCCATGATCGGCACCTCGGCACTGGTCAGGTCGACGAAGGCATTGTCGATCCCCAGCCCGGCAAAGGCAGACATCAGGTGCTCGATGGTCGCCACCCGTGCGCCATTCGCCTCCAGGCAAGTGGACAGCCGCGTGTCATGCACCAGATGGGCTTCGGCACGGATTTCCACCGCCGGTTCGAGATCCACTCGGCGAAACAGGATGCCGCTGTTGACCGGTGCCGGACGCAAAGTCAGATAGACCTTCTCGCCCGTATGCAGTCCGACCCCCGTGGCCTGTACCGATTTTTTCAGTGTACGCTGCCTGACCATGTTGCAATCAACCCGAATCTAAGGTGCATAGTTTATCACAGCAGATACCTCTGCCCTGCAATCCCCAACGCCTGACCAAGCCTCCGTCAGTCAGCCTGCTTGCGCAGGAACGACGGAATATCCAGCGTCTCCACGCCGGACTGCTTCATCGCCTCGATCGCCTCGCGCCGGCGGTTGCTGCGCATCACCGTAGGCATGTCGAGTTCGTTGTAGTTGACCGCAGAAACTTCGGCAGGTTCATCGTGCGTGCCGGTACGCTGGCTGATGACCAATTCCGGCTTCGGCTGTGTGCGTGCCACCGGGGAGCCGAGGCCGGTTGCCACGATGGTGACGCGCAACTCGTCGCCCATCTCTTCGTCAAATACCGAGCCGACGATCACCGTGGCATCCTCTACGGCAAACTGCACGCTGTTGGTCACCTGCTTGTACTCTTTCAGGGTCAGGCTGGTGCTGGAACTGATGTTGACCAGCACGCCACGTGCACCTGCCAGGTCGACATCTTCCAGCAACGGGCTGGACATCGCGCGCTCAGCTGCGATTTGCGCACGGTCGGTACCGGAAGCGGTGGCCGAACCCATCATTGCCATGCCGTTTTCCGACATCAGGGTACGCACGTCGGCAAAGTCCACGTTCACCAGGCCGGGCACATTGATCACCTCGGCAATGCCCGCTACCGCGCCCTGCAGTACGCCATTGGAAGAACGGAAGGCGTCGAGCAGCGTGGTGTCTTCGCCGAGCACGCTCATCAGCTTCTCGTTCGGCACGATGATCAGCGAGTCGACGAATTCGGACAGCGCCTCGATGCCGGTCTGCGCCAGGCGCATGCGCTTGCCTTCGTGCGCAAACGGCTTGGTCACCACCGCCACGGTCAGGATGTCCATCTCCTTCGCCACCTGGGCGACGATCGGCGCCGCACCGGTACCGGTGCCACCGCCCATGCCGGCCGTTATGAACACCATGTTTGCACCACTGATCATCTCGCTGATGCGCGCACGGTCTTCCTCGGCAGCAGCCCGTCCGATATCAGGAACCGCACCTGCGCCCAGCCCCTTGGTGATGCTGGCACCAATCTGCAGCTGCATGCGCGCCTTGTTGCGTTTGAGCGCCTGGGCATCGGTGTTGATGACGATGAACTCCACGCCCTGCACCCCCTGCTCTATCATGTGGTCGACCGCATTGCCGCCGCAGCCGCCCACACCGATGACCTTGATCACCGCATCCTGAGTTTGTGTATCCATGATCTCGAACATAAGTTTCTCCTTGAAAATTACTGCAACCTGAACCGATTACCGACTCTTAAAAATTACCCTGGAACCACGCCTTCATTCTCTCCAGCACATCGCTGAACGAGCCCGAATGGGCACGCGCCGCTTCATGGTGCTGATGCCGCTCCAGCCCATACAGCAGCAAGCCGACGCCGGTGGAGAATCTCGGCGTCCTCACTACATCTGACAACCCGCCCACGTAATGCGGCAAACCCAGTCGCACCGGCATATGGAAAATTTCCTCACCCAGTTCCACCATGCCCTGCATCGCGCTGCTGCCGCCGGTGATGACAATGCCGGAGGACAGCAAATCTTCGAATCCGCTGCGCCGCAATTCCGCCTGCACCAGCGAATACAGCTCTTCCACGCGCGGCTCGATCACTTCCGCCAGCGTCTGGCGTGACAGCATGCGCGGCCCGCGCTCGCCCACACCCGGCACCTCGATCGGCGCATCGTCGGCCAGCTGGCGCAGCGCGCAGCCGTACTTGATCTTGATGTCTTCCGCATCCTTGGTCGGCGTGCGCAAAGCCATCGCGATATCGTTGGTGATCTGGTCGCCGGCAATCGGGATCACTGCGGTATGGCGGATCGCACCGCCGGTGAAAATCGCCACGTCGGTAGTACCGCCGCCGATATCGACCAGGCACACGCCGAGGTCTTTCTCGTCATCGGCCAGCACCGTCTTGCTCGAGGCCAGCGGCTGCAGGATCATCTCGCGCACTTCCAGCCCGCAGCGGTGCACGCACTTCATGATGTTCTGCACTGCCGCCACCGCGCCGGTGACGATGTGCACCTCCACCTCCAGCCGCATGCCGCTCATGCCGAGCGGTTTCTTGATGCCCTCCTGGCCGTCGATGCTGAACTCCTGCTCCAGAATGTGCAGCGTCTGCTGGTCGCCCGGCAGGCTGATCGAACTCGCGGTTTCGATCACGCGCTCGATATCGGCCTGCGACACTTCCTTGTCCTTGATCTTGACCATGCCGTTGGCATTCGAACTCTTGATGTGGCTGCCCGCGATGCCGGTGTACACCTCGCGGATCTTGCAGTCGGCCATCAGCTCGGCATCGCCGAGCGCGCGCTGGATTGCCGCCACCGTGGCGTCGATGTTCACCACCATGCCCTTTTTCATGCCGGAGGATTCGTGCATCCCCACGCCGATCACCTCCAGCGTGCCTTCCGGCTTGACCTCGCCGACGATGACGACGATTTTCGAAGTGCCGACATCCAGCCCGACGATCAAGTTCTTCCCTTCCCTGCCTCTGCTCATAGCTCTGCTCATCGTATTTCTCCGCCGCCTGAATTCCTGCTGCTCAAGTTCCGTTTCATCTGTTACCCCCGTCCGTGCGCCGCTGGCAGGTATGCGGCGAAACCGTTGCGGTAGCGCAAATCAACATAGCGCACCGGCTGCGGCATGGTTGCCAGGCTGTACGGATACACCGCAACGAAGCGCGCCAGCCGCTGCTCCATCTGTTCACGCCCGAGTTCCACCACCATCCCGTCCTGCAGCCGCAATTGCCAGGCGCCGCGAGGCGACAGGCTGAGCTGCGCGACCTGCTGCTTGATCGGCGCCAGCATCTCGCCGAAACGGATATAGCGCTGCGCCACCTCGGCCGCCGCATCGTCCGGGCCGATCAGACTCGGCAGCGCCTGCTCGTCCTCTGCGGCAAACACCTCGCCATGGGTATTCACCAGCTGCGTACCATTCCAATGCGCCAGCGCCACCTGCTCTTCCAGGTCCACGTCCAGTTGCCACGGAAAATGCCGGCGCACACTCGCCTTGCGCACCCATGGCAGCTGCTCGAAACCGTGTTGCGCTTCCGCCAGGTCGACGGTGAAGAAATTGCCGTGCAATTCGTTATGCACCACTTGCGCTATCAGCTTTTCCGGCACGCGTTGCGGCGGTGCACTCAGGCGTACCGCACGCAACGCGAACACCGGCAGGTGCAGCGCATAGTCCAGCGTCACGAACAGCAGCAGCGCCGCGGCGATGCCGAACAGTGCGTTGGACAGTTTGCGCAGGGCTAGCGGGTCATCCCACATGGCTCAACTCCAGAATGCGCAGCACCAGCTGGTCGAAACTCATCCCGGCCTGGCGTGCCGCCATCGGCACCAGGCTATGGTCGGTCATGCCGGGGGCGGTGTTCACTTCCAGCAGATAAGCCTTGCCTGCGGCGTCTGCCAGGAAATCCACACGCCCCCATCCGCCGCCGCCGATCAGGGCAAAACCCTGCAGCGCCAGACGCTGCATTTCCGCCTCACGCTCGGCGGGCAAACCGCTCGGGCACAGGTAGCGCGTATCGTCGCGCAAGTATTTCGCCTCATAGTCGTAGAATTCGTTGGCCGGCTCGATCTTGATTACCGGCAGCGCCTGCCCGCCGAGAATGGCCACGGTGTATTCGCCGCCGCCGACAAACGCTTCCGCCAGTACCAGCTTGTCGTGCCGGGCCGCCTCTTCATATGCGGCACGCAATTCGCCAGCCTGCTTCACCTTGCTGATGCCGACGCTGGAACCTTCATTGGCCGGCTTCACGAACAGCGGCAAACCCAGCCGCGCCGTAACGGCATCGGGATCGCTGTTGCCATCGAGCATTTCATAGGCCGGGACCGGCAGGCCGCCAGCCTGCCATACCAGTTTGCTGCGCCACTTATCCATCGCCAGTGCGGATGCCAGCACGCCACTGCCGGTGTATGGCATACCCAACAGTTCCAGCGCACCCTGGACCGTGCCGTCCTCGCCGAAGCGGCCATGCAATGCGATGAACGCGCGGTCGTAGCCTTCGTCACGCAATGCCTGCAGATCGAGCACCGCCGGATCGAAGGGATGCGCGTCCACCCCGCTGCGCTGTAGCGCCGCCAGCACCGCCGCGCCGCTTTTCAGCGACACTTCGCGCTCGGCAGAGCGCCCGCCGAACAGCACCACCACCTTGCCGAAGGCGCGTGCATCAAGCGATGTAGAAGATGGCATGCTCATTTCGCCTCACCAATAATGCGTACCTCCGGATGCAGTTCGATACCGGTCTGCTGCCGCACCGTCGCCTGCACCTCGTTGATCAACTGCTCGATATCCGCCGCCTTCGCGCCGCCGGTATTCACGATAAAGTTGGCGTGCTTGGGCGAAACCTGCGCACCGCCTATGCATCGCCCTTTCAGCCCGCACTGCTCGATCAGCCGTGCCGCATGGTCGCCCGGCGGATTGCGGAACACCGACCCCGCGTTCGGCAGATTCAGCGGCTGGCTGGCGATGCGCTTGGCCAGCAGCGACTTGATCTCCATGCGTGCGGTTTCGCCGTCGCCCTGCGCCAGCCGCAACCAGGCACCGACAAACCATTCTTCGGCACCCTCGCGCAACGCCACATGCCGGTAACCAATGTCATAGTCCTGCGGCATGCGTTCCCGCACTTCGCCGCCGCGACTGATGGTTTGCACCCGTGCGACCACCTGCCAGGTTTCGCTGCCATAACAACCGCCATTCATCGCCAGCATGCCGCCCAGCGTGCCGGGTATCCCGGCAAAAAACTCCGCACCGCTCAGATTCTGCAGCGCGGCAAAGCGCGCCAGCTTGGCGCCGGAAATTCCCGCCTGCACGTAGATCAGGCCATCTTCAAACCGCAATTCGTTCAGTGCCGCGTGCAGCAGCAACACCGTGCCCCGCAGGCCACCGTCGCGCACCAGCAAGTTGCTGCCGAGCCCGACCGCATACATCGGCTCACCGGCCGGCAGGCCGCGCATGAACAAGGCAAGGTCGGCAAGATCGGCAGGCTGGTATACGCGCTCGGCGCGACCGCCGGCACGCCAGCTGGTATGCCGGCTCATGTCCACGTCATGGCGCAATGTTCCGCGCAACCCTTCAGCCATGAAGCTCTCCACTTCTGTCATGTTCATGCATCACCCTGGGCCAGTCGCCGTACCGCACCCGGCACACCGCCGATCGAACCCGCCCCCATGGTCACCACTACGTCACCCGGCCGGGCCATTTGCATAATGGCCTGCGGCATATCCGCAATCTGCTCGACGAATACGCCTTTGTCGTGGCCTGCCACACGCAATGCCCGCATCAGTGCGCGACCGTCCGCCGCGACAATCGGCGTTTCACCCGCGGCATATACTTCGGCCAGCAGCAACGCATCCACGCTGCCCAGCACCTTGATGAAATCCTCGAACAGGTCGCGTGTACGCGTATAGCGGTGCGGCTGGAATGCCAGCACCAGGCGCTGTCCGGGAAACGCACCGCGCACCGCCGCCAACGTTGCCACCATCTCCGCCGGGTGATGCCCGTAGTCGTCGATCAGGGTAAAGGCGCCGCCACTGACCAGCGGGATTTCGCCATAGCGCTGGAAGCGCCGGCCCACGCCCTGGAATTCCGCCAGCGCAGCGACAATGGCCTGGGCGGCCACGCCGACCTCCAGTCCGATGGCAATGGCGGCCAATGCGTTCTGCACGTTGTGCAGCCCGGCCAGGTTGAGCGTAACGTCCAGGTTTACCGGCACGCTGTTGTGGCGGCACAGCGCGGTGAAGTGCATCTGCCCGCCTTCGTGACGCACGTTGATCGCGCGGATCTGCGCATCTTCGGCAAATCCGTAAGTCGTCACCGGCCGCGTGATGGACGGCAGAATGTCGCGCACATTGGCGTCGTCCAGGCACAGCATCGCGCGTCCGTAGAACGGCAGGTGGCCGATGAAATCGGCAAATGCCTGCTTGAGTTTCGCAAAGTCGTGGCCGTAGGTTTCCATGTGGTCGGCGTCGATGTTGGTGACCACGGCCAGGATCGGCTGCAGGTACAGGAAAGAAGCGTCCGACTCATCGGCCTCGACCACGATGAATTCACCGGTACCGAGCTTGGCATTGGTGCCGCTGCTGTTGAGCAGGCCGCCGATGACAAAAGTCGGGTCCAGCCCGCCCTTGGCCAGTATGCTGGCGACCAGGCTGGTGGTGGTGGTCTTGCCGTGGGTGCCGGCAATGGCGATTCCCTGGCGCAGGCGCATCAGTTCGGCCAGCATCATGGCGCGCGGCACCACCGGGATATTGCGCGCACGCGCTGCCACCACCTCGGGATTGTCGCTCTGCACGGCGGTGGAAATCACCACCGCATCGGCGTCAATCAGGTTTTCCTGCGCATGCCCCAGGTACACCGTTGCGCCGAGCCGGCTCAGGCGCCGGGTGATTGCGCTGTCGGCCAGATCCGAGCCGCTGACCTGGAAGCCGAGATTGAGCAACACCTCGGCGATGCCGTTCATGCCCGAGCCGCCGATGCCTACGAAATGCAGGTGTTTGATCTTGTGCTTCATGCTCCTGCCAGCTCCATGCATATTTCCGCTACGCGCTTTGCCGCATCGGGCTGCGCCGCGGCGTGGGCGGCCTGGGCCATTTCCAGTGCGCGTTCGCGCGTCATCCCGCCGATCAGGTCGGCCAGCCGCTGCGGGGTCAGGTCCTTTTGCGGCAACAGCACTGCAGCGCCCTGCTCGCTCAGAAAGCGTGCGTTGTAGGTCTGGTGGTCGTCCACCGCAAACGGGAACGGGATCAGGATGCTGGCCACCCCGGCCGCCGCCAGCTCAGCGATGGTCAGCGCCCCGGCGCGGCAGATCACCAGGTCGGCCTGGTCGTAAAAGAACGCCATGTTGTCGAGGAACGGCATGATTGCCGCGGCTTCCACACCCGCACGCCGATATGCACCCTGCACGGACTCGAAATGCCGGTTGCCCGTCTGGTGCAACACCTCGGGACGAAGTTCTTCCGACAACAGCGCCAGCGCCTGCGGCACACACTGGTTGATCGCTTTCGCGCCCAGACTGCCGCCCACCACCAGCACGTTGAGCTTGCCGCTGCGCGCGCCATAACGTTGCTGCGGCAAGGGCAGCGCGCTGATTGCCTCGCGCACCGGGTTGCCGCACCACTCCGCCCGCGGCAGCACATCGGGGAAACCGCTCAGCACCCGCGCTGCGAAGCGCCCGAGCAAGTGGTTGCTCAGGCCGGCAACGGAATTCTGTTCGTGGATCACCAGCGGCCGGCGCAGCAGCGCCGCCATCAGCCCGCCCGGGACGGTTACGTAACCGCCCATGCCCAGTACCACATCAGGCCGGTATTCGAGCATCGCCACCAGGCTCTGCCACAACGCCAGCAACAGGGTCAGCGGCAACAGCAGCTTGCGCAACAGTCCCTTGCCGCGCACGCCGGAAAAATCCACCCACACCATCGGGTAACCGTACTTGGGCACCACTTCCGACTCCATGCTGCCGGGCACGCCCATCCACACCACCCGCCACCCGCGGGCACGCAACTGATCGGCCACCGCCAGCCCCGGGTAGATATGCCCACCGGTGCCGCCGGCCATGATCAGGATGGTGCGTTTCTTCTCGGTCATTTCCTGTTTCCCGTTTTTGGCTTGCGCTTGCGTGCTGTTCATACCGGCAACCCCCGCATGATTCGCCTGTTTTCCCAGTCAATCCGGAGCAGGATGGCGACGGCAATGCAGTTCACCACGACTCCGCTGCCGCCGAAGCTGAGGAACGGCAAGGTCAGCCCCTTGGTGGGCAACACGCCCATGTTGACGCCCATGTTGATCATCGCCTGCACGCTCAGCCAGATGGCGATCCCCTGTGCCGTCAGCGCCGCAAACTGGCGATCCAGGAAAGCCGACTGGCGGCCAATGGCAAAGGCGCGGATCAGCAGCCAGCCGAACAGCACGATCACCGCACACACGCCGACAAAGCCGAGCTCCTCGGCGATCACCGCCAGCAAAAAGTCCGTGTGCGCTTCCGGCAGGTAAAACAGTTTTTCCACACTCGCGCCCAGGCCGACGCCGAACCATTCGCCCCGGCCGAAAGCAATCAGCGAATGACTCAGCTGGTAGCCCTTGCCGAACGGGTCGGACCACGGATCCATGAAGCCGACAACACGTTGCATGCGGTAAGGCGAAGAAAGGATCAGCGCGGCGAACGCCAGCGGCAGCGCAATCACCAGCCCCCCGAACACCTTGAGGTTGAAGCCGCCCAGGAACAGGGTGCAGACGGCAATGGACAGGATCACCACGAAAGCGCCCATGTCCGGCTCCTGCAGCAGCAGCGCGCCGACCAGCACCATCACCACGAACATCGGCCAGAAGGCCTTGACCAGCCTGTCCTTCAGCGCACCTTTGCGCACCGTGTAGTCGGCGGCATACAGCACGGCAAACAGCTTCATCAGTTCCGACGGCTGCAGGTTGATGACGAACAGCGACAGCCAGCGGCGGCTGCCGTTCACTTCGCGCCCGATACCGGGTATCAGCACCAGCATCAGCAACAGCACGCCTGCCACAAACAGGTAAGGCGCCACTTTCTGCCAGTTCAGCAGCGGCACCTGGAACGCCATCATCCCTGCCACCAGGCCGGCGCCAATGAATAGCGCCTGGCGTATCAGGTAATAAGTCGGATGATGGCCGGTAAACTTGCTGGCCTCGGCGGTGGCGATCGAAGCCGAATACACCATCACCAGACCGAATGACAGCAAGGCCAGCACCAGCCACGCCAGCACCTCGTCGTATTCGGCCAGTGGCTGCTGGCGTCCGGTCAGGCTCGCGCTGCGCATGCCGCCTCCTTTTGCAGGTCGCGCACTGCCGCGATGAACGCCTCGGCGCGATGCACATAATTACGGAACATGTCGAAGCTGGCACAGGCCGGGGATAGCAGCACCGCATCACCGGGCTGCGCGACCGTCGATCCCAGCCGCACCGCTTCCGCCATGTCAGCCGCGCTGAGCAGCGGCACGCCGCAGCCATTCAGTACTGCGGCGATCTTGTCCGCATCGCGACCGATCAGGATCACGGCACGCGCATGCTGCGTCACGGCAGGCAGGAGCGGGGAAAAGTCCTGTCCCTTGCCATCGCCACCTGCAATCAGCACCGCCTGCCGTCCCAGCCCCTGCAATGCAGCAACTGTCGCCCCGACGTTGGTGCCCTTGGAATCGTCGTAATAGATCACGTTGCCGATCGAGGCCACCGCTTCCACGCGATGCGGCAGCCCCCTGAAGGTACGCAGCGCATGCAGCAACGGCGACAGCGGCAGGCCGACAGCCCGGCATAGCGCGAGTGCGGCAAGCGCATTGGCGACGTTATGCAGGCCGGTCACCTGCAGTTCGCTGGCGTTCAGCGCGCGCTGCCCGTCCTGCACCAGCCAGAGCGCGCGCTCGTCGCGTTCGACGCCCCAGTCATCGCTGCCCGGCGCCGGGACATCCAGCCCGAAGGTCACCGTCGTGCGTCCCAGCAGCGCCATGGCCGCACTGTCGGCATCGTCGCGGTTGAGCACCTGGATGCCGTGCTGCCCGTCGCTACGGAAAATGCGCGCCTTGGCCGCAATGTATTTGCCCATGTCGGCATAACGATCGAGATGGTCTGCACTGACATTAAGCACGGTGGCGACATCCGCGCTGAGTGAAAACGTCGTTTCCAGCTGGAAGCTGGACAGCTCCAGCACCCATACCTGCGGCTGCCGCCCCTTGCGCTGCAGCAGTACATCCAGCACGGCAGGCGAAATATTGCCGGCCACCACCGTATCCAGTCCCGCGGCGCGGCACATCGCGCCAACCATGCTGGTTACCGTGGTCTTGCCATTGGAACCGGTGATGGCGATCACCCTGGGGCCGCCCTGCGGCGGCAGTGCCTGCGCGAACAGCTCGATGTCGCCGACGACAGGCACGCCACGCTCCACGGCAGCCGTCACGACCGGCTCGCTCATTGCCACGCCGGGGCTGATCGCGATCAATTCGATACCGTCCAGCAGCTCGCCGCGGAACACCCCGCAGCGCACGTCCACCTGCGGGAATTCATTGCGCAACGTCTCCAGTGCCGGCGGCAAGTCGCGGCTGTCGGCGGCGCGCACGCGCGCACCCTGTGCCGTAAGCCAGCGCACGAGCGACAGCCCGGTCTCGCCGAGCCCCAATACCAGCACCGATTTGTCCGTCAGTTGCGTCATCGCAGTTTCAACGTCGCCAATCCCAGCAATACCAGCAGCATGGTGATGATCCAGAACCTGACCACTACCTGCGTCTCTTTCCAGCCCTTCTGCTCAAAATGGTGGTGCAGCGGCGCCATCAGCAACACGCGGCGCCCTTCGCCATAAATCTTCTTGGTGATCTTGAAATACGACACTTGCAGCATCACCGATACCGCTTCGACCACGAACACCCCGCCCATGATGAACAGCACCAGCTCCTGGCGGATGATCACGGCCACCGCACCCAGCGCAGCACCCAGCGCCAGCGCCCCGACGTCACCCATGAAGACTTCCGCCGGATAGGCGTTGAACCACAGGAACGCCAGGCCAGCCCCGGCAATCGCCGCACAAAATATCGCCAGTTCGCCCGCCCCCGGGATGGAGGGCTCGCCGAGATACTTGGAAAATTCGGCATGCCCGGCGACATAGGCGAAGATCGCCAGCGCGCTGGCCACCATCACCGTCGGCATGATGGCGAGTCCATCCAGGCCATCGGTCAGGTTCACCGCATTGCTGCTGCCGACGATCACCAGATAGACCAGCGCAATAAAACTGAATGCACCCAGCGGAAATACCAGGTACTTGAAGAACGGCACGATGAGTTCGGTGTGCGCAGGCAGGCTGGCGCTATGCCACAAGTACCCGCCTACCGCCAATGCAATCAGCGACTGCCAGAACATCTTGGCGCCGGCCGACAATCCCTTGGGATTGCGATGCACCACCTTGCGGTAATCGTCCACCCAGCCGATGGCGCCCACGCCGAGCGTGGTCAGCAGCACCACCCAGATGTACGCGTTGCGCAGATCGCCCCATAACAAGGTCGTGATGGCAATCGATGTGAGGATCAGCGCACCGCCCATGGTCGGCGTACCGGCCTTGACCAGATGGGTCTGCGGACCATCGCTGCGTACTGCCTGGCCGATTTTCATGGCGGCCAGCTTGCGTATCATCGCCGGCCCCACCATGAAGGAAATGAACAGCGCAGTCATCGCGGCCAGCACTGCGCGCAGCGTGATGTAG
Organism: Sideroxydans sp.; assembly: GCA_016124455.1. Lineage (GTDB taxonomy): Bacteria > Pseudomonadota > Gammaproteobacteria > Burkholderiales > Gallionellaceae > RI-121. Next base: position 54,675 of record WGNQ01000017.1, on the reverse strand, counting down.
TTCAGCACGCTGAACGTCCTGACGTCGTGCGACAGCCATTGTGCTAATGCGAGCAGCATGTTTCCCCTTCCCGGGTGCAATGCTTGACCACCCGTTCCATTTTCATGAAGCGCGACCCCTTCACCAGCACCGTAGTACCCGCCCCCAGCACCCCATCCAGCGCAGCGCACAAGCCGTCGATATCGCCGAAGTGTTGCGCCCCGGCACCAAACTCATTTACCGCGGCACGGCTCAGCTCGCCCAGCGCCAGCAGCTGCTGGATACCCAGCTTCCGCGCCGCCGCACCGACTTCCGCATGGAATCGCGTTTCATCCGCACCCAGTTCGCCCATGTCTCCCATTACGAAGATGCGCTTGCCGGGTGCCTGCGCCAGCACCTTGAGTGCGGCACTCATCGAGGCAGGGTTGGCATTGTAGGTATCGTCGATCAGGACAGCCCCGTTTCGCGCCGGCTTGCGCTGCAGCCGCCCTGCCACGCCGCCGAACTTTTCCAGGCCGCGGACGATGGCAGACAGCGAAACCTGCAATGCGAGTGCGGCGGCGGCGGCGGCCAGCGCATTGCGCGCGTTGTGCGCGCCCGGCACCTGCAACTTCACGCCGATCTCGCCTTCCGGTGCAGTGATCTCCATCCGGATCCCGAACTCCGTAACATCCCAGCAGGCGCCGACTGCTGCCGGCGCATCCAGCGCGAAGTCGATCACCCGGTGTGGCTGCGCCAGTTCCCGCCACAGTGGTGCATATGGGTCGTCTGCGTTAATCACGGCAATGCCGTTCTCACCCAGGCCGCCGAATATTTCGCCCTTGGCGTGCGCTACCGCTTCCACCGAACCCAGGCCGGCCAGGTGTGCACTCGAAGCATTATTGACAAGCGCGACGTCGGGACAGGCAATGCGGGTGAGATAATCGATTTCACCGGGATGGTTCATGCCGATCTCGATCACGGCATAGCGATGTAACGCACGCAGCTTGAGCAAGGTAAGCGGCATGCCGATGTCGTTATTCAGGTTGCCCTGGGTGGCGAGCACGCTGTCTGCGTTCCCCGTTGCCTCACGCAGGATGACGGCCAGCATTTCCTTTACCGTGGTCTTGCCGTTGCTGCCGGTCAGCACCACCACCGGGATATTGAACTGCGCGCGCCAGTGCGCGGCCAGCCGCCCCAATGCCAGGCGCGTATCTTCCACCAGCAGCAGCGGGCATGCCGCCTCGCCGCCGTGGTAGCTTGCGCTGTTCACCAGCGCGGCCACCGCGCCGCTCTGTGCAGCGCCTGCGACAAACTGCGCACCATCAAAGTTTTCACCCTGCAGCGCCACGAACAAATCGCCCGCGACGATGCTGCGGCTGTCAGTCGACACTGCGGCAAATTCCGCATCCTGGCCGATCAGCCGCGCGCCGAGCACCTGGGCCGCCTGCGACAGCAACATCATGACCGCACCTCCCCGGCCCAGTTACGCAACGCGCGCTGCACGATTTCGCCGTCGCTGAATGGATATTTCACGCCGCGAATTTCCTGATATTCCTCATGCCCCTTGCCGGCCACCAGCACGGTGTCCGCCGCGTGCGCCCGACTGACCGCATGCATGATCGCCTGCTCGCGGTCCTCGATAATCCGGCATGTCTGCAGATCCATACCTGCAACAATGGCGGCGATAATGTCGCCCGGCTCTTCGTTGCGCGGATTGTCGCTGGTGACGATGCAGGCATCCGCCAGTTTTGCCGCCACGCTACCCATCATCGGGCGCTTGCCGCGATCACGGTCACCACCGCAGCCGAACACACAGGTCAGTTTCCCGCCGCCGGCAGTGGCCACTTCGCGCAGTGCCTGCAATACCTTTTCCAGCGCATCCGGCGTATGCGCATAGTCCACCACCACGGTGGGGCTACTGCCTCCGCCGAACGCCTGCATGCGCCCCGGCACCGCGCGTACCCGCCCGAGTTCGCGTACCGCATCCGCTAACGCCGCGTCGCCGACCAGCAGCACGGCCAGCGCCCCCAGCAGGTTGGATGCGTTGAAGCGCCCGATCAGGCCGCTGCGCAACGTCGCACCGCCCCAGCTGGTATGCAGCTGCAGCTCAAGCCCGTCACCGTCCATGCGTAACGCACTGCCGTGCACCATGCGCACCCCCAGCCGCTCGGCCAGCTCCAGCGCCGCGCCGGTCAGGCCATAGCCGATGACTTCCAGTTCCTTATCCTGCAGCTGCACGGCCAGCTCATTGCCGAACATGTCATCCAGATTGAGCACGGCATAGCGCAGTTGCTGCCAGTCGAACAGGCGACGCTTGGCCGATGCGTAACGATCCATGTCGCCGTGATAATCGAGATGGTCGCGGCTCAGGTTGGTCAACAGCGCAACATCGTATTCCACGGCATTGACCCGCCCTTGTGCGAGCGCGTGCGAGGAAACCTCCATCACCACCGCCTGTGCGCCCTGTTGCCGATATTCGGCAAGCAATCCATGCAGGCGGATGGCATCCGGCGTGGTGTTCAGCGTCGGCTGCAAGTCGGGCGGGAAGCCGTTGCCCAGCGTACCGACCAGCGCGGCCTGCCGGCCCAGCGCACTGAGCGATTGCGCGATCCAGTGGCTGCATGAAGTCTTGCCGTTGGTGCCGGTGACGCCGACCATCCATAACTGGCGTGACGGTGCGCCATACACATGGTCGGCAATGGCACCCGCATGATGGCGCAAATCGCGCACCGCGAGGTTGGGTACGCCCCATGCGGCCTCCCAGCTGAAACCATGTGCCTCCCAGATCACGGCATTGGCGCCATTGGCGATCGCCTGCTCAATAAACCGCCGCCCGTCAGCCTGTTCGCCCGGATACGCGACAAAGGTATCGCCCGGCTGCACCAGCCGACTGTCGGTCACCAGGCGGACGACCGCCACCCCAAGTGCATCCAGCAACTCCGGGCGAAAGGTCGTCACATGTTTGCTCGTCGGGCTCATGTATCCTCCCTGACGATATCGCCTGACGGCATCATCACATTACCGAGTGGCGCATCGTTCGGCACGTTAAGCACATGCAGCGCCGAACCCATTACCTTGCTGAATACCGGCCCCGCCACTTCGCCACCGTAATATGCGCCGCTCGGATCATCGACCTTCACCGCCACGATCAGGCGCGGATTGGACGCCGGCGCCATGCCGATGAATGAGGCAATATAGTGATTGACGTAACGTCCATTCTCCAGCTTGTGCGCGGTACCGGTTTTACCGGCCACACGGTAACCATTGATTTGCGCCTGCGGCGCGGTGCCGCCCGGCTGCACCACCAGTTCCAGCATGTCCCGCACTTCGCGTGCCGTTTTCGCCGAATAGACTTGCTTGCCGACTGGCTGCACATCCTCCTTGAGCAAGGAGACGGGCAACAATTCGCCGTCATTGGCGAACACGGTATAGGCACGTGCCAGTTGCAGCAGATTCACCGAAATGCCGTTGCCGTATGACATGGTTGCCTGCTCGATGGGACGCCAGTTCCGGTAATCACGCAACTTGCCCGGCGCCTCGCCGGGGAAGCCGCTGCCGGTTGACTCCCCAAAGCCGTCATCGTGCAGGTTGCGCCAGAATGCTTCCGGCTGCAGCGACAGCGCCATCTTGGATGCACCGACGTTGCTGGATTTCTGGATCACCTGCGCCACGGTCAGGCGCGCCTCCTTGTGGGAATCATGGATCGTGCGACCATCGATGGTCAGTACGCCATTCTCGGTATTGATCACCGTATCCGGGGTGACCTTGCCCGCCTCCAGCACTGCGGCCACCGTAAACGGCTTCATGGTGGACCCCGGCTCGAACTGGTCGGTCAGCGCGCGGTTGCGCAACACACCGAGGCTTGGCTTGCTGCGGTTATTCGGGTTGTAGCTCGGCCAGTTGCACAGCGCCAGTACCTCGCCGGTTTTTGCATCCAGCACCACGATGGAGCCCGATTTGGCATGATGCTGCTCGACGGCCTGTTTGATTTCACGATAGGCCAGGTATTGCAGGCGGTTGTCGATGCTCAACTGCACGTCGCTGCCCGGTTTGGGCGCGCGTATGCTGGCCACGTCCTCGACGATATGCCCGCGCCGGTCCTTGATCACGCGCTGGCTGCCGGCTTTTCCGCCAAGCTGGCCCTGCAATGCCAGCTCCAGTCCTTCCTGGCCGTTATCGTCGATATTGGTAAAACCCAGCAGGTGTGCAGCAACATCGCCATCCGGATAGTAGCGGCGGTATTCGCGGCGCAACGACACTCCCGGAATTTCCAGACTGACTACCTTCTCGGCCTGCTCCGGCGGCATCTGGCGTTTGAGATAGACGAAATCGCGCGAAGATTCGGACAGGCGGCCTTTCAGCTCCCCGGGGCTCATGTCCAGAAGCTGCGCCAGCTGCTTCACCTGCTGCGGCGTGGCATCGACATCCTGCGGACTGGCCCACACCGATTCCACCGGCGTACTGATGGCCAGCGGATCGCCATAACGATCGGCAATCATGCCGCGGTGCGCGCTGATGTCGACGACTCGGCCGTAACGCGCATCGCCCTGCTGCTGCAGGAAGTCATTATGGATACCCTGCAGGTAAACCGCGCGCACCAGCAAGCCACACAATCCCAGCAACAGCAACGCGAACAGCAAGCGCGAGCGCCATGGCGGCAATGCCACCAGCCCGGTAGCCTGTATGCTGCTGGCGTAATTCATGGCTGTACGGAGACGCCCCCTGTAGGCTCAATGCGAACATAGCGTATCTGCCCGCTCTTCGGCATTTGCATGTGCAGCTGACGGCCGGCGATACGCTCCACCCGCGCCGGCATCGCCCACGTGCTTTGCTCAAGCTGCAATTGCCCCCATTCCACTTCCATCTGCTGTGCCTGGTCTTTCTCTTTTTGCAATTCCACAAACAATTTGCGCGCCTTATGTTGCGAAGTCACAACACCCAACGCGCAAGCGACGACGGCCAGCAACAGCAGCAAATTCGCCCTAGTCACTGCCATCTCCCATGCGTTCCGCCACGCGCATCACGGCACTGCGCGCGCGCGGATTGGCGTCAATTTCCTGCGGCGTGGCGCGCACCGCACGCCCGATCAGCCGCAACTTTCCTTGCGGCACATCCGCCGCCCGGATCGGCAGGCTGCGCGGCAACCTGTCACCCTGCGCCATGTCGCGCATGAAGCGCTTAACCATCCGGTCTTCCAGCGAATGAAAGCTGATCACCACCATCCGTCCACCCTCGCTCAGGCTGTCCACACATTGCGGCAGGACATGCGCGAGTTCCTCGAGCTCCTGGTTGAGATAAATCCGTATAGCCTGAAAGGTTCGCGTCGCCGGATTTTTCCCGGGCTCACGCGTGCGTACCGTCTGGCCGACGATCTGGCTGAGTTGTTGCGTGGTAGTGATGGGCCGTTCCTGGCGCGCAGTAACAATCGCCCTTGCAATCTGTTTAGCAAACCGCTCTTCGCCATAGTCACGTATCACCTCACCGAGTAAACCTTCCTCCACCGATGCCAGCCACTCTGCCGCGGTCTGGCCGCCACTTGTATCCATGCGCATGTCCAGCGGCGCATCGAAACGAAAACTGAAACCCCGCCGCTCGTCGTCCAGTTGCGGCGAGGACACCCCCAGATCGAGCAACACCCCATCCACTTCCTGCACCGCCAGCTCACCCAATACCCTGGCCAGTTCCACAAATCCGCTGTGCACAATCCGAAAACGTGCATCATCGATTTTCCTTGCCGCAGCCACCGCCGCCGGATCCTTGTCCAGCGCAATCAGTCGACCCTGCGTACCCAGCTGCTGCAGGATCAACCGGCTATGCCCGCCACGCCCGAACGTGCCATCCACATAGACACCCCCCGGCTTGATCTGTAACGCTTCGACTGCTTCGCTCAACAACACCGTGGCATGGGACAAGCCCGCACTCACAGCGTGAATCCCTCCAGTTCAGGCGGCAAGTCGCCATCAGTAAAACCGGCCATCAATTCGTGCTGCGCCTGCCAGCGCGCCTCGTCCCAAACTTCGAATTTGTTGCCCTGGCCAACCAGCATCACGCGCTTGTCCAGCACGGCGTAATTGCGCAGGGTTGGGGAAACCAGCACGCGACCTGCGGCATCCATCACCACATCTTCGGCATGACCAACAAGAAAGCGCTGCAAGGCGCGGATACGGGGATTGAATGCAGAGAGCTGCATGAGCTTTTCACGGATTGGCTGCCACTCGGGCTGGGGATACAGCAACAGGCAGCCATCGGCATCGGCAGTCAGCACCAACTGACCGGCGCAATGCGCAAGCAGCATGTCGCGATACCGCGCCGGTATCGCGAGTCTGCCCTTGCTGTCCAGACTAAGTTGTGCCGCCCCTTGAAACATCGCCTGACCCTGAGTCGTTTTACCCACTAAAACCCACTTTTTACCACTTTGACCCACTATATTGAAAAAATCCAAGCCGGTCAAGCGATGAAACAGAGTTTTTCTTTGTGAGACAAATAGTTAGGCGCGAAAGTTAAAGCTTGCTAATTTTCTTGATAAATAATGGGTTGCATAAACAATCTAAAGTTGTTTGTGAGACTTGCGGAAATTTTACCGGGAAATTTCAGGGCAGACGTGGTCGCCTCCGCATGCGCGGATACAGCCAGAAACAAAGTGAAGCCAGCCGATAAGCCGGGTTCTGTCGTGGACAGTCATTCCTCTAGGCGTTTCGTTACCTGACGCTCAAGCAACCTACCCGCAGGCGACGCGAGCAACGTCATGGCCTGCCTATTTGGTCTTGCTCCGGATGGAGTTTACCGTGCCGTCCGTGTTACCACGTCCGCGGTGGGCTCTTACCCCGCCGTTTCACCCTCGCCGGCCCCTTGCGGGACTTAGGCAGACTATTCTCTGTGGCACTGTTCATCGCCTCACGGCGTCCGGTCGTTAACCGGCATCCTGCTCTACGGAGCCCGGACTTTCCTCCCCGCACCTGCTGCTGTGCGCGGCGACTGTCTAGCCAGCTTCATGATCAGTTTAACATGGAACGCCACGCCACCCTGAGCGGCGCAACGATCAATCCTCCAGCACCTGAATGCTGACTCCCTGCTCCTTCCATTGCTTCGCCTCGTCCTGCAATGCAGTATCGGTAAGCGGATTCTGCGACAACCAGCCTTCCGGCAACACCAGATGGAACTTGGTACCACTGAAGCGGCCCTGCATGGCCGGAATGTTGATGTCGCCACGATTGCGGCAAAACAATGCCGCCAGGCGCAATGCCATCACCAGCGCCAGATCTTCTGCGGTATACGACAGGCTGCCGATCTTGTTCAACCTGCCGCGATGCAGCAACGCAAGCATGCTGAGCCGATCCTGTTCTTTCTTGGAAAAACCCGGCATATCGGCATTCTTGAGAATGTAGGCGGAATGTTTGTGATAACCGCTATGCGCGACACTGATGCCAATTTCATGCAGCCTGGCCACCCAGTTCAGCAACTGCAACTCTGCCTCGACTGGCTGCCCTTCCAGAAACTGGCATGCCAACTGCTCAGCCAGCTGCGCAACCCGCTCTGCCTGATGCGCGTCGACATGATAACGGCGCATGAATTGCCGAACCGTAACTTCCCGCATATCGTTGCGATGAAAACGTCCCAGCAAATCGTACAGCACTCCCTCGCGCAACGCCCCCAGCGCGGGCTGCATCTGCTCTATGCCCAATTCGCAGAATGCGGCATACATGATGGCAAACCCGCCCGGCAGAACCGGAATGCGATCGGGCTTCAATCCCTGCAGATCAAGCTGCCCGACATCCCCCGCCTTGAACAGGTCGGAACGCAATTGCTCCAGCCCGGAACGGGTAATTCCGCCGTCGCTGTAGCCATTCAATTCGAGAATATCGCACAGCACGCGCGCAGTTCCCGATGAACCGAGCGCCTGCTCCCAGTGATCGCGCGAAAATTCAAATCGTATGGTTTGCAGTTCGCTGCGCGCGGCAAGTTCGGCCTGCTTGAGGTTGGCCTTGGTGAATTTGCCATCCGGAAAATAACGCTGGCTGTAACTGACACAGCCCATGAACAGGCTTTCCAGCTTGAGCGGCTCCAGCCCCTGGCCGATGATAAACTCGGTGGAGCCGCCACCGATATCCATCACCATGCGCGTAGTCCCCTGCTGCGGCAAGCCGTGCGCCACACCGAGATAGATCAGGCGCGCTTCTTCACGCCCGGCAATCACTTCAATGGGGAAACCCAATGCGGCCTCGGCCTGCTTGAGAAACTCAGCGGCATTCTTGGCCACGCGCAGGGAATTAGTGCCAACCGCCCGCACTGCTTCGCGCGGCAGACCACGCAAGCGCTCGCCAAAACGCTCCAGGCAGGCCAGTGCACGCTGCTGCGCCTCCTTGTCCAGACGCCGATCTGCGCCCAGCCCGGCGGCCAGCCGTACCGGTTCACGCAGGCTGTCCAGCATATACAGCTGGTCATTTTCAACACGTGCAACTTGCAGGCGGAAACTGTTGGAACCGAGATCAACCGCCGCAAGAATGGGTTGCTGTTGCACTGAAGTCGATGCTCCCTTACTTCAGTACTTCGCGTTCGATCTCTTCCACGGTGACGTGACGCACATCACGGCCTTTTACCATGTACACCACATATTCCGACATGTTCTTGGCGTGGTCGCCAATCCGTTCGATGGCCTTGGCCACAAACAGTATTTCGAGCGAGGTGGAGATGGTGCGCGGATCTTCCATCATGAAAGTGATCAGGTAACGCATGATGGCGCGGAATTCCTCGTCCACCTGCTCGTCCTGTCGTACCACCTGCGCGGCAGTGGAAAGATCCAGGCGCGCAAATGCATCCAGCGACTTGCGCAACATATCGAGCGCCAGCTCACCGGCATGCTTGATCTCATGGTAGCGCGGCAGGTGCAGGCGTTCCTTCTGCGACAGCAGCTTGGCCATGCGCGCGATCTTTTCTGCTTCGTCGCCAATGCGCTCCAGATCGGTAATGGTTTTGATCACCGTCATCACCAGGCGCAAATCGCCGGCCGCCGGCTGGCGGCGCACCAGAATATGATTGCAGCTTTCGTCAATCTCGACCTCCAGCGCGTTCACCCGATGGTCGTCCTCAATCACCTTGTTCATCAGCGCCACATCACCGCTGACCAGCGCCTCGAATGCCTGCTGAATCTGGCTTTCCACCAGCCCGCCCATCTGCAGTACGCGCGCGCGTACTGCCTCGAGTTCGGCGTCGAACTGCTTTGAGGTATGTTCAGTGGCTGCCATAAATGCCTTCCTTGTTAATTCTTTAAAGTGTAACAGCGATCTGGCATGCTACCCGCCCGGCATGACAATTTTGTTACGCCGCGGTCAATGTCTGCACGCCTTCCGGCGTCCCCAGCAGCAGCACATCAGCACCCCGTCGCGCAAACAGGCCGTTGGTGACCACACCTGCAATATTGTTCAGCGTGGTTTCCAGCTCAACCGGGTTCATGATCTGCAGGTTGTGCACGTCGAGAATGATGTTGCCGTTGTCGGTGGTAAAACCCTCGCGCAGCTTGGGCTGCCCTCCCAGCGCCACCAGTTCGCGTGCCACATAGCTGCGCGCCATCGGGATCACCTCGATCGGCAGCGGAAACTTGCCCAGCACGTCCACCAGCTTGCTGGCATCACACATGCAGACGAATTTACGACTGGCCGCGGCAACGATCTTCTCGCGCGTCAGCGCACCGCCGCCACCCTTGACCATATGCATGTGGCGCGTGATCTCGTCCGCACCATCGACATACACCGGCAAAGTGCCCGCATCATTCAGCGACAGCACCTCAATGCCATGCCCCTGCAAACGCTTGGCCGACGCCTCGGAGCTGGCTACCGCGCCGCGCAGCTTGTGCTTGATCCCGGCCAGTTCGTCTATGAAAAAATTGGCCGTAGAGCCGGTGCCCACCCCCACAATGCAGTCCGCCGGAACATGCGCGATCGCGGCCTGCGCGACTGCGCGCTTCATATCATCCTGTGTCATGCTCATTATTATTCTGCCCCGTTCGAGTTACTCTCTGCGCTACGATTATTGCAGGAATTGGTGGTTTTAGAAACACGCAAACCAACTCCGGCAAAAATGAAACCCTTCCAGCCGGCGCACAATTCCTGCTAATCTTGCGCGAATTATTCCATTTATGCGTACCCGTAATCCTTTCATGCAAAGCTACCTGAAGCGCATCCTCAACGCCCGCGTCTATGACGTAGCCATCGAAAGCCCGCTGGAGGTTGCCCCCAGCCTGTCCGCTCGCACCGGCAACACTGTGCTGCTCAAGCGTGAAGACATGCAACCGGTATTTTCGTTCAAGCTGCGCGGCGCCTATAACAAGATGGCGCAATTGACCCCGGCACAACTGAAGCGTGGCGTAATCACGGCCTCGGCGGGCAACCATGCGCAGGGTGTGGCGCTCAGCGCCCATCGCATGGGCTGCAAGGCCACCATCGTGATCCCTACTACGACACCGCAGGTCAAGATCGATGCGGTCAAGCATTTCGGCCAGCGTGCGGTAGAAGTCGTATTGCACGGCGACAGCTACAACGATGCCTATACCCACGCGCTGGCGCTGGAAAAGAAACACCAGCTCACCTTCGTACACCCTTTCGACGACCCCGATGTGATCGCCGGACAGGGCACTATCGGTATGGAAGTGCTGCGCCAGCGCCAGGCACCCATCCACGCGATTTTCTGTCCGATCGGCGGCGGCGGGCTGATCGCGGGGGTCGCGGCCTACGTCAAACAGGTGCGCCCCGATATCAAGGTCATCGGCGTGCAGGCCTCCGATTCCGACGCCATGTACCGCTCGCTGAAAGCGAAGAAACGCGTCGAACTCAACGATGTCGGGCTGTTCGCGGACGGTACCGCGGTCAAGCTGGCAGGCGTAGAAACACTGCGCATATGCAGGAAATTTGTCGATGAGATCGTGCTTGTCGACACTGATGCCGTGTGCGCGGCAATCAAGGACGTGTTTCAGGACACTCGTTCCATTCTGGAACCTTCGGGCGCCTTGGCCATCGCCGGCGCCAAGCTCTATGCCAAACGCGAACAGCTCAAGGGCGAGACCCTGGTCACCGTGTGCAGCGGCGCAAACATGAATTTCGACCGCCTGCGCTTTGTCGCCGAACGCGCCGAAATCGGCGAACAGCGCGAAGCCATCCTTGCCGTCACCATCCCGGAGGAGCCCGGCAGTTTCCGCCAGTTCTGCTCGCTGCTCGGCAAGCGCAACATCACCGAATTCAACTACCGCTACGCCGACTCGACGGAAGCGCGGGTGTTTGTCGGCATCCAGGTGCGCGACGCTTCAGAGACCGCAAAGCTGGTCGCCAGCCTGGAGAAAAACAAACTCAAGACACTGGACCTGACCGACAACGAAATGGCCAAACTGCACCTGCGCCACCTGGTCGGCGGACACGCGCCCGAAGCCCGGGACGAAATACTGTTCCGTTTCGAATTCCCGGAACGTCCCGGCGCGCTGATGAATTTCCTCAACAGCATGAACCACAACTGGAACATCAGCCTGTTCCACTATCGCAACCACGGCGCCGATTACGGTCGCGTGCTGATCGGCATGCAGGTACCGCGCCACGACAAAAAGGCGCTGCGCGCCTTCCTCGACCAGCTCGGTTACCGCTATTGGGATGAGAGCGACAACCCCGCGTACCGTCTGTTTCTCGGGTAAGCAACCCGTTGCGCCCAGTGGTTATGACAGCGCAGACTATGAAGCAGACCCTCAGGCAAAGTATAATCGCCGGCCGCGCTGCCTTGCCGGAGACAGTGCATGCCCGGAAGAGCGCGGCAATAACCGCGCGCCTGCTGCAGCTGGCGGCTTACCACGAGGCCCGCAGCGTGCTCGGCTACATGCATTTTGGCGCCGAGTTTGTAAGCGACCCCTGGTTGCAGCAGGTGCTGCGCGATGGGAAACGGCTGTTGTTGCCGAAGGTGAATGCGGCGACCCGCGAACTGGACGTGTACCACGTCGAAGACACGGACGCACAGCTCGCGCCCGGCGCTTACGACATACGCGAGCCGCTGCCGGAACGCTGCGTGCCCGGACGGCTGGATGAAATCGATTTCATCCTGCTGCCCGGCGTGGCATTCGGACGCGACGGCGCACGCCTGGGTTACGGCGGCGGGTTTTACGACAAGCTGCTGGCGCGGCTGGACGCCGGGAAGCAAGGCGCCGGACCCGCGCTGGTTGCAGCAGCATTTGCAATGCAGGTCGTCGACGGCATTCCGCAGGAAGCCACCGATCGCAAGGTAGCCTGGCTGGTAACGGAGAACGAGACCATACATTGCGTAGCGCAAACGGGCGCATCGCATAACGGATTTTTGTAGGAGCAGAGTAGAACCATGGAAAACAATATCCCGGACATTGATCCGCAGGAAACCCAGGAGTGGCTGGACGCACTCTCCTCCGTGCTGGAAAACGAGGGGCCGGAACGCGCCCATTACCTGATTGAACAGATGATCGCCCAGGCCCGTCTGGGCGGCGCCGACCTGCCGATCAATGCCACCACGCCGTATATCAACACCATCCCGGCCGACAAGGAACAACGTTCGACCGGCGACCACGAGCTCGAGCACCGCATCCGTGCGCTCACGCGCTGGAACGCGATGGCCATCATTTTGAACGCCAACCGCGAATCGTCGGAGCTCGGTGGCCACATTGCCAGTTTCGCTTCAGCCGCCACGCTGTACGACGTCGGCTTCAACCATTTCTTCCATGGTCGCACCGACGATCACGGCGGCGACCTCGTCTACTTCCAGGGCCATTCCTCGCCCGGCATGTATGCGCGCGCCTTCCTCGAAGGCCGTTTGTCGGAAGACCAGCTGCGCAAGTTCCGCCAGGAAGTGGACGGCGACGGCCTGTCTTCGTACCCGCACCCGTGGCTGATGCCGGACTTCTGGCAATTCCCCACCGTATCGATGGGCCTCGGCCCGCTGATGGCGATCTACCAGGCGCGCTTCATGCGCTACCTGCAGCACCGCGGTCTCGCGCAGACCGATGGCCGCAAGGTCTGGGCCTTCCTCGGCGACGGCGAGACCGACGAACCCGAATCGCTCGGCGCAATCTCGATGGCCGGCCGCGAGGGCCTGGACAACCTGATCTTCGTAATCAACTGCAACCTGCAGCGCCTGGACGGCCCGGTGCGCGGCAACGGCAAGATCATCCAGGAACTCGAGGGCGTGTTCCGCGGCGCCGGCTGGAACGTGATCAAGGTGGTCTGGGGCCGCTGGTGGGATCGCCTGCTGGCCAAGGACAAGAGCGGCTTGCTGATCAAGCGCATGATGGAAGTCGTCGACGGCGAATACCAGACCTACAAGTCCAAGGACGGCGCCTACGTGCGCGCGCATTTCTTCGGCAAATACCCCGAGTTGCTGGAACTGGTGTCCGACATGTCGGACGACGAAATCTGGCACCTGAACCGCGGCGGCCACGACCCGTACAAGGTATTCGCCGCCTACTCTGCTGCGGTCCAGCATAAAGGCCAGCCGACCGTAATCCTGGCCAAGACCGTGAAGGGTTACGGCATGGGTGAGGCAGGCGAAGGGCAGAACATCACCCACCAGCAGAAAAAAGTGGGCGAAGATGCGCTGCGCAAATTCCGCGACCGCTTCAACATCCCGGTCTCCGATGACCAGATCGCCGAAGTGCCGTTCTGCCGCCCGGCCGAAGGCAGCCAGGAAATGAAATATCTGCGCGAGCGCACTGCCGCAATGGGCACCCTGCCGGCACGCAACCCGGTTGCCGAGCCATTGCAGGTGCCGGGACTGGAAGCATTCGATGCGTTGCTGAAATCCAGCGAAGACCGCGAATTCTCGACCACCATGGCGTTCGTGCGCCTGCTCGGCATCCTGGTCAAGGACAAGCAGATCGGCAAGCGCATCGTACCCATCGTGCCCGACGAATCGCGTACCTTCGGCATGGAAGGCATGTTCCGCCAGCTCGGTATCTTCTCGCAGAAAGGCCAGCTGTATACGCCGCAGGACGCCGACCAGCTGATGTTCTACAAGGAAGACCGCACCGGCCAGATCCTGCAGGAAGGCATCAACGAGGCTGGCGGCATGGCCGACTGGATCGCTGCGGCAACCGCCTATGCCTCGCACGGTACGGCGATGATCCCGTTCTACATCTACTACTCGATGTTCGGCTTCCAGCGCGTAGGCGACCTGGCCTGGGCAGCCGGCGACATGCGTTCGCGCGGCTTCCTGCTCGGCGGCACCGCTGGCCGCACCACGCTGAACGGCGAAGGCCTGCAGCACCAGGATGGCCACAGCCACATCCAGGCCGGCCTGATCCCGAACTGCATATCGTACGACCCGACCTTCGGTTATGAACTCGCCGTCATCATCCAGGACGGCATGCGCCGCATGTACCAGGAACAGGAAGACGTGTTCTATTACCTGACGGTGATGAACGAAAACTACACGCATCCGGCGATGCCCAAGGGCGCGGAAGCCGGCATCATCAAGGGCATGTATCTGCTGTCCGAAGGCAAGGCCAAAGCCAAGGCACCCAGGGTGCAGCTGATGGGCAGCGGTACCATCCTGCGCGAAGCGATCGCGGCCGCCGAACTGCTGGCCAAGGACTTCAACGTGGCCGCCGACATCTGGAGCGTGACCAGCTTCAACGAACTGCGCCGCGACGGCCTGGACTGTGAACGCTGGAACATGCTGCACCCGGAAGCCGCACCGCGCACCAGCCATGTCGAACAGTGCATGGCCGGCCGTACCGGTCCGGTGGTCGCAGCGACCGATTACATCAAGAGCTACGCCGACCAGATCCGCGCCTTCCTGCCGCATCGCTACACGGTGCTCGGAACCGACGGCTTCGGCCGCTCCGACACCCGCAAGAAGCTGCGCCAGTTCTTCGAGGTGGATCGCTACTACATCACGGTTGCCGCACTCAAGGCACTGGCCGACGAAGGCACAATCGGCTCAGGCGAAGTCAGCAAAGCGATCAGGCTGTATAACATCAATCCCGACAAACCTAACCCGACCACGGTGTAAGCGGGAAAGCGGAGAAAATAGTGGCCATACAACAAGTGCTCGTGCCGGACATCGGCAACTACAAAAACGTCGACATCATCGAAATGCTGGTCAAGGCCGGCGACAGCGTGAGCGCGGAAGATTCGCTGTTCACGCTGGAAACCGACAAGGCCACGATGGACGTGCCCTCGCCATTCTCCGGCGTCATCAAGGAACTCAAGGTCAAGGTCGGTGACAAGGTGTCGGAAGGCACGCTGGTTGCGCTGATCGAAGTAAGCGGCGATGCAGCGGCCGTCCCCGCCAGTGCACCTGCACCGGCACCCGCTGCCGCTGCGACACCTGCCGCTCCGGCGGCCACAACACCGGCCCCGGCACCCGCTGCAACACAGCCTGCGGTAATGCCGATCGCCACCGGCGATGCCGGCAAGGCGCACGCCAGCCCGTCGATCCGCCGCTTCGCCCGCGAACTCGGCGTAAACCTCGCACAGGTGAGAGGCAGCGGCCCCAAACAGCGCATCACCAAGGATGACGTACAGAGTTTCGTGAAAGCTGCCTTGTCGCAACCGCGCGGCGGTACCGGCGGCGGCCTGCAGGTGCTGGAAATGCCGGCGGTGGATTTTGCCAAGTTCGGTGCGATCGAGAACAAACCGCTGTCGCGCATCAAGAAGCTGTCGGGCGCCAACCTGCACCGCAACTGGGTCACCATTCCGCACATCACCCAGCACGATGAGGCCGACATCACCGAGATGGAGGCGTTCCGCAAGAAGCTCGGCGAAGAATATGCCAAGCAAGGCATCAAGATCACCCCGCTGGCCTTCCTGCTCAAGGCCGTAGTCACGGCACTGCAACAGTACCCGGACTTCAACGCATCGCTGGATGCCGGCGGCGAGAATCTGGTGCTGAAAAAATACTTCCACATCGGCGTGGCGGTGGATACGCCAGACGGGCTGATGGTGCCGGTACTGCGCGATGTCGACCGCAAGGGTATCGTGCAGCTGGCCAAAGAGCTCGGCGAAATCAGCGGCAGGGCGCGCGAGAAAAAACTCTCCGCAGCCGAAATGCAGGGTGGCTGCTTTACCATCTCCAGCCTCGGCGGCATCGGCGGCTCGTTTTTCACGCCCATCATCAACGCGCCCGAGGTCGCCATCCTCGGCGTGTCGCGCGCAAACATGAAACCGGTCTGGAAAGACGGCCAGTTCGAGCCGCGCCTGATGCTGCCGCTGTCGCTGTCCTACGACCATCGCGTAATCGACGGCGCGGCGGGCGCACGCTTCACCACCTTCCTGGCACAGGTGCTGTCGGACGTGCGCCGCCTTGCCCTGTAACCCGTGAGTCAGCAAGCGATCGGCATCCTCGGCGGCACCTTCGACCCCATCCACAACGGGCACCTGCGCCTTGCACAGGAAGCCCTGGAGCAATGCAGCCTGGATGCGATACGCATCATCCCGAGCGGCACTCCGCCACATCGCAACGGGCTCCACGCCAACGCCCAACAGCGTCTGGCAATGGCAAAGCTGGCCGTGCAGGACAATCCCGCATTCGTGCTCGATGAACGCGAAATCCACCGTGCCGGGCCCTGCTATACCGTGGACACGCTGACCGAATTGCGCGCCGAGCTCGGCGCGCAACGACCGCTGTGCCTGCTGATGGGGGGCGACGCCTTTCTGCAACTGCACACCTGGCACAACTGGAAGCAGCTGTTTGAACTGGCGCACATCGCGGTGATGCAACGCAACGGACGCCCGCTCGGCAATGCGATCGAACAGGCGGACACCAGCCTGCGCGACGAATACCGCGCACGCCTGGCACCGGCGCCGCAAGCCGTACACGAATCACCCGCCGGCTCGATCCTGGTGCTGGACATGCCAACGCTGGAAATCTCGGCAACCGCCATCCGCAACCGTTGCGCCCAGGGCGGAAGCCTGCGCTACCTGGTGCCGGATGCGGTAGCCCATTACATTCAATCCCACCACCTGTACACCGGAATATGCTGAATCTAGATGAAAAGACCCAGGCCATCGTGGCCGCACTGGAAGACGTCAAGGCCGACGACATCACCGTACTCGACACCAGCAAGCTGAATTCGCTGTTCGAGCGCATCGTCATCGCCAGTGCCCAGTCCACACGCCAGACCAAGGCACTGGCCGACAACGTTGCGGTACAGCTCAAACTGCGCGGCGAGACGATATACGGCACCGAGGGCACCGATACCGGCGAGTGGGTGCTGGTCGATCTCGGCGACGTAGTGGTGCACATCATGCAGCCCGCAGTACGCGCCTACTACAACCTGGAAGAGCTGTGGAGCATGCAGCACCTGCCGCGCAATGCGGCGCACAGCGCGAAATGAAATTCCTGCTGGTTTCCGTCGGGCACAAGATGCCGGGCTGGATCAGCGACGGTTTCAACGAATATGCCAAGCGCATGCCGCGTGAGGCGCGCATCGAGCTGCTGGAAATCAAGCCGGAGCCACGCACCACCGGCAAGACCACGGCGCAGATCATGGAAGCCGAGGCACAGCGCATCCAGGCGGCACTGCCCGCCAATTGCCTGCGCATTGCACTGGACGAGCACGGCGCCAGCTGGACCACACGCCAGCTGGCCGACAAAATGCAGCAATGGCTCGGCGCTGGGCACGATGTGGCATTCATCATCGGTGGCGCAGACGGCCTGCACCCGTCGGTAAAAAACAGTGCGCAGCAACTGCTGGCACTGTCCGCGATGACCTTGCCGCACGCCATGGTGCGCGTGCTGCTGGGGGAACAGTTGTATCGTGCGCACAGTCTGTTGCACAATCATCCATACCATCGAGAATAATACTGTTATGGCCATGAACATCGCCCGCCCCCGCATCTACCTTGCCTCGCAAAGCCCGCGCCGCCGCGAACTGCTGAAACAGATCGGCATCAATTTCGAAATGCTGCTGTTGCGTTCGGACCCGCGACGCAAGGTCGACATCGATGAAGAGCCGCTGCCCGGCGAACAGCCCGATGTCTATGTACAGCGTCTCAGCACAAAAAAGGCGGAGGCCGGCTGGCATGCGCTGGCGTTCCGCAACCTGCCGCCGTTCCCGGTGCTGGCTGCCGACACCACAGTGACACTGGACGGCAAGATTCTCGGCAAACCACGTGACCGCGAAGATGCCACCGCCATGCTGCACCTGCTTTCCGGACGCCGGCACCAGGTACTGAGCGCCGTATCGGTGGCCTGTGACGAGCGCGTCGAAACCCGCCTGAGCGCCACCACCGTCAACTTTGCCAAACTTAGCGCGGAACGCATCCATCGTTATGTGCTCACCAACGAACCGCACGACAAGGCCGGCGCCTATGGCATCCAGGGCCATGCTGCAGGCTTCGTGCAAAGCATCGACGGCAGCTATTCCGGGGTGGTCGGGCTGCCGCTGTGCGAGACCATAGAACTGCTGGAACTATTCGGGTACCCGGTGCCATGAACGACGACATCCTGATCAATGTCACGCCGCAGGAAACACGCGTTGCGGTCATGCAGCAAGGTGTGGTGCAGGAGCTGCACATCGAGCGCGGCGGTAACCGCGGCATGGTCGGCAACATCTACTTCGGTCGCGTCAAGCGCGTGCTGCCCGGCATGCAATCCGCCTTCATCGATATCGGCCAGGACCGCTCCGCCTTCCTGCATGTCGCCGATATCTGGGAAAACCAGCACAACGGCGATGCCGCCAAGCCGATCGAAAAAGTGCTGTCGGAAGGCCAGACGTTGCTGGTACAGGTAATCAAGGATCCCATCGGCACCAAGGGGGCACGCCTGTCTACCCAGGTCAGCATCGCCGGACGGCTGCTGGTATTCCTGCCGCAGGAGTCGCACATCGGCGTATCGCAACGCATCGAGAACGAGGCCGAGCGCGAACACCTGCGCGACAAGATGCAGCAGCTGTTGCCCGCCGGGCATCGCGGCGGCTACATCATCCGCACCATGGCGGAGACCGCTTCCGATCGCGAATTTCTCGCCGATGTCGAATACCTCGACAAGCTGTGGGACCGGTTGCAGCAACAGACCAGGATTTCGGCAGCACCTGCCCTGCTGTACCGCGAACTCAACATCTGCCTGCGGGTGCTGCGCGATTTCGTCAATGAGGACACCGCGCGCATTCGCATTGACTCCCGCGAGACCTATCAGGCCATGCACGGCTTCGCCCAGGACTATATTGCCGGCGCGGTACCGCTGCTGGAACACTATGCCGGCGACCGCCCGCTGTTCGACCTGTACAGTGTGGAGGAAGAAATCGAGAAGGCGCTGTCGCGCCGCGTCGACCTCAAGTCCGGCGGCTACCTGATCATCGACCAGACCGAGGCGCTGACCACTGTCGACGTCAATACCGGCGGTTTTGTCGGCGTGCGCAACTTCGACGACACCATATTCAAGACCAACCTCGAGGCGGCGCAGGTCATCGCGCGGCAACTGCGCCTGCGCAACCTCGGCGGCATCATCATCTGCGACTTCATCGATATGGATAACCAAGAACACCGCAATGCGGTGCTGGAAGAATTCCGCAAGGCACTGGCACGCGACCACACACGGATCACGGTGAACGACTTCTCCTCGCTCGGCCTGATTGAGATGACCCGCAAACGCACCCGCGAAAGCCTCGCGCATGTGCTGTGCGAACCATGCCCGACCTGCCAGGGACGCGGCGAAGTAAAGACCGCCCAGACCGTGTGTTACGAAATCCTGCGCGAGATCGTGCGCGAAGCACGCCAGTTCAATGCGCGCGAATACCGCATCCTGGCTGCACAGCAGGTGATCGACCTGTTCCTCGATGAAGAATCGCAAAGCCTGGCACAACTTTCCGACTTCATCGGCAAACCGGTTTCCCTGCAGGTGGAAACGCTATACACTCAGGAACAGTACGACATCATCCTGATGTAATGTCTCGGCGCAGCGAGCCGCCGGAAAGGGGCATTATGCAAGCCATCACCGACCTGCTGTCGCTCAACCATGAACGCTGCGACCAGCTCTTTGCTGCGGTCGAGACCACCATCGGCAAGGATAACGCGACGCAGGCACAGACTGCTTTCAACGCCTTTCACCATGCCATGCAGCGCCACTTCACGATAGAGGATGTAATCCTGTTTCCCGCCTTCGAGCAGAACAATGACAGCGACCTCGGGGTAACCCACATGATGCGCATGGAACACGAGCAGATGCGGGAGTTGATCGAACAGATACAGGGTACGCTCAACAACGGCAACCTGCAGGCCTGCGCTTCGCTCGCTGCAAACCTGCTGCCGCTGATCCAGCAACACAATCTGAAGGAAGAACAGGTGCTGTACCCGCTGCTCGACCGTGCGCTACATGACAAGACCACCGAGCTGATCCAGCGCATCAAGTCGCTGCCGCACGTTCCGGGCTAGGCAAGCAGGCTTTCCGGCTCCACCTGGCTGCCGCTCACCTTTATCGTCTTGTGGCGCGATTGCGCCCCCTGCCTCAACTCCACGTTACGCAACGGCACACCGAAGCTGTCGGCAATGAAGCGCAACAACGCTTCATTGGCACGCCCCTCGATGGGCGGTGCCGCGAGGCGGATTTTCAGTGCCTCGCCGTGCAATCCCGCCACTTCACTGCGTTTGGCACCGGGCTGCACGTGCAAGACCAGGAGCAGCCCGCCATCATTCTCGCGGCGGTACCAGACAGCCATCTCACAGTGCTTCCAGCACCATGCCCTCAAGCCAGGCAAGCGGTAACATGAGAATGATCTGGCAGATGAAAAACAGGACCAGGAACGAAAAGTCGATATTCCCCGCCGACGGCACAAAACGCCGGAACGGCAACAGGAAGGGACGCGTGATGCTGTCCAGTACGGCCGCCAGCGGTGTGTTCGGGTTGGTCCACGACAGCAATGCCTCGATGAACAGCGCCGCCATCAACAGATACACACTGATCTTGATCAGCTTGACCAGCGTCCAGGCAAACAATGGCAGCACGCTGACCGGGTAACTGTGCAGGGACAATGTGGCGGCCAGATAAATGATTTCCACAACGCATGCCAGCAACAACGTCGCCGTATCCAGTCCCCATGCCGCGGGAATGAAACGGCGCGCGCGCAGCACCAGCGGGTTGGTCAACAGCATGATGAACTCACCCAGCGGATTGCGCAGCGGGGAACGCAGCCACTGCAGGTGGAAGCGCAACAGCAGGATGCCGGCATAAGACTGCAGTAATACATCCAGCACGAATTGCATGGTATCGGTCAGCATCACACCCCTCCCAGTTCGTCGCCCATTTCCCGGGAACGCTCGGCGGCGACATGCGCCGCCTTGATGATGGACTGCTTCACCTGGTCGGCCTCCATGCTGAGCAATGCGCGTTCGGTGGTGCCGTTCTTCGAGGTAACGCGGGCACGCAGTACACCGGCATCTTCAGTGCCGGACTGTGCCAGTTTTGTCGCACCAAGGAAAGTGTCAGTCACCAGCAGCTTCGACTGCGCTTCGTCGAAGCCGAGTTCACGCGCCGCCTGCAGCATCGCCTCGATGAAATAGAACACATAGGCCGGGCCACTGCCGGATACCGCAGTCACGGCATCCATCATCGCCTCATCGTCCAGCCACAAGGAGTTGCCGACGGCGTTCAGGATACTCTGCGCCGCCTCCCGCTGCTTCTGGCTGACTTCAGGCAGCGCATACAGGCCGCTGATGCCGCTTCGGACCAGCGCCGGCGTATTGGGCATGACACGCACGATGTGCTGCGTACCGAGCCAGCGCGCAAGGTCGGTGGCGCGAATGCCGGCTGCAATGGAAACGACCAGCTGTCCGCCCAGCAGCGGCGCAAGCTGCGCTGCCACTTCACGCAATTGCTGCGGCTTCACCGCCAGCACCACAACATCGCTGCCGGCCACACCTGCGGCCAGCTCGGCCGTTGCCGACACCCCGAATTCGCTTTGCAGCCTGGCACGGTTGTCGGCGTTGATTTCCACCGCGCGCAGCTGCGCTGCCGCATAGCCGGCATCGCACAGCCCGCCGATGATTGCGGTCGCCATGTTGCCGCCGCCGATAAAACAGATGTTCATGCCTGCCCTTCAGGAAAGTGAAGTCAATGCGCGATTATCGCAAATTGACACCGACTCGGCATGAACAATCCATCATCCGGCAGCCAGCCGGCATTCACGCCGAGGCAAGGCGCCGCCGAGGCAACATGGAAATGGTCACGCCGCCCAGCACCAGCAGGCCACCGACCAGTTGCGCCGCTGTCGGTGCGGTGGCGATAAGCGCACCGAGCAGCATGGCGAACACAGGCACCAGGTTGAGGAAAATCGCCGTGCGGCCCGCCCCCAATCGAGCAATCCCGGTGCTCCAGAACAGGTAGGCCAATACCGTTCCACCGACAGTCATCACCACCATCGATATTGCAGCCTTGCTGCCAAGGGGAACCAGCGGCACACCACTGCCCAGCGCAATGCACAACAGCACGACTGCCCCCGCCGCCATGATCCAGGTGGTATTGACCAGGGGCGAGGCTTGCGGCATGTAGCGGCGGCACAGCACATTGTAAAATGCGAAGGAAACATCCGCCCCCAGCATAAGCGTGTCACCAACGGAAAGCTGCAGCGATAAAAGATTGCCTATCCTGCCCTGGGTCACCACCACCGCCACGCCAGCCAACGCGACCGGCAACGCAAAGAGGTGGCGCATCGTTGGCCGCTCGCCCAGCACCACTGCCGCCAGCAAGGTCGTAAACAGGGGGTTCGTAGCCATGATCAGCGCGCCATTATCGGCTGAGGTATAACGCAGGCCATAAAAGAAAAACAGGTTAAACCCCACGATACCCACCACACCCAGCATCAGGTAGGTACTGCTGTTTTTTCGCAGCGGGACAAGCAATGCTTCACGCTTCGCGCCGGCAATGGCAAACATCAGCGCCGCCCCCAGCGTGAAACGCCAGGCCGCGGCCCAGAGCGGCGACATGTCATGCAACACAAAGCCGCCGAGGACAAAATTCCCCCCCCAGAAAAAGGCGGCTGTCGTCACCAGTAAATAAACATTTCCCATTTTTCACCTCATTAGAAAATTTTGTTGTAGCAGAGTCTATTTACCTGTTTAATTGCACACAAACTATACTTTCTAAGTTACAGGATTAGAAAATCTAATGCCAAGACAGCTGCCGCCACTGAATGCGCTGCGCGCTTTCGAAGCTGCCGCCCGGCACTTGTCGTTCGTGCGCGCCGCCGAAGAGCTGCACGTCACGCCTGCCGCCATCAGCCAGCAAATCAAGTTGCTGGAGGACCATCTCGGCACAGCATTGTTCCGGCGCGGCAAGAAGCTCGCACTCAGCGATGCCGCCGCTACCGTGCTGCCGCAGATATCGGAAGCGCTCGACCAAATCGAGCGCGCCATGCTCCGGCTGCAGCCCGGGAGCAACGCAGATACCCTGGTCATTTCCGCCCCACCCGCCTTCGCCGCACGCTGGCTGATCCCGCGCCTGGACGATTTCCAGTCGCGCCACCCCGACATCCAGCTGCGCCTGCTCGCCACCCGACGACTGGTCAATTTCCGGGTGGAGGACGTGGATGTGGCAATCCGCTTCGGCTCGGGCGATTACGCCGACCTGGTTGCGGAACGGCTCATGCCGGAAGCCATCATCCCGGTGGCCGCACCGCCATTGGCCGCCAACATTACTAGCGCGGAGGATCTCGCCCGCTGCAACCTGCTCGAAGACGAATGGCATATCGGCAACCGGGTATTTCCGGACTGGGGAACATGGCTGGCAACCCTGGGCGTCAACAGCGCCAACCCGCTGCGCATCCGGCATTTCGGCGACACCAACCTGGCCATCCAGGCCGCCGTCTCCGGCCTGGGCGCCACTCTCACCTGGTACAGCCTCGTGGTAGACGACCTGCAGGCAGGACGGCTGGTGCACCTATTGAACCAGTTGATCCCGACCTCGCTGGGCTATTACCTGGTAGCGCCGCCGAATCGCGTTGCATTAAACAAGGTGACCACCTTCCGCGACTGGCTGCTGGAGCAATCATCGCGCCAGCAGCCGGCCTGATGCCTGTCATGAAGCCCGGGGGGCAGGACGACTGCCGAAGATTGCCGAACCGATGCGCACGATGGTGGCGCCTTCCAGTATCGCCGCCACCATGTCCTGTGACATGCCCATCGACAGTGTGTCGAGCGCCATGCCCTGCGCGATCAGCTGCTGCTGCAATTCGCGCAACCGGGCGAATGGTACGCGTTGCGCTGCGACGTCGGATTCCGGCGCGGGAATCGCCATCAGGCCGCGCAATTTGAGTTGCGGCAGCTGCGCCACTTGCCGGGCCAGCGGCATGAGTTCTTGCGGCGCAACACCGCTCTTGCTGCGCTCACCGCTCACGTTGACCTGGATGCACACATTAAGCGGCGGCAGATGTTGCGGGCGCTGCGCTGACAGACGCTCGGCAATCTTCAGCCTGTCTACGCCATGCACCCAGGAAAAGTTCTCCGCAATCGCTCGCGTCTTGTTGCTCTGGAGCGGCCCGATGAAATGCCACTCCAGTGGCAAATCGCCGAGCGACTCGATTTTATCCAGCGCCTCCTGCAGGTAACTTTCACCGAAGGCACGCTGTCCGGCGCGGTAAGCCTCGCGCACTGCAGCGGCGGGAAAAGTCTTGCTCACCGCCAGCAGGGTGATTTCCTGTTCGTGCCGTTGCGCCATTTCCGCGGCCCGCGCAATGTCACAGTTCACGGCTTGCAAGTTTGAAGCGATTGTTGCCATAATCGACCGCGTTGTTCACAATGAGTCCGGCACCTCGCCTTGCGGCGCATTCGCCAAACGATAGGAAATTATAATGGATATCACCGAACTGCTCGCCTTCGGCGTCAAGAATAAAGCTTCCGACTTGCACCTTTCCGCCGGCCTGCCGCCGATGATCCGAGTACACGGCGATATCCGCCGCATCAACCTGCCGCCGATGGAGCACAAGGAAGTGCACGCCATGGTGTACGACATCATGAACGACGGCCAGCGCAAGTTCTACGAAGAGAACAAGGAAGTGGACTTCTCGTTCGAAGTGCCGAACCTGGCGCGCTTCCGCGTCAACGCCTTCGTCCACCAGCGCGGCGCCGGCGCGGTGATGCGTACCATTCCTTCCAAGATCCTGTCGCTGGAAGACCTCAACTGCCCGAAAATTTTCAAGGACATTTCCGAGTATCCGCGCGGCATCGTGCTGGTGACCGGCCCGACCGGTTCCGGCAAGTCGACCACTCTGGCAGCGATGGTCAACCACATCAACGAAAACGACATGGGCCACATCCTGACCGTGGAAGACCCGATCGAGTTCGTGCACGAATCAAAGAAAAGCCTGGTCAACCAGCGCGAAGTCGGCCCGCATACGCTGTCGTTCAACAATGCGTTGCGTTCGGCACTGCGCGAAGACCCGGACGTGATCCTGGTCGGCGAAATGCGCGACCTGGAAACCATCCGTCTGGCGATGACCGCGGCGGAAACCGGCCACCTCGTATTCGGCACGCTGCACACCAGTTCCGCCGCCAAGACCATTGACCGCGTGATCGACGTGTTCCCGGCCGACGAGAAGGAAATGGTGCGTGCCATGCTGTCCGAATCGCTGCGCGCGGTGATCTCGCAGACGCTGCTCAAGACCAAGGACGGCGCAGGCCGCGTGGCGGCACACGAAATCATGATCTGTACCCCGGCGATCCGCAACCTGATCCGCGAAGCCAAAGTGCCGCAGATGTATTCCGCGATCCAGACCGGCCAGTCCCAGGGCATGCAGACGCTGGACCAGTGCCTGAACGACCTGGTCAAGCGCAACGTGGTGGCTTCCGCCGAGGCACGTTCACGTGCCGTCAACAAGGACATGTTCCCGGGCTGAGCAATACCCGGCTTTAGGAGTTTTTAATGGAAAGAGACCAGGCCACCGAGCTGATCCACAACTTGCTGCGCGGCATGATCGCCAAGAAGGCGTCCGACCTGTTCATCACTGCCGGCTTCCCGCCGGCGTTCAAGGTCGATGGCAAATTGACGCCCGTATCGCCGCAGGCGCTGAGCCCGCAGCACACACAGGAACTGGTGCGCAGCATCATGAACGACCGCCAGGCGGCGGAATTCGAGTCCTCGCATGAATGCAACTTCGCCATCAGCCCGCCGGGCATCGGGCGCTTCCGCGTCAACGTATTCATGCAGCAGCAGCGCGTGGGCATGGTGCTGCGTACCATCACCACCAAGATTCCCGATCTTGACGAAATGGGCCTGCCGCCGGTGCTGAAGGACATCGTGATGACCAAGCGTGGTCTGGTGATCCTCGTCGGTGCCACCGGTTCCGGCAAATCGACCACGCTGGCCGCCATGCTCGGCTACCGCAACCACAACAGCTACGGCCACATCATCACCATCGAGGACCCGGTGGAATATGTGCACGACCATGACAACTGCATCATCACCCACCGCGAGGTCGGCGTCGATACCGAATCGTGGGAGGCTGCGCTGAAGAATACGTTGCGCCAGGCGCCGGACGTAATCCTGATCGGCGAAATCCGTGACCGCGAAACCATGGAATATGCCGTGGCCTTCGCCGAAACCGGCCACCTGTGTATGGCAACGCTGCACGCCAACAGCGCCAACCAGGCGCTCGACCGCATCATCAACTTCTTCCCGGAAGAGCGGCGCGAACAGTTGCTGATGGATCTTTCGCTCAACACCAAGGCACTCATCTCGCAGCGCCTGATTCCGAAAGCGGATGGCAAGGGGCGCGCCTGTGCGATGGAAATCATGCTCAACTCACCGCTGATCTCCGACCTGATTTTCAAGGGCGAAGTCCACCAGATCAAGGAAGTCATGTCGAAGTCGCGCGAACTCGGCATGCAGACTTTCGACCAGGCACTGTTCGACCTGCACGAAGCCGGCGCGATCAGCTACGAGGATGCACTGAAGAACGCCGATTCGGTCAATGACCTGCGCCTGAGGATCAAGCTGGAAAGCCAGATTGCCAAGGATCACGACGTAATGGGCGGGCTCGACCACCTGAAGATGACCTGATAACCGCGTACCGCACTCGCACCATCAGTCTGCCGTACGATTGCGGTTGCTGCCCGTCACGATCTTGTATTCAAACAAACGGCATTCGATCGCGCCGTTATACAGCGGAGTGCGGCGCGAAGCGGCAAGCCGCATCAGTTTGGGCAGGCGCAGGTCGGCCGTAAACAGGTAGGCATTCCAGCCGCCGAATTTCTGCTTCAGCACGTCACCCAGTTTCGGATATAGCGCTTCCAGTTCCTGCAATTCGCCCATGCGTTCGCCATAGGGCAGGTTGGCCACCAGCACGCCATGTTCCTCCGGGGCGGAAATTTCCAGCACGTTGGCCTGCTTCAAATCCACGGCTTCGCGGATGCCCGCCTCTTCGAGATTGCGGTGCGTGGCCTTCAGCTCGTCGCCGTACAGGTCGCTGCCGTAGATCGGCAATTCGCTCACCGGCAGTTGCGCGGCAATGCTTTGCTGCCGCATCTCCTCCCACTTGGCCGCGTCGAAATTCTTGAGTCTTTCGAAAGCGAAATGGCGCGCAATACCCGGTGCGATTTTGAGCGACATTTGCGCCGCCTCGATCAGGAAAGTGCCACTGCCGCACATCGGATCAAGCAGCGGCATACCGGGTTTCCAACCCGCGAGCCTGAGTATGCCTGCCGCAAGATTTTCGCGCAGCGGCGCAATATTGGTATGCAGGCGCACGCCGCGCTTGAACAGCGCATCGCCCGAGGTATCGAGATACAAGGTCAGCACTTCGCCCTGAATGAAGGCATGGATGCGCATATCCGGCTGCACGGTATCGACGCTGGGGCGCTCGCCGCAATGCTCGCGAAATTTATCGCACACCGCATCCTTGATTTTCAGCGTCACGAATTCCAGGCTCTTGAGCGGGCACTTGATCGCCGCGACATTTACCCGAATGGTACACGCCACATCGAACCAGCGCGGCCAGGCCAGGCCAAGCGCCATCTGGTAGATATCCTGCTCGTTGCGGTAAGGCCTGGGTTCCTGTACCCGCCACAAGATGCGGCTGGCAAAACGGCTTTCCAGATTGGCGCGATAGCACAGCGGCCAGTCGCCGGAAAATGCCACGCCGCCATCGGTGGCGCGTACTTCTGCCGCACCGAGCGTGGCCAGCTCGTCTGCCAGCAGTTTTTCCAGGCCACGCGGACAGGGCGCAAAAAAATTCGGCATCAGAACGGCCTGACCACAACCAGAATCACGATGGCCATCATCACCAGCACCGGCAATTCGTTGAACCAGCGGTACCAGACATGGCTATGCGTGTTGCTGCCACGCTTGAACGCGGCGAGCAGCCGGCCGCAATAGAAATGGTAGCCGACCAGCACCAGCACCAGCATCAGCTTGGCATGCAGCCAGCCGCCGTGGATGCCATAGCCCAGCCATAGCCAGCTGCCGAATGCCAGCGCCAGCACGCCCAGCGGCGTCATGAAACGATACAGCTTGTGTGCCATCAGCAGCAGGCGCTCGCGCTCGACGTCGTGCGTGGCCATTGCCAGGTTCACATAAATGCGTGGCAGGTAAAACAGCCCGGCAAACCAGCTGATGACAAAAATAATATGGAAGGCCTTGATCCAGAACATTGCAAATCCTATCGGGACAGACGCCGCCGGAACAAGACCAGCGACACGTAAAAACCGGACATGGTGTAACCCAGCAGCACGGCGATGTGCAACAACAGCTGCGGCGGCCACACTCCGTTCATCAATGGCCGGGCAATATTCACTGCATGGTTCAGCGGCAGCATAGCCGAGAACACCTGCAGCGCTTCAGGCAGCTGCGTGACCGGGAAAAACACGCCGCATAATAACATCATGGGCGTGATCACCAGCGTGAAGTAATACATGAAAAAATCGTAGCTCGGCGCCAGCGCAGTCATGATCAGCCCGAGCGCAGCGAAGCACAACCCGACCAGCAGCGACAGCGGGATCAGCCATAGCGACAGCGGCGAATGCGACAGCCCCAGCGTCCAGATGACTACCAGCACGGCGAGGCCGGAGAGCAGGCTTTTGCTTGCCGCCCACAGGATTTCCGACAGCACTACGTCGTCCAGCGTTACCGGGGTATTGAGGATCGCTTCCCAGGTACGCTGTTCATGCATGCGCGCAAAGCCCGAATACAGCGCCTCGAAACTTGCGCTGTTCATCGTGCTGTAGCACACGGTACCGGCGGCGAGGAACACCATATAGGAAGTGCCGCCCATCTCCGGCAGCAGGCTGCCGAGCCCGTAACCCAGGCCCAGCAAATAGATCACCGGGTCGGCCAGGTGACCAATCACGGATGAGGCGGCAATTTTCCTCCACACCAGCAGGTGCCGCCGCCAGATCGGGAAGAAGCGCAGGCTGAGTCGCGGCAAGGCAAAGTAATGCGACTTCATTCCCGCATCTCCCTGCCGGTCAGTTTCAGGAACACATCCTCGAGATTGGCCGGACGGTGCAGGTAACGCAAATCGCCCTGCCCCTGCAAATGTTCCAGCAGCGGCTGCGCATCGCTGACGTAGCAGAACGCGGTCTCGCCGCTCACCTCGAAACGCGTGGCATAAAGCGCGGCATGCTGATGCGCCCATTGCTCCACATTCTCGCCGAACACTTCCACCACCTGCGGCTCAATGGTGCGCTCGATCAGGTCGCGCGGCGACCCCGTACTGATGATGCGCCCATGATCGAGGACAGCAAGGCGGTGGCAGAGGCGCTCTGCCTCATCCATGAAGTGCGTGGTCAGCAGCAGTGTCTTGCCCTGCTGCGTCAGTTCCCGCAGGCGCTGCCAGATCAGGTGGCGCGCCTGTGGATCAAGGCCGGTGGTCGGCTCGTCGAGGAAGATCATGTCGGGGTCGTTCACCAGCGCGCGCGCCAGCGTCAGCCGCCGCTTCATGCCGCCGGACAAGGCAGGAATCCTTACGTCGCGCTTGTGTTCGAGGTTGGCGAACGCCAGCAAGGCCGGGATGCGCGCTTCGATTTCGGCATCGGGCATGCCGAAGTAACGGCCGTACACCAGCAGGTTTTCCTCCACGGTGAAATCCGGATCGAGGTTGTCCATCTGCGGCACCACGCCCACGCGCAGCCGGGCTTCACGTGCCTGTCCCGGCACCGTATGGCCGAGCAATGCCAGGCTGCCGCTATCCGGCTCGATCAGCCCCAGCAGCAAGCGCAGCGTAGTGGTCTTGCCTGCGCCGTTCGGCCCGAGCAGTCCAAAGCACTCGCCTTTGCCGATAGCGAGATCGACACCGTCCACCACCATCTGGCCGCCGTAGGACTTGCGCAGACCGCTCGCCGACAAGACTATCCTGCTCATGGCTGCCGACCGCAAAAATGATGCAACACAACCTGCCTGAGCTGGTTCAGCCGCCCGTGGAAAAAATGCTCCGCCTGTGGCAATACCGTGATCGGCAAATGCTGCGGACGCGCCCAGTCAAGCACATCGGCCAGCGGGATCACCTCATCCAGTTCGCCGTGCACCAGCAGTGTATTGTGCGGTACCTGCGGCACATCGTAGCGCCCCACCGCAGGTGCAACCAGCACCATCTGGTGCGGCTGCGGATGCAGGTGGCGGGCCGCCCGCGCCTGGACAAAACCGCCGAATGAAAAGCCGGACAGCACCAGCGGCAAATCGCCCTGTTCCTGCTGCGCGTAACGTACGATCGCCAGCACGTCCTCCACTTCACCGTTGCCGCTGTCGAAGGTGCCGGTGCTCGCCCCGACACCACGGAAATTGAAACGCACTGCGGCAAACCCCAGTTCGGCAAACACCTTGGCCAGCGTGGTCACGACCTTGTTGTCCATGGTGCCGCCCATGGTCGGCAACGGATGCGCCACCACAGCAATCGCGCATGGCGGCGCGTCCGGCAAATGCCATACGCCTTCCAGCACGCCAGCTGGTGCAGGAATGGAGAATTTTTGCAGCATGGGCATTAAATCTTCAGCCGCTCGACAATGCGGCCGTGCGTCAGGTGTTCTTCGATAATTTCATCGAGATCGCTCTCGTCGATGTAGGTGTACCAGATGCCTTCGGGGTATACCACCAGCACCGGCCCCTCGTCGCAGCGCCCGAGGCAGCCGGCGGCATTGATGCGGATCCTGTTGCCCGCATCCGGAATATCCAGCTGCTTGACCTTGTCCTTGACATAAGTGCGCAGCCTGCCTGCCTCAAAATCATTGCAGCATCCCTCGCCCGGCTCGCGCTGGTTGACGCAGAAAAATACGTGCTTGTCGTAATAGCTCATGTGGTCCTCGCAGAATGCGGCGGGCATTATACCGCGCCCGGCAACTGCTCCCTGGTCCGCCACAGGTAAGCGAGCAACAGGAAAGGAAACACCAGTGCAACCGTTTGCGACAGCCCGTTGTAATTGAGCAGGTGCCCGTAGCGCCAGTGGTATAACGGCATGGCGGAGGACGGATTGCTGCTGTCCAGCAAGCCGTGTACCAGGCCCAGGTAAGCCAGCGTCACACCGGCGCAGCACCAGAGCAACAACTGTTGCGGCAGGCGGTTGATCAGGGCCAGCAGCAGCAGGCCGGCAGAAATCCCCATCATCGCTTCGCCATTGAGCCACAACAGCAGCGCCCAGGATTTGAGCAACAACGCGGCCGCAATGAATTTGGTCAGCGCCACGCCGCACAGCATGAGCACCAGGCCGATTACCGCATGACGGCGCTGATGCAGCAGCGTCAGCAACAGGCTGCCGAGCATCAACAGGTTCAGCGCCACCGCCATGCTCTCCAGCCAGCTGAATGGCTCCGCCGGTACCGGCACGAATGGCGGTTGTGCCACCTGGCTGATGAACACGTTACCCAGCATCGGCAGCGAAGGATTGACTTGCGCAAACATCCACAGCGCAACCAGCGCCAGGCCGAAGTCCACACCGCTGCTGCTGCGAAACAGATGCTGCCGCCAGCGCATCAGCAAGGCAAACCACGCACTCGGCGCAATCGTCATCGCCAGCAATGCGCCAAGCAAGCTGCCACCGGCATTGGCCAGCAAATCGACGTTGGCGCTGACCCGGCTGGGCAAATACATCTGCGCGTATTCCATCGCTGCAGACAACAACACTCCGCCCAGCACGGACAGCAATATCCCGCCCGCCGCGCCGACCCGCGCGCGCAGCGCCAACCCCAGCAACAGGCCAAGCGGGAAATAAGCAATCAGGTTAACAACCAGGTCAAACCAGGTGTAGGTCAGCGCCAGCGGTGACTGCAGCACGTCGAGAAAACTCAACCCCTGCTCTTGCCAGCCGGTAAACGGCGACAGGCTGGCATAGACAATGAACAGCACATAGCCTGCGGCCAGATAGTGGCGCAAACGCACTGATGGCCGATTGGTTGACAAGCTTTCAGGCTCCTTAAATGAGTGGTTGGCGTTTCCGCTTATTTTTAAACGGAATTTAGCGCTCGATTATTTTGAATAACCATTGTCAAAACATGCGTTTCAAAGTATATTTTGCACCAATTTACCAATAGTTATCCAAATTATGCCGACGCACAAATCCGACCGCCATTCCCGCCCTATGGCCAAAATTCTCCTGAGGTTTCTCGGCACGCTGCTATTGGGCGTGCTTGCCGCCCCGGCCATGGCGCTCACCATCGTTGCCAGCCCGACCAGTTGCGTCAACGATGCCAGCATCGGCACCCAGGCATGGGCCAATCCCGGCAACGCCATTTCCAGCAACAACGTTTATGCCACTTCGTCAGGTACCAATTCGCAGATCAGCAATTACCTGAAGTGCACGGGTTACAACTTCAACCTCCCGCTTAACTCCATCGTCAACGGCATCACCGTCGCCGTCTCGGCCTATTCCGGCAAGACCATGAATGACTACGCCATGCAGCTGGTCAAGGGTGGCGTGATCCAGGCCACGAACTATGCAACGCTCACCAGACTCAGTCGCAACACGCCTGCATACGTGATCTATGGCAGTGCAACCGACCTGTGGGGCAATACCTGGACAGAGACCGACATCAACAACGCAAATTTCGGTGCAGTATTTGCCGTGCAGCGAGGCCCGTACAACACCACCGATACCGCCTATGTCGACCACATCCAGATCACCGTCGACTATACCGTCCCCACTGTGCCAACCGTCACCACCAATGCGGCCACCTCGATAACCGACGCAGTGGCGACCCTGAACGGCACGGTCAGCAGCAACAACGCGGCCACCACAGTCACTTTCGACTACGGGCTGACCACGTCCTACGGCAGCACGGCTACGGCCGCGCAAAGTCCGCTGGCAGCCACCGCTGCCAACACCGCAGTTTCCGCCGCCCTCACCGGCCTGGCCTGCGGCAGCACTTACCATTTCCGCGCGAAGGGTGTGAATGTCATCGGCACGACCAATGGCAGCGACCTCACTTTCACCACGTCAGCCTGCCCGACCGTGCCTGCCGTTACCACCAATCCAGCCACAGCAATCACCAATACGGGGGCTACGCTGAACGGCACGGTCAGCAGCAACGGCGGCAGCACCGCGGCCACTTTCGATTACGGACTGACCACGGCTTACGGCAGCTCGGCCACCGCCGCGCAAAGCCCTCTGGCCGCTGGCGCAGTCAATACCGCCGTCTCTGCGGCCGTCACCGGCCTGACCTGCGGCACCACTTATCATTTCCGCGCAAAGGGTGTGAACTCTGCCGGCACCACCAATGGCGCTGACAGCACGTTTGCAACCACGGCCTGCTCGACCACGACATCAGTCACCGCCAGCCCCACCAACTGTACCAACCTTACCGGCATCGGCACCCAGGTATGGAGCAACCCCGGCAACGCCATGGTCAGCGACAATGTTTATGCCAGCGCAACGGTTAACGACAACCAGACCACCAACTACCTGCAATGCCTCACTTACAATTTCAACATCCCGCTCAATGCGACCATCAACGGGATCGCAGTTAACGTCCAGCGCCTGGCCAGCAGCACCAGTGCCGTCACGGATGCCGCCATGCGCCTGGTCAAGGCCGGCGCGGTCCAGACCACCGACCGCTCGACCACCACTTACTACCCAACCGCCAATACCTATGAAAACCACGGCGGCAGCACCGACCTGTGGGGCGGTACCTGGACACCGGCGGATATCAACAATGTGAATTTCGGCGCGGCCTTCGCCTCGAAAAAACCGGTTACCGCGGGCGGCAATCGCAATGTCAATGTCGACCACATGCCGATCACCATCTATTACACGCTGCCCGCCCCGTCGGTCGTCTCAATCAACCGCGCCGGCGCCAATCCGACCAGCGCGGCCAGCGTTTCCTGGACCGTCACCTTCGACCAGGCCGTGGCCGGAGTCGATGCTGCCGACTTCAACCTGGTTCCTTCAGTCGGCGTCACCAGTTCCATCGCCTCGGTGACCGAAGCGGGCGGCACCGGCATTAATACCGTCTGGACCGTAACCGCCACCGGTACCGGCACTGGCACACTGGGCCTGAACCTGATCGACAATGACAGCATCGTCGTTCCCTCGACCGGCCTCAAGCTCGGTGGCACCGGCACGGGCAACGGCAATTTCACCGGCCAGGTTTACGACATCATGGCCAACTGTGTCGGCGGCGATTTCACCAGCCCCACGCTGGATACCAACCTGTGGGATGTCAGAACCATCGCGGGCGCATTTACCCCACAAATTATTGACGCCGGCGGCGGCGACTACCGGTTACGCCTGACTGACACCGGTGGCTACGAAGCGACCTTTGCCCAACTCAAAAACTTCTTCCCCGCCTATGGCAACAAAGTCGTACTGGTCTTCGACTACTTCTCCTATGGCGGCACGGGCGCGGACGGTATAGCCGTGACTTTCTCGGACGCCACCGTGACCTCCACCACCGGCGGCTTCGGCGGCTCGCTGGGCTATGCCCAGAATGGCACCAACCTCGGCTTCGGCGGCGGCTGGATGGGTATCGGGCTTGACGAATGGGGCAACTATCCCTGCAACAACGAGTCACGCACCGGCTATCCCGTCGGCTGGACTGATCCCGTGCTCGGTGCCGGCGCCGTAGTTTGTACCGGCTCCGGCGGTGGCAACCACTATGTCGCCATCCGCGGCAGCGGCAACGGCACGACCGGCTACAACCTGATCGCCAACACCGGCCTGATTGCCACCACCGCACCGGCCAGCGGTGCAGCCGGCGCCTCGCCCTATCGCTACCGGATCACGCTGGATCACAGCGACAGCGTCCATGCCTACGTTACGGTGGAGCGTGACACCACGGGCACCGGCAACAGCTATGCCACGCTGGTGCCCAAGTTCGACATCAAGGGCACCAACAGCGGACAGGCGGCAGTACCACCCAACTGGCTGGTGTCCTTCACCGGCTCGACCGGCGGTTCCACCAACAACCACGAACTCAAACAGGTTCATGTCTGCGCCAATACCGTTGCCGGTATCGCCCTGGATCACCTTGAAATCGAACACGCATCCGGCACCGGCGTGACCTGCTCGCCGAGCACACTGACCATCAAGGCCTGCTCCGATGCGGCCACTCCGTGCACACCTTATACGGGTGGCGTCACCGGCACGCTGAACGCAAGCGGTGCGGCGACCGTGAACTGGTCCGGCGGCAGCAGCTTCTCGATCCCCGTCGGCTTCAGCACGGTTACCAAGGACGTGCAGGTTACGACACCCAATGTCCCCGCGATATTCGACGCGACCCCCAGCGTTGCCGCCGGCACCACCACCTGCAATTTCGGCTCGCCGAGCTGCACCTTCATCGCATCCGATTCGGGGTTCCTGGTGAGTGCACCCGACCATGTTTCGGAAACCACTTCCGCACTGACCGTCAAGGCCGTGAAGAAAGCCGACAACAGCCTGATGTGCGTACCGGCCTTCGCCAGCACCACCAAAACCGTCAACCTGCAGTGCGCTTACGGCAATCCCACTACCGGCACGCTGCCGGTGCGTGTTGGCGGCATCGCACTGAATGCAGGCCAGAACACGGCCGCAGCCTGCGACGGGACCGGCGCCAACGTATCACTTGCCTTTGACGCAACCGGAGTTGCCACACCGACCCTGCAATACGCAGACGTCGGGCAGATGAACATTACCGCCAGCCACACCGGCACCCCGGGCGCCGTCGATGCGGGACTCAGCATGACCGGCACAGGTTCTTTCAAGACCGCGCCGGCCTCGTTCTCGTTCAGCGGCATCAGCGCAGGACCGATCAAGGCAGGCGGCGCATTTACCGCATCCGTATCCGCACTGAACAGCGCGGGCACAGTCACCCCCAACTTCGGCAAGGAATCCCCCGCCGAAGGTGTAACGCTGACATCCACACTGGTAACCCCGAATCCTGTGACCTACCCGACGGCTGTCAATCCGGCGATAGGCAATAACGCAATTCCGGGATCCGAGTTTGGTGCAGGCGGCATGGTCAGCGATGCAAATGGCGTAGCGACTGTAAACAACCTGTCCTGGGGCGAGGTCGGCGACATCACGCTGACGGCAACTCTGACCTCTGCCTCCTATCTCGGCTCCGGGCTGACGGCTAGCGGCACCAGTGCCACGGTCGGCCGCTTCATCCCCGACCATTTCGATACCACCGTGTCGCAGGTTTCCGGAGTGCCCATGCCATGCCCGAACGGCCTGAGCTGCCCAACCCAATACAACGGGTTTGTTTATGCCGGACAATCCTTCACCACCAACATCTATGCGCTGAATGCTGCGGGCGGCACAACCCAGAATTACGACAGCACATTCGGGCTCGCCAAGCAGGTCATCCTGAGCGCATGGGATGCACAGGGCAGCACGGCCACCCAGAACCCGCCTGCTGTCGGCAGCGGTGCATTGAACAACAACAGCGTACCGGCAGCCTCCTTCAAGAACGGCACCACCGCGCTGGGCACAGCTGCCACGCCGGACTACACCTTCAACACGGTGCCCACCGCACCGACGGACATATACCTGCGCGCCACGGATTCGGATAACGTAACCTCGTTGCGCAGCACACCGTCCACATCGGTCGAGGGTGGCGTCAAGGTGGCCAGCGGACGCATCAAGATGTCCAACGCCCACGGCTCGGAATTGCTGTCGCTGCCGATCGCCATCACCGCGCAATACTGGAATGCGACATCCGGTTGGGTAACCAGCAGCACGGACAGCGTGAGCAGCATTGCCACCAGTAACCTGAGCTATACGAACTGCCAGAAACTGAGTACGGCTTCGGGCTGGCCAACCACCTGCCCGCCACCCACCACAGCATCGCCGGCATCGGTCGTGCTTATCGGCGGTACCGGCAGCTTCACCCTGAGCGCGCCCGGCACCAACAACACCGGCAGCGTAGACATGAGCCTCAGCGTACCTGGCTACCTGTCGAGCAACACCGCACGCGCCACCTTCGGCGTGTACAAGAGCAACAGCGACTTCATCTACCTGCGCGAAACCTATTGATGAAAAAAACCGGGCGACTGAACAACAGTCGCCCGGCTCTGGACAGCGGCAGCGGGTTCTACCCTGCCAGCCCTACATAGACATTCTGCACATCGTCGTCCCCGTCGATTGCCTCCAGGAACTCTTCCACCTCGGCGCGCTCGGCATCATTGCCAAGCGTGACGGGATTTTTCGGGCGATAGCCAAGCTGGGCCGAGACCACGGTGAAGCCTTGCGCAGGCAGCGCCTTGCACACCGCATCGAGGTCGGTGGTATCGGTGATGAACAGCGTCGCGCCTTCATCGTCCGCCGGTTCGAAGTCCTGCGCACCGGCCTCAATGGCGGCGAGCTCCGCATCGGCCTCTGCGGAATTCGGCGTCGCCTCGATCATGCCGACATAACTGAAATCCCACGACACCGAACCTTCCGCGCCAAGCTGTCCCTTGCGGAACAGCACGTTCATGCTGGACTTGGTACGGTTGATGTTATCCGACAGGCATTCGACGATCACCGGCACGCGGTGCGGCGCAAAACCCTCGTACACCAGCCGCTCCAGGCTCGCCCCGCCGTCAAGCAGGCCGGCTCCCTTCTTGATCGCGCGCTCCAGCGTATCCTTGGGCATCGAAGCCTTCTTCGCCTGCTCCACCACCAGACGCAGGCGCGAGTTGGAAGCCGGGTCGGCGCCGCCGCGCGCAGCGACCATGATTTCCTTGGCCAGCTTGCCGAAAATCTTGCCCTTGGCATTCGCCGCAAGTTCTTTATGTTTGGATTTCCATTGAGCGCCCATGTCGTTCTCTCTGCGTTGGTTGGATGAAATTGAAAACGCGCATTTTACGCAGGGCGGACACAGTTGCCCACCATTACAGCAGGGTAGCTAGCGCGCCTGCCTGCGCAGCGGTTCCAGCAGCGACGACAGGCCGTTGTGGTCCAGTTCCTGCATCAACGCCAGCAGCTTGCCCAGTTCGCCGGAAGGAAAACCCTCGCGCGCAAACCAGTTCAGGTAATGGCCGGGCAGATCGGCGATCAGCCGGCCCTGGTATTTGCCGTAGGGCATGGTACGGGTGACCAGCAGTTGCAGATGTTCCGGGTTCATCGCGTCAACTCTCAGAAGCGCTCGTACGGCAGCAGGTAGCGCCAGTTGCCGACCGGCAATTTTCCCATCGCCACCCGCCCGATGCGCAACCGCCGCATCGCCCGCACCTGCAGCCCGACGCTGCTGCACATGTGCGCGATCTGCCCGGGCTGCACGCCCTTCAGCGCGAAGCGCAGCCGGGTTTCGTTCTGCCAGCTCACCTTGCAGGGCGCCAGCGCCCGGCCGTTGAAACTCAGGCCGTGGTTCAGCAGCTTGAGCCCGTCGGGGATCAACTCGCCCGCCACTTCCACCACATATTCCTGCTCCAGCGTCGCGCCATCGTCGCCCAGCTTGCGCGCGATGTGCCAATCCTGGGTGAGCACCGACAAACCGCCTGCGTGCGGCTCCAGCGGCAGATACGGCGTCAGCCTGTGCAAATGCTGCCTGAGGAAATGGATGTTGGAATGATCGTCCGCCGCGCGCGTATCGGCGCTGATCAGTTGCTGCAGCGCAGCACTGCCCAGCTCGGCATCCGGCGGCTGGTTGAACAAGATGGTCGCCGGTGCGATGGGCGTCAGCGTCGCCTCGGGATGCAACTCGACCCGCTGCGCATCCACCATGAACTGCGGCATCTCCACCACCTGCCCGTCCACCGTCACCCAGCCGCCCGCGATATACAGCTCGGCCTCGCGGCGCGAACAATGGGCCAACTCGGCAAGGCGTTTGGCAAGACGGACGGGATCGGACATGAGCACACCACATGGGACAAGGAGCGCCATTATATGCGGCTATCCACTGTAGAATGCGCGCATGAGCTCCAATAACAAACCCGCTGGCCCGCGCAACCTCGACGGCATCACCCTGGAAATGATCGTCACCCAGCTTCAGGAAAGCATCGGCTGGGAAGCCATGGCCGCCGCCGTGCCGATCCGCTGCTTCACGCACGACCCCAGCATCAAATCCAGTTTGAAGTTTTTACGCCGGACGCCTTGGGCGAGGAAGAAGGTGGAGGAGTTGTATTTGCGGACAAAGTGAAGCTAACCAAGCTCATTAGTTCGAGTCTGAAGTGGCGAGCCAACCCGGTACAAATAACGGCTCCAATTCTTTGGGGCCGTTTATTTTTGGAGTTTCTTGCAAATCCTTCAATAAATAACTAGGCCAAATGGCATATGGTTACAAATGGATTTTGGTGCTAGATTTCCCAGTTATGTATTTCTAGCCCCCCGTGTTACTTGAACGGGAATGTTCGATTGAAGAAAAACGACCAACACGAACCAACAAAAGGATTACCTATGCAATGTCGCCTAATTACTGCAATTCTATTTGTGTCTTTTTTGGCTGGATGTGCATCCGCCCCTACCACACCGCCCGAACCCGAAATATCGGTAAAGCTACAAGGCACTGCTGTTGAAGTTCAGAACTTTATAGAAGAACACATTCGCAAGAACAATGGTTCAGGTCTTCATGTTGAGAGTGCAACTGATCGAGAAATCGTGTTTAAAGCAAACTGCATGGATATGCCGAACATGAATGCTTTCAAGTGTGCTGCGGTCATGATGGGAGTTGGAAATAGTGGATGGGATGGCCCATTTGCAGTTATGACTTTTCGCACTTCCGAGATTCGCGGCATTGTTGATGTAACTACATCAACCGAATGGTGCGCTACAAACGCATTTGGAAAAACCAATTGTATGCAGGATGGAACAAATGCAGAGCGTAATGAAATGTTGCGCAAGATTGACGCAGCATATCAAAAAGAAGTTCGGCCACTATCAAAATAGCCGTGTGCTGCACCTAAAAATCACAATTCAAAGCTACTGATTTTATAGATAGTCAAATATGAAAATTATTTTTTCAATTTTAGTATTTGTACTCTGGTTTTTGTTGATGATGGGAAATCTTATAGGTGCAGAAAAGACGCGTAACCATGCAATGCTTGAAGCAGGGCTGTCACTACATGAAGCGCAAAAGAAAACCACACTAACCGTGGCCATTTTCGCGCTCATCATAACAGCAGTGGCGGCCGGTGTTTTATGGTTAATATGGACATGAATCGCCTCTCTTACGGAGCCGAGAATGGATAATCCACAACTAGTGATTGATTGGCTCAAGGTTATTGCCGTGGCTGGCGCAGTCTTTTCGATGATCTACGGCCTTAATCGCATATATTGTAGGTTAAAAGCCAAGGAGCAAGGCTTTGGCCCGAATTCTTTGCGTGCAATTGGAATAGTTTTATTCTTGCCAATCCTTTTTATGCTTGCGCTACTTACTGATTTTAAGACAGAGACCCTTGCTGCTTTACTTGGCACCGTTGCTGGATACGTCCTATCCAGCAACTCTAAACCTGATTAAGTAAAAGCAAGCCAAAGACAAGATAATTTGAGCGCATCAAGGCTAAATTGTAATTGATAAAAGCCAGTTCTCAGATTCGTCCGAACCGGCGAGCCAATCAAGACTCGAACTAACGATGAAGAAAAAGGGCCGATTTATTTCTCAACCTTGATGCCGCGCTCGCGCGGCATCAGCTTTTGGTTTTGACTTTCTGCTTTCCCTCCCTTCTGGAGCGCTGAGGGCGGGCGATGAAATTGGGGAGAAGGCGAGCACTGTTCGAGCTCCGCAGTAGGTCACGGTTTGTGTGGCCTGCCAGGGCGAGTTGCGCAGCCGCCCAATTTTATTGTTCGACCGAAGGAACCCGTAGGGCGCACCGGCAGGGTCGCCTTCTTTTTGGTTACTTTTTCTTGGCGACGCAAGAAAAAGTAACTGGCTGTCGGGCCACCCCCGACGGTTTTGATTTTGACTTTTATGTCCTTCGACCCTTCGACAGGCTCAGGGCAGGCTACGCTTCCTTCGACTCCGCTGTGCTACGCTCAGGACGAGCGGTCAATGAGACTCAGTGCGCCTCATCCCAGTTACCACCTTCCCCCAAACCAACCTCCAACGGCACCTTCAACTCCGCCACGTGGCACATCAACTCGCGCAGCTTGTTGCGCACTTCCGGCACTTCGTCCTGCGGCACTTCGAGCACCAGTTCGTCGTGCACCTGCATGATCAGCTTGCTCTGCAGCTTCTCTTTTTCCAGCCAGTGTTGCACCGCGATCATCGCCAGCTTGATCAGGTCGGCGGCGGTGCCCTGCATCGGCGCGTTGATCGCGGCGCGTTCGGCGGCCTGGCGGCGCATACCGTTGGCACCGTTGATCTCGGGTAGCCACAGCCGGCGGCCGAAAACGGTTTCAACGTAGCCCTGACTCTTGGCCTGTTCGCGTGTGCGCTGCATGTAGTCGGCCACGCCGGGGTAGCGCGCGAAATACAGGTCGATGTACTGCTGTGCGGCGCTACGCTCGATGTCGAGCTGGCTCGCCAGGCCGAAGGCGGACATGCCGTAGATCAGGCCGAAGTTGATCACCTTGGCGTAGCGGCGCTGCTCCGAGCTGACCGCTTCGAGCGTGACGCCGAACACTTCGGCGGCGGTCGCGCGGTGGATGTCCTCACCGTTGGCGAAGGCCTTGAGCAGCCCCGCGTCGCCTGAAAGATGCGCCATGATGCGCAGCTCGATCTGCGAGTAGTCGGCCGACATGATGCGGCTGCCCTCGGGCGCGATGAACGCCTCGCGGATGCGGCGGCCTTCGGTACTGCGCACCGGGATGTTTTGCAGGTTGGGGTCACTCGACGCGAGGCGCCCGGTGACCGCCACCGCCTGCGAGTAGCTGGTGTGCACGCGCCCGGTGTTGGCGTTCACCATCTGCGGCAGCTTGTCGGTGTAGGTGGATTTGAGCTTGGCCAGGCTGCGGTGTTCGAGCAGGATTTTCGGCAGCGGGTAATCCAGCGCGAGTTCCTGCAGCACGTCCTCGTTGGTGGAAGGCGTGCCGCTCGGCGTTTTTTTCTTCACCGGCAGGCCGAGCTTGTCGAACAGGATTTCCTGGATCTGCTTGGGCGAATTCAGGTTGAACGGCTGGCCTGCGGCCTCGAATGCACGGGCTTCGATGGCCATCAATTTTTCGCCCAGTTCGCGGCTCTGCGCACCGAGCAATTTGCTGTCAATCAGCACGCCGTTGCGCTCCATCTTGAACAGCACTTCGCGTGCCGGCAGTTCGATATTGCGGTACACCTCGTCCAGCCGGCCCTGCGCCTTGAGTTGCGGCGACAGGTCGCGGTGCAATTGCAGCGTGATGTCGGCGTCCTCGGCCGCGTATTTGGTGGCAGTGTCGAGATCGACCTGATCGAAGCCGATCTGCTTCGCACCCTTGCCCACCACTTCGGTGTAGCCGATCACTTTCAACCCGAGGTGGCGCACGGCGAGGTTGTCCATGTCGTGCGGCTTGTGCGATTCCAGCACGTAGGATTCGAGCAGCGTGTCCTCGGCAATGCCGCGCAGGGTGATGCCGTGATTGGCGAAGATGTGCTGGTCGTATTTCAGGTTCTGGCCGAGCTTGCGGTGCGCGTCGCTCTCCAGCCAGTGTTTCAATTTTTGCAGCGCATGCTCGCAGCTGATCTGCTGCGGCGCGCCGGGGTAGTGGTGCGCCAGCGGCAGGTAGGCGGCGCGGTGCGGCTCGATTGCAAACGACATGCCGACCAGTCGCGCGACCATGGTGTCGAGACCGGTGGTTTCGGTGTCCAGGCTGACCAGTTCGGCCTGCATGAGTTTTTCCAGCCAGGCATCAAGCTGGGCCTCGGTGAGGATGGTTTCGTATTCGCCGGTAGAGGCGAACAGGTCGCTGCTCTCGCTGGCATGCACGGGCGCGGCCGCATTACTGCTGCGCGGGGAGGATGAGGCGCCACCGGAATCCTTGCCGCCCTCCAGTTCCCGCAGCCAGGTCTTGAACCCGAACTGTTGCAGCAGCACGCGCATCCTGTCGGTGTCCTGTGCCGGCGCGGCCAGCTGGTCGAAGCGCTTCGGCAATTCGACATCGCATTTGACCGTGACCAGCTTACGCCCCTGCGGCAACCAGTCGAGTGCGGCACGCAGGTTGTCGCCGACCACACCCTTGATCTCCCCGGCATGCGCGATCAGGTTATCCAGATCGCCATACTCGGCAAGCCATTTCACCGCGGTCTTGGGACCGCACTTGGCCACGCCGGGCACATTGTCCACGGTGTCGCCGATCAGCGTCAGGTAGTCCACGATGCGTTCCGGCTTGACGCCGAATTTTGCTTCGACGCCCGCAACGCCCAGCCGCTCCTCGCTCATGGTATTGACCCACAGCACATGCTCGTTGACCAGTTGCGTGAGGTCCTTGTCGCCGGTGGAGACGATACAGCGCACGCCCTGTTGCGAGGCCTGCTGCGTCAGCGTGCCGATGACGTCGTCGGCCTCGACGCCGTCTATCGTCAGGATGTTCCAGCCGGCAGCGGCAATCGCCTCGTGCAGCGGCTCGACCTGCGCACGCAGGTCGTCCGGCATCGGCGGGCGGTGCGCCTTGTATTCCGGGTACCAGTCGTCGCGGAAGGTTTTACCCTTGGCATCGAACACGCAGGCGCTATAATCCGCCGGAAAGTCGGCGCGCAGCCTGCGCAGCATGTTGAGCACGCCATAGATCGCGCCGGTCGGTTCGCCGGTCGGGCTGCGCAGATCGGGCAGCGCGTGGAAGGCGCGATACAGGT
The DNA here is from genome assembly GCA_016124455.1 of Sideroxydans sp. Lineage (GTDB taxonomy): Bacteria > Pseudomonadota > Gammaproteobacteria > Burkholderiales > Gallionellaceae > RI-121. The sequence continues at coordinate 10,711 of WGNQ01000017.1, read as the reverse complement.
AAGATGAACCATCGACCAGCAATAGTGTTTTATCGGAATCCGCTTTGCTCATTTTTTATACAGGGCTAAATCATGAATGATCAATCCAAGCTGCCGCCTTCGCTGTTGCCGGAACTGTGGAACTCGAAGGAAGCCTGGCGCATATTCGGCATTATGTCAGAATTCGTGTCTGCCACTGACCGCCTCAATGCCGTTCAGCCCGCGGTCAGCATCTTCGGCAGCGCACGCACCCTCTCCAGCCACGCCTACTACAAGCTCACCGAGGAAATTGCGCGACTGCTGTCGGACTCCGGTTTCTCCGTGATCTCCGGCGGCGGGCCCGGCATCATGGAGGCCGCCAACAAGGGCGCGTTCTACGGCAACTCCCCCAGCGTCGGCCTGAACATCCAGTTGTCACACGAACAGCACAGCAACCCTTACCAGAATATCAGCCAGACCTTCCAGCATTTCTTCGCGCGCAAGGTGATGTTCGTGAAATTCGCCGTCGCCTATGTGGTGATGCCCGGCGGCTTCGGCACGCTGGACGAGCTGATGGAAGCGCTGACCCTGGTGCAGACCGGCAAGACGCGCCGCATCCCGATCATCCTGGTGAACAGTGACTACTGGAAAGGCATGGTCGACTGGTTCCGCGAGACGCTGCTGACCGAAGGCATGATCAACCCGGAAGACCTTGACCTGATCCACCTGATCGACGAACCGCAGGCCATCGTGGACCATATCTTCAAGCACTATGAAACACGCGGCTTTGAACCTTCGGCGGAAGAACGCGAAATGCAGTTGAACCTGTGATGCCGGTATCGGCTAAAATACCCCCATATCTTCCATTAGGATTTAAACATCATGCGTCTTAAACTTTTTCTGTTGCTGGCCACGCTGAGCGCCGGCTCTTACGCGGCGACCATGGCTCAGGATGTGCCGCCGCCACCGCCGCTGGATGCGGCCGCGGACGCCAAGGATGCCCCCCCGGCCAAACCGGCCGGCAACGGTGCGTCGGCGGAAGAGCCGCAGGTCACGATCACCAGGGAAACCGGGCGGACCGTTGAGGAATACCGTGTCGGCGGCAAGCTGTACATGATCAAGATCACCCCCAAGATCGGCAAACCCTACTATCTCGTCGATGACCGCGGCGACGGCAAATTCGTGCGCCAGGATTCGCTGGATAACGGTTTCCGTGTTCCGCGCTGGATCATCCACCAGTTCTGACAGGCAGGCCAGATGTCAGTTTTTACCCGCGTCACCGAAGCGGAACTCACCGCTTGGCTGAAGGAATACTCGCTGGGCAGCCTGCTTGAGCTGCAAGGCATTGCCGCGGGCATCGAAAACACCAATTACTTCGTCACCACCAGCAACGGCCGCTTCGTGCTGACGCTGTTCGAAAAGCTCTCCGCGAAGGAGTTGCCGTTCTACCTCAACCTGATGGCGCACCTCGCACGCCACGGCATTCCCTGCCCGGCGCCGATGGCCGACCGGCATAACCATTTTCTGGGCGAACTGAACGGCAAGCCGGCCTGCATCGTCAGCCGCCTCTCCGGCAAGTCGCTGACCCACCCGGAAACGGCCCACTGCGCGGCAGTCGGCGCCATGCTCGGGCAGATGCACATTGCCGGGCAAAGCTTCGGCAAGGCCATGGCCAATGCACGCGCCGCCGAATGGCGCCAGCAGGCAGCACAGCAGGTTCGGCCGTTCCTGAACGAAAGCGATGCCGCGCTGCTGGACACCGAGATTGCCTTCCACGAACAGCATGGCCTGCACGAGTTGCCGCAAGGCGTGGTGCATGCCGACCTGTTCCGCGACAACGTGCTGTTCGACGGTGCACGCATCGGCGGGCTGATCGATTTCTACTTTGCCTGCAACGACAGCCTGCTGTACGACGCGGCGATTACGGCCAACGACTGGTGCATGCGCGACGACGGCTCGCCGGATGCGGCACGCACCCGCGCATTGCTTGCCGCCTATCACGCGGAACGCCCGTTCACCGCCCGCGAGGCCGAACTGTGGCCGATCGCGCTGCGTGCAGCCGCCTTGCGTTTCTGGATATCGCGCCTGTACGATTTACACCTGCCACGCGACGGCGAGATAATCCACGCGCACGACCCCGACAAATTCAAGCACATCCTGCAGCGGCATATCGCCGCGAATGGCGACGCAATCTGGCTATAGCGAGGAAACCGATGGAAGCCAAGAAAGCACCGGCCGCACATGGCTGGCTATGGATCAAGCAGTCCTTCGAGTTGTTTCGCAAGAGCCCGCTGCTGTGGATGGTGCTGACCTCCATCGGCGTGGTCGGCATGACCGCCCTCTCCTATATCCCGATAGTCGGCGCACTGCTCTCGACCATCCTGATGCCGATGCTGCTGGCCGGCTTCATGACCGGCAGCCGGGCACTCGCCCAGGGTGAGGAGCTGGAACTGGCACACCTGTTCGTTGGACTGAAGCAGAACACGCAGGAGCTGATCGCACTGGGTGGCATCAACCTGGTGGCGCAGATGCTGAGCCTGGGCGTAATGATGCTCACGGGCGGCGGCGCACTGGTCGGCCTGATCATGAGCGGCAAACAGATAGACGATCCCGCGCTATTGACCCAGGCGCTGGCCGGTGCCGGGCTGGCATTGCTGGTCGGCGCCATCCTGTTCAGCATGCTGCTGATGTCGATGCAGTTCGCGCCGATGCTGGTGATCTTCGACAAGATGTCGCCGCTGCAGGCGATGAAAACCAGCCTGCGCGCCTTCCTGCGCAACGTGGTTCCGCTGACGGTTTACGGCGTGATGCTGCTGCCGTTCGCCATTCTCGCTTCCATGCCGATGATGCTGGGCTGGCTGGTGCTGCTGCCGATAATCATCGCCTCGATGTACGTCATTTATGCCGACCTGTTCCCGCCGCCTGTCACCACCATCGGCAACATCGGGAGCAACGACATCGACGGCGACGAACAGTCGCACTTCTGAAGCCTCGCCATCCCGGTTATTCCCCGCAACGCGGGAATGACCGGGCTGCTTAGACTGCCGTCAGCTTCGCATACTCCAGCGCCAGCCATTTGGTTCCGGCGTGCTTGAAGTTGACCTGCACCTGGCCGTCGGCGCCGCTGCTCTTGATGTCCACCACCACGCCTTCACCGAACTTCTGATGGAACACGCGCTGGCCGATCTTCCAGGCTGCATCCTCGCCGGCAGGACGGGGCACCGGCGGGGATGAAGTGCCATACGCCGCAGCGGCATAGGCAGGAGAAGAAAATTTGGCCGTGGCCGCCACACGCGGGGTAATCCAGTGCAGCAGCTCATCCGGCAATTCGCGCAAGAAACTTGATGCCATGCCGTAATTCACCTGGCCGTGCAGCATGCGGCTCTGCGCGAAAGTAAGATACAGCCTGCGCCGTGCGCGAGTGAGCGCAACGTACATCAGGCGGCGCTCCTCATCCAGCCCGCCGTCTTCACTCTGGCTGTTCTGGTGCGGAAACAGCCCTTCCTCCAGCCCGGTGATGAACACGGTGTGGAATTCCAGCCCCTTGGCCGCATGCACCGTCATCAGGTGCATCGCATCGGCACCGCTTTCGGCCTGGTGCTCGCCTGCCTCCAGCGCGGCGTGGGTGAGGAAGGCAGTCAGGCTGTCGTCCTCGTTCTCGTGCACGAACATGGCGGCCGCGTTGATCAGTTCGTTGAGGTTTTCCAGCCGCTCCTGCGCCTCGCGCTGCTTGGCGCCCGTCTCGTTCTGGTAGTGCGCGATCAATCCGCTGTGCTGCAATACGTGGTCCACGATTTCCGGGAGCGGGAGTTCGCGTGTATCGTTGCGCATCATCTCGATCAGCCCGACAAAGGCCGCCACCTTGCCGCCGGCCCGTGCCGCCGCCTCCCACAACGACGTATTCTGGATACGCGCGGATTCCTGCAGCTGCTCGATCGTGCGCGCGCCGATGCCACGTGTGGGAAAGTTGATCACGCGCAGCAGCGCCGTGTCGTCGTCCGGGTTGTGGATCAGCCGCAGGTAGGCCAGCGCGTGCTTGATTTCCTGCCGTTCGAAAAAGCGCAATCCGCCGTATACGCGATAGGCAACGCCTGCCGATACCAGCGTATGCTCGAGTACCCGCGATTGCGCGTTGGAACGGTACAGCATGGCGATTTCGGAAAGATTCACGCCTTCGCGGTTGAGTTGCTGCACCTCCTCGACGATAAAACGCGCTTCGTCGTAATCGGTCGGCGCCTCGTACACGCGCAACGGTTCGCCCTTGTGCGCATCGGTCCACAGGTTTTTGCCGAGACGGTTGCGGTTGCGGCTGATCAGCGCATTCGCGGCATCGAGGATGTTGCCGTGCGAACGGTAGTTCTGCTCGAGCTTGATCACCTGCTCTACATGGAAGTCACGCAGCAACTCCTGCATGTTGCCGACGTTGGCGCCACGGAAGGCATAGATCGACTGGTCGTCGTCACCCACTGCGAACAGCGCATTATCTTGCCCGGCGAGCAATTTGAGCCAGCGGTATTGCAACGGGTTGGTATCCTGGAATTCGTCCACCAGTATGTGCCTGAAGCGCGCCTGGTAATGCTCGCGCAGCTGCTGGTTGCGTTGCAGCAACTCGTAACAGCGCAGCAGCAATTCGGAAAAATCCACCACGCCCTCACGCTGGCACTGCCTGTCGTATTCGTCGAAAATCTCCACCTTGCGCCGGGTATAGGGATCGTAAGCCTCCACCTCGTGCGCGCGCAGCCCCTGCTCCTTGTTGCCGCTGATGAACCACTGCATTTCGCGCGGCGGGTACTTCTCATCATCGACATTCATCGCTTTCATCAGCCGCTTGATGGCACCGAGCTGGTCTGCGGAATCCAGAATCTGGAAGGTCTGCGGCAAATTCGCCTCACGGTGGTGTGCACGCAACATGCGGTTGCACAGGCCATGGAAAGTACCGATCCACATGCCGCGCGTGTTGATCGGCAACATCGCCGACAGCCGCGTCACCATTTCCTTGGCCGCCTTGTTGGTAAAGGTTACCGCGAGCACGCCCTGCGGACTGACCTGCCCGGTGCTGATCAGGTAGGCAATGCGCGTGGTCAGCACCCGCGTCTTGCCGCTGCCCGCCCCCGCCAGAATCAGAGCGGATTGCGCCGGCAAGGTGACGGCTTGGCTTTGTTCGGGATTGAGGCCGGAAAGCAGGAAAGAATTCATGCGCGAATTATCCCATAGCCTGGCAACTGCTTCACACAAAACAAATCCGGATAGTTCGGTTACAATCCGCCCCAAGCTGCACCCACAACGACAACCAGCGCCGCCACGCGCATCCGCAGCCCTTCCGCAAGGAAAATCGAGGAGAGAGTAAGGAACAGAGCGAGAAGCAAAGCGCCCTGGTTTTTTGTTCGGCTGTCGATTTCGCCAAAGGGGGACGGATGAACCGTTTCAAGAATTTACTGTGTGTACACCAGACACACCTGCCACCTCATCTCGAATCTACAGCAACCAATGAAAAGCCCGGCGGGTTTCCCCGTCGGGCTTTGGATACAGATTCAGTCTTTCGACTTTATCTTTATTGTAGCAACGGCTCTCACCCCGGATAAGCTACGGGGTGGATTATCAGGGAGAACAAAATGACAGGCAAGCAGAAAAATTACGGCCCGCTGACTTTCGGTTTGGACATCGGCATTGCATCGGTTGGCTGGGCGGTGCTGGGTGGAAACCGCATTATTGACCTTGGGGTACGGTGCTTCGACAAAGCGGAAACGGCCAAGGAAGGCGAGTCGCTCAACCTCGCGCGCCGCACTGCGCGCCTGATGCGCCGTCGCTTGCGCCGCCGCGCATGGCGGCTCACCAAGCTGGCGAGGCTGCTCAAGCGCGAAGGCTTGATCCCGGACGTGAACATCCTCAAACAACAACCCGCCAAGGGCTTCAAGACACCCAACCTGTGGAAACTGCGCGTGGAGGCGCTCGACCGCAAGCTCGAAGCGGAGGAATGGGCGCGAGTGATTTATCACTTGTGCAAGCATCGCGGCTTCCACTGGATCAGCCGCGCCGAAGAAAAAGCCGCAGAGGGTGACAGCAAGAGCGAAGGCGGCAAGGTCAAGCAAGGTCTCGCTGGCACCAAGAAGCTAATGCAGGAAAAAAACTATCGCACTGCCGCAGAAATGGTGCTGGCCGAATTCCCCGAAGCGCAACGCAACAAGCAGGGCGACTACAGCAAAGCGCTCTCCCGTGTTTTGCTGAGCAATGAGCTTGCGCTGCTGTTCAAGCGGCAACGCGAACTTGGCAATCCCCATGCGAGCGATAAACTGCAAGCGGAAATTCTCGGCAACGGCGACAAAAAGAGCGGCTTGTTCTGGGCGCAGAATCCCGCGCTATCAGGCAAATATCTGCTGAAAATGTTGGGGCGCTGCACCTTCGAGAAGGAAGAATACCGCGCCCCCAAAGCCAGCTTCACCGCCGAGCGCCACGTCTGGCTGACGCGCCTCAACAACCTGCGCATCGTGGTGGATGGCATAACCCGCCCACTGAATGAGCAGGAGCGGCGTGTCGCCTTGCCGCTGCCCTACCAACAGGTCGGCGATTTCACCTACAAGCAATTGCGCAGCGCATTGGTCAAAGCCGGATATTTGCCGGACTCATTCCTGTTCACAGGATTAGCCTATCCCAGCGAAAGACAGAAGAAAGAAGAGAAAACCAAAGACCCGGAATCCGAAAAACTCATCAAGCTCCCTGCGTGGCAGACCCTGCACAAAACGCTGAAAGACAAGGAACTGGAAACCGAATGGCAGCAAATCTCGGTCGCTGCGATAGATAGCAAGCCCGAATTGCTCGACAAGGTTGCCGAAGTGTTGAGCGTGTACAAAGACGATGAGGAAGTTGAAACGGAGTTGCGCAAACTGGCGTTGCCGAATGCGGAGAAGATAATTGATGCCTTGCTCGACATCCGCTTCGACAAATTCAGCAACCTCTCGCTCAAGGCTCTCTACAGGATTGTGCCGCTGATGGAACAAGGGCAACGCTACGACGAAGCGGTTGCTGCCATTCCAGAGTACGGACATCACAGCCAGTTGCATAAAGTCGGCGCAGGCGAACACAAATACCTGCCGCCGTTCTATTCCGGGCGCGACAAGGATGGGCGCATGGTGTTCAACGATGACATGGACATCCCGCGCAACCCGGTGGTACTGCGCGCACTCAATCAGGCGCGCAAGGTAGTCAATGCCCTCATCAGTAAATATAAGCAGCAGCCACACTCGGTGCATATCGAAATGGCACGCGATTTATCGCGCCCCCTCGATGAACGCAACAAGGTCAAGAAAGCCCAGGAAGAATACCGCGACCGTAACGCCACCGACAAAGCCTTATTCGTGCAGGAGTTCAGCATCGTGGGTACACCCAAAGGCCGCGAGTTCGAGAAGTGGCAGCTCTATCGCGAGCAGCAAGGCAAATGCGCGTACTCCATCGAGCCGATAGACCTGAACCGTTTGTTTGAATCGGGCTACGTGGAAATAGATCACGCCCTGCCCTACTCGCGCAGCTTCGACGACAGCAAGAACAACCGCGTCCTGGTATTGGCGCGCGAAAACCGCAACAAGGGCAACCGCACGCCTTACGAATACCTGAGTGGCGCGGACAACAGCGAGCGCTGGCAAAAATTCGTCGGCTTCGTCAACACGACAAAAGCCTACCGTCTCGCCAAGCGCAACCGTTTACTGCGCAAGGATTTTGGCGAAAAAGAAGCGAAGGATTTCAGAGAGCGCAATCTCAACGACACCCGTTACATCTGCAAATTCTTCAAGAACTACGTCGAGCAATACCTGCAACTGCATGGGGACAGCGAAGCAAAACGCTGCGTGGTGCTCAGCGGCCAGATGACCTCGTTCCTGCGCGCCCGCTGGGGGCTGATGAAAGTGCGCGAAGAAAGCGACCGCCACCACGCGCTTGATGCCGCAGTGGTTGCCGCGTGCAGCCACGGCATGGTCAAGCGCCTGTCCGATTATTCGCGGCGCAAGGAACTAGATCAGGTGAGCGAAGGCTTCGTGGATGTGGAGACAGGCGAGATCGTCAATCCGGCGATGTTCCAGCGCCTGCAAGAACATTTCCCCGATCCGTGGCCGCGTTTCCGCGATGAAGTTCAGGCACGATTGAAGATAGATGATGGCGCGTTGCTGCGCGAAGAAATGCAACGGCTCGGCACTTACCCACCGGAGCATCTCGAATCGCTACGCCCCCTGTTCGTCTCGCGCGCCCCGCAACGACGCAACAGCGGCGCGGCGCACAAGGACACAATCTACGGCCAGCCGGAACGCTTGAAAGCCCAAGGCGGCGTGACGCAGAAGGTGGCATTGAGCAGTCTCAAGTTGAGCGATCTCGACAAACTGATTGATCCGCACCGCAACGAAAAACTCTACGCCGCTATTCGCGCGCGGCTTGAACAACATGACGGCAAGGGGGATAAGGCGTTCCCGACCGACAACCCGCTACGCAAACCCGACCGCGACGGCAACCCAATCGGCCCGATAGTGCGCACCGTCACAATGGTGATAGACAAGCTATCCGGCATTCCGATACGCGGTGGCGTTGCCAAAAACGACAGCATGTTGCGCGTGGATGTATTTACCAAGACTGGCAAGTTCTATCTTGTCCCAATTTATGTAAACGATGCAGTTGCTAACAAACTACCTGACAGAGCTGCAACCGCAAATACGCCCAGAACTGAATGGACTTTGATTGACGATAATTTTGATTTTCATTTTTCTCTATACCCAAATGATCTAATCAAATTGAAAAACAAGGAGTCCGAATATTTCGGTTATTTTGCTGGTGTAGGTGTGACAACGGCAAGCTTATCAATTAGGTCGCATGACAATAATCAAGCCATTGCGACCGGCAAGTCTTGGCAAGGCACATGGGTTAACCTGGGAGTGAAAACAAACATTCAACGTTTTGAAAAATTCAACGTGGATGTCCTCGGCAACATATACCCTGCCCCGCCGGAGCAACGCCGTGACCTGGCGTAGCGTCGTCATCTCCCGACCCGCCAAGCTCAAGCGGGATCATTACTCGCTTGCCATCGAGCAGGAGCAGACCGCCTGCGTGCCGTTCGAGGACATCGCGGTGATCGTGCTCAACCACCGCGAGATCACGCTCACCCATCCGGTGCTTTCTGCCTGCGGCGAATACGGCATCAGCCTGTTCGCCACGGGCGACACGCATCATCCCAGCGGCGTGTTCATCCCCTTCCTGCCGCATTCGCGCGCCACGCGCTGGTTGCGCCTGCAACTCGATTTGCCGCGCCCGGTCATCAAGCAAACATGGGCTGCCATCATCCGCAAGAAAATTTCCAATCAGGCCGCCTGCCTGCGCATGGCGGGCCGCGACGGCGCGGACAGGCTGGATTCCTACGCGCGGCGGGTGCGTTCCGGCGATGCGGATAATCTGGAAGGACAGGCAGCCTTCTTCCACTTCACGCAACTCTATGGCCGCGATTTCCGCCGCGACCAGACACGCTTCACCAATGCCGCGCTGGACTACGGCTATGCGGTGCTGCGCGGCACGATTGCGCGCGGGCTGGTAGCGCATGGGCTGATGCCTTCTATCGGGCTGTTCCACGCCAGCGAGCAGAATGCCTTCAACCTTGCAGACGATGTGATCGAGCCATTCCGCCCGCTGGTGGATTTATTCGTGTACAAGATGATGCCGCAAGCCGACGACAAACTGCATCCTGAAGACAAGGTAGCACTGGTGGGCCTGCTCAACGTGGATGTGGGCATGCCGCGCGGCAAAATGTCCGTGCTTTCCGCCATCGAACACATGATAGAAAGCCTCGCCCGAATCTACGATGGCGGCAGTGAATCGCTACTGGAAATGCCGAGCATCATTGGGCTGGAACAACATCGGCTGGAGTGCTAGGTCGTGAGTGTGGAGACAAGACGATTCATGCGCCTGCTTGTATTCTTCGATCTTCCTGTCGTCACCAAAGCGGAACGCCGCGCTTACACCGTGTTCCGCCGTTTCCTCCTCAATGATGGCTACGACATGATCCAGTTCTCGGTGTATGGACGCATCCTGAATGGCAACGACGCAGTGGAGAAGCACTATAAGCGCCTCGTGGATAACCTGCCGCCAGAAGGTTCAGTGCGTTGCTTAAGCGTCACCGAGAAGCAGTTCGCCAGCATGAAACTCCTCGTCGGCCTGCCGCTTTTTCAAGAAAAAGCCATCAAGGTCAACCAAATGCTGCTGTTCTGAACCATTTTTAGAAAGCAAAACGCCCGCCCAGCCTAAGCTGGGCGGGCATCTGCGTCAGGCCTATGGTAGCTCATCCGGGGTGAGAGAGGGAGCTACAACCAGGCTGAGATCGCTGATATGTTCATAGTTATGGTAGCTCATCCGGGGTGAGAGAGGGAGCTACAACCTGTCCGATGGCAGCCTGGATCGCGGCCTTATGGTAGCTCATCCGGGGTGAGAGAGGGAGCTACAACAACTATATACATAACTCCCTGTAGGTCAGGATGGTAGCTCATCCGGGGTGAGAGAGGGAGCTACAACTGCGCACCTGGTTAGCGTCATCGACCCCATATGGTAGCTCATCCGGGGTGAGAGAGGGAGCTACAACGTTGTTCATTTGGGCAGAAATTGCGGCACGATGGTAGCTCATCCGGGGTGAGAGAGGGAGCTACAACTCGTTGACGGCTCGCAAGCCGGCCTCGGTGATGGTAGCTCATCCGGGGTGAGAGAGGGAGCTACAACGAACCCGCCGTCCGCGCCG
>WGNQ01000016.1 GCA_016124455.1 Sideroxydans sp. | reverse complement strand
TAGCCGACAGTTATGTCTGACGACCATAGTGAGTTGGTCCCACTCCTTCCCATCCCGAACAGGACAGTGAAACGACTTCACGCCAATGATAGTGTACGTCCGTATGTGAAAGTAGGTCATCGTCAGACTCCTTATAAACAACAAAGCCCTCCTCGTGAGGGCTTTGTTGTTTTGTGCGCAGTGTCTGTGTGTCTTCGGATTTGTCTCAGGTCCTGCCGCAGGCGGGACAGGCCGCATCTCTGGCCAGTTTGACAGTGCGTACCCCCATGTGCAGCGCATCCATGAGGAGCAGTTTTCCGCGCAGGGATTCGCCGGCTCCCAGCAACAACTTCAGCGCTTCGGCTGCCTGCAGCGAGCCGATCATGCCGACCAGTGGCGCGAAAACGCCCATCACGGCGCACCGCGTTTCTTCGGATTCGCCGTGTTCCGGGTAGAGGCAGCTGTAACACGGGCTGTCGGCATGGCGCGCATCAAATACCGTCACCTGTCCATCGAAGCGGGTGGCGGCACCGGATACCAGCGGTTTCCGGTGCCGCAGGCAGGCGCGGTTGAGCGCGTAGCGCGTGGCGAAGTTATCGCTGCAATCGAGTACCACATCCGTCTGTGCGACCAGTTCGGATAGCAGTGCCTCGTCGGCGCGTTCGGCTACGGCAACGATCCTGATTTCCGGGTTGAGATCGGCCAGTGTGTGTTGCGCGGAACGTACCTTGGGTTCGCCGATCGCCGACGTGCGGTGTGCGATCTGGCGCTGCAGGTTGGTGAGGTCGACACTGTCGCCGTCGCACAGGGTCAGCGTGCCGACACCGCTGGCAGCCAGATACATGGCTGCAGGAGAACCCAGGCCTCCGGCGCCGACAATCAGTGCGTGTGAAGCGAGCAGTCTGTCCTGGCCTTCGATGCCGATTTCCGGCAGCAGAATGTGCCGACTATAGCGCAGCAGCTGTTGGTCATTCATGCGCAGCAATAATGCTTATTTGTTTTCGCGCAATTCTTCTGGCGTGTCGTCATGGTCGCCATGCGGGTGATGGTCATATACCCGGACAAATATCTCGCGTTCGCGGCTCTTGGTTTTGCGTTCGGGCGTGTTGAGGTTGTGGTACTGCACATCCTCGCAATAGTGAATGAGTTTCTTGCTGATTTGCTGCAGTACGCCATCGTCGAAATGGAAGCCTTCCTTCAGTAACGCCTGCTCCAGGCCATCGAGCGAATAGTCGGTCAGGCTGTAACTGACCAGCAGGGAATCCGGGTGATTGCCCCGTTCCACTTTGAGGCCTTCCAGGCCGCGGAGCAGCTCATAGGCCCGCTCGGTTTGCCCGGGCGGGTCGCTGGAGAAGAAAAGCTCGCGCTGTTTGTCGGTTTCGGGTGGCGTGTCGGGCATGGGTTATTTCCCTTGCAGTATGCTCATACCTTTCAGCAGGTTCAATGCCTGGTTCAACTGGTAGTCATTTTTTGCGCCAAATTCGGTTATCACCGGCTTGCCGTCTTGCTCTTCCTGCAGAGTCGGGCCCTTGGGCTGGGCAGGCTTGGCTTCGCCCTTGGTTTCAGGCTGGCGGTCGTTGGTCAGGTGGTGTTCCAGGTCAGCTTCGCGCAGGCGGAACACATTATCCTGCCCGGCAGTCGCCGGGTCTGCCACGAGGATGTCCGGGGTAATACCCTTAACCTGGATGGAGCGGCCATTCGGCGTGTAATAGCGGGCCGTGGTCAGCTTGATCGCAGTGTTGTTGCCCAGCGGCAGGATGGTCTGCACCGATGCCTTGCCGAAGGTCTGGGTGCCCATGATGACGGCACGCTTGTGATCCTGCAGTGCACCGGACACGATCTCGGAGGCCGAGGCGGAGCCGCCGTTGACCAGCACCACCATGGGTATGTTCTTGATGGCGGCGGGCAGGCCCTTCAGGTAATCATGCTTGCTGCCGCGCAGGTAATTGTCCGGGGTGGCGGTCAGCCGCATTTTTGAATCGGCGGTACGGCCGTCGGTATATACCACCAGCGAGTCCTTGGGCAGGAAGGCGGCGGATACCGCAACTGCACCGGTAAGCAGTCCGCCCGGGTCGTTGCGCAGATCAAGAACCAGCCCATGCATCTCGCCCTTGTTTTCCTTGAACAGCTCTTTCAGTGCAGCGGCAAGGTTTTCTCCGGTGTGTTCCTGGAACTGGGTAATGCGCACATAGCCGTAGCCAGGCTCGACCAGCTTGTATTTGACGCTCTTGACCTTGATGACGGCGCGCGTCAGGGTAAACAGCAGCGGCTTGGTTTCGTTCTTGCGCAGTACGGTAAGGACGATCTTGCTGCCGGGTTTGCCACGCATGCGGCCGACCGCGTCGTTCAGGGTCATGCCCTTGACCAGCGTGTCGTCGAGCTTGATGATCAGGTCGCCGGTCTTCAGCCCGGCGTGAAAGGCCGGGGTGTCCTCGATCGGCGAGATCACCTTGACCAGGCCGTCTTCCATGCCAACTTCAATGCCGAGTCCGCCAAACTCTCCCTGCGTGCCGACCTGCAATTCCTTGAAGGCCTCGGCATCGAGGTAGGCGGAGTGAGGATCGAGGCCGCTCAGCATGCCATTGATGGCCGAGGTGATCAGCTGTTTGTCGGTAACGGGTTCGACATAGTCGCTCTTGATGCGTCCGAACACATCCGAGAAGGCGCGCAACTCTTCAAGTGGCAACGGCGAGGGGGCTTCCTTCTCGGCCATCGCGGAGAATTGCAGGCTTAACAGCACGCCGGCGACCAGACCCAGACCAACCAACCCGAACTTCTCAAATCGACTGCGCATATTTGTCCTTAATCATTATTTCGCCGCGACCCATTGCATCGGATCCAGAGGTTTACCCTCATAGCGCAGCTCGAAGTATAAACCGGAATTTTCGTTTCCGCCGCTGTTGCCAACGGCCGCCACGGTGTCGCCGCCACGCAGGGTGTCGCCAACCTGTTTGTACAGCGTTTCATTGTTGCCGTACAGACTCATGTAGCCTTTGCCATGATCAATGATCAATAAGTTCCCGAAACCGCGCAGCCAGTCGGCAAAAACCACTCGTCCGGCCGCCACAGCCTTGACCGCCTGGCCACTGGCGGCACGCAGGAACAGGCCTTTCCACAGTACGCGGCTGTCGGGATGGGGGGTGCCGAAGCGGTTGGTAACCTCGCCCCTGACCGGCAGCGTCAGCTTGCCCTTGAGCGATGCGAATGGCTTGCCGTCGAAACGGTCATCCGGCAGTTTGCTGTTGCTGAACACCCCGGAACCCTGGGGCTGGGCCAGGATGCGGGAAAGTTTTTCCACCAGTTGAGACAGGCGGTTTTCGTTGCGTTGCAGGCGATCCATCTCGCGGCGTTGCTGTTTGAGCTGTGTGGCAATCTTGTTCAGCACTTGCCGGTGTGCGCGTTTGTCGTCTTCCAGATGTTTCTTCTGGACCTGTTCCTCGTTCTGCAGTGCAGCGATTTCCTCGCTTTTCTGCTTGGTCTGGTCGGTCAGGCTGTTGATCTGCGCCAGATTGGCGCGCAAGGTGTTGAGCCAGGCTGCGCGGCCACGGGCGATGTACTCGTAGTACTGCAACTCGCGTGCGGTCTGGTTGGGGTCGTGGTTGTTGAGCAGCAGCTTGAGGTATTCCTGGCGGCCGCCCAGATACTGCTGGTAGAGCAATTCGCCGAGCAGTGCCTGCTGGCTCTGCACGTCTTTTTCCAGAAGGGCGGATTTCTGCTGCATCTGCTCCAGCGTGCGCGTTGCCTGGTGCTGTTGCTGGGACAGATTGTTGAGTTTGCGGTTGCTTTCGCTGATTGCGCGTTCCGATTCGCGTAGCGCATCGGCCGCCTCGGACTTCGATTCGCTGGTTTTTTCCAGTTCCTGCTGCAGGGCGCCAATGCGCTTGCGCAGATTGTCCAGTTCTTCCTGTTGCGAGGCATGCGCGGCACCACTTGCTGCCGCGAGGCACAGACTCAGCAATACGAGGCGAACAATCCGCTTCACTGCAGCTCGATAAGTGGCTTGCCCGTCATTTCCGGCGGCTGAGGCAGGCCCATCATGGCAAGCAGGGTCGGTGCGACATCGCACAGGGTGCCGTCTTCGACCATGCGCGCCTTGCGGCCGATATACAGAAAGGGTACCGGGTTGAGGGTGTGCGCGGTATGCGGTTGCTGCGTGCTGCGGTCGAGCATCTGCTCGGCATTGCCATGGTCGGCGGTAATCAATACTTCGCCGCCGCATTCCCGCATGGCGCTGACTACGCGTCCGATACTGGTATCCAGCGCTTCGACGGCTTGCACAGCGGCATCCATGTTGCCGCTGTGTCCCACCATGTCACCGTTGGCGTAATTGCAGATGATGGCCTGGTATTGTCCGCTGCGGATCGCAGCTTCGAGCTTGTCGGAAACCTCGAACGCGCTCATTTCCGGCTTCAGATCATAGGTTGCCACCTTGGGTGAGGGGACCAGAATGCGGTCTTCGCCGGGGTAGGGCTGCTCGCGGCCGCCATTGAAAAAATAGGTGACGTGCGCATATTTTTCCGTTTCGGCGATGCGCAGCTGCTTCAGGCCGAGACCGGACAGGTATTCGCCGAAACCGTTGTGTATCGAGGATGGGGCGAATGCCGTCGGCAGGTGGAAGTCCTCGCCGTAGCTGCTCAGTGTGACGAAGTCGGCCAACTGGGGGCGGTGCTCGCGGATAAAACCGTCAAATTCGCCATCGGTCAGGGCGCGCGTCAGTTGCCGCGCGCGGTCGGCACGGAAATTCATGAAGACGATGGCATCATTGTCCTGCATGGTCACGGCTTCGCCGATAACGGTGGCCTGGACAAACTCATCGTTTTCGCCGCGTGCATAGGCCAGTTGCAACCCGGCCGTGGCGGTCTCGGCATGGAATGGCGCCTTGCCCTGGGTGATCAGATCGTAGGCGGTCTGTACCCGTTCCCAGCGGTTGTCGCGGTCCATCGCGTAGTAGCGGCCGACAATGGAAGCAATGCGGCCGACGCCGAGCGCCGCACATTTATCCTGCATCTGCTGCAGGGATTGTTCCGCGCTGCGCGGTGGCGTGTCGCGCCCGTCGAGAAAGGCGTGGATGTAGACTTTTTGCAGTCCGTTGCGCGCGGCCAGTTCGAGCATGGCGTGGATGTGGCTTTCCTGGCTGTGTACGCCGCCGGGCGAGAGCAGTCCCAGAATGTGCAGCGCCGTTCCGTGCAGTTTGGCCTGTTCTACCGCGTGCACTAGCGCCGGGTTGGTGTAGAAGCTGCCGTCCTGGATGGACAGGTCGATGCGGGTCAGTTCCTGATAGACAATGCGCCCGGCGCCAATATTGAGATGGCCGACCTCGGAGTTGCCCATCTGTTCATTTGGCAGCCCGACCGATAATCCGGAGGTATGGATCAGGGTGTGCGGATAGTCATGCCAGAGCTCGTCCCAGTTTGGTTTGCGGGCTTGCGCGATGGCATTATTGTCGGGATCCTCGCGGTAGCCGAAGCCATCAAGAATGAGCAGCAGAACAGGTGTGGTTTTCATAAGGTGGTTGTATCAAAATATAAGCAGGTGCTAATCTCTCGAGCATGTGTATTTTAGACGAATTTGAGCTGCCGATGCAGCGTAATGAGGATGATCCTGGCATGGTAAACAAATTGATCGACAAGGAAGAGGACATATTGCAGGCGGCGCTGGCGATGAAGTCCATTGCGCATCCGTTGCGGCTGAAGATTCTGTGCGTACTGGCGGACGGGGAATTGAGCGTGCAGGACATCGTGGAAATGGTCGGCACCTCGCAGAGCAATATTTCACAGCACCTGGCTATCCTGCGCGACAAGGACGTGCTGGTCACGCGCAAGGACGCAAACCGGGTGTACTATCGTATCGGCGATTTGCGCATACTCAAGCTGGTGGGCATGATGCGGGACGTATTTTGCTCTATATGAATAAAGTTGCCACTTCATGAATATTAGAATATACTAATATTCATACATTGCTTTGGGGTTGGGTGAATGGGCATGAAGACTAGGAATGCATTTCTGCTGGCTTGGCTGACGGTTTACGTACCGGTGGCCGTTGCTGCTGAGCCGTTGGCCACCGAGCCGGTGCAGTACCGCGAAGTGGCGCAAACCTATAGCGCCGAAGGTGTGGTCGAGGCAACGCGCCAGTCCACCGTGTCGGCGCAGATCGCCGGACGCGTGAAAGAGGTGCTGTTCGATGTCGGTGATACGGTAAGGAAAGGCCAGGTCATCGTGCGCATCGACGAGCGCGAGGCCGCGCAGGCGATGGCCGGCAGCCAGGCGCAAGTAATGCAGACACAGGCTGCGATGCAGAACGCCAAGGCCAATTACGAGCGCGCACGCCAGCTGTATGCGCAGAAATTCATCAGCCAGGCCGGGCTGGACAAGGCGCAGGCTGAATACAAGATCGCACTGGCGCAGGCTGCGGCAAGCGAAGCAGGCGCAGGGCAGTCGGCGCTGATCAAGGGCTATGCTTCGGTAGTCGCGCCATTCGGCGGCGTGGTGGCAGCGCGTCATATCGAGTTGGGTGAGATGGTTACCCCGGGCAAGCCATTGATGACCGGTTTCGACCCATCCCAGATGCGCGTCGTGGTAAACATTCCGCAATACAAGCTGGCCGATATCGGCGCCCGCCCCGAAGTCGCCGTGGAAATCCCCTCACTTGATCGCTGGGTACAGGCGGCATCGGTCACCGTGCAGCCGGTTGCCGATCCGCGTACCCACACTACCCAGGTTCGTGTCTATCTGCCGGCGAATGAGCCGGGTGTCTATCCGGGCATGTTCGTGCGTGCGCACTTCACGGTGGGCAAGGCAAACAAGCTGCTGGTGCCGGCCAGCGCCGTAGTGCGACGCAGCGAGGTGGTGGGCGTGTATGTGGTGGGTGCGAAGGGCGCCATCCGTTTGCGCCAGGTGCGTCTGGGTGAAACGTTCGGCCAGGGCGAGATCGAAGTGCTGTCCGGTTTGAACCCGGGTGAGCAGGTGGCACAGGATGCGGTCAAGGCCGGCATGGCGCTGTCACGGCAAGAGCAATAATGGGCATTTCCGGACGTATCGCCAGAGCCTTCCTGCATTCGCAGATGACGCCACTGCTGGCGTTGGTTGCGGTGCTGTTGGCCGTGTTTGCCGTACTGGTCACGCCGCGCGAGGAAGAGCCCCAGATCAACGTGACCATGGCCAACGTGCTGGTTGCCTATCCGGGTGCGTCGGCCAGGGATGTCGCGCGTACCGTGGCGACACCGGCAGAGCAGGTGCTGTCGCAAATCTCCGGCGTGGATCATGTGTACTCGGTGTCGCAGCCGGGAATGGCCGTGCTGACGGTGCAATTCAAGGTGGGCGAGCCGCATGTGCCGTCGCTGGTCAAACTCTATGACGTACTGCATTCGCACGGCGACTGGTTGCCGAACACGCTGGGCGTGGCGCCGCCAATCATCAAGGCCAAGGGCATCGATGACGTGCCGGTCGTGTCGTTCACGCTGTGGCGCGACGAGGTGGCCGGCAGCGGGCTGGCGCTGACGCAAGTGGCGCATGCCATCGAAACCGAATTGAAGCGTGTCGACGGCACGCGCGAGGTGACCACGGTGGGCGCGACGCAGCGCATGGTGCGCGTGTTGCTCAATCCGGAGAGCCTGAATGCGCACCAGCTCTCGGTGCAGGATGTGCGTGGGGCATTGCAGTCGGCAAACGTGTCGCAGAACGTCGGCAGCCTGGTGCAGAACAACCGCGAAATCCAGGTGCAGACCGGCGACTTCCTGCATAACGCAAGCGATGTCGGGCAGCTGGTGGTGGGGGTGGAAGACCGCAAACCGGTATTCCTGCGCGATGTCGCCGATATCCAGGATGGAGCCGACCAGCCTTCCAGCTACGTCTGGCTGGGAGCCGGTGCGGCAGCAGCCGACAAAGGCATCAAGGCCAGGGGCGAATTTTCTGCAGTCACCATCGAGGTGAGCAAGAAGCCGGGTGAAAATGCGGTGCAGGTCGCCGACAAGCTGTTGCAGCGGATTCAGGACCTGAAAGGCAGCGTGATTCCCTCCGATGTGCATGTCACCACTACGCGCAATTACGGTGAGACCGCCAACGACAAGGCGATGAAGCTGATACACAAGCTGATCTTCGCGACTGCTGCGGTAGTGTTGCTGGTGTGGCTTGCGCTGGGGCGGCGCGAGGCGGCGATTGTCGGCATCGCAGTGATGCTTACATTGGCGGTGACGCTGTTTGCCTCGTGGGCATGGGGCTTCACGCTCAATCGTGTATCACTGTTTGCGCTGATTTTCTCCATCGGCATTCTGGTTGACGATGCCATCGTGGTGGTTGAAAACATTCACCGCCGGCGGGAGCTGGCACGGCATGAGCCGCTGTCCGAAATTATTCCGGAGGCGGTGGATGAGGTCGGCGGGCCGACCATACTGGCCACTTTTACGGTGATTGCCGCACTGCTGCCGATGGCCTTTGTCAGCGGGCTGATGGGACCGTACATGAGCCCGATCCCGATCAATGCCAGCATGGGTATGCTGATTTCGCTGGCGGTGGCATTCATCATCACGCCGTGGCTGGCGCTCAAGCTGTCTCCGGCGCAGCATGCCACGGCCACAGACGAGCAGGATCCCAAGCTGACCCGCTTCTTTCGTGACCGTCTGGGACCGTTCCTCAATCGCGAACACGGCAAGTCTGCGCGACGCAAGTTGTGGCTGGGCATTCTGGCCGGGTTGCTGCTGGCGGTGTCGCTGGCCGGATTCAAGCTGGTGGTGCTGAAGATGCTGCCGTTCGACAACAAGTCGGAATTTCAGGTGATTGTCGACATGCCGAGCGGAACTGCGCTGGAAAAGACGGCGGCGGTGTTGCACGAGATCGGGGGCTATCTCGCCACGGTGCCGGAAGTTACCGATTACGAAGGTTATGCCGGCACGGCAGCGCCGATCAATTTCAATGGCCTGGTGCGCCAGTATTACATGCGCGCCGAGCCGGAGCAGGGTGATCTCCAGGTCAACCTGCTGGACAAGCACCATCGTTCGCGCACCAGCCACGAAATTGCCGGCAGCGTGCGCGAGCCGATTGAGGCGATCGCCAAAAAATGGGGCGCGAAGGTGAAAATCGTCGAAGTGCCGCCGGGACCGCCGGTCATGTCGCCGATTGAGGCCGAGATCTATGGCCCGGATTATGAAGGCGCGCGCCGGGTGGCCGGCAAGGTGCGCGAGCAGTTTGCCAAGACCCAGGACATCGTTGGCATCGACGACAGCGTGACCGAGAAGGCGCCCAAGCTGGTGTTGCATGTGTTGCAGAGCAAGGCCGCGCTGCTCGGCGTGTCGCCGCGCGACATTGCCGATGTGGTGCAGGTTGCGCTGTCCGGGGAGGATGTTACCTCGCTGCACGATGCCACTGCAAAATATGCACCGCCGTTGCGTCTTGCGTTGCCGGTCGCGCAACGCAGCAATATCGATGATGTGCTCAAGCTCAAGGTGCGTGCCCGCGACGGGGTGCTGGTGCCGTTATCGGAAGTGGTGCGGATAGAGACAACGCAACGCGACTATCCGATCTATCACAAGGATCTGCTGCCGGTGGTGTATGTGATGGGCGACATGGCCGGTAAGCTGGACAGCCCGTTGTATGGCATGTTCGACATCAACAGCAAGGTCAGCGGGATGCCACTGGATGAAGGCGGCACGCTCAAGACCTATTTCTTCGGCCAGCCTTCCAATCCCTATGCCAGCTACGCGCTGAAATGGGACGGCGAGTGGAAGGTGACCTACGAAACGTTCCGCGACATGGGCATTGCCTATGGCGTGGGGCTGGTGTTGATCTACCTGTTGGTGGTGGCGCAGTTCAGGAGTTATCTCACGCCGCTGATTATCATGGCGCCGATTCCGTTGACCGTGATCGGCGTGATGCCGGGGCATGCGTTGCTTGGTTCGCAATTTACCGCCACCTCGATGATCGGCATGATCGCGCTGGCCGGTATTATCGTGCGCAATTCGATCCTGCTGGTGGATTTCGTCAACCTGCAGTTGCGCGATGGCGTGGATCTGCAGCATGCGGTGATCGGGGCGGCCAGCGCGCGCGCCAAACCGATCATCCTGACCGGGCTGGCGGCGATGCTGGGGGCCTTCTTCATCCTGGATGACCCGATTTTCAACGGCTTGGCCATTGCCTTGATTTTCGGCATCCTCGTCTCCACCTTGCTGACACTGGTGGTGATTCCGGTGCTGTATTACGCCACGCTGTACAAGAAAGTCGAATAGACTGTTAACTGGAGGTTCAAATGAATGCAGAACGCATAGTCCGGATTGTTGCCGGCACTTTTATCATGCTTTCCCTCGCCTTGGGGGTGGAGGAAAGCCCGCTGTTCGTCAGCAGATATTTCCTGCTGTTTACGGCATTTGTCGGGCTGAACCTTTTCCAGAGCGGTTTCACCAAATTCTGTCCACTGGATAGCATTCTTGCCAAGTTCGGGATCAAGGGCGGTTTTTGCTGAGCGGTAAGCAGCTCCCCCTGACTTTCGCCCACATCAGCCTGCTCCTCGTCGGGCTGATGTGGGTTTTGCCTTTTCTGAATTACTACCACGCCTATCCGCTTACGACCTTTTATCAGGAATGGAGCGCTGCCATGCTGGGCCTGGGTGCGATGCTGTTGCTGGTGTCCAGGCGATACTGGCAGCAACCGGAAATTTCGCGTGTGGTGTTGCTGCCCGTCGGGATGCTGTTGCTGGTGGTGGTGCAGTTCTATCTGGGCAAGGTTGCCTATTTCGGGCAGGCGCTGCTGTATGCGCTATACCTGCTGTGGGCATCGCTGCTGATCATGCTGGGGCAGTACTTGCGCCGGGAGTTCGGCCTGGCCGCGTTGTCCATGGTGCTGGCAGTATTCCTGTTGATCGGGGCGGAGCTGAACGCCCTGCTCGGCGTGTTGCAGCATTACCGCTGGCATACTTTTCTGGACTCTGTGGTGACGGTGCAGAATTCTGCCGCCGTCTACGGCAATATTGCCCAGCCCAATCATTTTGCCGATTACCTTGCGCTGGGCCTGGCATCGCTTGGGTTGCTGTATGTGCGCGGCTGGTTGCCCGGCTGGCTGGTTGTATTGCTGGCTCTGCCTGTTTTGTTTGTGTTGCCGTTGAGCGGCTCACGCAGTGCCTGGTTGTACCTGCTATGGATGGCCGGTATGGCATTCGTCTGGCAACGCCGAGATAAATCGCAATTGCCCTTGTTGCGTTACAGCCTGCTGGTGTTGCTGGGTTTTGCCTTGATGCACTGGGTGGTTGCACTACCCTGGCTGGCCGGGGCGACCGGCAGCATCACTTCGATACAGCGGCTGTTTGGCGAGGTGAGCAGTGGGGGTATCCGGCTGCATTTGTGGTATGAAGCCTGGCTGATCTTTATCAAGTTTCCGCTGCTTGGTGCCGGTATCGGCCAGTTTGCCTGGCAGCATTTCCAGCTGGGGCCGTTGCTGCACGATACCAGTATCGTTGGGCTGTACAACAATGCGCACAATTTGCTGATGCAGCTGGCAGCGGAAACCGGACTGGCCGGCTTGCTGTTGCTGTCTGGTACCCTGCTGCCCTGGTTGTGGCAGGCGCGCCATGCGGAGCGGTCAATTTATCACTGGTGGGGATATGCGGTGCTCTCTGTGCTAGGTATCCACAGCCTGCTGGAATATCCGTTATGGTATACCTATTTTATCGGTATTGCGGCGTTGCTGCTGGGGGTGTTCGACCCAGCCAGCTACCGTCTGGAATTACGCAACCTTGGCCGGCTATCGGTGGCGTTGATGTTGTTGCTGGGCGTGCTGTCTTTGCAGCAGTTGCGCAACGGCTACCATGAGATAGAGGGGTTAGTGGTGCAGCGTCCGGTGTCGGACCATGACCGGGCATATCTTGACCGCATGCGCGACGGCCTGCTGGCGGTGCAGCGGCAGGCGTTGTTGCAGCCGTATGCAGACTTGTTCATGAACAGCATGGTTGAAGTCAGCGCCGACCACCTCCGTGACAAGCTCGCTTACAATGAAAGCGTGTTGCGTTTCGTCCCGATAAGTCCGGTGGCCTACCGGCAGGCGTTGTTGCTGGCACAGGCCGGGGAAGAAGCGGCGGCGTGCCTGCAGATGGAGCGTGCAATCTGGTCATATGATGGCGACTTTCATACGGTGGCTGTTCAATTGCGCGAACTGGCGAGCAAAGATCCCGCTCATTTCAGTGCTCTGCTAGAATTCGCGGTTCAGAAAAACGAGGAGTATCAGCGTGCAATTCATACAAAGTAATATCTGGCTTATCCTGATCGCGGTCACCAGCGGCCTTATGCTGCTCTGGTCGTTTGTGGGCAACCGGCTGCGCGGGGTGAAAGAGGCCGACTGTGTGGCGGCGCTGCAGATGATCAACCATAAGGACGCCGTCGTGCTGGATGTGCGCGAGAACGAAGAATTCAAGGCTGGCCATTTGCTGAATGCAAAACAGATTCCGCTCGGCAAGCTGCGTGAGCGTATCGGCGAGCTTGAGCGCTACCGCGAAAAACCGGTCGTGGTGGTGTGCCGCAGTGGCCAGCGTTCTGCTACTGCCTGCGCATTGCTGGGGCGGGAGGGGTTTGCGCAAGTGTATAATCTTGCCGGTGGGATCATGGCATGGCAGAAAGCCAATCTGCCGCTGGAGAAATGATGGCCAAGGTATTGATGTATTGCACGGCAGTGTGCCCGTACTGTGTGCAGGCTGAGCGCCTGTTGCATGCGAAGGGCGTGGCCGAGATCGAAAAAGTGCGCGTTGACCTGCAGCCGGAGCTGCGTGTGGCGATGATGGAGAGAACCGGTCGCCGCACCGTGCCGCAAATCTATATCGGCGAGCACCATGTCGGCGGTTATGACGACCTGGCTGCACTGGAGCATCACGGCGAATTAAGCCGGCTATTGAATGACTGAAACGAAATTTAAGGACGAAATGATGAGCGAAGAAGCCGCGGCAACATCCCAGGAATCCCCCGTATTCAATCTTGAAAAACTGTACGTGAAGGATATTTCTCTGGAAATTCCGCATGCGCCAGGCATTTTTCTGGAACGCGAAGCGCCGCAGATCGAGTTGCAATTGAACAGCCAGGCGGCACCTGTCGGCGAGGGGGTGTTTGAAGTCACGGTGACGGTGACGGTGACCGCCAAGCTGAAGGAGCAGGACAAGGTGATGTTCCTGATTGAGGTCAAACAGGCCGGGGTATTCCAGATACACAATGTGCCGCAGGAAGAGCTGGAGCCGGTTCTCGCGGTGGTCTGCCCGAATATGCTCTATCCCTACCTGCGTGAGGTGGTGTCCGATGTGTCGGTGCGCGCCGGATTCGCGCCGGTGCTGCTCAACCCGCTCAATTTCGAAGTGCTGTACCAGCAACAGAAACAGCAGCAGGCGGAAGCGCCTGCGGCACCGACGACGCATTAATCCGATGAAACGGCACGCTGCCACAGTTCTGGGTTTGTTGCTGCTGACGGCGACCGCTGCTGCGCAGGCGCTGGACTATGTGTCGGTCGCCGATCAGTCGGCGATTCTCTATGACGCACCATCAAGCAAGGCGCGCAAACTATTTGTGGTCAGCCGCTATATGCCGCTGGAGCCGGTGGTCAGTTTGCAGGGGTGGGTCAAGGTGCGCGACAGTTCCGGTGCGCTGGCGTGGATTGCCAAGAGCGCACTGAGCGACAAGCGTTTCGTGGTGGTGACCTCTGCGCTGGCCGATGTGCGACAGTCGCCCGATGCATCGTCGACACTGGTGTTCCAGGTGCATCAGCAGGTCGCGCTGGAATGGCTGGAAAGTACCGGTGTCGGTTGGCTCAAGGTACGTCAGCAGAATGGTGCAGCAGGCTATATCAGAACGTCCGAGGTGTGGGGCGATTGATGAAGGTTGCGGTACTGGGTGCGGGAGCATGGGGTACCGCGCTGGCCATCAGTCTGTCGGAGCACCATCACGTCACGCTGTGGGCGCGCGATGCGGCGCAGGTCGAGTTGATGCGCAACGCGCGTCGCAACCAGCGTTATCTTCCCGAAGTCGCCCTGCCTCAGCAACTCAACTTGTCACACGATTTGCCTGCCTTGCTGGCGGATGTCGACCTGGCATTGCTGGCGGTGCCGGTTGCTGCGCTACGTGCGACGCTGCAGCAGATTGCCGGGCTGTCGAAGCCGGTGCCGGTGATCTGGGCATGCAAAGGTTTCGAAGCGGAAAGCGCGCAGCTGCCGCATCAGGTCGTAGCGGCAACCCTGCCGCAAAATTTCCGGTATGGCGTGTTGTCCGGGCCAAGCTTTGCGCTGGAAGTGGCGCGAGGCCTGCCGACGGCGCTCACGCTGGCATCTGCTGATGCGGAATTCGCGCAGCAGATGGCGCTGGCGCTGCACCATGCGCGCCTGCGCATTTATTCCAGCAGCGACGTGATCGGTGTTGAAGTGGGAGGGGCGGTCAAGAACGTGCTGGCTATCGCGGCAGGCATCGCCGACGGCATGGGGTTCGGCCACAATGCGCGCGCCGCGCTGATTACCCGCGGCCTGGCCGAGATGACGCGGCTGGGGCTGAAACTGGGCGGGCGGGCGGAGACGCTAGGTGGGTTGTCTGGTGCAGGTGACTTGATCCTGACTTGCACCGGCGACCTGTCGCGTAACCGCCAGGTGGGCATGTTGCTGGCGCAGCAGCGTGCCTTGCCGGACATCCTGCATCAATTGGGGCACGTCGCGGAGGGGGTGTATACGGTACGCGAGGTGCACCGCCTGGCGCAATACCTGGAAGTGGAAATGCCGATTTGCGCTGCTGTCTACGGCGTGCTGTATGAACAGGTGCCGGCAGCCAGTGCGGTCGAAGCCTTGCTCAACCGCTCACCGCATGCCGAATTCTAGAGTGCTTGATTGAAGCCGCATTGACGCCACGCTTCGAACACGGCTACGGCCACAGTGTTGGACAGGTTCAGGCTGCGGCTGTGTGGCAGCATGGGCAGGCGCAGCCGTTGTTGCGGTGCGAATTGTTGCAGTATTTCCGCAGGCAGGCCGCGGCTTTCCGGGCCGAACAGTAGCGCGTCACCTTCCCTGAAGCCAGCTTCCTGATAGTGTCGTGTCGCCTTGGTAGTAAAGGCGTACAGGCGGGCATCCGGTGGCAGTGTTTCCAGGCAGGCGGCGAGCGTGTCATGCACGCGCAACGTGGCGTATTCATGATAGTCGAGCCCGGCGCGCCGCAGCTGCTTGTCGTCGAGCTCGAAACCGAGCGGGCGGATCAAATGTAGTTGTGAGCCGGTGTTGGCGCAGAGGCGGATGACGTTGCCGGTATTCGGCGGAATCTCCGGCTGGTAAAGGATGACGTGGAACACTGGTCTTGTCAGCAATACAAAAAAGGGCTAAGTTTCGGCTGCTTGATTGGTTAAAGTGTACGTTAAAAACAGGCTGCAATAGCAACACTTCAGGGAAGGCATTATGGCGCGTCCGGAAAAAATTCGCCTAGGCGATCTGCTGGTGCAGCAGAAACTGATTTCGCAGGAACAGCTCAAATTTGCGCTCGACGAGCAGAAGCGTACCGGCCGCAAGCTGGGGCGCGTGCTGGTCGATAATGTGTTTGTGACCGAGGACCAGATTTCCGAAGCGCTCGCCAGACAGCTCAACATTCCCTACATCAACCTCAAATATTATAACGTCAACCTGGAAACGGTTCGCAGCCTGCCGGAAAACCAGGCGCGCCGTTTTCGCGCGCTGGCGCTGGAAGATCGCAACGGCATGTTGCTGGTGGGCATGGCGGATCCCACCGACCTGTTTGCGTTCGACGAAATCACGCGCATCCTGAAGCGCGATATCGATGTCGCGGTAGTTACCGAAGGGCAGCTGCTGGAGACTATCGATCGAGCTTACCGGCGTACCGAGGAAATCAGCGGCCTTGCACGCGAGTTGTCGGAGGAGCTGGGCGACACCTATATCGATTTCGGCGCATTGTCCGAAAATGTCGGTGCCGAAGAGGCGCCGGTGGTCAAGTTGTTGCAGACTGTATTCAACGATGCCACCCAGGTGCGCGCTTCGGATATTCACATCGAGCCGCAAGAGGTGCGCCTGCAGATACGCTTCCGTATTGATGGCAGCCTGCATCTGCAAACCGAGGCGGATAACAAAATTGCACCTGCCCTGGTGTTGCGCCTGAAACTGATGTCCGGCCTGGATATTTCCGAAAAGCGGTTGCCACAGGACGGGCGCTTCAATATGCGGGTGCGCGACCAGGCGGTGGATGTGCGTATTTCCACCATGCCGACGCAATATGGCGAATCGGTGGTGATGCGTCTGCTTAACCAGAGCGGAAGTTTTCTGTCGCTGGACAAACTCGGCATGCAGCCGGACATGCTCAAGCGCTTCCGCGAGATATTGCACCGCAGTAACGGCATGATACTGGTGACGGGCCCTACCGGTAGCGGTAAAACCACTACGCTGTATGCCGCGCTGGCGGAAATCAATACCATCGACCAGAAAATCATCACGGTGGAGGATCCGGTGGAATATCGCTTGCCGGGTATCAACCAGGTGCAGGTCAACGAGAAGATCGAGCTGAATTTTTCGCGGGTGTTGCGTGCGGCACTGCGTCAGGATCCGGATGTGATTCTGGTGGGCGAAATGCGCGATACCGAGACGGCGCAGATCGGTATGCGTGCCGCGATGACCGGCCACTTGGTGTTTTCCACCCTGCACACGCGTGACTCCGCCGGCACTTTGTTCCGCCTGGTGGATATGGATGTTCCTAAATACATGGTGGCGTCCTCGGTACAGGTGGTATTGGCGCAGCGCCTGCTGCGGCGTATCTGTGAAAGTTGCAGCGAGCCTCATAATCCGACGCCGCAGGAAATTGAATGGCTGGAATTCGAAGAGGTGCACCCCGACCGCTGGCAGAAATTACTGCATGGTCGCGGTTGTTCGCATTGCAACGGCACCGGTTATCATGGGCGTCTGGCGGTTTATGAAATGCTGGAGATGGATCGTGCGCTGGTCGAAGCCGCTGCACATAGCGATGCTACCAATTTCATGGATGCGGCATATGCGCATATGAAAGGCCGTACTTTGCTGGATCATGCTTTGGCGCTCATGGAGCGCGGGCAGACTTCGGTGGCGGAAGTAATGCGCATCAGCAACCAGGTGGAGGACTGATGGCGGTTTTCGCCTACAAGGGCCGGAGTGCCCGTGGCGATCTGGTACAGGGTACGCTGGAGGGAAGCGATAGTGGTGCTGTCGCTGACCAGTTATTCAATATCGGCATCGTACCGACAGAAATCAAGGCAACCCGGGGTGGTGCAGTTACCAGAACGGCAGATAACAGCGGCTGGCGCCGCTTGTTGCGCGAGAAAAAAGTTGAACAACTGGATTTGATGTTGTTCAGTCGCCAGATGCATACCCTGTTGCGTGCCGGCGTGCCGATCATGCGGGCGCTGGCAGGGTTGCAGGAGTCTGCGCAGAATCCTGCGTTCAGCCGCATGCTGCAGGATCTGCGCGAAAGCCTGGATAGCGGCCGTGAGCTCAGTACGGCAATGCGTCGTCACCCGAAAATTTTTTCCCCGTTCTATGTGAGCATGGTGCAGGTTGGCGAAATGACCGGCATGCTGGATGAAACCTTCATGCGCTTATATAGCCACATCGAGTTCGAAAAGGACATGAACGAGCGCATCAAAGGTGCGATGCGCTATCCCATGTTCGTTATTGTCGCCATGGCGGTTGCCATCGTGATTGTGAATATCTTTGTACTTCCGGCCTTCGCCAAGGTGTTTGAGGGGTTCCACACGCAACTGCCGCTGATGACTCGGTTGTTGATGGGATTCTCCAGTTTCATGGTGCACTCCTGGCCGGTGTTGCTGGCGATGTTGGTTGCAGCGGCGGTAGGTTCCCGCATGTATGTGGCCACGCCAAACGGCAGGTACCAGTGGGATAAGTATAAATTTCAGATACCCATTGCCGGGAAAATCATCCTGAAATCCACGCTGGCACGGTTTGCGCGCAGCCTGGCATTGGCATTCAAAAGCGGTATTCCCATTGTGCAGGGATTGAATGTCGTTGGCATGGTGGTGGATAACGAATTTATGCGTGCGCGTATCGAACAGATGCGCGATGGCGTAGAACGTGGTGAGAGCATCCTGCGTACCGCAGTGGGTAGTGGTGTGTTTAATCCAACCGTGCTGCAGATGATTGCGGTAGGCGAAGAAACGGGCGATATGGATGGCCTGATGTTCGAGATTGCAGGAATGTACGAGCGCGAAGTCGAGTATGAAGTGAAGACGCTGGCGCAGCAGATCGAACCTATTCTGATTGTATCGTTAGGCATCATGGTATTGATTCTGGCGATGGGCGTATTCCTGCCGATGTGGGATCTGGGCAAGGCGGCATTGCACCGATGAAAAAGCGCATGCAAGGTTTTACCCTGATCGAGCTGGTCGTGGTGGTTTCTATCGTGGTAATTGTTATCGCGGCATTGCTCAGTCGCGTGTGGTACTACCAGGAGCAGGCAGAGAAGACAGCCATGGAGCAAGTGGCTAGCGCACTGCAAAGCGCATTGATTATGGAATACAGCAGTATGATGACGCATGGCAAGGAGTCTCTGGTATCCGAACTCGTGACAGGGAACCCCATGGGCTGGTTGTCAAGGAAGCCGGAAAATTACTCCGGGGAGTTTTACGACCCGACGCCACGTTCGGTGGCACCAGGTAACTGGGTGTTCGATCTCAAGTCACGTGATCTGATATATGTGGTGGATCGCGGAGAGCACTTTACGCCAGGGCCGGATGGCTACAAATGGGTGCGCTATCACGTCAGGCTGATATATGAGGAATTGCCTGGCGGCGGTGATAAAAAGTTGACTGGTCTGCTGTTCGAGCCGGTTGAGTCGTATAGCTGGTTTACAGGGGGGATATGATGGAGACACCTGTTGAGCAAGTGGAAATTCATTCTGCGCTGATATTTTTGGGAGTGGCGGGTGCTATCGGCCTGTTGGCCGGGGCAATTCTCATTATCCGTCCGCACTGGCTAAAGCGACTCGGTGAATACGCGAATCGCTGGATTTCTACGCGCAAGTTCGAAAGCGTACTGGATCGCATTTTCAATATCGAGAAATGGTTTTACCAGCATCACCGGATCAGTGGCTCCTTGATGCTGGCTGCCGCATGCTGGATTGTCATCTATTTTGTTGGCTATTTTGACAAAAATCACTTTGTTGCCATGTTGCCCGGAAATATCAGGGCTCCGCGTGAACTGCTGGAAGGATTCCTGGACGGGGCTGTGCTGATTTTCCTGGCTGGCGCCGTGTTCGCGGCGATAATTGGCTTGTTCCTGCTGTTGCGGCCCAGTTTGCTGCGCGAATTCGAGCATGGGGCAAACCAATGGATTTCCACCCGCCGGGCCCTGGAAGTGCTGGAGAGGCCGCACAATACGCTGGACCAGTATGTGGCACGTAATGTGCGATTATTCGGCCTGCTGTTGTTGTTAGGTAGTTTATATATCATCGGCGCACTCGTGTTCTGGCTGGGATAATAAGAAGTTTATTCCTGATTCGTCAGCGGGTTAATTTGCTTTTTTGCGTAAATTCGTCTACTGTGCGCGAACCGGATTCGCTAGGTGTTGCGGCACGCTAGTCGGAAATGGTGTTTTATTGTGCATTTTGATGGGTTGCGACCCATAACCATTATTAGGAGACTGAAAAATGAAACAACAAAAAGGTTTTACCTTGATCGAATTGATCGTGGTGATCGTGATATTGGGTATTCTGGCAGCGACGGCGCTGCCTAAATTCTTCGACTTGAAGAGTGATGCCGCTTCCGCTGCTGTACAAGGTGTGGCTGGTGGGATTTCCTCCGGAAACTCGATTAACTACGCAGTACGTAGTTTGCATGCCGGCAGCGGTGTCGCAGTTGCTGACTGTAGCGCGGGTTCCTCCTTGATCGAGGGCGGACTGCCGGCCAACTATTCAATTGCCGCATCGGGAGTTGCTGCCGGGGTAACCACTTCTGGCTGTGTACTGACAGGGCCAGCCAACGATGGCAGCAAGACGGCAACCTTTACCGTTACAGGTATCAACTAATTTAATAGTTGCCGTGGCACACAGTGCCTAGATGAGAGTCAAAACAGGGGAGCGTGCTCCCCTGTTTTTTATCTTGCTTTTTGCGCTGTGCGATTCTGTCTGCAGGATGTTCACCAATTCCGGGGCAGATGGTATGAAGGCTGTCACTAATCCTTGGATCCTCAGAATGCATTTGACCGCAAGCCAACTCAATGCGATCAAGCCAGTGGCCGGGCATTATTCCAATGCCATTTCCCGGGCACGTGGTTTTACCATGGTCGAACTCATCACAGTCATGGTGATCCTCGGCGTTATCGCGGCGGTTGCCATCCCGCGTTTTTTTGATCGTGCCACATTCGACAGCCGTGGTTTTTACGACCAGGTGATTGCCACGCTGCGTCATGCGCAGAAGGTTGCCATTGCGCAGCACCAGTTTGTCTGTGTTGCCTTCACGGCGAATAGTGTCACGCTGACCATCGGGCCGGGCAGTACCTGTGGTATGCCGCTAACCAGTCCGAGTGGTGATACGCCATATGTGCTCAGCAGCAGCAATGCAACGTTTAATCCGACTCCGGCCGGCTTCAGTTTCAATGCGCTGGGACAGCCCAGTTTCAGCGGCGCGGCGCGGGTTGTTACGGTCAGCGGCTATGATGCCACGCCGATAATCATTGAAGCGGAAACGGGTTATGTACATTAGGTTGCCCGGCTGCTCCATAAAATTGTCTCGTCAGGCAGGCATCAGCCTGATAGAGCTGATCATGTTCATCGTGATTATCAGTATTGCGCTTGCCGGGATTCTGTTGGTGATGAATCAGGTGACGGCGCATAGTTCAGATGCATTGGTGCGCAAGCAGTCGGAGGCGATTGCCCAGTCGCTACTGGAAGAGGTGGAATTAATGCCGTTCACCTGGTGCGACCCAAATGACCCTAGCGCTGTCAGCGCGACGCAATATGCTGGGTGCACCACGCCGCAGAACGTTTATACCCAGGCGTCGCCCGCAACGGAATCGCGCGGCGGCGTAAACTCCGTTCCTGCGGGCTCCAACCCTTACGATAATGTGGCGGATTACAGTATTTATGCGATGTCTCCTATCGTGGATATCAATGGCAATGGCATCGCAGGTCTTGAGGGTTATTCGGCAAGAGTGGCCATTGTGCCCATAGGCGGGATTTTCCTGGGCGGAGCCGCGGATAACGATGCCGCACTACGAATTACCGTGACGGTTATTGCGCCGAACGGTGCGCAGTTGCAGCTGGATGGCTACCGTGCGCGTTACGCACCAAAGGGGATATGATGAAAGCACGGTATGATGCTCATCATAGTCCCCGTCAGCGAGGTTTTACGCTCGTTGAGATGATAGTGGTAATTGTGATTACCGGAATTATTGGCGGCATTGTTGCCATTTTTCTGCAGTCGCCAGTGAAAGGCTATGTCGATAGCGCGCGCCGAGCCGAGATGACCGACATTGCCGATACTGCATTGCGCCGCATTACCCGCGACCTGCGTTTGGCATTGCCGAACAGTGTGCGGGTGACAGGCGCTTGCGATGGCAGCGCAGCCTGTTACCTGGAATTTTTGCCGACAGTGGGTGGCGGGCGCTATCGTGCCAATGATGCCGGCGGCGCAGGAGGTTGTGCTGCGGTTGCAGGAAATACTGACGGTGATGCGCTTTCTTTTACTGCGGCTGATACCTGTTTTGAAGTGTTGGGGCCTATGCCGGCTGTGAACGTCGGCGTTGACCAGGTTGTCGTTTACAACCTGGGCATTCCTGACGCAAACGCTTATACCGGAAATACGCTGGCAACCGATAATCGGCGGGGCATCGTCGCGGCCGGGGCAAATAGCCTGACAATTGCTTCGGCGAATCCCTTGCCTTTCGATTCGCCCAGTCACCGTTTCCAGGTGGTCAATACTCCCGTAACTTATGT
Source organism: Sideroxydans sp. (assembly GCA_016124455.1). Lineage (GTDB taxonomy): Bacteria > Pseudomonadota > Gammaproteobacteria > Burkholderiales > Gallionellaceae > RI-121. The sequence continues at coordinate 149,931 of WGNQ01000016.1, read as the reverse complement.
ATGTGCACCTGCGGCGGGCGGCGGGGGCACTTTGACGCGTTGGTGGGGCTATCCAATACAGGCATCGCAACCGACAACATTGCCTGCCAGTGCTGCGCCACCGGCACTATTGGCGGATAAGGTGAGTGATTGCCGCTTTGCTTATGATGCCAATGTGGTGGCCCAGCGTTCGGGGCTGGTTACCATGCGGCTGGCCATTACCGAGAGTGGTGAGACGGTCAGTTTGTACAATGCTGCGCATGTCAGTAATGAGCCATAAGCCATGAAGATGAAAAGTGCAATACGCGGGTTGCAACGGGGATTCAGCATCATGACGGCGATATTTCTGCTGGTGGTGCTGGGTGCCCTGGGGGCGATGATGCTGACGTTTTCCACTACGCAACAACAGAGTTCGATGCTGGATGTGATGGGGTCGCGTGCCTATCAGGCAGCCCGTGCCGGGATAGAGTGGGGGGCATTTCATGTGGTGCAATCCTCGGTAGATGGCGGCGCGTTTGCGGGTGCATGTTTGCCCGGCCCTGCAACAAGCCCGGCATTGACGCTTGGCGGGACATTGGCGGTTTTTAATGTAACAGTTAGCTGTAGCGCCACATCGTATACCGAGGGAGGGGTGCCGTTAACGGTATATCGGATTACCTCGACCGCGAAATCTGGTGCGGGGGTTGGGCAGGCGAATTATGTAGAGCGGGTGGTTAGCGCTACTATTGCCAAATAGTCTGTCATATTGATGTCGATTTTCGTTTGGATTTCGACAGGCGCGGTTCGGAGTGCGTGTTGCCGTTGCCGGTTTCCTTGGGTGTGGTGCATATCGTAGCGGTTTGGTTTCTGGCACAAAGATTGCTCTTATCTTTAAAGGGAAGTTGTTTGGGCGCGTGCGCCAGATAAAACCGGAGGCTTTGCGTGTTGTTGCATGATGGCTGTCTGCGCAAGGTTTATTCATTGGCACGTAGCTAATTTTGCTGGGGTGCGGGAGAAAAAACCATTGACAACAAAAGGTTATTGAATTACTTTAAGACCGCATATGCAGATGCCGACTTTATCCAGTTTATTTAGCAGGTCCAGCCGCGATGCCGGCTGGTTTGCTATTTGCGTAAACCAGGCTGGGGTGTACCTCACCGAAATTCAGCGTATGGGAGGCAGACTGCACGTGACAGCCTGCGCATTCCATCCGGCAACAGACGTAACCGCTGCAACGCTGGAAAAAATTTGCAAAGAGGCGCATCTTGGCAATCATCAATTCACTACCTTGCTGGCTCCCGGTGAATACCAGATACTGATGGTGGATGCGCCGAACGTCCCGGTGGATGAGTTGAAGACTGCCATACGCTGGCGTATCAAGGATGCATTGAGTTACCACATCGACGATGCAACCGTCGATGTATTGCAGATACCCAGTGGCAAGTATGGCGCTGAGCGGCCGCAATCCATGTATGCCGTGGCGGCCTCGAATGTGACCATTCAGAAACGCATTGCCTTGTTTGATAAGGCTAACATCCAGCTTAACGTGATTGATATCCCGGAGATGGCGCAACGCAACATCGCTGCGCTGTTTGAGACGGAAGGGAGGGCGTTGGCAGTGCTGGCATTTGATGATGAGGGCGGACTGCTGACCTTCACTTCTGGGGGCGAATTATATCTTGCACGGCGTATTGACATTACCGTGGGGCAGTTGCTGGATGCAAATCAGACTTTGTGTCAGCAGTATCAGGATCGTGTTGAACTCGAAGTACAGCGGTCGCTGGACTATTTTGGCCGTCAGTATCATTACATCCCGGTAGGCCGTTTGCTGGTTTCTGTACCCGAGGCATCGAATTTGACGGGCGTGCTGGCTGAGCATCTGGATATGCCGGTCGAGCGGCTGAACCTGACGCAGGTAATGGATGTCAGTGCAGTGCCAGAATTGGAGAGCGGCGATTATGCCGTGCATGCGCTACATGCTTTGGGCGCGGCGTTGCGGCAGGAAAGGCGGGCGCTGTGAGCCAGCAGATCAACCTGTTTAACCCGATCTTCATGAAGCAGAAGAAATATTTTTCTGCGGTCACGATGCTGCAGGCGTTGGGGATGATCGTTGTCGGGGCAGCTGTGTTCTATGCATATGCGGCTTATCAGGTGAACCAGCTGGCCGCACAGTCGAATGAGACTGCCAAGCGTTATGCTGCAGCGCAGAACAGGCTGACGCGCTATGTGTCCGAATACTCGCCGCAGAAAGCAACGCAATTGCTGGAGGAGGAATTAAGGGATCTGGAAACCCGTGTGGCTGCACAGCAGAGCCTGATTGAAACCCTGAAAAGCGGAGCCATCGGCAACACCTCGGGCTATTCGCAATATTTGCGTGCTTTCGCAAAACAGGTAGTGCCCGGCCTGTGGCTGACCGGTTTCAACATTGAGGGGGATGGGGCGCAAATCAGCCTGAGCGGGGATGTGCTTAACCCAGGGCTGGTGCCGGCTTACATACAACGACTGAACCAAGAAAAAGTGATGCAGGGGAAATCCTTTGCGGCGCTGCAGATGCAGCAGCCAAAAGGCGAAAAGGGTAATCCGGCGGCAAGCAGTTATGTCGAATTCACCCTGCAATCGGCTGAAGCTGGAGACGTCGCCAAATGATCAAGCAATACTGGGAGCAGTTGAGCGGAAAAATTGATGAGCTCTCGTTGCGTGAGCGGGCGCTGATTTTTGGCGCCGCCGCCTTCACGCTGGTAACACTGATTAATATGCTGTTTCTTGATCCCTTGTTGACGAAGCAAAGACAGATGTCTTCGCAGGTGGTGCAACAACAGGAAAAAATGAAGGAGATACAGTCGCAGATTGAAGCCCTGTTGCAAGCCAAGCGGGATGACGCAAGTTCGCCATTGCGTCAGCGCCTTGCGCAGCTCAAGCAGCAGCTTGCTGAAGGTAACGCGTATGTTAAAGGCAGGAGCGACCGTCTGGTGCCGTCGGATAAGATGGCTGATGTGCTGGAGCAGATGCTGAACAAGAATGGTCGCCTGCAGTTGGTCAGCCTGAAAACCTTGCCTGTGGCACCGCTGATGGATAAGGTTGCGGGCAAGGCGAATAATGGAAATGCCGCCAATCAGTCGAAGGCACTGGAAAAGCAGGTGTTCAAGCATGGCGTAGAGATAACGGTTAGTGGCAGTTATCTGGATATGCTGCAATATCTTGTTGCGCTCGAGCATTTGCCGGCGCAGATGTTCTGGGGGCGTGCCAAGCTGAGCGTGGCACAATATCCGACAGCGGAGCTGACGCTGACTTTGTATACTTTGAGCCTGGATAAGACATGGCTGGTAATATGAGCGGATTGCAGAAAACGGTGTGGGGATTGATGTTTGTGTTCGCCTCCGCTGCAGCTGAAGCCGAAGTGTTGGGCGATCCAACCCGGCCACCGCTTGCAGTCAGTGCGCCAACTGCCACAGACGGACAGGCTGCAGCAGCGGATAGAGGTCTGCAATCCGTGATCATTGCGCCGGGGCGCCGTGCTGCGATTATCAATGGGCAGACCGTGGAACTGGGCGGTAAATACGGTGATGCCCGACTGGTTGCGGTGAGCGAACGTGGTGTAATGCTGCGCGGGCCACAGGGAAAACAGGAGTTGACGTTATTTCCCGGGGTGGTGATCAAGAAAAATATGGCGCAAGTTGCGCCGAAGCCACTTGCTGCGAAGCCGGTTTCGAGCGAGAAAACAGCAGGAAAGAACGCGGCTGGGAAGGCCGCTCCGCAGGAGGAAAAGTGAAACGAACGCTAAGCATACTGCTGCTTGCAGCCTTGACTGCTTGTGCAACGCCAAGCACAAAAAACAGCACGGCAAATCTCATCCAGCGCGAGATGGATGCGGCTGCGCAGGAAAGCGCCAAGGGCAAGGCCGAAGCGGCCGTCAACAATGCATTGCTGCCACCCATTGATGTCAACATGCCGAAGGCAGACGCCAAGCCGCCCGAAGTCAAGTTCGACCTGACTGTCAACGATACGCCGGCCAAGCAGGTATTCATGGCCATTGTTTCCGGCACGCGTTACAGCATGCTGGTGCATCCGGACGTTACCGGGAACATTTCGCTCAACCTAAAGGATGTGACGGTTTTTGATGCGCTGGAAGCCATCCATGATCTGTACGGATATGAGTACAAGGTCGATGGAACGCGCATTTATATCCAGCCGATTTCGCTGCAGACGCGCCTGTTTCAGGTGAACTACCTGACCGGCGTGCGTAAAGGCGATTCGTCCCTGCGTGTGACCTCGGGCTCGGTATCGGATAGTTCCAATAGCAATAATAGTGGCGTAGTTAATTCGACGACGACCACGACTGCCAGCCCGACCAGCAGGGCGATGGACAGCAGCAAGGTGACCACCAGAACCGATACCGATTTCTGGTCGGAATTGAGCCGGGCGCTGACCACCATCGTTGGCAACGAAAAGGGCCGCAGTGTTGTGATCAGCCCGATGTCCGGTGTAATCGTGGTGCGCGCCATGCCGGATGAGTTGAGGAATGTGGCGGCTTACCTCAAGGCATCGCAGATTTCGGTCGAGCGGCAGGTGATACTCGAAGCGAAAATCATCGAAGTGCAGCTGAATAACGGATTCCAGTCCGGGGTGAACTGGTCGGCCTTCAAGAACAGTCCGAATAGTTTCAGTTCTGTCGGGCAGCTGGGCGCCGGTACTACGTTGGCAAATGCGGCAGCTGGTACGGCGCAAACGCTTTCTAATTCGCTGCTGACTGCGGTGCCAGGGTCAAACCTGGTTTCCGCTGCGACGAATTCGGGTACCTTGTTCGGTCTGGCGTTCCAGACCAGCAGCTTCGCCGTGTTGCTGAACTTCCTGGAAAGCCAGGGCGACGTGCATGTGTTGTCCAGCCCGCGCATTGCGACATTGAACGACCAGAAGGCGGTGCTGAAGGTGGGTACCGACGAGTTCTTCGTGACTAACGTGACCAGCACCACGACCACGGGAACGGCAACCACCACCACGCCTTCGGTTACCTTGCAGCCATTTTTCTCCGGCATTGCGCTCGATGTGACGCCGAGCATAGATCAGGACAACAACATTATCCTGCATGTGCACCCGTCGGTCAGCCAGGTCACGACCGTGAACAAGACAGTGAATGTCGGCGGCGTCGGAGGCACGCTGAACTTGCCGCTGGCATCGAGTTCCATCTCCGAGACCGACAGCATTGTGCGCGCCCATGACGGCCAGATCGTGGCAATCGGTGGTCTGATGCGGCAGGCGACGACCAACGACAACTCCGGTCTGCCGGGGCTGCCGAAAACCCTGTTCGGCCAGACCAGCGTGAGCACGCAGAAGCGCGAACTGGTGATTCTGCTGAAGCCGACTGTGGTGGACAGCAACAAGGATTGGTCGGCGGATATCTCGAGCAGTCGCGACCGCGTGAACAGCCTGACACGCTAGGGCATGTATCTAGAACACTTCGGGTTACGTGAACTTCCTTTCGGGTTAACGCCGGACACCAGTTTTTTCTTCGCCTGCTCCAGTTACCAGGAGGCGCTCAATACCCTGCTGGTGGCGGCGCGCAACGGCGAAGGCTTTATCAAAATCGTGGGCGAGGTAGGCAACGGCAAGACGTTGCTGTGCCGCAAATTCATCGCCACACTTAACCATGGCGAAGGTGCGGCGACCAATGCCATCGGCACCCAGGACGCAACCGCAGCCGGGCGCGGTACGGCCAAGTTTGTTACCGCCTATATTCCCAATCCCTACCTGGAGCCGCGTAGTCTGCTGCTGGCGCTGGCGGATGAGCTTCGCGTCAGGCTCGATCCGGATGTCGATCAGCATCAATTGCTCAAGGGGCTCACGCTGGCATTGCTGAATTTTGCGCGGGAAGGCAAGCGCGTACTGCTATGCCTGGACGAGGCGCAAGCCATGCCCCTGGAAAGCCTGGAGGTATTGCGCCTGCTTTCCAATCTGGAAACGGAAAAACGCAAACTGATGCAGGTGGTGCTGTTTGGCCAGCCGGAGCTGGATGAGAGGCTCAAGCAGAATTCGGTGCGCCAATTGCGCCAGCGCATCAGTTTCCAGTACGCGTTGCGGGGGCTGCGCAAGAACGAACTGGATCGCTACCTGCGCCACCGGCTCAGTGTGGCCGGGTATCGCGGTGAAACCCTGTTTCGTCGCGGCGCGGTGGCTGCGCTGCAACGCGTCACCCATGGTACGCCGCGGCTGGTCAACATCATTGCGCACAAGGCGATGTTGCTGGCCTATGGTGAAGGGCGGCAGCAAGTGCTGGCGCGTCACGTGCGCGGGGCGGCGGCCGATACGCCGGAAGCCCGACGCGATTGGGCGGCGTGGGGCTGGGGCATCGCTGTCCTCGCTGCAGCCCTGGCTGCCATAGGCTGGATGCTGCTGCAATGAGCCTGATCAACCAGATGCTGAATGATCTCGAGCGGCGTGGATCGGACGCGGGGGCCGATGTGGTGCGTGCTGTGCCCCGGTCGGCCGGCCTGCAGCGGCTGCTGGTGCGGGTCACTGCAGTGGCGCTGGTCATGGTGCTGGCGGGTGCGCTGTGGAAAGCCTTGTACCAGCTTCCAGTCCCCTCGAAGGCCCTCGTCCAGCAAGCCGTCACGTTGCCTAGGACGATCCCTCAGCCGGTATCCCAGCCGCATCCCGTGGCGGTGCTGGCAGCGGCGGCGCCGGAAGCAGTCCTGCCTGAAGCTGAATATGCGGCGCCGGCCTCGCGTCTCAGTTTCGAACTCTCATCCATTCCGTTGCCGGTCAGTGCCCCATCCATCAATCGCGAACAGCAGATGCCTGTCGAACGGCATGTCCGGCAGCCACAGCCTGCAGAAAAGCCCGGGAAGCTGCCGGCTGCCGCTACAACACAGGATGAATACGGCGGGAAGGTAGTCAAGCACATCAGTCCGGAGCAGCAGGCGGAGGACGAGTTCGGCCAGGCGCTGGCATTGATCCAGCAAGGACGCAAGAGTGAGGCGCTGCCGCATCTTGAAACGACGCTGCAACTGAACCCGGGCCAGGCCGTGGCGCGCCAGACACTGGTCGGGTTGCTGCTGGAGAGCAAGCGCAATGCCGAGGCCGAGCGCATCTTGCAGGATGGCCTGCGGCACGACCCGAAACAGTCGAGCCTGGCCATGCTGCTGGCACGGCTGCAGGTCGAGCGCGGAGCGATGCCGCAGGCGCTGGCGACGCTGGAAAAAACCCTGCCGTTTGCCGACCAGCAGGCTGATTACCATGCGTTTGTGGCGGCGGTGCTGCAGCGCCTGAATCGCCACAAGGAGGCGATCACGCATTACCAGATTGCACTGCACCTGTCGCCCAAGTCCGCCATCTGGTGGATGGGGCTGGGTATTTCCCTGCAGGCCGTGGATTTCGACGAAGATGCGCGCGATGCATTCCAGCATGCGGCGGACCTGCACCAGCTGAAACCCGAGTTGCAGGCTTTTGTCGAGAAGCAGCTCAAGGCACTTGCGCCGTCACCGGCAAAGTAGTCAGCGGGAGGTGTGGGGCAAGGTGCGCGCCACGACCCAGGCGCTGACTTCGCGGGCGCCGGCGCGGCGCAGGATGCGCGCCAGTTCATCCAGTGTCGCGCCGCTGGTCATGACGTCATCCACGATCCCGATATGCAGGCCGTCGAGATTCTCGCTGCAGGAGAAGGCATTGCGCATATTGCGTTTGCGCTGCTTCCACGGCAGGGCGGATTGCGGCGTGGTGTCGCGGATGCGGTGTACGCTATCAGCCAGCAACGGGACATCCAGCTTGCGGGCAATGCGGCGCGCGAGTTCCTGCGACTGGTTGAAGCCGCGTTCGCGCAGCCGGGCCGGATGCAGCGGCATGGGCAGGATGCATTCCGGGCGCTGCTCGATGCGCTGTACCAGGCGCTCCGCGAGACTTTCGGCCAGCGCCAGCTGTTCGCCGTATTTCAGGGCATGCACCAGTTTGTCGAGCGGGAAGGCATAGGTAAAAGCGGCGACGGTATGACTGAAGCGCGGCGGATGTTGCAGGCAGCGCCCGCAGATGGCACCGTTCGGCGTGGGCAAGGCGCACACCGGGCAATGTGCGCTGTCCAGGTAGGGCAGGCCGGCATCGCAGGCGGCGCACCAGCCGCGGTGCCGGCTGTATGCGCCGCACAGCAGGCAGGGCTGGGCGGGCAGGAGTTGCTCCAGTTTTGCGCTGATGTTTAAAATTTTACGGCTCAAAATTGACAAGATAGTGCCCTTTCGCCGATGATGCTGCCTGCCATTCCGCCGGCCGCGCCGCGCGGGTTTGGCAGACCCTAATTTAATCCGATTGTCCCGTTATGCAAACCCAGACCGTGCAACTATTCCGTCCTTCGCCGTCCGCCAACGCCGCCCAACGCTGGAGCGTTGCCGACGTCGAGGCATTGTTCAAGCTGCCGTTTGCCGACCTGATGTTCCGGGCGCAACAGGTTCATCGCGAACATTTCGATCCGAATGTGGTGCAGCTGTCCACGCTGCTGTCGATCAAGACCGGCGGCTGCTCCGAAGATTGCGGTTACTGCCCGCAATCGGCGTTTCATAACGCCGGTGTGGAAAACAGCAAGATGCTTGACGTGGATGCTGTTGTGCAGGCCGCCCGTGCCGCGCAACAGGCCGGCGCGGATCGCTTCTGTATGGGGGCGGCGTGGCGCGAGCCAAGCGATGAGGATATGCAGAGCGTGGTGGAGATGGTCAAGGCGGTGCGTGCAATGGGACTGGAAACCTGCGCCACGCTCGGTATGCTGCGCGAGGAGCATGTCGCGCAGCTGAAACAGGCCGGACTGGATTACTACAACCACAATCTCGATACCGCGCCTGAATTTTACGGCGAGATTATTACCACCCGCGACTACCAGGATCGACTCGATACGCTGGAGCGCGTGCGCAAAGCCGGAATGCACGTGTGCAGCGGCGGCATAGTCGGCATGGGAGAGAGCGTGACCCAGCGTGCAGGACTGGTCGCGCAACTGGCCAACATGGAGCCATATCCCGAAAGCGTGCCGATCAACAACCTGGTCAGGGTCGAGGGCACGCCGCTGGAGAATGCGCAGGAACTGGACCCGCTGGATTTTGTGCGCACCATTGCGGTGGCACGCATCACCATGCCCAAGGCGCGCGTGCGACTCTCTGCCGGTCGGCAGCAGATGAGCGAGGCGGTGCAGGCACTGTGTTTCCTGGCCGGGGCCAATTCCATTTTTTACGGTGACCAGCTGCTGACCACCGGCAACCCGGAAGTGGAGCGCGACCGCGCGCTGCTGGACAAGCTGGGCATGTACCCATTTGCGGAACAGAACCATTAACTGGAAAGGTACAGAGACAGGCTTGCAGAGTATTCCGGCTACGCCCCGACCTGAAGGCTGGGGCATGCTGCAACAGAAAATGTTGTCTCTGTCCTGCCGTGTTTCTGTGATGTAACCCTGCCTTTTACCCGATTACAAACCGAGCTGGACACCCGTGCTGCGCAAGGCCTGCTGCGCAGTCGCCGCACCTTGCATAGCCCGCAGTCGCCGCACATCGTCGTCGACGCGAAACCATACCTGTCCTTTTGCAGCAACGATTACCTTGGCCTTGCCAATCATCCGCAACTGATTGCCGCCTTGCAGCAGGGCGCTGCACAATGGGGTGCAGGTGCGGGTGCGGCGCATCTGCTGGGCGGCCATAGCGGTCCGCACCATGCACTCGAGCAGCAGCTTGCTGCCTTTGCCGGCAAGCCGGCCGCGCTGCTGTTTTCTACCGGCTATATGGCCAATCTCGGGGTGGTGCAGGCGCTGACGGGAAAGGGCGACACGGTATTTGCCGATAAGCTCAATCATGCATCGCTCAACGATGCGATGCTGCTGTCGCGCGCCACGGTGCGGCGCTATCGTCACGGCGACCTGGTGCAGCTTGCGCAGTTGCTGGCAGAACACGGCGGCGGACGCAAACTCATCATCAGCGATGCGGTCTTCAGCATGGATGGCGATATCGCTGCATTGCCGGCATTGCTTGCGTTGTGCGAACAGTATGATGCCTGGCTGCTGGTCGACGATGCACACGGCTTCGGCGTGCTGGGAGAGCGGGGGCACGGCACGTTATCGCATTTCGGCCTCGCTTCGCCGCGCATTATTTATATGGCGACGCTGGGCAAGGCGGCAGGCGTGTTCGGTGCCTTTGTCGCGGCAGAGCAAGTGGTTGTCGACACGCTGCTCAACCACGCGCGCAGCTATGTTTACACCACTGCCACGCCACCCGCGTTGTCGGTGGCGTTGATGCAGAGCCTGCAATTGATAGCGCAAGGTGACAGCCAGCGTGCCCATCTGTACCAGCTTATCGCACAGTTGCGGGAGGGTATGGCGGGACTGTCCTGGTCGTTGATGCCCTCGGACACGGCGATCCAGCCGCTGCTGATCGGCGATAACCGGCAGGTGCTGGCATTGAGCGAGGGGTTGCGTGAGCGCGGACTGTGGGTTGCCGCCGTGCGCCCGCCTACCGTGCCGCAGGGTACCGCACGGTTGCGCATCACTCTGTCCGCCGCGCATACGGAAGGCGATGTCGAACGATTGCTGGAGGCATTGCATGAGCTTGCACGTTGAGGTGGCGGGGCAGGGCGAATCGCTGGTTCTGCTCCATGGCTGGGGTATGCATGGCGGCGTGTGGAACGAGGCTGCCGCGCAACTGGCGCAAGATTTCCGGGTGCATAGTGTCGACCTGCCGGGGCATGGCGCGAGCGCGCCGGTTGATACGTTCAGCCTGGATAGCGTGGTCGAACAGCTTGCCGCGCAGTTCACGCAACCGGTTGCGGTCTGCGGCTGGTCGCTGGGCGGGCAGCTGGCCATGCACTGGGCCGTGCGCAAACCGGAGCAAATAAGACGCCTGGTGCTGGTGGCAACTACGCCGCGTTTTGCCGCGGATGATGGCTGGCCGTTTGGCATGCCGCGTGCAACCTTGCAGCAATTTGCAGAGGAGCTCGAGCAAAACTTCGGTGCAACGCTGCGCCGGTTTCTCGCGTTGCAGGTACGCGGCAGTGACGGCGAGCGGGAACTGCTGGCGAATTTGCGCGAACGCCTGTTCAGCCGCGGCGAGCCGGATTTGCATGCATTGCGTGGCGGGCTGGATATTCTGCGTGATGCCGACTTGCGCAGCATGCTGCCGGAAATAAGCTCACCCGCCTTGGTCATTGCCGGCGAACGCGATAAGCTGACATCTCCGCAGGCCTCATACTACCTGGCGCAGACGCTGCGGCATGCACAGGGGGTGGAAATCGAGGGGGCGGCGCACGCACCGTTCCTTTCGCACCGGAAGATTTTTGTTTCGCATGTGACGAGTTTCTTAAATGGATGAGTTCGAGATCGATAAGCGCGAAGTCCGTCGCGCATTCAGCCGCGCTGCCGCCAACTATGATGCCGCCGCCGTGTTGCAGCGCGAGGTCTGTAGCCGCATGCTGGAGAAGCTGGATATCATCAGACTGCAGCCCTTGCGCCTGCTGGATGTGGGCAGCGGTACCGGATGGGGTACGCGCCAGCTGGGCGAGCGTTATCCGCAGGCCGAGATCGTGGCGCTCGATATCGCCATCGGCATGTTGCAGGCCGCGCGCGGTACGTCGAGCTGGTGGCAGAAACTGTTTTCCGGTGGCCGGCAGCGATTTGTCTGTGCCGATGTCGAAGCCTTGCCGGTGGCCGCGCAGAGCCTGGAAATGGTGTGGTCCAACCTTGCTTTGCAGTGGTGCAACGACCTGCCGGCGACTTTTGTCGAATTGCAGCGCGTGCTCAAGGTGGATGGCCTGCTGATGTTTTCCACTTTTGGCCCGGACACGCTGAAGGAGTTGCGTACCGCTTTCAGCGGCGTGGACGGCTACAGCCACCTGAACCGTTTTGCCGACATGCACGATATCGGCGACATGATGGTGGCGGCAGGTTTTGCCGACCCGGTGATGGAAATGGAAACGATCACGCTCACCTACGATGACGTGAAAGCAGTGATGCAGGATCTGCGCAGCATCGGTGCACACAATGCCACGGCCGGGCGGGCCCAGGGCATGATGGGGCGGGCGAAATGGGCGCGCGTCCTCCGGAATTACGAAACGTTGCGCCGGGACGGCAGGTTGCCTGCGACTTTTGAGGTGATCTATGGCCATGCCTGGAAGGTGCAGCCCAAGCAGGCACGGGATGGCAGAACGATAGTGCAGACGGACTTCAGGCTATGAGTTTCTTCGTGACCGGAACCGATACCGGTGTCGGCAAGACGCTGGTCAGCTGTGCGCTGTTGCACGCCTTTGCGGCGCAGGGCAAGGCGGTGGCCGGGTTCAAGCCGGTCGCGGCGGGTTGTGACGAGGACGGCCATAACGAGGATGCCCAGGCGCTGCGTGCGGCGAGCTCGATGCCGCTCACCTACGGGCAGGTCAATCCATATTGTTTCGAACGGGCTGTCGCGCCGCACATCGCCGCGCGTTATGCCGGCGTGCGCATAGAGCTGTCGCGTATCCTGACTTCATATCGTGAACTGGCCGGCCAGGCGGACGAAGTGGTGGTCGAGGGGGCGGGCGGTTTCCGGGTGCCGCTGAACGAAAAGCAGGACAGCATGGATCTTGCGCAAAGGCTCAATCTGCCGGTGATTGTGGTGGTGGGCATGCGCCTGGGTTGCCTGAACCATGCCTTGCTGACGGTGCGCGCAGTTGCCGAATGCGGATTAGAATGTGCGGGCTGGGTGGCCAATGTAGTGGATCCCGATATGCCTGTCCTGCAGGAAAATATCGATGCGCTGTTGCCGCGTATCGGTGCGCCGCTGCTTGGCGTGGTGCCGCACATGACGGCGGCGGATGCGCGCGCGGCCGCTGAATTTCTGGATGTCGGGTTGCTGATGAAAAGAGGGAACGATGAAACGCCTGCATAAGCTATTCTGGTTGTTGTGCATGATCCTGCTGGCCGCCTGCTCCAGGCAGTTGCCCAAGCCGTTGCACGCCATCGATGTGGGCTGGCAGCATCCGCATGCCGGATTCCAGCTGACTGACGCCACGGGCAAGGCACGCAGCCTGGCGGATTTCAGCGACAAGGTGGTGGTGCTGTTCTTCGGTTATACCCATTGTCCCGAGGTGTGCCCGACGACGCTGGCTGACCTGGCGCAGGCGATGCGCATGCTGGGGCCGGACGCGAACAAGGTGCAGGTGTTGTTCGTCACGCTTGATCCGGAGCGCGACACCCCCCAGGTGCTGGCCAAGTTCGTGCCGTATTTCGACCCCTCCTTTATCGGGCTGTACGGCGATGCCCAAGCTACCGCGCAGGCGGCCAAATCCTTCGGCGTGAATTACCAGAAGCATTTCGACAAGAACGGCAGCTATACGCTGGATCATTCCGACGGAACCTATCTGATCGGCACCGGCGGCCAGCCGATCTGGATGTCACGCTACGGCCAGCGTGTCGATTTGCTGGTGCAGGATATCCGGCGGCTGATTGCCGCGGGGCACTAGGCTAACCCGTTTCACATCCATGGCGCTGCATTAGGCCGGCTATCCGGGCGGGCGGATCTGCCGATCTGGCCGGCAGTGCATGGGGAAAACCGGGCGGATGGGTTATTATTATAAAAGGTGGTTGGGAGGAGTTGCGCCATGGCAATGACAATTCTGCTGGCAGATGATCACGCGCTGTTCCGTGATGGCATGCGCTATGTCCTGCAGCAATTGGACAAGCAGGTCGATATTCTGGATGCCTCCAGTTTTCCGGAGGCGCTGCAGCAGGTGGAGAGCCATCCCGGGGTGGATCTGGCGCTGATGGACCTGAATATGCCCGGCAGCGACGGGGCGGCATCGGTGCGCATTTTCCATCTGCGCCATCCTGAAATCCCGCTGGTCGTGGTATCCGGCTCGGATCAGCGTGACGACATCGAACGGGTAATGGAATTTGGCGCGATGGGTTTCGTTTCCAAGATGAGTTCGGGCAAGGTGATGCTCAGTGCGTTGCGCATGGTGCTGGATGGCGGGGTCTACCTGCCGCCGCAGTTGCTGCAGCAGACCATGGCGGCGATGGAGCACGGCCACATGGACAAGCGCAGCAGCCGTTCCAACGAATTCGGGCTGACCGTGCGCCAGATGGAAGTATTGCGGCACCTGGCCGAGGGGAAGCCGAACAAGGATATTGCACGGGAAATGAACCTGGCCGAAGGAACAATCAAGATACATGTCGCTGCCGTGTTTCAGTCGCTGCACGTGAACAGCAGGCTGGAAGCGGTGCGCGCCGGGCAGCGTCTGGGCCTGTTGCAGCAGGAGGGGTAGCCGTGGCTGCCCGTCGTTTTTATTTCAACGGAAAAAATCATCATGGCGGTTGGCGGTCCAACTGATAAGTCCACGCCGTTGCCGGCACGACTGATTGTGCTGTTGCGCGAGTCGCGCTGGCTGTTGCTGTCTGCAGTGGCCGTATATCTGATCCTCATCCTGTACGGCTACGACCGCTACGATCCGTCATGGTCGAACAGCAGCACCAGCGGCGCATTGCCGCACAATCCTGGCGGCTGGTTCGGCGCGCGGCTGTCCGATGTGCTGCTGTACGTATTCGGTGTTTCCGCATGGTGGTGGGTGGTGTTGCTGCTGCAACGGGTGTGGGCGGGTTATCGCAGCATCGCGCCGGGCAGCCTGTTCGAGGCACGCGCTCCCGGGCTGGCCTATGCCGGGTTTGTCGTGCTGCTGTGCGCGTCCAGCGCACTGGAAGCGTTGCGCCTGTATACCCTGAAAGCGGAATTACCGCAGGCGCCTGGCGGCATGCTCGGGGCGATACTCGGCGATGCGCTGTCGCATCTGCTCGGCTTCACCGGTGCCACGCTGTTCCTGCTGGTGCTGATGGCGGTGGGATTCAGCCTGTTCAGCGGATTGTCGTGGCTGCGCTTTATCGACTGGCTGGGGGCGGCCATCGAAAATTCCGTGCTGTGGGTACGCAACACCTGGCAGACACGGCAGGACAGGCGCATAGGCGCACAGGCGCTGAGCGAACGGCTGGCGGTGGTCGAGGAAGAAAAGCGGCGCGTGGAAGAGCACCAGCCGATCTATATCGAGCAGCCGGTGATGGAAGTGCGCCAGTCGGCGCGGGTGGTCGAGGAGCGCCAGGTGCCGCTGTTCGCCGATATGCCGGACTCGCCGCTGCCGCCGCTGCATCTGCTGGATCAGGCATCGCAACAGGTCGAAGTGGTGTCGGTCGAAACGCTGGAATTCACCTCGCGCCTGATCGAGCGCAAGCTCAAGGATTTCGGCGTGGAAGTCAAAGTGGTCGGCGCCTATCCCGGCCCGGTCATTACGCGTTACGAAATCGATCCTGCGGTCGGGGTGAAAGGCAGCCAGATCACCAACCTGGTGAAAGACCTGGCGCGCGCATTGTCGGTGGTGAGCATCCGGCTGGTCGAGACCATACCCGGCAAGAGCTATATGGCACTGGAGCTGCCCAACCCGAAACGGCAGGTGGTGAAGCTGTCCGAGATACTCGGCTCGCAGGCCTATGCCGACATGGGGTCGGCGCTGACCATCGCCATGGGCAAGGATATCTCGGGCAAGCCTGTGGTCGCTGATCTCGCGCGCATGCCGCATGTGCTGGTGGCGGGCACCACCGGTTCCGGCAAATCGGTGGCGATCAACGCGATGATATTGTCGCTGCTGTACAAGTCCACCCCGCAGCAGGTGCGCCTGCTGCTGGTCGATCCCAAGATGCTTGAGCTGTCGGTATATGAAGGCATTCCGCACCTGCTCGCGCCGGTGGTTACCGACATGCGCCAGGCCGCTTCCGGCCTGAACTGGTGCGTGCAGGAGATGGAGCGGCGCTACAAGCTGATGTCTACCTTCGGCGTGCGCAACATTGCCGGCTACAACCAGAAAGTGCGCGATGCGGCCAAGGCGGAGGCGCCGCTGACCAACCCGTTTACGCTCACGCCGGACAACCCGGAAGTGCTGGAAGAATTGCCGCTGATCGTGGTGTTCATCGATGAACTCGCTGATCTCATGATGGTGGTCGGCAAGAAGGTGGAGGAGCTGATCGCCCGGCTGGCGCAGAAGGCACGCGCTTCCGGTATCCACCTGGTGCTCGCGACGCAGCGCCCGTCGGTGGACGTGATCACCGGCCTGATCAAGGCCAACGTACCGACGCGCGTGGCATTCCAGGTGTCGAGCAAGATCGATTCGCGCACCATCCTCGACCAGATGGGCGCGGAGGCATTGCTGGGGCAGGGCGACATGCTGTACCTGCCGCCGGGCAGCGGCTACCCGCAGCGCGTGCATGGCGCGTTCGTCTCCGACCAGGAAGTGCACCGCATTACCGAATACCTCAAGGCGCAGGGCATGCCCAACTATATCGAGGGCGTACTGACCTCGCTGGAGGAGCAGGAGGCGGGCGGCGAACTGGACGGCGGTGCGGATGCCGAAGCCGATCCGCTGTACGACCAGGCGGTGGACATCGTGCTGAAGAATCGCCGTGCCTCGATCTCGCTGGTGCAGCGCCATCTGCGCATCGGCTACAACCGTGCGGCGCGGCTGGTGGAGCAGATGGAGCGTGCGGGCATCGTGTCGCCCATGCAGAGCAACGGCAACCGCGAAGTGATCGCACCCGCCCGCCAGGAATAGGAAAGCTGCATTGAAAAGATTCTTGTGTGCGTTGCTTTGTGCGTTGCCGCTGGTGGCGCAGGCCGGTGCCATCGGCAAGCTCAAAAGCTTTATCGCCGCCACCCGCTCCGGGCAGGCCGCATTCACCCAGCTGGTGCTGAACAAGAACGGCGAGCGCCTGCAGTCGGCTTCCGGCACCATGCAGTTCGTGCGTCCCGGCAAATTCCGCTGGGAATACCAGAAGCCTTATGAGCAGATCATCGTCGGTGACGGTGTGCGGTTCTGGCTGTACGACGTGGACCTCAATCAGGTCACGGTGCGCAAGCTCGATGCCGCGCTGGGCAGCAGCCCGGCTGCGCTGCTTTCCGGCAGCAACGAGATCGAACGCGGCTTCGTGCTGAAGGATATCGGCGAGAGCAACGACCTCGACTGGCTGGAAGCCGTGCCCAAAACCAAAGACAGCAGCTTCGAAAATATCCGCATGGCATTCAATGCGCAATCCGAACTGGTGATCATGGAGTTGCGCGACAATTTCGGGCAGGACACCGTGCTGCGCTTCTCCGGCATGAAACGCAATCCGCAACTCGCATCATCCCTGTTCAAGTTTGTGCCGCCGGCAGGGGCGGATGTGCTGGGCGATGAGTGATGGCCGCCAGCGACCTGTTTGAATCGCCGCAGCCGGCCGCACCGCTGGCCGAGCGCCTGCGTCCCAGAACCATAGATGAAGTCATCGGCCAGTCGCACTTGCTGGGCGCGGGCAAGCCGCTGCGCCTGGCATTCGAGTCGGGGAAATTGCACTCGATGATCCTGTGGGGCCCGCCGGGCGTGGGCAAAACCACGCTGGCGCGGCTGATGGCTTCGGCATTCGATGCCGAGTTCGTACCGCTGTCTGCCGTGCTGTCCGGGGTGAAGGATATCCGCGAAGCCATTGCGCAGGCACAGCTTACGCTGCAGCAGAACGGCCGCCATACCATCCTGTTTGTGGATGAGGTGCACCGCTTCAACAAGTCGCAGCAGGATGCCTTCCTGCCGTTCGTCGAGCAGGGGCTGGTCACCTTCATCGGTGCCACCACCGAAAATCCTTCATTCGAAGTGAACAGCGCGCTGCTGTCGCGGGCGCAGGTATATGTGCTGCAATCGCTGTCCGAGGCCGAGATGGCGCAGCTGTTCGAGCGCGCGCTGAGGGATGCGTTGCAGGGGCTGCGGTTCGACGAAGACGCGAAGGCACGCATCATCGGCTACGCCGACGGCGATGCGCGGCGCCTGCTCAACGTGCTGGAACAACTGCAGACCGCCGCGACGACAGCGGGCGTGAGCGACCTTGATGTCGATTTTCTCGACAATACGCTGGCGCAGAACCTGCGCCGTTTCGACAAGGGCGGTGAGGCGTTCTACGACCAGATTTCCGCATTGCACAAATCGGTGCGCGGTTCCAACCCAGATGCAGCCCTGTACTGGTTCACGCGCATGCTGGATGGCGGCGCCGATCCGCGCTACCTGGCGCGGCGTATCGTGCGCATGGCATGGGAGGATATCGGCCTGGCCGATCCGCGCGCCATCGACATCACGCTGAGCGCGGCGCAGACCTATGAACGGCTTGGTTCGCCGGAAGGCGAGCTGGCGCTGGCGCAGGCGGTGCTGTACATGGCGGTGGCGGCCAAGTCGAATGCAGGCTATGTCGCGTATAATGCTGCCCGCGCTTTCGTCGCCGGGGATGGGTCGCGCCCGGTGCCGCTGCACTTGCGCAACGCGCCGACCAAATTGATGAAGCAGCTCGACTACGGCAAGGATTACCGCTATGCGCACAACGAAGCCGGCGGCTATGCGGCAGGCGAGAATTATTTTCCGGAAGGCATGCCGCAGGTGAGTTTCTACGAGCCCACCGAGCGCGGCCTGGAAGGCAAGATCACCGAGAAGCTGGCGCAGTTGCGCGAGCTGGATGCGGCGGCAAAAAAGAAATCATAGGATGAACAAATGTTAGACATACAGGCATTACGCAATAACCTGAGCGAAGTGGCAGATCGTCTCGCCACGCGCGGTTACATGCTGGACACCACACGCTTCGAGCAACTCGAGGGCGAGCGCAAATCCATCCAGGTGCGTACCCAGGAGTTGCAGGCCAAACGCAATGCGACCTCCAAGCAGATCGGTGCAGCCAAGGCCAGGGGCGAAGATGTTTCGGCGATCATGGCCGAGGTGGCGAATCTCGGTGACGAGCTCAGGCAGCTGGAAACCAAACTGGAGCAGGTGCAGCAGGAACTGAACGGATTCCTGGCGGTGATTCCGAACATGCCGCATGAGAGCGTGCCGGTGGGAAAATCGGAAGCCGACAACCACGAACTGCGCAAGTGGGGTACACCTGCGCAGTTCGATTTTGAGGTGCAGGATCATGTCAGCATTGGCGAGGGCCTGGGTGGACTGGATTTCGAAACGGCCGCGAAAATTTCCGGCGCGCGTTTCTCGTTGTTGAAAGGCCAGCTTGCAAGATTGCACCGTGCACTTGCCCAGTTCATGCTGGACACGCATGCCGACCAGCACGGCTATACCGAAACCTATGTGCCTTACCTCGTGAATGCCGATTCAATGAAAGGCACCGGACAACTACCTAAGTTTGAGGAAGACCTGTTCAAGGTGCCTTTTGGGTTGCCTGAGCCAACCGAGGCTGAAGTTGCAAATATACAGCGCACCGGGGCAAGTTCTTTCGAGGGGAAACAGAAGCATTTTTACCTGATTCCTACTGCCGAAGTGCCGGTAACCAACATCGTGCGCGACGAGATCGTGC
This sequence comes from Sideroxydans sp., assembly GCA_016124455.1. Lineage (GTDB taxonomy): Bacteria > Pseudomonadota > Gammaproteobacteria > Burkholderiales > Gallionellaceae > RI-121. The sequence goes on along the minus strand of WGNQ01000016.1, from coordinate 130,649 downwards.
CGCCGGAAAAGCTGCCGCTGAAGTTCGTGGCGCACACGCCGTGCTTCCGCAGCGAGGCCGGATCCTACGGCCGCGATACGCGCGGCATGATACGCCAGCACCAGTTCGACAAGGTGGAGCTGGTGCAGATCACTACGCCGGAGCAGTCCTACGTTGCGCTGGAAATGCTGCTCGGCCATGCCGAGACCATCCTGCAGAAACTGGGGTTGCCGTATCGCGTGGTCAAGCTGTGTACGGGCGACATGGGTTTCTCGGCGGCGATGACCTACGACATCGAGGTGTGGCTGCCCGCCCAGAATACCTACCGCGAAATTTCCTCCTGCTCCAACTTCGAGTCATTCCAGGCGCGCCGCATGCAGGCCCGCTTCCGCAATGCACAGGGCAAACCGGAGCTGGTGCACACCGTGAACGGTTCCGGCCTGGCGGTCGGGCGAACCCTGGTGGCGATTCTCGAGAATTGCCAGCAGGCTGATGGCAGCGTGCGCATTCCCGAAGTGTTGCGTCCCTACATGGGCGGGCTGGACATCATCAGGGCTGCCTGACGTTACTCGTTGCGGCCGAACATCAGCGACAACGCGGATGGTTTCGGCTGGGACGGCGCCGTTTCACGCGTCAGGCGCTTCAGCATTTCGTAGTACAGGCGGACGGTCTCGACGTAGATCACCGCTTCGCCGCCGCGGGCAGTGCCGTATTTCAGCTGGTCTGCCAGGTTCGGGTTGCTGATCCGCGGCATCACCTTTTTTACATCCACCCACAAATCCGGATTCAGGCCGCGGCGCTGCGTCAGCACGCGCGCATCTTCGAGATGCCCCATGCCCTGGTTGTAGGCGGCCAGCGCCAGCCAGGTACGGTCGGGTTCGGTGATGCGCAACGGCAGCTGATCCTTCAGCAGCTGCAGATATTGGGCGCCGGCGATGATGCTGGAGCGCGCATCGAGGCGGTTGCTTACGCCCATGCGGTCTGCCGTATCCCCGGTCAGCATCATGATGCCGCGTACGCCGGTGGGCGAAGTGGCGAGCGGGTTCCAGTGCGATTCGCGATAAGCCATTGCGGCCAGCAGTTGCCATTCGTTCCCGGTCAGTGTGGCCGCTTCCTGAAACAGCGAACGATAGTGGGGCAGCACGGTGTGTATCTTGGTCAGGAAGGCCGCCGCATCCATCGGGACCAGCCGTTCGTTGTAGCCATAATATTGTTCCAGCAGGCGATGCAGCGTGCCGTCCTCGCGGATCTGCTCGAAAAAATCATGCATCTGCTGCAACAGGTCGGGGTCGGCATCCGGCGGCAGTACCCAGGCCAGGTCGGATGGTGGCGCAATATCAAATGTGGCGACCATGGTGGGGTGGTAGTTGCGCATGGTGGCGACCTGCTCCTCGTTGCCGACGGTGCAGTCGATCTTGCTTGCGCCCACCTCGTCCAGCAGGGTATTCGGCATTTTCTTCTTGACCGTAGTCCAGCGCAGCGCGGGGATGGTAGGCAGCGCCGCAATCAGTGCCGCATCCTGCTCCGAACCTGCGGTTACCACGATCTTGCGGCCGATCAGGTCTTGCGGCCGCTTGGGCGGCTTGTCACCGCACACGATTTTTTCGCGCAAGGTCTGGTATGGGGTGCCGAACTGGAATGCGGGATTCTGCTCGTTGCTGCGCATGCCGATGGCCGAGAAATGTGCCTGATGCGAAGCCAGCATGGTGGTGACCTGGTAGGGCAGGCGCTGCAAAGGCTTCAATTTCACATGCAGTTGTTCGGCAAACAGTTCGGCAAGTTCCCGGTCGAATGGCAGGTCCAGGCTGTTGGCGGGCGGCAGGATAACGACCAGCTCTCCCTGGTGCCAGTCCGGAACGGGTTCGATTGCCGTATATCTGGTCCAGAGCCAGAAGAGCAGGGCAATGAGCACGGCGAATTGCAATGGGAGGAGGCTGCGCATGAGAACATTCTGCCCGATTTTCCCCGATGCTGGTAGAATGCCCACCTCCCGGAGAGGTGGCAGAGTGGTCGAATGTACCTGACTCGAAATCAGGCGTAGGTATATGCCTACCGTGGGTTCGAATCCCACCCTCTCCGCCATTTTCTTCCCAATACAATAAGCTGCTGCGAGCAAATGGTTTTTATTTGCCCGGCGATGTCATCCATCCTGTGCGTTGTGGCGTTGTTTAACTGCACCTCCTTGGCAGAATGCGCTATTGCGCTGGAGGGGCTTATAATGTGCGCCGGGATAGCGACATGAGTTTGTGTTGGCGGGAAGCCGGCTAATTCTGTTTTCGTGCCAACTTTTTCAGTTTTATGCGGGCAAATTGTGCCGTTTCAATTTTTAACCTGGAGGTATTGTGGGATATTCAATCGCAAGCGGTGAACTCAAGCAGATCGGGACGAGCGCGACAACCAACGGAATAATCGAAGCAAGCACCATGGAAATCGGCGGCAAGACGCTGCACGACGTGTCATACAACAAGCAGATGGCGAACAGCCTGAAAATCAACGAGCGCATTGCGCTGCTGCTGACTCCGACCGGTTTTATTGCCGCGTTGCGCCGCCAGAACGGCGAAATCGTATATTCGAACGACGAGAGCAGGGAAAATATGGAGCGTCCTATTCCGTACCCCTATTACATTTTCATGGGCGTGCTCGGGCTCATCACTACGTTTGGCGGCATCGGCCTCATCATCATCGTCCGGGCGATAAAGTCATTCATGGAGCGCAAGGATATCGAGAACAGTTTTGCCGAGTTCAAGCGCGCAGCACTCTGACGGAGTGTTAATGCAAACCCGGCATAAAAAAACCGCGAACCCGGTAAAGTTCGCGGTTTTTTGTTTGCATGCGTTGCGCGGCTATGCCGCAACGCAGCGAGCAGCTTACTTGTGCTCGGGGGCGGGTGAGTTCATGCAGTTGCCTGCAGCCAGTCCCACCAGGGTGATGCCGATCATCACGCAGATCATGCCCACAGCCTTGCCGAATACAAATCCCCCGATCAGCCATAACGCGATAGATGCGATGACTGCCATTGCCAGTGTGCCAATTTTAGAATTCATTATATGTAACCTTTCTCAAGCAAAATCGATCCGGACGCCTCCCTCTGCCCGTACCGGCAAATGTTAACCCAATATTGGAAAAAATTGTGCTGATTATTTGCTTAAATATGCTTTGCTGTAGACTGGTCCTGTGGTCGGCGGGGGCGGATTCTCCGACAGAAACTTTTTCATCGCTTAAGCAGGAGGCAAGATGCCAAGACAGATGCACATTATGACGAAACTGGGCCACGCCGCGCTGGCGGTGCTGCTGGGCTGCGGTCTGGCGGGTCCCGTACACGCGGCCGACAGTGAGGATACCTACGATCAGGATTCGATCATCAAGGATGCCAGCGAGTTTTTCGGGCAGAGCAGTGAGGGGCTGGCCAAGATCGTGGAAAAGGCCTTCAAGGAACATGGGCGCCCCAACGGCTACGTCAAGGGCGAGGAGGCCAGCGGTGCGATCGGCGTGGGATTGCGTTATGGCGATGGCGTGCTCAAGCTCAAGAGCGGCGGCAGCCGGAAAGTCTACTGGACGGGGCCTTCCGTCGGCTTTGATTTTGGCGGCAATGCTTCCAAGGTATTCGTGCTCGTTTACCACCTGCCTTCATCAGGCAAGATATTCCAGCGCTTTCCCGGGGTAGATGGCAGCTTCTATTTTGTCGGCGGCGCGGGCATCAACTACCAGCAGCGCGGCAAGATCATCCTCGCGCCGATCCGGCTGGGCGTGGGGCTGCGCGAAGGCGCAAGCATCGGTTACATGCATTACACCCGCAAAAAAACCTGGAACCCGTTCTAGCGTTGTTGCGGCTTATCAACACCAGCATAGGGAGATGGTCATGGACAATCGATTAAGCGAAGAAGACATGGATCTGCTGTTCCGCAAGGCGCACACCCATGGCAACTGGCTGGACAAGCCGGTATCCGACGAGACCTTGCGCGAACTGTATGACCTGATGAAGTGGGGGCCGACCAGCGCCAATTCCTGCCCGGCACGCATCCTGTTCCTGCGTACGCCGGAAGCGAAGCAGCGGCTGAAGCCGGCGCTGGCGGAAGGCAACGTGGAGAAGACCATGGCGGCACCGGTGACTGCAATCATCGGCTACGACATGAAATTCTATGACTACCTGCCCAAGCTGTTTCCGCACACCGACGCGCGTGCCTGGTTTGCCGACAAGCCCGAGTTGTCGGTGATTACCGCGCAACGCAACAGTTCGCTGCAGGGCGCCTATTTCATCATGGCGGCACGCGGGCTGGGGCTGGATTGCGGTCCGATGTCGGGCTTCGACCAGAACATGGTGGATCATGAGTTCTTCCCCGCAGGCGCAGGATTGCGCGGGCCGGGACACGATATGGAAGTCAATTTCCAGCAGGAATATTTTCCCGACAGCCATGTGAAAGCCAATTTCCTGTGCAACCTCGGCTACGGCGATCCGGACAAGGTTTATCCGCGTAATCCGCGCCTGGATTTTGACGAGGCGTGCAAGCTGCTCTGAGGTGGCTGCCGCTTAACCCGGGTTGCTGCTGAATACGCGGGTCTTGGGCAGGCCCAGGCTGAGGAAGAATTGTTCTGCCACGGTGCTGGCCGCTTCCGGCCCGGCGATATAAATATCGCCAGCCGTTATCTGCGGATTATCCTCGACGATGGTGCGTAACGTGCCCTGCAGTACCTCGGCGCGCTTGTCGGCAAGGGTGCGCAGGTTGTAGCCGGTGACGATGGGGGTGAAATGGAAATTGTCCAGCGCATCGGCCCAGGCGCGCCCGACATTACGCAGGTAGAGACTGTCCTCATCCGAGCCTATCCAGTACAGGCGGATCGCTTCCGCGGCATCCAGTGACATGGCATGCTCAATCAGGCTCTTGATTGGCGCAAAGCCGGTATCGAATGCAATGAAGCAAAGCGGACGCGCGGTTTTTTCCTGCAGGATGAATTCACCCTGCGGGCCTTCGATGTCGACGGTTTCGTTTTTCCTGAGGCGGTTGAACAGATAGTCGGCGAACAGATTGCCGGGCATGCGGCGTACGTGAAACAGCAGGTTGCGGTCGTCACACGGGCAGCTGGCGATCGGCAGCTCGGCGCTGAGCGAATCACCCAGGCGCAGCGTCAAGGATTGGCCCGCGAGGAAGCGCAAGCGGCTGGTGCGCGGTGTCTGCAGATGCAGCAGGGCAATGTCCGGCGTGAGCAACTCGACGGATTTGACCTTGGCGGCGATCTGCTGGAACGGGATGTCCTGCACGCCGCCGGCTACCGGCGCCTCGATTTCGACATCGGTGACCGCGGTATTCGAGCACATCAGGGCATAGCCCTGCGCCTTTTCCGCGTCGGGGATCACGTAATCGTGATGGCGTATTTTCTTGACCTGGCCAGACACCACGCGCGCCTTGCACAGTCCGCAATTGCCGCCGCTGCAGCCGTAATTGAGCGGCACGCCCGCGCGCAACGCGGCTTCCAGCAGCGTATCGTTGCCATCGACGAAGAAATCGTGGCCGCTGGGCTGCAGCGTGACATGGGCCGACATGACGCGCAAAAGGTCATCGCGCACCGCCAGCGGATTGAGGTAGTCGGGTTCGATGGCGGCGGTGATTTCCTTGTTGAGCCATGATTTCAGGTCGCTCATGATGGTCTTGTCCTCTGCGTTGCACTGTTGTTCTATTTCGTCCAGCTTTCCCCGCAAGCGTTCGAGCAGGATATTGAAATGCGTTGTCCGGGTCCGGCTATGCGACAGTTCCCGGCTGATTTCCGTGATGCGTGCAGCCAGTACCTCCACATCCGGCATGGCGCGTTCGAACACCCGTTTACCGAATGCGCGCTCCTTGATGCGGGTCACCCGGCTGTATTCGGTATTGTCTTCGAGTTGCGCATCGGGATACGAAGCGAGCAGGTCGTCCAGGGTGACGGAGCCGTCGAAAGACGGCAATGTGCCGTCGCGGATTTTTTTCTGCAATTCACCGCGCGTCACACCGACCAATCGTGCCGCCCGCGAGAGCGTGATGGACTGGCTCATGGCATCGTTACCTCAGGGGGGTACCGTGCCAGTGGCACGCTCCCGGATGCCGCCGGCCCACCAGATGCGGCAGGCGCCTTCGTCCGAGACCATGCATGGTCCAATCGGGGTACGCGGTGTGCAGGCCGCACCATACAGCTTGCACTGGTTGGGGTAGATCCTGCCGAGCACCACGCGCGCGCAATCGCAGCCCGGCGGCATCTGCCCGGCATGTTTGCGTGCCGCGGTATCGAAATCGGCAAAACGGATGCGCGCATCGTGTGCGGCAAACTGCGCGTTGAGCGCATAGCCGGAAGCCGGGATGATGCCGATGCCGCGCCAGTTAGCATCGACAATGTGCAACGCCTGCATGAGTTGTGCCTGCGCTGTTCGATTGCCGCCGGGGCGCACCACTTCGGGATAGCAGTTGTCGAGGAAGCACTCTCCTTCGAGCAGCTGGCGCAGCACCGAATAGGTGGCCGCCAGCAGCGACAGCGGCGTGAAGCCCGCCACCGCTGCGGGCATATGGTGTTTTTCCACCACGAATGCCCATTCTTCCGGCCCCATTATGGTGGCAACGTGGCCGGGCGCAACCAGTGCATCGAAGCCCGGGGTGTCCGAATCCAGCAGCATGGCCACCGCAGGCCAGGTCAGCCGTCCCGACAGCAGCACGAACAGATTCTCCGGCACGCCTTCCAGCAGCATTGCCGCTACCGGCGCGGTGGTGGTCTCGAAGCCTGCGGCGAAAAATACCACCTGCCGTTGCGGATGCTGCCGTGCAATGAGGACTGCCTCGCGCGGGCTGGCGATGGGGCGCACATCGGCGCCGGCAGCCTTGGCCTGCTCCAGTGAGCGCGGTTCGCCTTTGGCCACGTTTACCGGTACGCGCAGCATGTCGCCGAACGCAACGAGAACGACATTCGCGCGCAACGCCAGTTGCATCGCCTGATACACGTCCTCTTCGGGGCATACGCATACCGGGCAGCCGGGGCCGGGGATCAGTTCGATGTTGGCCGGCAGCGCGGTGCGCAGGCCGGCCATGGTGATGGAGCGCTCATGCCCGCCGCATACGTTCATGATGCGCACGCGCCGGGTGGGCGGCAGTGCCCTGATTTTATCCAGCCAGTCCTGTGCCGTGAGCGTCATGAACTTTCCGCGGCGTCAGCTTCACCCGCTTCCAGCGCCAGCATCTCGTCGAGCAGTTCCCAGGTCGAGTGCGCTTCCTGTTCGGTCATTTTCTGGATGGCGTAGCCGACATGCACGATGACGTAATCATTTACCGCGAGCGGTTCGTCCTGCAGCAGGAACAGGCTGACATCGCGCATCACGCCCTTGGCGGTGCAGCGCGCGTTGTAGCCGTCGATCGCGACGATTTGCATGGGGATGCCCAGACACATGGCGCAAATATCACCGGAATGAGGATGTCCTAGTTTACCCCTGTTCGCGGCGGCAGTGTATGACAGGAAATTTTGTCAGGCATGCGGTTGAAGTTTGCACATCATGGTGCTAGATTGAGCCCGTCGCCGGCTCATTAAAATAATAAATCACTGATTAATTATGAGTGCTTTCCGCAAGACACTGGTTCTCGGCATCGGCAACACCCTGTTGCGCGACGAGGGTGCGGGCGTTCATGCGATACACATGCTGGCGCAACGCATGGCAGGGCGGGATGACATCGAGCTGATGGACGGCGGCACGCTGAGCTTCATGCTGGCAGGGGCAATCGAGGATGCCGGGCAGCTGATCGTGATCGATGCCGCGCAACTCGACGGCGAACCCGGCACCACCCGGGTATTTGAAGGCGCGGAGATGGATGCCTTTGTCGGCGGCAACCGCAAGCGCAGCGTGCACGAAGTAAGCCTGATCGACCTGCTGATGATCGCGCGACTCGCCGACCACCTGCCGGAAAAGCGTGCGCTGATCGGTATCCAGCCGCACGACATCGACTGGGGCGAGGCGCCATCCCCTTCCGTCGCAGCCGCGATCCAGCAAGCCTGCGATCATGCAATGCAACTCATCGAGGCATGGCACGCATGAGTCTGCACAATATCTCCATCAGGGTCGAAGCGGAAACCGGATATTCCGTCGGCAGCCTGCGTGCACTGCTTGCGGAAATCGCCGCACATCTGGAAACGCTGGCGCGCGACGGTGCCAGCGGCAGCATCGATCTCAACAGCCTGCCGTTCGCGCCGGGCGAATACGAGCAATTACGCCAGCTGCTGGGGCAGGGCGAAGTGTCCGCGCACATCGAAGCCATCGGCCCCAGTGAAGTGATCGAGACGCGCTATCCCGGCGTATGGTGGGTAACGCATTACAACGTCGAGGGCGACATCGTCGCCGACATGCTGGAAATCACCGACATTCCCGCAATCATCAGGAGCCAGCCCGAAGATATAGCCGGCGGCCTGGAATTGTTACGCGCTCAACTCAACGACGAGGTGCAGCAATGAACGAACACGATACCCTGGGCGAACGTCTTGCGCAGCAAGGCATCAGTCGCCGCGCATTCCTCAAATTCTGTACTGCCGTGGCGACGATGATGGCGCTGCCGCCGGGTGCGGCAAGCGCGATTGCCGAGGCGCTGGTCAAAGCCATGCGGCCGTCGGTGATCTGGCTGTCATTCCAGGAATGCACCGGCTGCACTGAGTCGCTTACCCGTTCGCATACGCCGACGCTGGAGAACATGATCTTCGACATGATCTCGCTGGATTACCACCACACATTGCAGGCAGCTTCCGGCTTCGGTGCGGAAAAATCGCGCGAAGACGCGATGAAGGAATTCTATGGCAAATACCTGCTGCTGGTGGACGGTTCGATCCCGATGAACGACGGCGGCGTCTATTCCACCATCGCCGGGCGCACCAACCTCGACTTGCTGCAGGAGGTGGCAAAAGGCGCGGCGGCCATCGTTGCGGTCGGCACCTGCGCGGCATTCGGCGGCATTCCCAACGCCAGGCCGAACCCGACCGGCGCGGTGGCGGTGTCCGATATCATCACCGACAAACCCATCGTCAACATCTCCGGCTGTCCGCCGATCCCGGTCGTGATCACCGGCGTGCTCGCGCATTACCTGACCTTTGGTGAACTGCCGGAGCTGGATAACCTGGGCCGCCCGAAATCCTTCTACGGCGAATCCATCCACGACCGTTGCTACCGGCGGCCATTCTACGACCAGGGCAAGTTTGCCAAAAGTTTTGACGATGAGGGCGCGCGCAACGGCTGGTGCCTGTTTGAGCTCGGCTGCAAGGGGCCGACCACGCACAATGCCTGCGCTACCACGAAATGGAACGGCGGCACCAGTTTCCCGATCGAGTCCGGGCATGGCTGCATCGGCTGTTCCGAGCCGCATTTCTGGGATGCCGGCAGTTTCTACAGTGCGCTGTCGATGCCGGCCAGTCCGCTGGAACTGGCTACCGATGCAGCGGTAGTGGGCGCGGCAGTCGGTGTTGCCGTATCCGTGGCCAACCGTGCCAAGAAGGATGCCGCCAAATCGGCGCACACAACGACCACCATCGCGGACCTGGAGAAATGATATGGATCAAGACCTGTTTCTGACCTGGGTACGCAGCACCGGACTGGATATCGCGCTCGGCATATTCGTGCTGGGTACGCTGTGGCGATTGTTCGAGATCTATTCGCTGGGACGCAAACCGGATTTTTCCGCTCCCCGCCGTCGCGCCGGCGCATCCGGACTGCGCACCATGTTTACGCGCTCCATGCCGCCGCCCGGCATGTTCAAGCGCTCGGCAGTCAGCTATGTGGCGGGCTATGTATTTCATGTCGGGCTGGTGGTCGTGGTTTTCCTGTTTGCCCCCCATATCAAGCTGATCCAGAGCCTGACCGGACTGTCATGGCCGGGGTTTCCCTCGCAGTTCATCGACGCCATGGCCGTGGTAACGCTGGCGACCATGCTGCTGGTGCTGGTGGAACGTATCAACAAGCCGGTCAAGCGTTTCCTCTCTACTTTTCAGGACTATGCGGCCTGGGGGTTGACCTTTCTGCCGGTGCTGACCGGTTATCTTGCCACCAAGCATCTGCTGCTGCCCTATACCGCTATGCTGGCGCTGCATATCCTCAGCGTCGAATTGCTGCTGGTCTTCCTGCCTTTCACCAAGCTCATCCACGCGTTCACGCTGTGGGGGTCGCGCTGGTATAACGGCGATGTGAATGCTCGCAAAGGAGTATCGTCATGACAGCCTCGCTCGAAAAAGGAATCAGCGTCCTCAAGGAAGTCATCGACGCGCCCATCGCCAGCTACTTCAACAGCTGCGTGCATTGCGGCCTGTGCGCCGAAGCCTGCCTGTTCTACACCGAAACCGGCGACCCGAAATACACGCCTATCCACAAGCTGGAGCCGCTGCGCCGCGTATACAGGCAGGAATACACCCTGCTCGGTCGGCTGGGAAAAATGCTCAGGCTGTCCAAGCCGGTCCGTGACGAGGAGCTGGCTGAATGGAAGCCGCTGGTCTATGACAGTTGCACCATGTGCGGCCGTTGTTCGCTGGTGTGTCCGGTGGGCAACGATCTGGTCTACATGGTGCGCAAGCTGCGCGAAGGCATGGCCGCTGCCGGCCATGCGCCGGAAGGGTTGATCGGCGCATCCAGGCGGGCGGTGGAAATCGGCAGCCCGATGGGGGTGCGCCTGCCGGCGGTAAAGGCGCAGATGAAACATGTGCAGGAAGACACGGGCATCGAGATTCCGCTGGATGTGGAAGGCGCGGAATACATGGTGCTGATGTCATCGATGGAAATCATCAACTTCCCCGAATACCTGGCTGCGGTCGCCAAGATCATGAAGCAGGCCGGTAAGCGCTGGACGCTGTGCTCGGAAGCATTCGAAGCCACCAATAGCGGTATCCAGATCGGTGTTTCCGACATTGCGAAAGTGCTGGTGCAGCGCATCGTCGATGGTGCCGAAAAACTCAAGGTCAAGACCGTGATCAGCCCGGAATGTGGACATGCCTACACCGCGCTGCGCTGGGAGGGGCCCAACCTGATCGGGCGTCCCTATACTTTCGAAGTGCTGCATATTCTGGAAGTGCTGGACGGTTTCCGCGACGCAGGGTTGCTCAAGACCGCAGGTTTCGAGGACGTGCTGCTTACCTTCCACGATCCCTGCCAGCTGGTGCGACGCGGCGGCGTGCTGGAGCAGCCACGCAAGCTGCTCAATATGGTGGCGAAGAACTACGTGGAAACCGGCGATCACGGCAAGATGAACTGGTGCTGCGGCGGCGGGGGCGGCGTGAGCGCCATCGAAGAAGCCGAGCCGTTGCGCCTGCAGGCGTTCAAGGTCAAGAAAGCGCAACTTGAGGAAACGGGTGCCAAAACCCTGGTTACCGCCTGTGCCAATTGTCGCATCGTGCTGGAAGAGGGGCTGGAGCATTACCAGATGGACATCCCGGTGGTGGGGCTGACCGAGATGATCGCCGATCACCTGACTGAAGGAGAATGACGATGGCCATCGATAACGACAATGATTTCAAGACGGCGTTGGGCGATCTTTCCCGTGCCGGACAGCGCCTGATTGCGGCACGTTTTGCCGAAAATGTGCTGACGCTGAGCCAGGATGCCAGGGTGAAGAGTGCGATCAATTCGGCCAGGCGCACAGACATGACCGAGGATGAGCTGGCCGCCGCGCTTCAGTCGGCGAAAAAAGCCAGCGTGGACAGTTTTACCCAGTGCGGCCACGAGTGCGACTGGAGCAGCCAGGCCGGCCACTTTGTGGCGCAGGCGGCGCTGGCCTGCCTCAAGCCCGCCGAGCCGGGCGGCAACCCGGCATGGGATGCCGCCATGCACGCACGCATGGCGCGTACTTGCGAGCGCATCGCCACCGGCAACGGTACCGACAATACCGAGGCGGCGGCGCAATACCGCATGCTCGCGGAATTCTTGAACATTTGAGGAACACGACATGACGCAAACCATCGTAGTCGATCCGATTACCCGCATCGAAGGCCATTTGCGCATCGAGGCGGAAACCGATGCCGCTAATCGCATTACGCGCGCCTCCAGTGCCGGCACCATGGTGCGCGGTATCGAGATCATTCTCAGGGGCCGCGATCCGCGCGACGCCTGGGCATTTGCCCAGCGCATCTGCGGCGTATGTACGCTGGTGCATGGCATCGCTTCGGTACGGGCCGTGGAGGATGCGCTGAAATACGAAGTGCCGCCCAATGCGCAACTGATCCGCAACCTGATGATCGCCGCACAATATGTGCACGACCATGTTATGCATTTCTACCACCTGCACGCGCTGGACTGGGTGGACGTGGTGTCGGCGCTGAAGGCCGATCCCAAGGCGACCTCGGAATTGGCACAAATGGTCAGCCCGTCCTATCCGAAGTCTTCGCCTGGCTATTTCGCCGATGTGCAGAAGCGCGTGAAAACCTTTGTCGAGGGCGGCCAGCTCGGTATTTTTGCCAATGGTTACTGGGGGCATCCGGCTTACAAACTGCCGCCGGAAGCGAACCTGATGGCGGTGGCGCATTACCTCGACGCGCTCGCATGGCAGCGCGATGTCGCCAAGCTGCATGCGATTTTCGGCGGCAAGAATCCGCACCCGAATTTCGTGGTCGGCGGCGTGCCGTGCGCGATCAGCATCCATTCCGAACATCAGGGGCATGGCAGCGGCAGCCCGCATTTCCGCGGCGGCGATGGCGCGACCTCGCTCAACATGGTGGGCCTGTCCAAGGTGCAGGACATCATCAGGCAGATGCGCGATTTCGTCGACCAGGTGTATGTGCCGGATACGCTGGCCATTGCCGGCTTTTACAAGGACTGGGCGGCGCAGGGCGAGGGCATCGGCAATTTCATGACCTACGGCGACTTCCCGGAAAAAGGCATGAGCGACCCGGCCAGCTACCTGATCCCCTCCGGCGCCATCCTCAATCGCGACTTGTCCACCATCCATCCGGTGGACCTCAATGCCGAAAACGAAATCCAGGAATTCGTCTCGCATTCGTGGTACGACTACAGCATGGGAAAGGACAAAGGCCTGCATCCATACCAGGGCGAGACCGAGCTGCACTACACCGGCCCCAAGCCGCCCTATGCCAACCTTGATACCGATGCTTCGTATTCCTGGCTCAAGTCGCCGCGCTGGCAGGGCAAGCCGATGGAAGTCGGGCCGCTGGCACGCGTGCTGATGCTGTATGCAAAAGGGCATGCGCAGACCAGGGAACTGGTGAACATGACGCTGCACAAACTCGATGTGCCGGTGACCGCACTGTATTCCACGCTGGGCAGGACGGCGGCACGCACGCTGGAAACCAAGGTGATCGCCGATGCGATGCAGGGCTGGTACGACAACCTGATCGCCAATATCAAGGCCGGCGACGTGAAAACCCACAACGACCGGCTGTGGGATCCCTCCAGCTGGCCGGCCACGGCAAAGGGGGCGGGTTTCATGGAGGCGCCGCGCGGCGCACTGGCACACTGGATCGTGATCAAGAACGGCAAGATCGACAACTACCAGGCGGTGGTGCCGAGTACCTGGAATGCCGGGCCACGCGACGCGCAAGGACAGGAGGGCCCCTACGAAGCCGCGCTGAAGGGTCATCAGCTGCACGATCCGATGCAGCCCATCGAAATCCTGCGCACCATCCACAGCTTTGACCCGTGCATCGCCTGCGCGGTGCACGTCACCGACCCGGACGGCGAAGAGCTGGTCAAGGTCAAAATCAGGTAACACATCCAAGGAGAAACGATATGCGTAACCCGTTCGCAAAATTCCTGGCGTCATGCCTGTTATTGGCGGCCAGCAGCAGTGCATTCGCCCATCCGGGGCACGATGTGTCCGGCCTGGCGGCAGGACTGATGCATCCATTCTCGGGGCTTGACCACCTGCTGGCGATGGTGGCGGTGGGCCTGTGGGCGGCACAGGGCGGCGGGCGCAAGGTATGGCTGCTGCCGGTCACCTTCATGAGCATGCTTGCCGCCGGTGCAGGCGTTGCCATGCACTGGCAGGCGCTGCCGCTGGTCGAGGCGGGCATTGCCGCTTCGGTGCTGGCACTGGGTTTGCTGACGGCACTTTCGCTGCGGCTGCCGGTCATCCTGAGCGTGGCGATCACCGCGCTGTTCGGCCTGCTGCATGGTTACGCACATGGCCTTGAGTTGCCTGAATCCGCTGCACCACTCGCCTATGCGCTGGGCTTTCTCGCCGCGACGGCGACCCTGCATCTGGGCGGAATTGCCGTCGGTATCGCGACACAGAAGCGTCATGCCGTGCTGGCCAGGGCGCTGGGGGTTGCGATTGCCGCGAGCGGCGCTTATCTGCTGGCCGCCGGCTAAGCAACGGAGGAAGTGTCCAGGCGTGTATCCGGAAATCCCGCGCTACAGGGGAGTTGGTTGCGGTAGTGTTCGTAGCGCACGTGCTTTGCGTCAGCCAACTCCGTAGCGGGTGAAATTCGATGGAACACGGCGAGAAACTCAATACCTACACCCATCTGGTCGGTTCGTTATTGGCATTGGGCGGCAGTGCGGTGCTTATCGTACTGGCTGCGCTCGGCGGCGATGCGTGGAAAGTCGTCAGTTTCTCGATCTACGGCGCGACACTGGTGCTGATGTACAGCTCTTCCACGCTGTACCACAACGCCAGGCAGGGCAAGGCCAAGAGAATCCTGCGCATGCTCGACCACAATTCCATTTACCTGCTGATTGCCGGTACCTATACGCCATTTGCGCTGGTCAGTTTGCGCGGGGCATGGGGGTGGTCGTTGTTCGGCGTGGTCTGGGGGCTGGCACTGGTCGGGATATTGCAGGAAATATGGCTGGTCCGGAAAACGCGGGCAGCATCGCTGGTGATATACATCCTTATGGGCTGGATTGCCGTGGTCGCCGTTGCGCCGTTGGCGGCCACCTTGTCCTGGGCGGGTTTTGCCTGGATCGCGGCAGGCGGCATTGCCTATACCGTCGGCACCATCTTCTATTTTCACGATGAAAAGTTTGCGCACTGGCACGGCATCTGGCACTTGTTCGTGCTGGCCGGCAGTGCCCTGCATTATTTCGCTATCCTGTTGTATGTAGCCTGAGGATGATGCGTGCGGGAAAACTGCATGCATGGATTGCGACTGGCTTAACGGGCAACTGTGGGAGTATAGTTTGCATGCAGGCTTGCTGGGGCATTTTTAGATTGCGCTGACCGTGAACTGATCCGGAGAAGGCGGGCTTATGAGCGACGCACTTGAAAAGCTGCAACGCGGACTGGAGGCGGCGCAACATGCGCTGGCCAAAGCCGAAGCACGTCTTGCACGCCAGGAAGCCGAGCATCAGGCAAGCGTCCAGAAAATTGAGCGTGCGCATCAGGAATGGGAGACGGTTCTGGATGCGGTGGACGACCCGATTTTTGTGCACGACAGGGACTTCCGCATCCTGCGTTGCAACAAGGCCTACCAGCAACGCGCCGGGATGCCTTTCGAGCAGATCATCGGCCAGCCTTATTTCGAAGTATTCCCCCTGACGCATGTCCCGCTGCCCAATTGCCGACGGACGGTTGAGCAGTCGGTCGAAGCAGAAGATGACGAGATGCAAGTTGGCGACAGGGCCTATCGTTCGCGCGCCTATTCGGTCACGGACAAGCAGGGTGCCTACCTGTACTCGGTGCACGCCTTGGAAGACATCACCGAACGCCAGCATACAGAAGAATACCTGTTGTTGTTCCGCACTCTGCTCGACAATTCCAGCGATGCCATTGAGGTGCTCGACCCCGCAACCTCGGGTTTTCTTGATGTGAACGAAACGGAATGCCGCGAGCTGGGTTACAGCCGGGAAGAGCTGCTGTCGATGACTATTGAGAATGTCGATCCGACATTCACCCCGGAACTGAAGAAAGCGATAGTGGGTCAGGTTCGGCAATCGGGCAGTATGCAGCTCGAAAGTGTGCACCGGCGCAAGGATGGTTCGACGTTCCCGGTGGAGGTCAGTACGAAACTGGTGGAGCTCGACCGGCCTTATGTGTTGAATATCGTGCGCAACATTACCGAACGCAAGCAGGTGGAAAGCCTGTTGCATGATTCGACGGAAAGGCTGCGTGCCATCTTTGACGGCGCGCTCGATGGTATCGGGCTGGTAGAAGTCGAGAGCCAGCGGCTCTCTGCCGGCAATCTGGCGATGTGCCGCATGCTGGGTTACAGCCCGGAAGAGTTTGCCCAACTCAGTGTTAAGGATCTGCATCCGCAGCAGGATCTGCCCTATGTCTTCGAGCAGTTTGGCAAACAGGCGCGTGGCGAGATCGAGCTGGCCAGGGATATGCCGATGAAGCGCAAGGATGGCTCGGTGTTCTATGCCGACATCAATACTTCCGCGGTGAGTTTCGGCGGCAAAAACTATATGGTGGGAATGTTCCGCGACATCACCGAGCGCAAGCGGACGGAAGCGGAGTTGCGTGCCAGCGAGCTTGCTTACCGGACGATGGCGGAGAACCTGCCGGGCATCGCTTACCGGGTGTTCGTCCGTGAGGGGGGGCGGATGGATTTTTACAACAAAATGGTTGCCCAGGTCACAGGCTACACTGAGGATGAGCTGGACAAGGGGAAGGTGTGTTCGATCGAGCCGCTGATCCTGGATGAGGATCGTCCCGGGGTGGTGGTCGAGGTCATGCGGGCAGTAGCCGAACATCGTGCGTTTATGGTGGACTACCGGCTGCGACACAAGAACGGCGACATTCGCTGGCTGGCCGAGCATGGCAAGCCGGTTTTCGGCGAGGACGGCATGCCGCTTTATATCGATGGCGTGATCTTCGACGTCACCGAACGCAGGCAGGCCTCGGAGAACCAGAGGCTGTTCCGCACCCTGCTCGACAACTCCAGCGACGGTATCGAGGTGATCGACCTGGCCACTCTGAAATTCCTGGATGTCAACGAAACGGAATGCCTCAGCCTGGGTTACAGCCGGGAAGAGCTGCTTTCCATGCGCGTCATGGATCTGGATCCGGAGTTTGACGAGGATGCGGCCGCTGCGATGCGGCGGCGGATTCAGCAAACGGGGGCCGCGCGATTCGAAAGCAGGCACCGGCGCAAGGATGGCTCGATGTTTCCGGTGGAAATCAGTGCGAAACAGGTAGAACTCGACCGGCACTATCTGTTGAGCATCGTGCGCGATATCAGTGATCGAAAATTGTACGAAGAGACACTGGCGCGTGCCAACCGTGCGCTCAGAACCTTGTCGGCGAGCAATATGGCGGTGGTGCAGGCGACCAGCGAGAGCGGGTTGCTGCAGGCGGTGACCAATATCATCGTGCATGAGGGCGGCTACCGCCTGGCGGCGGTTTGCTATGCCGAGCACGACGCACAAAAGCGCATCGTGCCGATGGCGTGGGCGAGCACGGAGGCGGGTTATTATCTGGTGCAGGATGTCAGCTGGGCCGATACCGCACAGGGGCAAGTGCCGGTTGCGAGAGCCATTCGTGGCGGGACAACGCAGATTTGCCGGGATATCGCAGGCGAGCCGGGATATGCCGGCTGGAAAGAAGCCGTGCAGGCAAGCGGCTATGTTTCCAACCTTGCCCTGCCCTTATCCATTGATGGCAAGACATTCGGCGGCCTTAGTATTTATTCATCCAGGGCGGATGCTTTCGACGGGGAAGAGGTGCAGTTTCTGGAAGAGTTGGCCAACGACCTGGCATATGGCGTCGTCAACTTGCGCACCCGGATCGAACACGAGCAGCACGCCACTATCCTGCAGGAGAGCCTGGAGCAATCCATCCAGGCCATTGCGGGTACCGTGGAAGCGCGTGATCCCTATACCGCCGGTCACCAGCGCCGTGTCAGCGAGGTGGCGACCGCCATTGCCAGGGAAATGGGACTGCCGGAAGACCGGGTCAATGGCATCCATCTTGCGGCCATCATTCACGACCTGGGGAAAATCCATATTCCGGCGGAAATACTCGCCAAACCCGGCAAGCTCAGCGATATTGAGTTGCGCCTCGTCAGAACCCATCCGCAGGATGGATACGAGATATTGAAAGACGTTAAATTTCCCTGGCCGATCGCCGATATCGTCTTGCAGCACCATGAGAGAATGGATGGCTCCGGCTATCCGCAGGGGCTGAAAGGCGACCAGATACTGCTCGAGTCGAGGATTATTGCCGTGGCTGACGTGGTGGATGCGATGTCCACGCATCGCCCGTATCGCTCGTCACTGGGTGCCGAAGTTGCGCTGGATGAAATACGGAGTGGTCGCGGCAGCAAGTACGATGCAGCGGTGGTCGATGCCTGCCTGAAATTGTTCACTGAACAGGGGTTCACGTTCGGGGGACAAAAGATAGCGTGCGACTTGCCGCGGCAGGCATGAGTGGCTGGTTTGGGACAATTGCTTGATTTGCGAAATCGGATAAATGACAACGGAAACCAAGGCACAACTCAGGTTCTATCAGATGTTGATGAAGAATGCGCTGGATGGCATCCATGTCATGGATGCGCAGGGCAATCTCATCGAGGCCAACGATTCCTTCTGCGAGATGCTGGGCTATACCCGGGCGGAAGTGGGCAGTCTCAACATCGCGGACTGGAACGCGCAGTGGTCGAAGGCTGAATTGCAGGCGAGACTGCGGGCGGTTGTCGGCAAGAGCGCAAGGTTTGAGACCGTGCACCGGCGCAAGGATGGTGGACTCATCGATGTCGAGATCAGCAGTACGGGCATCGATATCGAGGGAAAAATATATTTTTTTGCCTCCAGTCGGGACATAGGCGAGCGCAAGAAATACGAAGCGCTGATGCGGCGCCATACCCTGGTCATCAACAACAGCCATGAAGGTTTCTGGGGAGTCGACCAGCAGGGCAAGCTGGTGGAGGTCAACCAGGCTTATGCTGACATGACGGGCTATTCCGTTGAGGAACTATTGCGCATGCATGTCGCCGACCTGGAGGCGATTGACGATATGCAGGCGATGCAGGCGCGCGTCAAAAGGATAATCGAGCAGGGTCACGAACTTTTTGAAACGCGGCACCGCCATAAAGATGGCCACCTGGTCGATGTCGAGATTTCGGTCAGCTATGTGGCAGAGTTGCAGCAGTTCTTCGCCTTTGCCCGGGACATCACCGAGCGCAAACGGATCGAGCATGACAGGAATGCGCTGGCACTGCGGCAACAGGCACTGATGAGTTCTGCGCTGGAAGGGATCCATATCATGGATATCCTGGGCAACCTGGTCGAGGCCAACGATACCTTCTGCCACATGCTCGGGTATTCCCGGGAAGAGATCGGTACCTTGAATGTGGCCGACTGGGATGCACAATGGTCGCTCGAGGAATTGATGGGGCGTTTCCGGGTGTTGATCCAGCTGAATGGTGCGCGGTTTGAAACGCGGCACCGCCGCAGGGATGGTTCGCTGATCGACGTTGAAGTCAGTACGACAGGAGTGGAGATAGACGGGCAGCAATATCTGTTTGCATCAAGTCACGACATCACCCATCGCAAGCAGGCCGAAACAGACCTGCGTATTGCCGCAACCGCCTTCGAGTCCCAGGAAAGCCTGATCATTACGGATGCCAACGGCGTGATCCTGCGGGTCAACCAGGCATTTACCGAGAGCACGGGTTATGCCGCCGGGGAGGTTGTGGGGCAGACACCGCGCCTGCTCAAGTCGGGACGTCACGATGCCGACTTCTATCGTGAAATGTGGGCTGCCATCACCGATACCGGCACATGGCAGGGAGAAATCTGGGATCGGCGCAAGAATGGCGAAGTCTATCCCAAGTGGCTCACCATCACTGCGGTCAAGGGGGAGGACGGTGCGGTCACCCATTATGTCGGCTCGCATACCGACATTACCGAGCGCAAGGCGGCAGAGGAAAAAATCCAGCAACTGGCATTCCATGACCCGCTTACGCGCCTGCCCAACCGGCAACTCCTGCTGGACCGGCTGGGCCAGGCGCTGGCGTCCAGTGCGCGCAGCGGCAGGCAGGGCGCACTGCTGTTCATCGACCTGGATAATTTCAAGACACTCAACGACACCCTGGGTCATGTCATGGGGGATTTGCTGTTGCAGCAGGTTGCCGGCCACCTGACTGCATGCGTGCGCGAAGGCGATACGGTCGCCCGCCTCGGGGGCGACGAGTTCGTGGTCATGCTGGAAAACCTGAGCGAGCAGCCGATAGAGGCGGTGGGGCAGGCCGGTGCGATCGGTGAGAAGATCCTGGCCGTCCTGAACCAGCCCTATCAACTGGGGAGCAATGTGTTCCGCAGTTCCGGCAGTATCGGCGCGACCGTATTCAGCGGGGAATCGCAGGAGGCCGAGGAACTGCTGAAGCAGGCTGACATTGCCATGTACCAGGCGAAGAAGGCCGGCCGCAATACCCTGCGCTTCTTCGATCACCGGATGCAGGAGCTCATCAATACCCGGGCCGTACTCGAGGGCGAATTGCACAGGGCGCTGGATAACCGGCAGTTCCAGCTGTATTACCAGGTCCAGGCGGATAGCGCGGGCCACCCGCTGGGTGCTGAGGCGCTAATTCGCTGGATGCATCCCGAGCGCGGCATGATGCATCCGGCGCAATTCATTTCCCTCGCGGAAGAAACCAGCCTGATCCTGCCCATCGGCAAGTGGGTGCTGGAAACGGCCTGCGCCCAGCTCAAGGCATGGGCACATGACGAGCGGACGCGCAATCTGGCGCTGGCGGTAAACATCAGCGCCCTGCAATTTCACCAGGCTGATTTTGCAACCGAGGTACAGGCTGCGGTGCGGCGCCATTCCATTAATCCGGCATTGCTCAAGCTGGAGCTGACGGAAAGCATGTTGCTGGAAGACATCGAAGAGACCCTGGGCACCATGAATGCATTGAACGCGATCGGCGTGCGGCTGTCACTGGATGACTTCGGTACCGGCTATTCTTCCCTGCAATACCTGAAGCGCCTGCCACTCAGCCAGCTCAAGATCGACCAGTCCTTCGTACGCGACATCACCGTCGATGCGAACGATGCGGCCATCGTGCAGACCATTATTGCGATGACCGAGGCGTTGGGGCTGGACCTGATCGCAGAGGGGGTCGAAGTGGAGGCGCAACGCGAGTTTCTTGCCGCGCACGGTTGTCATGCTTTCCAGGGCTACCTGTTCGGCAAACCGGTGCCGATAGAACAGTTTGAACTGCTGCTTGCATGATTATCCGCCTTGCGGCAAGGCAGATGCGAGAAAGGTGCGGCGCGCAGCCAGCAGCCGGCATTGCCGTGTTCCGTAGTAATAAAGGCAATATCAATTTAGGGCATAATCCGGACGACTTAACTGTCACCTGGTCCGGGTTTGCGCGGATCGGGTGAGCATTAATCCTGAATGCAGGGATACTTTGGAAAATAAGGCAAAAATACAGTCTGCACTGTTGCAGCATCTGGTTTCGGTCAGCAGAGTGTCGCTGATTGCCAGTGTATTGCTCGCGGTGTTGCTGATCTTTATCCAGCGGGATGTGGTTGTGGGCATGCCGCTGACTGTCTGGTGTGCCCTCATGGCATCAGCCGTGCTGTTCCGGGCGGCCATGATTATCGTCTATCAGCGTGTTCCTGCGACCAGTCCTGCCGCCGTATATAAGCGACTGGTGACATTCCGCATCGGTGTGCTGGCCGCCGGCCTGGCGTGGGGGGCTGCCGGATTCCTGCTCTTTCCCGCGGATCATGCGCAGCACCAGATGTTCCTGGTCTTCGTGCTGGCGGGGATGACCGCCGGTGGTGTGATCGCGTTTTCGGCCGACCTGGTCAGCGCCAATGTGTTCTCGCTGGCCCTGATAGTGCCGATCATCATCCGCCTGTTTGTCGCGGGCGACAGTCTGTCGCTAGCCATGGGCGTGGCGATATCGCTGTATCTCGGCTTCATGATCCTGAGCCTGTGGCGCATCAATCAGCAGGTGCGTCAGCACATTGTGCTGCGTATCGAGGCTGACGAGCGTGAAGAAAAAACCAGAGTCAGCGAAGAGCGCTATCGCCTGTTGCTGAATCATTCGCCGGTCGGAATTTTTCACTACGATATCGACCTCACCATTACCTATTGCAACAAGTTGCTGGGCGACATGTTGCACAGTACGGCTGAGCGCCTTACCGGCCTGTACCTGCGGCGCATCAGGGATCAGGCGATCATGCCTGCGCTGGAGCAGTCGCTGCAAGGCGAGATCGGCTATTACGAAGGCCCGTACCAGGCAACTTTCAGCGAGGCGGCTGGCTGGATATACATGACCTGCGCTTCCTGTCTGGATGACAACGGGCAAATCGTGGGTGGCGTCGCCATCGTGCAGGACATTACCGAACGCAAACAGGCGGAAGAGCGGATCAACAACCTCGCGTTCTACGACCACCTTACTGAACTGCCCAACCGGCGGTTGCTGCTGGACCGCCTGGGGCAGGTCATGGCTTCCAGTGCGCGCAGCGGGCAATTCAGCGCATTGTTGTTCATCGACCTGGATAATTTCAAGGCGCTCAACGACACTCTGGGACACGACATTGGCGACCTGCTGTTGCAACAGGCTGCGCAACGCCTTACCGGGTGCGTGCGCGAAGGTGATTCGGTGGCCCGCCTGGGCGGTGATGAGTTCGTGGTGATGCTGGAAAACCTGGGGCCGGATGCGCTGGGCGCGGCAACGCAGACTGAGGCCGTTGGTGAAAAAATCATCGTGGCGCTTGGCCGGCCATACCAGTTGGCCAGTTATGAATGCCGCAGCACCTGCAGCATCGGTGCCACACTGTTCCATGGGCACCAGCAGGCAATAGAGGAGCTGCTGAAGCAGGCGGATATCGCCATGTACCAGGCCAAGAAAGCCGGCCGCAATACATTACGCTTTTTCGACCAGCACATGCAGCATGCGATTGCCGCGCGCGTCGTGCTCGAGGACGAATTGCGCAAGGCACTCGAGCATAAGGAATTCCTGCTGCATTATCAGATACAGGTGGATAACGCGCGTCGCCCATTGGGGGCGGAAGCGCTGATCCGCTGGCTGCATCCGGTGCACGGCCTGGTGCCGCCCAACCAGTTCATTCCGGTGGCGGAAGAAACCGATTTGATACTGCCCATCGGGCAGTGGGTGCTGGAAACCGCCTGCGTCCAGCTCAGAACCTGGCAGCAGGATGCGCTGACCCGTGACCTGGTGCTGGCGGTAAACGTCAGTGCCAACCAGTTCCGCCAGGCGGATTTTGTGGCGCAGGTTCGAGCCTGCATGCAGCGCCATGCCATCGATCCGCGGCGGCTCAAACTGGAGCTGACGGAGAGCGCGCTGCTGGACAACATCGAGGATACGATTGCCACGATGAGCGCCTTGCGCGAGAGCGGCGTGCAATTCTCGCTGGACGATTTCGGCACCGGCTATTCGTCACTGCAGTATCTGAAGCGCCTGCCACTCGACCAGCTCAAGATAGACCAGTCATTCGTGCGCGATATCGCGAGCGACAGCAATGACACTGCGATTGTGCGTACCATCATTGCCATGGCGCAAAGCATGAACGTCGACGTGATCGCCGAGGGTGTGGAGACGGAAGAACAGCGCGCATTGCTGCTGGAACATGGCTGTAACCATTTCCAGGGCTATCTGTTCGGCAGGCCGCTGCCGATCGAGCAGTTTGCTGGCATGCTGGAGCAGGGAGGCGCGCTTGATGGCGGACGTACGCCTGAGGCTGCCATCTGACGACATGGAGGTTTTTCCGCATGAACACCGAGCGCAGGCTGCACGCGCATGATGCAACGCCGGAGGCTCGCCGCTGGCTGATGGGCGGGCGGGTGCAGGGCGTGGGTTATCGCGCCTGCGTGTTCAGCCTGGCGCGGCGTTTCGGCCTGAGCGGCGTGGTGCAGAATCTTACCGGCGAAGTGCTGGTCGAGGCGCAGGGTGAGCCTGCGGCGCTGGATGCCTTCGCCCTTGCGCTGCTTGCCGAAGCGCCGCCGCTGGCGCGGCCGCAGGTGGTTTCCTGCGTGTCGATTCCGCTGCGCGCATTGAGCGGCTTTGCAATCCTGCCCAGCAGCGGCACGGCACAAGCCAGCATCCATATTCCTCCGGACAACTACCTGTGCGCAGACTGCCGCCGCGAACTGCGCGATCCGCACGACCGGCGCTATCGCTACCCGTTCATTAACTGCACGCAATGCGGGCCGCGCTACACGCTGATCACGCGCATGCCTTACGACAGGCCGAATACCACCATGGCGGGGTTCGAATTATGCCCTGCCTGTCGTGCCGAATACGAAGATCCGGGTGATCGCCGTTTCCATGCGCAGCCGCTGGCTTGCCCGGTGTGCGGGCCGCAATTGAGCTTTGTTGCGGCGCATGAGCATGCGGCAGGTGATGCGGCATTGCAGGCGTGTATCGAATCCTTGCGGCGCGGTGAAACCGTTGCGGTGAAGGGGATTGGTGGTTACCACCTGATGTGCGATGCGCTCAATCCCGCGGCAATCGCCCGCCTGCGCGGCAGCAAGCACCGGCCGCATAAACCGCTGGCCGTGATGTTTCCGTGGCAGGGTGAGGATGGTTTGCAGAGCGTGCGTGCGGAATTGCAGCTCGATGCCGTGACGGAAAGTGCGCTCATCGATGCCGCACGCCCCATCGTGCTGATACGCAGACGAGTCGAGTCGATCCTGCCCGAGGACATTGCGCCGGGCCTGTTCGAGATCGGCGCGATGCTGCCTTACAGCCCGCTGCATTACCTGTTACTGGACGGGTTCGGCCAGCCGCTGGTGGCCACGTCCGGCAACGTCAGCGGCGAGCCGGTACTGACCGACAATGCTGAAGCTGAGGCACGGCTGGGCAAGGTGGCGCAGGTATTTCTGCACCACAACCGCCCCATCGCGCGTCCGGCAGACGACAGTGTGTTGCGTGTGATTGCGGACCAGCCGCGCTTGCTGCGCGCGGGGCGCGGTATCACACCTCTGGAATTCGAATTGCCGTTCAACCTGCCGCAGCCGCTGCTGGCAGTGGGCGGCCATATGAAAAATGCGATTGCGCTGGGCTGGGACAGGCGCGTGGTACTGTCGCCGCATATCGGCGACCTGGATGCGCCGCGTAGCCTGGAAATTTTCGAGCAGGTGAGCGCCGACTTGCAGCAGTTATACGGCGTAACCGCATCGGCGATTGCCTGCGATGCACATCCCGGCTATGCCAGCAGTCGCTGGGCAGCAAAACTGGATTTGCCGCTGCATCGCGTGCAGCATCACCATGCGCATGCCTCGGCGCTGGCGTTTGAGGGCGGACTCGACAAGACCTGGCTGACCTTTGCCTGGGATGGCGTGGGGCTGGGCGACGACGGTACGCTGTGGGGGGGCGAAGCGCTGTTGGGCAAACCCGGTGCGTGGCGGCGTGTCGCCAGTTTCAAGCCGTTCCGCCTGCCCGGTGGCGAGCGCGCATCGCGCGAGCCATGGCGTTCGGCTGCAGCGCTGTGCTGGGAGAGCAGCCTTGCATGGGCGTCGCCGGTGCGCGATGCCGTGCTGCTGAAAAGTGCGTGGGAGCAGGGTCTGAATGCGCCGTTGACCTCGGCGGCAGGACGTTTGTTCGATGCCGCCTCCAGCCTGCTCGGGCTATGCGACAGTGCGAGCCACGAGGGCCAGGGGCCGATGCTGCTGGAAGCTGCGGCACAGGGCACTGCTGATGCCATCGCCTTGCCGTTGCGCGAAAATGAAAGCGGCCTGCTTGTTGCCGACTGGGCGCCGCTGTTGCATGCATTGCGGCGCGAGGAAGTTTCCGTTGCGCAGCGTGCATTGCAGTTTCACGCCAGTCTTGCGCATTGCATCGTGGCGCAGGCGCGGCATATTCATGCGCGCATGCCGTTCGATGCGGTGGGTTTGACCGGCGGCGTGTTCCAGAACAAACTGCTGGCCGAACTGGCCATGGCGCAACTCGCCGCTGCGGGATTCGAGGCACATCTGCCGCAGCAGGTGCCGTGTAACGATGGCGGCCTCGCGCTCGGCCAATTGATAGAGGCAACTTACCGGCATGGATGACACCCACATAAGTCTCGCCCACGGCAACGGCGGACGCTACATGCGTGAATTGATCGAGAGCCTGTTCGCGCGCCACTTCAGCAATCCGCTGCTCGATGTGCAGACTGACGCGGCGAGCTTGCCGCCGATGGATGGCGAACTCATGGTGACCACCGATGGTTTTACCGTGCAGCCGCTGGAATTTCCGGGCGGCACGATCGGCTCGCTGGCGGTGCATGGCACGGTGAATGATCTCGCGGTGTCGGGTGCGGTGCCGCGCTACCTCACGCTGAGTGCATTCATCGAGGAGGGCATGGACATCGCGCAACTGGAGCGCATCGTGATCAGTCTGGCACATGCTGCGCGCGAGGCGAATGTGGCAGTGGTGGCCGGTGATACCAAAGTGGTACGCCGCGGTGAGGGCGGCGGGTTGTATCTGTCCGCTACCGGCATCGGCGTGCGCGCAAAAAATCTGCAACTGGGGCTGGACCGGGTGCGTACCGGCGATGTGATTCTGGTGAGCGGCCCGGTCGGCGACCACGGCATCGCGGTGATGCTGGCGCGCGAGCAATTCGGACTGCACGGTGAACTGCAATCGGATGCGGCCAGCGTCTTGCCGCTGACCCGGGCGCTGTTGTCATTGGACGGCCTGCATTTCATGCGCGATCCGACGCGCGGCGGGCTGGCAACGGTGATGCATGAAATCTGCCGGGCGACGAAATTGCAGCCGCGCTTGCGCCAGCCTGCCATCCCGGTGCGGGAACAGGTTGCCGTCGTGTGCGAAATGCTGGGTTACGACCCGCTGTTCCTGGCTTGTGAGGGGCGTGTGGTGGCGGTGGTCGCGGCATCACAGGCAGATGAGGCATTGGCACGCTGGCAGGCGCTGCCGCAGGGGCGCGACGCGGCAATTATCGGCAGCATCAGCGAAGGACGCGCACACGTGGTGCTGGAAACAGAGCTTGGCGGTGAGCGCATGCTGGAGGAGCTGGAAGACGACCCATTGCCGCGGATATGCTGAATGTCACTTTCGGCCATGGCGATCGGGATTGATGCAAGGCAGGCAGCGGATAAAAAAATAGGCACCCCGGAGGGAAGGGTGCCCGAATGGAGGAGAAAAAAGAAGCTCCCTGCTTCCGCTTGATACCTAGCAAGTACTGTGCCATAAAATTATTTCATTTTAATTAAATGGTTAAGAATTTTGCAGAAATTCATTGCCGGATTACATGCACCGCGTTAGTACGGTGTGCACCAAGTTGAAGATCAGTACATGCGGTTGCGGAACAGCCAGCCGGCAATGCCGAGCGAGACCACGCCGATCGCCGCCATCGGCCAGAACTGGTTGAGCAGTAGATGAAACGGCGTGCCTTCGAGGAACACGCCACGCAGCACCACCAGGAAATAGCGCAGCGGGTCGAGCAGCGTGATGTCCTGCACCAGTTGCGGCATGTTGCGGATCGGCGTGGCGAAGCCGGACAGGATGATGCCGGGCACCATGAACATGAACGCACCGAGCAGGCCCTGCTGCTGGGTCGCCGCGAACGAGGAGATCATCAGCCCGACGCCGACGCCGGACAGCAGGAACAGGAAGATGCCGGTGTACAGCGTGATCAGGCCGCCCACCAGCGGTACCTTGAACCAGAACACCGCGGCCAGCACGATCACCGTGGCCTCGCCCATGCCGATGATGAAGCCGGGCAGGGTTTTGCCGATGAGGATTTCCACCGGGCGCAGCGGCGTCACCAGCAACTGGTCGAAGGTGCCCTGTTCGCGTTCGCGGGCGACCGACAGCGCGGTGACCAGCATGGTCACCAGCAGCGTGAGGATGCCGACGATGCCCGGCAGGAAGAACCAGCGGCTTTCCAGGTTGGGGTTGAACCAGGCGCGGGTCTCGACGTGCGCCGGCGGCGGGCTGCCGCCATGGTCGTGCGTCCACTGGATGTTGTAGCGGCTGACGATCTCGCGCACGTCGTTGACCACGATCATCGCGGTGTTGGAGTTGCGTCCGTCGACGATGACCTGCAGCGCCGCGCTGCGCCCGGCCAGCAGGTCGGCACTGAAGTTCGGCCCGGCATGCACCACCATCAGTACCTGTTTGCTGTCGATCAGCGGCGCGATTTCGCCTTCGCGCGTGATCTGCGCCACCTTGGTGAATGCGGGCGACCCATCGAATGCGGCAAACAGCTCGCGTGCAGTATGGCCGCGGTCTTCGTTGTACACTGCGAACGGCACGTTCTTCAGGTCGAAGGTCGCGGCATAGCCGAACACCATCAACTGGATCAGCGGCGGGCCGATCAGCACCATGCGGCTGCGCTTGTCCTTGAGCAGTGCGCGGAATTCCTTGAGTACCAGAGCGAAAATTCTTGCCAACATATTCTTACTCCAGCCGCTTGCGCGATTTCTTCCAGGTCAGGCCGAGAAACACGACGGCCATGGCGACCAGCGCCAGCGCATTGGGCACGATTACGCTCCAGTCGTTGCCGGCGAGAAACACCGTCTGCAGGATGGCGACGTAATAGCGCGCAGCGATCAGATGGGTAACGAACTGCACCACCGGCGGCATGCTACCGATGTCGAAAATGAACCCGGACAGGATGAACGCGGGCAGGAAGGTGGCGATGATCGCGAGCTGCCCGGCGACGAACTGGCTGCGCGCCACGGTGGAGATCAGCAGGCCCATGCCGAGCGCGGCGACCAGGAACAGCGCGGATGCCGCGAACAGCACCCACAGCGAGCCGCGCAGCGGTACCTCGAATAGATATAGCGCCATCGCGACCGATAGCGCCAGGCCGCCCATACCGAGAATGAAATACGGCAACAGCTTGCCGACGATCACTTCGCGCATCGACAGCGGCGTGACCAGCAATGCCTCCATGGTGCCGCGCTCCCATTCGCGCGCCATCACCAGCGCCGTCAGCAAGGCGCCGATCAGCGTCATGATCACCGCGACCAGGCCCGGCACCAGATAGTTGCGGCTGCGCAGCTCGCTGTTGAACCACACGCGCTGCTGCATGTCGACCGGCACCTGGAACTCCTGCCCGCGCTGCTGCGCATAGTGCTGCAGCCATATCCCCCAGCTGCCCTGCACGTAGCCGCTGACGATGCGCGCGGTGTTGGCGTCGACGCCGTTGACGATGAGCTGGATCGGCGCACCGTCGTTGTCGCGCAGGCGCTGCGCGAAGTCCTGGCGCAGCACCAGGATGGCGTTGATGCGCCCGGCCATCATCGCCTGTTCCGCCGCACGCGTGGTCGCATAGTCGTGTGGAATGAAATAGGTCGAATGGCGGAACGCCGCGGTAAAGTCAGCGGTGTCGGCGCTTGGCTGCTCGACCACGATGCCCAGCGGCAGGTGTTTGGAATCCAGCGACACGCCGTAGCCGAACAGCAGCAGCAGGAACAGCGGCATCAGGAAGGCAATCGCGATACTGCTCGGGTCGCGTACGATCTGCAGGAATTCCTTGCGCACCAGGCCCCTCAAGCGCATGCGGCTGCTCATGCTGCCGCCCTCTGTTCATGCGCACGGATCAGTTCGACGAATGCGTCTTCCATGGTCGGCTGCGGCAGTTGCGGCGAGCGCGCCTGCTGCTTGATGCTGGAAGGTGTGCCCAAGGTGAGGATTTCGCCGGCAGCCATGATCGCGATGCGGTCGCAGTATTCGGCCTCTTCCATGAAGTGGGTGGTGACCATCACCGTCACGCCCTGTGCGGCGAGCGCATTGATGCGCGCCCAGAACTCGCGCCGCGCCAGCGGGTCGACGCCGGAGGTCGGCTCGTCGAGGAACAGGATTTCCGGCTCATGCATCAGCGAACAGGCCAGCGCCAGCCGCTGCTTGTAGCCCAGCGACAGGTCGCCGCTGGTGAAGTCGGCAATATCGCGCAGCTCGAATTCGTTGAGCGCCCATTCGATGCGTTGCGCGCCGCGCCTGCCGGACAGGCCGTAGATGCTGCCGAAGAAATTCAGGTTCTCGGCCACGCTCAGGTTGCCGTACAGCGAGAACTTCTGCGACATGTAGCCGATGCGCTCGCGCGCGGCCGCCGCGGCATGGCGCAGGTCGGCGCCGGCTACGCGCAGCGTGCCGCTGCTCGGCGGCAGCAGCCCGCACAGCATGCGGAACGTGGTGGACTTGCCCGCGCCATTGGCGCCGAGCAGGCCGAACACCTCGCCCTGCTGCACCGAGAAACTGATGCCGTTGACCGCATAGAAATCGCCGAAGCGGCGCTTGAGTTCCTGCACTTCGATCACTGCCTTGTCGCTGTCAGGCTGGCGGCTACCCGCCGCCATTGCGGTTACGTCCGGCATGCCGCCGGTTTTCTGCCTGAGCAGGGTGATGAAGTAGTCCTCGAAACGCGGGGGAACGGCTGCGCAGCGCACGCCTTCGACTGCGGGCGGCGTTTCGTCCTGCATCACCGCGCGTACGCTATTGCCCAGGATCAGCGCGTCGAGCACCCCCGGTGTGTGTGCGACACGCAGTTGCAGCGCGCGCTTGTCAATGTCTGCAGCGCTGATTTCGTAGCTGCGGCCATGCATGGTCTCGCGCAGTTCGGCCGGCGTACCCTGTGCCAGCAATCTGCCTTCGTGCAGCAACACCACATCGTCGCAGCGTTCGGCTTCGTCGAGGTAGGCCGTGCTCAGCAGCACGCTGGTGCCCTGCTCGCGCACCAACCGGTAGACGATGTCCCATAATTCGCGCCTGGACAGCGGGTCGACGCCGACGGTCGGCTCGTCGAGCAGCAACAATGACGGTTGGCGCACCAGCGCGCAGGCCAGGCCGAGCTTCTGTTTCATGCCGCCCGAGAGCCTGCCGGCCAGGCGTCGGGTGAACGGCGCCAGTCCGGCCATCTGCATCAGTTCGGCGTAACGGGCAGGGCGCACCGCTTCGGACACGCCTTGCAGGTCGGCATAGAGATCGAGGTTTTCCTGCACGCTGAGATCTTCGTACAGGCCGAAGCGCTGCGGCATGTAGCCGATGGTGCCCTGCACCTGCAGCGACTGGGTGGCGGCATCGAGGCCGAGCACACCGATGCTGCCGGAATCGGCCACCAGCAGTCCGGCGGCGAGTCTCATTAATGTGGTTTTGCCGGCGGCGTCGGGGCCGACCAGGCCGGTGACCACGCCGCGGCGCATGCGGAAACTCACATCCTGCAGGGCGGGTACTTCGCGTTTGCCGACGAGGAAAGTCTTGCTGATACGGTTCACTTCGAGCGCGCTGCCGTCAGCGACTGCGCCCACGACGGACTCAGCCATGTGCGCAGCGGCTGGCTTCCGGCAACGGCGGCTGGTTCAGCGGCACGGTCACCGTGGCGGGCATGCCGAGGCGCAATTCGCCCTGCGGGTTGCACACGAAAATCCGCACCTGGTAGACCAGGCTGCTGCGCACTTCGGTGGTTTCCACCGATTTCGGGGTGAACTCGGCGCTCGGCGAAATGTAACCGATCCAGGCCTGGTAGCGTTTGCCGGGATAGCTGTCGGTGCTGACTTCGGCGGCCATGCCCGGTTTGAGGCGACCCAGGTCGGTTTCCTGCACGTAAGTGCGTACCCACAGCGGGTCGGTCAGAGCCAGCGTGTATGCCGGGCGCTGCGGCGAGGCCATGTCGCCCGGTTCCAGGATGCGATCCTGGATCACGCCGTCGGCCGGCGCAACCAGCTCGGCGTCGGCCAGCGCCTTGTTCGCCAGTTCCTGGGCGGCCTGGGCGGCCTGCAGTGCCGCCTGTGCGGCATCGGATGCGGTGCGCGCATCGTCCGCCTGCTGCTGTGCGACGAAATGTTTCGCAACCAGTGCCCGGGTGCGCCGGTAAGTATGTGCAGCATTGGTGGCGGCAAGTCGCGCGGCTTCCACATCGGCATCCGCCTTGTGGACTTTTTGCTGCAGCGTCGCCGTGTTCAGCGTCGCCAGCACCTGGCCTTTCCTGACCTGCTGGCCTTCGCTGGCCTGCATCCGGTCGATGCGCTCCGAGCCGTTGAATGCGAGCTGCACCTGGCGGATGTCGACGTTGCCATACAACACGAGGTCGTCGGCGCTTGTTCCGTTGTGGTTGGTGAAATGCCAGACCGCGGCACCCGTTGTGCCGACTATGGCTGCAGCAATGAGAATGAGGAAAATTTTACGTTGCACTGTTTTTGCCTGCGATGCGCCCAGCGGGGCGGGTGCCATCAGGTTACCCCGAATGATATATAAAAACAAAAAACAATGAACAACTACGCGACCGGGATTGCCGAGCGAGCAGATCAGTCAAGTATAAGCATATTGTAATGGAGTATGAATTCGCCTTACCATTCCGTAAATTCCGGAAATTCGAACGTCATTAGGGAGCTTTGGAGATGCGCATAAAGGGGAAAGTGACCAAAATCGGCGCAGGCAAGTGGAAACAAGGCACGGTGTGGAAAGGGCAGACCAACCTGTCGTCAATCGAGGTGGGTGGACAGACGTTGCAGAAGATTGTGCTGCCGGACGATTTGAAAGATCTCATGCATGAGGGCGACGACGTCGAGTTGCTGGTATTGCCGTTCAACCTGTTCGAAAAAACCATCTGCGGCATCCGTGTCAACGGCAAGACCAGCAAGTGCGGTGCTTCGTACCAGCTTGCAGTCGGCCTGATTACCGGCATCCTGTTTGGCTGGTTGCTCCTGCCGCTGGTTGTGGCCGTCATTTCCATGAAGTGTTACCTCGAAATCGATGCGTTCTGAATGAGTCACCTGATCGTCCGGAAACGCCCTATGCGAACGAAGCTGATCATTGCGGCCAGTGCGGTGTTGCTGGCGGCGTGCGGCAAGAGCGAGCCGCCTGCGCCGGCAGCGGCCAATGCGCCAGCCAGCCAGCCGCTGACAGCACCCGGTAAAGTTACACCCGGCACGGCACTCAAGATCAAGGGGTTCTACATCGGCATGGATATACACGATGTGCCGGATACGATGATGGATCTGCTCGGCAATCAGGGGCTGGACGGTTACGGTTTTACCGATGTAATCCGCTACAGCAACGGTGAGCATTGCGTGTTGCTGTACGACAAGCAATTCCTTGGCGCGATTGAGGCGCGGATGACCGAGCGTTATGATGCGCAGCGGGCCAAGGGCAAGGTTGAGGACGAATTGCAGTCATCCTGTTATGCGTCGGATGGCGTGCTGGTGGTCAAGGCCGGCGCTGATGGCCGGGTTCGCAGTATCGAATTCAATAACGCCGGCGAACTGTTCGATGCCAGGAAGATGCAGCCTGACGAGTTCGCCAAGAAGCTGGTTGGCGAATACCGGATTCCGGCGCTGAAACCGAACGATGATCACAGCGGCTGGCGCTATGTCGCCCCGGATGGCACCAGGCTGGAGATACTGGTCAAGCAGGTGTTCGGGATTCCCGTGACCAGGCTGGTCATGAGCCGGCCGGATGCCTGAGGGGGCAGGCGATTTACGCAAGTTTCGATAAGGGGGAAGAATGGACTCGATAGAACTGAGAGTGACCTTGCTGGCAGGGTTTATGGGCGGTGCACTGCTGGTGCTGGGCGAAGCGATTGCCCTGCATCGCAAGATGGCCGGATACCGCGACCACTTGCGCGAACTTTACCGGCGCGGGCGGTTCCTGCGCCTGCTTTCCGAAGTCTTCGGCATTCTTTTTGTGGCACTGATCCAGCCGGTGGCGGTGTCCTGGCTGTTGCTGGGGGCGATGGACAACTTCAACCCCAAGTTTTCCCAGCACGCCATGCAGGAATTGAAACAGACCATACACAATGGCCGCTTGCCGGACGACGCTCCGCCCCAGCGCTGGCACCAGCCCGGCATGCTGTAACGGTTTGCTGGTAATATGACTGGTGTTTGACCGGGCATCAGGAGATAGAAATGCTGAAAGATTACATTGCCGCCGCGTTGCTTATGCTGTCCATGGTGCCTGCGGCACAGGCCAAGGACTTGTCCGCACTGCAGACGGCCGTGGAGGTCTCACGTCAGGACATGTCAGCGGCACAGGCTGATTACAATGCCGATGTGCAGCGCGTGGAGGCAAGCAGGAAACAGCTGGAACGTGCGCAGAAGCAATTGGCCGCGGACCAGCAGCAGGCAGCACAGTCCAGAAAAAAGTATCAGGAAGCCAAGGCGCGCCATGACCGGGCGCAGGCTGTTCTGGATCGAGCCTGGAAGCAGTAGTTGCCGGCGATTTATGCCGTCCCGCCCCGGAAGGCGGGATCAGGCAGTGCCGGCTTCCCCCACTCATTGAAAATCACAGGCAAGGCGCAGAGCATGCAACAGGCAACACAGTTCCACTGGAAAAGAAGACTGACGCAACTGATTACACTTTTGCTGTTCGTGCTGGTTCCCGTTTCAGGGATATTCAGGATCGATTTGACGACGGCCAGTTTCGTCGTGTTCGGCCAGCATATCTGGTGGTCGAATTACGCCCTGATATTCGGCCTTGCATTGATGGTTGCCACGGCTCCCATCCTCACCTACATGACCATCGGTACCGTGTGGTGCGGCTGGGCCTGCCCGCAGAACCTGCTGTCGGAGTGGGCCAACAAATTGACGCACAAGCTGCTGGGCAAGCGCGCCAGCGTCGATATCGACCAGAGCCTGCAAGTTGCCGCCGCCAAGAACAAGCCACTGAACTGGATCATCCTGACGCTGGCTTTCCTGGGCGCGGCCATGGTGCTGTCGGTCGTGCCGTTCTTTTTCTTTTTCACGCCCGCCGACGTCTGGTCGCTGATCACGTTCGACTCCAGCAACGAACTCGCCACCTTCATGCGGCGGCTGTATTACTTCACCGTGTTCCTGGTGTTCCTGGACATTGCTGTGATCCGCTATTTCTTCTGCGACTACATTTGCGTATACCGTATCGGGCAGCGCATTTTCAAGACCAAGGATGCATTGCACATCGAATACGATGCCTCGCGTTCCGCGGACTGCACCAAGTGCAATTATTGCTCGGCCTCCTGCATTACCGGCATCAATCCGACCAAGTTTGAAACTTACGACAGCTGCATCAACTGCGGCGAGTGTGTCGATGCCTGCAACCGGCTGCATGCGAAAAGCGGAACTTATGGCTTGCTGAGTTTCGGGCTGGGTGAGGCGAAGGGGCCTACCAGTTTCGGCAAGAAACTGCGTGCGGTGCTGGCCCGCTCCAACTGGCTGGTCGGCGCGGTTTTCCTGGCCGGCTTGCTGATGTTCGGCTGGGGAGTGCATACCCAGCAACAGGAACAGGCACGGCAACAGGCCAAACAGGCTGTGCAGCAGAAAATCCTGCAGCTCACCGGGGTCTGCAAAGGACAATGCTCGGCGCAGCACGCCGCATGCACAGCCGGCAATCTTTCCGCCTGCTACGAGGCGGCGGCATGCGAATGCCAGTGCCTGCTGAAAGCCGACCCGTCCAGCCCTTCCAGCGGTGCGTGGCAGCAATGCGTGCAGCAGAACACGGCCAAGGCGGCGGCGGTAAGCGGGCGCCGGCTGTCAGGCGTCGGCAAGTCGGCGCCGCTTACCGGCGCGAAATAAATACTGCCGCTCAAGGCGTGCAGTGCATGCCCTGGGCGTTCCATGCTGCGACCGTCGTTTCCTGCAGTAAATCCCGCATGAATTCGAGCGCCTGTTCCAGGTGTGCCGCGGCCTGCGCCGAGAGGCCGCTGCCGAGTTCGAACTGTTCGCCGCGCAGGCACAGTACAAACGCCGGCGGCGGCGCCTGCCGGTAAATCTGGGCGTAGGTGGCAAGCACCGCCTCGGGCGCCAGCGCATGGCTGAACAGGGTGCGGCTGTCGCCCGGCTGGATGCGGTAGAAACTGTAGGGCGCAGGCGTATCCATTCCCGCGTCGACGAACAGCACCAGGTCGCGCTCCGCTAAATCCATGGCATGTTCGACCTGCAGCTGGAACTCTTCGAGCAACTCGGTACGTGCTTGCTGGGTCGCGGTCAGGTCGAGTTTGCGTAACAGCAGCGGCGCCAGGGCATCGTCGCCGCGCGACTCGTTGCCGATGGCCAGAATCAGGATGGGGGCGACCATCAGTCCGGTGTGCAGAAGCCGCCGTCGGCCGAGCGCGCCAGCGCTGACAGGGTATGTCCCGTTGCGTCGAGCAATTCCACTTCGAGCGGCATTTTCCCGAGTGCATGGGTGGCGCAGGACAAACAGGGATCGAAGGCGCGGATCGCTACCTCGATGTGGTTGAGCAGCCCTTCGCTGACCTCGCGCCCGTTCAGATAGCGTCTGGCCACCTGGCGCACCGCTTCGTTCATGGCCTGGTTGTTGTGGGTGGTGGAAACGATCAGGTTGCACATGGTGACCAGGTCGTTGTCATCCACGCGGTAGTGATGGATCAGTGTGCCGCGCGGTGCTTCGATTACGCCCACACCTTCCCGTGCGCGTTCGCCGCCGGCCATCAGTTCATTTCCGGTAATGTCGTCGTCGTGCAGTAGTTCCTTGATCGTTTCGGCGGCGGACAGCAGCTCTATCATGCGGGTCCAGTGGTAGGCCAGCGGCGCATGCAGCGGGAGGTTGCCGCCATAGGCGACGAATTCCCGGCGTTCATGTTCGGCTAGCGGCGTCGGCATCGTGTCGCAATTCTGCACCCGCGACAGCGGGCCGACGCGGTACCAGCCCTGTTTGTTGCCGAGCGATTTGAGGTAGGGGAATTTCATGTAGCTCCATGATTTGACCTCTTCCTCGAGCAGCACGCCATAATTCTGATAGTCCACCCCGTCGAACAATATGCTGCCGTCCGCATCGCGGCCGCGCAGCGAGCCGTGGTAAAGATCGTGCACGCCATTGTCGCCGACCAGCGACATCATGTTGGCGCGGAAAATGCCGAAGCTGTCATACAGCGCGGGATTCTGGCTGTGCAGTTCCTTTACCAGCTGTACGGCATCATGGCTCCAGTCGATGATCTGATCGATATCCTGGCGCAGTTCATTGCGCTCAGCCATGGTCAGCGACTTGTTCACGCCGCCCGGTACCGAGCCGGTGCCGTGTATGCGTTTGCCTGCGGTATGGCGGATGACTTCCTGGCCGAACTTGCGCAGCAGCACGCCCTTGCGTGCGGTATCCGGGTATTTTTCGGCTACGCCGGCGATGTTGCGACGGCTGATGTCGCTGTCGAAGCCGAACAGCAAATCCGGCGAACACAGGTGGAAAAAATGCAATGCGTGCGATTGCAGGATCTGGCCGTAGTGCATCAGGCGGCGGATCTTTTCCGCCGTGGGCGTGAGCTGTTTGGCGCCGACGATCAGGTCCATCGCCTTGCTGGCTGCGATGTGGTGGCTTACCGGGCAGATGCCGCACAGCCGTTGCACCATCACCGGTACTTCCCAGTAGGGGCGCCCCTGCACGAATTTCTCGAAGCCGCGGAACTCGACAATGTGCAGACGTGCCTGGCGCACGTGGTTGTTTTCGTCGAGCAGCAGCGTGACCTTGCCGTGGCCTTCGACGCGCGATACCGGGTCGATGGCGACGCGGCGCAGTTTTTCGGGATGGCTGGCGGTTTCCAGTTGATCGCTCATGGCTCAATCATAGTGCATCAGTCCGTGGCCGAGTTCGGGTTTGCGTCCGGCCAGGATGTCGTTCAGCACTTTCCAGATGGCGTCCGCCGAGGGCGGGCAGCCGGGGATGAAGTAATCGATTTTCACCACCTCGTGCAATGGGTGCACTTTGTCCAGCGGCAACGGCAGTTCGGGGTCGTTGGGAATGGCATTGCCGGGCGCCAGGCCGATGCTGGTGTGGTAGACCTCCTCCAGAATGGACGGCAGCGACAGGTGGTTGCGCTGTGCGGGCAGGCCGCCGTTGATGGCGCAGGCGCCGACCGCGATGAGGATTCGGCAGTTGGCGCGGAATTCGCGCAGCACATGCACGTTCTCGGCATTGCATACGCCGCCTTCGATGAAGCCGATATCGCATGCGCCGCAATGCTTGATGTCGGTGAGCGGCGAGCGGTCGAATTCGACCAGTTCCAGCAGGTCGAACAGGCGCTCGTCGATGTCCAGCAGCGACATGTGGCAGCCGAAGCAGCCGGCAAGCGATGTGGTGGCAATCTTGAGTTTGGGCGGCGCCGTCATTTCAGCTTTCCCCCGGTTCCGCCAGGTCGCCGATCGAGCGGATGTCATAACTGCGTTTGCCGATGGGTACGCGGAAGCCGCTACGTTTTTTCAGGATCACTCCCACCGGGCAGACGTGCGCCGCCTTGTCGTCGCCGGAAAAACCGGTATCGGCCAGTTGCCCGGATGCGGCGTTGACGATGAGGTGCGTATTGATGCCGCGGCCGGACAGGGCAAACACATTCTTGCCGTCCACATCGCGGCTTGCGCGTATGCACAGCGAGCACAGGATGCAGCGGTTGAAATCGAGCAGGTAATCCGGGTGCGAGGCGTCCAGCGGCCGGTCGGGATAGAAATGGTCGTAATGCGGGGTCATCATCTGCAGTTCGTAGGCGGTGGCCTGCAGCTGGCAGTTGCCGCTGGCTTCGCATGACGGGCAGAAGTGGTTGCCCTCGACGAACAGCATCTGCAGCAGCGCGCGGCGTTCATCGTTGAGTTCGCTGGTATTGCTTTCCACCACCAGCCCATCCTGGGCCTGGTAGGTGCAGGATGAGGCCTGGCGGCCGTTGACCTTGACCGTGCACAGCTTGCACGAGCCGTGCGGCTTGAGGTCCGGGTGGTAGCACAGCCGCGGGATGTAGATGCCGGCAGCCAGCGCCGCCTGCATGATGGTCTGGCCGGCATCGAAGGTGACGGTCTGGCCGTCCAGCGTGAAGCTGCTCATTCGTATTCTCCCAGGTGTGCGCCGGCATCGTTGCGGCCGGTCATCTGCCGTGCCTGGGTCAGCGCGCGATCGAGATTGAATGCCGGGACGTATTCCCGGTGCGCCAGCCGCCGGTCATAGGCCGGGCGGAATTTGGCGATGGTATCCAGTACCGGGTTGCAGGCGGAATGGCCGAGGCCGCAGTGGCTCATCGACAGCAGCAGCTGGTCGAGCTGTTCGATTTCGGTAAGGTCGTAAGGGGAGCCGTGGCCGTGTGCGAGCTTGTCCATCATGTTCTTCAGCAACGAGGTGCCGACGCGGCACGGCGTGCAGAAGCCGCAGCTTTCATGTGCGAAAAAGTGTACGAAATTGCGCGCCACTTCAAACATGTCGCGGCGCTGGTCGAACACCATGAAGGCGCCCGCAGTGGGGATGTCCTCAAAGGCGATGCGCCGGCCGAATTCGGCGGGGGCGATGCACTTGCCGGCCGCCCCGCTGATCTGCACGGCCTGGGTGTGGCTGGCACCGCAATCGGCCAGCACTTGCTCCACGGTCACGCCAAACGGGTATTCATAGATGCCCGGGCTTTCGCAATCGCCGGATACCGACAGCAGTTTGGTGCCGCTGGATGCAGGCGTGCCGATGTCTGCATACCAGGCGCCGCCATTGAGCGCGATCAGGCTCGCGGCAGCGAAGGTTTCGACGTTGTTGACCACCGTCGGCTGGTTCAGGTAGCCATGGGTTACCGGGAACGGCGGGCGATTGCGCGGCGTGCCGCGCTTGCCTTCCAGTGATTCGATCAATGCCGACTCCTCGCCGCAGATATAGGCGCCGGCGCCGAGATGGATGGTGATGTCGAAATCGAAACCGGCACTGCCGAGAATGTCTTGTCCCAGCAGGTTCTGTTCGCGGCAGCGCTGCAATACCTGCTGCAAATGGTCGAGCAGGTAGCGGTACTCGCCACGCAGATAGATGAAACCCTGTCGTGCGCCGATGATGTGCGCGCACAGCGTCATGCCTTCGATCATCATTTCGGCGTATGAGGTGAGCAGTACGCGGTCCTTGAAGGTGCCGGGTTCGCCTTCGTCCGCGTTGCATACCACGTAATGCTGTTCGCCCGCTGCGGCGCGACAGGCTTCCCATTTTGCAGCGGTGGAGAACCCTGCGCCGCCGCGCCCGCGCAAGCGGGACAGTTTTATTTCATCCAGCGTCTGCGCGCCGCCGCGCGCCAGCAGTGCGGCGAGCGCGCTGCCTGGCTGGAAGGCGCTGTTCAGCAGCACATCCTTGCGCCGGATATGGTTCTCGATTCTGAAATATTCAGCAGGCCAGTCGGCCAGCGGTACGCGTTTGCGGATCAGCTCGGCGATGTTTTCCACGCGCGGCGCACTCAGGTTGGCGATGGGCAGGCCGTTGACCAGCATGGCCGGCGCCTGGTCACACATGCCGGTGCACGAGGTGGCATTTACGCTGACCAGGCCATCTTCCGACAATTTGCCCGGCTCGACCCAGAGTTCATGGCACAGCTGTTTCATCAGCGCGCCACTGCCCAGCATATGGTCGGTGATATTGTCGGAAAAGAGCACGCGGTAGGTGCCGTGCGGCTGCAGGTGGAGGAAGGAATAGAACTCTGCGACGCCCTCGATTTTGACGCGCGGGATGGCGAGTCGCGCCGCGAGCGCATCGACCACTGCAGGCGGCAGGTAGCCGTACCGTTCCTGCGCTTCCACCAGGATCTGCAGCAGGTTGTTTGCATCGCGGCCATGGCGCTCGACGATGGCGTCCAGATAGGCGATGTCCAAAACGGCGGTGTCCGGCATGCAACGCTCCCGTGGCTGCGTCCTGCCCAAGAGCGGGGAGGAACGACTTGCCGCCATATTCTAGCGGATGAAGTCCGGCGTAAAAATTAAAATTTCGCTAAATTCCAATTATGGTTGGCTGGCCGGCGCTCACGGATTAAGATTAAACCATTACAGGTGAATCCGGTAACCGGAATATGCATGAAATGTCGCTGGCCGAGAGCGTGCTGCAAATCGTCGAGGATACGGTGCGTGCCCAGCAGTGTGGCCGGGTTCGTACCGTGGTGCTGGAGATGGGCGCGCTGGCCGCAGTGGAGCCGGAAGCAATGCGTTTTTGCTTCGATGCCGTGACGCGAGGTACCATAGCCGAAGGCGCACGGCTGGAAATCCTGGAGTTGCCCGGCGCGGGCTGGTGTCAGGCTTGCGGCAAGGCGGTGGCGCTGCAGGACCAGTTTGCGTTGTGTCCGGCATGCAGCGGCCCGGTGCGGATTACCGGCGGCAGCGAAATGCGGGTGAAAG
Source organism: Sideroxydans sp. (assembly GCA_016124455.1). Classification (GTDB taxonomy): domain Bacteria; phylum Pseudomonadota; class Gammaproteobacteria; order Burkholderiales; family Gallionellaceae; genus RI-121. Next base: position 89,793 of record WGNQ01000016.1, on the reverse strand, counting down.
AACTCGAGGTGGAATAGATCATGTGTACGACTTGTGGGTGTGGCAGCGACAGCGTACTGATCAACGGCCGGGCAGCCGCGCCGCGAGGCAAACCGCGCGGCGCACTGTCGTACCGGACGCCGGTCCCCGCACCCGTGACCGAAGCACAGCCGGCGGCGACGCGCCGCATCCAGGTCGAGCAGGATCTGCTGGCCAAGAATGATGCACGGGCGGCACATAACCGGATCCTGTTTGCCGGCCGCAACGTGCTGGCGCTGAACCTGGTTTCAAGTCCGGGCTCCGGCAAGACCACGCTGCTGGTGCGTACCCTGCATGCACTCAAGGGCCAGGTTCCGATGGCGGTGATCGAAGGCGATCAGCAGACCGAGAACGATGCCGAGCGCATCCGCGCCACCGGGGTGCCGGCAATCCAGATCAATACCGGCAAGGGCTGCCATCTCGATGCCGACATGATAGGTCATGCGCTGGCACAGCTCGAAGCGCGGCAGGATTCGCTGCTGTTCATCGAGAATGTCGGCAACCTGGTGTGCCCTGCCTCGTTCGACCTGGGCGAGGCGGCCAAAGTGGTTGTGTTGTCCGTGACCGAAGGTGAGGACAAGCCGCTCAAATATCCCGATATGTTCCGTGCCGCCAAGCTGATGCTGCTCAACAAGTGCGACTTGCTGCCGTACCTGTCGTTCGACGTGGAGCAGGCCTGCGCCAACGCGCGCCGGGTCAATCCCGATATCGAGATCATTCGCCTGTCGGCCACCAGCGGCGAGGGCATGGACAACTGGCTGGCATGGCTGGCACAGCAACGGGAAGGAGGGAGCACCGTGCATAATGAAAATAGACGGACACTGAACCAAGGGTATATGGTGTAGCCTGTATCTGATATCGACCTCTAACGGTGAAACCGTGACGAATGTACGAGACACAGAGTCGGGAGTTGGGGAGAATGCGCAGCGCTACGAAAGGTTGTTGCAGTATGTGCCTGCCGGAGTCTGCGTCTGGAGATTCCATGCCGACGGCGCGATGGGTTTCGAGTATGTGAGCCCGCCGCTGTGCGAGATGCTGGGCCTTGAAGCCGAGGATCTGCTGCGTGATTGCACGCTCATTTTTTCCGCAGCACATCCCGACGAAGCGGAAGACCTGATCCGCGCAAATAGCCATGCACGGACCACACTGAACCCGTTTCGCTGGGAAGGCCGTTTCATCGTCCATGGCCAGATTCGCTGGTTGCGCATTTCTTCCGATCCCGCCCCGCTGGCGGATGGTGGCAGTCTGTGGAGCGGGGTGTTCAACGATATTACCGAGAGCAAGCGGGTGGAAGATGCGTTGCGCCAGCAAAAACAGTTTGCGGACGACATCATCAACAGCCTGCCCGGCATTTTCTACATGCTGGACGTCGACAGGCGCTTTGTCCGGGTCAACCGACAGTTCCTGACGGTAACCGGTTATGCTCAGGGCGAGCTGGATTGCATGACCGCAGGGGATTTCTTCGAGGGTGAGGATTCGGTGCTGATCGCACAAAAGACGCAGGAGGTATTCGTGCGGGGCGGTTCGTCAGCCGAAGCGGGGTTTCTGGTCAAATCCGGACGCAAAATACCGTACTACTTCACCGGGCGTCGCACCACTATTGACGGCCAGTTTTATCTGGTCGGCCTCGGTGTCGATATTACCGAACGCCGTAAGCTGGAGCAGGAGTTGGTGCGCCAGGCCAAGACCGATCCGCTGACCGGGGTGTCCAACCGCCGACATTTCATTGAAATGGCGGAACAGGAAATCTTGCGGGCCAGACGCTATGGCAAGCCGCTGTCGGTACTGATGCTCGATCTGGATGAGTTCAAATTGATCAACGACCGGTACGGCCATCAGGCGGGAGATGGTGTGTTGTGCAAGGTGTGCGATATCTACCGGCTGACTTTGCGTGTGGTTGATATTGTCGGGCGCATGGGGGGCGAAGAATTTGCCATCCTGTTGCCGGAAACCAATGCCGAAAAGGCCGTCGAAGTTGCCGAGCGCTTGCGTCAGGATATTGCCCATACGGCGATTCCAATGGGCGGCGATGAAGTCTTGCATATCACTGCATCCATCGGCATTTGTACACTCGGCCCTGAGGGCGATGACATCGATGTGCTGCTCAATCGTGCCGACCAGGCGATGTACCAGGTCAAGCGCAGCGGGCGCAACCGGGTCGAGGTCGCACATTCCAGATAGCAGCAGTATCCATTCGGGAAATATTGGGCGGGTGTCCGGCTGAATTGTTCGGGAAACCTGATGGCCGGAATATTGTCTTTACGGTATAAAATCCCGAATTTTTATCATGCATACACACGAGCAATTTTCATACGACGTAGAGGAGGCGAACTTTGATGAACTGGTGGTCGCCCGCTCCCATCAACACCCGGTACTGCTGGACATCGGCGCCGACTGGTGCGCGCCATGCAAGGTGCTGGCGCCCAAGCTGGAAAAGCTGGTGCAGGAGTATGGCGGGAAGTTTCTGCTGGCGAAAGTGGATGCCGATGAAAACATGCGTATCGCCGGGCATCATCGGGTGCGTGGTTTCCCGACAGTCATTGCTTACAGCCGCGGGCAGGAAACGGATCGTTTTCACAGCGCACAGCCGGACAGCTTTCTGCGCCGCTTTATCGACAAGCTGATCGAGCAGCATCAGGTGCGATAAAGGGAGTGTGGCTCGACGGTGGCGACCTGGAAATAAGGAAAAAGAACTGGCCTCGCTCAACCCCGTTCGGGCTTGGCGAGGCCGGTTCTGTATGTATGGCGGCTGGAGTTCTAGTTCTTGGCAGCGTTAGCTTGCGTTTGCAGGCCAGCCTGCTGCCCCTGATTTTTGCCCTCATCTTTACGATCCACGATAACCGATTCCCCCATGCTGACGGAGATATCATCCGGGTAGTTGTAACCGGAACCGTTACTGTGGTCTATTACCGCACCAATCCCGCCACCAAAGACGATATTTCCCCACATGCCGCCCGATGCGCGTGAAATGCCGCGCGCAAGGCCGTCGGGCATCCCATCCTTTTTGCAGTCGATAATCAGATCTTCGGCCGAGCGGTGAACCGTGATGTCACCGGGAGTTTCCACTTCCCAGCTTCCCTTGTCATTGGTGAGAGAGCATTTGGCGTGGGTAACCAGTTTGCCATCTGCCGAATGTGTAGTGATGGCCAATGGCTGGGTTCTTTCCGAGGTGAGACTCGCACATCCCGTCATCACAACGACCATGGCGCAAAGCGGAATGTTTCTCAATAAACTCATTGCTATATCCTTCCCTGATTTTAGTTATGAAAAGCCGGGCAGATAGTAGCAACAGTGGCTAAACGTGGGTATAGGCCAAAATATATAGATAACTGAAAACAGGCATGGTCGACAGCGGCGTGCGGGGCTCGTCGGTCTTATGTTTGGGGGGGGGCGGGAGCACTATGCTCCCGCCCTGTACATGGTGTCAGTGGTTAGCGATTGCGGCCTGAGCCCATGCCTCCTCCACTACCCATACCACCACCCGATCCCATACCGCCGCCGGCACCCATGCCCTGGCCTTGCCCGGGCGGCTCATCCGGCATGGTCATGCCCTTTTCCTTGGCGCGCTCCTTCATGCGCTCATGTTCTTCCTTGCGGACTCTTTCGCGCTCTTCCTTGGTGCGGGCTTTGCGCATCTCCTTGCGGTGTTCGGCGCGCTCCTCGCGGCTCATCACCTGGCTGCCGCGAACCTGCTGTTGTTCCCTGGCTCCGGGCGGGGTGCTGGCCTGGTCTTCCGCAAGCACATAACCGCTGGAGAGCAGGGCAGCGCCTGCCAGCCCCAGTGTCACCAATATACGTTGCAACATGATTGCCTCCTGTTTCAGGGTTGTCGGATATGGCCAGCACAGTGCCGCAACCCGGTCGACGACTGTGTGTAAACAATACGGATATTCTGCGACCCTTGTTCGCAATATACAAGCGTGTTCATGCCAATCAAAACCAGCCGCCAGGATATTTTTCGAGATATATCAAGGAGAAAAAATCTTCGGATTTTTCACTGCGGCCGGGGTGGTAAAATCGTGCTCCAAATTGTTAGCTAGCTGCCATGTCATCGCCCGCTTTTGTCCATCTCCGGCTGCACAGTGAATATTCCATCGTGGATGGCATTGTGCGCGTGGGCGACGCGGTGGCGGCGGCGAAACGCGATGCCCAGCCTGCGCTGGCACTTACCGATTTCGGTAATGTGTTCGGCCTGGTCAAATTCTACAAGGCGGCACGTGACAACGGTATTAAACCCATTGCCGGTTGCGACGTTTTCATCAGCAATGAGGCGGAGCGTGACAAGCCATTCCGCCTGTTGTTGCTGTGCCAGTCGCATGCCGGCTATCTGCGCTTGTGCGAGTTGCTCACGCGCGCCTACCTGACCAACCAGAATCGAGGCCGCCCGGAACTGCGCAAGGAGTGGTTGTACGAGGGGACGGACGGTCTGCTTGCGTTGTCCGGCAATTGTTACGGCGAGATCGGCAATGCGCTCGTGAATGGCAGTGCAGCGGCAGCCAGGCAGCTGGCGCTGGAATATGCTGCGCTATTTCCCGACCGTTTCTATCTGGAAGTGCAGCGCTATGGCGCCCCGCGTGAGGAGGCACATCTGCGCGCCACGGTCAGGCTGGCGGCGGAGTTGTCTTTGCCGGTGGTGGCCACGCATCCGGTGCAATTCCTCACTATCGATGATTTCAAGGCGCATGAGGCACGCGTGTGCATCGCCGAAGGCTATGTGCTGAATGACAAGCGCCGCCAGCGCCGGTTCACCGCGCAGCAGCATTTCAAGACCCAGGCGGAGATGATGGAGCTTTTTGCAGACCTGCCGCAGGCACTGCAGAATAGTGTGGAGATCGCCAAGCGCTGCAATCTCACGCTGAAGCTGGGCAAGCCCTGCCTGCCGGATTTTCCCACGCCCAATGGCGAGAGCCTCGACGATTTCCTGCGCAGCGAGTCGGAACGCGGCCTGCAGGAGCGCTTGCAATTCCTGTATCCGGACGAGACGCAGCGCGCGGCGAAGATGCCCGAGTACCAGGCCCGCCTCGATTTCGAGACCAATACCATCATCCAGATGGGTTTCCCGGGTTATTTCCTGATTGTGTCCGACTTCATCCGCTGGGCGAAATTCTTCCGCGACGACAAGTTCCCCAACGGCGTGCCGGTGGGGCCGGGGCGTGGCTCGGGCGCAGGGTCGCTGGTGGCGTATTGCCTCGGCATTACCGACCTCGACCCGCTGCGCTATGAACTGCTGTTCGAACGTTTTCTGAATCCGGAGCGCGTCTCCATGCCCGACTTCGACGTGGACTTCTGTCAGGACGGGCGCGAACGGGTGATCGAATATGTCCGTCACAAATACGGCCAGCAGAACGTGTCGCAGATTGCCACCTTCGGCACCATGGCATCCAAGGGCGTCATCCGCGATGTCGGGCGCGTGCTCGATTTTCCCTACGGGCTCTGCGACAAGCTTTCCAAGCTGGTTCCGCTGGACGGCGTAAAGCCGGTATCGCTGCAGAGGGCGCGCGAGATGGAGCCTGAATTCAACGCCGTCATTGCCAGCGAAGAAGGCGTGGAAGAGCTGATGGAGCTGGGCGAGCGGCTGGAAGATCTGACGCGTAACGTCGGCATGCATGCCGGGGGCGTATTGATTGCGCCGGGCAAGCTGACCGACTTTTGCCCGCTGTATTGCGCCGAGGGCAGCGAAAGTACAGTCAGCCAGTACGACAAGGACGACGTGGAAGCAGTCGGCCTGGTGAAGTTCGACTTCCTCGGCTTGCGTACGCTGACCATCATCGACTGGGCCGTGCGCTACATCAAGGCATCGGGCATCGAGGGGACGCAGGACTTCAACATCGACACCATCCCGCTCGACGACAAGCCGACCTACGACACCATCTTCAAGACTGCGAACACCACCGCAGTGTTCCAGTTCGAGTCGCGCGGCATGAAAGATACGCTGGTCAAGGCGAAGCCGGATTGCCTGGAAGACCTGATCGCGCTGAACGCGCTGTACCGGCCCGGCCCGATGGATTTCATTCCCGACTACATCAACCGCAAGCACAGGCTGGAGCAGGTAATCCTGCCGCATCCCTTGCTGGAAAAAGTGGTCGGCAACACCTATGGCATCATGGTGTACCAGGAGCAGGTGATGCAGGCGGCGCAGGTGGTGGCGGGCTACACGCTGGGCGGTGCGGATATGCTGCGCCGCGCCATGGGCAAGAAGAAGGCCGAAGAAATGGCCGAGCAGCGCAGCATCTTTGTGGCAGGTGCCGCCAGGAACAATATCGATGAGAAGAAGGCGAACGAGATCTTCGATACGATGGAGAAGTTCGCGGGCTACGGCTTCAACAAGTCGCATGCCGCAGCCTATTCGCTCGTGGCCTATCAGACGGCCTACCTGAAGTGCCATTACCCGGCCGCGTTCATGGCCTCGACCATGACCTCGGAAATGGTGAATACCGACAAGGTCAGCTTCTTTTATCAGGACACCCTGCAGCAGGGCCTGAAGATATTGCCGCCGGACATCAATTCATCCTGCTTCCGCTTCCAGCCGGTAGACGAGCAGACCATTGCCTACGGACTGGGGGCGGTGAAGGGTACCGGCGAGGCAGCCGTGGAAAACATCGTGCAGGTGCGCGCTGCCGGCCCGTTCAAAGACCTGTTCGATTTCTGCCATCGGGTGGACAACCGCATCGTCAACCGGCGTGCGGTGGAGGCGCTGATCAAGGCAGGTGCGCTCGACAGCCTGGATGACCACCGCTACCGCTTGCTGGCTTCGCTCGACGTTGCGCTGGGCAGTGCCGAGCAGCGTGCGCGTGCGGCCAACCAGGTCAGCCTGTTCGGTGACGACGAGAGTGCGGCGATGCCGGTAATGCTGGCCGATGTGCCGCGCTGGGGCATGCGTGAACAGTTGCAGAATGAAAAACTCGCACTGGGCTTTTACCTGAGCGGCCATCCTTACCAGGAGTATGCGGAAGAGCTGTCGCGCTTCATCAAGCTGAAGCTGGCCGATGTGACGCCGCAGCTTGCCGGGCAGGGCAGCAACGGCAACGGGCGGCGCAATAGCGGGGTGCAAGTGGCGCTGGCCGGTATTGTTTCCGGGGTACGTATTCAGCAGACGCGGCGCGGGCGCATGGGTGTGGTGACGCTGGATGACGGCAGCGCGCAGCTGGAGATGACCGTATTCAATGAAATCTTCGAGGCCAGCCGCCCGTGGATACGCGAGGACGAGCTGCTGGTGGTGCGCGGCAAGGCCAGTTTCGACGATTATTCCGGCGGCATGCGGGTGACTGCCGAGGAGCTGTTCGATCTGGCCTCGGCCCGTTCCACCTTTGCCAAACGGCTGGAATTGTCGGTGGAGGCACAGAACAGGGTGGGTATCGCGCAGCTGAAGGAGCTGTTCAGGCCGTACTGTGGCGGCAAGTGCCCGGTAGTGATCAATTACCGCAACCATCTAGGCTGTGTCCCGTTGCCGCTCGGCGAAGACTGGGCGGTGTCGCTGCACGACGACCTGCTGGGTGGCTTGCGCAAGCTGCTCGGGGAGCAGGCCGTGTGCGTTAATTACGTGACCTAGCGTGGCGCCATAGCGCAGGTGCTGTTATGGCTGCTGTGCAACCCGTTTCTCGTCAAGTAATTCCCGTGCGCGCTTCAGCGCATTGGCCACGTTGGCGACTACATTCTGGCGGCCGATTTCATCGAAAAACCCGCCTTCGTGCATCAGGAAGTATGGCTGGGTATGCGGCCCGCTGAGGATCAGGTGTTTGCCGTGTTTCTTCAGCTTGCGGTGCAGGTTTTCCAGTGCATGCAGCGCGCTGGCATCCATGCTGATGGCCTCGTCCATTTTCAGGATCAGCACCTCGGGTTCGTCATGCTGCTGTGCCAGCACGCTTTCCAGCTTGTCTGCAGCACCGAAGAACAGTGCGCCGAACACGCGGTAGATCATGACGCCTTCGGGTACCGCCTTGCGCAGCAGCGTGGCTTCGCCATCGTCTTCGTGCGGCGATTCTTCCGCTACGCTGACATGGGTGAGTTCGGTGATGCGGTGGATGAAGAAGAACACCGACATCACCATGCCGACTTCGACCGCTACGGTCAGCCCGAACATCACGGTGAGTGCAAACGAGGCGAGCAGTACCGCGCTGTCGCCGCGCGGATATTTCCTCAGCGTGGTGAAACTGTCCCATTCGCCCATATTGATGGAGACTACCATCAGGATCGCGGCCAGCGTGGCCAGCGGGATATTCTTTGCCAGTGGGGCGGCGATCAGCACGATGAGCAGCAAGGTGAGCGCGTGCACCATGCCGGAGATCGGGCTGGTGGAACCGGCGCGCACGTTGGTGGCGGTGCGGGCGATCGCGCCGGTGGCGGGAATGCCGCCGAAGAACGGGGTGACGATGTTGGCGACACCCTGCGCGATGAGTTCCTGGTTGGGGTCGTGCTTGTCGTCGATCATGCCGTCCGCCACCGTGGCCGAGAGCAGCGATTCGATCGCGCCGAGCAGGGCGATGGTCATCGCCGGCGCGAACAGGTAGCGCAGTGTGGCGAAGGTAAACTCCGGCATGTCGAAGGCGGGCAATCCTTCCGGGATGCCGCCAAAGCGCGTACCTATGGTTTCTACCGGTAGATTGAGCAGTGCGACCGCGACGGTGGCGACTGCCAGTACCACGATGGGCGCCGGTAGCCGTTTGGCCCATGTTTTCGGATAGAACCAGATGCCGGCCACCGATGCCAGCGCCAGCAGCGTGGTGACAAGGTCCAGCGTCGGCAGGCCGTGATACAGCGCACGCAGCTTGTGCGAGAATTCGGCGGGCAATTCCTCTTTCAGGCCAAAGAAGTCGCGCACCTCGCTCAGCATGATCAGTACCGCGATGCCATTGGTGAAGCCCACCACCAGCGGATGCGGGATGAACTTGATCATGTTGCCGAGCTTGAATGCACCCATCAGCAGCAACATCACACCGGCCATGATGGTGCAGATCAGCAGGTTGGCCAGGCCGTACTGGGTGACGATGCCGAACACCACCACGATGAATGCGCCGGTCGGGCCGCCGATCTGCACGCGCGAACCGCCAATGGCGGAAATAATGAAGCCGGCGATGATGGCGGTGAAGATGCCGGCCTCTGGTTTGACGCCGGAAGCGATGGCGAAGGCGATGGCCAGCGGCAGCGCCAGCACGCCGACGGTGACGCCGGCCTGCACATCGGTGTTCAGTCGCTCGCGGTTGTAGCCTTCCAGTGCAACAAGCAATTTGGGTCGGAAGAACTGCGCGAGTCGCATGGCTTATTCCTTCGTGATTATTTGATGCGCATCCCGGGTTGTGCGCCATGGTCCGGCGACAGGATGTATAAACCTGGCGCATCGCCAGATGCGGCCAGCACCATGCCTTCGGACAGGCCGAACTTCATTTTGCGCGGGGCGAGGTTGGCAACCATGACCGTCAGACGCCCGATCAGCTCCTCAGGTGCGTAGGCTGACTTGATGCCGGCGAACACATTGCGCGTTTTTTCTTCGCCGATGTCCAGCGTCAGGCGTATCAGTTTGTCGGCGCCTTCCACATGCTCGGCATTGACGATTTTCGCCACGCGCAGATCAACCTTGGTGAAGTCGTCGATGCTGATGAACGGCTCGAAATCCTTTTCTGCCTGCGCCGCATCTTTGGCTGCAGTGTGCTGCTGGTGCGCAGCATGGCGTTGCCGCGATTCCGCTGCCGGTTGCAGGCTTTCCTTGTTGGCGGCGACCATGGCGTCGATCAGTTTCGGGTCGAGGCGGGTCATCAGGTGCTTGTATTCCTTGATGACGTGGGCAAACAGCGGATACTCGGCGTCAGCCCATGATAGCAGCCCGATATTCAGGAAGCTTTCGACTTGTTCGGCCAGTTTGGGCAGGATGGGCTTGAGATACAGGGTGAGCAGGCGGAACAGGTTGAGGCTGACGCTGCAGACCTCTTGCAGTGAGGCTTCCTGCCCTTCCTGTTTGGCCAGCACCCATGGAGCCTTGTCGTTGACGTATTCGTTGGCCAGATCGGCGAGCCGCATGATCTCGCGTAGCGCCCGGCTGAAATCGCGTGCCTCGTAGCTCTGGGCGATAGCCTCGCGGGCGGCGATGAAGGCTTCAATTAGTGCCATGCCTTGTGTACCAACCTGCTCGCGGCGAGCCAACATGCCGCCGAAGCGTTTGCTGATGAATCCGGCGCTGCGGCTGGCGATGTTGATGTACTTGCCGATCAGGTCGCTGTTCACCTTGGCCACGAAATCATCGAGGCTGAGGTCGAGGTCTTCCATGCTGCCGTTGAGCTTTGCGGCGTAGTAATAGCGCAGGTACTCGGTACATTTGACATGCTCTTCGTAGCTCTTGGCGGTGATGAAGGTGCCGCGCGACTTGGACATCTTTTCGCCGTTGACGGTGAGGAAACCGTGCGCAAACAGCCTGGTCGGAGTGCGGTAGCCCGCGTGCTGCAGCATGGCCGGCCAGAACAGCGCGTGGAAATACAGGATGTCCTTGCCGATGAAATGGTACAGCTCGGTATTCGAGCCCTGTTGCCAGTACTCGTCGAAATCGAGCCCGGCATCCTTGCACAGCTGCTGGAAGCTGCCCATATAACCGACCGGGGCGTCCAGCCACACATAGAAGTACTTGCCCGGCGCATCGGGAATCTCGAAGCCGAAATAGGGCGCGTCGCGCGAGATGTCCCAGTCGGTCAGCTTGTTCTCGCCGCTGCCGCCCAGCCATTCCTGCATCTTGTTCGAGGCTTCCGGCTGCAGCGTGTCGCTGCGGGTCCATTCGCGCAGGAATTCCTGGCAGCGCGGGTCGGACAGCCTGAAGAAATGGTGGTCCGAGTTGCGCCGTTCGGGCGGGGCGCCCGACACGGCGGAATACGCGTTGATCAGCTCGGTCGGGGCATAGGTTGCGCCGCATACCTCGCAGTTGTCGCCGTACTGATCCTTGGCGTGGCACTTGGGGCATTCGCCCTTGATGAAGCGGTCCGGCAGGAACATCTGCTTGACCGGGTCGTAGAACTGCTCGATCGAGCGTATCTCGATCAGTTTTTCGCTCTTCAGCTTGCGGTAGATGGACTGGGCGAATTCCCGGGTGTCTTCGGAATTGGTCGAGCCGTAGTTGTCGAATTCGATGTGGAACGCGTCGAAATCGCTCTTGTGTTCCTGCCATACGCGGGCGATCAGCGCTTCGGGGGTGATGCCTTCCTTTTCCGCGCGCAGCATGATGGGCGTACCGTGGGTGTCGTCGGCACAGACGTAGTGGCAGGTATGCCCCTGCATTTTCTGGAAGCGTACCCAGATATCGGTCTGGATGTATTCAACCAGGTGGCCGAGGTGGATGCTGCCGTTGGCGTAGGGCAGCGCGGAAGTAACCAGTATCTTGCGCGGCATGTATTCAAAACCTCTCTAAAAGTGCGGCAATTGTAGCAAACTCGCGCTATAGGCGTGGGGTGGAATCTTGGGTAGAATGCCTGTCCTTAAATGGTTTTTGTCTGGAGCAACCCAATGAGTTTTACTGAAGCCGATGTGCAAGGCGCACTGAAACAACTGACCGACCCGAACACGAAGAAGGATTTCGTCAGCGGCAAGTCGGTGAAGAATATCAAGATCGATGGTGGCAACGTGTCGCTCGACATTCTTTTGGGCTATCCCGCGAAAAGCGTAGTGGACGAAATCAAGTTGCAGGTGGAAAACCATCTGCGTGCCAGCCTGCCGGGCGTGGGCAAGGTGACGGCAAGCGTGAGCAGCAAGGTGGTGCCCCATGCGGTGCAGCGCGGCGTCAAACTCGTCGACGGCGTGAAGAACATTATCGCCGTGGCTTCGGGCAAGGGTGGCGTCGGCAAGTCGACCACTACCGTCAACCTGGCCTTGGCGCTGGCGGCAGAAGGTGCGCGCGTAGGTATCCTGGATGCCGATATATACGGCCCGTCGCAGCCCACCATGCTCGGCATCAGCGGCCGCCCGCAATCGAAAGACGGCCAGTCGATCGAGCCGATGCAAGGGCATGGCCTGCAGGCGATGTCCATCGGTTTCATGATCGAGGGCGATGACGCCCAGATGATCTGGCGCGGCCCGATGGCGACCCAGGCGCTGGACCAGCTGTTGCGCCAGACCAAATGGGACAACCTGGATTACCTGCTGGTCGACCTGCCGCCGGGTACCGGCGACATTCAGCTTACGCTGGCGCAGAAGGTGCCGGTGACCGGAGCGGTGATCGTCACCACGCCGCAGGACATCGCGCTGCTGGATGCGAAAAAAGGCCTGAAAATGTTCGAGAAGGTGGATATCAAGATCCTCGGCATCGTCGAGAACATGAGCACCCATATCTGCTCCAAGTGCGGGCACGAGGAACATATTTTCGGCGCCGGCGGCGGCGAGAAAATGTGCGCCGACTACAATACGGAATTCCTCGGCTCGCTGCCGCTGGACATCCGCATCCGCGAGCAGGCCGATTCCGGCACGCCGACCGTGGTGGTCGATCCGGACGGCCAGATCGCCAAGGTATACAAGCAGATTGCGCGCCGCCTGGCGGTGAAGGTGGCGGAAATGGCACAGGACCACAGCGCGGCTTTCCCCAAGATCGTTGTTCAGAATACCTGATCACGGATGTATTGCGGCTTCGCGGACGGGCACTGACGGGCTTGTCCGGGCGGAGTCGCGGCTAACCATAGCGAGGAATGAATGAGTATCAAGTCGGACAAGTGGATACGCCGCATGGCAGAGCAGCACGGCATGATCGAGCCGTTTTCATCGACCCAGGTAAAAGAGGTGAATGGCCAGAAAATCGTGTCTTACGGTACTTCGTCCTATGGCTACGATATCCGCTGCTCGCGCGAATTCAAGCTGTTTACCAATATCAACAGCACCATCGTCGACCCGAAGAACTTCGACCCGGACTCGTTCGTGAATGTCGAGGCCGACTACTGCGTGATTCCGCCGAATTCCTTCGCGCTGGCGCGTACCGTGGAATATTTCCGCATCCCGCGCAATGTGCTGACCATCTGCCTCGGCAAGAGCACCTATGCGCGCTGCGGCATTATCGTCAACGTCACCCCGTTCGAGCCGGAATGGGAAGGCTATGTCACGCTGGAATTCTCCAATACCACGCCGCTGCCGGCAAAAATCTACGCCAATGAGGGTGTGGCGCAGGTACTGTTTTTCGAGTCGGACGAGGTCTGCGAGACCTCGTACAAGGACCGCGGCGGCAAGTATCAGGGGCAGGCCGGCGTGACGCTGCCCAAAATCTGATGCCTGCACCGGCTGGCCACTTCCGGCCATACGCATAGCCGCTTCTTTCCATATTCCCCCATCGCCGGAAAAATCTGCGACAATCCGCGCCAACACGCTGCCCGGCAGCAATTCTCCAGTGAGGAGCGCTATATGAAATTCAGGTTTCCCATCATCATCATCGACGAGGACTTCCGCTCGGAAAACGCCAGCGGGCTCGGCATCCGTGCGCTGGCCGCAGCCATCGAATCGGAAGGCATGGAAGTGCTGGGTGTGACCAGCTACGGCGACCTGACTTCATTCGCCCAGCAGCAGAGCCGCGCTTCCGCCTTTTTGCTGTCGATCGATGACGAGGAGTTCGGCGGCGGCAGCAAGGAGGAGACCGAGGCCGCGCTGAAGAACCTGCGCGCCTTCGTCGCCGAAATCCGTTTCCGCAATGCCGACATCCCGATCTACCTGTACGGTGAGACGCGTACCTCGCGCCATATCCCGAACGACATCCTGCGCGAGCTGCACGGCTTCATTCACATGCACGAGGACACGCCCGAGTTCGTGGCGCGGCATATTATCCGTGAAGCACGCTCCTACATGGACTCGCTGGCGCCGCCGTTCTTCCGCGCACTCACCCATTACGCGCAGGACGGCTCCTACTCCTGGCATTGTCCCGGGCACTCCGGCGGGGTGGCGTTCCTGAAATCGCCGGTGGGGCAGATGTTCCACCAGTTTTTCGGCGAGAACATGCTGCGCGCCGATGTATGCAATGCGGTGGATGAACTCGGCCAGTTGCTCGACCACACCGGACCGGTGGCGGCAAGCGAGCGCAACGCGGCCCGCATTTTCAATGCCGATCACCTGTTTTTCGTGACCAACGGCACCTCGACCTCAAACAAGATCGTCTGGCATTCCACCGTGGCACCCGACGACATCGTGGTGGTGGACCGCAACTGCCACAAGTCGATACTGCATGCGATCATGATGACCGGTGCAGTGCCGGTGTTTCTGACGCCGACGCGCAATCACTACGGCATCATCGGGCCGATCGCGAAATCGGAATTCGAGCCGGCAAACATCCAGAAGAAGATCGATGCCAACCCCTTCATCAAGGACAAATCGAAGAAGCCGCGCATCCTGACCATCACCCAGAGCACCTACGACGGGGTGGTGTACAACGTGGAAACGCTGAAGCAGATGCTGGACGGCAAGATCGATACGCTGCACTTCGACGAGGCATGGTTGCCGCATGCGGCATTCCACGACTTTTACAAGGACATGCATGCCATCGGCCGCGACCGGCCGCTTGCCGATTCTTCGATGATTTTTGCGACCCAGTCCACGCACAAGTTGCTGGCCGGCTTGTCGCAGGCATCGCAGATCCTGGTGCGCGAACCGCAATCGCGCAAGCTCAACCGGCACGTGTTCAACGAAGCCTATCTGATGCACACCTCGACCAGCCCGCAGTATTCCATCATCGCCTCGTGTGACGTCGCCGCGGCGATGATGGAGCCGCCGGGCGGTACGGCGCTGGTGGCGGAATCGATTGCCGAAGCGCTGGATTTCCGGCGCGCCATGCGCAAGGTGGACGAGGAATTCGGTACCGACTGGTGGTTCAAGGTGTGGGGCCCGGAGAAGATTGCGGAAGAAGGCATCGGTTCGCGCGAAGACTGGATGCTGACCGCCGAAGACAAGTGGCATGGTTTCGGCAAGCTGGCGCCCGGTTTCAACATGCTGGACCCGATCAAGGCCACCATCATCACCCCGGGACTGGACGTGGACGGCGACTTCGCCGACAGCGGCATCCCTGCGGCCATGGTGACCAAGTACCTGGCCGAGCATGGTGTGATCGTGGAAAAGTGCGGGCTGTATTCGTTCTTCATCATGTTTACCATCGGCATTACCAAGGGCCGCTGGAACACCCTGCTGGCCGCGCTGCAGCAGTTCAAGGACGACTACGACAAGAATGCGCCGATCTGGCGCATCCTGCCGGAGTTCGCCGCGGCACATCCGCGCTACGAGCGTACCGGCCTGCGCGACCTGTGCCGGCAGATACACGACACCTACAAGAAATACAACGTCGCCAAGATGACCACCGAAATGTACCTGTCGGACATGCAGCCCGCGATGAAGCCATCCGACGCTTTCGCCAGGATGGCGCATGACGAGATCGAGCGCGTCGAGATCGACCAGCTCGAAGGCCGCATTACGGCGGTGTTGCTGACCCCGTATCCGCCGGGTATCCCGCTGCTGATCCCGGGCGAGCGTTTCAACAAGACCATCGTCGACTACCTCAAGTTCGCACGCGAATTCAACCAGAGCTTTCCGGGCTTCGATACTGACATCCACGGGCTGGTGGCGGAAGACAACGGCGAAACAAAATACTACGTGGATTGCGTGAAGCAGGACTGACCACAAGCCTGTCTGTCCGGGGTCATTCCTTCACCGGCGGTTTTGCACGGTATTGGCCCTGGAACGAGAGCATCCATCCGGGATATTCCTGCGGCAGGGCGCTGATGGCGTCGAGTGTGGCCAATTCTGTTTCCGACAAGACCAGTTTGCAGGCTGCCAGATTATCGGTCAGCTGCTCCATGCGTCGCGCGCCGATGATGATGCTCGATATTTGCCGCTTGCTTAATATCCAGGCCAGTGCAACCTGGGCAACCGATACGCCATGTGCCCGGGCAATCGGCGTCATCGCATCCACACAGTCAAATGCTCGTTCCTTGTTCAGCGGCGGAAAGTCAAAATCGGTACGGCGTGCGCCGGCGGGAGCTGCCTGGTCGCGCCTGAATTTCCCGGACAGGAAGCCACCGGCTAGCGGGCTCCACGCCATCAGCCCGAGTTTCTGGTCCTCAACCAGCGGGAATATTTCGCGCTCGAGGTCGCGCCCGGCAATGGAGTAGTAAGCCTGCACGCTGGCAAACTCGCTCCAGCCGTGTTGCCTGGAAACCGCCAGGGCTTTCATGATTTGCCAGGCCGCCATATTGCACAGGCCGATGTAACGGATCTTGCCGGACTTCACCAGGTCGTTGAGCGCGGATAGCGATTCCTCGAAAGGCGTCAGCGGATCAAAGCCATGCAGCTGGTAGAGGTCGATGTGATCCAGTTGCAGGCGCCTGAGGCTGGCATCCACCTCGTTGAAGATATGAAAACGCGATTGCCCGCGCCCGTTGGGTGACTCATTCATGATGCCGGTCGATTTGGTGGCGACCACGATTTCATCTCGCGGCAAGCCGGTATTTTTAATGGCCTGCCCCAGCAGTTTTTCCGACTCGCCCAGTGAGTAGACATTGGCGGTATCAAAAAAATTAATGCCCCGGTCAAATGAGGTGCGTACCAGCTGGTCGACCTCGGTTTGCTGCAGCCCGCCCATGACTTCCCAGAACCCCTGGGCGCCGAAGGTCATGGTTCCCAGGCATAACTCCGAAACATAGAGTCCGGTATTCCCCAATAAGCGATAGCGCATGGCCTAGTCTCCTTTGCATGAATCTGACGGCATGGGTAACGGTGATTGCGCGCGTTGCAGCCAGCACCACGAATTCCCGGCTGATCTGTTTGGGGTCGGCATTGTACGCACGAGGATTATTCTAGATGGTATTTGGCAATAAAAACGGCATAATCAAACCTGCCTGCCGAAAAATTCATTTCCGTTCGGCGCGGATTTTTCTGTCAATGCATCCCGGGAGAAGGCGCAATGGGTTATGACGTATTGATTGTTGGCTCCGGCCCTGCCGGGCAGCATGCCGCCTGGCAGGCTGCGCGCATGGGCAAGAAGGTTGCCATCATCGAGCGCAAGCCCAGGCTGGGCGGTGCCGGCCTGCAGACAGGAACCATCCCGAGCAAGGCAATGCGCGAAGCGGCGTATGGCTTGTCCAGGCTGGGCAGCATGGGTATGCGCGACAGCGTCAAGCAGCGCGCCAATGAGAATGGCCTGCTGGCCAATGCCGTGCGCCGCAAAAATATGGTAATTACCATGCAGGAGTCGGTCATCCTGCAGCGGCTGCTGAAATCGGGAGTGAGTCTGATCGCCGGTGAGGCGTCATTTTTCGATGCACATACGCTGGAAGTAAAGGATGCGGCAGGAAACCTGCGCAAATTTTCCGCCGATATCATTGTGCTGGCGACGGGGTCGCGGCCGCGCCGCCCGGCACACATCCCGTTCGATAAAAAAACCGTACTGGATTCCACCTCGATCCTCAACATCAAACAGTTGCCCGACCGGCTGCTGGTGGTGGGCGGCGGGGTCATCGCCTGTGAATTTGTTTCCATCTTCGCCACCCTCGGTGTCGCCGTAACCGTGGTCGATTCGCATCCGCAAATCCTGTCCTACCTGAGCGAAGACGTGGTGAATGTACTGGCGGAATCGTTCCTCTCGCTGGGCGTGGAATTCCACATGCAGAAAAAAGTGGCCTCCATCAGCAAGCTGGCCAACGGCACGCTGACGCAACTTGAAAGCGGCGAACAATTGCATGCCGATGCCGTGCTCTATGCGCAGGGCCGTGAGCCCAACTGGTCCAGCCTGAATGTGGAGCAGGCCGGGCTGCAGGTCGAGAACGGCTGGCTGAAGGTGAACGAGCATTTTCAGAGCAACGTGCCGCATATCTATGCCGTGGGCGACCTGATCGGCTGGCCGGCGCTGGCGGCAACCGGCATGGAGCAGGGGCGTTCGGCCGTGCTGCACGCCTTCCGGGGGGAGGCATTCGCCATGGCGGAGAATCTGCCCATGGCGATCTATACCATCCCGGAAATTTCCTGGGTGGGCATTACCGACAAGGAAGCAGCCAGGGCCGGTATCGACTTTGTCGTTGGCCGCAGCTGGTTCAACGACAGTGCGCGGGGGCAGATTATCGGTGACGATAACGGGATGCTGAAACTGGTGGTGGATGCGCGCACCCGCAAGCTGCTCGGGGTACATATCGTCGGCGAAAACGCCAGCGAGCTGGTGCATATCGGGCAGCTGGTGATGAACCTCAATGGGACGGTCAACGACCTGATCAGCAATGTGTTCAATTACCCGACGCTGGCCGAGTGCTACAAGCTGGCTGCACTTGACTGTTTGCACCATCCGGGGATGAAGTCCGGATGACGATCTGCAATTGATCAGGTTTGCAGCCAGTAGAACGATAGCGCCGGGATCATGAGTTCATTGCCCGTCGTGGGCAACGTTTCTCCCGTGCACAAGTCGCGGACCGACTCGTACTGGAAGAATCCCTTGCGCCGCAACGCATCCAGCCCGAGAGGCTGGGGCTCGGAATCAAAATTCCCGATGACCAGTATCCTGGGGCTGCTGTTGCTCTGGTCAAAACGCGAGAAGACAAAAAAATGCGGATTGTCCACGTCCAGCAGCTCGCGATTGATCCTGTCCGCAAAGGCGGGGATCTCCTTGCGCAGGGAAATCAGTTTCTTCAGGGCGCTGAAGATCGCATGCTCGGTCGTCCCCGGCTGTGTCCTCCGGTCTGCCTTGTTCCAGTCCAGATGCGGGCGGTGTATCCAGCGATTATCGTTGCTTTTGTGTTCGTCGTTGAGGTAGGAGTCGTCGTTCAGCGTGCCGATGGCATCCCCGTAATAGAGCAGCGGTATGCCGCCAAACGACAGAATCATGCTGTGCAGCAGCAGTATGGTTTTGATCGCGGCATCGATCGACTCCGGGCTGTTTTCTGCGAGCGCACCCTCCAGCCCGGCGAGTGATGCCAGTGCACCAGAAATACGTGCATCGCCGGTCTTCTCGTTTTTCCCGAACGCGAGCCCGGTAGCACGGGATCCCGGGAAGTTTCCGGTGAAATAGTCGACCAGGAATTTCCGGTGCGCCTGGGGCTGGTAGCCTGCGGCCACGATATCGGCATCGCTGAACCCCCAGCCGATGTCATCGTGACAGCGTACATAGTTGAGCCAGGTGGCGCGCTCCAGTTTTTCGGGAATGCTGTGTATCCCCCTGTTGAGCAGGGTGGCGTTCCGGGTGGCCACCGCCTCCCAGAGCAGCGCCATGAACGTTGCGTTATAGGCGATCTCGCATTCCTTGGCGTTGATGGCGTCCTCGCCGAAATATTTGATGATCTCGGTGGGCGCAACGATGGCTTCCGCAATAAACAGGACGCCGGGGGCGGTGACCTGGCAGCAATCTTTCATCAATTGCAGGATGAGGTGTGCCTCGCGCTCATTCTGGCAGGTGCCGCCCATTTTCTTCCACAGGAAGGCGACCGCATCGAGGCGCAGGATGTCGGTGCCGCGATTGGCCCAGAACAGGACGATGTCGAGCATTTCGATGAATACCGCCGGGTTGCGGTAGTTCAGGTCCCACTGGAAGCTGTTGAATACGGTCATCACCCATTTGCCCATCGCTTCATCCCAGGTGAAGTTTCCGGGGGCGGTCTCCGGAAAAACTTCCGGCATGGATTCCTCGTACATGTCCGGGACCTGCCGGTCGTCGAAGGTGAAGTAATAGTCCTGGAATGCCTGGTCGCCGGCGCGTGCTTTTTGCGCCCACTCATGCTGGTCGGAGGTGTGGTTGACCACGACATCCAGCGTCAGCAGCATGCCGCGTTTTTTCAGGTTGGCAGCCAGGTTGTCGAGGTCGTCGAGGGTGCCGAAACGGCTGTCGATCTTGCGGAAATCCCGGACTGCATAGCCGCCGTCACTCTTGCCTTCCGGGCAGTCCATCATGGGCATGATGTGTACCAGGTTAATTCCGAGGTCTTGCAGGTAGTGCAGTTTGGATTGCATGCCCTGCAGGTCGCCGGCAAAGCCGTCGCAGTAAAGCGCCATGCCCACCCATTGCTGGCTCAGGAACCAGTTATGGTTTTTTTCCCTGGCGAGGTCGGTCTTCCTGAGATGCTGTGGCCTGCGTATGTATTGGCGGGCCATGGTTTCCACCAATCGCTGTATCTGTTTCCGGAAGTCGGGGCGATCGCCGTAGAGTGTCGTGAACAGCGAATAAATCGCATAGAAGTTGGCGCCCAGGCGCGTATAGAAATGCTGCAGGTTCTGGTATTTGATTTCGGGCTTGAGCGCGATCAGTATTTCATTCAGCAGGGAGTGCGAGATCTGTTCATACATGATAGTTGGCGACCCGTATTGTCCAGGTTGTATTGCGTGCGAGCTGGCCGCCGGGTTTATGGAATAGCCGGCCCCGGTTTATTTCATGGCCTGCCCGGCAGCATGCTTGTGAGGCCGGGCCAAGGCTGACGTGGCGGGGCGAAATGTGGTGCGGGTCAGGGTGTCGGGGTGGCCAGCATCGCACCGGATAAAATCGTCAGCGCACGCACGATCAGCATTGCTTTGCCCTGGCCGTGATGCGAGAGGCGGGCCTCTGGGTCACCCCTGAGCATCTTGCGGGCGCTGAGCACCTGCACTGCGTACAGCACATACAATACCATAAGCAGGCAGAAGTGCATCCATACCAGCGAGGACAATATTTCCTGGTGGTCGATCAGGCGGCGCCACCAGTGGCGGTGCGTGTACAGGTAGATCGGCATGCCTGCATCGAACAGGATGCAGGAGATCATTACCGGGATGTGGAAATAGCGATGGCGCGGCAGGTAGTAGGCGGCCAGCATCAGCAGGTAGGAAACAGAAGCTGCGAGAAACGGTGTGCCGAACATATTTCTATAACGCCGGTTGCATGGTTATCGTTTACGCCGGTAGGTTACAAAATGGTATTCCAGCGGTTGCGGGGTTTCCTGGCTGTGCCTGTCGCGTGATACCTCGATCCATTCGTTGGGTTCGAATTCGGGGAAATGCGCGTCGCCTGCCACGTTCATCTGGATTTCCGTGATGTAGAGAGTCCGGGTTAGTGGCAGAGCCTGGGCGTAAAGTTCCGCACCGCCGACGATAAAAATTTCCTCATCCCCGCTGCAGGCGGCGATCGCTTCCGGCAGTGAATGCGCGACGACGCAACCTGCGATGGCCAGTGTTTGGTTGCGGGTGACCACTACGGTGGTGCGCCCCGGCAGGGGTTTGCCGATGGAGTCGAAGGTCTTGCGCCCCATGATCATGTGGTGGCCCATGGTCAGTGCCTTGAAGTGCCTGAGGTCTTCCGGGCAACGCCACGGCAGGGTGTTGTCGATACCGATGGTGCGGTTGGCCGCCATGGCGACGATGATGGACACATTTTCTGCGGGATTCATGTTTGCATTCGTTCCTGTAGTTACCAGTTCAGCGTGCGCATGCGCGGGCTTTTCTTGTGCTGGTGCGATTGCATGCGGGCGACCACGCGATCCAGCACGTCGATGGCATCGAGGATGAACGGCCCCTTGTTGAGCATGATGCACTCCGCACGTTCGGCCATGGCGGCATCGGTGACTTCGGCACGGGACGGCATGTTCTGCTTGACCAGTCCTTCCAGCACCTGCGTTGCCCAGATTACCGGAACATGCGCCGATTCGCATAGCCACATGATTTCCTCCTGCGTTTCGGCAAGTTGCTCATAGCCGATTTCAACCGCGAGATCGCCACGCGCGATCATGACGCCGAACGGGTGGCCGCCCGCGCCGCGCACGATGATCTCGGGAAGGTTGTTCAACGCCTGCCGGGTTTCGATTTTGGCGACGATGCCGACTTTTTTTGCGCGCCGTTCGCCCAGTGCCTTGAGCAGCAGCTCCATGTCTTCACCGGACTGGACGAAGGAGTAGCCGACGATATCCGCATGCTGCACGATGAAATCCAGGTCATTGCGGTCCTTGTTGGTGAGCGCAGGCAGGTTCAGCTTGGTGTCGGGAAAGTTCAGTCCCTTTTCCGCTCCCAGTTTCGAGCCTTGCGATTTGGCGCGGGTAACTTTCAGCAGCGCACCTTGCTTGTTCAGGGTATCAACCTCCGCGCTGATGTGCCCGTCGTCTATCAGCACCCGTTGTCCGGGCTTGAGGTGGTCGAGTACTGCAGGCGGGATGCAGGCGATATGCGCCGGGATGATGCTGTTGTCGCCTTCGTCAACCTTTGCCGCTTCGCCGGCCAGCGCTTCGCGGGTCAATTGCAGCAGGTCGCCTTCGTGCAGCAGGATGGCTGCGGGGGTGGACAGAATCGGGCCGATTTGTGTTGCTGATCCGCTGCTGCGTTTAGCCCGGGATCTGGCGGCAGGCTGGGGATAGTGCGTCAGTGTCAGGCCTTCTTCCAGGTAGGCCGAGTCGTCCGATGAGGCCATGAATTCGAGTTCGGACAACTGCTTTTCCACGATCAGTGCGCCGTGCTTGCCGCGCAGGTCTTCAAATTCGATGCGGTCGCCGCTTGCCAGCTGTTGCAGCCAGTCCGCCGGTACGCTCAGCCGTGCCGGGGCGCGATGCCCCAGGGTATCCTTGAGTGCGGGCCGGCCATGCAATCCGCTGCCGTCCAGAATCACCCGGCCGCGCTCCTTCACGTTGCCGCGGCTGTTGCGGCGTGGCTTCAGGCGGACGATGCCCGGCTCCATTGCCACGGGTCCGGTGCGCAGTTTCGGTCCGGCCAGATCCATCAGGATTTTGCACGTGCGATCGGTTTCACGTTCTGCCTGGCGCACGAAATCGACCATTTTTTTCCAGGCCTCCGGCGTGTCGTGCGCGCAATTGATGCGCGCGCAATCCATTCCGCGCCTGATCAGTTCGCGCACGAAAACATAATCGGAGGCGGCCTCGCTGGGAAAGGTCACCATGATGCGTACTGCGCGGTGCTGCGGCGCGGGGCCGAACAGGCGCTCGGTCTGCATGCCCAGGTGCTGGCCGGCGGCGTTGAAGGTTTGTGCGGTCGCGAGGATTTTCTGCGGGTCGACCGGTTTGCCGCTCAGTGCTTCGAGCGCATAAATGACGGCGTCAAGATTGGCCAGCACATGTCCTTCGGTGCGGCCGAGCGAGGACAGCCCGAGTGCGGCGAGCATGGACTGGATGCCGCGCAGGTCATGGCGGCGCAGGCCGATGTAGGCGCCCATGTTGCAGGCCGAAGGCAGGAACCCGCGCCAGTGGATGTGCGGCCGCCATGCCTTCAGGCTGTCTTTGCTGGCCTTTTTTGCTTCGGTGCGGAAATGCTTCAGGTCGGCCAGCAGTGCCCGCAACTGTTTTTCGTCCGGCGTATCGCTGAAATGGCGTGTAGTGCGCATCGTTGCCCCTTTCGTGGATTTCATGTCGAATCCGGGAGACAGGATGGCTGATGCATATTGCCGGCTTATTACCGGAGCGGCTATACCGCCACCGGCGCCTTGATCGCCGGGTGCGGGTCGTAGCCTTCCAGCGTGAAGTCTTCAAACCTGAAGCCGAAGATGTCTTTCACTTCGGGATTGATCTTCATCGTCGGCAGCGGGCGCGGTTCGCGCGACAATTGTTCGCGCGTTTGCTCCATGTGGTTCGAATACAGGTGCGCGTCGCCGAAAGTGTGGACGAAATCGCCCGCTGCAAGCCCGCACACCTGGGCCATCATCATGGTCAGCAGCGCGTAGCTCGCGATGTTGAACGGCACGCCGAGGAAGATATCGGCGCTGCGCTGGTAGAGCTGGCAGGAGAGCTTGCCGTCGGCGACATAGAACTGGAAGAACGCATGACAGGGCGCGAGCGCCATCTGGTCGAGGTCGCTGACGTTCCAGGCGGAAACGATGATGCGGCGCGAGTCCGGGTTGTTCCTGATCTGGTCGATGGCGATCCTGATCTGGTCGATGGTGCGGCCGTCGGGAGCGCTCCACGAACGCCACTGCTTGCCGTAGACCGGGCCGAGATTGCCATTTTCGTCGGCCCACTCGTCCCAGATCGATACGCCGTTTTCCTTGAGGTAGCGAATGTTGGTGTCGCCCTGCAAAAACCACAGCAGCTCATGGATGATTGAGCGCAAGTGGCATTTCTTGGTGGTGACCAGCGGGAAACCCTGCGCCAGGTCGAAGCGCATCTGGTAGCCGAATACGCTGGTCGTGCCGGTGCCGGTGCGGTCGGATTTTTTCGTGCCGTGCTCGAGCACATGCTGCATCAGGTCTAGGTAGGCGCGCATGGACGTATAATTGAAAAATTAATTCAAAATTCGAGGACGCAATGCTAGCACAACTCACCCTTACCCAGACTTTGCCCCCAACCCCGGGCGGACAGCACCTGCTGGTGCTGTTGCCCAAGACTGCGCGCCTGCCCAAGGACTTGCCGCACGGCGAGCTGCTTGCTGCGGTGCTCAAGCGCCGCGGGATGAAGGCCGAAGAGCTGGCGAAATCAGCAGTCTCGGCCAATGCCGCGAGCGGGGCGCTGGTGGCATGGGCCATGCTGGACGACGGGAAAAACACCTTTGCACAGCAGGTGCAGGTGCGCAAGGCCTTGCAGTTGCTGCTGGGCGAGTACCCGAAAAGCGTTGCGATTGCCGTGCTCGGCGACGCGGCGCAGCGCCAGCATGCCGCCGGGCTGGCGGTGTATGGTGCATGGGTGAATGGCGCACTGTTGCCCGTGCACAAGAAGAAAGACGAGCGCAAGGCGCTGCAGAAAATCGAGCTGTATGGTTGTGCCGACAAGAAAGCGTTTGATGCGTTGCGTGCACAGGCAGCGGGCAACCTGCTGTGCCGCGAGTTGACCGTGCTGCCGCCGAATGAATTGACGCCCGGCATGTACCGGGCGCGCGTCAGGAAACTGGCGCAGGACAGCGGCTGGAAGCACGAGGAATTCGACCTGAAAAAGCTGCGCAAAATGGGGGCGGGAGCATTCGTCGCCGTGGCGCAGGGCAGTGACCCGGAGGACGCCGCCATCGTCCACCTTTCCTACAAACACCCCAAGGCGAAACAGACCGTGGCGCTGGTCGGCAAGGGAATCTGCTTCGATACCGGCGGCCACAACCTCAAGCCGTCGCGCTACATGCACAACATGCACGAGGACATGAACGGCTCCGCGGTAGCGCTGGGCATCCTGCTTGCCGCGACACAGCGCAAATTGCCGGTGAACATCGATTGCTGGTTGGCACTGGCGCAGAACCATATCAGCCCGAAAGCGTACAAGCAGAACGACATCGTCAGGGCGCTCAACGGCACCAGCATCGAGATCATGCACACCGATGCCGAGGGCCGCATGGTGCTGGCCGACACGCTGACGCTGGCCTCGCGCGCGAAGCCGGACATGATGATCGATTTCGCCACGCTTACCGGCAGCATGGCGGCTGCGCTGGGCGCGCGCTATTCAGGCGTGCTGGGCAATCGCGAGACGCTGGTACAGCGTGCAGTGGGTGTGAGCAAACAGAGCGGCGAGCGGCTGTGTGCGTTCCCGCTGGACGAGGACTACGAGGCTGCGCTCGATTCCAAAGTGGCCGACATCAAGCAGTGCACGCTGGACGGCGAAGCCGACCACATTCTGGCCACGCGTTTCCTCAAGCGTTTCGTCGAGCATGATGTGCCCTGGCTGCATGTGGATTTGTCCGCCAGCCGTTGCGAAGGCGGACTGGGCATCGTCGCAAGCGAGGTGACCGGGTTTGGCGTGGCGTGGGGGCTGGGGATGCTGGCCGATGGCGTTTAGCAGCCAGGGGCGGGTGCTATGTTGCGGCCATTCAGAAACGGTAGCCAAGCACGAAGCTGATGCTGTTCATTTTTGGCTTTGCGGTCAGCGGACTGTTTCTGGCGCTGCCTGCAAGTTGCTTGAACGAGACGCCGGCATTGCTGAACCATTCCCGGGAATAGTTATGCATCCAGTTCGCGGTGATGCCGTAATCCTTGATGCCGGAGCTTGCATTGTAGGCGGACAGCACGTTGCCGGAAGCGGCTGCCTGGGCAGCATTGATGCCAAAGTAGGTCTGGTTGTATTTGTTGTTGCCCCAGTCCAGTACGGCGCCAACGCGCAGGCGGTCCACATTGGACAAGGGGGTCGCGTAGCCGGCATCGAATTCGCCGCGCGTGCCGCGTGAGCTGGCGGCCAGGCTGCCGGAAACGTACCAGGATTCGAAGCGCGCATTGACGAAGGCGCCAGCCTCGCCGGTATAACCAAGGTCGCCCATCCCGTTCAGGCGCATATCGACATTCTGCCGGCGACCATGGTCGAGGGTCATGCGCAGGCCGTATTGCAGGTCGTTGCTGTCGGAAAAATTGTAGCCGATACCGCGTATGGTGCCGGCGAAAAAGCGGCCGCTTTCAGCGTCCAGCAGCGGTATCAGGCGAAAGCGGTTGGTGGCTGCGCCTTCGTAACGCGGGACAGACGCCAGGCCGCCCCCCACGGTGATTTTCCACGCATTCGGTGTTGCAAGGACGGAGGCCGGGTGTTCCTCCGCTGCCGTGGTCTGGCTGGCGTTCGCCCATGCCGCGGGGCTGGCTGCGAGGATGGCCATGCCGAGCAGTAATGCTTTATTCATGTTGCTTCCGTATTGATTGGTGAGAGGAGTCCGGCCACCACGTGGTGGCCGGATTATGCATGCCGTCGCTATGACGTACGGAAACGTGCCGTATGGGAGATTTATTATTTCAATCCCAGGATGAATTTTGCCAATAAGGCGATTTGCTCGTCCTTGGCGCCCATGCCTCTTGGCGGCATGACGCCTATATTCCAGCCAAATGAGCCGCCCTTGGTGATATGCGCAATCAGGGTTTTTTCGGCATCAGGGTTGCCCTTGTATTTGGCCGCGACATCTTTCCAGGCAGGACCGACTTTTTTCTTGTCAATTGCATGGCACATGCTGCAATAGGTTTTGCCTTCTGCCGGCATGTCCACTGCCATCGCATTGCCTGCAAGCATCATGCCTGCCACTGCAAAACCGCCAATAAATGCTTTCATAGATTCCTCCTTGGGCTATCAATTCATGATTGTGTTTTTACCGTTTGTAATTAGGAAACGGTGTGTTGTTTCAGATGCACTTGCTGTATCCAGAACCAGTCTTGGGTTGCGAGTCTGGTCAAGGATGTCAGGCAATTTATATGGGCATCCTTAACCGAATATTAATCATGGGGATTGCACAGTCCGGCGCGGGTTGCGGGGCATCTTAAGGCCGGCTGGCAGGGCTATGCCTGATCGGAAGGCGGGGCGACCTTGAGTACTTCTTCCAGCGTAGTCATGCCTGAGGAAATTTTCGAAGCGCCGGAGATCCGTAGCGGCTTCATGCCTTCCTGGCAGGCCAGCGCCCGGATGGCCGCAACATCGGCCTCGGGGGTGATGAGCTTGCGTAACTCGGGCGACATCAGCAGGATTTCGTAAATGCCGATGCGTCCGCTGTAGCCTGTCATGCGACATTCCAGGCAGCCGACCTGTCGCTGCAGCTGTCCCGGCCGGTCGAGCTTCCACGGGGTAACCAGGCTATCCCACAATTCATTTTCATAGACTTGCGGCGGCTGTGGCTGCTTGCAGTGCGGACACAGCGTACGCACCAGGCGCTGGGCCATGATGCCGAGCACGGTGGCATTGATCATGTAGGGCGCCACGCCAAGGTCGAGCAGGCGGGTAATGGCCGAAGGCGCATCGTTGGTGTGCAGCGTGGACAGCACCAGGTGGCCGGTGAGGGCGGCCTGGATGGCCATCTCCGCAGTCTCCAGGTCGCGGATTTCGCCGACCATGATGATGTCGGGATCCTGCCGCATCAGCGAACGCACGCCGTCGGCAAAATTGAGGTCGATGCCGTGCTGGATCTGCATCTGGTTGAATGCCGGCTCGATCATTTCGATCGGGTCCTCGATGGTGCAGACGTTGACCTCGGGTGTGGCGAGGTGCTTGAGCGTCGAGTACAGCGTGGTGGTTTTGCCGGACCCGGTGGGGCCGGTGACCAGGATGATGCCGTTCGGCTGTGCGGTCATGTTCCGCCAGCGCGCAGTGTCTTCGTCGGAGAAACCCAGTTCGGAGAAATCGCGCACCAGCACTTCGGGATCGAAAATACGCATCACGAGTTTCTCGCCGAAGGCGGTGGGCAGCGTGGACAGGCGCAGTTCAATTTCCTGCCCTTCGGCGGTGCGCGTCTTGATGCGTCCGTCCTGTGGGCGGCGTTTTTCCACCACGTCCATGCGGCCGAGCAGCTTGATGCGGCTGGTCATGGCGACCATCACCGGCATCGGGATCTGGTATACCTGATGCAGCACGCCGTCGATGCGGAAGCGCACGATGCCGATTTCGCGCCGTGGCTCGATGTGGATGTCGGAGGCGCGCTGTTCGAAGGCGTATTGCCACAGCCAGTCGACGATGTGCACGATGTGCTGGTCGTTGGCGTCGAGCTGGCGGTTGGTCTTGCCCATTTCCACCAGTTGTTCGAACGAGGAATGGCCGGATTTTTCCTGCTGTTTGGTCTGCGCCGCCTTCTTGACCGAGCGCGCGAGATTGAAGAACTCCACCAGGTAGCGGCTGATGTCTTCCGGCGCGGAAATTACGCGGCGTACTTCGCGTCGCGTCAGCTGCCGGATCACGGATTCCCAGTCGCGCAGGAAAGGTTCTGAAGTGGCGACCACTACCTCCTTCTGCGTGATCAGCACCGGCAGGATGCCGAAGCGCGCGGCATACTCGTTGGACATGATGTCGGTGAGTGCGGAGAAATCAATCTTCAGCGGATCGATGTGGAAATAGTCGAGGCCGGCGCGTTTTGCCATCCATTCCGCCAGCGTTTCCGAATTCAGCGCGCGGTTAGGCGCTTGCTGCGACTTCCAGCTTTGCGCAGCGATGATCGTGAAGGGATGGCCGGCCTGGCGGCGCAGGCGCTGTTCGGTCATCAACGCATCTGCTGCCGACTGGCTGACCATGCCGTCGGCGACCAGCATGCCCAGCACTTCCGGCAAGGTCAGTTTGTGGTCTTTGGTTTCCTGCGGTTTCATGTGCGTCTCCCGTAGCCTGCGTCAGACTATATGGTTATCGCAGCCATCGCAATCAGCCAGTAGCGTGCGAATTTCCCTGCCCCCATAAACAATGCGGCATACAGCGGATTCAGCCGCAGCCAGCCTGCCGCCAGGCACAGCGCATCGCCGACCAGTGGCATCCAGGCCAGCAGCAGTGCGGGACTGCCATAGTGCCGCACCTTTTCCACATGTTTGAGTTGCTGGGTCTGCGGCAGCATCCAGCCCATGCCGAATGTCACCATGCCGCCCAGCGTGTTGCCCAGCGTGCCAAGCAGCAATGCGGGCCAGAGCAGTTCCGGATGCAGTTTGAGCACGCCGAGCAGCACGGCCTCCGAGCCGCCGGGGAGCAAGGTTGCGGCGAGGAAGCTGGAGAGGAACAGGCCCCACAGGCTGAGGTCGTTGCTGAGCCAACCAGCGAGCGTTTCCAACGCGGGGCTAGTGTTTCTTCTTCGGGGGCAGCAGGTCGGTGATGGTGCCTTCCGCCATTTCTGCGGCAAAGCACAGCGTCTCCGACAGTGTCGGGTGCGGATGGATGGTGAGGCCGATATCTTCCATATCCGCGCCCATTTCCAGCGCCAGCACGCCTTCGGCAATCAGCTCCCCGGCATTGGTGCCGACGATGCCCATGCCGAGGATGCGGCGGGTTTTCGGGTCGAGCAGCACCTTGGTCGAACCTTCTTCACGGGCGATGGACAGTGCGCGTCCCGAAGCGGCCCACGGGAAGGAGGCTTTTTCGTATTCGATGCCCTGCGCCTTGGCCTGGGTTTCGGTCAGGCCCATCCATGCGATTTCGGGATCGGTATAGGCAACGGAAGGAATGGTCATCGGTTCGAAGAACGCCTTGTGGCCGGCGATGTTCTCCGCCGCGACCTTGCCTTCATGTACCGCCTTGTGCGCCAGCATCGGGTCGCCGACGATGTCGCCGATGGCGAAGATGTGCGGTACGTTGGTGCGCATCTGCTTGTCGACCGGGATGAAGCCGCGCTCGTTGACGATCAGGCCGGCTGCCTCGGCATTGATTTCGCGGCCGTTCGGGCGGCGGCCTACGGCCATGAGTACCTTGTCGTAGACCTGCGGTTCGGCGGGCGCCTGTTCGCCTTCGAAGGTGACCTTCAGGCCGCTCTTCATCGCTTCGATCTTCGTTACCCTGGTCTTCAGCATGATGGCCTCGTAACGTTTGGCGATGCGCGTATGCAGCGGCTTGACCATATCCTTGTCGGCGCCAGGCATCAGCTGATCCATCAATTCGACCACCGATATCTTGCTGCCCAGCGCATCGTAAACCGTCGCCATTTCCAGGCCGATGATGCCGCCGCCGATGACCAGCATGCGCTTCGGCACATCTGCCAGGGTCAGGGCGCCGGTGGAGTCGATGATGCGCGGATCGTCGTAGGGGAAGCCGGGAATGCGCGCTACGCTGGAACCCGCCGCGACGATGGCATTGTCAAAGGTGACGATCTTCTCTCCCTCGGCGGTCTGCACGGCGAGCGAGTTGGGCGAGGTGAATTTCACCGTGCCGCGTACCACTTGTACCTTGCGCTGTTTGGCCAGTCCGGCGAGGCCGCCGGTAAGCTTGCCGATCACGCTTTCCTTCCAGCTGCGGATCTGGTCGATGTCGATTTTCGGTTTGCTGAAAGTTACGCCGTGATGCGATACCTCTTCTGCTTCGCTGATGACCTTGGCGACATGCAGCAAGGCTTTCGACGGAATGCAGCCGACGTTCAGGCAGACGCCACCGAGTGAGGCGTGCTTCTCGATCAAGACGACCTGCTTGCCGAGATCGGCTGCGCGGAATGCGGCAGTGTAGCCGCCAGGGCCGGCGCCGAGCACCACTACCTCGGCATGGATATCGCCCCTGGCGACGCTGGCTGCAGGTGTTGGCGCTACCTGGGGGGCAGCCGGTACGGCAGTTTGTGGTGCAGGTGCAGCAGGTGCCGGGGCGGTTGTCGCGGCACTGCTTTCCAGCGTCAGGATCAGGCTGCCTTCGCTGACCTTGTCGCCGACCTTGACCTTGAGCTGGTTCACCACGCCTGCGACGGGGGATGGCACATCCATGGTGGCCTTGTCGGTTTCCAGTGTGATGAGGGATTGCTCTGGCTCCACTGTGTCACCAGCTTTCACCAGCACCTCGATGATGGGGATGTCCTTGAAATCGCCGATGTCCGGCACCTTGACTTCGATGGTTTTGCTCATGTTGTACTCTTCCCTGATAACTTGTTAACTGCGTACCTGGCCGTTGCCGAGCACGATGAATTTTTGCGAGGTCAGCCCCTCCAGCCCGACCGGGCCACGCGCATGGATCTTGTCGGTGGAGATGCCGATTTCCGCGCCGAGGCCGTATTCGAAGCCGTCGGCAAAGCGGGTCGAGGCATTCACCATCACGCTGCTGGAATCCACTTCGCGCAGGAAGCGCATTGCCCTGGTGTAGTTTTCGGTGACGATGCTCTCGGTGTGCTGCGAGCCGTAGCTGGCGATGTGGGCGATGGCTGCATCCATGTCGGGCACGACACGGATCGACAGGATGGGCGCCAGGTATTCGGTGGCCCAGTCTTCTTCGGTGGCCGCCTTCATTTGCGTCACGATGGCGCGTGACGCATCGTCGCCGCGCAATTCCACACCCTTGTCGAGGTATATCTTGCACAGCGGCGGCAGCACATTGTCCGCAACGTCTTGGGCGACCAGCAGCGTTTCCATTGCATTGCATACGCCATAGCGGTGGGTCTTGGCGTTGTCGGCGATGCGGATGGCCTTTTCGATATCGGCTTCGTCGTCGATATAGACATGGCATACGCCGTGCAGGTGCTTGATCACCGGTACACGCGCCTCATTCGAGACGCGTTCGATCAGGCTCTTGCCGCCGCGTGGCACGATCACATCCACATAGTCCTTCATGGTTATGAGTTCGCCCACGGCGGCGCGGTCGGTAGTGGCGACGACCTGCACTGCCGTGTCCGGCAGGCCGGCGGCTTTCAGTCCGGCCTGCACGCAGGCGGCAATGGCCTGGTTGGAATGGATGGCTTCGGAGCCGCCACGCAGGATTGCGGCATTGCCGGATTTCAGGCACAGGCCCGCGGCGTCTGCAGTGACGTTGGGGCGCGACTCGTAGATGATGCCGATCACACCGAGCGGTACGCGCATCTTGCCGACCTGGATGCCGGAGGGGCGGTATTTCATGTCGTCGATCTCGCCGATCGGATCGGGCAGTTGCGCGATCTGGCGCAGCCCCTCGGCCATGCCGCTGATGACCTTGTCGCTCAGCGTCAGGCGGTCGATCGAGGCATTGTCGAGGCCGTCCTTGCGGGCCCTTTCGATGTCCTTGGCATTGGCGGCCTGCAGCGCGATTTTGCTGTCCAGGATAGCCTGGGCAATGGCTTCCAGTGCGCGATTCTTAGCGGCGGTATCGGCCTGCGCCATCAGGCGCGAAGCGGCGCGCGCCTGCTGCCCGACTTGCTGCATATAAGCTTTGATGTCTTCCATCATACTTCTCTCGTTAGCGTAGGCGCGCATTTTACCATCCCGCATGGGTTAAAATGCGCACCTTGGTTATCCGGTCCATCCTATGTCCGACATTCTGAAAAAAATCCTGTCCGTCAAAGCGCAGGAAGTGGCGGCAGCACGTGCTGCCAAATCCTTGGCGCAGGTTCGCGATGAGGCGGTGCAGGCTGAACCTGCCCGCGATTTCGTCGGGGCGATCCGCGGAAAAATTGCGGCGGGGCAACCTGCAGTGATTGCCGAGGTCAAGAAAGCCAGCCCGAGCAAGGGCGTGCTGCGCGAGGACTTCCGGCCGGCCGAAATTGCTGCCAGCTATGCGCGGCACGGCGCAGCCTGCCTGTCAGTGCTCACCGATGAGCAATTTTTCCAGGGCAGTGCGGAATACCTGAAGCAGGCACGGGCAGCGTGCGCCATCCCGGTGCTGCGCAAGGATTTCATGGTGGATGTTTATCAAATCTACCAGGCGCGTGCGATGGGCGCAGACGCCATCCTGTTGATTGCCGCAGCACTCAGCCCGGCGCAGATGAAAGAGTTCGAGGCGCTGGCCCACAGCCTGGGCATGGCGGTGCTGGTGGAAGTGCATGACGGCGACGAACTGGATGCTGCGCTGCAATTGGATACACCGCTGCTTGGTATCAACAACCGCAACCTGCGTACTTTCGAGGTGAGCCTGCAAACGACACTGGGCCTGCTGTCGCGCATTCCGCAAGGTCGTATCGTGGTGACGGAAAGCGGTATTTTCAATGCCGAAGATGTGGCGTTGATGCGAAGTCATGAAGTGCACGCATTCCTGGTGGGCGAAGCGTTTATGCGCGCAGCGGAGCCCGGGGTGGAACTGGCGCGGTTGTTTGGCTTGTAAACTTTTGTGGTGGTAAATAAAAACGGGCACCCGAAGGTGCCCGTTTCAACTTCCAGATTTGATTAGCTCAAATTAGAAAGAGTGCTTCAGGCCGATACCGAAGGCGCTGACGTTCTTGCCAACAGCGGCAGCAGCGGTCGGGTTGCCGGTGGAAGTGTCTGCCAGACCGAAAGAAGCTGCGGTGTCGTTGGATACCTTGGTGTACACAGCATAGAGCTTGGTGCGCTTGCTCATGTTGTGGTCGTAACCCAGCGAGAACTGCTTGGCGCCGGTTGCAGCGACGCTGCCCACGTTGCCGGATTTCACATAGGCCAGTTTGATAGCATCGCTGTTGAACTTATACACGCCGTTCAGGGTGTAGTGCTTGGCACCGCCTGCGTTGTTGATGTAGCTAGCAGTTGCGCCAGAGGTCTTGACGCTTTCATAGATGCCGGCCACGGTCAGTGCGTCGAAGGTGTAGCCTACGCCCAGCTTCCAGGCATCAATCTTGTCACCAGCCGAACCAGCCAGGGAGAATTGGCCAGCGGCAGTACCGTTCTTAACGGTCTGGTAGCCGAAATGCACTTTCAGTGCATCCACGTCGTACATGGCTGCCAGCGAGATAGCGTCACCCTTGGTAGCGCCAGCAACGGCGTTGTTTGCGCTTGCACCACCTGTTGCATAGGCGGCAGCTACGCTGAAGCCGTTCATCGATGGGCTCATGTAAGCCACTACGTCCTTCAGGCGAGCGTCTTGGCCGATAGGAGCTTTACCCATGAGCGCACGGTTGTCGCCGATGCCATCGCCAAACGGGTCCATGTGGCGGGTAGAGATCTTGTAAGGTGTGTCGTGGATACCCAGCAGCACGGTACCCCAGCTGTCGCCCTTCAGGCCGAGGAAGCTGTTGCGGCTGGCGAAGGTGGTCTTGGCAGCGCCGCCATTGGCGCCGGTATTGGCCAGGTCGATTTGTTGCTCGATTTGCCACACGGCAGCCAGGCCATCGCCCAGATCTTCGTTGCCCTTGAAGCCGATCTTGGTGGTGTTGCTGGCCACTTGGGTAGCGCTGACAACGCCGTTGTTGGACGAACCGATAGACATGTCAACGGTGCCGTATACATTTACGTTGCTGTCTGCCATGGCAACCGGTGCTACGAAGGCGCTGGCCACTGCCAGGGCGATTAAACGCTTTTTCATCTATTTCTCCTAACGTTAGATTAGATATTGCAAAAAATTTCCTGAAGTATTTTGGAAATTCGGACGCAATTCTGACGAGCAATTGTTAAGGAATTGTTACGTGTTGTTTTTGCGTCAACGCGACGCTCTTGTCATAATGCTGAAACAATTCTGTTGTAATTGCTTCTCAGCGAGCCAACCGGGAGTCTGTTATGTTGAATCTGGATAATCTGATTGTGGAATTCGATAAGGGGTTGCGTACCTTGTTCAGCAAGGCGCAAAGTGCGCGGCCATTTCCCGATGCAGGACTGCCCGAAGCGGACTTGAATGCAAACGAGAAAAAGCATGCTGCCGGGCTGATGCGTATCAACCACAGTGGCGAAATCTGCGCCCAGGCTTTATATCAGGGGCAGGCATTGACTGCGCGTGACCCGCATGTGCAGGCACAGTTGCAACAGGCGGCGCAGGAAGAAACCGAGCATCTGGCATGGACTTCGCGACGCGTACACGAACTGGGCGGACATCTGAGCCTGCTCAATCCGCTGTGGTACACCGGCTCATTGATGCTGGGCGCGTTTGCCGGTTTGCTGGGCGACAAATGGAACCTTGGGTTTCTGGCCGAGACAGAACACCAGGTCGGCGGACATTTGCAGAACCATCTGGCAAAGTTGCCGCCGCAGGATGAAAAGAGCCGTGCCGTAGTACAGCAGATGTATGTGGATGAAACGCTGCATTCGGAGATGGCGAAGCAACTGGGGGGGGCGGAACTGCCGTTCCCGGTGAAGCTGGCAATGCGCGCCAGCTCCAGGGTGCTGACGCATACCGCGTACTGGGTTTAGCGCGCAGCCCGGTTTTATTCCTGCACTACCTCGAAATCATGCGTGATGTCCGCGGTCTTGCCCAGCATGATGGATGCTGAGCAGTACTTTTCCGCAGATAGTTTGATGGCGCGTTCGACCTGTTCCAGTTTGAGTTCCTTGCCGCTGACGATGAAGTGCATATGGATGCTGGTGAACACCTTGGGGTCTTCTGCCGCGCGCTCTGCCTGAATTTCCACTACGCAGTCGGTTACCTGCTGGCGACCTTTTTTCAGAATGTGAATCACATCGAAACTTGTGCAGCCGCCAGCACCCAGCAGCAGCATTTCCATCGGGCGGGGGCCGAGGTTGCGGCCGCCGCTTTCCGGGGAACCGTCCATCAGCACGGCGTGGCCGCTTTCCGTCTCACCCAGAAAAGAAACCTGTTCTACCCATTTGATGCGTGCCTTCATATCCGTCACCTTAAATATAGATCGCGTTCAGGATTTTAACCGATACCAGGCCAGGCCGATGAGTTCGTGCATGAATATCTTGCTGTCGCGTAGCGCTTCGGCGCGTGGTACGAAATCCAGCAGGCCGGTTTTATAGCGCGTGGTCCAGGCGGTGGGCGTGGGCACGACGTCAAGGCCGGCTTGCCGGAAGGCCATCGATGCGCGCGGCATGTGCCAGGCGTGAGTGACCAGATAGATGCGCCTGATCCCGGCTCGCTGCAGCAACCGGTAGCTGTTGCGGGCATTTTCCCGGGTATTGTCCGAGGCGTCCTCAGTCCAGCGCACAGGAACCCCGAATTCGTTCTCCAGCACTGCTTTCATTTGTTGTGCTTCGGAAAGGTTGTTGCCTAGCGGCTTGCCGCCTGTGACGAGAATCGGTTTGCCCGTCTCGCGCTGCAGTTTTGCCGCATAGCGCAGCCGCACCAGGGCGCTATCGCTTACGGTATCGGTGGCGTATTCGGGCGGGTGGAAATATGTGCCGCCGCCCAACACGACAATGGCGTCCGCCTGTGCCGTCCTGAGGTCAGGCGTGTTGGGCGCGCCTTCCAGCAGATGCAGGGCACCTTCGGCGAAATAAGGCGTGGCGCACAGCCAGAGCAGGGATAGTGCAGCGGTGGTCAGGATACGTGCCAGCCGTGGCCGCCTGTGCCAAAGCAGGATGCCGGCCGTGCCAAGCAGCAGCAGGTTAAGCGGGGGCAGCAGGAACGCACTGATCAGGTGGGTAAAAAACCAGGTCATTGGGATGCGAAAGCCAAAAAAGAACGCGCATCATACTGCATGCGCGTTTGAGGGAGGAAAGTTGCAGCTCAGCCCATGAAATGTCTGGCGTATTTTGCGTTCAGCCTGGACAGGGGAAGCAGGATGAACAGGTCAGCGGTATTGAAATCCGGATCCCAGGCCGGCTCGCCACAGACGTATGCGCCCAGGCGCAGGTAGCCCTTGATCAGCGGAGGCAGCGGAGCATCCAGTGTCTGGTTAAGCGCATCCAGCGGCAGCGGGCAACGCGGGAAAACGCGGTACTCCGCGGGGGCTGCGTGCAGTTTGTGCACTTTCCGGTAGACGCTGGCGGCGTAATGTCCACCATCGCCCATGCTGATGCTGGCGCAGCCGATCAGGTATTCGTGATTATGCTTGCGCATATAACTGGCCAGGCCTCCCCACAACTGTGCAATGGTCGCACCGTCGCGGAACTCGGAATGTACGCATGACCGTCCTACTTCCACCATGCGGTCGCGCAGGTGCAGCAGGCGGGTGATATCAAACTCGTTTTCCGAGTAATAGCCGCCGATGGCCTGTGCCTGTTCCGGGGGCAGTATGCGGTAGGTGCCGATCACCTTGTTGGAGTCGTTGTCGCGTACCAGCAGGTGTTCGCAGTAGCTGTCATAGATGTCGCGGTCGATTTCCTCGTCGGCGCTGATCAGGCGTGCGCCCATTTCCTCGGCGAATACCTGGTATCTCAGGCGTTGTGCTTCTTCGACCTCAGCCGGCGTTCTTGCCATGCCGAGCGAGAGGCGGCTTTGCGGCTGGTGCGGTGGCTGAATCAGATCAAGCATCATGAAGTCTCCTAATAGTATGGTGGAGACATCTTAGTGATGTGCTGTTGCCATGAAATGACAGGCTGGTTACCAATTGGTTAAAGCGTCAATTAACTGGAGTGGCGTTTCTTGAATTTGAAAATTGGGTCGAGTAGTAACGAATATGCCGACTGGAAACCCGAAGGGGAAGAGGACTCGGTGAGGCCGTCATCTGTTGTTGCGGCATGCTGATACGGGGCATATCCGGCGAGTACTGTGCCGATGGCAGTTTGGGCTTCGGCTGCCAGGATGCGCCGGTTCTTTCCCGCGCAGGAAAGGGCTGGCAGAAAAGTTAGCGTGGCGTGCAGCGAGTGGCTGAGCAAGACGTTTTGCAATGACTGGATGAAACTCATATCGCCGATAAAGGCCGCGTCATGGCAGTGCCTGCCGGTTCCGTCATGGTAGCGGATGGCGATCGGTCGGATGGCGACTTCGTTGTCAATGGCGCTTTGGAATAGCGAGGAATGAAAATGGCGCAGTTGCGTGCCATCGGTAGAGGTTCCTTCCGGGAAGAGTGTGATGTATTCGCCCTCTTCAAGCATTGTGCTGATTTGCCGGTTGATGCGCAGGGTGTCGCGCCGGATGTCGCGTTCGATGAAAATGGTGCGGGTGCGCTGACACAGCATGCCGATAAGCGGCCAGCCGCGAACTTCGGATTTGGCGATAAAGCATGACGGAAGGGTCGCGTTGAGCACAAACACATCCAGCCATGAAATATGGTTGGCGATCAACATGGCGCCGGGCTCAGGAGGTGCGGGGAGGCTGCCCTCTATGTCCAGATGCACATGCAGTATTTCCAGCAATTCACGGGACCATTGTTTCAGGATGCGCTGCCGGGTGGGCAGTTTGAGCAAAGGGTAAGCGATGGAAAGCAGCGTTCCATAGACCAGGTGGCATGTCAGGCGTGTGGCGCGAAATAGTGCGGCTGAATATTTGTGCATGGATTATTGGAGTGCGTGCTTGCGTTGTTCGATGAACAGGCTGTTGCCATGCATCCGCTTGGCCATTTTCTTGGCTTCGGCTGCGACCTCGGACACTTCGAGATGCGAGTGGAAATTCTGGGGTTCAATCTGGACAGCGCCTATCGACAGGGTGGGAAGCGGGTGGAATACGATGCGTCCATGACGGTCTTCGCTTTCATAGCCGCCGCTGTAACGATGCTGCTCATTGGCCAGCGAGATGGAGGCGCGGGCAAACGATTGCAATGCATTGTCGCAGCGTTTTTTCCAGTCCGGGCTGCGCATCAGCAGGATGAAATCGTCGCCGCCGATGTGCCCGATGAAGTCTAGTTTTGGATCGCAAGTCCAATACAGGATGCGACCGGTCAACTGGATCATTTCATCGCCCTTGCTGTAGCCGTACATATCGTTGAACGGCTTGAAGTTGTCCAGGTCGCAATAGCAGGCATGAAATGGC
Source organism: Sideroxydans sp. (assembly GCA_016124455.1). Taxonomy (GTDB): domain Bacteria; phylum Pseudomonadota; class Gammaproteobacteria; order Burkholderiales; family Gallionellaceae; genus RI-121. The sequence goes on along the minus strand of WGNQ01000016.1, from coordinate 51,079 downwards.
ATGCTGGCGTGCAGCAAAGATTCAATTTGTTCGTTGATCGGGACGTTGCCCGGCAAGAGGGTCAGGGGGTTGGCATAGCGTGCTGCCTCGATCTGCATCTGGGTAATGGCGCGCAGCAGATCTTGGCCGGTGCCTACGCCGAGGTAACGTCCTTCATCAGTAATAATGAAGCCGTCGGCAAAGTGACGGCTTTCCGATTCAGCTAGGAACTGGCTGATTTCCTGAATGGTGGTGTTTTTCTCGACCAGCAGTGGCTTGTCATACATGGTCTGGCTACATGGCTTTTTGCCCAGTAGTTCGCGCTGGAAGGGTTGGGCGAAGCGGTCGATAAAGGTGTAACGGTTGATCAGGCCAAGCGGTTTTCCATGCTTGACTACGGGGATGCTATGCAGGGCATGGTTGGCGGAAAAACGTGCGAATATTTCATTATTCTCGGTTTCTTGGCTGACGGGCTCTATATAAATCAGCAATTTTTGTGCGGTTGCTCCGGGTGTGACGGTCGGCTGGTTCTTGGAGGAAACCGAGATCAGGGCTTTGCTGATGACGCGGGCCGCTTCCGGGGGGGCAACTAGTGGCGGGGTGGGGGTGGGGTGGCCAATGAAGTACCCCTGCCCCATGGCAATACCGGTGTCCTTGACAGCCATCAATTCCGCTTCGCATTCTATGCCTTCGGCAATGACGTGGCAGCCGCAACTTTCTGCGATGAGCTGGATGGATTTCAGGAACTGCAGTTTGAGCGGGTCGGTGTTGACGCCTTGTACAAAGTGCATGTCGATTTTAACGAATTCCGGGCGCAGCTCGGACCACAGGCGCAGGCCGGAAAAGCCTTCCCCGAGATCATCCATGGCGATCTTGAAGCCCATGCTGCGATAATGCAGCAGGGCATTGCGAACCTCTTCGAAATCAAAGGTGGGTTGATTTTCGGTCAGTTCGATGATGACCTGCTCTGGAGAGATGCCAACTTGTTTCATGTATTCAATGGTCTGTCCATTCCTGAAGCTGGGGTGGGTCAAGGCCATCGGGCTGACATTAAGAAACAGGCTGCCGGGGAGCTTCAGGCGGGCAAAGGTTTCCAGCACTACCTGACGGCAGAGCATCTCGATTTCCAGCGCGAGTCCGTGTTGCTGGGCCGCCCCGAACAGGTTAAAAGGCGAGTGCAGCACACTATTCGACGGGCCGCGGATTAGTCCTTCAAAACCAATGAATTCGCCGCCCTTAAGATCCAGAATGGGCTGAAACAGTGCAGTCAGGCTGCGTTGGCTCAGGATGTCGTGCAGCAGGTCAGCAGAAGTTTCCGGCAGCTGGCTGTCGAGATGCTCGGGGGGTGCCACGCCTGTGGCCTGATATTTGGAATATCCTTTACTATTCGATTGCGCTAGCATTGGGCCGCTCCTTCGCCTGTGGATTGCGTTCAGGCGGGATGATTTCGGTTAGACTGGGTTGAACAGAATAAGGATGCGCGGTTACCGCATGGTTGCAGCAGTGTGACAGTTTTGTTGCGCCATCCCGGCAGGAGAGTTATTTTTGTTTGACATGGTGTTATTGCATGGCATAAAATGCGCGCCCTTTGAAGTTACTAACCATTTTTGTTTAGGAAGTGCCATGAAAACATTTTCCGCTAAGCCCCATGAAGTCCAGCACGACTGGTATCTGGTGGATGCTAAGGATGCGGTGCTGGGTCGTCTGGCAAGCCAGATCGCTGCGCGTCTGCGCGGCAAGCATAAAGCCATCTATACTCCGCACGTAGATACCGGCGATTTCATCGTGGTAGTTAACGCTGACAAACTGCGCGTAACTGGCAACAAGGCGGAAGACAAGATGTATTACCGTCATACCGGTTATCCCGGCGGCATTTACGAAACCAATTTCACCAAGCTGCAACAGCGTTATCCCGAGCGCGTGCTGCAAAAGGCGGTAAAGGGCATGTTGCCCAAGGGGCCGCTTGGCTACGCAATGTTGCGCAAGCTGAAAATTTACGGTGGCGCAGCGCATCCGCATACTGCGCAGCAACCACAACCTATTGACTTGTTGAAAGCATAACCATGAGCGTTAACTATAACTATGGTACCGGTCGTCGCAAGAGCGCGGTAGCCCGTGTATTTATCAAGCCCGGCAAGGGCAATATCGTCGTTAACGACAAGCCGATTGATGTCTTTTTCTCTCGCGAAACCGGGCGCATGGTTGTGCGCCAGCCGCTGGAATTGACCGAAACCATGGACAAGTTCGACATCATGGTGAACGTATCGGGTGGCGGTGAGTCCGGGCAGGCTGGGGCGGTGCGCCATGGCATCACTCGCGCACTGATCGATTTCGATGCTTCGCTGAAGTCCGTGCTGAGCCAGGCAGGACTGGTTACGCGTGATGCACGTGAAGTGGAACGTAAAAAAGTCGGTCTGCGCAAGGCGCGTCGCCGCAAGCAATTCTCCAAGCGTTAAGTCGCACGGGGTTGTGGAAAAAGCCGCCTTTGGGCGGCTTTTTCATTTTGGGTTGTTGTATCATTCAGCCTGATGAAAGGAGTTGGCGTGATCAAGGTTGGTATCGTAGGCGGGACTGGATATACGGGGGTAGAGTTGCTGCGGCTGCTGGTGGTGCATCCGCAAGTGGAGTTGCACGCCATTACTTCGCGCGCCGATGCAGGCACGCCGGTCAGCCAGATGTTCCCCAGCTTGCGTGGGCATGTTGATTTGTCCTTCATCCATCCCGAAGAAGCGTCTCTCGAACAATGCGACTTGGTATTTTTTGCCACGCCCAATGGCATCGCCATGCAGCAGGTGTCTTCGCTGCTGGATGCCGGTGTGCGGGTGATCGATCTGGCGGCCGACTTCCGCATCAAGGATATTGCCGAATGGGAAAAGTGGTATGGCATGAGCCATGAATGTCCTGAACTGGTGAGCGAGGCGGTGTATGGGTTGCCGGAAATCAACCGTGCGCAGATTGCGCAGGCACGGCTGGTAGCTAATCCAGGCTGCTACCCGACAGCGGTGCAGCTTGGTTTCCTGCCATTGCTGGAAGCGGGGCTGGTGGATACGTCGAATTTGATTGCCGATGCCAAGTCCGGTGTGTCCGGTGCCGGACGCAAGGCTGAGGTTGGCACTCTGATGGCCGAGGTGAGCGACAGTTTCAAGGCCTATGGCGTACCGGGTCATCGCCATCTGCCGGAAATCAAGCAGGGGCTGGCCCAGATGGCGGGGCGGCAGGCAAGCCTGACTTTTGTGCCGCACCTGACACCGATGATACGTGGTATCCATGCCACCTTGTATGCGCCCCTGCAAAGTGATACCGACCTGCAGGCGCTGTATGAACAGCGTTATGCCAAAGAGGTTTTTGTGGATGTGTTGCCGGCCGGCAGTCATCCTGATACCCGCTCAGTACGCGGCTCAAATTATTGCCGTATTGCGGTTCACCGCCCGCAGCATGGGAATACCGTGGTGGTGCTGTCGGTTATCGATAACCTGGTTAAGGGGGCGGCTGGTCAAGCGGTACAGAATATGAATATCATGTTCGGTCTGCCGGAAACTACAGCACTGGGAATCGTCCCATTGTTGCCTTAGCCCATGCTGCGCCGGTTCAAGCGAAAATTCAGTATTTCCGCGCCGCGTCTGGCGGTTCGGCCACATGTGCCATGGTATGTGCGCTGGGCTCTTATCGTGCCGTTTGTAGTGGCAGCGGGCGCGCTGGTGGGCTGGGCTTACGACAGCGGATTACAGTTGGCCGGTTTTCATCGTGAGCAGGCGGAAGATGAGCTGTCTCGTTTGCGTCAGAAGGTCGGGTATCTGCAGTATGAAAATACAAGACTGAGCAGCCAGGTGGTGGCCTACGAGCGCCAGGTGCAGATGGAGCATGCCACCAATCAGGAGATGGAAAAACAGCTGAAAGCACTGAATGATGAGAAGGCACACCTTAACGAAGACCTGGCTTTCTTCCAGAACCTGACCCAATCGAGCAGTCGTGCCGAGAAACTGTCGGTAAACCGCCTGAAGGTCGAGCGCGATACTTTGCCCGGCGAATATCATTGCAGCATGTTGCTGGTTGAAAGTGGGCAGCGCGTCAAGGCATTCCAGGGTAACTTGCAACTTGTGGCCAATGTGCTGCACAATGGCGAACGGTCAGTGCTGGTGTTTCCGCAGGAAAACTCGGCGGACGTGGCTTCATATCAGCTGGACTTCAAGTATTATCAACGCGTGGAGCGCAGTTTCCAGCTGCCCCCGGATATGTCTCTCGAAAGCGTCCAGGTACGTGTTTATGAGCGCGGAGTGAGTGAACCGAGGATCAAGCAGGACGTTAGCCCATCTTGAGTTATTAGGGGAAATAATGTTTACCAAGCGGCATAGCAAACCACAAAATCGCATCGATTCCCTGATCGGTGCCGGAACCAAAATAGAAGGCGATCTGCACTTTAGTGGCGGGTTGCGCGTAGATGGCGAAATCAACGGTAATGTGATTGCTGCCGAAGGCAAGCCCAGTACGTTGGTGTTGAGCGAGCATGCGCAAGTCAATGGCGAGATCAATGTGACGCATCTGGTGGTGAATGGCACAGTGGCTGGTCCCGTGCATGTGGCGGAATATCTGGAACTACAAAGTAAAGCCAAGGTCACAGGCGATGTGCACTATAAAACGCTGGAAATACAGCTCGGTGCGATTGTGGCAGGCAGGCTGATTCACCTGACTTCTGAAGCGGCAGGTGATAAAGTAGTAGCATTCAAGCTAAGTAATGCTGAATAACCAGCGCGAATTGTAAGGAGAAGAACATGAATATGGTGGCAGAAATCGAATCCCCGTTGTTGTTTACCGATAGTGCGGCGAACAAGGTCAAACAACTGATTGAGGAAGAAGGTAACGCGGAACTCAAGCTGCGCGTGTTTGTAAGCGGCGGCGGCTGTTCCGGTTTCCAGTATGGTTTTACTTTCGATGAAGTGGCGAACGAGGACGATACCGTACTGAACAAGAATGGCGTTCAGTTGTTGATTGATCCGATGAGCTTTCAGTACCTGGTTGGTGCTGAGATTGATTACACGGAAGGGCTGGAGGGTGCGCAGTTCGTGATCAAGAACCCGAATGCCACGACAACTTGTGGTTGCGGGTCATCTTTTTCCGCATAACGGCTGCAGTATTTTGTGAGAAAAGCGAGGGGTCTCCTCGCTTTTTTTACGCCTGATAAATGGCGCCCAGAATACAGGGGTGGCGTGCGCCGGTAACAGCTGACAGGTCGATGCTGCGCCCCTGTATGGTTTGTTGTGCCAGCCAGGCAAAGGCCATCGCCTCCATCCAGTCAGCTTCGATACCAAGTTTATCCGTTGGTTGAAGCAGACAGTCCGGCAAGGCGATGCGTAGCTGCCTAACCAGTTCTTGGTTGTGCGCGCCACCGCCGCACAGGTAAATTTCCTTGGCGCCCTTGCAGGATGTTTTAATTGCATTGGCGATGGCGTGTGCGCTGAACGCGAGTAGCGTGGCTTGCACATTGACAGGTGCTTCATCGCCGGATAAATGATTTTCCAGCCATGCCAGGTTAAAAAGTTCGCGGCCGCTGCTTTTTGGGGGGGGGGCGTGCAGGAAAGGCCCATCCAATAATGCTTGTAGCAGCGGAGCGATAACCTGCCCGCTGGCTGCCCATGCACCGTCCCTGTCATATGCTTCATTTCGATGCAGCATGATCCATGCGTCCATCAATAAATTCCCGGGGCCGCAGTCGAATCCGGTGGCCGTACCTTGCGGGGGTAAGTTGGTGAGATTGCTGATGCCGCCGATATTAACGATGGCGCGGTGTATGTCGGGGTGGCGCAATACTTTGTCATGAAATGCGGGGACCAGTGGTGCCCCTTGGCCTCCGGCTGCGATGTCCCGGCTGCGGAAATCGCTGGCTACGGTAATACCGCTTAATTCTGACAGCAGAGCTGCATTGCCGAGTTGCAGGGTATATGATGCATCCGGGCGATGGCGGATGGTCTGCCCGTGGCAACCGATAGCGCGAATTTCATTGGGCGTGACGGCTGCTGTATGCAGTAGTGATGCGACGGCTGACGCATATTCCTGTGCCAGTGTATTGCCGAGCAACAATGCCCGGTGCAGTTCATCATGGCTTGGCTGATGCAGCGAAAGCAGTGCTTGTTTAAGCGTTACGTGATAAGGGCGGAAAGTGGTGGCGAGCAGCTCCGGCGTATTTCCGGAAAGTGCGACCAGTACTGCATCGATGCCATCCAGGCTTGTGCCGGACATCAGGCCTACATAAAGTTCATGCTTGCTCACGTGCTATGTTCAGTCAAGTTGTGCCAAACTGATATTATGAAGCAATCCCAAGCGAGCAACCAAGTTGCGACTGGCATTCTGGAAAGCAACTCTCTGGATATCGCTGATGGGAGTGGCATCCGGCAAGGCAACGCGTAAGGGGTCGTGCTGTTTGCCATTGATCCGGAATTCATAATGAAGGTGCGGGCCGGTGGTCCAGCCGGTCATCCCGACGTAGCCTATGACTTCACCTTGTGCAACCCGTTGCCCGCGGTGCAGATTTTTGGCAAAACGGGACAGATGTCCGTATACGGTGGAAAGGTGTCCTTGGTGGTTCACCATGATTACATTGCCGTAACCGTTCTGCTTGCCAACAAAGCTGACTATACCATCCGCAGTAACTTTGACCTTGGTGCCGATCGGGGCTGCAAAGTCGACGCCCTTATGCGCTTTCCATTTATGGAGAATGGGGTGAAAACGCGCCAGGGTGAAACCAGAACTGATGCGTGAGAACTCTACAGGTGAGCGGAGGAATGCCTTGCGTACGCTCTTGCCTTCCGGGGTGTAATAATCGCCGTGAGTACTGTCAGTCTGATAATAGACGGCGCGGTATGATTTGCCGCGGTTAACCAGCTCGGCGGCCAGGATGCGGCCCGCACGTAGCGGTTCGCCATTGCTATAGGTCATCTCGTATATCACGGTGAAAGTATCACCTCTGCGGAGATCATGGTGAAAGTCGATGTCGCCGCCAAAAATATCGATGAGTTGGTTGGCTGCAGGATCTGGCAGATTGGCTTCATCGGCGGCGGCAAACAGAGATGTCTTGATTTCGCCGGTGCGCATGAATACACGCTGCTCCAGTTGTGCAGGCAGGGTGTGGGTCTGGAAGCCCGCCCCACTTTTTTCAACGATAATCTGGTTGCCTTCATTGCTCAGGTAACGCAATGCCAACAGGCTGTCGTCGGCGTCTGTTTCGGCCTGTACTGTTTTACCTATGGCAAGTTTTCGAAAAGACTGAGCGGCAGGGTCGTTGCGCAGATAATTGCTGGCCTCGGCGTCATCCACATTCAGGCGATGCAATTGTTCGGCTACGGTATCACCTCGCTGAACCTGGTCATTGCGCCAAAATGTGGTGGCCAGCCCCACTGGCTGGGCTGTATGTGGCAATGTGATTGCCTCCACTACGGTACGACTGGGTGTGGCCGTGATTTCACTTTGCGGCATGATGCCGAACGCGGTTACCACACCAAGTAAGGGCAGGCTGGACATGGCAACGAGCCAGCGCAGCTTTAATTTGCGTTCTTGTGACATGGTTTTTTGGGTTAACATTTGCTTCTCCCGCATTATTATTCTTTGAATATCTGCTGTTTTTAGGATGGGGTGCACTTTACCAGATATGGGGGGGGGCTCAAAATCCACTTAAGCACTTGTTATGCCAGAGCATGAATGGCAAAGCGGAGCAGACAAGCGGTAAAAAACAGTGGATGGGCGGTATTTGAGCTGGGATTTTGAATTTAACGCATTTGTTTTGATATTGATATGACACAACAAGAAACACTGGATTTGATCAAGCGTGGCTGCGATGAGCTGCTGCTGGAAGATGAACTTAAACAGAAGCTTGCTTCAGGGCGTCCACTCCGGATCAAGGCTGGATTCGATCCCACAGCCCCAGATTTGCACCTTGGGCATACAGTATTGTTGAACAAGATGCGTCAATTGCAGGATCTGGGGCATCATGCACTGTTCCTGATAGGCGATTTCACCGGCATGATAGGTGACCCGACCGGTAAAAATACTACGCGCCCGCCGTTGTCGCGTGAGCAGGTACTTGCAAACGCACAAAGTTACCGCGATCAGGTATTTAAGGTGCTGGATCCCGAGAAAACCGAAATCGTGTTCAATTCATCCTGGATGGATGCGTTCAGCGCGGTAGACCTGATTCGCCTAGCCTCGACTCATACCGTGGCGCGCATGCTGGAGCGAGATGATTTCGGCAAGCGTTATAAAAATAACCAGCCGATCGCGATCCATGAATTTATCTATCCGCTGGTTCAGGGCTATGATTCGGTGGCCCTGCGGGCAGATATGGAGTTGGGCGGTACCGACCAGAAGTTTAACCTGCTGATGGGGCGGGAGTTGCAGAAACATTATGGTCTGCCGCCACAGTGCATACTTACTATGCCGTTGCTGGTTGGGCTGGATGGTGTAAACAAGATGTCGAAATCGTTAGGCAACTACATTGGCATCACCGATACACCGCAGGACATATTTGGCAAGCTGATGTCGATTTCTGATGAGCTGATGTGGCGCTACTTTGAATTGCTTTCGTTTTACAGTATGGCGCAGATTACCAATTGGCGGGATGAGGTTGCGCAAGGGCGTAATCCGCGCGATATCAAAGTGCTGCTGGCGCAGGAGATTGTTGCGCGTTTTCATTCCCCGCAAGCGGCAATTGATGCGCTGGCGGAGTTCGAGGCCCGTTTTAAGCAAGGCGTGCTGCCCGAGGATATGCCGGAAATCGGGGTTGATGCGGCAGATGGCGGAATTGGTATTGCACAGTTGCTCAAACAGGCTGGTTTGGTTGACAGCACTTCGGAGGCGCTGCGGATGATTGCCCAGGGAGCGGTCAAGCTGGATGGCGAGCGCGTCAATGAGAAGAGCTTACAACTGGCATCAGGAATGAGCGTAGTGGCGCAGGTCGGCAAGCGGAAATTCGCCCGGGTAACGGTGCGGTAAATATCGGTTGTGGAATGGGGGGCTATTTTGGTAGAATCACGCCCTCAATTTTTGTTGAAGGTAGTTTGTCCATGACAACTGTACGTGTTAAGGAAAATGAACCGTTTGAAGTGGCGATGCGCCGTTTCAAGCGTTCTGTCGAAAAAACCGGTCTGCTGACCGAGTTGCGTGCCCGTGAATTTTACGAAAAACCCACCGCAGAACGTAAGCGCAAGCTGGCTGCGGCTGTAAAGCGCCACTATAAACGTCTGCGCAGCCAGGTTCTGCCGCCCAAGCTGTACTGATTATTGCTTGCGCGTGCCACCATATGGCACCGCTAAAAGTACTGTCGTGAGTCTCAAGCAGCAAATCAGCGATGATATGAAAGCCGCCATGCGTGCCAAGGATTCGGCGCGCTTGGGGGCTATTCGCCTGCTGCAGGCGGCGTTGAAGCAGCGCGAGGTGGACGAGCGCATCGAGCTGGCGGAGGCCGACGTGCTGGCTATCATTGACAAAATGATCAAGCAGCGGCGCGATTCCATTGTTCAGTTTGAAGCGGCCGGGCGGCAAGAGCTGGCGGATATCGAAAAGTTCGAAATCAGTGTATTGCAGACCTATATGCCACAACAGTTCAGTGCTGAAGAAATTGAGGCGGCTATCATGCAGGCGCTTGCTGCCAGTGGTGCTGCCGGTCCGCAGGATATGGGCCGAGTAATGGCGTTGCTGAAGCCGCAGCTGGCCGGCCGGGCAGATATCGGCAAGGTGTCCGGCTTGGTCAAGGCGCGGCTGTCCAAGTAGTACTCTCTTAACGAACGCGGCCCGCATGGTGCTGCCAAGATAAAGGGATGGGGCTGGAGTGATTCCAAAAAGTTTCATTCAGGATTTACTCAACCGTCTCGATATCGTGGACGTGATCGAACGCTACGTCCCGCTCAAGAAGGCTGGCGCCAACTATGTTGCGTGCTGTCCGTTCCACAACGAAAAATCCCCTTCCTTTACCGTTAGCCAGAGCAAGCAGTTCTATCATTGCTTCGGCTGTGGTGCGCATGGCACCGCCATTGGCTTTGTGATGGAGCACAGCGGTGTGGGGTTTGTCGATGCGATAGAGGCGTTGGCGCGCTCGGTCGGCATGACCGTGCCGCGTGAAACCGCGGCTGCGCTACAGCACAAGGTCGCACCAGACTTGTACGAGCTGATGCAGACGGCCGCTCGCTACTATTGCGGACAGCTCAAGCAATCGCCGCACGCTATCGATTACCTCAAGCGGCGCGGGCTTTCCGGAGAGATTGCCGCGCGTTTCGGTATCGGTTATGCGCCGGAAGGCTGGCAGAACCTCGAAAGCGCCGTGCCGGATTATCAGGACAAGAGCATGCTGGAAACAGGCTTGGTGATTGCGAACGGGGAGGGTAAACGTTATGACCGGTTCCGCGACCGCATCATGTTCCCGATACTGAATACCCGCGCCCAGGTCATCGGCTTCGGCGGCCGGATTCTGGACAAGGGGGAGCCCAAATACCTCAACTCACCCGAGACGCCGCTATTTGAAAAGGGGCGTGAACTGTATGGCCTGTACCAGGCGCAGAAGGCAATTCGCGCTGAAGGGCTGGCGCTGGTGGTGGAAGGTTATATGGACGTGGTGGCGCTGGCGCAACTCGGCGTCGAATATGCGGTGGCTACGCTGGGCACGGCGACCACGCCTTTCCACATCCAGAAGCTGCTGCGGCTGACCGATCAGGTGGTGTTCTGTTTCGACGGTGATGCGGCCGGACGGCGTGCGGCTTGGCGTGCGCTGGAGAATGCGCTGCCGTACCTGCAGGACGGCAAGCAGTTGCGCTTCCTATTTCTGGCGCCGGAGCACGACCCGGACAGTTATATTCGCGAGTTCGGCAAGGAGGCGTTCGAGCACTTGCTGGGCGAAGAAGCGATGCCGCTGTCCGGCTATCTGTTGCGCGAGCTGTCGTTGCAGGTTGACCTGAAAACGCAGGAAGGGCGCAGCGCCTTGCTGCAGCATGCCAAGCCTTTGCTGACGGCGATTTCCGCGCCGACGATTGCCTTGCTGCTGCGCAAGGAGGTCGCTGCGCTGGCCGGCGTGGCGCAGGAGGAGCTGGAGGCGCTGTACGGGGTCAAGTCACTGGCCGCCCCAAGGCGGCAGGTTCCCGGACGGAATTTGCGTCCGCAGCGCTCACTGTTGCGCCCTTTGCTGCGTTGCCTGCTGGCTAGGCCAAGCTTGGCCCATGAGGTGCCGCAAGACTGGATGACGGAAGAAAGTGATGAGGCGACAGCGATAGGGGCGTTGTTGGCTTACCTGCGCGAACAGGATACAGAAGTCAGCACTGCTGCCATCATCCAGCAGTTTCATGGCACGCCGTATGAGCCGATATTGGCCGTGGTTCAGGCCGAGCTTTTGAACCTGGGGGATGCGGGCGAGGTCGGCGAGGAGTTTCAGGGCATGTTGAAGCGGTTGGAAGAGGAACGTCGCAGGCAGCGGTGGCGTCAACTTGAGGAAAAGGTGGGGCAGTCATCAGGTAGCTTGCAAGGGCTGACCGCACAAGAGCGGGAGCTGTACCAGCAATTGCTGCAGCAGCGCCTGAAAAGCATGAATTGACGAGGTTGGTAATTTGTGCGGCTAAGCTGCGGAAAGATTTTACAAATTCAGGTATAATCCTGCCCTTTTTCAGGCGGTTTTAAGCTGGACGCCTGATTGACGATTAACTAACTGGGAATCCACAGATATGGCGACTCAGCAAGACAAGAAGAGAGTGGCTGGCGGCAAGCAAGCCAGTGCCGGTAAAAATACAGCGCAGAACAACAGTCCCGAGCAGCAACAGGATGTTGAGGCACGGCGCACGCGCCTGAAAACGCTGATTGCCTTGGGTAAGGAGCGCGGCTACCTGACATATGCCGAGATCAACGATCACCTGCCGGACATGCTGGAAGCCGAGCAGATCGAAGGCATTGTCAGCATGATCAATGATATGGGCATTACCGTGTGCGACGAGGCACCGGATGCCGAAACACTGATCATGTCCGACGCTACGCCCAATGTGACCGACGAAGTGGCGGTGGAGGAAGCCGAGGCGGCTCTGTCTACAGTCGATTCCGAGTTCGGGCGGACAACTGACCCGGTGCGCATGTACATGCGCGAGATGGGTACGGTTGAGCTGTTGACGCGCGAAGACGAAATCGAGATTGCCAAGCGCATTGAAGATGGCCTGAAGCATATGATTCAGGCCATTTCCGCCTGCCCGGCGACCATTGCCGAAATTCTGGCGCTGGCAGGCAAGGTAGCCCGTGATGAATCGCGTATTGATGAGGTAATTGATGGCTTCATCGATGGCGACGAAGAAGATGTGTCCATAAGCAGCAGCAACGCCAGCAGCAATGCAGCGGAGACTGGTGATGATGAGGAGTCGGAGGATGATGACGAGGACGATGGCGAGGCCATTGCTGCCGCCAACCTCGCGCAACTCAAAATCGATGCGCTGGAACGTTTCGCGATCATCGCCGACCTGTTCACCAAGATGGGCAAGGCCTACGAAAAGTACGGCTATCGTAGCAAGCAGTACGACAAACTGCAGGAGCAGATTTCCGCTGAGCTGATGCAATTCCGTTTTTCCGCCAAGCAGGTTGATCTGTTGTGTGACACCATGCGCAAACTGGTGGAAGAAGTGCGTGGCTATGAACGTAACATTCAGAGCCTGTGTGTAAGCAAGGTACGCATGCCGCGTGCGCACTTCATCAAGACGTTCCCCGGCAATGAGGACAACCTGAATTGGGTGGCTAATGAAATAGCTGCCAAGAAACCTTACAGCGAAACGCTGATGCGTTTCCAGGCGGCGATTGTCGAGCAGCAGCAGAATTTGCTCAACCTGCAGCAGCGCGTGGGTATTCCCATTCGCGACCTGAAGGAAATCAACAAGCAGATGACCAACGGCGAAGCCAAGGCACGTCGTGCCAAGCGCGACATGATCGAGGCCAATTTGCGTCTGGTGATCTCCATCGCCAAGAAGTATACCAATCGCGGTCTGCAATTCCTCGACCTGATTCAGGAAGGCAATATCGGCCTGATGAAGGCGGTGGATACATTCGAGTACCGTCGCGGTTACAAGTTTTCCACCTATGCCACATGGTGGATCCGCCAGGCGATTACCCGTTCTATTGCTGACCAGGCCCGTACCATCCGTATTCCGGTGCACATGATCGAAACCATCAACAAAATGAATCGCATCTCGCGCCAGATACTGCAGGAAACCGGCCTTGAGGCTGATGCTGCCACACTGGCGGAAAAGATGGAAATGCCGGAAGACAAGATCCGCAAGATCCTGAAAATCGCCAAGGAGCCGATTTCCATGGAAACGCCGGTGGGCGACGATGACGATTCGCACCTCGGTGATTTCATCGAGGACGGCAACACCCTGGCACCGATTGAGGCGGCGGTATACGACAGCCTGCGCAACGTTACTGCCGATATTCTCGACAGCTTGACGGCGCGCGAGGCAAAGGTGTTGCGTATGCGTTTCGGCATCGAAATGAATACCGACCACACGCTGGAAGAAGTTGGCAAGCAGTTTGACGTCACGCGTGAGCGTATTCGCCAGATCGAAGCCAAGGCACTGCGCAAGCTGCGCCATCCTTCCCGTTCGGAAAAGCTGAAAAGTTTCCTCGACGGCGAGAGCTGAGTTCTCTGGGTCGTTAGCTCAGTTGGTTAGAGCAGAGGACTCATAATCCTTTGGTCGAAGGTTCAAGTCCTTCACGACCCACCAAATGCAGAAAGCGGCTTGTGCCGCTTTTTGTTTATGCAAATCTATTTCGACGATGCTGCCGGAAAGCGTATCTTTACGCTGAGCCCGCCTTGTGGGCTGGCGCGCCCGAAACCCACCTGGGCCTGGTGGATGTTGGCAATGCGTATCACGATAGACAGGCCCAGCCCGACACCCTCTGTCGTGGAGGGGGTCAGGCGGCTGAAACGCTGTCCCAGTAATGCCAGCTGTTCATCCGGTACGCCACTGCCGTTGTCACTGATTTCCAGTTCAACATGTTGCGTATTTGCAGGGCGTACGGCGACGGTTACCTGGCCATCGGGAGAGGTGTAGCGGATGGCGTTATCCAGCAGATTCCGAAGCAGGATGGGCAGCAAGTCGGGCAGGCCGCTGATGTTTGCACAAGGTTCTGGAGTGAATGCCAGATCGATATTTTTCGAGAGTGCGTCAGGTGCGATTTCGGCGCAGCATGCACGGGTTATTTCCACCAGGTCGACGGGTTCAAGATGGGCCTGCGATGAATACTCGTCAAGCCGCGACAGGGTGAGCAACTGTTCTACCAGGTGTGCCATGCGGTCCGCCCCCTGGGTCGCCTTGTTCATGCATTCGCGCTGCTCGGCCTGGTCTGTTGTCAGTTGTGCGGCTTGTATTTGCGCGCGCAGCGCGGCGAGGGGGGTGCGCAATTCGTGTGAAGCGTCGGCGGTAAAGCGTCGTTCATGCTCGATCGTGTTGGCTATCCGGCCGAGCAGTTGATTGAGCGCATGAATGACCGGGGTGAGTTCGCGCGGCGTATTGCGGATGTTGATCGGGTCGAGCTGTGCCGGGGACAGCTGGCGCAGTCCGGCAGTCAGTTTGCGCAACGGGTATAACGCGTAGCGGATGGCCAGCGTGGCGACCAGCAGCAGCACTGGCAAGCCGAGCAGAAAAGGTTCGATGTTATGCCACGCTACTTTCTGTGCCAGCTCGTTACGGGCACGACTGTTCTGCCCAACCAGCACTTCCAGTTCGCGGCTTTCATCATGCTCGCGGTAATAATGCCAGCGTTCCCCGTGCCACTTGCCGCTGCTGAACCCCTCATCAGGCACCGGGTCGGGAATGCTGACGGAGGCGTTGTTGGAGCGCAGCAGGATGCGCGGCTGGCCATGTTCTTCAGACCAGACCTGGAAGATCAGGGTTTGTTCGTACTTGTGCGTCGGCGGAGGCATCGGTTCTGCCTGTTCCTCATCGGTATGCGTGGCGACCAGCAACAGGCTTTGGGCATATTGCACCAGTTGTGCGTCAAAGGTTTCATCAGCCTCGTGCAGGGCATTTTTATAGCTTTCATAACCTGCGAGAAAGCCGAATGTGATGACGGAACCGAGTATCAGCAGAATGAGGCGGGACTGGATCGAAAGGTGGCGCAGATTCATAGTGGCGGTCTTACGGTGTAACCGATGCCGCGCAAGGTCTGGATGAAGTCGCTGCCCAGTTTCTTGCGTAAGTGGTGAATGAATACTTCAATGGTGTTGCTATCCGCTCCCTCGGACCAACCATAGAGACTTTGTTCCAGTTGCACACGCGTCAGTACGCGCCCGGTGTTTTGCAGCAGCATTTCCAGCAGTGCGAATTCCTTGGAAGAAAGTTCGACCGGCTGCCCGTTTTTCCATGCCTGGCGGGTGTCGGGATCGATCTCCACTTCCCCGACCTGGATGCGTGGCGAGGCGCGTCCTGCGGTGCGGCGGATCAGCGCATGCAGGCGTGCGGCAAGCTCTTCCATATCAACGGGTTTGATCACGTAATCATCGGCGCCGAGGCTGAAGCCCTTGAGCTTGTCAGGGGTCGTGTCGCGTGCGGTCAGCATCAGTATCGGAGTGTGCACGCCGCGCGCTCTGGCAGATTGCAGCAGCGTAAGACCGTCGCGTTCCGGCAGGCCGATGTCCAGCACGATTGCCGAATATTCTTCGGTACCCAGAGCGACCTCGGCCTGTCGGCCATTGCGCAACCAATCCACCGTGAAGCCCAGGTGGTCGAGGCTTTTGCGGATGCCGTCCCCGAGCAGGGCGTCGTCTTCTACCAGCAATACTCTCACATCAGATACTCCGGTTATTTCCCTTGCATTAAGCAGGGATTAAGAATCTTTTGCAACACTCATCGTGAAGCAAATGGCCGACGAATTATCAACCCGGTTCGATGGTCAACATTGAGGAGATTCTATTATGAATTTGAAAATTTGCATCGCATTGTTGTCGCTGGTGGCAGCCGGGACAGTATATGCCGAGACGCCAGCTGAGCTATTGAACGGCTATGCCGGTGAAGCGGCACGGAGTGCGCCTGATTTTGCGCCTTCAGTCGAGCGCGGCAAGAGTTTCTTTGCGCGCAAATGGGGTGTTTCCAGCAAGATGCCGAATTGCCAGAGCTGTCACGGCGGCAACCTGACGCAGGAAGGCAAGCATGTGATCACCGGCAAGCGTATTGCACCGCTGTCGCCATTGGCTAACACAAAACGTTTTACCAGCTCTGCGAAAGTCGAGAAATGGTTCAAGCGCAATTGCAATGATGTGGTCGGGCGCGAATGCACAGCGGCAGAAAAGGCCGACCTGATCAAATTCTTCAATAACCCGGGAGTGAAATCATGAAGTGGATCGCAGGAATGATGCTGGTGGCGCTGGCGGGAACGGCATATGCCGATGGCGGCAAGCTGGTCGTGCCGGGCAATGCGACCTGGCAGGAGGAATGCGGCAGCTGCCATATCGCCTATCCGCCACAATTGCTGGACAAGCAGGGCTGGCAGCAGCTGATGTCGGGACTGGACAAGCACTTCGGTACCGACGCCACGCTGGAGCCGGAAGCGCAGCGCGAGATTTCCGGATTCCTGCAGCGCTATGCGGCAAGCAGCGGACGCCATTCGGCAAGCAGCGCCCGCATCAGCGATACATCATGGTTCATCCGTGAGCACCGCGAAGTGTCGGGATCGACCTGGGTCAATCCCGAAGTCAGGAGTCGTTCCAATTGCACGGCCTGCCATGTGAGTGCTGAGCGCGGCGACTGGTCGGAGCGCGGCATTCGCGTTCCTGGCGGGCGCTTTGAGGATGATGACGACTGAGTTGCCTGGAACCGGGAGGGCGCCATGAAAAAAATTCTGGTCTGGGATTTGCCGACGCGTGTTGGCCACTGGCTGCTTGCCTCGGCGTTTGTTGTGGCATGGATAACAGGAGACAGCGAGGAATTGCGGCTATTTCATGTGTCGGCCGGATACGTGATGGCGGCAGTGCTGTCGTTCCGGGTTTTCTGGGGTGTTGCCGGTACCCGGTATGCGCGTTTTTCCTCGTTCCTGTTTTCGCCGCGCCAGCTTGTCGCCTACCTGTCCAGCCAGGTGAAGGGCAAGCCGGCACGCTGGGTCGGGCACAACCCGGCAGGCAGCTACGCCATTTATCTGCTGTTGCTGCTCGGCCTGGGGGTCGTCACCAGCGGCTGGATGGCCTACAACGAAACAGGCGGGGACTGGCTGGAAGAGGCGCATGACATCTTGTCCGATGCCATGCTGTTCCTGGTCGGGCTGCATGTCTCGGGTGTGGTGCTGAGCAGCATGCTGCACCGCGAGAATCTGGTGCGCAGCATGCTCACCGGATACAAGCATGGCCACTGGCCGCAGGGCATCGCCTCCGCCCGCCGCTGGTGGGCGGTGTTGCTGGCCGGTTTGGCGGCGGGAGCGGGCTGGCTGGCTTTCGCTGGCTGAGAACTCCCGGAATTTCCTGCGGCAGCACTGCTGTTGCGGGCTGCCTGTCGCCGGACTAATGCGGTACAATAAAGCGTTCGTTTGCTTTGATAGCGCAATGTCCTCTTCGTCCATTCTTGGTTCATCTGTTCCGGTCACGCCCGGCCGTCTGCTGCGGCAGGAGGTGCTGGATATCAGCGCCTATCACGTTCCCGCAAGCACTGGCATGCTCAAGATGGATGCCATGGAAAACCCCTATGTGTTGCCGCAGGCTTTGCGCGATGAAATCGCCCGGCTGGTCGCGGATGCTGCGATCAATCGCTATCCTGATGCGGGAGCATACGACCTGAAGCAGAAAATTCGTGCGGTCAGCGGCTTGCCGCCAGGCATGGACGTGCTGCTCGGTAACGGCTCCGACGAACTTATCCAGTTGCTGGCGCTGGCGGCGGTAAAGCCCGGCGCTGTGCTGCTCAGTGTTGAGCCATCATTCGCGATGTACCGGATGATCAGCGCCTTCACGGGGATGCGTTATGTCGGCGTGCCGTTGGCCGACAACTTCGATCTTGACCTGCCTGCCACCTTGCAGGCTATCCGCCAGCATCAGCCCGCTCTGGTGTTCCTCGCCTATCCCAATAATCCTACGGGCAATCTGTTCGACGCCGATGCCATCGAGCAGATTATTGAGGCAGCACCCGGCCTGGTGGTTGTGGATGAGGCATATTATGCATTTGCCAGCGCCAGCTTCATTTCGCAACTGGCACGCTTCCCCAGTTTGCTGGTGATGCGTACTTTTTCCAAGCTCGGTATGGCCGGGTTGCGCTTGGGTTTTCTTGCGGGCAGTACGGCATGGCTGGAGCAGCTGGAAAAGCTGCGCTTGCCGTATAATGTGGGGGTGCTGACGCAGCTGGTCGCAGGGAAGTTGCTGGAGCACCATGAAGTATTGCTGCAGCAGGCCGAGCAAATCAAGGAAGACAGGACCTGGCTGTACGACAGGCTGGTAGGCACCGTGGATGTGCGTGCCTACCCGAGCGAGGCGAATTTCATATTGTTTCGCGTGACGCATGCGGGCAGGGTATTTGAAGGATTGAAGCAGCGCGGCATTCTGATCAAGAATCTGCATGGCGCGCACCCGGCGCTGGATCATTGCCTGCGGGTTACCGTCGGCACGCCGGAACAGAACGAACAATTTATCGTGGCATTGCAGGAAAGTATTCATCAATCCGACTAGGACGAATCATGCGTAGTGCGCAAGTTACCCGTAACACGCTGGAAACCCAGATCAGCATCAAGCTGAATCTGGATGGTACCGGCGCGGCCAAATTTGATACCGGCCTGCCGTTTCTCGAGCACATGTTCGACCAGATCGCACGCCATGGCCTGCTCGATATCGAGATCATGGCCAAGGGCGATCTGCATATCGATGCACATCACACTGTCGAAGATATCGGTATTACCCTCGGCCAGGCTTTCAGCCAGGCGATCGGCGACAAGAAGGGGCTGCGTCGCTATGGCCATGCCTATGTGCCGCTGGACGAGGCGCTGTCACGCGTGGTGGTGGATATCTCCGGACGTCCCGGTCTGGTGTTCAACGTGGACTTTGTGCGCGCCAGCATCGGTGAGTTCGATGTCGACCTGATCCGCGAATTCTTCCAGGGTTTCGTCAATCACGCGCTGGTAACCTTGCATATCGATAACCTGGCAGGTGACAACGCGCACCACCAGGCGGAAACCGTGTTCAAGGCGTTCGGTCGCGCCATGCGCATGGCGCTGGAGACCGATCCGCGCATGATCGACATGCTGCCTTCCACCAAAGGGGCGTTATAGTTTCACGGAACACCATCATGGCGGATATTGCAGTTGTAGACTATGGCATGGGCAACCTGCGCTCGGTGCAGCAGGCGTTGCATCAGGTGGCACCCGCGGCCTCCATTGTGGTGACCGACGATCCGCTTGAGGTTGCGCGGGCTTCGCGCGTGGTGTTCCCCGGCCAGGGTGCAATGCCGGACTGCATGCGTGAAATGGAAGCACGTGGATTGCGCGAAGCAGTGTTGCAGGCAGCGCGCAATAAGCCCTTTCTGGGTATCTGCATCGGTTTGCAGATGCTTTTTGAGCACAGTGCGGAAGGTGACATCGCAGGTCTTGGCATTCTGCCGGGCAAGGTGGTGCGCTTTGCGCATGACCTGCATGATGTGCAGGGTCGCCAGCTGAAAGTGCCGCACATGGGCTGGAACCAGGTGACGCATGACGAACATGCATTGTGGGACGGCATCACCCAGGACACACGCTTTTATTTTGTGCACAGTTATTATGTGCAGCCGAACGACATGCGACTGGTGCAGGGTACCAGCTGTTATCCGCAGCCTTTTGTCTGTGCCGTGGCACGAGATAACTTGTTCGCTGTACAGTTCCACCCGGAAAAGAGCGCCGACGCCGGGTTGGCCCTGCTGCAGAATTTTGTAAGTTGGAATCCCGTTTAACTCTGTTTGATTAAAGTATTGCCATGCTGATTATTCCTGCGATTGATTTGAAAGACGGTCATTGTGTACGTTTACGCCAAGGTGTGATGGAAGATGCCACGGTATTTTCCGAAGACCCGGCGGCGATGGCGCAACACTGGCTGGACCAGGGCGCGCGCCGCCTGCATCTGGTGGACCTGAACGGGGCGTTTGCAGGCAAACCCAAGAATGAAGCGGCGGTGCGCAGCATCATTGAAACCGTCGGGCTGGATGTGCCGGTACAGCTTGGCGGAGGAATTCGCGATCTGGAAACCATCGAGCGCTACCTCGATATCGGCGTCACCTATATCATTGTCGGCACCGCCGCAGTGAAGACACCGGGCTTCCTGCATGAAGCCTGTGACGCCTTTCCCGGCCACATCATGGTGGGGCTGGACGCCAAGGGCGGCAAGGTCGCGGTCGACGGCTGGTCCAAGCTCACCGGGCATGATGTCGCCGATCTGGCCTTGCGTTTCGAAGGTTATGGCGTGGAGGCGATCATCTATACCGATATCGGGCGCGACGGCATGTTGAGCGGCGTGAATATTGATGCCACGGTGGAACTCGCGCAGCCATTGCACACGCCGGTCATCGCCAGCGGCGGCATTACCAACCTCGACGACGTGCGCAAGCTATGTGCGGTGGAGCAGGAGGGCATCAGCGGAGCCATCACCGGTCGCGCCATCTACGAAGGTACGCTGGATTTCAAGGCCGCTCAGGCGCTGGCTGACGAACTGTCGCCGAAATACTGATCCAATGCTGGCAAAACGCATCATTCCCTGTCTCGACGTGACCGCCGGCCGCGTGGTTAAAGGCGTCAGCTTCGTCGAGCTGCGCGATGCCGGAGACCCGGTGGAAATTGCCAAGCGCTATGACGATCAGGGGGCGGATGAACTGACCTTCCTCGACATTACTGCCAGTTCGGACGATAGAGGCATCATCTTTCGCATCATCGAGCAGGTGGCATCGCAGGTGTTCATCCCGCTCACCGTTGGCGGCGGCGTGCGCCAGGTGGAAGACGTGCGCAACCTGCTCAACGCCGGTGCCGACAAAATCAGCATCAATACCTCCGCCGTGCTCAACCCGCAACTGGTGGCGGATGCAGCGGGGCGTTACGGCTCGCAATGCATCGTGGTGGCGATTGACGCCAAGCGGGTTGCCGAAGGCCGCTGGGAAGTGTTCACGCATGGCGGGCGCAAGGCCACCGGGCTGGATGCAGTGGAGTGGGCGCAAAAAATGCAGCAACTGGGCGCAGGTGAAATCCTGCTGACCAGCATGGACCGTGACGGGCAGAAGAACGGTTTTGACCTGGAGCTCACGCGTGCAGTGACCGATGCGCTGGAAATCCCGCTGATCGCCAGCGGCGGTGTGGGTAATTTGCAGCATCTGGTCGACGGCGTAAAAGTTGGCGGTGCCGATGCGGTGCTGGCGGCGAGCATTTTCCATTTCGGCGAATACTCCGTACAGCAGGCCAAGCAGTTTATGGCGCAACAGGGTGTTGAGGTGCGGCTGTGAGTGCCGATTCCTGGCTGAACAAGGTCAACTGGTCGGACGACGGACTGGTGCCCGCGATTGCCCAGGATGCCGACAGCGGACGGGTGTTGATGGTAGCCTGGATGAATCGCGAGGCGCTCAAGCATACAGCCGAGTCCGGCGAGGCAGTATACTGGTCGCGTTCGCGCAAGAAATTGTGGCACAAGGGTGAGGAGTCGGGGCATGTGCAGCGGGTGCGGGAAATCCGCATCGATTGCGACCAGGATGTGGTGTTGCTGCAGGTGGAGCAGCAGGGCGGGATCGCCTGCCACACCGGCCGTGTAAGCTGCTTCTTCAGCCGCCTGGAAAACGGGCAGTGGGTGGAAACCGACGCGGTGCTTAAATCGCCGGAAGAAATATACAAAAAATGAGCAACGACATTCTGCAACGCCTGACCGAGACCATTGCGGCCCGCAAACATGGGGAGCCGACGACCTCGTATGTCGCCAAGCTGTTCAGCAAGGGTGAGGACGCCATCCTGAAAAAGATTGGTGAAGAAGCGACCGAGGTCGTACTCGCGGCCAAGGGGGGCGACAATGCGAATCTGGTTTATGAAACTGCCGATCTGTGGTTTCATTGCATGGTGTTGCTGGCCCAGCACGGTTTGCGGGCTGACGACGTGCTGAACGAACTGGCGCGGCGCGAGGGCTTGTCCGGGATTGAGGAAAAGGCGAACAGGAAGGGCTGATATGGCTGACGACTGCATTTTCTGCAAGATCGTGCGCGGTGAAATCCCGAGCCGGAAGGTATATGAAGATGATGAGCTGTTTGCATTCCATGATATACATCCGGTTGCGCCGGTGCATTTCATGGTGATACCCAAGCTGCACATCGCTTCGCTGCTGGAGGCGGATGACAGCCATGCCGCGCTGTTTGGCAGGATGCTGACGGTGGCGCCCAGACTGGCGAAGGAGCAGGGGCTGGACAGCGGTTTCCGCACGGTGATCAATACCGGCAAGGGCGGGGGGCAGGAAGTGTTTCACTTGCATATTCATATCATCGGTGGCGGCCACATCCCGCCCATGGTGCGGCGTGACTGACGCCGGTTAATTTTAGGAGAAATGAAATGGGTTCGTTGAGCATCTGGCATTGGCTGATCGTATTGCTGGTAATCGTGCTGATATTCGGCACCAAGAAGTTGCGGAACATCGGCAGCGATCTGGGCGGCGCGGTCAAAGGCTTCAAGGAAGGCATGGCAAGTGCAGACGAAGCGCCTAAGCAGGTTGAGCACCGGGAAGGTGGCCAGACCATTGAGGGCGAAGTGAAGGACAAGTCGCAGACCAAGGCCTGATCGAACTGTTTCTGTAGTGAAAACGGCTAACTCTGTACATCCATGTTCGGCGTAGATTTTTCCGAGTTGATGGTGATTCTGGTGATCGCCCTGATCGTCATCGGGCCCGAGCGCCTGCCCAAGGTGGCGCGTACACTGGGTATGCTGTGGGGGCGCGCGCAACGCTACATTAACGGGGTCAAGGCCGACATCGCGCGTGACATGGCGATAGAGGAGTTTCGCCAGCTGCAACAGAAAGTGCAGCAGGAAGCCGGCGCAATGACGCAGGCAGTGAAACAGACCACGCAGGCGGTAGACCAGCAGGTGCGGGAATTGAACCATACTGTGGCACAACCCGCGGAGGAGATCGCGCAACAGCTCAAGGCTCCGGTGCAGCAGGCGCAACTTGAGTTGCAGCCGCCTGTTGCCGACCAGAAAAAATTCCCGGTTGATTGATGAGTACCAGTGAGAGTTTCATTGCACACCTGATCGAGCTGCGCACGCGCCTGCTGAATTCGGTCGTGGCGGTGTTGCTGGTGTTCATTTGCCTGTTCCCGTTCGCGGGAAAACTCTATGCGCTGCTTGCGCACCCGTTGCTGGCCAAACTGCCCAAGGGCGGGCAGATGATCGCCACTGACGTGACCACGCCGTTCTTCGTGCCGATCAAGGTGGCGATGATGACGGCATTCCTGATTGCCCTGCCTTACGTCCTGTACCAGCTGTGGCGTTTCGTTGCGCCCGGTCTGTACGCGCACGAGAAGCGCATGGTGTGGCCGCTGATCGTGGCCAGCAGCGTGCTGTTCTTCTGCGGGATGGCATTCGCCTATTTCCTGGTATTCCCGATCGTGTTCGGTTTCATCACCGCCAATGCGCCGCAGGGTGTGGCGGTGATGACCGATATCGAAAAATACCTGGGGTTTGTGATGACCATGTTCGTCGCATTCGGGGTGACCTTCCAGGTGCCGGTGGCAGTTGTGGTGCTGGTGCACATGGGAATGGTGACGACCGCGAAACTCAAGGAGGCGCGTCCTTACGTTATCGTCGGTGCATTTGTGGTCGGCGCCATCTTCACGCCGCCGGACATGGTGTCGCAATTCATGCTGGCAATGCCGTTGTGGCTGCTGTATGAGGCGGGCATCCTGGTGGCGGGCTGGACGGCGCCGAAAACTGTACCGGGCGACGCCCAGCCGTAATCCATAGCTTTCGCTGCTGCATGCGTACGAATAGCAACTATTCGTTGGCGGCAATACTCCCCCGAATTATTCCTGCGGCTGCGGTTTGGGGCGCTTGCCGATTTTTACCTGCACCGCGATTTCCGTCTGGTTACGCAGCAGCTTGAGCACGGCAACCTTGCCGGGCGGGAGCGCGGCGATGGCTTCCAGCATTGAATTCGAGTCGGTCAGCTGCTTGTTTTCCACCGTGGTCAGAATGTCGCCGGGCTTGATGCCGGCCTTGTCTGCCGGGCCGCCGCGCATCACATCGGAGATCAGCACCCCTTGCGTACTTCCCAGCTTGAACGACTCCGCCAGCTCGGGCGTCAGCTCCTGCACTGCCACGCCAATCCAGCCGCGCGTTACTGAACCGTTCTGGATAATCTGTTCCATGATTTTTTTTGCGGTGCTTACGGGAATGGCAAAGCCAATGCCGAGCGATCCGCCGCTGGGCGAATAGATGGCGCTGTTGATACCGATCAGGTTGCCGTTTACATCTGCCAGCGCTCCGCCGGAGTTGCCCGGATTGATCGCCGCATCGGTCTGGATGAAATTCTCGAAGGTGTTCAGTCCGAGGTGGTTGCGTTTCAGCGCGCTGATGATACCCATGGTGACGGTTTGTCCAACCCCGAACGGATTACCGACGGCAAGTACGATGTCGCCCACGTGTGCCTGCTCGGAATGGCCAAAGGTGATCGCGGGCAGTTTGCCCGGCAATTCGATCTTGATGACCGCAAGGTCGGTTTCCGGGTCGGAACCGATCACATGCGCCTTGGCATGGCGGCCATCGGCCAGCGCAACTTCAATCTGGTCGGCGGATTCCACCACATGATGGTTGGTCAGGATATAGCCATCCTGGCTGACGATGACGCCGGAACCCAGGCTGGAACTCTCCTGTGGTGCACCGTCATCGGGTTGGTCACCGAAGAAAAAACGGAAGCGCGGGTCATCCATGAACGGGTGCGTCGGGGTCTTGACCTCGGTGGTCGTGAAGACGTTTACCACCGCCGGCATGACTTTCTTTGCCGCTTCGCTGAAACCGGTGGCCGGCAGTTTGCTGGATTGGTCGCCGGCACTTTCGTACAGCGTGACCACCCCGCTGCGCGCGGCGGTGGGCAGCAATTCAGGCTTGAGCGTGTGGATGACAAACAGGATGGCCAGAACGATGGTGGTTGCCTGTGTGAACAAGAGCCAGAATTTGCGCATGATATGATGGGGTCGGTTGCCGGAGTTAATTAAGGATTGTTATGGTACTCAACGAGTTGCGTGATTATATCGCAAGCCTGCTGGAGATAGGTCGTTTTCGCGACTACTGCCCGAATGGTGTGCAGGTGGAAGGTCGTGCGCAAGTGCTCAAGATCGCGAGTGGTGTTACTGCATCGCAGCGTTTGCTGGAAGCGGCCACTGCCTGGGGGGCGGATGCGGTGCTGGTGCATCACGGCTATTTCTGGCGCGGCGAAGATGCGGCAATCAGCGGTATCAAGAAGCGACGAGTGGCGCATCTGCTGCAGCATGATGTCAGCCTGCTGGCCTACCACTTGCCGCTGGATGCGCATGCTGAGCTCGGCAACAATGCGCAACTTGCCAGACGGTTGGGATTCGTCGAACTGGGGCGCTTCGGCGAACAGGATATTGCCTGCCACGGCGATCTGGTGCAGCCGCAAACTTTAGCCGGGCTTACCCGGCATATCGCCGATACGTTGCAGCGCGAGCCGCAGGTGATCGGCGAAGAGGGGCGCACAATACGGCGCATGGCGTGGTGTACGGGGGCGGCTCAGGGTTATTTTATGCAGGCGGTCGAACTCGGTGTGGATGCTTTCCTTACCGGGGAGATTTCCGAGCAGAACGTTCATGTCGCCGAGGAAGCCGGCGTCGCCTTCATCGCGGCAGGGCATCACGCTACCGAACGCTATGGCGTGCAGGCCTTGGGCGAACACCTTGCGGCACGTTTTGCCCTGGAGCACCGTTTCTTCGATATGGATGTGCCGGTGTAGCATGCCCGGCTGCCGGGCATGCCTTATTCGGCAGTTCTTGCTTCGCCGCGGGCGGCTGTTGGCAGCGTGCTGCGCAGCTGATCCAGTGAGACGGCAGCGCCACGGCCGGTGCTGTTCAGTGCGAGGTTGGCCGAGTGTAACTGTTCACCGTATTCATCCAGCAATGCCTGCCAGGGGCCGAGTGCTTCGGCCAGAAATTCCTCGCGCCGGGTGGAAAAACGCGACAGGAAATCACGACGGCGGGGGTGCCAGGGGAGCCATTGCCAGGCGAGGAAGCTGTCGCTTTCCTTGAGTCCCGCAGCCCCCAGCTGGGTGCGCAAGGTGTTTACCTCGGGCAGGTTTTTTTGCGCGGCATTCGGCGCGGTATTCCACATCAGGCCATGAAAGACCCGGTAATCGTCCCCCAGAAACTGTTGTTCCATGAAGGGGCGCAGGAACAGGCGCTGCTCGCCGGTCGGCTGCAGGTGCAACCCGACCAGGCATTCTTCGTTATTGCGATCCTCGGTAACGTCGGTGCTCCATGGCAGCCCTTGCTGCGTCAGCCATGCGTCCAGACGTTCGCGCAAGGTGAGCCAGAATTCGTTGTTGAGACGCAGGCGGATGGCGTCGAGATGTTCGGCGGCAATCAGTGCCAGCGGCAGGTTTTCTTCCTGTGCAAAGAAATCGAGTACGGCTTGTTGTTCGTTCATGTCAGATCGGCTTGTATGAATTGAATGGCGGGATATCCGGCGGCAGCCAGAGCGCGTCGTGCGGCTGGATTACTGCTGCGGGCGCGACGGAGGCCTCGCCCTATTCTGGAATATCTTCTTTGTTGAGACCGGCAAATGATAGCAGGCGATTCTTGGCATGCAGCAATTTTTTTGCCTGTGCGCCGAGATGCATCAGCGAAGTCAGGTCTTCCGCGCTCAGCTTCTGGATGTCGATAAACCATTCATTGGCCATCGAGATGAGGTCGTACATGGCTTGCATGCGGTTGTGAAAATGTTCGTCTTCGGGCGTGTGCTTGGGATCGAGCAGGCATTCGCGCAGGATGGACAAAGTGGGTTCCACTTCGCGCCGCCGCCGTTCGTCCGCCAGGGTGCGGAATATTTCCCACACGTCTTCGGGTGCCTTGAAGTATTCGCGCCGGTCGCCAGCGCGGTATTCGGAGCGCAGCAGGCGCCAGCTTTGCAGTTCCTTCAGCCCCATGCTCACGTTGGAGCGCGAGAAGGAGAGCAGGTGCGTGATGTCGTCGGCATTCAACGGGACATGGGAAATGTAGAGCAGGGCATAAATCTGGCCGACGGTGCGGCTGATTCCCCAGCGGCTCCCCATTTCTCCAAAGTGATGTATGAATCGCCAAGTGGTGTCTGAAAGGTGTTCCGGTTCCATTATCGTACTTTCAAGGATTTTTGAAATTAATGCAACTGCTTTCACGGCAAGGATTTTCTGGAAGGGTGCCCGGAACCGCGCGGATGTTGTGTTGACTTCGCCATTTGAAGTGTAGAAGATGCCCAGCCTTGTCGGTAGTATCGTCGCGATTTGCATGGGCGGATGCCTGACAGGAAGTTTTTTGGGGGCAGGTTATGCCGGCAGGAAGAATCGGCTGGCTATAAATAATTATCAGGTTTTGTCGGGGGGCTACTTACGATGCAGCATATTTTGCGTTTGTTCATTCTGCTTGTCGGGCTGTTTGCGGGGGTGGGAAGTTATGCAGCCGACGCTGCGCCAAAATTGACCACGCCGGACGATCTCGGTCCACAGATCGAGCAGCCGATCGAGTTTCCCCACTTTCGCCATGCCGGCGATGCCAAGGATGGTGGCATGCAGATCAACTGCATGTATTGCCATACCTATGCGCGTCGCAGCATGGTGGCGGGTATCCCGCCTGTGCAGAAGTGTATCGGTTGCCACCAGAGCATTGAGTCGGTAAGGGACAAGCCGCGCATCAAGAAGCTGTTCGAGTACTGGGAAGCGAAGAAGCCGATTCCCTGGAAAAAAGTACACGATCTGCCGGATTTCGTGCGCTTCAATCACGAGCGCCATATCCAGCGTTTCTATTTCCAGCAGGATCGCCCGTATCAGGAGGTTTGTGGATACTGTCACGGCGATGTGAAGAAGATGACGGTAGCTCGCAGGCAGAAGCCGCTGACCATGGGGTGGTGTGCCAGTTGCCACATGAAGGATCATCCGATCAGTGCCCATTCGACCAAGACCGGGCATGGGCCAAACGATTGCTTCACGTGCCATAAGTAAGCGGCGTGCCGTTTACCACAAGCTAGATATCAGGGGATTATGTGATGAAAGAGAACGATTTTAATCGGCGTGATTTTTTAAAGGTACTGGGTTGGGGCGGTACGGCCGTCGCTTTGAGCGGCTGCGGCAATACCTCGATTCAGGATGGTCAGGAGATCGTTACTTCCTATGTGACGCTGCCTTCCTATGTCATTCCCAGCATTGCCAACTATTTCAATTCGACCTGCGCACAGTGCGATGCCGGGTGCAACATCATGGGTCGGGTGCGTGAAGGCCGTGTACTCAAGGCAGAGGGCAACCCGAATTCGCCGATCAACCGTGGCAAGATGTGTGGTCTGGGCCAGTCGGGCGTGCAAGCGCACTACAATCCCGACCGTATCCGCCAGCCGCTGCTGAAGGGGCAGGCAGTTACCTGGGAAGCCGCGCTGGGCGCAATCAACGACAAGCTGAATGGCGTCAAGGGCGAGCAGGTTGCGTTCCTGACCGGCGGCATGAGCGGTCATGTCCAGGCTTTGTTCGGCAACTACATGGATGCGCTGGGCAGCAAGAATCACTTCTCCTACGAGGCGATTTCTCCTGCCGTGTTGCGCGTCGCCAACAAGAAGGCCTACGGCATGGCGATGCCGCGCTACCGTATCGACAAGGCCAGGGTGGTGGTGTCGTTCGGTGCGGACTTCCTCGGCGCCTGGGTTTCGCCGGTTAACTTTGCGCAACAATATGCGCAGTTCCGCAAGGGCACCCGTCCGGAAGGCCGCGGCGTGCTGGTGCAGGTCGAGCCCAAGATGACGCTGACCGGCGCCAATGCAGACAGCTGGATCGGTATTCGCCCGGGTACCGAAGGCATGCTGGCGCTGGGTGTGATCAATGCGCTGGGTTCTGCCGGGATCAAGCTGCCCGCGGATATCGCGGCAGCCGTCAAGGATTACACGCCGGAACGTGTGGGTGTGAATACCGGTGTGCCATTCGAACGGATCAACAAGCTGGCTACTCTGCTCAAGGAGCGTTCGCCTAGCCTGGTGCTGGCGGGTGATGCCGCCGAGGGTTATGTGAACGGTTCGCAGAATGCGCTCGCCATCGCCATGCTCAACCATGTGCTGGGCAACGTCGGCAAGACCGTGGAAGCGGCTGCCAGTGTGCCGTTCCCGCAAATTGCACCAACCGTGGGTAGTCGTTCCTCGCTGAACAAGCTTAACGACGGACTGGCTGCAGGCAAATACAAGGTGGTATTCAGCTACGGCGCCAACCCGGTGTTCAGTGCACCCGCTGCGATGAAGTTCAAGGATAACTTCGTCAAGGCCGATTTCAAGGTTGCATTCGCACAATACCTGGATGAAACGGCGCAGGCTGCCGATCTGGTATTGCCGCTGGATTCCGCGATGGAAGACTGGGGTACGGTGGTGCCGGAATATATGGCCGCGCCGGAAGGCAGCGATGCCGATACCTATGCACAGATGAGCTTCCGCCAGCCGCTGATGCAGAAGCTGTATCCGGATACCCGTGGTGTGGGCGACATCCTGCTGGCCTTGCTCAAACAGCGCAAAGCCGACGAATACAAGGATTTTGAAGACTTTTATTCCTATCTGCACAACGCGGTACTGAAAAACAAGGTTGCGCTCGGCGGCAAGACTACCGATGACGACGATATTTTCTGGGACGAGACGCTGAGCAAGGGTATTGTGCCGCTGAAGGGTGTTGCCGGATCCGTGTCGGCCAAGATGTCTGCCGCGGATCTGAAACTGTCCCCGGCTACCGGTACCGACACCAACTATCCGCTGCGCCTGATTCCTGCCGTGTCGGCCAGCATGCGCGACGGACGCAATGCCAACGAGCCGTGGCTGCAGGAATCTCCCGATCCGTTGACCACCGTGGTGTGGGATTCCTGGGTTGAGATCCATCCGAAGACCGCCGCCAAGCTGGGTATTGCCGAGGGCGACATCGTCGAGGTGGCATCCAAGAGCGGTTCCATCAAGTCGCAGGCCTACCTGTTCCCGGGCATCCATCCCGATGCGGTTTCGGTGCCGGTGGGGTACGGCCACGAAGGCATGGGGCGCTACGCCAAGGGGGTCGGTGCGAACGTATTCAGCATACTTGATCCGGTATTCGAGCAGGAGACCGGGGAGCTTGCACTCAACGAGACCAACGTGAAGATCAGCAAGACCGGTCAGCGCGTGATTATCGTCAAGGAAGAAGGCCCGCTTGGCGGAAGCCAGGATGGCAGGCCGAAGATTGCGGTCCAGGTGCAGGCCGATAAAGTTGATCTTTCGAAGGAGGTCTAAAGCATGTCCGTATCCAATCTGTTAGAAAACTGGTCGAAGTTTCGCCATACCCATCCGGTTGAGGACAAGGGGCATCCTGACTGGGAAGCCTATCCTTCCGACATCAAGTGGGCGATGGCCATCGATCTCGATGCCTGCACCGGCTGCAATGCCTGCAGCGTGGCCTGTTATGCCGAGAACAACCTGCCGGTAGTGGGCAAGGAAAAATATTCGCACGGGCAAGCCATGCACTGGATGCGCATTGAGCGCTACTGGGACGAGAGTGAAAGTGGGTTTGAGGTAGACCAGGGCGCGCGCTTCCTGCCGATGATGTGTCAGCAGTGTGAGGCCGCACCATGCGAAACGGTATGTCCGGTGGGTGCCACCAACCATACTGAAGACGGCCTGAACTCGCAGATTTACAACCGCTGTATCGGTTCGCGCTACTGTTCGGCGAACTGTCCATACAAGGTGCGTTACTTCAACTGGTACGACTACCCGACTACCAAGGACGTGTGGCCGTCACCGATGAACGAGCAGCTCAACCCGGATCTGAGCGTACGCAGCAAGGGTGTGATGGAGAAATGCACATTCTGCAAGCAGCGCACCTATGTGGCACGCAACAATGCCAAGACCGAAGGTCGTCCGGTGCAGGATGGCGATGTGCAGACCGCCTGCCAGGAAGCATGCCCGGCCGGTGCGATCACCTTCGGCAATCTGTATGACCCGGAATCCAAGGTCGCCCAGAAATGGCAGCACCAGCAGGTCGAGTTGACGAAGGAAAAGCAGGATAAGGACAAGACGGAAGGCAACCGTTTGCGCGGTTACCGCATTCTCGAAGAACTGCGTCCCTATCCTTCGGTGATGTATCTGGAGCGGGTGCGCGAAAGCGCAGTGTAAGGCACAAGGGAAGGGAAAGAGAAAAATGGGAAAAGATATCCGCGAAGATATAGCCTGGGCACAGATTAACAAGGACGTGCTCAAAAGCCTGGAGTCGCCCCGCAAGGCGTATTGGGTCATTCTCCTGGTTGCGCTGCTGGTGTTCGGGGTGGGTGTTGGCTGTGAGGTTTATCAGTACAACATGGGCATGGGCGTAGCCAACCTGGACAATCCTCATGTGTGGGGGTTGTACATTGCCTCGTTCATTTTCTGGATCGGCATGAGCCACTCCGGGACATTGCTGTCGGCGATTCTGCACCTGATGCATGCCGACTGGCGTAAGCCGATCTACCGTTTCGCCGAGGCGATGACCACGTTCTCGCTGCTGACAGCAGCGCTGTTCGTTGCGGTTCACCTTGGACGCGTATGGCAGATCTACTACGCATTGCCCTATCCGAACGAGCGCTGGGCCTGGCCTAACTTCCAGTCCCCGCTGCTGTGGGACGCGATGGCGGTGTTTACCTACCTGAGCTCGTCGATGATCTTCCTGTATGTGGGGATGATTCCTGATCTGGCGATCTGCCGCGACAACATTCATCAGGGCTGGCGCAAGAAGGTATACACCATCCTGGCGCTGGGCTGGGAAGGTACCGACCGTCAATGGCGCAATTTCCGCATGACCTACCTGACCGTGGCGTGTTTCCTGATCCCGCTGGCGGTGTCGGTGCACTCCATCGTGGCCGGTGACTTTGCCATGTCGCAGCAGCCCGGCTGGCACGTGACTTCGTTCCCGCCGTACTTCGTGGCCGGTGCGCTGTATTCCGGTTGCGCGGCCATCATCTCGCTGTTCGTCATCCTGCGTTACGTGTTCCGTTTCGAGGAATACATGACGCTGCCGATCCTGAAGAAGATCGTGCGCCTGACATTCGCGATCGCCATGGTGTGGACCTACCTGAACTGCATCGAGTTTGCCTCGGTCTGGTACAGCCATGATGAAGCCGCCAAGGGCGTGCTGATCCAGAAGGCGATTGGTCCCTATGCGCCATTCTGGTGGGCGATGATTTTCTGCGGCTCGGTCGTGCCGTTCGCCATGATGGTGAAGAAGTGGCAAACCAACATCCCAATCATGTTCGCGGTGTCGCTGCTGCTGAACCTGGGCATGTTCCTGGAGCGCTGGATGATCGTGTCGCCAACCTTCTCGCATGGCATTTATCCGTGGACATTCGACCACGATCAGTGGCCCAGCATGGTGCAGTGGGGCATGGTGTTCGGCAGCTTTGGCTGGTTTACCTTGCTGTTCCTGGTGTTCTGTAAGGTATTCCCTTCGGTCTCCATGTATGAAGTGAAGGAAATGGTCTATCACCGCAGCCTGCAGTCAAAGAAAGAAGCTGCCGGGGAAGAACTCGCTGTGAAGGGAGCTAACTAAAATGAGCCAACGTTATTTGCTTGCGCTGTACAACAACTTTGATGAGGCGGAAGCGGTCGTCAAGGAACTGCGTACCGCCGACATCAAGGGCTTTAATGCCGCCAACGACATGGTGGTGAAATCGCCGATCGAGCATCCGGAAGTGGAGGAGTTCATCGGTAACAAGCCGGTGTATGTGCAGTGGTTTACGCTGTTGGGGGCGTCGCTCGGCGGTTTCCTGGCGTTCTGGCTGATTTCCGGTTCGCAGGCCAACTTCTATGCGCAGATGAAGGGCGGCAAACCGATCGTGCCGTTCCCGCCCAACTTCGTGCTGACCTACGAAATGTTCATCCTGGGGGGGGTGTACATCACCGTTCTCGGTTTCCTGATCCTGTCCGGCCTGCCGGCAAGGCGTTCTCCGCTGTACAGCGCCAAGGTTTCAGAAGACCAGATCGGCGTGCTGGTAAAGGGTGACGAGGGTTCTGTGCCCAAACTCAGGGAGATTTTTACCAAGCATAAGGCATTGGAAATTCAGGAAGAGGCTGGCAGATGAAAAAACTAACTTTAGCAATCGCATTGCTGGTGACACCTGCACTGGCACAAGCATGGCCATGGTCCAAGGACATGTCCGAACAGATCAGCGTGAAGCCGCAGGAAAGCGTAGATCCGGCCCATCCGGGCATGGAAAACTACCCCGAGCATTCGGAACCTGTTCCCGGCACTACTGTATTCGTCAAGGACAGGGATGCTGCGGAAAAGATGAAGAATCCGGTAGTGGCTGATCAGAAATCGCTGGAATTCGGCGGCCGCTTGTTCGGTATCTACTGCACGCCGTGCCATGGTTATGCCGGCAAGGGTGATGGCCTGGTCGGGAAAAAGCTGATATTGCAGCCTTTTGACCTGACTGCCGAGCATGCGCGAAGCATCAGCGACGGTTACATTTTCGGCATGATGACATTTGGCGGCGCCATCATGCCGTCCTATGCCAACGATCTGTCGCCGACCGAGCGCTGGAATGTGGTGAATTACGTTCGCCACGTGCTGCAGCAAGGCGCGAAAGTCTATTCCGACGTCAACGGCCGATAACTAAGGGGGAATGAACATGTTTTCTTACAGTAATTGGTCGGTTCTGACCGCCAGTTTCGTGGTGGTTACATACCTCGCGCTGAGCGGTGTGACCTTGTGCTCGGTACTTTACCTGGTCGGCGCCAAGTGGCGCTTCCAGGTGCGCCATCTGGCAGTGTCGCTGTATGCATTGTTTCCGCTGGCCTTCGTGCTGTTGCTGATCCTGCTGGCCGGCAGCCAGCATACCTTCCCGTGGATCGGGCACGTTTCGCACGGCGAGGATGTGCACATGCCGGGCTGGTATACCTTGCCGTTGCTGGCCGCGCGCGAAGTGCTCGGCATGCTGACGATCATCTTCGTATGGCGCATGTTCATCAAGCGTCAGGAAGTCAGCGAGCGCAGCGAGCAGGATCGGGCCAAGTTCCATCACGTTGCCTGCTGGATTCCGTTCTTCACCGTGCTTTATTGCACCATGGTGGCATGGGACTTCGAGATGACGCTGAAGCCTTCCTGGCACAGCGCGATTTACGGCATGTACAACCTGGTCAGCAATTTCGGCATGTTCCTGGCCTTTATGGTGATCTGGATTTACGCGCTGAACAATGGCAACAAGCTCGTGAAGCGTGTCGAGGAATTCGTCTATAACTATCTGGCGCAAATGATGCTGGCGTTCACCCTGTTGTGGATGTACACCTTCTTTGCCCAGTACCTGACCATGTGGTATGGCAATATCGGCGAGGAGCGTGATCGCATCGACGGCATGCAGGATGGGGACTACGGCGTGTTGTGGTGGTCGATGGTGGCGATGAAATTTGTGATTCCTTTTGTTACACTATGCTTCCCGATAACCCGCCATAATCCGCAGGCTACTCTCGCGGTTGCTGCCTGTATCATTACCGGCACACTGTTCGAGCGCTATGTCTGGGTTGCAGGTATCAATGGCACAGGCAGTATGCCGGTGCTGGCGTTCATTGTTGTTGCAGCTGTGGTGGGGGTGATCGGGTTTATGCTGGTGCGAGGAGCACTGCGCCGTAACCAACTAATCAAGGTGTAAACTTAAATTATGATGACGCTTTACTCTGGGACGACGGACCCGTTCAGTCAGCGCTGCCGGATCGTGCTGTTTGAAAAGGGCATGGACTTCCAGATCATTGATGTGGATGTATACAACAAGCAGGAAGATCTCGCGGCGATCAACCCCTATGGCAGGGTGCCGGTGCTGGTCGAGCGGGATCTGATCCTGCACGAGGCAAACATCATCAACGAGTATATCGATGAGCGTTTCCCCCACCCGCAACTGATGCCTGCCGACCCGGTAATGCGTGCTCGTGCCCGGCTGTTCCTGCACCGCTTCGAACATGAGCTGTTCTGTCATATCGACGCAGTGGAGCACGGGCAGCAGAAGGTGGCGGACAAGGCACGGCAGATGATCCGCGATAACCTGACGCAGATTGCCCAGGTGTTTACCAAGCAGAAATACATGCTGGGCGACGAGTTTTCCATGCTCGATGTGGCGATCGCCCCGCTGTTGTGGCGGCTGGAGCTGTATGGCATCCAGCTGGGCAAGGATGCGGCACCGCTGATGAAGTACGCCGAACGCCTGTTCTCGCGTCCGGCCTACATCGAGGCGATGACACCGGCGGAAAAAGCGATGCGCAAGTGAGCGATTCTGCCGCCAAGCTGCCTTCTACCAAACCCTACCTGATACGCGCGATTTACGACTGGTGTACGGATAACGCCCTGACTCCCTATCTGGCTGTCAGGGTGGATGCCCGTACGCAGGTGCCGATGGCCTATGTCAAGGATGGGGAGATCGTGCTCAATCTGAGCATGGAGGCGGTGCGCAACCTGCAATTGGGCAACGACGAAATTACCTGCGGTGGCCGCTTTGGCGGCGTACCGCAGGAGATTGTGGTGCCGGTTGCGGCGGTGATCGGCATTTTCGCCAAGGAAAACGGGCAGGGCCTGGTGTTTCAGGCGGAGGAGTCGGAAGCGCCACCCCCGGACGACGGGCCGGAGGATGGCGGTGCGCCGCCACCAGGTAAGCCGCGCCTGCGGGTAGTCAAATAAAAAAGCCGCAGTACAGACTGCGGCTTTCTGCTTTTCGTGGCGCTGAAAATTATGCGGCCAGCGCTGTTTGCATTTTGGACATGGCTTTCTGCTCGATCTGGCGAATGCGTTCGGCGGAAACGCCGAATTCTGCAGCCAGTTCATGCAGCGTTGCGCTCTCGCCTTCACGCAGCCACCGTGCCTCAATGATGCGGCGACTGCGTTCGTCCAAGCTGTCCAGAGCACGGCTCAGGCCGGCAGTCTGCAGGTCTCCTGCTTCGGCCTGCTCCAGCAGCTGCGAGGGTTCGTTTTCAGCATCCGAGGCCAGATAGGCGATCGGCGCATAATTCTCGTCCTCATCGTCGGCGCCCGACTCCAGTGCGATTTCATGGCCGGTAAAACGGCTTTCCATTTCCACCACATCGCTTTCGCTGACATTCAGTTGCTGGGCGATGGCTTTGACTTCATGCGGCTTGAGCGCTTCCAGTCCGCGCTTCAGGCTGCGCAGATTGAAGAACAGCTTGCGCTGGGATTTGGTGGTGGCAATCTTGACCAGGCGCCAGTTGCGCAGCACATACTCGTGGATTTCGGCGCGAATCCAGTGCAGTGCGAACGACACCAGACGTACGCCCCGTTCCGGGTCGTAGCGCTTTACGGCCTTCATCAGGCCGATATTGCCTTCCTGAATCAGGTCGGCCTGAGGCAAGCCGTAACCGGCATAGCCACGGGCGATGCTTACCACCACGCGCAGGTGTGACATAACCAGCTGGCGTGCCGCTTCCAGGTCATTGTTGCGACGCAAGCGCGTCGCCAGTTGAACCTCCTCCTCCTGCGTCAACAGGGGCAGGCGATTGACCGCCTGGATATAGCCTTCCAGGCTGCCCACTGGCGAAAGCGTAGGTAAAGCCAGATCCGCATTCATAATGGTTGCCTCCTTGGTAGCTTGAATATTAGCACTCTTAAAGTTTGAGTGCCAAGCGAGAAAAAAGTTTAGTTTTATTCATGAAACATTATTTGGGCTCGATCTGCCACAGGTGTTGCGACACCGAGAGCCAAGCGCCCAGCCAGCCGAGATAGGCCGAGAACAGCAGCAATGACAGGCTGTCACCCGCAGACAGGTGGTGCAGGGTGAAATTGCTGGCATACAGTTCTGCCAGCCCGGCCAGGCTGCGGTTGAGCAGGTAGAGGCTGAGCGAGATGATCAGCCAGGCCGCAGCGCCGGCCAGCAAGCCCTGCAGCAGGCCGAAATACAGGAATGGGCGGCGGATAAAGGCGTGGGTGGCACCGATCAGCTTGGATACCTCGATTTCATCGCGTTTGGTCAGGATCTGCAGGCGGATGGTGTTGAAGGTGATCGCCACCAGCGCGATGCTGAGCAGGCTGGCAAGAATCAGCACGGCCAGCCGGACGAAGCCCAGCAACGCCTCGAGCTTGCGTGCCCAGGCCGAATCGAGCTGCACGTGTTCCAGCTTGGGCCAGGTTTGCAGCCGGTCGCGCAAGCCTTCCAGCACCTTTAAATCGGCAGTCTTGGGGTAGAGGATGTAGGCATCCGGCAGCGGATTCTGGCTCAGCCCGCCGATCACGTCGGCCAGCCCGGTACTGTGCTTGAGCTGGTCCAGCGCCTGTTCGCGCGGCACAAACTCGATGCGTTCGATATCGTCAAGCTGGGCGAGGCGTTTACCGGTCTGTGCGACGTCGTCCTTGCTGGCATCCTTGGCCAGGAACACGCTGATTTGCGGTGCGCCGGCTGCCTGGGCGGCCAGCCCCTGCACATTCTGCAATAGCACATAGACACCCACCGGCAGGCTCAGCGCAATGCCCATGATCGCGATGTTGAGCAGGCTGGCCACCGGGGTGGCCAGCAGGCGACGCAGGGTGAACAGGAACACCAGCCAGTGCTGGATCAACCAGTTGCTCATGGCTGCAACTCCCCGTGTTTCAGCAGCAGTCGGCGTCCATCGGACTGGCGCAGCACGTTTTCGTCGTGAGTGGCGATCAGCAACGTGACGCCGACCTGATGGAACGATTTGAAAATGGACATGATTTCGTCGGCATAGGCACTGTCGAGATTACCGGTAGGCTCATCTGCCAGCAGGATGGTGGGCCGGTTGACGATGGCGCGTGCGATGCATAAACGCTGTTGTTCGCCCCCGGACAGCGCAATCGGGTTGGCTTTCTCGCGTGCCAGCAGGCCGACCTTGTCGAGCGCGGCGCGGGCGCGCTTGGCGCTTTCGCGGTGGTCGAAGCCGCAGATCTGCAACGGCAGTATTACGTTGTCGAACACGCTGCGGTCGAACAGCAGTTTGTGGTCCTGAAAAATCAGCCCGAGGTTGCGGCGCAGGAACGGCAGGGCGCCGCTCTTCAACGAGCCGACATTCTGCCCCTTGACCACGATGCTGCCGCCGTTGGGGCGTTCGATGGCGGCGATCAGCTTGAGCAGCGTGCTCTTGCCGGCACCGGAATGTCCGGTGAGGAAGGCGATCTCGCCTTCTTCGATCTCGAAGCCAACATTTTTCAGTGCCTCGTAGCCGCCGGGATAGCGTTTGGAAACCTGGGTGAATTTAATCATCGTTCAGTTCCAGTAAAGCTGCGACAAATTCTTCCGCCACAAACGGGCGCAGGTCGTCCAGTCCTTCGCCTACGCCGATGAAGCGCACCGGGATCGGGTGTGCCCGGGCGATGGCAGCGACGATACCACCTTTGGCGGTGCCATCCAGCTTGGTCAGCACCAGGCCGGTTACACCCAGGGCCTCGTCGAATGCCTTGGTCTGGCTCAGGGCGTTCTGGCCGGTGTTGGCATCGAGTACCAGCAGCACCTCATGCGGCGCATCCGGGAGCGCCTTGGCGATGACGCGCTTCACCTTCCTGATTTCCTCCATCAGGTGCGCCTGCGTGGCCAGTCGGCCGGCGGTATCCGCCAGCACGATATCGATGCCCCGCGCCTGTGCAGCCTGTACTGCATCGAAGATCACGGCGGCCGCATCGCCGCTCTGCTGCGCGATTACCGTCACGTTGTTGCGTTCGCCCCAGGTCATCAGCTGCTCGCGCGCTGCGGCGCGGAAGGTGTCGCCGGCAGCAAGCAATACTGACTTGCCCTGATTCTGGAAGTATTTTGCCAGCTTGCCGATGGAGGTGGTTTTGCCCGCGCCGTTGACACCGCACAGCATGATGACGAACGGCTTGTGGCCGCTGGCATCCAGCGGCTGTGCCAGCGGCTGGAGCAGCCTGAGCAGGCAGGCACCCAGCGCCTCTTTCAGTTGTGCCGCATCGGTGAGATGCTGCTCGCGCACATGGCGGCGCAGGTCTGCCATCAGCAGACTGGTGGCATCCATGCCGACATCGGAAGTGATCAGTACCGTTTCCAGGTCTTCATACAGCTCGTCGTCGATTTTGCCGCCGCCTGCGAACAGGCTGGACAGCTGGCCACCGGTGCGCGCCAGGCCGCTTTTGAGGCGGCCGAGCCAGCCGCTCTGTCCGGCGGGTTCGGTGTCGGCAGCGGATTTTTTCAGAAAACTGAGCATCGAGGATCGTGGTGAATGTTAATGACGAACGCGGGGCATTTTATGCCCACTTGCCACAATAGGGCTAGCGCAATCTTGATGTTGGCAGGATATCCGCTTGCAGCCATGCATAACCATGTTGCGGCATCGGGTGAAATTCTTGTGGAATGGAACTAGACTGTGCCTCTGTTTGTCTTCCGGATGGTTGTTATAGCTTGCTACGATGACGCATAATGCGTTCTGTGACGGCGGCCTTGGCCGCCGTCGCTATTCCGTTTAACTGATTTGGGCCAGAAATATGCGCACAGGATTATGGAAATGGCTGGTGATCCCGGCCTTGTTGTTTGCCGCCGCCGCCCATGCCGAAGTGTTCGAAAAAACGCTGCACAACGGCCTCAAGGTGGTGGTCAAGGAAGATCACCGCGCGCCGGTGGTGGTACAGCAGGTCTGGTATCACGTCGGCAGCATGGATGAGTGGACCGGCAAGACCGGCATTGCCCATGCGCTGGAGCATATGATGTTCAAGGGGACGCGCAGCGTGCCGGCAGGTGAATTCTCGAAACGCATCGCTGCTGCCGGTGGACGCGAGAATGCCTTCACCAGCTACGATTACACCGCATATTTCCAGCAACTGCACAAATCCAAACTGCCGCTGGCGATGAAGCTCGAATCAGACCGCATGCAGAACCTGCTGGTGTCAAAAAAAGAGTTCGACAAGGAAATCCAGGTGGTGATGGAAGAGCGGCGCTGGCGTACCGACGACCAGCCGCATTCGCTGCTGTCCGAGCAGCTGATGGCTACACTGTACGAACAGCATCCGTACCACCATCCGGTGATCGGCTGGATGAGCGACCTGCAGAAACTGACTGCGGATGACGTCAGGGCCTGGTACCGGCGCTATTACCGGCCCAATAATGCCGTGCTGGTAATCGCCGGCGACGTCGATGCGAAACAGGTATTCGCGCTGGCGCAGCGCTACTACGGCGGCATACCGCAACGCCCGGTACCGGAAACCCAGCAGTTTACCGAACCGCCACAGATCGGCATCAAGCGCATCGTGGTCAAGGCACCGGCGGAACTGCCTTATCTGGTGATGGCTTACCATGCGCCTACGCTGCAGCAGCCGGCACAGCAGTGGCGGCCGTATGCACTGGAAGTGCTGGCGGGCGTACTCGACGGCAACGATTCGGCACGACTCAACAAATCACTGGTGCGCGAACAGCAACTGGCCAGCAGTATCGGGGCAGGATATGACCCGCTGGCCCGTGGCCCCAGCATTTTTACTCTCGAAGGCACACCCAGCGAAGGCAAGACCGCAGCCGACCTCGAAGCCGGCCTGCGTGCGCAGATCGGCAAACTGGTCAAGGATGGGGTGAGCGAGGATGAACTGAAGCGCGTCAAGGCGCAGATCACCGCCGGCCAAGTCTACAAGCGCGACTCGGTGTTCTACCAGGCGATGGAGATCGGCCAGCTGGAAAGCCTGGGCTTGTCCTACAAGGATATTCCACTGATGCTGCAGAAACTGCAGGCAGTGACTGCACAGCAGGTGCAGGATGTGGCAAAGGAGTTCTTCAAGGATGACAACCTGACGGTGGCGGTGCTCGATCCGCAGCCGCTGTCGGGCAAACCGAGACACATGATGCCGGAGGGAGGCGCGAATGTACGCTAGGATTTTTGCTTTTATCGCGCTGCTGCTGACGGCAGCGCCTGCGCTGGCCACGCCGCACATCCAGCACTGGCAGGCAGCCAGTGGTGCGCAAGTGTATTTTGTGGAAGACCATGGTTTGCCGATGCTCGACGTGGCAGTCGGTTTTCCTGCCGGCAGCGGTTTCGACACGGCGGAGAAATCCGGGGTGGCGGGCATGACCCAGGGCATGCTTGACCTCGGCGCGGATGGGCTGAGCGAGGACGACATTTCGCGCAAGCTGGCCGATATCGGCGCGGATCTCGGCGGCAGCTTCGATCAGGATCGTGCGGGCATCAGCCTGCGTACCCTGAGCCGGCCGCAAGAGCGCGACCAGGCATTGTCTGTCATGGCCAGCCTGCTGCAGCACCCGACTTTCCCGGACAAGATTCTGGCGCGCGAGAAAATGCGCCTGGTTGCGGCGCTGAAGGAAGCCGAAACCCGTCCCGAAGCGATTGCCGAGAAGGCCTTCGGCAAGGCCGTGTACGGCGATCACCCCTACGGCCTGCAGTCATCCGGTGAAGTTGCCACGGTGGAAAAAATCAAGCGTGCCGATTTGCTTGCGTTCTACCGCGCGCACTATGGTGCCAGGTCGGCAGTGGTTGCGCTGATGGGCGACGTGACGCGCGACGAGGCGGAAAAAATTGCCCAGCAGCTTACGGCCCAGCTGCCACCAGGCGGTGCGCCGGAAAAGATCCCGCCGGTGACGATGCAGATCAAGGCGAGCGAGCAGCGCATCCCGCATCCGGCATCGCAGAGCCATATCCTGATCGGCGCGCCGGGTATTGCACGCAACGATCCGGACTACTTTACACTGTATGTGGGCAACTACATCTTGGGCGGCGGCGGTTTCGTGTCGCGGTTGATGAATGAAGTGCGCGAGAAGCGCGGTCTGGCCTACAGCGTATACAGCTATTTCATTCCGATGCAGCAGCCGGGGCCGTTCCAGATCGGTTTGCAGACCAAGAAGGAAAATGCCGACCAGGCGCTGGCCATCGTGCGCGATACCCTGCGCAAGTTCATCGAACAGGGGCCGACCGCGAAAGAGCTGGCGGCAGCCAAGGACAATATCATCGGCGGTTTTCCGCTGCGTATCGACAGCAATCGCAAGATACTCGATTATCTGAGCGTGATCGGTTTCTACGGTCTGCCGCTGACCTATCTTGATGATTTCCCGGGCAAGGTGGAGAAAGTCACCGTCGCGGATATTCGCGATGCCTTCAAGCGCCGGGTAAACCCGGATGCGCTGGCGACGGTAATCGTCGGCGCCCCGGAAGAGGCCGCTAAGCCCCAGCCTGCTGCGGAGCAAGCAAAATAAATCAGGTACGCATCATCGGCGGCGATTATCGCCGCCGGCTGATCGAATTCCCGGACGCGGAAGGATTGCGCCCTACGCCGGATCGGGTGCGCGAGACGCTATTCAACTGGCTGGGCCAGACGCTGTACGGCAAGCGCTGCCTGGACCTGTTTGCGGGCAGCGGCGCGCTGGGATTCGAGGCCGCCTCGCGGGGGGCGGAGCGGGTGGTGATGGTGGAAAAAAACCGTCCGGCATTTCGTGTATTACAGGAAAATGTCAGGAAGCTGAATTGCAGCAACGTGGCACAGTACTGTGCAGATGGGCTAGAATTCGTCCGGCAGGCACATGACCGGTACGACATCATCTTCCTTGATCCGCCTTTCCTCAGCGATTATCTGCCCAGACTGCTACCGTTGCTGATCGACAAGCTGGCACCGCAAGGCGTGGTGTACATCGAGAGCGGCGAGGTGTTCGAGCCGGGTGCGGGGTGGCAGGTGGTGAAGCGCGCGAGGGCGAGCAAGGTGCACTAT
Source organism: Sideroxydans sp. (assembly GCA_016124455.1). Taxonomy (GTDB): domain Bacteria; phylum Pseudomonadota; class Gammaproteobacteria; order Burkholderiales; family Gallionellaceae; genus RI-121. Next base: position 8,286 of record WGNQ01000016.1, on the reverse strand, counting down.
CAGTTATTGCAGCATGAAAACGAGGCGCCTGATGATTAAGGTAATTTATCCGGGAACGTTCGACCCGATTACACGCGGCCATGAGGATGTGGTGCGGCGTGCGGCCGGGTTGTTCGGCGAGGTGGTGGTGGCGGTGGCGGAGAGCCGCAGCGGCACCCTGTTCTCACTGGAAGAACGGGTGGCCATGGCGCGCGATGCGTTCGCGGATTTTTCCAACGTGCGCGTCGAGGGGTTTAACGGCCTGCTGATGGACTATGTGCGCACGCTGGGTGCGCGGGTGGTGTTGCGCGGCCTGCGCGCGGTGTCGGACTTCGAATACGAGTTCCAGATGGCCGGCATGAACCGCAGCCTGTATCCCGATGTCGAGACCGTTTTCCTGACGCCGGCGGAACAGTACACCTTTATTTCCGCCAGCATGGTGCGTGAGGTTGCGCGCTTCGGCGGCGACGTGAGTAAGTTTGTCTCGCCCCTGGTGGCGGAAAAACTGCTTGAAAAAAGATCGAATTGATTTACTAGGAGAAAAGTATGGCCCTGATGATTACCGACGAATGCATCAACTGCGACGTGTGCGAGCCGGAATGCCCGAACGAAGCCATTTCGCAGGGCGACAGCATTTACGTCATCGACCCCAACAAGTGTACCGAGTGTGTCGGGCATTACGACACGCCGCAGTGCGTGGAAGTCTGTCCGGTAGATTGCATTCCGCACAATCCTGAATACGAGGAAAGCAAGGAGCAGCTGCAGGCCAAGTATGAAAAATTGATGGCTGCGAAAGGCAAGTAGTCCTATCTTTTCCTGGCGGTTACCGCCAGGCCGTGAACCGGTGTGCCGAATTCAATCCGCAGCACGCCGGGCATCACTCCCAGAATATTGAATCCATGCGCCCGTAATGCGGCTTCCAGATAATCCCGGCCGTGGCTGTAGCGCCCATTCGGGTTGAGGCTAAACCCATCGTGCCGCTCGCTGTCGTGTTCGATCGTGAACGCAAGCAGGCCGTCCTGCTGCAATGCGCCATGTGCGGCCGCGAATAACGGATTCAGGTCGCCGAAATAAATCAGCGTATCGGCCGCGGCAATCAATTCGAAACTGTCCGCATGTGCCTGCAGATAAGGCATCAGGTCGGCTTTTTCCAGCACGTAGTAGATGTTGCGCTGTCGGGCAGCCTCCAGCATCTGCGCAGACAGGTCAACACCCGTGAGGCGGCTGGCATATGGCGCCAGCACCATGCCGCACAAGCCGGTACCGCATCCGGCATCCAGCGTGTTCAGCTGCCGGCCGGGGGGCATGATCCGGGCCAGTGCCTGCGCGATCATTTCGGGGCCGCGGTAGGCGAGTTGCGCAAGATGTTCGTCGAACCTGGCGGCGAATTCGTCGAACGTTTTTTCGATATAGGCATTCGAGGCGCGGTCGGGGATGTTGGTGCCGGAGCTGGCGGCAAGAAAGTGGGCGGGTACCGGGTTGTCGGGTTCTTCCAGCAGCCACTGGCGGTAGACTTCCGCCGCTTCGGCGTAGCGCCCCAGCCGGTAGTAAGCCACGCCCAGCATCGATTTCTGTTTGCCCTGTGTGGGCTCCAGCACGTAGGCGCGGCAAAAATATTCCGCGGCTTCGAGTTCGTGGCCTTGCGCATCAAGCAGGTTGCCCAGATTGTTCAGCGCGTCGGCGAAAATCGGGCTGATTGCGATTGCCTGGCGAAAGGTGCGCTCAGCGGCTTCCAGTTGCCCCAGTTGCTGCTGCACCGCACCGAGGTTGTTCCACGGCAGGGCATCATGCGGTTTCAGCGCGATGGCCTGGGAAAAGACCGCGGCAGCCTGCTCCAGTTCGCCGCGGGCGGTGAGGATGTTGCCCAGGTTGTTGTGCCAGTCGGCCTGCCCGGGAGCCAGCGCGATGGACTGCCTGATCATTTCGAGTGCGCTGTCGTGGCCGTCGCGCTGGTGCAGCAATACGCCGAGAAAATGCAGCGCATCCGGCTGGCCCGGGTCGACATCGAGGATCATGCGGTAGAGCGCTTCGGCCTGTTCCAGCTCGCCGGCGCAGTGGCTGTCGAATGCGACCTGGAAGGCCTCTGCCAGGTCCGGGTTTGCTTCCATGTATCTCCCCGTTGACTGCATCACTTGTTGTCTTCATCCACTGCAATTTTCAGCATTTCCAGGATGTCCGGGATGGCCGCGCTGACCCGGTTCCAGTTCGGGATCAGCGGCGCGGCGCCCATGCTGTTGGCGGTGAACGTCTGCGCGGCGATGGAAATCGCCTGGGTGAAGGCTTCCACCGATTTCGTCTCTTCGTGCAGGTCGAAACTGAGGCCGTTGATCATGGCGTCGGCCTCGTATTTCATGATGGTGTCTTCGGCCTGGCGCAGATAGCTGACGAACAGCGAGTTGAAGAATCCGTCGGAGAATACCACGCCTTCGGCGGCCAGCGTGCGGAAGATGGACTTGCAGATATCGACGGCCATTTTCATCAGGCCTTTGTCGATTTCCGTCACCGACAGGGTCTGGTGCTTGTGCTCGTAAGTGGTTGCGATATCCACCTGGCATACCCGGCGCGGCGAGTAATTGCGGTAAACCTCGGCCAGCGAGCCGACTTCCAGTCCCCAGTCCCAGGGGATGCGGTTCACCCGCGCCAGCTCGGTATTCATGCAGAACTCTCCGGCCAGCGGGTAGCGGAAGCTGTCGAGGAATGCCAGGAAGCCGTGCGGCCCGACCAGTTGCTGCAGCGAGCGCACCAGCGGCGTGACCAGCAGCCGCGTGACGCGCCCGTTCATTTTGCTGGTCACCCGGCTGTAGAAGCCCTTGCAGAATACGTAATTCAGGTTCGGGTTGGCCACCGGGTAGCACAGCCGCGCCAGCAGTTCCCGGCTGTAGGTCAGGATGTCGCAATCATGCAGCGCGATCACATCGGAACGGCCGCGCGCCAGCACGTAACCATAGGCCAGCCAGGCGGACCGTCCCTTGCCGCGCTCCCCCGGATTCAGCCCGTTGCGTTTCAGCGTTTCGTATATTTCGGTGATGCGTTTGCCGTTGTTATGGATGATCCTGATCTCGGTGGAGATCGGCGACATGAACTCCTGCACCCGCTTGCGCTCTTTTTCCGTGGCATTGTCCAGCGTCAGTACGATCTCGTTCAGGTATTTCACCTTGGCGAGTTCCTGCACGATGCCGGGCATGGCGGGGCCTTCAAATTCTGAATACAGCGCGGGCAGCACCAGTGCAATCGGCCGGGTTTTCGAAAACGCCAGCAATTCCGATTCCAGGCGATCCAGCGTGGGCTGGCCGAGCTGGTGCAGGGTGGTGATGACGCCGGTCTGGTAAAAATCGCTCATGCTCTGCTCCCGCTCAAATGTGTTCGATGTCTTCCCCGGTTTTTTCCTTTTCTTCGGCGGCGGTCTGGCGCTCGATCATGCGCCGTGCCGCATCGATGCCGCCCACGCCGAAGGAAATCGACAGCGCCAGCACGATGCCGCCGCAGATGATGGAGAAGGCGGCGAGTACGATGCCAGGTGCGATCTGCAGCTGTTCCATCACCATCGCGAGGATCAGCGTGGTCAGCAGGATGCGGATGGCCTCAGCCAGCAGCTTGGCATAGTGGTAGCCGCTGTTCACCGCGGCGATCAGTACGGCGCGGCTGATGAAGCCGGAGAAAACATAACCGACGGCGAGGATCAGCACGGACGAGAAGGCGCGCGGCAGGTAGACGAAGAATTGTGTCACCAGTTGATCGATGGCATTGATCTTGAGTGCGCTCAGCGCGGTCATTAACACGACGATGAGCGTGCACCAGAACACGACGGCGCTGACCAGCAGCGTAGGCTTGCCCCACATGTCGCCCTTGCGCATCAGCCGGGTAAAGCCCTTGCGATCCGACCAGCTGTCGAACTGCAGCGTGTCGAGCAGCTTGAGCACCAGTACCTGCAACAGCCAGGCAAACAGTGCGCCGATCAGCAGGATGACCAGCATGGCCAGGAAATTGGGCGCGAAATCCTTGAACTTGTGGAATACGTCCTGCAAGGGTTCGAGTATCAGGTTCAGAAAATCAGACATGGTTTGCCTCCAGTGGTTATTTCCAGTTGGTTATCAGGTAGCTCTTGCTGCTTTCGAATTCCAGGCAGAGTTTCTCGATCTCTGCTTCCGCTTCATGCGCCTCCATGTGTTCGGCTTCGAGGATGAAGGAGGCGGTTTTTCCGAGGTAAAGCGGGGTGAGTGACTTGATCAGGTGCTCGGCGGGCATCTTCCTTTGATGGAAGGCGATGGCGTAATCATAGATTACCCGTGTCCAGAGTGCGATGGGGAAACGGAATGCCCGGTCGTCCAGCGCGCCCAGCCGTTCCACTTCGCGCAGGTCGCCGGCGCCGAGAATGCTGAGCCAGATATCGTGCAGGTTATCTATGCCTTCGCGGAAGATGTTGATCATGCGCGCGGTGTTCACCTTGACCGGCTCAAGTCCGACGGAGTATTCGAAACCAAAGCTCGGTACCGGTTCCGAAGCCTGTACCTGCATCCACTGTTCGGCGTAGCCGTCCATCAGCCCGAAGGTGGAGCTCACCACCTGATACAGCATGTCGCTGAGGTCGGCTCCCGGATCCTTGGCGTCGTGGATTTTTGCGCCGAGGAACGATTGTGCAATCTTGAAGCCGTTGGCGATGGCCGTGGTGGTCATCCAGATGTCGATGCCGAAGCGGGCGACATCGGTCTGCCACACATCCTTGGTCAGGTAGAACTTCGCCAGCTCGCCGGAAAAGCCGAAGTCGCCGCCGATCGGCTGGCGCACGCGCTTGCCGTACAGCGCACGCGTCAGCGGGTAGACGATGCTGTTGGTGATGGTGCCATCGAACTTGTGGCGGTGGTAGAGCGGGGTGATGTAATCGAAATCGTTCTTCAGGATCGGGGTGATCAGCAGCTCCAGCCATTCCGGCGTAATGCTGCGCAGGTCGGAATCGACCACGGCGCAGGCTTTCGCATTGAGTGCCGCAGCGATCTCGAACACTGCACGGAACGCGCTGCCCTTGCCGGGAATGCCGGAGTAGGGGAACGCCATCTTGTAGAACGGTTCGGTGCGGTGTTGCAGCAGAATGGCGCTGAAATCCTCGATAGTGGTGTTTTGCACCACATCGACCGTGCCGTCACTGGAGCCGCCATCGGAATTGATCAGCACCGCGGTGTAACCCGGGAAATATTTCGTCAGCCCGGCCTGTACCGCGCGCACCACGTGGCCGATGGTGCGCGCACTGTTGTAGCTGGGAATGCCGACCACGATATCGACCTGCCCGATTGCTTCCAGCTGCTCCTGGACGTCTTTCCTGAAGGCAGGGCTGTTCATGGCCGTACCTCCTTGTGCGGTCCGCTCAGCAGCATGATCTGGATGTCCATTACGTTGGTGCCGGTGGGGCCGGTGATGAAGTGGCTGCTGCTGCCGGACAGCGCATCCAGCTGGCGGAAGAATGCATACGAATCGTTATTGTCGAGATATTGTTCGGGAACGATACCGAGGCTGCGTGCCTGCGCTGCCGTGTTGCCATCCACCATGCCGCCCGCGGCGTCGGTCGGCCCGTCGCTGCCATCGGTGCCCGCGGAGAGCAGCGACACGCCGGCGACATTTTCCATTTCAATCGCGAATGCCAGCGCCAGTTCCTGATTCCTGCCGCCTTTGCCCGTGCCGCGCACGGTGACTGTGGTCTCGCCGCCGCAGATCAGGCAATGCTGCTCACCCGGACGCAACAGGGGCAAGGCGGCGCGCGCGCGCTGGGCCAGCATCTGCGCCGCCGCGCGCGCCTCACCCTGCAGTTCGCTGGTGATGATTTCGGTGCGGTAATCCAGGCTGCGCGCCTTGTCCGCCGCCACCGACAAGGCCTGGTTGATGCCGCCGATGATCGTATTGCGCGTCGTCCTCAGGCAGGGATCGCCGCTCTTTACCGTTTCCGTTATCTGTCCGCTCATGCCGTGCTGCAGGTATTGCATCACACGCGGCGGCATGTCCGCCTGCAACCCGTATTTCGAGATCACTGCCAGCGCATCGGCAAAAGTGCTGTTGTCCGCGGCGGTCGGCCCGGAGGCGATCACGTCGAGCCGGTCGCCGATCACGTCGGAGAGGATCAGCGTCAGCAGCCGCGCCGGGTAAATTGCCTGCGCCAGGCGGCCGCCCTTGACCGCAGACAGATGTTTGCGCACCGCATTCAGTTCGGCGATGGAAGCGCCGGCCCTGAGCAGCAGCCCGGTCGCCTGCTGTTTGTCCTGCAGTGTCATGCCTGCGGCGGGTGCCACCAGCAGTGCAGAGGCGCCGCCCGACAGCAGGCAGATGGCCAGGGTGCGCTCATCGGCGGCCTGCGCCAGCTGCAGCAGCTGTTGCGTCGCTGCCATGCCCGCTGCATCGGGTACCGGATGTGCAGCTTCCAGCTGGCGGATGGTGCCGTCTTGCAATGCATGGCCGTACTTGGTGATGATCAGCCCTGCGGAAATCCTGTCGCCGAGCAGTTGCTCCATGGCCAGCGCCATGCGTGCCGCGGATTTTCCCGCGCCGAGCAGCACGATGCGGTCGAAGCCGGCGAGCGGGTAGGTTCCGCCTGCGGCATGCAGAATGTCCTGTTCCCGGTGCACCGAGTTAAGTACCGCCGCGTATGGGTCGACTGCAACCAGTGCCGCATTGAAAATGTCGGCAAGGTCCTGCTGATGGCGGGCCACGGGCGAGGCCTTGCCGACACTGCCGCCAGACAGCAATTGCAGTACCGCCTCATTCCATCCGGCTGGCCCGGCTTGCTGCGTCTTCAGCAGATAGGGGATGTCGATGCGCGTATCGCAACTGCCGTCCTCGTGCCGCACCAGTACCGGCTGGTCCACCGCCATCAGCAGCGGCAGGTCGTTCAGGCTGTCGCCGAGCCCGATGCTGGATACCGTACCGTACTGTCGCTGGTAGAGCTCTTTCAGCATGGTGAAGGCGCGGCCCTTGTGGTGGCGGCCCATGATGTGGAAGATGCGTCCCTGCGTCCAGCGCAGGCCGGCAGCCTCGATCGCCTGCAGGAAACGCTCGTCCGGCTCGGTGTCGAACACGAATGGTTCGTCGAACTCTCGCTGCATCGCGAGCGCGGCGGCTTCCTGATCCAGCCCGGTCAGGCTCGCAACCTCATCCACCGTCATGTCGCCGAAACCGCGCGCCGCAACATTGAGCTGTTCCCGGAGTGCGATGAAGCGTTGCCGCACTTCCGCATACGGCATGCCCAGTGTGATGACATGGTAGCCGTCCAGCGTCGTACCTTCGACGGGCGCGGCGAAATAACCGTGCGGGATGAAAATGCCGCCGCCGTTTTCGGAAATGAAGGGATGGCTGTTGCCGAGTTGCGTGCGGTAAACCTCAATCTCCGCGCGCGTCTTGCTGGAGCAGAGGATCAGCGGGATATTGTGCGTTTTGGCATGGCGCAGGGCCGGCAGTGCCTGGTCGAAGGCGTAAGTTGCCTCATCGAGCAGCGTTCCATCGAGATCGGTAATGATGAGGATTTTCTTCACCAGTTACGCTCCGCCAGTGCAAGCCAGGATACCGGAAGCCCCGCGGCATAGGCTAGAGCCGCCAGGGGCCAGCTATATAGTTCTTGTCTGTGAACGCCGCTGCATCGATGCTGGTTCGACGTTGCGCTTGCGGGAATCCTAGCATGAAAGATGTCATGAAACTATGCGCGGCGCTTGCGGCAGGAGGCGGAGGCTGCAAGAAAAAGCCGGACGGACAGCTTTAAGCAGCATGCGGAAGGCATCTTTGGTTTTCTGAACTATTCCGGAAATCGCAAATCATACGGGCATTGTATTTCCGGCTTCATCATTTGTGGCAGCGCCGAAGCCGTTAACGAAACAAACCAAGGAGGTACCATGAAGTTCAGGAAGATGCTTCCTGCCGCAGCTGGCGTGATCGCGCTGACCTCGTCTATTGCGTTTGCCCACGGCGGACGGGGCTTGCAAGAGGAGCATCTGAGAACGAGAGTTTCAGGCGGGGAGTCGAATAGCGATACCAAAGAAAATGCGCCCGCTTCTCTGGCAATAGACAGTGAAAGCGGAAACGTTTATCACGTCAGGCTCGTGCATGGCGAAACTGCAGAAATTGTGCTGGTCGATGTGCGGACGGGGGAGAGTATACGCCGCGGATAAGCTGGAATGATTGAGGTGTCTGCTCTGGGGGGTGTAAGAATTTTTGTGTAAACGGTCATTTGGCAGGAAACTGCCGGAACATTGTTAGGAGTAGAAATGACCGTATCAAAAGCACTACCCGCAGAACTAATCGACAGCCTGCTGTCTGGATATAAGAAACCCGAAG
>WGNQ01000019.1 GCA_016124455.1 Sideroxydans sp. | reverse complement strand
CTTCGGGTTTCTTATATCCAGACAGCAGGCTGTCGATTAGTTCTGCGGGTAGTGCTTTTGATACGGTCATTTCTACTCCTAACAATGTTCCGGCAGTTTCCTGCCAAATGACCGTTTACACAAAAATTCTTACACCCCCCATTTTGAGAATGTTCCGGCCTTCTTTAAGGAAGTGTTTCTAAAAGAAAAGCAGGCAAGTATATGGCAAGAACAAATTGGCGAAGGCACTAGCATAGAGACCTTTGTGCGGGATCATCTTGAGGAATATTCACGCGAAGTCTCAGCACAAATCCTAGAGCGAGGAATTATAGACAAGCTGAGACTATTTTTGCCTGAATTAACTGAAATCAAGATTGAACCAGTATTTCTAACTCGTGATTTAAACGTTGATGCAAAAGTTAAATTTCTTGAGGGTGGCAACGAAATTGCCATTGAGAATAAGGGTGATGGAACAAAACGTAGAATGACCATGGCTCTTCTTGAATTCAAGAAAGAACAGTCACGTATCCCCAATGACGATCAAACCATATACCTACTAGATGAGCCAGATACACATTTGCATGTTAGAGCACAGCTTGATTTGGTGAATACTGTCGAAGGATTTTCATCCGCTGGCAATCAGGTGATCTTAACAACGCATTCTCCATTTATCGTTAATGCTGCCAAGCCAAGCCAAGTTCGTCTGCTGGTTAGACACAATGGGGTAAGTAAAATTAGGTCATTAACACATGAGCCAACTCGATCTTCTCAAATACTTCGAGCCTTAGGCATAGAAAATACCCATCTCTTCTTTTCTAGAAGAATTGTTATTGTTGAAGGAGAGACAGAGGAAAGTTTCTTGCCAGCGCAGTATTTAAAACAAACTGGCCGCACACTCTCATCGGGACTTATAAAGACAATCAATGTTCGCGGAGTCCACAACATTGTCGGATTTTCGAGAGCCATATTAGAGCTTCACGATCCTGAGAGAATTTATATTCTCTGTGACAATGACGCCTCACCGGAACTTCAACAATTAATTGACGAACTTCATATTCCGCAAGCACATAAGTATCAGGTAGGGACTCGTGAGTTTGAGGATGCATTTGATTCTTCGGTTATACAGCGAGTGTGGGCAGAGTATCACGATGATTGTGGAAAACAGGTGCCTGAGCATTGGACCACAGAGAAAATTGAGCAAGTAAAGACTCAATGCATAGCTAATGGTGAAAAATTTTCAACGGCATTGCGTGGATTAAATCAAGGTGGGAAAGCGATGAAGAAGCCAATCCTGGGTGCGGCACTTGGAGAGCGGGTTGAGTTCGATGAACTACCCCAGCAACTTCATGAGTTATTGAATGAGTTGACTAATATATAACTTTGCGCTCAGCAGGCAAGAAAATGCCACGCTAAATCAAAAAGGACACAGACCAGTTACCTGATTTGTCCGGACCGGCGAGCCGCTATGGACGCGAATTGGAAGCTTCCACATTCAGGAATCCTTCCTGTAAATAAGAATTAGCCATCTGGGGAACGTTTTGTCCGCATGCATTGTCACTCCCCGCTGGGGCGGGAATGACGATGCGTGGCGCGGCATGGCCCCGCAAAAAATTTCCGCAAATATTTCGTGCTAAGTAGTTGGCGTTCTGGCGGTTTATGTTCGGGGCCGCGGATTATGGGGCTTCGGCGGGGGAAACCCGGTTGGCAACCAGAATGTACTGCTCTAGAATGCGCGAGTCTTTTAGTCAGGAATATGGGAATAGACCAATGAGAAGAAGAGCAAAAGCTGATCCGGAAAACGCCATGACCCCCATCGAACGTCGCGCCAGTGCGAGCCTTGCCGGCATTTACGGCCTGCGCATGCTGGGCCTGTTCATCATCCTGCCGATTTTCGCGATCTATGCCCAGGGCCTGCCGGGCGGGCAGAGCCATTTCCTGATCGGCCTCGCGCTCGGTGCTTACGGCCTGACGCAAGCGATACTGCAGATTCCGATGGGCATGCTGTCCGACCGCTTCGGGCGCAAGCCGGTGATCCTGTTCGGGCTGATCATTTTTGCCATCGGCAGTTTCGTGGCGGCATCGGCGGACAATATCTACATGATCATCCTCGGCCGCGTGATCCAGGGTGCGGGCGCGATCAACGCCGCGGTGATGGCGCTGACCGCCGACCTGACGCGCGAGGAGCACCGCACCAAGGCGATGGCGACCATCGGCATGACCATCGGCATCACCTTCTCGATTTCGCTGGTGCTGTCGCCCATCCTGTACCACTGGATCGGCGTGCCCGGCATTTTCGCGCTGACCGGCGTGCTGTCGCTGCTGGGGCTGTTCATCGTCGGCTTCGTGGTGCCCAAGCCGGCGATCACGCGTTTCCACACCGATACCGAGGCGAGCTTCAGGAAAATCGGCAGCGTGCTGCGCAACGCCGACCTGCTGCGCCTCGACATCGGCATTTTCTCGCTGCATGCGATCCTGATGTCGGTGTTCATGCAGGTGCCGTTCGTGTTGCGCAATGACGGCCTGCCCGCGCAGCACCACTGGATGGTGTACCTGCCGGTGATGCTGGTGGCGTTCGTGCTGATGGTGCCGCCGATCATCATTGCCGAGAAGAAGGCCAAGATGAAGCAGGTATTCATGGGCGCGGTGGGGCTGGCGCTGCTCGCGCAACTCGCGCTGCTCGGCTTGCAGCACAGCGTCTGGGGCGTGGCGTTTGCGCTGCTGCTGTTCTTTACCGCGTTCAACGTGCTCGAGGCGACGCTGCCTTCGCTGGTCAGCAAGCTCGCGCCGCTGGCCTCCAAGGGAACGGCGATGGGCGTGTACAGCAGCTCGCAATTCCTCGGCGCGTTCTTCGGCGCGTCGGTGGGCGGCCTGATCCTCCAGTATTACGGCGGCAACGCGGTGTTCGGTTTCGCCATCGCGATGCTGTTCCTGTGGCTGCTGGTGGCCAGTACCATGCGTCCGCCCGCTGCGGTGAGCACCAAGATGTATCATCTCGGCGATATCGACGCGACGTCGGCGATTTCCCTGCAGCAGCAGCTCGCACAATTGCAGGGCGTGCGCGAGGTGATGGTGGTGGCCGCGGAAGGCATGGCCTGCCTCAAGGTCGATATGCAGGGCTTCGACAAGGAAGGCGTCGAGAAGCTCTGCCTCAGCGCGCAGTAAGCAGTAACAGCCATTCCCCGGCCTGGCCGGGGAATGCGGCTGGCGCCGGTGCATGCCCGCGTCGGCGGCAACATAAGCGTGCCGGAATGGCTTATCATTCCTTCCCGTAGCAGACCCGCACTGTGTGTTTCCATCGCGCCTTGCCGGCGGCCGTTCCGTCCGGCCGCGGAGGGCGGTTTTCAACTGGAGCATCGGGTGGCGCAGTGTTACGATGCGGGTTCTCAGCGGGGCTGACGCAGTACGATTAATTAACGGGGGATGAAATGTCGGTAAACAAGGTGATACTGGTGGGGCGTCTGGGCAAGGACCCGGAGACGCGTTACATGACTAACGGCGAAGCGGTGACCAACGCGACGCTGGCCACCTCGGAAAACTGGAAGGACAAGAGCGGCGAGAAGCAGGAAAAGACCGAATGGCACAGCCTGGTGTTTTACCGCCGCCTGGCGGAGATCGCCGGCGAATACCTGAAGAAGGGTTCGCAGGTCTATGTGGAAGGCAAGCTGCAAACGCGCAAGTGGCAGGACAAGGAAGGCAAGGACCGCTACACCACCGAAATCGTGGTGAACGAAATGCAGATGCTCGGCAGCAAGTCCGGCGGCAGCAGCTTCGAAGTCGTGGACCGTCCGGCGGCAGCATCCGGCGCGCCGGCTTCCCGTCCGGCGGCAGCGGCACCGGCGAAAGGCAACTTCGACAGCTTCGATGACGATATCCCGTTCTAGGAAATCCCTGCGCTGCGCTGCGCAGCGTAGAGACTTTTCTGTTGCAGTAAAAAGGCCCCTGACATCAGGGGCCTTTTTCATTGTGCGATCAATCCTGCCTGAAAAAATATTCCTTCATTCCTTGATGCGCTGATCCGCACAGCGCCGGTTTTCCTCTCACACACCAGCGGCTCGCGCTGATTTATTCCTGCAATCTGTTGTGCGGCTGCACACGCCGGTTTTGCCGGGCCGGGCGCCCGGACTACGCCATCTGACGTATTCAGCAGGCCATGTCTCTCTGTCTACACTCCGCCCTGTACTTTTACGCCCCTCATTAACTTAACTTTCTAGGAGTACGACGATGATACAGAAACACTGCCGCAACTCAATGGTGCCGAGCAAGAGAAACGGGAAAATGCTGATGACGGGTCTTGCCGTTATGGCGGGCCTGGCCGGCGCTTCCAGCAGCTATGCCGGGCAAACATTCACCGATGGGGAAAAATCGCTGTCAGTAGGCTTCGGTCTGCGCACCAGCCTGACTTCCCTGCAGAATGGCGCGCCCAACGGTACGGCGCGTTCGAAGACATTCGATGTCGAGAACATGCGCCTGTACGTGAGCGGCCAGCTCAACAACATGATCAAGGGCACGTTGAACACCGAGCGCGACGCCACCGGCAAGATCGTCCTCATGGACGGCTTTACCGAACTCGGCTTCAGCGATACGTTCAATGTCCGCATGGGACGCCTGATTCCCCCGACCGACCGTTCCAACCTGGATGGCCCGTTCTACCTGAATGCATGGCAGTTCCCCGGCGTGGTTTCTGCCTATCCCACGCTGTCGATCGGCCGCGACAACGGCATACTGGCCTGGGGCAAGCCGATGGACGGCAAGATCGTTTACTCGGTTGGCGCATTTACCGGCCACAACGTGGCGGCGGGCGGTTCCAATGACGGCGGCAGCCTGTTGTATGCGGGACGCGTGGCATTCAACCTGCTCGATGCGGAGCCGGCACCTGCCTACTACACGGCCAGCACCTATTATGGTTCGAAGGACATCCTGACCGTGGCCCTGGTGTACCAGACCCAGAAGAATGCGGTTGGCTCGTCCCCCGCATTGCGCGGCGACTACAAATCCTGGAGTACGGATCTGCTGTTCGAGAAGAAGCTGGCGGGAGACGGTGTCGTGACGATGGAAGGTGCGTATTACAAGTATGGCCTGGGCACGGTTGACTGCGGTTCCGGGGAGCCGGGCGCGGCCGCATGTGTCGCCGGCAACAATGTGGGCGGCCTGGTCGCCGGTAAGGCTTATCTGGCAACTGCGGCATACCTGTTCCCGCAACAGGTCGGCGTGGGCAAGTTCCAGCCTTTCGTCAGGCTCCAGAACTTCAAGCGTGATGTATCGCAAACCACGAACAAGCAGAGCGATATCGGCGTCAACTACGTGATGGATGGACACAATGCACGTATCAGTGCCGTCTATTCCAAGCTGAGTGACAACCGTCTGGCCGCTGCGCTGGTTAATCGCAACCAGTTCGTGCTGGGTTACCAGTTCCAGTTTTAAACGCAGGACTCTCTAAGTTGTGTGGACATTTCAAGCGGGGGCAACCCCGCTTTTTTTTGGGTGGACGCAAGGCATCCCGTTCGTGTCCGGCGCGATGGGTTCTGGTGCTGGCGCGGAGCGTGTGATCAGGCTGTATCCACCGTCTGGCGCGGCTGTGCCAGGGGCGTGGTGGTGGCCTAAGTAAGATGACGTATTCATAGCCGGCTCCGGAAATCCTATTCTTCAACCATAGCGTTTCGGGATTTTTTTGATTCAAGTGTTGTTCGATTTTTTCCATCAAACCTTTAAGGAGTAATTGTTATGTCAAGCAAAAAACCGATGGTTCCTTCCACTGATTCGTGCGCTTCGGCAGGTTTGTCGATGCGCAAAGTTGCACTGGCCGTGGCCGGTACGCTGTTGTTTGCAGCCGCAGGCAGTGCGCTGGCAGCTACGCCTCCTACCTCCCAGGTCAACACCACCCACCTGGCCGTGACCGATAACGAAATCATCGTGGGCCAGCTGCACTCGTCCACCGGCACCATGGCGATCTCGGAGACCGGCTCAATCGAGGCCGAGCGTCTCGCAATCGACCAGATCAACGCCTCGGGCGGCGTGCTCGGCAGGAAGATCAAGATCATCCAGGAAGACGGCGCCTCCGACTGGCCGACTTTTGCGGAAAAGGCCAAGAAACTGCTGGAAGAAAACCATGTGGCCGCCATTTTCGGTTGCTGGACATCGGCTTCGCGCAAGGCGGTGCTGCCGGTTCTCGAGCGCGACAACGGCCTGCTGTACTACCCGACTTTCTATGAGGGCCTGGAACAATCCAAGAACGTGATCTACACCGGACAGGAAGCCACGCAACAGGTGTTTGCCGGCCTCGACTGGGTTGCCAAGACCAAGCATGCCAAGACTTTCTACCTGATCGGCTCCGACTACATCTGGCCGCGTACCACCATGAAGCTGGCCCGCAAATACATCGAGACCGTATTGCACGGCAAGGTGGTGGGTGAAGAGTATGCCGCACTGGGCAGCACCGGCTTCGGTTCGACCATCAACAAGATTCGCCTGAAAAAACCCGACGTGATCTACGCGGCGGTGGTGGGCGGCTCCAACGTGTCCTGGTTCAAGCAATTGAAGGCAGCCGGGATCACCGGGAAAAACCACACGTTGCTGACCTTGTCGGTAACCGAGGATGAAGTGAAGGGTATCGGCGGCGAAAACCTGACCGGCTTCTATTCGGCGATGAAGTACTTCCAGTCGCTGGACACACCGCGCAACAAGGAATTCGTGAAGCAGTTCAAGGCCAAGTTCGGCGCTGATGCACCTATCGGCGACGTGACGCAGGCAGCCTACGAAGGTCCATGGATCTGGAAGGCGGCTGTTGAGAAGGCCGGCAGCTTTGATACCGACAAGGTGGTCAAGGCCGAGGAAACCGGAAGTATCAGCATCGATGCACCGGAAGGCATGGTCTACCTGGAAAGCAACCATCACCTGAAGACGCGTCTGCGGATTGGCGAATGGCGTTCGGATGGTCAGGCGGACATTGTGTACACGTCTGACTACATCATGCCCAACCCCTTCCCTAAAGGCTATTGATTCAGCTCGGGTCATCCGCCGCCCGGCGGGTGGTGGATGACCGATTTACGGAAACATAAAACGAATTAAAGTCATCGGAGATATTGCAATGGATGGTTACTCAATATCGGAACTGTGGTCGATCCTGGTCATGCAGGGTTTCTCCGGCCTGAGCTTGTTCAGCGTACTGTTGTTGATGGCGCTGGGCCTGGCGATCATTTTCGGGCAAATGGGCGTTATCAATATGGCCCATGGCGAGTTTATGACGATCGGTGCATACACGATTTATCTGTTCTCGAAGGTTACGGAACAGTATTTCCCAAGTCTGATGCCATATTATTTTCTTGTCGCAATCTTTGCGGCATTCGCGATTGCTTTTGCAGTCGGCTACCTGGTCGAGTATTCGCTGATCAGGCATCTCTACAAGCGGCCGCTGGATACCTTGCTGGCGACGTGGGGCCTGAGCCTGATCATGCAGCAGATATTCCGCTCGGTGTTCGGCGCGCGTGAAGTCAGCGCCACCCTGCCGGACTGGCTGATGGGTTCGTGGCAGCCTACGCCGGATATCGACATTCCGCTGAACGGCCTGTTCGTGATGGGCATATCGATTGCCGTGACCATCGCGGTCGTCCTGTTCCTCTACCGCTCCAACTGGGGACTCAAGGTGCGCGCCACCACCCAGAACCGGATCATGGCCGGCTCGGTGGGCATCAATACCAAGAAGGTCGACCGGATCACGTTTGCCGTCGGCTGCGGTATTGCCGGTATCGCGGGCGCAAGCTTCACGACGATCGCCTCCACCGGACCGACCAGCGGCTCCCTCTACATCGTCGACACTTTCCTGGTGGTCGTGTTCGGCGGGGCGGGCAGCATCATCGGAACGGTCTCGTCGGCATTCTCGATCGCGCAGGCGCAATCGATCCTGACATTTTTCCTGACCAACGCCATGGGCAAGGTGGTTACCTTGATGACCATCATCATCATCCTGATGATGCGGCCCGAAGGCCTGTTCACCAGCAAAGTCAGAAAATAGAAAAGGAACCGTGATGAACACTTTCTACAGTAAATGGTTGGGCGGCAAAAAAGGGGTCATTGAACTTGCCGTATTGGCCGCATTCATCTTCATCGTGTTGCCGCTGTGGCTCGATATTTTCCGCCTGAACATGGTCGGCAAATACCTGACCTACGCATTTGCTGCGGTCGGGCTGGTCATGGTGTGGGGGTATGGCGGGATTTTGAGCCTGGGGCAGGGCGTGTTCTTCGGGATCGGGGGCTATTGCATGGCCATGTTCCTCAAGCTCGAGGCCTCCGATCCGGTCAGCACGGCGCGCCAGACTACGCCGGGCATCCCGGACTTCATGGACTGGAACCAGGTGACCAGCCTGCCGTTATTCTGGGAACCGTTCCATAGCCTGATCTTCACGCTGATTGCGGTCATCGTGGTGCCCGGGGTGATTGCCTACGTGATCGGCGCGGCGATGTTCAAGCGCCGGGTCAGCGGCGTGTATTTCTCGATCATCACCCAGGCCATTGCGGCGATCCTGACCATTCTCGTGGTAGGCCAGCAGGGCATGACCGGCGGGATCAACGGTATTACCGACCTCAAGACGCTGCACGGCTGGAATATCAATTCCAACTCCGCGAAATATATCCTGTACTACGTCAATGGCGCGCTGCTGCTCGGCGTGATTGTGCTGTGCAAGTACGTGCTGTCTTCCAAGTTCGGCCGCCTGCTGCTCGCGATGCGCGACAAGGAGGACCGCGTCCGCTTCTCCGGCTATGACGTGGCCAACTTCAAGATCTTCACCTTCAGCCTGGGGGCGGCGATATCCGCCATCGGCGGTGCGATGTTCACCCTGCAGGTCGGGTTCATGTCGCCCTCGCTGATCGGCATCGTGCCTTCGATCGAGATGGTGATCTTCGCGGCCATCGGCGGGCGCATGTCGCTGGTCGGCGCGGTCTACGGGACCTGGCTGGTCAACTACGGGAAAACGGCATTCTCGGAATCGTTCCCGTCGCTCTGGCTGTTCCTGATGGGCGCGCTCTTCATCGGCGTGGTCATGCTGTTCCCCAACGGGCTGGCCGGTCTGTACAACAGCTACCTGAAGGAGAGGCTGGAAAAGCTGGTGCTGAAGTTCAAGCAAAGCGGCCTGTTCAAGAAGTTAAACCCGGTTAAGACGGAGCTCCAAAATGAGCAATGAATACGCATTGGCGGTTGAAGACCTGACGGTTTCGTTCGATGGGTTCAAGGCGGTGGATGGCCTGAACCTGTATGTGGACAAGAATGAATTGCGCGTGATCATCGGCCCTAACGGTGCCGGCAAAACGACGGTGCTGGATCTGATCTGCGGGAAGACCAGGGCAACCAGCGGCACCATCCGGTTCAAAGGCGTTGAGCTGACCAAGTATCCCGAATACAAGATCGTGCAGGCGGGGGTCGGCCGGAAATTCCAGACGCCTTCCATCTATGAAAACCTGACGGTTCTCGAGAACCTGGAAATTTCCTTTCCGCGCGGACGGAGCGTATTCGGCTCGTTGACGTTTGTGCGCTCGCAGGACGTTACCGATCGCATTCTGGAAATCGCCGAGACAATTTTCCTGTCGGAACACCTGGAGGAGCAGGCCGGTTTGCTGAGCCATGGGCAGAAGCAGTGGCTCGAGATCGGCATGTTGCTGATACAGGACCCGGAACTGCTGATGCTGGATGAGCCGGTGGCCGGAATGAGCGTTTCCGAGCGTGAGAAGACGGCCGAGCTGCTTAACAAGATTTCACAAGGACGGTCGGTGATCGTGATCGAACACGATATGGAATTCGTCAAGCGCATCGCCCATAAGGTGACGGTGTTGCATCAGGGCAAGGTGCTGGCGGAAGGCAACATGGATGCCGTGCAGAACAATCCAAAAGTCATTGAAGTCTATCTCGGGCACTGAGGAAATCCTATGTCAAATAATATTTTTAGCGTCAAAGGCGTCGACTCCGGCTACGGCCAGAGCCAGGTGATACACGATTTGAATCTTGACGTTGAGAAGAAGGAAATCGTTGCCGTCATGGGCCGCAACGGCATGGGCAAGACCACGCTGTTCAAAACCCTGATGGGGGTTATCCAGTCTACCCGCGGCAGCATTACCGTGGATGGCAAGAAGCTGGACGGCCTTGATTCCTACCAGCGCGTCCAGAACGGCCTGGCTTACGTGCCCCAGGGGCGGATGATCTTTTCCCATATGACGGTGGTCGAGAATATCCAGACCGGGCTGCCATCTTCCGCACAGGGCGTCGTCCCGGAAGAGTTGTATGCGCTGTTCCCGGTGCTGTTCGACATGCGCACGCGCAAGGGCGGCAACCTGTCCGGCGGCCAGCAGCAGCAACTGGCGATTGCGCGCGCCCTGGCGACCAACCCCAAGGTGTTGCTGCTTGATGAGCCGACCGAGGGGATACAGCCATCCATCATCAAGGACATCGCGAAGAGCCTGAAGGAGATCCGCGATTTGCGCGACCTGACGATCGTGGTGTCCGAACAGGTGCTGAGTTTCACGCTGGATATCGCGGACCGCTTCTTTGTAATCGACAAGGGAAAATTCGTTTACGAGGACAGGCGAGCGAATGTCGATGAGAAAACGATCAGCCGCTACCTGTCCGTCTGAATTTCTGATTGCAACTTAACGCTGACTTACTTTCTTAATACAAGGAGAAAATATCATGGCAGAGACACTTATCAAGGTTGACCTGACGCAATCCCCGAATGACAACGAGATGATCCACAACCGTTGGCATCCGGACATTCCCATGGCCTGCTGGGTCAACCCGGGCGACGACTTCATCCTCGAGACCTACGACTGGACCGGCGGCTTCATCAAGAACAACGACAGCGCCGACGACGTGCGCGACATCGACCTGACGACGGTGCACTACCTGTCGGGCCCGGTCGGTGTGAAAGGTGCCAAGCCCGGCGACCTGCTGGTGGTCGAATTGCTGGACATCGGTGCCAAGCAGGACAGCCTGTGGGGATTCAACGGCTTCTTCAGCAAGAAGAACGGCGGCGGTTTCCTGACCGAGCATTTCCCGCTGGCGCAGAAGTCGATCTGGGATATCGAGGGCATGTTCACGCGTTCGCGCCACGTGCCGGGCGTCAGCTACGCCGGCCTGATTCATCCCGGCCTGATCGGCTGCCTGCCCGACGCGAAGATGCTGGCCGAATGGAACAAGCGCGAGCAGGAGCTGATCGACACCGATCCCACCGGCGGCCTGGCCAACCCGCCCTTCCCGGGCACCGCGCACATGGGCAAGCTGATGGGCGAGGCCAAGGCCAAGGCGGCGGCCGAAGCCGCGCGCACGGTGCCGGGTCGCGAACACGGCGGCAACTGCGACATCAAGGATCTGTCGCGCGGCGCCAAGGTTTTCTTCCCGGTTTACGTGGACGGTGCCGGGCTGAGCGTGGGTGACCTGCACTTCAGCCAGGGCGATGGCGAGATCACTTTCTGCGGCGCCATCGAGATGGCGGGCTGGGTGCACATGCGCGTGACGATCCTGAAGGACGGCATGGCCAAGTATGGCATCAAGAACCCGATCTTCAAGCCCAGCCCGATCGTGCCGACCTACAACGATTACCTGATCTTCGAAGGTGTATCGGTCGATGAGCAGGGCAAGCAGCATTACCTGGACGTCAATGTGGCGTACCGGCAAGCCTGCCTGAATGCGATCGAATACCTGAAGAAGTTCGGTTACTCGGGTGCGCAGGCCTACTCGATCCTGGGTACGGCGCCGGTGCAGGGCCACATCAGCGGCGTCGTCGACGTGCCGAACGCCTGTGCCACGCTGTGGGTTCCGACGCAGATATTCGACTTCGACATCAATCCGAGCGCGGCCGGTCCGGTGAAACACCTCGACGGATCGATCGATATGCCGCTGTCACCGGACAAGGTCTGAGGCCATGCCGATCTACGACTACCAGTGCGCGGATTGCGGGAAGTTCGAGGCGATGCGCCGGATTGAAAATCGCGATGCGCCTGCTGTCTGTCCGCACTGTGGTATGCGGGCAGAGCGGGTCCTGGTTGCCGCTCCGAACCTGCCGATCATGGCGAGCAATGTGCGGCATGCCATGGCGACCAACGAGAGAGCACGTCATGAACCGAAATCATCGTCGTCGTCCCGGCATCCGCGCGGTTGCGGCTGCTGCAAGGCGTCGGCTCGCGCGAATGCATCGACACCGCCGGCGCCGAAGTCATTTGCAAACAAGCGACCGTGGATGATCAGCCATTAACCAGACAGCATTAACCAGTTTCAGAAAGGATTGAAAATGATTCATGGCGATATTTCCAGCAGTAATGACACAGTCGGTGTGGCTGTCGTCAATTACAAGATGCCCCGACTGCATACCAAGGCCGAGGTGCTCGAGAATGCGCGCGCCATTGCACGCATGATTGAAGGCATGAAGGTCGGCCTGCCCGGCCTCGACCTCGTGATTTTTCCCGAGTACAGCACGCACGGGATTATGTACAACAACGACGAGATGTACGAAACGGCCTCGACCGTCCCGGGTGAGGAAACCGAGATCTTTGCGGCGGCTTGCCGCAATGCCAAGGTCTGGGGCGTGTTCTCGCTGACCGGTGAGCGGCATGAAGAACATCCGCACAAGGCGCCGTACAACACGCTCATCCTGATGAACGATAAGGGCGAGATCGTCCAGAAGTATCGCAAGATCATGCCGTGGGTGCCGATCGAAGGCTGGTACCCGGGGAATTGTACCTATGTTTCCGAGGGTCCCAAGGGACTGAAGGTGAGCCTGATCATTTGTGACGATGGCAACTATCCCGAAATCTGGCGCGACTGTGCGATGAAGGGCGCGGAGCTGATCGTGCGCTGCCAGGGCTATATGTATCCCGCCAAGGAACAGCAGATACTGATCTCCAAGGCCATGGCCTTTGCCAACAACACCTATGTTGCGGTCTCCAACGCAGCCGGCTTCGATGGCGTCTACTCGTATTTCGGCCACTCGGCGGTGATCGGCTTCGATGGCCGCACCCTGGGCGAGTGCGGCGAAGAGGAAATGGGCATCCAGTATGCCGCGTTATCCAAAAGCCTGATCCGCGACTTCCGTAAAAATGGCCAGTCCGAAAACCACTTGTTCAAGCTGCTGCATCGCGGCTACACCGGCATGATCAATTCGGGCGACGGCGACAAGGGCATGGCGGCCTGTCCCTATGAGTTTTACCAGAAATGGATGGCCGACCCCGAGGGCACGCAAAAAATGGTGGAACAGCTGACGCGCCCGATGGTCGGGACCGAAGAATGCCCCATTCCGGGTATCCCGAATCCCGATACGGTGCGTCACCGCTAGCCCGCTTGCGTGAACTCCATAGCGGAATCAATCGATTGCCGGGAGCCGCCGAGTGGCTTGATGCTTGCTTGTAACAATGGGGGCAAGGCCGGCTGGCTGGCCAGATTGAACCTGGAGTTCGAACGCAGGGCGACAGCCACGATATTGGCGCGCAGGTCCCATCTGGGGCCGTTGCGGGTGCAGAAGCCGCTCTATCCCGAGGGCGCCGAAGTTTGCCACACGTTGTTGTTGCACCCGCCGGCCGGAATCGCCGGCGGGGACGAGCTCGAAATCACCGCAACCGTGGCAGATGGGGCACATGCCCTGCTGACCACCCCGGGTGCCGGGAAGTGGTATCGCAGCGCAGGTGCCTGGGCCTCCCAGCGGCTGGATTTCGCCGTGGGTACCGGGGCGGTGCTGGAATGGCTGCCCCAGGAAACCATCGTCTTCGACGGTGCATTGGCGAACATGCAGACGCGCGTGGCGCTGGCGGAACAAGCCGGTTTCATTGGCTGGGAAGTGCTGTGCCTGGGGCGTCGGGCATCGGGCGAGAGCCTGGCTTCCGGGGCGCTGCGCCTGTCGACCCGGATCGAACGCGCCGGCCGGCCGATATGGCTGGAACGCGGCATGCTGGAGGGCGGCTCGACATTATTGCAGTCGCCCGCCGGGTTGGCCGGATACAGCGTCAGCGCGACGCTGCTGGCAACCGGGGAAGGGCTGGACCCGGCACTGCTCGCAGCCTGCAGGCAACAGCTACCGGCAGAAGCGGGTGCGCGCCATGGCCTGACGCTGTTGCCGGACATGCTGGTGGCCCGTTACCTCGGGCATTCATCCGAGGCCGCCCGCGCCTGGATGACCGCGCTCTGGCTGCTGTTGCGGCCGGCCATGACCGGGCGGGCGGCCACCGTGCCGCGTATTTGGAATACTTGATGGAGACAAGATGGAGCTGACACCTCGCGAGAAAGACAAGCTGCTTATTTTTACGGCCGGCCTGCTGGCCGAAAGGCGCAAGCAGCGCGGCCTTAAGCTCAATTATCCGGAAGCGGTGGCATTCATTTCGGCCGCCGTCATGGAAGGCGCGCGCGACGGCAAGACCGTTGCCCAGCTGATGAGTTACGGCGGCACTCTGCTGAAGCGGGACGAGGTGATGGAGGGGGTACCGGAGATGATTCCGGACATCCAGGTCGAAGCGACCTTCCCGGACGGGACCAAGCTGGTTACCGTGCACAACCCTATCGTATAGGAGACGCGATGATACCGGGTGAGTACAGGATAGAACCGGGCGAGATCGAGCTGAATGCCGGCCGCCGGGTGAAGACGCTGGCGGTCGCCAACACCGGCGACCGGCCGGTGCAGGTAGGTTCGCACTACCATTTTTTCGAGGTCAACGATGCGCTCGAATTCGAGCGCGAGCTGGCACGGGGCATGCGGCTCAATATCGCCGCAGGCACCGCGGTGCGTTTCGAGCCGGGGCAGGTGCGCACTATCGAACTGGTGGAACTGGCAGGAGGGCGCAGGATTTACGGCTTCCAGGGCCGGGTCATGGGCGATTTGTAAACGTAGCTAAATTGACAAGGAGCAGGACATGAAAATATTGATCGCTATCTGGGCCATGTTGCTTCCTGCCGTTGCCTGGGCACATCCGGGGCACGGCGGCAGCGGTTTCGTGAGCGGCTGGGCGCATCCATTCAGCGGGCTGGATCACGTGCTGTGCATGCTTGCAGTAGGCATCTGGGCGGCGCGCAACGGCGGTGCGAAAGGCGGGCTGGTGGTCGCGGCATTCCTGGGCGGCATGCTGGCCGGCGGCCTGCTCGGGCTGGATGGCATCCTGCCTTCGTTTCTCGAGTCGGCCGTCACTGCGAGTGTGCTGGCCGCGGCGCTGCTGGTCGCGCTCGCCGTACGCCTGCCTCTGCCGGCACAGGCAGGCGTGGCGGCATTCTTCGCCCTGTGGCACGGCATCGCCCATGGCGCGGAACTGCCGGTGATGGCCGCACCTTTCGGCTATGCATGCGGTTTCCTCGCCGCGACAGCGCTGCTGCTCGGCAGCGGGCTGGCCATGGGGAAACTGTTGCGGCAGCGCGAACGGGATCGCTGGCTCGGTGCCGGCATGGCGCTGCTGGCGACGTCCCTGTTCTGGGCATGATGTCATGGCAGTGAATATTTCCCGCCAGGCGTATGCCGAAATGTTCGGCCCCACTGTGGGGGATCGCGTGCGCCTGGCCGATACCGAATTGTGGCTGGAGGTGGAAAAGGACTTCACCATCCATGGCGAGGAAGTGAAGTTCGGCGGCGGCAAGGTGATCCGCGACGGCATGGGGCAGAGCCAGCTGCGCGCGCGCGATGTGGCCGACACGGTTATCACCAATGCGCTCATCGTCGATGCGGTGACCGGCATCATCAAGGCCGACCTCGGCATCAAGGAAGGCCGCATCTGGGCGATCGGCAAGGCGGGCAATCCGGATGTGCAGCCGGGCGTGACCATTCCCGTCGGTGCCGGCACCGAGATCATCGCCGGTGAAGGCATGATCGTCACTGCCGGCGGCATCGACAGCCATATCCATTTCATCTGCCCGCAGCAGATCGACGAAGCATTGAACTCGGGCATCACCACCATGCTGGGCGGCGGCACCGGGCCGGCCACCGGAACGTATGCGACCACTTGCACGCCAGGGCCCTGGCATATTCATTCCATGTTGCAGGCGGCGGATGCGTTCCCGATGAACCTGGGGTTCATGGGCAAGGGCAATGTCTCGCTGCCGGAACCGGCGCGGGAACAGGTCGCAGCGGGGGCGATCGGCCTCAAGCTGCATGAGGACTGGGGAACCACGCCTGCGGCAATCGACAATTGCCTGACGGTTGCCGACGAGATGGACGTACAGGTGGCGATCCATACCGACACGCTCAACGAGTCCGGTTTTGTCGAGACCACGCTGGACGCATTCAAGGGGCGCACCATCCATACCTTTCACACCGAGGGTGCAGGCGGTGGCCATGCGCCCGACATCATCAAGGCGGTGGGGCAGGCGAACGTATTGCCGTCCTCCACCAACCCGACCCGACCCTACACGGTGAATACCATAGACGAGCATCTCGACATGCTCATGGTTTGCCACCACCTGGATGCATCGATTGCGGAAGACGTGGCGTTTGCCGAATCGCGCATCCGGCGCGAAACGATAGCCGCCGAGGACATCCTGCAGGACCTGGGCGCGTTTTCCATGATGTCTTCCGATTCGCAGGCGATGGGGCGGGTGGGCGAAGTCATCATCCGCACCTGGCAGACGGCGCACAAGATGAAGGTGCAGCGCGGTGCGCTGAAAGAGGACCAGGCGCGCAATGATAATTTCCGCATCAAGCGCTACATCGCCAAATACACCATCAACCCGGCGATCACGCATGGCATCAGTCATGTCGTCGGTTCGATCGAGGTCGGCAAACTGGCTGACCTGGTGCTGTGGAAACCGGCTTTCTTCGGCGTCAAGCCCAGCCTCATCGTCAAGGGCGGCATGATTGCCGCCGCTGCCATGGGCGATCCCAATGCCTCGATCCCGACGCCGCAGCCGGTGCATTACCGCCCGATGTTCGGCAGCTTCGGCTCCGCCCTGAACAAATCGCTGACCTTCGTTTCGGGCGCTGCGCTGGAGAATGAAGCGGTGATGGCGCTGGGACTTGGCAAGCCGCTGGTCGCGGTGAAACACACCCGCAAAGTCACCAAGTCGGACATGCTGCATAACGGTGCCATGCCGCATATCGAGGTGGATACCGAAACCTACGCCGTGCGTGCCGACGGGGAGTTGCTGGTGTGCGAGCCGGCATCCATCCTGCCGATGGCACAGAAATACTTCCTGTTCTAGCCATGTTGCTGATCGAAAAAAGGGCCGCACCTGACGCAGTCGCAACCGAGAGGCTGGTGCTGCCTTTCGAGTTGCGCTGCAAGACCCGGTTGCGCACCCGGCTGGAGAGCGGCGAAGAAGCGGGCATCTTTCTGGAGCGCGGCAGCGTGCTGCGCGGCGGCGATCTGCTGGCGGCGAATGATGGCCGCATCGTCGAGGTTGTCGCAGCGCCCGAGATGGTGATGGAGGTGTGCAGCGATAACGCGTTGACCCTGGCGCGTGCCGCCTACCACCTCGGCAACAGGCATGTGGCGGTGCAGCTGCAGCCAGGCCGGTTGCGCTTCGCCAGGGATCACGTGTTGAGCGAAATGGTGCGAGGCCTGGGTCTGGACGTCGTGGAAACATCGGCTGCCTTCGAACCGGAGAGCGGCGCTTATGGCGGCCATGGCGGTCACGCGCATGGCCACAGTGCCGATGGCGAGGGGCGCGGTGCGCGTATCCACGACATGATGCTGAAACAGCGTACATCATGAGTGCCGCATTGGTCCGCTTGCTGCAGCTTTCCAGCCCGGCCCTGCCGGTGGGGGCCTACACCTATTCGCAGGGGCTGGAATGGGCGGTGGAGACCGGTGTGGTGCATAGTGAGGAAACGGCCCTGGACTGGATAGCGGACTGTCTCGAATTCGGCAGCGCCCGCTTCGAGGCGGTTTATCTGGCGCACATGATCAGGGCATGGCAGCTGGAAGATGGCCGCCGGCTGGCCGAACTGGACGCGGAGTTCGTTGCCTCGCGGGAAACCGCGGAACTGCGTGCGGAAACCCTGCAAATGGGCTATTCTCTGGTACGCCTGCTTGCAGATATGGGCGATTTCCCGACGCAGCACCTCGTTGCCTTTCCCGAACCGAGTTTCCCGCTTGCATGGAGTTGTGCGGCTGCCGCCTGGTCGATCCCGGTTGAGGATGCGCTCGCCGGTTATCTGTGGGCGTGGGCGGAGAATCAGGTGATGGCGGCGGTGAAGGCCGCACCGTTCGGGCAAACGGCGGGGCAACGCCTGCTGCTGCAACTGGGAAGCCGTTTGCATCTGCTTGCCGAAGAAGCACGACAGACCCCCATCGAACTGGCTTGTAATTATTTGCCGGCGTTTGCCATTGCCAGCAGTCGCCACGAAACCCAATACACGAGGCTCTTCAGATCATGACCCGGCGTTCAAATCCCCTGCGGGTCGGTATCGGCGGCCCGGTTGGTTCCGGTAAAACCGCACTGACCCTGGCCCTGTGCCTGGCTTTGCGCGACACCTACAACATTGCGGTCATCACCAACGATATCTACACGGAAGAGGATGCGCAGTTCCTGGTGCGCAACGAGGCACTGACGCCGGAGCGCATTATCGGCGTCGAGACTGGCGGCTGCCCGCACACCGCCATCCGCGAGGATGCCAGCATCAACCTGGAGGCCGTGGATCGCCTCAACAAGCGCTTCCCCGACCTGGACGTGATTTTTGTGGAAAGCGGCGGCGACAACCTGGCCGCGACCTTCAGCCCGGAATTGTCCGACCTTACCATCTATGTCATCGATGTTTCCGCGGGCGAAAAAATTCCGCGCAAGGGCGGTCCCGGCATTACCAAGTCGGACCTGCTGGTGATCAACAAGATTGACCTGGCGCCCATGGTCGGCGCATCGCTGGAGGTGATGGACCGGGATGCGCGCCGGATGCGCGGCGAACGGCCGTTCATTTTCAGCAACATGAAAACCGCTGCCGGACTGCAGGAGATCATCCGCTTTATCGAGCAGGAGGGCATGCTATGAGCAGGAAAGTTTTCTGGCAAACGTGACCTGATGAATGTGAAAGACGACAACCCGGCCGGCAAGGGTAATGCTGTTCAGAATGTGTTTAAAGTACGCAGGGATTACAACACCTGGGTATCCAACGAGACGCTGGAAGATTATGCGCTGCGCTTTACGCCGCGCAGCTACCGCAAGTGGCCGGAATGGCAGGTTGCCAACACCGCTTTCAGCTCGGCCTCTTTCCTGGTGCTGGAGGCAATCGGCGCGACGCTGCTGGTCGAGTGCGGGTTTGTCAATGCCGCGCTGGCCATCCTGGTTACCGGACTGATTATCTTCCTGGCCAGCATCCCGCTGAGCCGTTACTCTGCCCTGCACGGGCTGGACATGGACCTGCTGACGCGCGGCTCGGGCTTCGGCTACCTGGGTTCCACGATCACCTCCCTGATCTATGCCGCGTTCACGTTTATTTTCTTCGCGCTCGAGGCGGCCATCATGGCCTCGGCGCTGAACCTTGCCTTCAATATCCCGATGGTCTGGGGTTACCTGATCTGCGCCATCGTGGTGATTCCGCTGGTGACGCGGGGAATTACCTCGATCAGCCGCTTGCAGGCGCTGACCCAGCCTGTCTGGCTGGCGATGCTGTTGCTGCCCTACATCTACCTGCTGCTGTTCAGGCCGCAGGATATGGCGGGGCTGGTCGGCTACAGCGGCCAGGACGGGAGCGGCAGCGGCTTCGACATCCGCCTGTTCAGCGCGGGCGTAACCGTGGCCATGGCCATCATTGCGCAGATGGGCGAGCAGGCGGACTACCTGCGCTTTATGCCCGAGCGCACCGAGCAGAACCGGCGCCGCTGGCTAATCGGCGTGCTGGTCGGGGGCACCGGCTGGCTGGTCCTGAGTGTGATCAAGATGCTGGGCGGGCTCGTGCTGGCCTACCTGGCCATCCGGCACGGCGTGCCGGAAGAGCTGGCGGTGAACCCGACCCAGATGTACCTGGCCGCCTACAGCAGCTATGTGTTCCCCGATATCGGCTGGGCCATCGCTGCGACCGCGACGTTCGTGATCGTTTCCCAGCTCAAGATCAATGTCACCAACGCCTATGCCGGTTCGCTGGCATGGTCGAATTTCTTTTCCCGCCTGACCCACAGCCATCCGGGGCGGGTGGTCTGGGTGGTGTTCAATACGCTGATCGCGCTCATGCTCATGGAGCTGGACCTGCTGCAGGTGATGGGGCGGGTGCTGGGACTGTATTCGAACGTGGCGGTAGCCTGGATGATGTCCGTGGTGGCGGATCTGGTGATCAACAAACCGCTTGGCTTGTCCCCGCGCGGCATCGAGTTCCGGCGCGCCTATCTTTACGATATCAATCCGGTAGGGTTCGGTGCGATGAGCATCGCTTCCGCACTGGCGATCTCGGTCTACCTCGGACTGTTCGGCCAGTCAGTGCAGCCGTTCGCCATTTTCATTTCGCTCGGCTTGCCGCTTATCCTGGCGCCGCTTTTCGCCTGGCTCACCAAGGGCCGTTATTACATCGCCCGCCAGCCCGAGCCATTGCATGCAGCACCCGGCGCCACCCTGCATTCATGCAGCATCTGCAGCACGGCTTTCGAGGCGGAGGACATGTCGCACTGTCCGGCGTACAAGGGCAGCATCTGCTCCCTGTGCTGCACGCTGGATGCGCGCTGCCACGACATGTGCAAACCCCGGCAGGCCCGCCTGTCGGAGCAATGGGCCGGTTTTCTCGGGAAGATTCTGCCGGTTTCGCTGAAGCCTTACCTGGCGGCCGGGCTGGGCCAGTACATATTGATGATGGCCGGATTCATATCCTTCCTCGGTTTGCTGATCGGCATGCTGTACTACCAGGAAAGCCTGACCCTGAAAGCCGACGATACCGTGCTGCTGCATCATTTGCACGATGTGTTCATCCGGATTGCAGCGGGGCTGTTGCTGGTGTCCGGCGTGATCGCGTGGTGGATGGTGCTGGCCAACAAGAGCCGGCAGGTCGCCCAGGAAGAGGCCAACTACCAGACCCAGTTGCTGGTGCAGGAAATCGATTCCCATCACCGCACCGACCAGCTGCTGCAGAGTGCGCGGTTGACCGCCGACCAGGCCAACCAGGCAAAAAGCCGCTATGTGATGGCGATCAGCCATGAGTTGCGCACGCCACTGAACAGCATACTCGGCTATGCCCAGATACTCGATGGCGATGACGCCATTCCGGCCAACCGGCGCCAGGCAGTCAGTGTGATCCGCAGAAGTGGCGACCACTTGCTGTCGCTGATCGAAGGCACGCTGGACATTGCCCGTATTGAGGGCGGCAAGGTCAGCCTTGCCATCAAGCCACTGCACTTCCCGGAATTCGTGCAGCAGATCGTCGGCATGTTCGAGCTCCAGGCGCGCAACAAGGGCATCGATTTCCGCTATCAACTGGTGGGTGAGCTGCCGGACCTGGTGCGCGCGGATGCAGGCAGGTTGCGGCAGATACTGATCAACATCCTGGGCAATGCAGTGAAGTTCACGGCCCAGGGCGGGGTGGTGTTCCGCCTCAAATACCAGAGCGAGATGGCGACATTTGAGATCGAGGATACCGGGCCCGGCATTGCCCAGGAGGAACTGGAGCGCATCTTCGAACCCTTTGCGCGCGGTAGTGCGGCCCACATCGGCGCAACGGGCGGCACCGGCCTGGGCCTTACCATCGCCAAGATGCTGGCCGACCTGATGGGCGGCGAACTCACGGTGGAGAGCGCGGCGGGCAAGGGCTGCCTGTTCCGAATACGCCTGTTCCTGCCGCACATTCCGCAGTCGCTGGCAGTCGTGCAGGGAAGCGCCCGCATCCAGTATGTCGGTTATGTCGGTGTGCGCCGGCGCATCATGATCGTCGACAATGAAAAAAATGACCGGGATCTGCTGGTCAACATGCTGGAGCCGCTCGGCTTTCAGCTGGCGCAGGCGGCGTCCGGCCAGGAGTGCCTCGAGCTGATTCCCCGCTTCAACCCCCACCTGATTTTCATGGATCTCGCGATGCCGGGCATAGACGGCTGGGAGACGATACGGCAGATCAGGCAGGGCGAACTGACGGATTGCGAGATCGCGATTATTTCGGCCAATGCCTTTGAAAAGGCCGGTGGCAATGATGTCGGCATCGCCAGTGAGAATTTCATTACCAAGCCGGTGAACATTCATGACCTGCTGGACTGGATCGGCCGGCATCTCGGGCTGGAATGGGTAACGGTCGAAGCATTGCCGACCACGGGTGACGTCGCCGTCATCGCCACGCAATTGCAGTATCCCCCGGGGAAATATTTGCGCGACCTGGGCGAACAAATCGAGCTCGGTTATGTGCGGGGGATACTGGGCCAGCTGGATGAGGTCGAGGAAATGGATCCTGCTTATGGGGAATTTGTCGACAAGATGCGTCAACTGACGCGCCAGTTCCAGTTCGATGCGATGAAGGATTTCCTGCGCAAGGGACTTAAGGGAGAAGCGCTATGAAAAACTTTGACAGTGCCAACAGGGATGTCGTCCTGATCGTGGATGATGTGCCGGATAATCTTTCCTTGCTGCATGATGCGCTGGATGATGCCGGCTATACGGTTCTGGTTGCCACGAGCGGCGAGAGCGCCTTGCAGCTCGCACGCAAGAGCAGGCCCGATGTGATTCTGCTGGATGCGCTGATGCCTGGCATGGATGGCTTTGAAGTGGCGAACCGCATGAAGAATGATTTCGTCACGCAGAATATTCCCATCATCTTCATGACCGGGCTGACCGAGACCGAGCATGTGGTGGCAGCCTTTGCCAGCGGTGTCGCCGATTATGTGACCAAGCCGATCAAGCCCCAGGAGGTGCTGGTGCGCATTGCCGCGCATATGCAGAATGCGCGGCAGATAAAACAGGCGCGTACCGCCCTGGATGCCTACGGGCAGGCGACCATCGTCGTGCGTGAAACGGATGGCCACCTGATCTGGCAAACGCCCGGGGCGCGCAAGCTGCTCCAGGAATATTTCGACGACGACAATGCGCAGATACAGCAGCATTTGCTGCCCTGGATAGAGAAGGCGCGGCAGGCCACCCTGGAGAGCCGCGATCCGCCGGTAGTGGTGGTCAAGGAAGCGAGCCGGCTGCTGGCCAGCCTGCAGTCACTCGAGGACCAGGGGCATGACGGGGAATGGCTGGTCGTATTGTGGGAAGAAAGTCATGCTTCTGTTATCGCGGCACTGGTCACGGCCTTCCATCTCACCATGCGCGAGGCCGAGGTGCTGTACTGGGTGATATATGGCAAGACCAATCGCGACATAGGCGACATTCTGGAAAGCAGCCACCGGACGGTGAACAAGCACCTGGAGCATGTGTTCGAGAAACTGGGCGTGGAAACCCGTACCGCGGCGGCAGCGCTGGCCATGAAGAAGGTTCGCATTCCCTCCTCCAGCTGACGCCATGTGCATGCACCGTCCCTGATGCCAAGAACGGCCACCTTCGGGTGGCTTTTCTTTTGGTTCTTCATTTCATGGCCAGGCTTTACGTGGTGCCGGGAGCCGGATTTTATTTGCAATACTAATGTGCAGACGCTGGTAATATTTCCCGACTGGATACACGGGACGCTTAACCATCTGATCAAGAGCCAGTAGATGACGAATAAAAATACGCATCCGGACGGGTATCAGGCCTTGCTGCAGAATATCGTGGAAGGCGTGCCGATCCGCATTTTCTGGAAAGACCGCAATCTGCGCTATCTGGGGAGCAACACCCTGTTTGCACAGGATGCCGGGCTGGCTGGCCCGGATGAGCTGATCGGGAAAACCGATTTCGAAATGGGCTGGAAGGCGCAGGCGGAGGCGTACCGTGCCGACGACATGCGGGTCATTGAGTCCGGCATCCCGCAACTGGGTTTCGAGGAGCCCCAGACCGCGCCGGATGGCCGGACAGTCTGGCTGCGTACGTCCAAGGTTCCGCTGCGTGACGGCGAGCAGAACATCATCGGCATCCTGGGGATTTACGAAGACATTACCGCACACAAGCTCGCCGAACAGAACCGGCTCAGGCTGACCCGTGCGCTCAGGCTGCTGAGTAAATGCAACATGGTGCTGGTGCACGCCGTATCCGAGCAGGGGCTGCTGGATGAAATCTGCCGCCTGATCGTGGAAACCGGCGGTTACCGGATGGTGTGGGTGGGTTTTGCCGAGCAGGACGCCGCCCGGAGCGTGCGACCGGTTGCGCAATCCGGTTTTGAAGAAGGCTATCTCGACAAGGCGAATATTACCTGGGCGGATACCGAGCGGGGGCGGGGACCTACCGGGACAGCGATCAGGACCGGCCTGCCGCAAGTTAATCATGATTTCGCCAACAATCCTGCATTGGTGCCGTGGCGTGCCGATGCGCTGAGGCGCGGCTACCAGTCCAGTTCGTCGCTGCCATTGAAAGACGCGGCCGGGACGTTCGGCGCCCTGACGATTTATTCGCCGGAACACCCGGCTTTTAATGCCGACGAGATGGAGCTTCTTGAAGAACTGGCGGGTGATCTTGCTTTCGGCATTGTGTCGCTGCGGATGCGCAAAGCGCACGACGAGCTGATGCGCAAGGTAGCGCAAGGCTTTGCCGCCACCACCCAGGCAATCTCCACCACGGTGGAAATGCGCGACCCGTATACCGCCGGACACCAGAGGCGTGTCGCGGCATTGGTGGTGGCCATCGCCCGCGAACTGGGATTGCCGGAAGACGAGATTCGCGGCATCGAGCTGGCCAGTCTGGTGCACGATATCGGCAAGATCCAGATCCCGGCGGAGATCCTGTCAAAGCCATCGCGCTTGAACGAGATCGAATATGCGTTGATCAAGGAGCATGCGCAGGCGGGTTACGAGATTCTCAAGGGCATCGATTTCCCCTGGCCAATCGCGCAGGTCATCTTGCAGCACCATGAGCGTCTCGATGGTTCGGGCTACCCGAACGGTCTGCGCGGCGAGGAAATATTGCTGTGGGCCAGGATCATCGCGGTGGCGGATACGATCGAGGCCATGTCGTCGCACCGTCCTTATCGTCCCGGCCTGGGCGTGCAGGCGGCACTGGAGGAAATCGAGCGCAACCGGGGGGTGCTGTTTGACCGCAACGTGGCCGATACCGCACTCCGGCTTTTTCGCGAGCAGGGATTCGTGCTGGATAATCTCCCCGGTATCTGAGATGGGGCTTGTTGAGGAGGCAGGGCATGACCGGCGAAACACAGGTATGGAAGATCGAATGGGATGACGGGATGAGCGTCGGCATCCCGGAGATTGACGAGGATCACAAACATTTTATCCGGCTGGTCAACCAGTTGAACCAGGCTGTCGCGGACCGCATGAGCGTCACTGAAATCAAGAACAGGCTGCAGCTCATCCTGGACGATGCCGAACGCCATTTCAGGCACGAGGAGCGGCTGTTTGCGGAGTGGCATTATCCCGATACGGATGAGCATGCCAGCCGGCACAACCGGCTAATCGAGGCGCTGTATGACATCAGTGCACGTTCCGTTCCCCATGATTTCGCTGCGGAATGGATAGATGTCGGGTTGCGGATCAAGGAGGCGCTGATCGGCCACATCCTGCAGGAGGACATGAAGTACGCGGCTTTTTACCGGTCCCGGCAGGCTGCCGCGCAGGCATAAAAAAACCCGGCAGCGCCGGGTTTTTTCGTTGATCCCCGTGCTTACTGGGGGACGATGTTTGCAGCCTGCTTGCCCTTGGGGCCGGTTGCTTCGTCGTAAGTCACGCGCTGGTTTTCCTGCAGCGACTTGAAGCCGCCGGCGTTAATTGCCGAGAAGTGCGCGAAAAGATCTTCGCCGCCGCCATCCGGGGTAATAAAGCCGAAGCCCTTGGCGTCGTTGAACCACTTTACTGTACCTGTTGCCATTTTGATTTCCTTAATGATTAATTGTGGACGGTTGTCCGGCATCTATTGAATATCAAGGGAAATGGTTAACCAGAGGTACCGCACTAACAGCTTGAATCCTACAGATTGGCGGATCATAACAGATATTTGGATGCGTCCGGTTTATTAAGGAAAATACCCGGGATCACTTGTCGTTCAGCAAGCCCTGCCTGGCTGCCACCGGTTTCACCTGCGGGTAGTACACACCCTTGAGCGGCGCGAGGTTGGCCGACCACGGCAGCCCATCGCTGCGCCCGATCTGTTTCCAGTATTCCATGATGGTTGCGTCATAGGCGTCGATTGCCTGTGCATAGCCGGCGGCATCGTAGCGCTCGTCGTGGCGGAAGGTGCGCATGGCCATGCGCGGTTTCTGCGCCGCGTCGTTGGCAATGTGGCCGAGGCACATGCCGACCAGCGGGAAGGTGAGCGGCGGCAGGCCGAGCAGATCGATCATGTCCTGCGGGTTGCGGCGGATGCCGCCGATGGGCACGATGCCCAGTCCCAGCGATTGCGCGGCGGTCATCATTTTTCCCAGTGCGATGCCCGCATCCACCGCGGCGACGCCGTAGCCCTCCATGCTTTCGTGGATGACCTGCGTCAGCCCGGCCTTGTGCAGCCCGAGCTGCGTCTTGTGGAAGTCGATGACGATGGCGATGAATACCGGTGCCTGCGCGATCCATGCCTGGCCGCCGGCGAGTGCGGCGATTTTTGCGCGCTTCTCCGCGTCGCGTACCACCACCAGTGAAATTTCCTGCGCGTTCATCGAGGTGGGCGCGCGATGGGCGCATTCGATGATGGCGTCCAGCATGTCGTCGCTGACCGGCTCGCTGCTGTAACTGCGGATGCTGCGGTGCGACAGCAGGGTGTCGATGGTTTCGTTCATGGCGGCTTCGTGTTTCATGGCTGACTCCTGTTGCTTGCGTTGTCCAGGGCGTGCGCGATGATATCGCGTGTCAGGTGGGGCGCGAACAGTTCGATGAGGTCGTAGCTGTAACCGCGCAGGTATTCGTTCTTGCGGATGGCGATACGCGTGGTGCTGGGCTGGAACAGGTGCGCGGCATCGAGCATGCGCAATTGCCTGTCGCGTTCCGGGATGTAGGCCATGCGGGCGACGATGCCGATGCCCAGGCCGAGCTCGACATAGGTCTTGATCACGTCGGCATCGATCGCGCTGAGCACGACGTTGGGCATGATCCCGCTGGCCTGGAATGCGGCGTTGATCTTGTTGCGGCCGGTAAAGGCGAAGTCGTAGGTGATGATCGGGTACTGCGCGACTTTTTCCAGCGTGAGCTTTTTCTCCTGCAGCAGCGGGTGCTTCGGCGGCGTGATGATGCAATGGTTCCATTCGTAGCAGGGCAGGGTAACCAGTTCGTCGTACAGCGCCAGGCTCTCGGTGGCGATGGCAATGTCCGCCTCGCCGTCCAGCACCTGTTCCGCGATCTGCGTCGGGTTGCCCTGATGCAGTTCGAGCTTGACCTTGGGGTAGCGCCTGATGAACTGCTTGACCACCGGCGGCAGCGCGTAGCGCGCCTGGGTATGCGTGGTGGCGATGGTCAGCGTGCCGCTGTCCTGCGCGCGGAATTCCTCGCTGACCTGTTTCAGGTTGTCGGTGTCGTGCAGGATGCGCTGGGCGATTTCCAGGATGGCCTTGCCGGGCTCGGTGATGGCGGTGATGCGCTTGCCGTTGCGCGTGAAAATCTCGATGCCGAGTTCTTCTTCCAGCAGCCGGATCTGTTTACTTATGCCGGGTTGCGAGGTATATAGCGCATCCGCCGCATCGGATATCTTCAGTCCCTGCCGCGCGATCTCCTGCAGGTAGCGCAATTGCTGCAAATTCATGCCGCGTTTCCTTATAACGATAAGTTATAAAATACTAACATAATACCATTTGTTATTCATATACCCGTCCATTACGATGCACTCCAATTCAGGAGATGGCATGGACTGGCTCTACACATTTTCAGGTTTTCTGGTGGGCTTCGTCGTCGGTGTGACCGGTGTCGGCGGCGGTTCGCTGATGACGCCGTTGCTGGTGCTGGTGTTCGGCGTTGCGCCGGCCACCGCGGTCGGCACCGACCTGCTGTATGCCGCGCTGACCAAGCTCGGCGGCAGCTGGGCGCACAGCCGCCACGGCACGGTGGACTGGCGCGTGGTCGGGCTGCTGGCGCTGGGCAGCGTGCCTGCCGCACTGCTGAGCCTGCTGGTGCTGAAAGGGCTGGCACTGGATGCGCGGCACCTGCAGGCGCTGATTACCGGGGTGCTCAGCGTGGCACTGGTGCTGACCGCCCTTGCGCTGCTGCTCAAGCCGCAGCTGCAGCAACTGGCCCGCCGGCCGGACGGCGTACTGCGTGAACTGCGCGACCACCACCTGACCGCCGCCACGATCCTGACCGGCGCAGTGCTCGGGGCGCTGGTGACCATCTCCTCGGTGGGGGCGGGGGCGCTGGGCGTGGTGGTGCTGCTGTTCCTGTATCCGCGTACGGCCACGGCCAAGATCGTCGGCACCGATATCGCACATGCGGTGCCGCTGACGCTGGTCGCGGGGCTGGGACATGCCGCGCTGGGTACCGTGGATTACGGGCTGCTGGGCAGCCTGCTGCTGGGTTCGCTGCCCGGCATCTACCTCGGCAGCCACCTCGGCGTGAAGATTCCGGAACGGGTGCTGCGCCCGACATTGGCGACCATGCTGATGATGATAGGACTGAGATTTGTATTTGTTTAGGAATGGATGATGAGTACCAATAAACCCAATAAACCCAAACAGGTGAGCTGGTTCAACGGCTGCGGCGGCCGCGTCGGCGTGGTCGTCGGGCAGAGCGGCGAGCATGCCTATATCGGCATGGCGCTGCGCCACGACGAAGACGACGACGTCGACCACATCCTGAAGTACGGCACGCAATTCCCGCTGGCTGCGGCATTGCTGTTGCCGGTATCCAGGCATTACCAGACCGAGGATTGACCATGTACCGCTACGATCAGATCGATCATCAGATTGCGGCCGAGCGTGTGGCGCAGTATGGCGACCAGGTGCGTCGCCGCCTGTCCGGCGAGCTGGCCGAGGACGAGTTCCGCATCCTGCGGCTGCAGAACGGCTTGTACATGCAGGTGCATGCCTACATGCTGCGCATTGCCGTGCCGTACGGCCTGATCAACTCTGCCCAGATGCGCAAGTTCGCGCAGATTGCGCGCAAGTACGACCGCGGCTACGGCCATTTCACCACGCGGCAGAACATCCAGTTCAACTGGCTCAAGCTGGAAGACACGCCGGATATCCTGGCGGAGCTGGCCACGGTCGGCCTGCACTGCAACCAGACTTCGGGCAATTGCATGCGCAACATTACCTCGGACGAGTATGCCGGGGTGGCCCGGGATGAGATCGTCGATCCGCGGCCGTATGCCGAGATGCTGCGGCAGTGGACGACCTTCCATCCGGAGTTCGCCTACCTGCCGCGCAAGTTCAAGTTCGCCATCAGCGGCGGCGAGCAGGATCGTGCCGCGATCGCGGTGCACGACATCGGCCTGTCCGTTGTCCGCAACCCGCAGGGGGAAGTGGGCTTCCGCGTGCTGGTCGGCGGCGGCCTCGGCCGTACGCCGATGCTGGGCACCGAAATATGCGGCTTCGTGCCGTGGCAGCACGTGATGACCTATGTGGAGTCCATCGTCCGCGTATATAACCAGCATGGCCGCCGCGACAACCTGTACAAGGCGCGCATCAAGATTCTGGTGAAGGCGCTCGGCATCGAGGAATTCCGGCGCCAGGTGGAAGCCGAGTGGCAGCACAGCAAGGATGGCCCGGGCACGCTGACCCAGGCCGAGCTCGACCGTGTCGCCGCGCATTTCACCGCGCCGGCTTATGCAACGCTGCCGCCGCACGATGCGGGGGTGGCGGAACTGCAGGCCGAGAACAAGGCCTTCGCCAACTGGCTGCAGCGCAACGTCAAGCCGCACAAGATACCGGGCTATGCCGCGGTGGTGCTGTCGCTGAAGAAAACCGGCGTCGCGCCGGGCGATGCCACGGCGCAGCAGATCGATGCGGCAGCCGAGCTCGCCGACCGTTTCAGCTTTGGCGAATTGCGCATCAGCCACATGCAGAACCTGGTGCTGGCCGACGTGAAGAAATCCGACCTGATTGCGCTGTGGGAGGCGGCCACGGCACACGGCATGGCCACGCCCAACATCAACCTGCTCACTGACATGATCTGCTGCCCCGGCGGTGACTTCTGTGCGCTGGCCAATGCCCGTTCCATCCCGCTGGCAAAGGCCATCGCCGAGCGTTTCGACCGGCTCGATTTCCTGCACGACATCGGCGACATCGAACTCAACATGTCCGGCTGCATGAATGCCTGCGGCCACAACTCGGTCGGCCACATCGGTGTGCTCGGCGTCGACAAGGACGGCAGCGAGTGGTACCAGGTCTCGATCGGTGGCGCGCAGGGCAACGATGCGGCGATCGGCAAGGTGATCGGCCGCGCGTTCAGCTTCCAGCAGGTGCCGGAAGCGATTGAGCGCCTGCTGCAGGTGTATGTGCGCGAGCGGCTCGCCGGCGAACGTTTCATCGACACGGTGCGCCGCATCGGCCACGAGCCGTTCAAGGAGTTCGTCTATGCCACGCCGATAGCCGAAAACGAGAGCCTGAATGGCGAGGCCTACGCGTTGCTGCCAAAAGGCGTGAGTTACGACACGCCGTTTTATTCACCGAGGTTCTAGATATGGACATCATTAAAAACAAGGCGGTGGTGCCGGACGAATGGACCATCCTGCGCCCGGCACCGGACGAGGCGGCAGAGCGCGTCGTGGTGCCTGCGGGCAAAGTCATCGTGCCGCTCAAGGTATGGCAGGCGCAGCACGCCGGGCTCGGCAGCCGGGCCGAACTGGGCGTGTGGCTGGCCAGCGACGAACGCCCGGAAGCCGTGCAGGGCGAGCTGGAAAAGTTTGCCGTGATCGCCGTGGATTTCCCCAGGTTTACCGACGGCCGCGGTTACACCATTGCCTACCTGCTGCGTACGCGCTTCGGCTATCGCGGCGAACTGCGCGCCATCGGCGATGTGTTGCGCGACCAGCTGTTCTACATGCAGCGTGTGGGTTTCGATGCCTTCGTTCCGCGCGCGGACAAGGATATCCACGATGCGCTGAAAGGGCTGGGCGACTTTTCCGAGGTCTACCAGGCGTCGGCAGACCGCGAATTGCCGCTGTTCCGCCGCGTACAACGTGAGGCATGGCTGGCATGAGCACACTGGACCAGAAAATAGAACAGGCGGTCGTGGTGCTGGCGCAAGCGGCGCGCGACTATGCGCCGGCGACTTTTGCCAACAGCCTGGGCGCGGAAGACATGGTGCTGACCGACCTGATCGCCAGGCTGCTGCCTGGCATCGAGATGTTCAGCCTGGACACCGGGCGCCTGCC
The DNA here is from genome assembly GCA_016124455.1 of Sideroxydans sp. GTDB lineage: Bacteria > Pseudomonadota > Gammaproteobacteria > Burkholderiales > Gallionellaceae > RI-121. The sequence continues at coordinate 3,037 of WGNQ01000019.1, read as the reverse complement.
GCAGGAAACCTACGATCTGATGCAGGAGGTGCGCTCGCATTACAGCATCCCGCTGCACGTCTATTTCCCGGACAGCGCACGGGTCGAGGAATACGTGGCGCAGCACGGCGCGAACGGCTTTTACGACAGCGTGGACAACCGCAAGCACTGCTGCCACATCCGCAAGGTGGAGCCGTTGCGCCGTGCGCTGGCCGGCAAGCGCGCGTGGATTACCGGCATGCGCCGTGAACAGGCGGCGACGCGTGGCGAACTGGCCGTCTCGTCCTACGATGCCGACAACGGGTTGCAGAAGTTCAATCCGCTGCTGGACTGGAGCAATGCCGAGGTCTGGGCATACCTCAAGGCCAACAACGTGCCGTACAACAAGCTGCATGACCGCTTCTATCCCAGCATCGGCTGCGCGCCGTGCACCCGGGCGATCTCCGTGGGCGAGGACATTCGCGCCGGGCGCTGGTGGTGGGAAGACGCCAGCGGCAAGGAATGCGGCTTGCATGTCGGCAACATCACGCCGCTGCAGCCGGCCACAGTATCTTGAATCGAGGAACGACAGCATGAATGCACCCCATACCTTCACCCATCTCGACGCACTGGAGAGCGAGTCGATCCACATCATGCGCGAGGTCGCGGCCGAGTGCAAAAATCCCGCGCTGCTGTTTTCCGGCGGCAAGGATTCCATCGTCATGCTGCGGCTGGCGGAGAAGGCATTCCGCCCGGCGAAATTCCCGTTCCCGCTGGTGCACATCGATACCGAGCACAACTTCCCCGAGGTGATCGCGTGCCGCGACAAGCTGGCCGCCGACCTCGGCGAACGGCTGATCGTGCGTTCGCTCGAAGATTCGATCAGGCGCGGCAGCATCGTGATCAAGAACCCGGATTTGCCGCGCAACCCGTTCCAGTCGGTGACCTTGCTGGAAACCATAGAGGAGTTCGGTTTCGACGCCTGCCTCGGCGGTGCGCGGCGCGACGAGGAAAAGGCGCGCGCCAAGGAACGCATCTTTTCGTTTCGCGACGAGTTCGGCCAGTGGGACCCGAAGAACCAGCGGCCGGAACTGTGGGACATCTACAACACCCGCGTGCACGCCGGCGAGAATATCCGCGTGTTCCCGATTTCCAACTGGACCGAGATGGACATCTGGCAATACATCGGCCGCGAACGCCTGCACATCCCGAGCATTTACTACGCACACGAACGCGAAGTGATACGCCGCGGCGGTTCGGTGATCCCGGTGTCCAGCCTGGTGCAGCCCAAGCCCGGCGAAAAGGTCGAGGTGGTGTCGGTGCGTTTCCGCACGGTGGGCGACATGACCTGTACTGCGCCGGTCGAATCGACCGCGCGCACGGTCGAGGAAATCATCGCAGAAACCGCGGCCACGCGCATTACCGAGCGTGGCGCGACCCGCATGGACGACCAGACCTCCGAGGCGTCGATGGAGCTGCGCAAAAAAGAAGGCTATTTCTAGGAAAGCGAGCAGGTCATGAAAATTGAAAATCCGGGTTCTCTGGAAACGGGAAACGCGAGCAACACCATACAACTATTGCGCTTCATTACTGCCGGCAGTGTCGATGACGGGAAAAGCACGCTGATCGGGCGACTGCTGCACGATTCGAAATCCATTTTCGAGGACCAGTTCTCGGCCATTTCCAGGACCAGCGCGAAGCGCGGCATGGACGTGGTCGACCTGTCGCTGCTCACCGACGGGCTGCAGGCCGAGCGCGAGCAGGGCATCACCATCGACGTGGCCTACCGCTACTTCGCCACGCCGCGCCGCAAGTACATCATCGGCGATACGCCGGGGCACGAGCAGTACACGCGCAACATGGTGACCGCGGCTTCCACCGCCAACCTGGCCATCATCCTGGTCGATGCGCGCAAGGGCGTGCTGACCCAGACGCGCCGCCACACCTACCTGGCCAGCCTGCTCGGCATTCCGCACATCGTGCTGGCGGTGAACAAGATGGACATGGTGGACTACTCGCAGGCGCGCTTCGACGAGATCGTCGACGAATACCGCAAGTTTGCCGCGCCGCTCGGCATCGACGACCCGGTGTGCATCCCGCTGTCCGCGCTGAACGGCGACATGGTGGTGGAGCGCGGCGACAACCTGGGCTGGTATGCCGGGCCGGCGCTGCTGTCGCACCTGGATACGGTGGAGATCGACCACGATGTGAACACCACCGATTTCCGTTTCCCGGTACAGTGGGTCTGCCGCCCGCAGACGCAGGCGTATCACGATTTCAGGGGCTACATGGGGCGTATCGAGGCAGGCGAAATATCGGTCGGCGACGAGATCACCATCCTGCCGTCGGGCCGCACCAGCAGGGTGAAGCAGATCAGTACCTACGACGGCGCGCTGCAGACCGCCTATGCGCCGCAGTCGGTGGCGCTGACGCTGGAGGACGAGATCGACATCTCGCGCGGCGACATGTTCGTGAAGATCGATGCGCATGTGCCGAAAGTGGAGAAGGAATTCCGCGCCATGCTGTGCTGGCTGGCGGAAGCGCCGCTGGAGAAGGGCCGCAAGTACCTGGTCAAGCACACCACGCGCGTGGCGAAATGCCTGTTCAGCAGCCTCGACCACCGCGTCGACGTCAACACGCTGGAACTGCATCCCGTCGAGACGCTGGCGATGAACGACATCGCCCAGGTCTCGCTCAAGGTGCAGCAGCCGCTGGTGTTCGACAGCTACGCCATCGACCGCGCCACCGGCAGCTTCATCGTGGTTGACGAGGCGACCAACAACACCGTGGCGGCGGGGATGATAATCTGACCACAGGCGGCTAATGGGGCAATGATGCAATGGCCTGGCTGGTTTTCCAGTCAGGCCATTTTTATTTTGGGCTGTTGCTGTCGGTTATTCGGCCATTGCTGCCCTTACAGCTCTCCTTCATGACGTCCGTTATCTACTAGTTAACTGCCATTCTTATGCGCCTTGAGTTCTGTCCGTATTATTGAGCTTGTGTTCCTGAGCAATGCCGTTTAACCTTCGCTCCATCAATAAGTTAAGAGAGAATTTCTGTGTCCGTATTATTAAACATG
>WGNQ01000015.1 GCA_016124455.1 Sideroxydans sp. | reverse complement strand
CTTCGGGTTTCTTATATCCAGACAGCAGGCTGTCGATTAGTTCTGCGGGTAGTGCTTTTGATACGGTCATTTCTACTCCTAACAATGTTCCGGCAGTTTCCTGCCAAATGACCGTTTACACAAAAATTCTTACACCCCCGTCAACCATGATCCTCACAATCCAATCCTCTAACCCATCGCTCAACACCGACCGCCCTACTGCGTGTTTTCCATCGGTTTGCGTGTTCATTTCTCTGTCCTTTCTTCCGCAGGGCGGCTGGTTAGCTTTACGTTAGGGGTTTTCGATGCGGCGCGAAATTCAATCTCAACATTTCCGTTTACCAGCATCTTTGCTGCCGACTCAAAGAGCTTCCATGCCAAGTAGAGCCGCCTCGTTTTATTTCCTTTTAGGGTAATCAACATGTCATCTCTTCCGGTTCATGTGTTCAAAGACAGCGCCACTTCTTTTACCGAGGCGCTATCTGCCAACGGCATTGAGTTCAGCCGTCGTATCCAGTTGGCCGAAGGGCCAATGGCTGCTGGGTGGATCATTGATGTTTTCTCCGCCGTAAAAGAGGCAACCCCTTGGGGTGCCCTAGCTGTGGTTATCGTTGCCTGGCTTAAAGCAAAGTCAAATCGCAAAGTCATCATCACCTCTAGAGACAATGAAGTCGTCCACACAGAAGGTTTGTCTGTCGAGGACACCATTAAAATCTTGGAGCGCGCCAAGGACATCGCAATTATTGAGGTTCCTCTGAAAGACAACCCCTAACATGGCGGTCAAGTTCGCTCCGCTTCGCTACGCTGGGACGCCGCTAAAGCGGCGCCCCTTACCTCTACGTTAGAGCCTTCATACACCGAGCCTTGCTTTTTTACTAATAACGGTATATTTTTTATACCATGATTACTTTTGAATTTGACGAGGCAAAAAGCCAGACTAATCTTCTCAAGCATGGCATCAGCTTTAACGATGCTCAGGTATTGTGGGACGACCCGAGGCTTTTGGAAATTCCCGCAAAAACAGAAGATGAGCCGAGATACCTCGTGATTGGGCTGATTTACGAAAAGTGTTGGTCTGCCGTCATCACTTACAGGGGCACAAATATTCGGCTCATTTCTGTTCGCCGCTCACGAATCGAGGAGGTAGCACTCTATGAAAGCTAAAAAATTTGAACAGCAGTTTGATGAGGGGGTTGATATTACCGCCTCACTGGATTTATCCAAGGCCAAGAGGGTATTGCAAGAGCAAAAGCGCGTTAATGTTGATTTCCCCACATGGATGATTGAATCATTAGACCGCGAGGCCGGAAAGCTTGGTGTAACTCGACAGTCCATTATTAAGGTGTGGCTTGCAGAGCGTCTCGAAATGTTAGGCTCTAACCCTTCGTTCAAGCGGGACGCTCTAAAGCGCGCCCCTTAACTCCACGTTGGGCGGAATATATGTGGGGCACATTTGCTGCTTTTTTGTATGGCTGGTTGCTTCTATTTTCAGCCAGTTCAGCGGTTGCTGAGTCCTCAATCCAGTGGTCTCGGCGAGATGTTATAGGCCTCGCCCTGAGCCTAGATGATCCGACCATCGTAGAAGTTCTTCGCTTCGGTCAAAATGGATTGGTTGCTGCAACATTCGGCCAGAAGAGCGGTCCAGTTACCGGCCCCATTTTGAAATGGCGAATCGTTGATGGGGTTCTTGAAATCAGTAGCGATAACTCGTCTGAGCAGTTCACTCTTTTGTCTAAGGACGGAAAATCTATGACTGTAAGGAACCAAAAAGGAAAAATCCTGAGATTTAAGATCGTTGGCAGGTAAGTCGCCCAACAAGGCGCTCAAGTCGTTCGCTTCGCTCACTGGGACGCTTCGCCGCTACGCGGCTCAGCGCCCCTTAGCTCCGCGTTGGGCCTCATAAAGGAGTTGCCTGTGACAATTCATGTAACCACGCGAAAACTCCATTGGAACTACTTCGTAGCTCTTGAGCGTGACCTCGAAGCAGTCTCTCGCTATATTGAATTTTGCGATCCGAACTTCGACACGTTCTCGATAGAGCTTGCCCATTTGTTGTTTGCAGCGGCTTCGGAAGTTGATGTGGTCGCAAAACTTCTTTGCGAAAATATCAATTCAGCGGCCCCACGTGGAAATATCAACGATTACAAAGCCACTCTTTTGTTGGCCATCCCTGACCTTCCAAATACGGAGGTATTTGTTTCGCGTTACGGCCTCTCGTTTAAGCCGTGGTCTAACTGGGTTGGCGCTACAAACCCGGACTGGTGGCGCAGCTACAACAATGTAAAACACGAGCGTGACGCACATTTCAATGAGGCCACTCTCAAGAACGCGCTGAACGCGCTGGGGGCATTGCTGATTATTACCTTTCATTACTACGCTCGAACCCTTGCCGTTCCACCAAGCACGGTTCTTTCACCGAAGGATACGACTCGAGAGCTACAACCAGAGTCAGTTCTTCTCCGACTCGATTCGAATTTCTACTACAACCACCTAATCGTATGAGCGAGCACATGAGGCCCAACCCATTTATCGAGAGGGACCGCCTAACGGCGGCCCCTCATGTCAAACGTTGAAAGTCTGATAACTGCTACAAACAAGAAGAAATCCCAATTCACTAGAAATTTCTGCTTTGGCCGAAGAGCAGTCGGTTATGGTGATCGCTCTGGTTGCCCTGCGCTTTCTCGAGCCGATGCAAAAATCCGTCAGGCGGGAATGGGATAGGGCAGTGGCTGAAACTCAAGTGCCGGGCCCTGCAGCGAGCCGAGGTGCACGGGGTGGCTGTCGTGGCTGCTGATCTGCAGCACGGCCAGCAGATCGCAGCCGCCATCGGGTGATGGCGTAGCGTTGATCACCATGCCGCAAGACTGGCCGTCCATTTCCACGCTGTAGAGTTCGTTGCCAGCCTGGGCATCGCCGGCAACATGGGCCAGGTACATGCGTCGTTTGAGCTTGCCGAGGTATTGCATGCGCGCCACGATTTCCTGGCCGGGATAGCAGCCCTTCTTGAAATTCACCCCGCCGATCAGTTCGAGGTTGGCCATCTGCGGTACGAACTGCTCTTGCGTGGCAGGCAGGATGACAGGTACCCCGGCACGGATATTGAGCCAGTCCCAGCAATGCGAACCGGCCGGGCGGGCGCCGTCGTTCAGGCATTTCCATAGCGAGGGAGCCTGTTGCGGCGTGGTGACGATCTGGTAGCGATTGTCGCCGAGGCGAATGACGGTGCCGTGATTGTGCTGCACGGCCGACATGGCATCCTGCGGTATCGAGGTGAAGCATTCCTCGATCAGCGAACCGGCCTCGCTGCCGGCAAGACCCAGGCAGACCAGTTCATCGCTGACGTCGGTGATTTTCACCTTGGCGCGCAGCACGTACATGGACAGCTTCTTCAGCATCGCGGCGCACAGGCTGCGCGGCAGCTGCAGGAAATAGTCGCCGTCGGCCTGCCAGATCAGGAAGGTTGCCAGCATGCGCCCTTTGGCGCTGTTGAAGCTGCTGAGCTGGGCGCGTTGCGCGGAGACTTCGCGCACATCGCTGCTGCACAGGTTTTGCAGGAAACTTTGCGCATCTTCGCCGGCGACCTTGAGGATGCCGAACTGGCCCAGGTCGCACATTACGGTACAGGTCTTTGCGGTGGAGAGTTCGCCTTGCGCATCGCCGAAATGCTGTGCGATGCCGTCATGCAGGGATGCAGCCTGCTGCTGCAGAAAGTTCTGCCAGTCTGGATTCATGGTGTCTGGTGCCGGTTATGCGTAGGTGTTGACGCGGTTGCCCTGGTTGGGCGTGTTGTTTTTGTCGCCTTCCAGCAATTGGATGCCGGGTTTTTCTGCGGCTTCCCCGGGACGGGTTTCGCGGTTTTCGGCGGTCTGGGGAGACTGGCTGTTGTTTGCGGCCTGCGCCTGGCTGGACTGCTGCGCCTGGTTCGTTTTGCCGGTCTGGCTGAGTGCCTGGCCTTGCTTCGAAATGGAGACTACGGCAGAGGCCTGTTGCTCGGCATTCTGCGCGTTGCTGACCGCTGCGGCGGCGGCATTGCCGAAGATCGAACTGACAGCTTCAGGCGTTGATGATGTGGTGTTGATGCCAGAGATGGCCATGGCGCTCTCCCGAATATCTCCTGGATTTGACGTAACCCTACTATTTTTTGCGGCGGATGGCAATCCGCCCGGCCCCGGCGCGGTCGCCGGTTTCGTCAATGACTTGGGGATATTGTTCCGCTACACTGTCGCGCTATGAGATGGCTCTTGTGCTTACCCCTGTATTTGCTGCTTACCGCCTGTGACGGCGGGCTGTGGAACAACCCCTATCCGGCAGCCGATGCGGGCAAGTCCGTTTTCTATACCGCATTTACCGCACGTCCCAAGCATTTCGATCCGGCGCAGGCTTACAGCGAAGACGAGTATGCATTCCTGGCGCAGATATACCAGCCGCCGTTGCAATATCATTACTTGAAGCGACCTTATACGCTGGTGCCGCAGGCGGCCAGCGCGATGCCGCAGGTGCGTTACTTCGACAAGAACAATAAGCCGTTGCCGCAGCATGCGCCCGCCGCGCAGATCGCATTCAGCGAGTATGAGATCCATCTCCGGCCGGACTTGCGCTACCAGCCGCATCCGGCACTGGCCAGGGATGCGGCCGGCAAGCCGCTGTACATGGCGCTCACGGAAAAGGACTGGCAGGGCATCCATACGCTGACCGATTTCCGGGAAACCGGCACGCGCGCCGTGACGGCGGCCGACTATGTCTACCAGATCAAGCGGCTGGCGCACCCTGATTTGTATTCGCCGATCTACGGCGTGATGGCGGATTACATCGTCGGCTTCAAGGAGTATGCCAAAACCTTGCGTGAGGCACGCAAGAAACAGCCGGAGGGCTGGCTGAACCTGAACGATTATCCGCTGCCCGGCGTGCAGGTGGTGGACGCGCATACCTACCGCATCCGGATACATGGCAAATATCCGCAGTTTGCCTACTGGCTGGCGATGCCGTTTTTCGCGCCAATGCCGTGGGAGGCCGAACGTTTCTACGCCCAGCCCGGCATGCGCGAGCGCAATCTCACGCTGGACTGGTGGCCGCTGGGCAGCGGGCCGTATTACCTGTCCGAGAACAATCCCAACCAGCGCATGGTGCTGAGCAGAAACCCCAATTTCTCCGGCGAATTCTATCCGTCCGAGGGCGAGCCGGGCGACCGTAAGGCAGGGCTGCTGCAAGATGCCGGCAAACCGCTGCCGCTGATCGACAAAGTGGTGTTCAGCCGGGAGAAGGAAACCATTCCGTACTGGAACAAGTTCCTGCAGGGCTATTACGACGCTTCCGGCATCAGCTCAGACAGCTTCGACCAGGCGGTGCAGGTGAATGTGGGCGGGGAAGCGAATGTCACCGACGCGATGAAGGCGCAGGGCATCTCGCTGTCGACTTCGGTGGCGACTTCCACCATGTTCATGGGGTTCAACTGGCTCGACGCAACGGTCGGCGGGCCGAGCGAGCGCGCCCGCAAGTTGCGCCAGGCCATCTCCATTGCGGTGGACTGGGAAGAATTCATTTCCATCTTCGCCAACGGGCGCGGCATTGCCGCGCAATCGCCGATCCCGCCCGGCATTTTCGGTTACCGCAAGGGCGAGGCAGGCATCAACCATTATGTGTATGACTGGGTGAATGGTGCGCCGCAGCGCAAGTCGATCGAGGTGGCAAAGCAGTTGCTTGCCGAGGCAGGCTATCCCGGCGGCCTGGATGAGAAGACCAGGCAGCCGCTGGTGATCTATCTCGATACCACGGCCACCGGTGTTGGCGACAAGTCGCGGCTGGACTGGTTGCGCAAGCAGTTCGCCAAGATCAACCTGCAACTGGTGGCGCGCAGCACCGACTGGAACCGCTTTCAGGACAAGCTCAGCAAAGGCGATACGCAGCTGTTCTTTTACGGCTGGAATGCGGACTACCCCGACCCGGAAAATTTCCTGTTCCTGCTGAGCGGCGCGCAGGCCAAGGTGAAATATGGCGGGGCGAATTCCGCAAACTACAGCAACCCCGAGTACGACCGGCTGTTCGAACAGATGAAGAACATGGACAACGGCCCGGCCCGCCAGGCCATCATCGACCAGATGCTGGAAATCCTGCGCCGCGATTCGCCCTGGCTGTGGGGCTACCATCCCAAGGATTACGTGCTGCACCACAGCTGGGTGCACAACAGCAAGCCCAACAAGATGGCCAACAACAGCCTCAAATACCTGCGCATCGACGCCGCGCAGCGCGATGCCATGCGCAAGCAGTGGAACCAGCCTGAGTTGTGGCCGCTGGCGCTGCTGGGCGCGATGCTGGCCGCATTGGGAGGCTGGCTGTGGTGGGCGTTGCGGCAGCGGGAGCAGGCGCGATGATTGCCTATCTGATACGCCGCATGCTGTACGCGATCCCGGTGCTGATCGGGGTCAACCTGCTGACCTTTGCATTGTTCTTCGTGGTGAATACGCCGGACGACATGGCGCGCGTGCAGCTCGGCATCAAGCGCGTGACGCCGGAAGCCATTGAGCAATGGAAGCAGCGGCACGGCTATGACAAGCCGCTGCTGTATAACGCCAGGGCGGCAGGCATGGACAGGTTTACCGATACCATCTTCTTTGACAAGTCCGCCAGCATGTTCGTGTTCGATTTCGGCTATTCCGACGACGGTCGCAGCATCAGCCGGGAGATTGTCACGCGCATGGGGCCCAGCCTGTCGATTGCGTTGCCGACCTTCCTCATCGGGCTGGTGAGCTATGTCACCTTTGCCCTGTTGATGACCCTGTTCCGCGCCACGGCGCTGGATATCGTCGGGGTCACGCTGTGCGTGGTGCTGATGTCCATCTCCGGGCTGTTCTACATCATCGGCGGACAGTTTCTCGTGAGCAAGCTGTGGCATTGGGTGCCGATCTCCGGTTACGGCGGCGGGTTTGATAACTTCAGGTTCGTGCTGCTGCCGATCGTGATCGGCGTGGCGAGCGGCATCGGCGCCAGCAGCCGCTGGTACCGCACGATTTTCCTCGAGGAAATCGGCAAGGACTATGTGCGTACCGCACGCGCCAAGGGCGTGTCGGAGCTGGGGGTGTTGTTCCGCCACGTATTGAAGAATGCGATGATTCCGATTCTCACCGGCGTGGTGGTGGTGATTCCGCTGCTGTTCATGGGCAGCCTGCTGACCGAATCGTTCTTCGGCATTCCCGGCCTCGGCAGTTACACCATAGACGCGATCAACGCGCAGGACTTCAGTGTGGTGCGCGCGATGGTATTCCTCGGTTCGGTGCTGTATATCGCCGGGCTGATCCTCACCGATATTTCCTATACCCTCGTCGATCCACGGGTGCGCCTGTCATGAGTTTCCTGCCCGTCATGTTATGGACCGATGCGCTGGTCTTCCTGCTGATCGCGACAGCCATCGCCAGCGCGTGGTGGGTGCGGCGGCAACCGCATTTGCTGCTGCCGTGGCGGCGCGTGGCGCAGAGCCGGGTGGGTATGGTGTCGCTGCTGGTGCTGTCGCTGTTCGTGCTGGTTGGCGTGCTGGATTCGCTGCATTACCGCGTGGCGTTGCCGGAAAAGAGCAACGGCCAGACCGTGTATGCGCCGGAAGTGCTGAGCGCATTCGATTACCTGGCGGATGGATTGCGTACGCACACCGAGAAAACCTATTCCGCGCCGCTGGCGGTCTATCTGTACGCCAAGGAAAGCATGGAGATGGCGGACGGGAAGGTAGTGCGTGATTACCCGCGGCTGAAGTATGGCGGCGCGCAACTGGCCGACCCGCAACGCGACTGGCTGGGCGATGTGACCGGGCGCGCGCTGACCGGTGCGGCGGCCGGATTGCTGGCGGTGCTGCTGCTGGCCGGTGCCGTCGTCAAGGTTGTCCCGGCAGCAAAGAAATCGAAGCCGATGTTTGCGGTATTGGTCACGGCCCTGTTGATTGCAGCGGTGCTCGGCGCCGTGGCCGACCTCGCCACTGCCTACCATGTGCTCGGCACCGACAAGGTCGGCCAGGACGTGCTTTACCTGTCGCTCAAAAGCATACGCACCGGGCTGGTGATCGGCACCGTCACCACGCTGGTGATGCTGCCGTTCGCGCTGCTGCTGGGCGTGGCTGCAGGCTATTTCCGCGGCTGGGTGGACGACGTGATCCAGTATGTTTACACCGTGCTGAGTTCGATTCCCAGCGTGCTGCTGATTGCGGCGGCAGTGCTGATGGTGCAGGTGGTGATCGGCATGCATGCCGACTGGTTCGACACTGCCGCCAAGCGTGCCGACGTGCGTTTGCTGGCGTTGTGCCTGATCCTCGGCGTGACCAGCTGGACCGGGCTGTGCCGCCTGCTGCGCGGCGAAACCCTGAAGCTGCGCGAAATGGAATACATCCAGGCGGCGCAGGCATTCGGCGTATCTTCGTTCCGCATCCTGATGCGCCACATCGTACCCAACGTGATGCATATCGTGCTGATTTCGGTGGTGATGGATTTCAGCGCGCTGGTGCTGGCGGAGGCGGTGCTGTCCTATGTCGGCGTGGGCGTCGACCCGACCACCAACAGCTTCGGCAACATGATCAATTCCGCACGCCTGGAAATGGCGCGTGAGCCCATGGTGTGGTGGTCGCTGGCCTCGGCATTCGGTTTCATGCTGCTGCTGGTGCTGGCGGCCAACCTGTTTGCCGATGTGCTGCGCGACGCGTTCGATTCGCGCCTGAACCGGACGGAAAATTCATGAGTGCCGTGCTGAAAGTAAGCGGTCTGGTGGCTCGCCTGCACAACGGCGCACGCATTGTGGACGATCTCTCGTTCGAGATCAGGCAGGGGGAAACCTTTGCGCTGCTTGGCGAGTCGGGTTGCGGCAAGTCGATGACTGCGTTGTCGCTGCTGCGCCTGCTGCCGGACAGCGTGCAGGTCGATGGCGGCAAGGTGCAACTGGCCGATGCGGACTTGTTGTCGTTGCCGGAACGCGACATGCGCAAGGTGCGCGGCGGCAGGATGGCGATGATATTCCAGGAACCGGGGTTGAGCCTGAACCCGGTGATGACGGTGGGGGCGCAAATCACCGAGGCGCTGGCGTTGCATCGGGGCTTGCGCGGCGCGGCGGCAGAGGCGCGCTGCATCGAATTGCTGCAACAGGTCGGCATTCCGGATGCGCCGCGCCGCTTGCATGAATATCCGTTCCAGATGTCCGGCGGCATGAAGCAGCGCGTGATGATCGCGATGGCGCTGGCCGGCCAACCCAGGTTATTGATTGCCGACGAACCGACTACCGCACTCGACGTGACCATCCAGGCACAGGTGCTGCAACTGCTGCGCGACACGCAGCAACAGAACGGCATGGCGCTGTTGCTGATTACGCATGATTTGGGCGTGGTTGCCGAGATGGCACACCAGGTCGCGGTGATGTATGCCGGGCATATCGTCGAACAGGCGACGCGCGAACAATTGTTTGCGGCCCCGGCCCATCCCTATACGCAGAAACTGTTCGCCGCATTGCCGGGTGCGCAGCGCCGCGGACAGCCGTTGGCGGCCATCCCCGGCAGTGTGCCGCCGCTGCAGGATATTCCCCGCGGGTGCCGTTTCGCGTCACGCTGCGACCGGGCGTGGGCGCTGTGCCACGAGCAGGCGCCGGCGTGGACGACGCTCGATGGCGGGCAGGGGGTGAGATGCCATCTTTACGCAACCGCCGATGCGGCGCCAGCCCGCACATCAGATGCAGAAGTTGCGGTGCAGGGTCCGCAGGCCGTTGCGCCGGCGCAGGCGGCAGCGGAAGCATTGCTGCAAGTCGATAACCTGCAGGTTTATTTCCCCATCCGTAAGGGCATCTTGCAACGTGTGGCGGGGCAGGTTAAAGCGGTGGACGGTGTGTCGCTCTCGATAAAGCCCGGCCGGACGCTGGCGCTGGTGGGCGAATCCGGTTGCGGCAAAACCACCACCGGCAAGGCACTGCTGCAATTGCTCCAGCCTGCGGCAGGCAGCGTCCGTTTTGCCGGCAATGAACTGACCGGGCTGGATGCGCAGGCCTTGCGCAAGCAGCGCGCCGGGATGCAGATGGTGTTCCAGGATCCCTATGCCTCACTCAACCCGAAAATGCGCGTGGCGGAAATCCTGCAGGAAGGGATGGCGGCACTGGGCGCTGCGAGCAGCAACAATGACCGGCAGCAGTATCTCGATGCCTTGCTGGGGCAGGTCGGCCTGGCGGCGGAAAGCAAGTGGCGTTACCCGCACGAATTTTCCGGCGGGCAGCGTCAGCGCATTGCGATTGCCCGCGCACTGGCGGTGAATCCGAGATTGTTGATTTGCGATGAGCCGACCAGTGCGCTCGACGTATCGGTGCAGGCGCAGATATTGAATTTGCTGAAATCGCTGCAGCAGGAACTTGGGCTGAGCTATCTGTTTATCACCCACAACCTGACGGTGGTGGAATATCTCGCGCATGACGTGTGCGTGATGTATCTGGGGCGCATTGTCGAGCGCGGGGCGGTAGCGGAAGTGCTGCATGCGCCGCGCCATCCCTATACGCAGGCGCTGCTTGCCGCAGTGCCGCAGATAGACGGACGAGGTGCACAAATGGTGAGCGTGGGGGGGGATATGCCGTCACCCGCCCGTCCGCCGCAGGGCTGCCATTTCCATCCGCGCTGCCCGCATGCGATGCCGGTTTGCCGCGAGCGCTATCCGCAAGCCAGCGCGAGCGGTGCTACGCACATCGTGCATTGCTACCTGTATGGAAATGCGGCGGAGGGAACGGCCGGCGAAAGCTAGTGGTTGTAAGCGACGCTGACGCGCGAATTGTGTTTCCTGGCGTGGCGCTGCTTGCTGCTTTTTGCCACGCGTGCGTGCCTGCGGTGCGGTGCCGTGCCGCCGGCGATCAGCAGCCGTTGGCCGGGGCGGATCAGGGTGCTGTTGTGGTTGTTCCGTTTGAGGGCGGCAACGCTGATGTGGTAGTGGTGTGCAATGCCGCCCAGCGTTTCGCCCTTGCGTACGAGATGCACGATTGCGTGCCGGTCGTCGAGGGTGGGCGGCAGGTTGGTGTTGAATGCCTCGAAGTCGTTCTTCATGTCGCCGCCGTTGGGATCCGCAGGTACCAGCAGTTTCTGCCCGTTGCTGGTCTTGATGTATGACGGCAGGCCGTTGGCCGAGCGCAGCTTGGCTACTGAAATGTCGAAATGTGCGGCCAGCTTGTCCAGCCGCTCGCCTTTTTTCGGCTGGTAAGGCTGCCAGGAGACCAGCGGCTGGTCGTGGATGTCGACATTGGTCATGAAGGTTTCGATCTTGTTCACCGGCAGCAGGATGGGGGTGGAATCGTCCTGCAGGATCACCGGGCGATTATGCGCCGGGTTGAGCGCCAGAAACTCATCCATCGAAATGTCGGCCAGTTCTGCGGCGACTTTCACGTCCATGTGGTACGGCGGAATGACGGCAGCGAAATAGGGCTGGTTGGCGATGGGCTCCAGTGTCAGGCCGAATTTCTGCGGGTCGTTGATGATGTTTTTTACGGCCAGCAATTTAGGCACGTAGTTGCGCGTTTCGCGCGGCATCCGCAGATGCTCGTAATCGGTGGGCTTGTGATGTTTGCGGTTGCGTGCCTGGGCGCGTTCGACCGCATTCTCGCCCCAGTTGTAGGCGGCCAGCGCGAGTTCCCAGTCGCCGAACTGATCGTGCAGTTTCTGCAGGTAATCCAGTGCGCTGTTGGTCGCGCTGATGACGTCGCGGCGCTCGTCATGCCACCAGTTCTGTTCCAGTCCGAAATGCTTGCCGGTGGATGGAATGAACTGCCAGATGCCGGAGGCGTTGCTGACAGAATTGGCATTGGGATTGAAGGCGCTTTCGATCATCGGCAGCAGCGCAATCTCGGTTGGCATGCCGCGCTTTTCCACTTCGCCCACGATAAAGTACAGGTAGCGCCGTGCGCGTTCGGTCATGCGCTCCACGTATTCGGGTTTCTGGGCATACCAGCGTTCGAAATGTGTCACGCGCGGGCTATCATCCATGTCGCGCATGGAAAAACCGCTGCGGATGCGCACCCACAGATCGTTCTGTTGCATCTGGGTGGTTGCGGCGAGTGCCGGTGTGATGGTCTGGGTTGCCGACGGACTTGCCGGGGCGGTGAGTACCGGGACGTCGGGCGCCGGATTGTTCATGGCGACTATCTCGTCGGCGTGGGCCGGAGTCATCAGCGCGAATGCGGTGATGGAGGAGAAAGCCAAATAGAACAATCTGTTAAAAGCCACTACGAACATCCCTGATAAATTTAAAACCGTGTGGATGGTAACGGAGGGGGTAGGGGGCGTCAACCGAAAACGGTATGAAGATTATTCAGCATGGTGCGCCTGTCGGCATGGCGCCGGATGCGGCCGATCCGGGGCCCTGGAAACCGGCGGGCAGGAGCCCCATATAACTTGACAAAAATACTTGGTTATGTATGATAAACCCACGGTTTGTGGAAATTAAACGCGAACTGGAGTGATGGTGAGAACCATTACCGTCCGTTTCAGGTTTATTGAAGGAGGGCGTTATCATGAAACTGAATACAGAGGGACATCGGTGGCAGGACCTGCCGCAGCATGACCGTAATTTTCTTTACGAAATGGGTGCAAGTGCCATAGCGGCAGCGGCGATTGTTCTGTTACTCGGATAAAGGGCCCGCCTGCAAAGGCGGCAGAGAAAAATTTCCAACAGCAAAGGGCGGTTTAACCGCCCTTTGTCATGCCAGTACCGATGAGTATTTATCCTGCCGTTTCTCTGGCAAGCCCTGTGAGCTATTCGCTAAGCATGAACCACAGTGTAAACAGCATGAACAAAAGAAATAAGGTAACCCATATTTTCATTTCCTTTTCGTTCCGCTTCTGGTGCAGAAGGAAAACATCGTCTTTATTTTCTTCGCTCACAATAAGCCTTCCGGGCGCATAGGTTCTTTGCCGGCGCCAGTATATGTCCTAACAGTCGTTATTTCGCCACTTCCTTGAGTTGCTCAAGGATGGCCGGATTTTCCAGAGTAGAAACGTCCTGGGTAATTTCCTCGCCCTTGGCAATGGCGCGCAACAGGCGACGCATGATTTTGCCGGAACGCGTCTTGGGCAGGTTGTCGCCGAAGCGGATTTCATCCGGCTTGGCGATAGGGCCAAGCTCCTTGCCGACCCAGTTGCGCAGCTCGTCGACCAGTTGCCTGGTGGCGGCGGTGCCCTGCGGGCGTGCACCTTTCAGGACGACGAATACCACGATGGCCTCGCCCTTGATGTCGTGCGGGCGCCCGACTACGGCGGCTTCCGCTACCAGCGGGTTGGCTACCAGTGCGGATTCGATTTCCATGGTGCCGAGGCGGTGGCCGGACACTTTGAGTACGTCGTCGATGCGGCCCATGATCCAGAAATAACCGTCTGCATCGCGGTGCGCCGAGTCGCCGGCGAGATAGGCGCCGCGCATTTCTTCCGGGAAATAGGAGGTCTTGTAGCGTTCGGGATCGCCCCAGATGGTGCGGATCTGCGACGGGAACGGTTTCTTGATCACGAGGAAGCCGCCGTGCTGGTCGTGCACTTCGTCGCCGGCCTCGTTGACGATGGTTGCCTGGATACCCGGCACCGGCAGCGTGCAGGAGCCCGGCTTGAGCGGAATTGCGCCGGGCAGCGGTGCGATCATGTGGCAGCCGGTCTCGGTCTGCCACCAGGTATCGACGATGGGGCAGCGTTCCTTGCCGACCACGGTGTGGTACCACATCCATGCCTCGGGGTTGATCGGTTCGCCCACGCTGCCGAGCAGGCGCAGGCTGGACAGGTCATACTGGTTGGGCAGGTCGCCGCCGAGCTTGATCAGCGAGCGGATCGCAGTCGGTGCGGTGTAGAAGGTGGTGACCTTGTGATCCTGCACCATTTTCCAGAAACGGCCGGCATCGGGGTAAGTCGGGATGCCCTCGAATACCACCTGGGTGGCGCCGACGGCGAGCGGGCCGTAGGTGACGTAGCTGTGCCCGGTGACCCAGCCTACATCGGCGGTGCACCAGAAAATGTCGTCCGGTTTGTAGTCGAATACCCACTGCATGGTGAGCATGGTGCCGAGCAGGTAGCCGCCGGAAGAATGCTGCACGCCCTTGGGCTTGCCGGTGGAGCCGGAGGTGTAGAGGATGAACAGCGGATGTTCGGCGCTGACCCATTCCGGCTCGCAGTGCGTCGGCTGGCTATTGAACAGGTCGTGCCACCAGATGTCGAGGTCGTCGTTCCAGGCTATATCGTTGCCGCTGCGGCGATAGACGATGACGCTGTGTACTGCTTCACAACCACCCATGCCCAATGCTTCGTCAACGGCAGCCTTCAGCGGTATTTCCTTGCCGCCGCGATGCTGGGCGTCGGCGGTGATCACGGCGCAGGCCTGGGCATCGATGATGCGTTCGTGCAGGCTCTTGGAAGAGAAGCCACCGAACACCACCGAATGGATCGCGCCGATGCGTGCGCAGGCCTGCATCGCCACCACGGCCTCGATGCTCATCGGCAGGTAAATGATGACGCGGTCGCCCTTCCTGATGCCGCGCGACTTCAGGCCGTTGGCGAACTGGCTGACACGGCCATGCAGTTCACGGTAGCTGACCTTGCTGACCTTGCCGTCGTCCGCCTCGAAGATGATGGCGATTTTGTCGGGCTGGGTGGCAAGATGGCGATCGAGGCAGTTATACGAAACGTTCAGTTCGCCATCCTCGAACCATTTGTAGAACGGCGCATTGCTTTCGTCCAGGGCCTTGCCGAACGGCTTGCGCCATTCGATGTGTTCGCGCGCCAGATTGGCCCAGTAGCCGGTGTAATCCTGCTCGGCCGCCTGGGCGAGCGCCCGGTAGCCATCAAGGCCGGAGACGTTGGCCTGTTGTGCAAACGCATCGGAAGGGGCGAATACGCGGGTTTCGTTGAGTGCCGAATCGATTTGGTTGGACATGTTTGCTCCTGAAGTTTCGTTATCCGAGTAAGTGTTTGACGTGGTCGCGTTCGTCCAGCAGTTCGCGATGGCTTTCCAGCATATGCTTGCGGCCCAGTTCGCTGATCGGCAAGCCTTGTACGATATGGTAGTTGCCGTCGCGGCAGGTCACCGGGAAGCCGTAAATCACGCCTTCCGGAATACCGTAGCTGCCGTCCGACGGGACGCTCATGGTGGCCCAGTCGTTGTGGTGCGAATGCAGCAGCCAGTCATGCATGTGGCTGATCGCCGCATTTGCCGCGCTTGCCGCGCTGGACAGGCCGCGCATTTCGATTACCGCGGCACCGCGCTTCTGTACGGTAGGGATGAAGGTGTCCTCGATCCATGCATGATCCTGCAGGATGTCGAGCACTTTGCGGCCGCGGATTTCGGCATGCGACAGGTCGGGATACTGGGTGCCGGAATGGTTGCCCCAGACGGCCATTTTCTTGATGTCGTGGATTGGCTGGAACAATTTCTGTGCCACTTGCGCGATGGCGCGATTGTGGTCGAGGCGCATCATTGCGCTGAAATTCCTGGGGTCGAGGTCGGGTGCGTTCTTCATCGCGATCAGCGCGTTGGTGTTGGCCGGGTTGCCCACCACCAGCACCTTGACGTGGCGCGCGGCGAATTCGTTGAGCATGCGGCCCTGCTCGGAGAAGATCGCGCCATTGGCCTCAAGCAGGTCTTTGCGTTCCATGCCCTTGCTGCGCGGGCGGGCGCCAACCAGCAATACCACTTCGGCATCGCGGAAAGCGACCCTGGGGTCGTCGGTGACGATCACCTGCTGCAGCATCGGGAATACGCAGTCCTCCAGTTCCATCGCCACGCCGCGCAGCATCTGCTGCGCCTGCGGCACGTCGAGCAGCTGCAGGATGATGGGCTGCTCGCGTCCGAGCATATCGCCATTGGCGATGCGGAACAGCAGGCTGTAGCCGATCTGGCCGGCAGCGCCGGTGATGGCGACGCGTACGGGTGCTTTCATGGTGACATCTCCTGCGATGGGTTGAAAAACGGCGCTGGCGGCATTTTGCCATGATCGCGCGCAGAGCGAAATGCGCTTGCGCACGGGGCGCGCCGTATGCATCGTATGCGGTGTGCATGAAGCGTTGATGAATGCGTTGCCGCAGCACTTTCGCGTACGCCGGTTTCGGGTGTGCGGCCGGCTGTGTTAGAATGCGTGCCTGCAGTATGCGTTTTCCATCAATATGAGGTTGTGCACCGGGTTGTTTGCGGCGCGCACCCATTTATGTTTTGACCGATAAACTTGAACAGACAAATTTAACGGCGCCCGAACCATTTGCGTTTCAATTCCGACCCCTGGAGCCTGCCGACGGTATGGCGCTCCACCGGTTAGTGAGCGCGTGTCCCCCGCTCGATACCAACTCTTCATATTGTAATCTGCTGCAGTGCAGCCACTTCGGTGCCACGTCGATTGCGGCTGTCCGCGACGGCGAACTGGCTGGCAGCGTTACCGGTTACCGCGTGCCGGATCGTCCGGACACCCTGTTCGTGTGGCAAGTGGCGGTGCATCCCGATGCGCGCGGCCACGGGCTGGCGCGCACCATGCTGCGCAACCTGGCGGCGCGCCCCGCATTGCAGGACATCAATTTCATCGAGACATCTATCACCCCGGATAACGAAGCGTCATGGCGCCTGTTTACGGGATTCGCGACCGAGTTACATGCCGAAACGGCACGCTCGGTCATGTTCGAGCAGACGTTGCATTTTCAAGGCTTGCACGATACCGAGTATCTGTTGCGCATAGGTCCCCTGAACGCTTAGCGCGTTGCTCACGTTTTACCTGAGAGGAAACAGCATGAAGATTTTTGAAGAACTCGAATCCGAGGTGCGCAGCTACGCACGCTCATTTCCACGCGTGTTCAACCGTGCCTGCGGTGAATACCTGTATGACACCGACGGCACCGAATACCTGGATTTCCTGGCCGGGGCGGGCACGCTGAACTACGGGCACAACAATCCGCTGTTCAAGCATGCGCTGCTCGAATACATCGAGGCGGACGGCATTACCCATGGCCTGGATTTGCATACCCTGGCCAAGCAGCATTTCCTGGAGACATTGAATGCAAAAATCCTGATCCCGCGGGGGCTGGATTACCAGGTACAGTTCACCGGCCCGACCGGGACCAATGCGGTGGAGGCAGCGCTGAAGCTGGCGCGCAATGTTACCGGGCGCCACAACATCATTTCCTTCACCAACGGTTTCCATGGCGTGTCGCTGGGGGCACTGGCGGCGACCGGCAACTCGCATCACCGCGGTGCGGCGGGCATCGCCCTGGGCGGCGTGTCGCGTATGCCCTATGACGGTTATCTCGGCGATGGTTTCGATACTACCGCTTACCTGGACAAGGTGTTGAGCGATGCCAGCAGCGGCATCGACAAGCCGGCGGCGGTGATCGTCGAGACGGTGCAGGGCGAGGGCGGCATCAATGCCGCAAGCTTCGAATGGCTGCGTTCGTTGCAGGAGGTCTGCCGCCGCCATGAGGTGCTGATGATCGTCGACGATATCCAGGCCGGCTGCGGCCGTACCGGCAGTTTCTTCAGTTTCGAGCCGGTCGGCATCCAGCCGGATATCGTGACGCTGTCCAAGTCGCTGAGCGGCTATGGCTTGCCGATGGCGCTGGTGTTCATGAAGCCGGAACTGGACCAGTGGAAGCCGGGCGAGCACAACGGAACTTTCCGTGGCAACAATATGGCGTTCATCACGGCGACGGCAGCCATCAATCACTACTGGTCGGACGATGCATTCGCCAGGGATGTGGCGCACAAGGGAAACATTATTTCGGAGCGGCTGAACCGCTTTGCCGAGGATTACGGCGATGGCAGTTTCAATGCGCGCGGCCGCGGCATGTTCCAGGGTATCAATTGCGTCAGCGGCGAGCTGGCGAGCGACATCTCGCTGCGCGCTTTCAAGAAAGGTTTGATGATCGAAACCAGTGGTGCAGAGGATCAGGTGATCAAGCTGCTGTGCCCGCTGACGATCTCGGAAGAGGCGCTCAATAAGGGGCTGGACAAGATCGAGGAGAGCATCAGCGAGTCCTGTGACCATTTCCGGCGCATCCCCCGCGAGAAAAATTTCTTCCAGCAGGAGCTGGCATGATGCGCGTGCCGGACAGGCTTTGTACATAACGTAAAGGACATATCATGATAGTGAGAAATCTGGATGTAGCGGAAAGCGGCAGCCGCCGGGTGGTGAGCAAGGGCTGGGAAAGTACGCGTTTGCTGCTCAAGGGAGACGGCATGGGTTTTTCTTTCCATATCACCACCATTTACGCCGGGGCCGAACTGGAAATGCACTACCAGAATCATCTGGAGTCGGTGTATTGCATCGGTGGCGAAGGTGAAATCAGGGATCTGGCCGATGGCAAGGTTTATCCGATCAGGCCGGGCACGATGTATGCGCTGGACCGGCACGACAAACACATCCTGCGCGCTTTCAATGAAATGAAAATGGCCTGCGTGTTCAATCCGCCGCTGCACGGCAAGGAGGTGCACAACGCGGAAGGTGCCTATGAGCTGGAGGCCGAGGTGGTTCAGGATTAAAATTTCCTGGCTGGCCGCGAGCATGGAGTGGCCGCTGCCCTGATTGCCATATCATGCGCAGCCTGGGGGTGTGCACGGACCAGGCGCGGACAGGCCGGTTGCACGCCGCAATAATCTGACCGGGAAAATTTATGCAGAAAACCCGACAATCGCGAGATGTTGGGCTATTATCATGCAGAGCCATTCATGTGAATTTGAGAGCAGTTACGCGGCGATGATAAATAATAAACGGCCAAGATTTCTCGCGTTGCACCAGATCAAATTGCCCTTGCCCGGGATAATTTCCATTCTGCACCGTATCAGCGGTGCATTATTGTTTCTCACTCTGCCGCTGCTGCTATGGATGCTGCAGTACAGCCTGCGTTCAATTGTGACCTATACGCAGCTGACCGACGCGTTGCGTACGCCGTTCAGCAAGATATTCCTGCTCGTCATACTGTGGGCATTCCTGCATCACTTCTGTGCGGGTATCCGTTACCTGGCTATCGACTTGCATCTGGCTTCCAGTCTGGCGCGGTCGCGCAGCAGCAGCAAGTGGGTGCTGGCCGTCAGCCTGGCGCTAACCGCAAGTATAGGAATCTGGCTATGGTAGGCCGCATCGTTACCGGCGCACATTATGGCTTGCGCGACTGGCTGATTCAGCGCATCAGTGCGGTGGTGATGGTGCTGTACATGCTGTTTATCGTCGGCTATGCGCTGCTGCAGCCCCACCTCGATTACGACAGCTGGACACGCATGTTCTCCAGCAACGTGTTGCGTTCGTTTACCTTGCTGTTCCTGCTGGCGCTGTACTACCACGCATGGATCGGCGTGCGCGACATCGTGATGGACTATGTAAAGCCGGCCGGTGTGCGCCTGGTGATCCACGTGCTGGTGATCCTGGCGCTGCTTCTGTATGCAATCTGGTCTGTACAAATTCTCTGGGGAATGTAATGACGGTAGCCAAGCGTACCTTCGATGTGGTGGTGGTCGGTGCCGGCGGTGCCGGCATGCGCGCGGCGCTGGCCCTGTCCGAGGCCGGACTGAAAGTGGCGGTGCTGTCCAAGGTGTTCCCCACACGTTCGCACACGGTCGCGGCGCAGGGCGGCATCGCCGCATCGCTGGGTAATGTGACGGAAGACAACTGGCACTGGCACATGTATGACACGGTGAAGGGATCGGATTACCTTGGCGACCAGGATGCGATCGAATTCATGTGCCGTGCCGCGCCCGAGGTAGTGTATGAGCTCGAGCATTACGGCATGCCGTTCGACCGCCTCGACAGCGGCAAGATCTACCAGCGCCCGTTCGGCGGGCACATGCAGGATTACGGCAGGAATCCGGTGCAGCGTGCCTGCGCCGCCGCCGACCGCACCGGCCATGCGCTGTTGCACACGCTGTACCAGCAGAACGTGAAGGCCAACACCCATTTCTTCGTAGAGTGGATGGCGCTGGACCTGATCCGTGACCAGGACGGCGACGTGCTCGGCGTAGTGGCGATGGAGATCGAGACCAGCGAGGTGATGATTTTCCAGGCGCGTGCCACGCTGTTCGCCACCGGCGGTGCGGGACGCATCTTCCAGGCCAGTACCAATGCCTACATCAACACCGGCGATGGCCTCGGCATGGCGGCGCGGGCCGGCATTCCGCTGCAGGACATGGAGTTCTTCCAGTTCCACCCGACCGGCGTGTACGGCGCGGGCGTGCTGATTTCGGAAGGCGTGCGCGGCGAGGGCGGTTACCTGGTCAACAGCGAGGGCGAGCGTTTCATGCTGCGCTACGCGCCGACTGCGCAGGATCTGGCCAGCCGCGACGTGGTGTCGCGCGCGATCGCCACCGAGATCAAGGAGGGGCGCGGCTGCGGGCCGCACGCCGACCATGTGCTGCTGAAGGTCGACCACATCGGCGAGGAAGTAATTCGCCAGCGCTTGCCGGGTATCCGCGATATCGCCATCAAGTTTGCGCATGTCGACCCGGTCAATGCCCCGATACCGGTGGTGCCTACTGCGCACTACATGATGGGCGGCATACCCGCGAACTATCACGGGCAGGTCGTGGCGCCGTACCAGACCGGGCCGGAGGAAATCGTGCAGGGTTTCTACGCGGTGGGCGAGTGTGCCTGCGTGTCGGTGCACGGCGCGAACCGCCTGGGCTGTAATTCGCTGCTCGACCTGCTGGTATTCGGGCGCGAAGCGGCGCGGCAGATCATCGAAGACCTGGAGCGCAATCCGCATCACAAACCGTTGCCGGCAGATGCGGCAGAGCGTCCGCTGGCGCGGCTGGCGCGGCTGGATGGACAACAGGATGGCGAGAGCGTGGGCGAGGTGGGGGCTGCCATGCGGCAGGCGATGCAGACCCATTGCGGCGTATTCCGTTTCCCCGAGTTGCTGGCTGAAGGGGTGGTGAAAATAAGTGCGGTGGCCGAGCGGGCGAAAAATACGGCGATCAGGGACAGGAGCAAGGTGTTCAATACCGCGCGGATCGAGGCGCTGGAGCTGGACAACCTGATCGAGGTGGCGCAGGCCACCATGCATGCCGCCGCCGCACGCGAAGAAAGCCGCGGTGCTCACGCGCGCGACGACTTCCCACAGCGCGACGACAGCAACTGGCTGAAGCACTCGCTGTATTTCAGCGCGGGGCAGCACCTGGACTACAAGCCGGTGCGACTGAAGCCGCTGACGGTGGAATCTTTCCCGCTCAAGATGCGGGTGTACTGATGAAGCAATTCGCGCATCCGGCCTGTCGATTCGATAGGGTTGGCAGCCGGCTGGCTACAGGAGTGCCGTGATGAAATTCAGGATTTACCGCTACAACCCGGAAACCGATGCACAGCCATACATGCAGGACTACGAACTGGATGTCGATATGGCCAGCCCGACCCAGGGGAAGATGCTGCTCGATGCATTGCTGCGCATCAAGGAAGCCGATGACAGCCTGAGCCTGCGCAAGTCTTGCCGCGAAGGGGTGTGCGGCTCGGATGGCATGAACATCAACGGACGCAATGGGCTGGCCTGTATCACGCCGCTGGCATCGCTGAAGGAACCGGTCGAACTGCGGCCCTTGCCCGGTTTGCCGGTGATCCGCGATCTGGTGGTGGACATGACGCAGTTCTTCAAGCAGTACCACTCGATCAAGCCGTACCTGGTCAATAACGATGCGCCGCCGGAAACCGAACGCCTGCAATCGCCGGCACAGCGCGCCGAACTCGACGGGCTGTATGAGTGCATCCTGTGCGCTTGCTGCAGCACCGCCTGCCCATCATTCTGGTGGAACCCGGATAAGTTCGTCGGTCCCGCGGGATTGCTGCAGGCCTACCGTTTTATCGCCGATACCCGCGACCAGGTTACCAGCGAGCGGCTGGATAACCTGGAAGACCCATACCGGCTGTTCCGTTGCCACACCATCATGAGCTGCGTGGATGTCTGCCCGAAGGAACTCAATCCGACGGAAGCCATCGGCAAGATCAAGGACATGATGGTGAAACGCACAGTATGAAAGAACTGGAGCGCGTACGCTGGCGCTGCCGCCGCGGACTGCTGGAGCTGGATATCGTACTGGGGCGTTTCGTCGATCGGCACTACGCAGGGCTGGATGAGGTGCAGCGAGCCGCATTCGACGCGCTGCTGGATATGCCGGACACGGCACTCTGGGATATGATTACGGGCAAGGCGTCACCATCGCGGCAGAATGCTGTACAGCAGCCCGGTCTGCATGCGGTGCTGGAGTTGCTCGGCTCGGCCTGAGCAACTCGGACATAAAATAATCAGCTGGTGGGAGCAAGCATGGAAAACCAAAACAGGCGCGTCGCGACATTGACGCTGGATGACGGGCGCAGCATTGAGCTGCCGATCATGTCCGGCACTTTGGGGGCGGATGTGATCGATATTCGCGAGCTGGGCAAGCTCGGCATGTTTACCTACGATCCGGGATTTCTTTCCACTGCCAGCTGTTCTTCCGAAATCACCTTCATCGATGGTGATGCGGGTTTGCTGTATTACCGCGGCTATCCGATCGAACAACTGGCGGAGCATTCCAGTTTTCTCGAGGTGTGCTACCTGATGCTGAATGGCGAATTGCCCGATGCACAGCAGCACGAGGCATTCGGCAACAAGGTTACCCGCCACACCATGGTGCATGACCAGCTGGTGCGTTTCTACAACGGCTTTCGCCGCGACGCCCACCCGATGGCGGTGATGGTCGGCGTGGTCGGTGCGTTGTCCGCGTTCTATCACGATTCGATCGACATCAGTAATCCGGCGCACCGTGAAATTTCTGCAATGCGCATGATTGCCAAGGTGCCGACCATTGCCGCAATGGCCTACAAGTACAACACCGGCGAACCGTTCATGTACCCGAAGAATTCATTCGGTTACGTGGAAAACTTCATGTACATGATGTTTGGTACGCCATGCGAGGATTATGTGCCGAACCCGGTGCTGGTGCGCGCGCTGGAGCGCATCTTCATTCTGCATGCCGACCATGAGCAGAACGCTTCCACTTCCACCGTGCGCCTGGCCGGCTCCAGCGGGGCAAACCCATATGCATGCGTGTCATCCGGCATTGCCGCGCTGTGGGGGCCCGCCCATGGTGGCGCGAACGAGGCGGTGCTGAAAATGCTGGAAGAGATAGGCGATATTTCGCGTGCTGCTGAATTCATGGCCGGGGTGAAGGACAAGAAATACCGGCTGATGGGATTTGGCCATCGCGTCTACAAGAGCATGGATCCGCGGGCCTCGGTGATGCGTCGCACCTGCTACGAGGTGCTCAGGGAACTCAAGCTGGAAGACGACAGGATGTTCCAGATGGCGCTGGAACTCGAGCAGATTGCGCTCAAGGACGATTACTTCATCGAGCGCAGACTGTATCCCAATGTGGATTTCTATTCCGGCATCGTATTGCGCGCGCTGGGCGTGCCGACCAACATGTTTACCGTGTTTTTCGCACTGGCGCGCACCATAGGCTGGGTGTCGCAATGGAGCGAGATGATTGCCGACAACGAACGCAAGATCGGCAGGCCGCGCCAGTTGTATCAGGGGGCGGTAAGGCGGGATTACGTACCCATCGATAGACGCTAGTCAATGAACCGCGAATTGATGGGCGCGGATAAGCTGGCATTGAGCATCCGTGCTGCTGTGTGGCGGTTACCTGTTTATGTGAGCGTTGATTAGACGATGGAAGAAGCACCGGAAGAAAATTACATGCATGCCATGGCGGCCTCTTCGCCGCTGTTCGGGGTAAACAATGCTTTCATCGAAGGCATGTATGAAGACTACCTCGCGAATCCTGCAGCGGTACCCGATACCTGGCGCGCCTATTTCGACGGCATGCTGCCCGGCCATGCTGCCGAGCATGAGGTGGCGCACACCCCGATCCAGCGCGCTTTCGCAGCGTCATCCAGGCAAGCGGGCGCCGCCGGGGCGGGGCTGGAACGCAAGCAGGTCGCTGTGCTGCAACTCATCAATGCCCACCGCTTCCTCGGGGTACGCCACGCCAACCTTGATCCGCTGAACCGCCATGCCAAGCCGGACGTGCCTGAGCTCGATCCAGCCTACTACGGGCTGGATGAGCAGGACATGGATGCCACCTTTGAAACCGGCTCGCTGGTGGGGGCGCAGCGCATGACGTTGCGCGAGATTGTGCGGCAGGTGCGCCAGGCCTATTGCGGCAGCATCGGTGCGGAGTACATGTACATCAGCAACATCGCGCAGAAGCGCTGGATACAGGACCGTCTGGAAAGCGTGCGCGGCCAGCCGAACTATAGCAACGAAGCGAAGCGCCACATTCTGCAGATGCTGACAGCGGCGGAGACGCTGGAGCGCTATCTGCATACCAAATATGTTGGGCAGAAGCGTTTTTCGCTGGAGGGCGGCGACACACTGATTCCATTGCTCGACCATTTGCTGCAGCGTGCCGGTGGGCAGGGCGTGAAAGAGGCGGTCATCGGTATTGCGCATCGCGGGCGCCTGAATGTGCTGGTCAATATTTTGGGCAAGCTGCCTTCGATGCTGTTCGCAGAATTCGAGGGGATGCACAGCAGCGAGCTGACTTCGGGCGATGTCAAATACCACCAGGGTTTTTCATCCGACATCAATACCCCGGGCGGCGGCATGCATGTGGCGCTGGCATTCAATCCCTCGCACCTGGAAATTGTTGACCCGGTGGTGGAAGGGTCGGTGCGCGCGCGCCAGCATCGCCGCGGAGACCATCAGGGCAAGCTGGTCGTGCCGATACTGCTGCACGGCGATGCGGCGTTCTCGGGCCAGGGGGTGGTGATGGAAACGCTGAATTTGTCGCAGACCCAGGGTTACCGTACCGGCGGCACGGTGCACATCATCGTCAACAACCAGATCGTCTTTACGACTTCTGACGCACGCGATGCGCGCTCCACGCTGTATTGCAGCGACGTGGCCAAGATGGTCGAGGCGCCGATCTTTCATGTCAATGCAGACGACCCGGAGGCGGTGCTGCTGATTACCGAACTGGCGCTCGATTTCCGCATGAATTTCGGCAAGGACGTGGTAATCGACCTGGTATGTTTCCGCAAACTCGGGCACAACGAGCAGGACGAGCCATTGGTGACGCAGCCGTTCATGTACCGCTATGTCAACCAGCACCCCGGTACACGTACCTTGTACGCCCAGCGGCTGGTGCAGCAGGGTGTGGTTGCGGCTGAGGAGCCGGAGGCGATGATCGCCGCCTACCGGCAGGCCCTGGATGATGGGCGGAGCCCGGTGCTGCCGATACCTGCCGGTTTCAGGCACGAGCACGCTGTCGACTGGTCGCGCTTCATGGCAGGCGTTTCCTGGGATGTGCCGGTAACTACCGCAGTGCCGCGCGAAAAACTGCAGCAGCTGGCCGAGCGGCTGACCACAGTGCCGGAGAATTTCAGGCTGCATTCGCGGGTGGAAAAGGTAATCGCAGATCGTCGTGCGATGGGGCGCGGCGAACTGGCGCTGGACTGGGGGATGGCCGAGAACCTGGCTTATGCCAGCCTGGTGGCGGAGGGTTATCCGGTACGGCTGTCAGGGCAGGATGTCCAGCGCGGCACCTTCTTCCATCGTCATGCCGTGTGGCATGACCAGAACCGCGTGAAATGGGATCAGGGCCTGCACATCCCGCTGCAGCATATTGCGCCGGAGCAGGGCGACTTCATCGTGATCAATTCGCTGCTGTCGGAAGAGGCGGTGCTGGCTTTCGAATATGGTTATGCCACTGCTGAGCCCGATTCGCTGGTGGTGTGGGAGGCGCAGTTTGGCGATTTCGCCAACGGTGCACAGGTGGTAATCGACCAGTTTATCGCCGCCGGTGAGGCTAAATGGGGACGGCTGTGCGGCCTGGTGATGTTGCTGCCGCATGGCTACGAGGGCCAGGGGCCGGAGCACTCCTCGGGACGCATCGAGCGCTATTTGCAGCTGTGTGCCGACTACAATATCCAGGTGTGCGTCCCGTCGACGCCGGCGCAGATGTTCCACTTGTTGCGGCGCCAGATGTTACGGCCGTTGCGCAAGCCGCTGGTCGTATTCACGCCCAAGAGCCTGCTGCGCAGCAAGGATGCGGCATCGCCGTTGAAGTGGCTGGTGGAAGGCGGGTTTCAGCCGGTACTGGGCGAAGCGGACAAGCTTGACGCGCAAAAGGTCAGGCGCATCATCGCCTGCAGCGGCAAGATATATTACGAGTTGCTGGCGTCGCGGCGCGAACGCAATATTCAGGACATGGCGATTATCCGGCTGGAGCAACTGTACCCGTTCCCGCACGACGATTTCGCTGCGCAGGTTGCTGCCTATCCCAATGCCAGCGAGGTGGTGTGGTGCCAGGAGGAGCCGGGTAACCAGGGGGCGTGGCACCGTATCCAGCATTACCTGTTGCGCCATATGCGTGCCGGCATGAAGCTCGGCTATGCGCTGCGTGTTTCATCGGCCACGCCGGCAGTCGGCTATCTTGCATTGCATAACGAGCAGCAAAAGGCGGTAATCGAGGCTGCCTTCCGTCCCGATCTGGATGTAAAGAACAATCCCAGGAGCAAGAAGCGATGAACATTGAAATCAAAGTGCCGCAACTTTCCGAATCGGTTTCCGAGGCCACGCTGCTGGCCTGGCATAAGCAGGTAGGCGAGGCGGTGCGAGCGGGCGAGAACCTGATCGATGTCGAGACCGACAAGGTGGTGCTGGAGCTGCCGGCGCCCAAGGATGGTGTGCTGAGCAAGATTATCAAGCAAGGTGGCGAAAAGGTCGCAAGCAACGAACGGATTGCCATGCTGGATACCGAAGCGGTAGCGGTTGCACCGCAGGCGCAAGCGGCGCTTGAACCCGCGGTCAGTCCATCGGCACGCAAACTGGCGCGGGAAAAGGAAGTTGATGCGGCCAGCCTGCAGGGCAGCGGGCGGCATGGCCTGGTGACCCGGGAGGATGTGCTGGCGGCGGCTGAAAAAAAACCGGTTGCAACACTGTCGCAGGCAGCAGGTGGCGGTCGTGTCGAGCAGCGCGTGCCGATGACGCGCATCCGTCAGCGTATCGCCGAGCGTTTGCTGGAGTCGCAGCAGAATGCCGCCATTCTGACCACCTTCAATGAAGTGAACATGCAGCCGGTGATCGAGCTGCGCAACAAGTACAAGGATGCGTTCGAGAAGAAGCACGGCATCAAGCTGGGCTTCTCGTCATTTTTCGTCAAGGCGGCGGTGGCGGCATTGCAGAAATTTCCGGTCGTGAACGCTTCGGTGGACGGCAGCGACATCATTTATCACGGCTACTATGATATCGGCGTGGCCATCGGCAGCGAGCGCGGGCTGGTGGTGCCGATCATTCGCGATGCAGACAAGCTGTCGTTCGCCGATATCGAAAAGCAGATTGCCGATTTCGGTGTGCGTGCCAGGGATGGCAAGCTGACGCTGGAAGAGCTCTCGGGGGGCACCTTCTCCATTTCCAATGGCGGTGTATTCGGATCGATGCTGTCCACCCCCATCATCAACCCGCCGCAGAGCGCCATTCTGGGGATACATGCTACCAAGGACAGGCCGGTGGCGGAGAGTGGCCAGGTGGTGATTCGTCCGATGAACTACCTCGCGTTGTCATACGATCACCGCATCATCGACGGTCGCGATGCGGTGTTGTTTCTGGCGACGATCAAGGAAGCGCTGGAATATCCGGGGCGGGTATTGCTGGATTTGTAAATGAGCGCCTTTCGCGCCTACCGGATATTTGATGAGGGCGGCAAGGCCGGCGGGCGTTTTGTAACAATGACGCTCGATGAGCTCGATCCGGGCGAGGTGGTGATTCGTACCGCTTATTCCAGTGTGAATTACAAGGATGCCCTGGCCGGCACCGGTGCCGGCAAAATAATCCGGCGTTTCCCGTGTGTGGGCGGAGTGGATGCGGCAGGGGTGGTGGAGCGATCCCTGGACGAGCGCTTCCGGCCGGGAGACGAAGTCATCGTTACCGGTTACGGCATGGGGGTAAGTCACGACGGGGGATACTCGGAATGGCTGCGTGTGCCGGCTGACTGGGTGGTGCCTTTGCCGCGCGGCTTGTCCTTGTTCGAGTCCATGGCGCTGGGCACTGCGGGATTTACTGCGGCATTGTCTATCCACCGTCTTGAGCAGAACGACCTGATGCCGCAAAACGGCAAGGTGCTGGTGACTGGCGCGACGGGAGGGGTAGGCAGCCTGGCCATCACCATGCTGGCGCACCTTGGCTATCACGTGGTGGCATTAACCGCCAAGGACGGTGAGCAGGAGTATCTGCGATCGCTGGGTGCCAGAGAAATCCTGGCACGCAAGGATGTCAATCTGGACGACGTCCGTCCGCTGGGGCAGGCGCAGTGGGCGGGTGCGCTGGATGCAGTGGGCGGCAGTACGCTGTCCTGGCTGACGCGTACGATGCAGCAAAATGGAGTGATTGCGAGCTTTGGCAATGCCGGTGGTGCGGAGCTGCATACTACGGTCTATCCATTCATTTTGCGCGGCGTGCGCCTGATCGGTATCGACTCGGCAGCCACGCCCATGCACCTGCGCCATGTCATCTGGCAGCGTCTGGCTGATGCATTGCATCCATCACAACTGGAACTGGTGACACATGCCATTCCGTTCATGCAGCTGACGGCCGCGTTCGAGCCCATGCTGCAAGGCCGGTCACGCGGGCGTACGGTGGTGAAAATCGATTGAGTGCGCGCAGTCTGCCTGGTTGTTGCATGCTATAATCCGCCGCCGTTTCTGGTATGGGCGAAAGTGGCGGAATTGGTAGACGCACTGGATTTAGGTTCCAGCGCCGCAAGGCGTGAGAGTTCGAGTCTCTCCTTTCGCACCACCACGTCACCTGGCCCGGGTGGTTAAGTATTTTCCTTTTCGTCCGGCTGCTGGTTTTTGATTCGCGCTGATTCCGCCGACTCATTCGGTGTGCCGGCATCTTTTGAGGGGGTGCTTGAGCGCAATCCGGAAAATGCCACGCTATATACCCGCATGAAAACTATTGCCGGGATGATTAAACCGAGAGCAAGGAAGATTAATACCAGAAAACCGTCGTGTTTCATGGTCGACTTCTCCTTTGGGGTTTGAGTTGTGGGGGCGGGCAAGCTTGTGGATGCCTGCAGGCCAGCAAAGTTCATTATAGGCGCATGGGCAGCAGGAGGGGGTGAGCCGATTATCCCCATTGTGGTATCCTTCAGCCTTGGTTGGGGGACTGTCCTCCCGGGGCGCTTTGATGCGACTTTCCGGGAAATGGGCTGGAACCATTTTGTTCGCAGGAATCCAAATATCAGGGGCGATAACGGTGGCAGCCTGGATTATGGTGCCGCAAGGCGCAAGAATCACGAATGTGGCCATTTGTTTCGTCCAAATAACTTTTTGAAAACGCAAGGAAAGTCAGCATGTCGAGTGTAGAAACCCTGGGCGCCCTGGAGCGCCGTCTTAACGCCTCCATCCCGCAGAAGCAGATGAGCGGCGAGATCGAGTCGCGCCTGAAACGTTTGGGGCGTACTGCCAAAGTGCATGGCTTCAGGCCGGGCAAGGTGCCATTCAAGATTCTGGAACAGCAATACGGTGCGCAAGTGCATCAGGAAGTGCTTGGCGAAAGCCTGGAGCGTGCATTTGCGGCGGAAGCAGAGGCTAACCAGCTGAGAGTGGTGGGTTCGCCCAGCTTCGAATTGAAGAGCGCAGACTACAAGGCTGACCCGCTTGAATACAGTGCGACTTTCGAGGTTTATCCTGATGTGGTTATTGGGGATGTCAGCGCCGAGGCTGTGGAACGCGCGACCTATACCCTGAGTGATGCCGATGTGGAGCAGACCATCGCCACGTTACGCAAGCAGCGCGCCGTGTTCGAGCCGGCCACGCGTGCGGCACAGGCGGAAGACCAGGTGCGCATCGACTTCACCGGCACGCTGGACGGCGCAGTATTCGAAGGTGGCGAGGCCAAGGATTTTTCCGTGGTGCTGGGTCTGGGGCGCATGCTGCCGGATTTCGAGAATGCCATCATCGGAATGAAGGCGGGCGAGACCAAGTCGTTCGATATGACTTTCCCCGAGGATTACCATGGCAAGGACGTGGCGGGGAAGCAGGTCACTTTTGCCATTACGCTGCATGCGGTTGAAGAGCCGCGCTTGCCTGAACTCGACAGTGAGTTCGCCAGGCTGCTGGGCGTCGAGGACGGCGATGTGGAGAAGCTGAAGGCGGAAATCCGCCAGAACCTGGAACGCGAAGTACAGCGCCGCATCAAGGTGCGGAACAAGGATAGCGCAATGGATGCGCTGCAGAACGTGACGCAGGCGGAATTGCCCAAAGCGCTGCTCAACTGGGAGATGCAGAACCTGGTGCAGCAGACCATGCGCGATATGGAAGAGCGCGGCGTAAAGATACCTAAAGGTATGGGCTTGCCGCCGGAGCTGTTTGTGGAGCGCGCGCAGAAGCGCGTCAAGCTCGGCCTGGTGCTGTCGGAACTGGTCAAGCAGCACGATTTGAGTGCCAAGCCGGAGCAGGTCAAGGCGCTGATTCAGGATTACGCCCAGAGCTTCGAGCATCCCGAGCAAGTGGTACGCTGGTATGCCGCCGATCAGGCACGGATGCAGGAAGCAGCCAATTTGGTGCTGGAAGATAACGTGGTAGCATGGGTGCACGAAAACGCCAAGGTAGTCGACAAGGCGGTGACATTTGACGAGTTGATGGCAAACGATCTGGGAGCGCGCTAAATGCGGAGTGATTATTCCTTGCAGGGCAACTGGGAGTCGCAGGATCTCAGCCCGAAAAACATCGGGCTGGTTCCCATGGTGGTCGAGAGCAGCGGACGCGGCGAGCGTGCCTATGATATCTACTCGCGCCTGCTCAAGGAGCGCGTGGTGTTTCTGGTCGGCGAGGTCAACGACCACACTGCCAACCTGATCGTGGCGCAGATGCTGTTCCTGGAATCGGAGAATCCGGACAAGGACATTCATTTCTATATCAATTCCCCTGGCGGTTCGGTTACCGCGGGCATGGCGATTTACGACACCATGCAGTTCATCAAGCCCAACGTCAGCACGCTGTGCATCGGCCAGGCGGCGAGCATGGGGGCGTTTCTGCTGACAGCCGGCGAAAAAGGCAAGCGTTTCGTCCTGCCCAATTCGCGTGTGATGATTCACCAGCCGCTGGGCGGTTTCCGTGGCCAGGCCTCGGATATTGAAATTCATGCCAAGGAAATCCTGTACCTGAAAAAGCGCCTGAACGAATTGCTGTCCAGCCATACCGGCCAGCCGGTGGAAACCATTGAGCGCGATACGGATCGCGACAATTTCCTGAGCGCTGCAGACGCGGTGAAATATGGCCTGGTCGATCAGGTGCTGGACAAACGCGCTTAAAGTAACGTTATGAGTTGCCGATAACCTAAGTGAGGGTGTGATGACATCGGATAAAAGCAAGGGTGAAAAATTGCTGTACTGCTCATTTTGCGGAAAAAGCCAGCATGAAGTGCGCAAGCTGATTGCGGGTCCTTCCGTGTTTGTGTGCGATGAATGTATCGAGCTTTGCAATGACATCATCCGCGAAGAAAGCCAGGCTACCGAAATAGGCAAGGGCGAGAAAGCCGACCTGCCGGTGCCGCAGGAGATTCGCGCGCGCCTCGACGAATATGTGATCGGGCAGGGGATGGCGAAAAAGATCCTGTCCGTCGCCGTATACAACCACTACAAGCGCCTGCAGAGCACTGACCGGGACGGCGTGGAGCTGGCCAAGAGCAATATTCTGCTGATTGGCCCGACCGGTTCCGGCAAAACACTGCTGGCGCAGACCCTGGCCCGCCTGCTCAATGTGCCGTTTGTGATGGCGGATGCGACCACGCTGACCGAAGCCGGCTATGTCGGCGAGGATGTCGAGAACATCATCCAGAAATTGCTGCAGGCATGTGATTACGATGTGGATCGCGCGCAGCGCGGGATTGTTTATATCGACGAAATCGACAAGATTTCGCGCAAGTCGGACAATCCGTCGATTACCCGCGACGTGTCGGGTGAAGGCGTGCAGCAGGCGTTGCTCAAGCTGATCGAGGGCACCAAGGCGTCGGTGCCGCCACAGGGCGGCCGCAAGCATCCGAATACCGAATTCCTGCAGGTGGACACGACCAATATCCTGTTCATTTGCGGTGGCGCATTTGATGGCCTGGAGAAGATTATCCGCAACCGTTCCGAGAAATCCGGAATCGGCTTCGGCGCCACCTTGTCCAAACGTGACGAGGGCAAGGGGGTAGGAGCGGTGTTGCGCGATGCGGAGCCGGAAGATCTGATCAAGTTCGGCCTGATTCCGGAGTTCGTCGGGCGCCTGCCGGTGGCGGCTACGCTCGAAGAACTGGATGAAGATGCGCTGATCCAGATCCTGACCGAGCCGAAAAATGCGCTGACCAAACAGTATCAGAAATTGTTTGCCATGGAAGGCGTGGAGCTGGAGTTCCGCGAGAATGTGTTGCACGCCATTGCCAGGAAGGCGTTGGCGCGCAAGACGGGCGCACGCGGTCTGCGTTCGATCCTGGAAAACGCCCTGCTCGACATCATGTTTGAGCTGCCATCCATGGAAAACGTCGAGAAGGTTGTGCTGGATGAAAGCGGGACAAACGGGGAAATAAAGCCGGTCGTCATGTACGCGGACACCCCCAAGGCCGCCTAGTTCTTGCGGGCAATTCTGGGGCGCTTGAATTTTTAGCGGGGCGCCCCAACCTTAGCGTTGCATTGTCAACTCACAGAGAATTATTGCCATGTCAGAACATGATACCGAAATAGCCAGTTCCACCCTGCTGCCCTTGCTGCCGTTGCGCGATGTGGTGGTTTTCCCGCACATGGTGATCCCCCTGTTTGTCGGGCGGGCCAAGTCGATACACGCACTTGAGTCTGCCATGGAGGCGGGCAAGAATATCGTGCTGGTCGCGCAGAAATCCGCAGCCAAGGATGAGCCCGCTACCGACGACCTGTATGAAATCGGCAGCATTGCCAATATCCTGCAGATGCTTAAGTTGCCTGACGGTACCGTAAAGGTGCTGGTTGAGGGGACACAGCGCGCCAAGGTGCTGCGCGTGGCAGATGACAAGACGCATTTCGATGCGGAAGTGCAGCCGGTTCCCGCAGACGATGGCTTGGGGCATGAGGCGGAAGCCATGCGCCGCGCCCTGATCAGCCAGTTCGACCAGTACGTCAAGCTGAACAAGAAAATCCCTCCTGAAATCCTGACCTCGCTCGCGGGCATTGATGATGCCGGCCGTCTGGCCGACACTATTGCCGCTCATTTGCCGCTCAAGCTGGAGCAGAAGCAGGAAGTGCTGGAAATATTCGACGTGCGTCTGCGCCTTGAGCACCTGTTGGGGCTGCTCGAGTCCGAGCTCGACATCCTGCAGGTGGAGAAACGCATTCGCGGCCGCGTCAAGCGCCAGATGGAGAAGAGCCAGCGCGAGTACTACCTGAATGAGCAGGTCAAGGCTATCCAGAAAGAACTGGGCGAGGGCGAAGAGGGGGCCGACCTCGAAGAGCTCGAAAAAAAGATCAAGGCAGCCCATATGCCCAAGGATGCACGCCTTAAAGCTGAGTCCGAGCTGAAAAAATTGCGCCTGATGTCACCGATGTCGGCGGAAGCGACGGTGGTGCGCAACTACATTGACGTACTGATCGGCTTGCCTTGGAAGAAGAGGACCAAGATCAGTACCGATTTGAAGAAGGCCGAGGAGGTACTGGAGGCCGATCATTACGGCCTGGAAAAGGTCAAAGAGCGCATCGTCGAATACCTGGCAGTACAGCAGCGTGTGGACAAGCTGAAGGCGCCCATCCTGTGTCTGGTTGGGCCACCTGGCGTGGGCAAGACATCGCTGGGGCAATCCATCGCGCGTGCGACCAACCGCAAGTTTGTGCGCATGTCATTGGGCGGAGTGCGCGATGAATCGGAAATTCGTGGCCATCGCCGTACTTATATCGGCGCGATGCCGGGCAAGTTGCTGCAGAACATGAGCAAGGTCGGCGTGAAGAACCCGCTGTTCCTGCTGGATGAAGTGGACAAGATGGGGCAGGACTTCCGTGGCGACCCCTCGTCTGCCTTGCTGGAAGTGCTCGATCCCGAACAGAACCATACTTTTGTCGACCACTATGTCGAGGTCGAGTATGACCTGTCGGATGTGATGTTTGTGGCCACTGCAAACAGTATGAATATTCCTGCGCCGTTGCTGGACCGGATGGAGATCATCCATGTGTCGAGTTATACCGAGGATGAAAAGGTCAACATTGCATCGCGTTACCTGATTCCGAAGGCACTGAAGAATAATGGCCTGAAGCCGGAAGAGCTGGGTATCTCCGAGAGTGCAATCCGCGACATCCTGCGTTATTACACGCGTGAGGCGGGGGTACGGGGGCTGGATCGCGAGCTTTCCAAGATTTGCCGTAAGGTGGTCAAGGCATTACTGCTCAAGGGGCGCGACGGCAAAGTATCGGTCAATGCGCGCAATCTGGAGAAATATCTCGGCGTGCGACGTTACAGCTACGGCATCGCGGAGAAGCATAATCAGGTCGGGCAGGTTACGGGGCTGGCATGGACCGAAGTCGGTGGAGAATTGCTGACCATTGAGACCGCAGTATTGCCTGGCAAGGGCAAGACCACCACTACCGGCAAGTTGGGTGACGTGATGCAGGAATCAATTCAGGCGGCACTGAGCGTTGTGCGTAGCCGTGCTCGCAAGCTGGGTATAGCCGAGGATTTCTATCAGAAGGCAGATTTGCATATCCACTTGCCGGAAGGTGCGACACCCAAGGATGGCCCGAGTGCCGGTATCGGTATCTGCACTGCAATGGTGTCTGCGCTGACCGGTATTCCGGTACGTGCTGATGTTGCAATGACCGGTGAAATCACACTGCGCGGCGAAGTGCTGCCGATAGGCGGGCTCAAGGAAAAGCTGCTGGCGGCCCATCGCGGCGGGATCAAGATCGTGCTGATACCGGAAGAAAATACCAAGGACCTGGTCGAGATTCCTGACAACATCAAGAACAAGCTGGAAATTCATCCGGTTAGGTGGGTCGAGCAGGTGCTGGAAATGGCGCTGGAACACAAGCCGGAACCGTTGCCGGAATTTGTTGCGCCAGCCACTCCGATTCCGGCTGCCGAAGAAAATAACGCCTCCTCTGTGATCAAGCATTGATGCGGCATGCGTGGATTTGTAATAAATCCACGCAAAAAATATAAAAAGTTTTGAATTGCTTGACCAAGCCGGAATCCCTTGATATAAAGCCATCACAGGGTTTTCCTGTTAATTTCACTTCAACCAATCCGCAAAGGGGACTTACGTGAATAAATCTGAACTGATTGATGCTATTGCAAAGTCTGCTGACATTTCCAAGGCAGCAGCGGGTCGTGCATTGGATGGCGCAGTTGAGGCCATTAAGAAGTCTTTGAAAAAGGGTGACCTGGTTACCTTGGTAGGCTTTGGTACATTCTATGTGGGCAAGCGCGCAGCGCGTAGCGGCCGCAATCCGCGTACTGGCGCGACCATCAAGATCAAGGCAGCGAAGGTTCCGAAATTTCGCGCTGGTAAAGGTTTGAAAGATGCAGTAAACTAGCGGACTTTCTGGGGTGCTTAGCTCAGTTGGTAGAGCGTCGCCCTTACAAGGCGAATGTCGGCGGTTCGAGCCCGTCAGCACCCACCAGAATTTCGTTAGGTTTTTGGAGTGGTAGTTCAGTTGGTTAGAATACCGGCCTGTCACGCCGGGGGTCGCGGGTTCGAGTCCCGTCCACTCCGCCAAATTGAGGCGAACGCAAGTTCGCCTTTTTCTTTTTAGTCTGTCCATCATCAGGTAGGTTGGTTTATGTTCGATTTCGTGCATGAAAAAAAACGGCTGGTGCAAATTGTTTTGCTGCTGATCATTCTTCCGTTTGCGTTCTGGGGGGTCGACTCTTACCGCAAGACCAGCGGCAGCGGCGATGCGCTGGCGACAGTCAATGGTGAAAGAATTACCCAGCAGGATTTTGATAACGCATTAAAACAGCAGCAGGACAGAATGCGCAGCCTGATGGGTGCCAACTATGATCCGGCAATGTTTAACCAGCCGGCAGTCAGGTATTCGATCCTGGATAATCTGGTTAGTCAGCGGTTGCTGCAAAGCAATGCACAATCAGCAGGATTGGCGGTTAGCGACGAACAATTGGCGCAGGTTATTGCGGGTATCGAAGCGTTCCAGAAGGATGGGAAATTCGATAAGCAACAATATGAGGCGGTACTGGGCAGGCAGAATCTGTCTCCGCTGACATTCGAGTCGAGAGTGAGGGAGCAGTTGGCCATGAACCAGCTGGCTGAAGCCTATAACCAGAATGGTTACGCATCCAATACGGTTGCGGATAACCTGATCAGGTTGAATGAGCAGCAGCGCGTAGTGAGCGTGGCGCAAATCTCGCCGGACGCGTTCCTTAAACAGGCAAGTGTCAGTGACGCTGAGATTAAGAATTACTACGAAAAGAATCAGCAAGAGTTCAGGACGCCGGAACAGGCTCGTGTCGAGTACGTAACTTTTTCAGCCGATGCATTGCTGCCGCAGGTGAAGGTGGGCGATGACGAAGTCAGGCAATACTACCAGGACCATCAGGCGGAATTCGGTACGCAGGAACAGCGTGATGCTGCGCATATCCTGATTTCGGTTGCTGCTCAGGCGTCTGCTGCCGAGAAGCAGGCGGCCAAGGCCAAGGCAGAGCGGATACTGCAGCAAGTGCGGCAGTATCCGGCGAAATTCGCCGAACTGGCCAAGAAATTTTCTGAAGATCCAGGTTCCGCATCCAGTGGTGGGGACCTCGGTTTCTTCGGGCGTGGCATGATGGTCAAGCCGTTTGAAGATGCGGTATTCAGCCTCAAGCCGGGTGAGATCAGCGGACTGGTGCAATCTGACTTCGGTTTCCACATAATCAAGCTGTTGGCGGCCAGGCCGGCCAGGTTCAAACCGCTGGCAGAGGTCAGGAGCAGCATCGAGCAACTGTTGAAACAGAACAAGGCGGGCGACAAATTTGCCGAATTGGCGGATAAGTTCAGCGATACGGTATATGAGCAAAGCGACAGCCTGAAACCGGCCGCCGAATTGGTGAAAATGCCGGTGCAGCAAAGCGGCTGGCTGAGCAAAGGGAATGCCGGTTCTTTGCCTTGGACCGAGAAGGCATTGCAGGCGGTGTTCAGTGATGACGTATTGAAGGAAAAGCGTAACAGCACTGCGGTCGAGGTGGCGCCAAACATGTTGCTCGCGGTGCGCCTGCTGGAACACAAAACAGCCAGTACGCGACCATTGGCCGAGGTGGCTGCGGAGATACGCCAGAAATTGCTGAATCAGCAAGCGCTGGAACTGGCCACGAAGCAGGGGCAGGCTGTACTGGCGCAGCTGCAGCATGGTGATAAGGTGACGCTGAACTGGAAGGCGGCACAGACGGTAACACGTGCCCAGCGTGCAGGACTGGAAGCTGCACTTGTCAATCTGGTGTTCCGGGCCGACATGGATAAGCTGCCTGCTTATGTCGGGATGGAGAGCATACGGGGGGGGTATGTACTGGCGCGGGTTGAGGCGGTCAGGCAGGTCGGCGCTATTGATGATGCCAAGCGGGCACGCTATGTGCAGCAGTTGCGCCAGCTTAGCGGCCAGGAATTGTTCACGGCGTATCTGGCAGATGCCAGAGAACACGCCAAGATCAATATGGCGGGTTTTGCTGCGGCGGAGGAGAAAAAGTAATACTTCCTCAAGCCGGAAAAGGAAAACGCCACCGAAAGGTGGCGTTTTCCTTTGTAACGCAGATAGATGCTTTATGCCTCGGTAGTACCGAGTGAAGTCGTGTTGAACCCCCCATCCACATAGGTGATTTCGCCGGTGATGCCGCTGGCCAGGTCGCTACACAGGAAGGCTGCAGTATTGCCGACTTCTTCAATGGTGACGTTGCGCTTCAGCGGTGCATTCTTTTCGTTATAGGAAAGCAGCTTGTTGAAATCTGCGATACCTGCGGCAGCCAGGGTGCGGAGCGGTCCGGCAGAAATGGCGTTGGCGCGTATGCCGCGGCGCCCCAGATCCATTGCCAGGTAGCGCACACTGGATTCGAGGCTGGCCTTGGCCAGGCCCATTACGTTGTAGTGCGGCATGGTGCGAACAGCACCGAGATAGCTCATGGTGAGCAGCGCAGCAGTATCGCTTAGATAGGGCAGCGCAGCCTTGGCCATGGCTGGAAAGCTGTAGGCACTGATGTCGTGGGCGATGCGGAAAGCTTCACGGTCGAAATTATCGAGAAAATCCCCGGCCAGTGCTTCGCGTGGCGCAAAGGCAATCGAATGGACAAAGCCGTCGAATTTTTCCCATTGCTGCCCGAGGTCGGTGAACAGTTTTTCGATATCTGCGTCACTGGACACATCGCAGGGAAATACCAGTTCACTGTCAAATTCCTTGGCCAGGTCAAAGACGCGATCGCGAATCCGCTCCCCCTGGTAGGTAAAGGCCAATTGTGCGCCTTCGCGGTGCATGGCTTGCGCTGTGCCATAGGCGATAGAACGATTGCTGAGCATGCCGGTGATGAGGATGCGTTTATTCGCCAGGAATCCCATGTTTTCTTCCGAGTTGATCACCATAAGGTGCGCAATTATAACCACACCCGCAAAGGTGCGCATCGTGCCTTTTCATCGTATATAATCGACGGCTGTGTTTTTTGAAGGCCGTCTGCCCATGCTGCAAGTCAGCGAGTTAGCCTGTGTGCGAGGAGATCATCAGCTGTTTTCCGGGCTGAGTTTCGGCCTGTCTGCCGGTGAGCTGATGCAAGTGCAAGGCGCGAATGGCAGCGGCAAAACGAGTTTGTTGCGTACGCTGTGTGGCTTCATTCAGCCGCCAGAAGGCGTGATTCGCTGGAATGGTCAGGATGTGCGCGAAATGGAAGAAGAGTTTTACGCGCAACTGGTTTATCTGGGTCACCATAACGCCATCAAGGACGAGTTGAACGCGCTGGAAAACCTGCGCATCACTGCCGGTTTGGCGGGTATCCGGCTGGACGGCAAGTCGGCAATTTCCGCCTTGCGCCGCATGGGGTTGAAGGGACGCGAACATCTGCCTGTGAAGGTGTTGTCTCAAGGTCAGCGCCGCCGCGTGGCGCTGGCCCGGCT
Source organism: Sideroxydans sp. (assembly GCA_016124455.1). Classification (GTDB taxonomy): domain Bacteria; phylum Pseudomonadota; class Gammaproteobacteria; order Burkholderiales; family Gallionellaceae; genus RI-121. The sequence continues at coordinate 17,071 of WGNQ01000015.1, read as the reverse complement.
GCTGATTTCCAATGCGCCTTTGTGGATACTGGATGAGCCATTGACCGCATTGGATGTGGGGGCAGTCGACTTGATGCAGGAACTAATTGGTGAACACCTGTCCAACCGTGGCATGGTTGTATTTACCACCCATCAGCCACTGCAGGTGATGGGCGTTGAAACTCGGCAATTGGCGCTATCGTGAACAGGCTGTCGCTAATGTCCTTGCTGGTATTGGTAGTGCAGCGCGATTTGTTGTTGGCGGTACGCCGTCGTGCCGATGTCCTGACCACGCTGATTTTTTTCATCATGGTGGTAAGCCTGTTCCCGCTCGGAGTCGGGCCGGAGCCGGTGATGCTGCGCAATATGGCACCTGGCGTGGTATGGGTGGCTGCGCTGCTGGCTTCCATGCTGTCGCTTGGACGCATGTTCTCGGCGGATTATCAGGACGGCACGCTGGAGCAGATGTTACTGGTGCCGCAATCGCTGTCAATGCTGGTGCTGGGGAAAATACTGGCACACTGGATGGTGTCCGGATTGCCGCTGGTGTTACTGGCGCCGGTGCTGGGCTTGCAGTTCGATATGACAGGGCAGGGGCTGGGCGTGCTGGTATTGGGCTTGCTGCTGGGTACACCAATACTCAGCATGATCGGTGCAATAGGAGCCGCACTGACGTTAGGGTTGCGCGGAGGCGGCGTACTGGTATCGTTACTGGTTCTGCCACTGTGCATCCCGGTGCTTATTTTCGGCACTGGCGCAGTGGAGGCGGTGATCAGCGGCATCAGCTACTCAGCCAACTTGCTGCTATTGGCAGCGTTGCTGGTTCTGGCGCTGGTGTTTACGCCGTGGGTGACTGCCCAGGCGTTACGGATTTCTATGGAGTGATGTGTTGCAGATAAACTGGTTCAAGTATTCAGCACCCAGCATGTTTTACGGACTGGCCGGCAAACTGGTGCCGTGGTTTGCCGCCGCTGCTGCAGTTTTGTTTGCAGTGGGGCTGTATATCGGTTTCTTTGTGGCGCCGACCGACGCCGTACAGAGTGAAGCCTACCGCATCATCTTCATTCACGTTCCCACCTCTATCCTGTCCATGTTTATCTATCTGGTGATGGCGGGCTATGCTGCGTTGGGGTTGATTTTCAATACCCGGCTGTCATCGATGATGGCAACTGCGTTGGCGCCGACCGGTGCACTATTTACCTTTATTGCATTATGGACCGGTGCGCTGTGGGGCAAGCCGATGTGGGGCGCATGGTGGGTGTGGGATGCGCGCCTGACTTCCGAGCTGATTCTGTTGTTCCTCTATCTTGGCTTCATCTCTTTGCATGCTTCGATCGAGGATCCTCGCCGTGCTGATCGTGCCGCCGCTTTGCTGGCCATAGTCGGTTCGGTCAATGTGCCAATCATCTATTTTTCAGTTAAGTGGTGGAACACCCTGCATCAGGGCGCAACCATCAAATTTACCGGTACCAGCATGCAGATCGCCATGCAGCAGGCATTGTTCACCATGTTGCTGGCATGCTGGGCATATGCCATTGCAATGACGCTGTTGCGGGTACGCAGCATCATTCTCGAGCGTGAACGCAATACGCAATGGGTACAAGACTTGCCGGAGGTGAGGTCATGAGCTGGTCAGAGTTTTTTGCGATGAAGGGTTATGCCCTGTATGTGTGGGGGTCATATGGTGTGGCGTTGTCGATATTCGTTATCGAGATAGCGTTGGTGCGTCATAAAAGAAAAATTACATTACGGCAGTTGCGCTTGATGCGTGATGCAGGAGAAGAAGAATGAAACCGCGTCAGAAAAGATTTGCATTCATCGTGGCGGGTATAGCCGGGCTGGGCATTGCTGTCGGCCTGGTGCTCTACGCACTGAAGGATAACGTTAATCTGTATTTCACCCCGACCCAGGTATTCAACAAGGATGCGCCGGTAGGCCGCAGTTTCCGCATCGGTGGCCTGGTGGTGGCAAACAGTTTGAAGCGCGAACAAGATGGCCTGACGGTACATTTTGAAGTGACCGATACCGCCAAAACCATGCCCGTGGTCTACAAGGGTATCCTGCCGGATCTGTTCAAGGAGGGAAAAGGCGTGGTGGCGGAAGGCAAGCTGGGGGACGATGGCGTATTTCATGCTGCCCAGGTCCTGGCCAAGCATGATGAAAATTACATGCCGCCTGAGGCCAAGGAAGCATTGGATGAAGCCAAGAAGGCAGCGGCGAAGGCTGCCGCTGCAGCTGCAACTAAATAATCAGGAGGGTACGCCATGGTTCCGGAGATTGGTCATTTTGCTTTAATCATTGCGCTGATGCTGGCGATATTACAGGGCGTGTTGCCGATCTATGGCGCGGCCCGCAGTAATGCCGTGCTGATGGGGATGGCCCGCCCGGTGGCGATCGGCCAGTTTGTGTTTGTTGCGACAGCTTTTGGCTGCCTTGCCTATGCCTTGCTCACCAGCGATTTTTCCGTACTGTACGTAGCAGAACACTCCAACTCACAACTCCCAGCACATTATCGCTTTGCGGCACTGTGGGGCGGCCATGAGGGCTCTCTGTTGCTATGGACTTTTCTGCTGACGGTCTGGACCGTGGCGGTGACCCAGTTCAGCAAACACCTGCCGCAGGAGATGGTGGCGCGGGTGATCGGTGTTATGGGTCTGATTTCGGTTGGCTTCCTGACATTTATGCTGTTTACTTCCAATCCGTTCGAGCGCCTGCTGCCGGCAGCGATGGACGGACGTGACCTGAATCCGCTGCTGCAGGATCCGGGCATGGTGATCCATCCGCCGATGCTGTATATGGGCTATGTTGGCTTTTCGGTGGCGTTCGCGTTTGCGCTGTCGGCACTGCTCGGCGGCAAACTGGACGCTACTTGGGCGCGTTGGTCGCGTCCCTGGACCACGGTGGCCTGGACTTTCCTGACCTTGGGGATTGCGCTGGGTAGCGGCTGGGCCTATTACGAACTGGGTTGGGGCGGCTGGTGGTTCTGGGATCCAGTGGAGAATGCTTCGTTCATGCCGTGGCTCGCCGGTACCGCGCTGATCCACTCGCTGGCGGTCACCGAGAAACGCGGCGCGTTCAAGAGCTGGACTGTGCTGCTTGCCATCAGTGCATTCTCGCTGAGCCTGCTGGGTACCTTCCTGGTGCGTTCGGGTGTGCTGACTTCGGTGCATGCGTTTGCGACCGATCCGCGTCGCGGCATTTTTATCTTGGCATTCCTGGTCGTGGTAATTGGTTCTTCGCTGCTGCTGTTTGCATGGCGCGCACCGAAAATCGGGTTGGGGGGTAAGTTCGAACTGGTCTCCCGCGAATCCTTCCTGTTGTCGAATAACGTGCTGCTGTCGGTAGCCGCCGCTTCAGTGTTTCTTGGCACGCTGTATCCGCTGTTCATGGATGCGCTGGGTTTCGGCAAACTGTCGGTTGGCCCGCCGTATTTCAATACCGTATTTGTGCCATTGATGGTACCGATGGTGTTGCTGATGGGACTGGGGCCGGCCGCACGCTGGAAGCAGTCAAGCGTACCGGACATCTGGGTGCGCGTACGCTGGGCGTTTGGTGCGAGCCTGGTGATTGCGGTGCTGTTGCCTTTCATACTCGGCAAATGGACGCCGTTGATCGCCTTGGGCCTGATGCTGGCATTCTGGCTGATCAGTACGGCGCTGGTTGATCTGCGCCGCCGCATGCTACGCGCAGGCGGAATCAAGGGGCAATCACGCAGCTACTACGGCATGCAACTGGCTCACTTCGGTGTGGCGGTATTCATTATCGGCGTGACGATGGTCAAAGGCTACGAGATGGAACGCGATGTGCGCATGTCACCTGGCGATACCGTGCAAGCTGGCGGCTATAGTTTCCGTTTTGACGGAGTGCGTGATCTCGAAGGGCCGAATTACCACGCACGCCAAGGCCGGGTGGTCATCCTTGAGGATGGCAAACCGGTTGGGCAGCTATTCCCGGAGAAGCGCCAGTACGATGCCTCTGGCATGCCGATGACCGAGGCGGCAATCAAGACCGGCTTATTTCGGGATCTGTATGTGTCGCTGGGTGAGCCGATTCCGAACAGCGGTGGTGCATGGGCGGTGCGTGTTTATTACAAGCCGTTCGTGGACTGGATCTGGGGTGGCTGCGTGCTGATGGCATTCGGTGGCATCCTTGCATTGAGTGATCGACGCTATCGCATTCACGCCAAGAAGAAGCAAGAGTCCCATGCACCAGACAATACGGCACATGTTGCGCCTGAAACTGCAACGGGGAGCACTACAGCATGATGCGTTTTATCCTTCCTTTCGTACTGTTCATGGTGCTGGCCGGTTTTTTGTATGTGGGGCTGGGGCTCAAGCCCCACGAAGTGGAGTCGCCGCTGATCGACAAGTCGGCACCGGCTTTCTCACTGCCGCAATTGGCCGAGCCGGCCAAGAACTTTTCGCCGGAGGATATGAAGGGAAAAGTCTGGTTGTTCAACGTCTGGGCCTCGTGGTGCGAATCGTGCAAGGATGAGCATCCAGTGCTGCTGGCGCTGGCCCAGCAGAATCTGGTGCCCATATACGGATTGGACTACAAGGACAAGCGCGAGGATGCCGAAGCTTGGCTGCATCAGGCGGGCAATCCCTACACCCTGGTGGCCTCCGATGCGGACGGACGCGTTGGTATCAATTACGGCGTGTACGGTGTGCCGGAAACTTATGTCATCGACAAACAAGGGGTTATTCGCTACAAGCAGATCGGTCCGGTTACGCTGGGGAGCCTGAAAGATACTATCTTGCCGCTGGTCCAGAAGCTGGAGGCGCAGCCATGAAGAAATTTCTCGCCATTGCTTTGCTGGGCTTGCTGCCGTTGTATGCCCATGCCGAGCAGCCTCCCAGGGACATGGCGCAGGATCTGGCAGAGCACCCCATGAACCCGGTGGTGGAAAAGCGCCTGATCAATCTCGCGCAGAAATTGCGCTGTCTGGTGTGCCAGAACGAATCGCTGGCGAGCTCCCACGCCGAACTTGCGGAAGATTTGCGCCGCGAAGTACGCGAGATGATCGAAAAGGGCATGACCGACAAGCAGATCACCGATTACCTGGTCGCGCGTTACGGCGATTTCGTGCTGTACGACCCGCCGGTGAAGGAAACCACCATGTTGTTGTGGTACGGGCCATTTGCCCTGCTGGGAATGGGGTTGGTGGTGCTGTTCTATCAGCTGCGCAAGCGCCGCAAGATCGTGCCGGAAATCGAGCTGACGCCTGAGGCGCTACAGCGTGCCGCTGCTTTACTCAACGACGAAAAAGACAATCAAGCATGACAACATTCTGGATAATTTGTGCGCTGCTGCTGGTCGTGGCGCTGCTGTTTGTGGTGTGGCCGCTCTGGCGCCATACGGTGAAAAACAATGAGGTGATTCGTGACGCGGCCAACCTGGATATCTTTCGCGACCAAAGTGCGGAGATGGAAGCCGATCTCGCCAATGGCCTGCTGACGGAAGAGTTGTATGAGCAAGGCAAGCGTGAATTGCAGGCGCGCATGCTGGAAGAAGTGAAATCCCCGGAAGGTAGCGGGGCTGGGCAGATGCGCAATCCGCTCAAAGCGTTGGCAGTGGCGCTGCTGGTTCTGGTGCCGCTGTCCGCTATCGGACTGTACATGAAACTGGGAAACCTTAACGCGTTCCTGCCACAGGATAAGCATGCCACCGCCGAAGGTTTCGGCGCGGTGCTGTCGCCAGCTGCACTGAAAGAATTGCAGGACAAGCTGGCAGCGAAACCGGATGATCCGCAAGGCTGGCTGTTGCTGGCGCGCTCCCTGGTTGAGATGGAGCGTTACGGCGATGCCGCCAAGGCCTATGACAAGCTCACGCAATTGGTGCCGAATGAGGCGCAGCTGTGGACGGACTATGCCGATGCACTGGCGATGTCCAATGGGCAGAGCCTGGTTGGCGAGCCAACCCAGTTGCTGGCAAAGGCGCTGGCAATCGACCCGAACAACCTGAAAGCGCTGGCGCTGAACGGTTCTGCAGGGATGGAACGCGGCGACTATCCCACGGCTATCCGCGATTGGGAAAAACTGCTCCAGTTGATGCCGAACAAGAATTCCGATGATGCAAAAATGGTTGCCGCGGGCATCAGTCAGGCTCGTACTTTCCTGACCCAGATCAAGAGCGGCAAGGCTCCGATGATGGCGCAGGCTCCCGCCGCTCCGTCGCAAAGCAAACCTGCGGTACCCGGCAAGGAGCGCATCACGGGAACGGTAGCATTGAGTGCCGCCCTGAAGGGTGAGGCCGACCCGAACGATACGGTGTTCATCCTGGCGCGGGCGGCGGAAGGCCCGCCGATGCCGCTGGCCGTGATACGCAAGCAGGTCAGGGACTTGCCCTATAAGTTTACGCTGGATGACAGTATGGCGATGGCGCCGCAAATGAAACTGTCGAATTTCGATAATGTGCTGGTGATTGCGCGTGTGTCGAAATCGGGTAATGCCATGCCGCAATCTGGTGACTTGCAAGGCATGAGCGCACCGCTCAAACCCGGCAAAACCGGACTGAAAATCAGCATCGATCAGGAAGTAAAATAATATCGGTGTTTAGCCTCATGAAAAAGCCCGCGGCAACGCGGGCTTTTTTGTTTTCATGTGGCGTCTTGTGCGGTTTACATGGAAAACGACAAATCATACTTGCGCGGCCGGATGCGTTCCCGCTGGCGGATTTCAAAACTTTGCCAGTTGGTGCTGAGCTTTTCATTTTCAGAATATCCGGCAACCGAGGCATGATGGAGGTCGTAGAGAAATTCTTCCCATGTGCCATGGCGCATGGACAGCTTTTTCTGGAGCGAGCGATCGATGAGTTTCACAAGTTCTGCGGGCACGTCATTGCGATATGCCGCGATTGGCGTATAGCGGGTATCCAGTATCCGGTGCGCATAAGTTTTGGCCGTCTGTCCCGCAGCCATCGGGTAGGCGTAATGGCCGGTCAATAGGCGATAGAACACAGATCCCAGTGAATAAATATCGGATTGGTACCCCAAGGGTTTACCTTCGATCTGTTCCGGTGACATGTAAGGCAGGCTGCCGGCAACACCGAGCTGGGTACTGCTCGAGCTGTTGATGATGGCACAGCCGAAATCGGCGATTTTCACCCGGCCATCCTTGCGGATGATGATGTTGCCGGGTTTGACATCACGGTGGATGATGCCCAGTGTGGCTGCGTACTTCAGCGCTTCCGCGGACTGGCGCATCACATCGATTACCGTTTCAACGGGAAGCAGGGTTTCCGGGCTGTCAAACTTGTCCAGCGAGTTGCCGTCAACATATTCCATTACCAGATATGGGCCACCCGGGGCATTGAGGTCGGCACCGTACATGTCGACGATGTTCGGATGTTCCATCTGCCCGCATAGCGAGGCTTCTGTGGCAAACATCTGTTTGTGTGCGGGGGAACTGAATTTGAGGCTCAGCTGTTTCACAGCGGCAGCCTGCATGCTGCTTATGTGCAGGCCCAGATAAACGTTTGAAGTCGCCCCGGAGCCTATTTCACGCACAACGGTATAGTCCCCAATTCTCTGGACGTTTTCCCGGCGCTGAATCGGGGTGGTGCCAAGCAGATTTGAGAAGAATGACTTCAAGTCCCAGCTTTCTATCTATAGTTTGCGCCGCATAAGGCATAAACTGCCTTCTCCCGCGGTCAGACAGCAGGGCAAGCATGGAGTTCAATTGCAGTATGCGCCGCCAATGTGACGAAATGAAGTCGACTGGGAGCTGGTCCAGCTAGCTGGTTGTGTGGAGTATTTGTACCCGAACGCTGGAACCGGCTTCCACATTTCCCTGGTCGGCTGGCAGGACAATAAAGCAATTGGCTTTGCTCATCGAACTGAGGATGCCGGAGCCCTGCTCACCAGTGGTGTGCACGGTTAATTTCCCCTGCTCGTCCGCTATCAGGATGCCGCGCTGGTATTCGGTGCGCCCGGGCAGCTTGCGGATAGGGCTGGTACAGGTGGCTTGCAGAAGCAATGCCGGCTGGGGGTGCTGTCCCATCAATATATGGAGCGCATCGCGCACAAATTGCAGAAAGGTCACCATGACGGCGACAGGATTGCCGGGCAGTCCGAAAAAATGGCAGCTGCCGATTTTTCCATAGGCCAGCGGGCGTCCCGGTTTCATGGCGATTTTCCAGAACACAACTTCGCCGATCTCGGCCAGCAGCTGTTTGATGTAATCGGCCTCACCCACCGACACGCCGCCGCTGGTAATGATGACATCGGCATTGGATGCAGCATTGAGCAGGGCGGTTTTAAGGCTTTCTGGATTGTCGGGAATGCTGCCCTGATCCAGTATGTCAACGCCCAGTTTCTGCAACAAGCCGAGCAGGGAATAGCGGTTGCTATCGTAAATTTGTCCCGCAGCCAGCGGCAGGCCTGGCTGCTGCAGCTCATCCCCGGTCGAGAAAAGCGCCACTCGCAGTCTGCGGTAGACCGTGATTTCGCCGAAACCCAGAGAGGCCAGCAAGCCCATTTCGGCGGGGCGCACTACCTGCCCATGCGGCAGCACGGTCGCACCTTGCTGAATATCCTCACCTGCCCGGCGGATATTTTGCCCGGGACGCACATCGCGAGTGAAGGTGACGATGTTGTCCTCGATCATCACCTGTTCCTGCATGACTACGCTATCGCAATTTTCGGGGATAAGGGCGCCGGTCATGATGCGTACACACTCGCCTGGCGCGACCGGGCCAGCGAATGGGTGTCCGGCATAGGCGCAGCCAACTGACCTGAGCGTGCGGCTGTTGCCATCGCCGAGATCGGCACAACGTACGGCATAGCCATCCATTGCCGAATTGTCATGTGGCGGCACATTGGCCGGCGACAGGATTTCCTGTGCCAGCGTGCGCTGTAAGGCATGGTGCAGCTTAATTGATTCCTGTTCAGCGACGGGGGTCAGGAACTGCCTGATGAATTGACGTGCCTGTTCGACGGACATCGAATTGGGATCATACTCTGTCAGCGTTTCAAGCTGGCTCAGCGAGACGTGGGGTTCCATATTGTTCTGGTGCGGTACAGTGTTTTAGTCAGGAGTCGAGTTTATTGCATTGTCCGGATTGGTGCTATGCGTCGAACCGGTTGACCGGGGTGTGCAGCAGTGCAGGTGGGCGATGGAAGTGCTGCTTTTGTCGCTGAAAGCCCCCGGCGTTACCGGGGGCTTGATCTGGCAGGTTATTTATTTGCCGTGGGCTGTGGAGTCATCGAGCAGCAAAACGATTCCGGGTATGACCAAGCCGATGGCAATAAAAATTATCGCTAGAATATCTTCATGACTCATAATTGATCTCCTTGAAGTTGCTTCGTTGAGTACCCCCGGGAACCTTCGCTTTTTAAGGTTATGTGATGCTGAAGATGTAGCAGCATAAAGGCCCCATTAACATTATAGGCATATAAATTATCCGGATGGCAAGGAAAAATCTCATAGGCCGGGATGAAAATCAGGAAAGATCGGGTTTTTGCTGAGCATGGAAATGCCATGACCATATTGCAACCAGGCATAGGCCTAAACAGCTCGTTTTGGCAGTTTTTGGATTTAAAATAAAAATAGCCAAGCCTCGGGAAAGGCTTGGCTACGTTGGTTTCCAGTGGTTTCTGGTTACCTAGAGTTTGGTGGTGGAACACGGAACCGAACCCGCGTCCGTTTGCCGAGCCAGATAGTAACGCCTCGGCCTTGAGGCCGTGGATTCGACGATTTGGCCGTTCTTTTCTTCGCCCAGCCTCTGGCCTAGCTCGCCATCATATGGGAGAATTGGCAACTCTTGGCAATCCCTATTCATCATCGGCAAAGGCGAGACGATGGTAGACCCGGAAGGTGAAATTCTAACCCTGGACGAAGTGGCCGCCTACTTGAAGGCTGGCAAGCGCACCGTCTACCGCCTCGCAGCCGAAGGCAAGCTTCCCGCTTTCAAGCTGGGTGGCACGTGGCGCTTCTCCCGGGCGGATATCGATAGTTGGATCAGGCAACAGGTGAACCAAGTGCGAGAAGGCACAGAGAAATGACAATGAGCAGAAGAATCCTTTGCCGCAACACCGTTTGGTATCAATACAGCCCATGACCTCAAAAAAATACACACTAGCTGAATTCTTCTGCGGCTGCGGAGGGACGTCTAGGGGCTTCACTCGTTCTGGGCGGTTCAATGTTGCGTTTGGCAATGATGTCAAGAATGAAGCTCTCCGAACATTCGAGTTCAACCATGCGTGGGACGACGTTGCTCCCGCGACTGTTCGCAAAGACATTCGCCTCTTGGATGTACAAACAATTCACGATGCCTTGAAGGATCGTGGCATAGCCAAGGGCGACCTCGACTGCATGATTGGTGGCCCGCCCTGCCAAGGGTTCTCACAACTTCGACGCAATGAGCACCGCGAACAGGGAAAGATTGTCAAGTTCAGCGGATACAGCCAGCTTGCTCACGATCCTCGCAACGATCTGGTTCTTCGGTATCTGGAAGTCGCCGAAGCTTTGCGCCCCAAGTTTTTGGTGATCGAGAACGTACCGCAAATGCTCAACCACGGTTTTGACGGGCGTTTGGGCAAACTTTCCGAAATTGTCATACAAATGCTCGAGAAAGACTTGGGCTACAAGGTCGAGGTTGCTGTCGTGAATTGTGCAGATTATGGCGTGCCTCAACTTCGCGAACGGGCAATATTTATTGCCAGTTCTATTGGTCCGGCATCACTCCCAAAGCCCAGCCATGCCGATCCCAAGAACTCGGCCTTGTTAAAGGAAGGCAGATTGCCATGGGTTACGGTAAAGGAAGCTATTGGTGATTTGCCCGCCCCTCCCCTCGGAGACGATTCTCTCGGCGGACTCGACATTGCTCTTTATGATAGTGAACCCAGCGCCTACGCACAGTCCATGCGAAGTAAAACGGCGTTTCCGTTCAACCACGTCACTCGTAGCTACAAAAAATCAGTGCTCGACATCATAGAACAAATGCGACCAGGCCAAACTTGGGATTCGGAGAGTGAGCGGATGCGGGTGAAATACGCCCGGGCCATCACCAAATATGCAAAGGCCCATGGCGTCAGCGAAGAACAGGCGCGACTCAATCTTGAGCGAACAGGTTTGATCAATCCGGTTTTTTATCGCGATTACTACTGGAGCGCCTATACGCGGCTGGCTTGGGACTCACCGGCCCTGACGATTACCGCTAACGCCAACTTTCTTGGATCGGGCCGCTTCTCGCACCCGACGGAATTGCGCGGCATCACGATGCGTGAAGCCGCTCGCTTGCAGTCGTTCGATGACGATTTTCGCTTTGTCACCTCGATGACCAATGACAACGACACGGCTCGCGTGGGTATCGGCATGGACATGATTGGCGAAGCGGTTCCACCGAACTTGTCACAGGCCATCGCAACGCACTTGGCAGCCCAACTCGACGCACGCTCCGCGCTATCCAAACGTAAAAAGTAAGCACGACATCAGGAGGAAGCATGATCACGGACAACGACGAAATTTACAACCTTGCAGTCACGGCGTTGGAGTCGATGCTGGAACGGTTCGGCCCGGATCACCGCTTCCCGCCCGATGCTATCTGGCAACAGGTTCCGGAGAACGACCAGATTCTGTCCACGAAGAAGCCGCACCAGCCTAAGCGTCTCGTAAAGGAAGGCTACTTGCGCGATACAGGCGCGAAGACGCGAGCTCAGTCCGGTCCGCGAGCGGGGAGCACTACCAATCTCTATGAGTTTGGTGCTCGGCTTGTGCCTGCCCATGCCACGACAGCACCCACGTCCGCGGTGTTGGTGGCAGCTCCTGCTGGGAATGCTCCAGTTTCTGGTGCTGTAAGCCCAAGCGAAGCGTTGAAAGCCATTCAAGAGGCCATGGAGGCTGAGGGTTATCTGATTTCGGTTGCCGAGCTTGCCAACTTCTTCTTGGCAATGATGGTCAGTCCACTGGTGATCCTTTCCGGGATTTCAGGAACAGGCAAAAGTCTGCTGCCTCGTAAGTTCGCCAAGCGCACCAACTCGAAATTTCACCCCATTCCTGTTCAGCCTCAATGGTCGGACAACAGCGACTTGTTTGGTTTCGTTCCAACTCTTTCGCCCACCAAGTTTGTCGAAGGCAAACTGATCACGGCTCTTCGGGACGCGCACTATCACCCAGACAAACTGGTGATCGCGCTTCTTGATGAAATGAACCTCGCGCCAGTCGAGCACTATTTCAGCGACTACCTCAGCGTTGCGGAATCTCGAGAACGCAAGGGAACGCGGATCGGTTCCGACCCGCTGCCCATCGAGTTGCCCGCAGAGCCCGGTACAGGACAAACAGACACCGAAGCCGACTTGCGCGGCATTGAACTGCCGTCGAATCTACGCGTGATCGGAACGGCCAATATGGATGAGACCACTCACTCGTTTAGCCCCAAGGTTCTCGACAGAGCATTTACTATCGAGTTCGACGATCCGGACCTGAATTCCTTCGCATCTGGAGCGGCCGTTGGATCGGCGACCTTTGAAGTCCTCTCAAGCATCGTCATCGATCCCGCCAACGCCATTTCGGTGTTAGAAGCGCGTGCTGATAATCAGGAACTTTTTGAACACATTGCCCAGCAGCTCAGCGATATTCAAGACATTCTGTCGCCTGCAGGGATCAAGTTTGGCTACCGTACGCGCGACGCGATCCTGCTTTACCTGCACTTCTGGCGGCAATTGGGCCTGGCCGACATCATGTCTGGGTATGCGGCTTTGGACTTCTGTATCCTGCAAAAGGTCTTGCCGAAGGTATCGGGCAGTGGGGAAGTGCTTGCTGATGCCTTGAACAAGCTTGCCGCCTGGCTGCAAGCATCGGCGGACACTGCTGCCGCAGCTCCCAGCGTCGCATCCGAATTCGCTGGTTCGCTTGAACGCAGTCATCAGAAGGTTTCGCGCATGAGCGAAATCTTGAAGCTCGACGGATCAACTCGCTACTGGGGTACCTAAGTGCCATTGCTGCTCCAAGCATCCGGAGCGGGCTGGAAGCTCGAAATTATCGGCAAGCTGCCCGAGCTGCCCGCCTTCATCTCCAACGCCACCGAGTCGGCCATCATCGCCGTTGGCGTCGATTGCATGGAACGGCATGACGCCAAGTCTAATCGCATGCTTCCTGTTGCGGCGGGCGACTTGATCGAACCGCTGTTCTTCGAGGCCGTAGCCTACGACATCCACTTCGAGAAGCTTGATCCGTCGGCAACCCTGATCCTTCCGCCCGGCGCCGAAGCCAGACGAGTCCGAGCCGATTCTGAACACCACCACCTAAATTTCGGCAATAACGTCGGCTTTGCCGACATCTCCATCAAGACAGGCAGTGGATCGGCGCTACTTCGAATCGAAGTCTTCTCGCGCAAGGCTGACTATCGAACCGATTACGTAGCCATGCGGGACGATGTATCGTCGATGCTTCGTAATTTAGCAATGGCAGCTAATGCGAAGACCTTTGGACTGGCTGCACCCGCGAAAGATCATTACCCGACTCTTGTCGAGTGGTTCGCCCTGTTGCAAGGCCACTTCAACGACTTCATTAGGCTTACGAACGGAATAATTAAGAACCCCCATAGCGGCTTGGTTCGTCAGTCAGTGTCGGTGGATACGGAACGTGCTCGCCGGGTGTCGAGGCAAACAATCAGCCGAGCACTGCGACGGCAAAACAGCGGCGCGGCCATACCAAGTCTTGGCGTCGCATTGCCACGAAAAATCCACGAGAGCATTTCCTCGCCAACTTTCGACACGCCCGAGAACCGCTACTTCAAGGCGTTGATCAAGGCGACCTATAGAAACATCCGTGCGCTTTCGAGCGTAGATGAATCCGGCGACGAAGATGCAGACCGCTACTCGGAGAAAAAGTTTTTCGACTCCATCCGCCCAACATTGAAGGGCATGGAGCGGCAGATTGAATCGGTGTTGCGAAGCCCGTTCCTTGGGCAGGTCGCCGAAGCCACGCTCGCCAGACCCGATTCAATGGTCTTCCACAAGCATCCGTTGTATTCGCGCTTTGATAAGCTGTGCAGATTGCTCAATGGCGGCCTGTCGTTCGCAGGGAATATCGTCCCCATCGGAGTGAAGGAAACATCGCTCCTCTATGAGTATTGGTGTTTTCTGAAAATCGTCGGCCTGTTAAGGGAGCGCTTCGACCTCGAAGAGCAAACGGTCGTCCAGGTCAATCGGTTGCGAACGACGGTGACCCTGTCAAAAGGCAAGTCATCGGCGATGCGATTCACTCACAAGCCAACAGGCAAGCCGCTGTATGTGATCTACAACCGGCTATTCAATCGTCTGCCCACCATCGCCCAGAAGCCGGACAATGTCATTCAATTTGCCAGCGACGACAAGTTCTACATTTTCGACGCAAAGTATCGAATTCAGTTCGACAGCGACTACATTAATCTCTATGGCGGTCCCGGTCCAACGACTGAGGATGTGAACACGATGCACCGCTACCGCGATGCCATCGCTATACCGCATCCAATGAAACCGACCGAATACAAGCAGGGAGTGGTGTCAGGTGCAGTGGTGCTGTTCCCGTATTCGAATGAAACTTTCTATCGAGACCACAAGTTCTACAAGAGCATCAGCCAAGTGGAGATTGGCGGCTTACCATTCCTGCCCGGATCGACTACTCTGGTTAGCGAAAAGCTTGATGCATTGCTGGCATCGGACTATCCGCCCACGACAATGGCTGGAATTTGATGTGCGTGATGTGCGTCTAGCGGGATACTGAATTACAGTCCCATCCTCCCGCCGCCGAGGTTGAAAGAGATGTCGACGATGGTTGCCCGTCACCATCTGACTATTGCCAACACTGCCTCAATCCACTTTCGGCATCGTTTTCTCGATCAACGCCTGCAACGCCCTCAGTTGCTCGGCGTTTTCGTGGCAGGTCTGGTAGTTGGCGGCAACGGTTCCAGCGACTGCAGAGAGCGCAATGCCTGCGGCGGCCGCATCAGCATCTCGGGCGGGCTCGGGCAATCTACCTTCGGCGGCAGCGTCGTGCAGGCGCACAAAGCCACGGTTGATAGTGCAAGCAGCGTCAGCCTGAACGGGCACATAGACGGGAACCTCCTTGACGATGGTGTCGCCCTTCTCGCGGACGATGCGGACGCGGTCGACGTACTCGGTGACGACCTTGACGGTGGCCAGCGCTTGACGCTCGCGGATGGCGGTGGCTTGCAGAGTTTGTTGCTGGACGGCGGCGTCCCACCGGGCTTGAACGTGGCCCGCGCCCTTGACCCAGCCGAAGCCGATCAGCGCGACGGCCAGCGCAGCCAAGGCCAGCAGGCGGTACGGCCAAGGGATCAGACTCATGGCGTAGCCTCACCGACGCACTGGCGGTATTCGGCCTCGCGGCGCGTGGCGAGGCCACCGCACAGGCGCGCATTGGCGGGCAGCGCGCAATCTTTGCCTTGGAAGAATCGCCAGCGCAGCAGTTCGGAGCACGCCCCGGCGTAGTCCCCGGCGTTGAGCTTCCTGACCAGCGTGGACTGGCAGAATGCGCGGCTGCCGACGTTGTAGGAGAAGCTCACCAGCGCGTCGTACTCGTGCTGGGCCAGCGGCACGGACACGCAAGTTTTCAGGGCACCCTCGAACTGCTGCACATCCGTGAGCGCCCGGGCCAGCGCCTTCGGCGGCGTGGTGGTGTCGCCCAGCTTCACGTTGGTGGTGGTGCCGAAGCCGATGGTCGGCACATCGCCCTTGACCGGGATCACTGCGCGGTCGGTGTAACCCTCGTGCAGCACGATGCCGACCAGGGCGGCGGCGGACAAGGTCAATGCAGCCACAGTTTTTCGTTGCGGTGGCCGGATCATTGGTGCATCTCCGGCTGCGCCACGATGCGAGCAACGGTTGCGCCGATGCTGGCTGCAAAGGCCAGCAGCACAAACGCGCCGCGCGGCAGCACGTCACCGAACAGCGGCACGACCACTTCTGCCGCCGTGAAAGCAGCGGCCAGAAGCGAGAAGCGGATGCTCCAGGCACGTCGCAACACGCGCCGCCAGTCGTCTAGCAGGCAGATCTTGCGGGTGGCAGTCATTGCGGGCCTCCCATCAGCTTCAATTTGATGGCGGCCCCCACCAGCAGCGCGGCCAGGATGCCGGTGGTCACGACCTTGATGGTGGTCTGCCACGCCGTGCGACGGGCATCTCGCCAGGCTTCCAGAAGGTCGCGCAGCTCGCGGATGTCCTTCGCGGCGTGGCCGTTTTCCAAGCCAAGGTGGGTCAGGACACGCTCGGCTCCGCGTTCAGCGGCACGGTCCAGCAGTTCGTCGAAGTCCTCGCGGCGCAAGAGAAGCATGTTCTCCACGTGCGCGGGCAGTTGTTGTTCGGGTTCGGTCATTGCAGGTCTCCAGAAATGCGAAACCCGCCTCGGGGGCGGGTTTCTGGTGGGGGCGAAGGAAGGGAAATCAGATAGCGAGGCCTGCGCTCCAGCCGGTGGGCTTGTAGGCCGAGAGCTTGGCCTCGTCCTCGATGTAGCAAAGCCAGCCGATCTTGGGCGTGTGGTACTCCCAGACATCTGCGATGCGTGCTGCGATCTGGTTGGCCTTGCCTGCCCACACGCCGGTGGCAGCGGCAGGAATGAGGTAGCGGTCGCCGTTGGCGGGGCTGGCCGGTGGCGTGGTCAGGTCGCGGTCTTTCACGGACAGGCCCACCACTGCGCCGAGGCGCTTGAGGTTGGCGTCCATGCCGGTATCCCAGCCGCTCTCGCCGAGCGTCCAGCCGTAGTTGAGTCCAAGGTTCGGGTCGGTTGATGACATGGTTTATCTCCAGAGATTCGATGCTTGGCGAATACGCCGGACAGCGTCCGGATCGCCGGTGCGGTGGCTTTGTTGCGGATGCTGCCGCCAATGACGCCCGACGATGGGCAGATACAGCACGCCACCACGCTTGGCCACGAGTAGGGTCAGCAGCCAGTCGGCAAAGTTGTGGATGTCGGTCGTTTCCTCGAGTACGGCCTCGACGGCGGATCGGCGCGTCACGATCAGGCCGTGCACATGGCTGGCGCTGTTGGCGTGTTGCCAGCGGCTGTAGGCCAGACGCCGCACCGCGATGTCCTGGCCGTTTTCGTCAGTCAGTGCTTCGTCGGTGTAGGCCATCACGGCCTGCGGGCAGGCAT
>WGNQ01000012.1 GCA_016124455.1 Sideroxydans sp. | reverse complement strand
CTTCGGGTTTCTTATATCCAGACAGCAGGCTGTCGATTAGTTCTGCGGGTAGTGCTTTTGATACGGTCATTTCTACTCCTAACAATGTTCCGGCAGTTTCCTGCCAAATGACCGTTTACACAAAAATTCTTACACCCCCGTTCGCCGGTGTGTATGAACCCTACATCTTCATTGGAAACCCAGACCTCAGCTTTAAGGGTTTCATCCTCAGGCACGAGAGTCATCAGAATACTGCCGGGGCTGATGACGGTACCGGCGGTATGGGTAGCAAGATCTTTGACTATGCCGTCCTGCGGAGCCTTGAGTTCAAGCAGTGCATGGTGATACTGCTGCTTGGTATGTTCGGCTTCAGCCTTTTCCAGTTTGTCATCCACATCTGCGCGCTCGGCCTGGAGCTTTTGCCGATAGTCGGCGGTGATCTGTGCGAGCTTGCGGGTTGATTGCACCAGGCTGGCTTGTGCCGAAGCGATGATGTGTTCCTGTGCCTTGAGGTCCTGCTCTTTTTCGATATGTTCGCGCTCCTTGTCGTCAGCATCGAATTTGCTGACGTAGCCGTCCTTGGCGAGATCGGCATAGGATTGCGCCTGCTCACGATAGTGCGGCAAGGTTTGAATCAATTTGGTGCGAGCCTCGCGGGCCGTGCCCAGGTCGCTTTCGGCTTTGTCGTGCGCGCTGCGCTCTTCTGCCAGCGCTGTCTGGTAGGCCAGGCGGTTTGCCCGGTATTGATTGAGAGCTTCGCTGTAGATGTCTTCCGGTTCGCCTGCAATTCGCTCGAATGGCCGATCGCCCAGCTCGGCATCAATGCGCCGAAGATCGGTTCGTTTGCCCAGGTAATCGGCATCGATCGCCTTGCCCTCGGCATCGGAAACCGTGGTATCCATGCGCATCAGTACTTGACCTGCCTTGACCGCCTCGCCTTCGCTGATGAGGATATCCCGTATTACCCCCTGTTCGGCTGGCTGCACGATCTTGATATAGCTCTGCGGAATAAGCTTGCCCTCGGCGGTGGCCACGATATCCAGATGCCCGAAGGCAGCCCAGAGGATGAGCAGGAACAGCAAAGCCAGCAGGATATGCAGCATGGTACGGGCAAAGGGTGCAGGCGGCTGCGCCTGAACGCGCAGCAGGCTGGGGGCGAAATCCTGTGGATCGACCCCGACAATGCGTCGCTTCCGCACTACTTTTTTTTGTGCACCCGCCATGAAATTCCTTGCCGCAAACATGCTTATCAGAAGAACCCACTTGCTGCATGAAATTAACCATTTACATGCAATGGGAATGAACCTTACCCGAGCCTCTGCTTAGGAACAATATGCCAAATGGCCTATATATTTTTCATGCCATGGCCTCTGGAATTTCGCCAGAGGCGCATGAAATAAGGCTGTGCGAAGTTATATATCGAACTTCAATTATCTAGGCCTGCAACAAAAGTGAAACGAGATAAGCAGCGCTATGCAGCAGTGCGCGCAACCGCAACAGTTGCGCCCTCCTGATTGCCAAAGGTAAGCACCTCGTCTACCTGCAAGGCCTTTGGAAGCTGGTGGGTAATGAACAGCATGGTGACTTTGCCCTTGAGTTTGTTGATGGTATGGGCAAAGTGTTCGGCGGTCTGCTGATCCAGGTTGCTCACGGCTTCGTCAAAAATAAGGATACGTGGGCGTTTGAGGATGGCACGTGCAATGGCTATGCGCTGCCGCTGCCCGCCGGACAGGCCCACCCCGTTTTCGCCCACCGGGGTCTGGTAACCCTGTGGCAGCTGTTCGATAACGCTGTGGATTTCCGCCATCTTGCAGGCGTGCACGATATCCTCGAATCCGGCATGCGGATTGGCGAGTTGCAGGTTGTCGTAAATAGTGCCCGAGAACAGGCGAGTCTCTTGCGGCACAACGCCGAAATTGGCGCGCAGCTCATTTGCCGCGAGATGGCGCAGGTCGTATCCGTCAAGCATGATGCTGCCGTCCGATGGCCAGTAAAACCCTTGCAGCATTTTGGCGAGGGTACTTTTGCCACAACCTGATGGCCCCATCAGCACAGTAAGCTTGCCCGGTTTCAGCATGAGGTTGAGATCTCGGTACAGGTAGGGATGTTTCTCGCTGTAGCGGAAGCTGACGTTTTTCAGCTCGACGCTTCCGCCCGCCCCACCCTGCGCACGTGCCGGCGTAAGCGTATGCGGCTCGGTCGGTACATCTATCAGGTCACCCAGGCGCTTGACGGCAATATTCGCTTGCTGGAATTCCTGCCACAGGCTGGCAAGCCGCAACATGGGCTGGCTCATGCGGCCCGCAAACATCTGGAAAGCGACCAGCATACCGATGGTAAAACCGTCATTCCGCATCACCAGCAACGCGCCTACCACCAGGATGGAGAGTGTCATCACTTGTTCCAGCGCATTGACGACAACATTGAAAGAGTTGGAAAGCTGCTTGGTGGAAAAACCTGCGGCCAGATATTGCGCCAGATTCTCGCCATACTTCTGCTCCAGCACCGGTTCCATCTGCAGCGATTTGACGGTTTCCATACCGGCCACGTATTCGGTGACGAAAGCCTGATTTTTTGCACCGAGCATGAACTGCTCGTTGAGCCGCTCGCGGAACAATGGAGTAACAAACAGGCTGGCAACAGTGATCAGCGTAAGCAATAACACGGCAATCAGGGTGAGCTGCCAGCTGTACCAGAACATCACGGCGAGAAAAATGCACAGGAACGGCAAATCCAGCAACAGTGATACCGCGGCTCCGGAGATGAATTCACGTACGGTCTCCACACCATGCAAACGCGCAACCAGCGTGCCCGTCGGTCTCTGCTCGAAATAAGGTGCCGGCAAATGCAGCAAATGCTTGAACACCTGGCTGCCCAGTACAGCATCGATACGGTTACCGGTATGCAGCACAAAATATTGCCGCAGCCAGGTCATGGCGCTGCTGAACAGCATGAACATCACCAGGCCGACAGCAATGGCAATGAGCGTGCTCCTGGTCTGGTGCACCACCACCTTATCGATGATGACCTGGGTAAATAGCGGCGTAACCAGGCCAATGAGCTGAATCGCCAAGGAAGCGATGATGACATCGCGCCAGATACGCTTGTGTTTGAGCAACGCCGGTATGAACCAGCGAAAGCCGAATGGAACGTTCTCCGGTTTCCCGTCGCCTTCCTCGCCGGCCAGGTGCCGAGATTCACGTGCTACCAGCAGAATATCGGTGCGAAAGCGCTTGAAAAATTCACTCAATGGAACGGTTTCCGGCGTTTCCGAACCCGCGCGGAAATACAGTACCTCCCCGTCTTTGACTTTGAGTAACAGTGCCGGCACATTTAATTGCAGTACCTCATCCACTGGTGGCACCTGTTCGCCAGAAGGCGACGCTGAAGTTTCTGTTTCTGCTGCCGCATCTGAATCCCCGCCCAACGTCTCCTTTGCTGCGGTTACCGATTCGCGCAGAAAGGCAATGACCGGAAATGGAATGTGCTCAATAGAATCCAGGCTTTTTACATCGAGGTTCCTTTCGCCCACCTTGAAATCCAGGGCCTGCAGCGCATTGAGTAAAGAGGTACGCGAATAAGGCGGAGGAAATTGCTGACGAATGAGTCGCGGATCAAATGGAATACGGAAGATGCGCGATAAACTGCCGATCAGCCACAACAAATCTTGCCCAGTGAAGTGCATTCCAATTCCCCTTTGACATCCCTGCTTTTTAGCTTAACCCAAATCAATTAAATTGCGCTTGCCTCGAATTTCATCTATCGGGACGCAATTTTGTCACCTCGAACGATCACTGCTGCCTGCCAAGCTGTCCAAGCCGCATCAATTCATGTCAATTGATTTCGATTGAACTGCATCAAAGTGACATACAGGATTCCCCGAACCAAGAATAAAATCGAATTTTTTACCTTTGCTATCTAAACGAAATAGGCTGTAAGCCATATAGTTACAGCATTGAAATCTTGAAATCGGGCTCCGTCCCCATTTTTTCTATTCCACAAATACAGCCATGTGTGCATCGCCCTGAGTGGATAACCGTATGTCTTGATATCCTTTTCACATACATCCCGATCCGGCTCGTAGGCCAGAATGGTTTCCACTGGGGCTTTGTTCAACAAGGCCAGATGCGTGCGGCGCAATCTGGGCAAAGCTTCGCCAGTGCGTATCTGTTGTTCGTAAACAGCTTTCCAGTGCTCAAAAGTATCGACGGGCCGATCGTGAGCGCTGGGAGACAGGATTTTCTCGATTTCGTAAACCAGCCCAAGGTGCGACTGGATATCCATTTCCCCCCAGTCCGGTTCCTTCAGATCGGGGAAGGACGAACTCAGTGTGAGATGGCAGATGGGGTATGCCTCTTCATCCGGCAAGCTATTCAAGAATTTCGCGTAGTTCTCGCATACCGAATACCCTTTGCCTTCGGTTACCCTGAAACGCGGTTCCGATTTTTCTTGAGCAACCGCTTTCTTTGGGGGAGCGGCAAGTTGTCCCATTCGCAGCTCATAGGTATTTTTCACACACCCCGCATCCAGGCAGTTATTGCGTTCCTTCAGCCACCGCTTCTGTTCCTGTTTGATTTCTTCGGCTTTGCTTTTATCTTGCAGCACCATCTTGTAGCTTGCCGCCAGTTCGTCATCCAGCCTCGACAGTTCCGGGTTGTCGCAAATCATATACTCGACTTTCGTCCGCGCCTTCGCGCAATCGAAGCTCGCCGCCTGCGACGACAGGGCGATGAAAAGACATCCCATCGCGCAGGAAAAAATGGGGACGGAGCCTGATTTCCATTTATTCATCAACATGCTTTTCTCCCACTCATCCGTGAAGACATATTCATCTCATCCCTCGCTTTTCTCGGCCTCCCCGGCTTTCCCGGCCGAACCGACCTGGCAAGCGCCGCCTCGATCTCATCCTTGAAACGCTCACTCCCCAAGGCAGTTCCGCTATTCGCTGCTTCGCGTATTGCCGTTAACGATGCATCGTCCATTTGATGTTGAAACAGAGCTTGATACGCTTCTCGCCTGGCCTCCTCTGATGTTCCCAGCGCCAAATAGCATGGATGATCCTGTATCAACTCGTCCGTTTTGCCCAAGGCATGGATGCCATAGCTCGACCACTTGTAATCGCCCGCCGCATCAACCATTCCCGCGCGCACCGGGTTCAATTCAATGTACCGGTAACACGTGAGCAAGTAACCTGCCGAATCAATCAGGCAGGACTTGTAGCGCCCCTCCCACAATGTGCCGCTACGTTTGTAAACATGGTTTACGTATTGCACATAACGGCTCCCCAGATAACGCATCATGTATGGCAGACTTTCCTCTGTTTCCGGCGTAACCAGCAGGTGTACGTGATTGGTCATCAACACATAGGCATGTATGTCACAGTCGTATCGCGTCGCACCTTCTTGCAAGCTATCCAGATATAAACGGTAGTCCGCATCCGTGAAGAAGCAGACCGCACGATTGTTCCCACGCTGTATTACGTGTTGCGGCACACCAGCATGTCTGATCCGGGCTTTGCGGGGCATCCCCTTTACCTCCAGTTCAATATTGGTTCACAGCACAGCGGCATTGAAATCGTAAATCGGGCTCCGTCCCCATTTTTCTTCACGCCTCGCGCTCGCCACCGGCTTGCGCCGCGCCAATATCACCGGATTGACCTGGCATAACATCGACTCGGAACGACGCATCGCATGGGTCTGGCCAGATGAAGCAAAGGCAGGCAAGCCGATTGCCGTCCCGCTCAATGCTGACGCGCTGGCATTACTCAAAGAGAGATTTGAAAAAAAGGACAAGCATGGCAACTGCGTGCGCGATGCGCGCTATGTGTTCACCTACCGCAAGCAGCCGATCATGCGCACCACCACCAAGGCATGGTTCACAGCCTGCACACGCGCAGGCATCGATGAGGGATTCACCTTCCACGATCTGCGCCACACCTGGGCAAGCTGGCACGTGATGGGAGGTACACCGCTTGAGGTACTGAGACAACTAGGAGGATGGGCCGATATGACGATGGTGCTGCGCTATGCCCATCTTGCGCCTGGCTACGTGGCAGCTTACGCAGAGAATGTGTCCCTCACAATTTCCCCCACATCACATGATGACGTTAGCGAGGACTATCAAGAAGAACCAAGTGATATGGGGTGGCTGAACGGGCTCGAACCGTCGACAACTGGAATCACAATCCAGGGCTCTACCAACTGAGCTACAGCCACCATTGAAACGATAAATCGGGAACTTGTGGCGTGCCCGACAGGAATCGAACCTGTAACCCCCAGCTTAGAAGGCTGGTGCTCTATCCGGTTGAGCTACGGGCACGTTCCTGGCAAACCAAGCATGCTGCAAATTCACGATATTCTGGTCGGGGTGGAGAGATTCGAACTCCCGACATCCTGCTCCCAAAGCAGGCGCGCTACCAGGCTACGCTACACCCCGAAAGCGCGGCACTATACCTTGCATGAGACAAAAAATCAATTTCACTCGCGCTGCTTTTGCGTTATTTGCGGCATCGCGAGTGTCAGGTAGTAAACCATAGACCACAAAGTCAGCAAGGCAGCGAAATAGATCAGCCAGTTACCGAGCCAGAGTATGGGAATACCGAACACCGGCTCCTGATACAGCAGCAGCAGGATGGCAACCATCTGGAAGGTGGTCTTGATCTTGCCGAGCATGGAAACCGCAACGCTCTTGCTCGCACCGAGCTGCGCCATCCATTCGCGCAGCGCGGAAATCGCGATCTCGCGACCGATGATAATGAAGGCGATGATCGCATCCACCACTCCCAGGCTGACCAGCAGGATCAGTGCCGCGGCCACCATCAGCTTATCGGCCACCGGATCGAGAAAAGCGCCGAAAGCCGATCCCTGGTCCAGTTTGCGCGCCAGGTAGCCATCCAGCCAGTCGGTGACCGCAGCCAGCAGGAAGATCAGTGCGCTGAGCAGATGCTTGTTATGCAGGCTGATCGTATTGTTGGACAGATAGAATATTCCGAGGAATACCGGAATCATGACGATCCTGAACCAGGTCAGTAGATTTGGAATATTGAACGGCATGAACTCAGGTATTAAGGCCGATATTAATGTAGCTGTTGATAAATTTTCTGCGCCAGCGCAGGACTGATGCCCTCTACCTGCTCCAGCTCTTCCGGGCTGGCTTGCTGCACGCCCTTCAATCCGCCGAAGTGTGCGAGCAAATTGCGCCTGCGCTTTTCGCCCACCCCACCGATTTCCTCCAGCACAGAAGCAGTGCGCGCCTTGCCGCGCCGCGCACGGTGCCCGCTAATGGCAAAACGGTGCGCCTCGTCGCGTACCTGCTGGATCAGATGCAAGGCAGGGCTGTCTGGCGGTAATTGTAACGGCTTTTCCCGTTGCGGGAGCAGCAATTGCTCCATGCCGGCCTTGCGTTCGGGGCCTTTGGCCACTCCGATCAGCTGGATATCGGACAGGCCCAGTTCATTCATGACTTCACAGGCAACGCCAAGCTGGCCCGCGCCGCCGTCAATCAGTACCAGCTCGGGACGCTTACCTTCGTCGACCTGCAGCTTCTGATAGCGGCGCTGCAGTGCCTGGCGCATCGCTGCGTAATCATCGCCGGGCGTGATGCCGCTGATGTTGTAACGCCGGTATTCGCTGGAGCGCATGTCGAGGTTGTCATACACCACGCACGATGCAACCGTCGCCTCGCCCATGGTGTGGCTGATGTCGAAACATTCGATACGTGCCAGCTGGGGCAATTCGAGTGCTGCGCGCAACGCCTCCAGCCTTGCGCCCTGCCCGGCCCGCTGCTCGGACTGGCGGCGCAAAGCCAGCACTGCGTTTTGCAGCGCCATTTCCAGCCACTGCCGGCGCTCGCCGGAAACGCCGCTGCGTATCTGCACCTTGCGTCCTGCCTGCGCCGCAAATAGCTCCTCCAGCGGCCCGGTTGCGATTTCCTCGCTGGTGATAATCAGCGGCGGCACGCTGCGGCTCAGGTAATGTTGCGCCAGGAATGCCTCCAGCACCTCGCCGCGCGCCTGGCCTTCCGCATTCCCGCCGTAAACATTCTGCGGGAAAAAACTCTTGTCGCCGAGGTGGCGCCCGCCGCGCACCATGGCCAGATTCACGCACAGTCCGCCGTCCAGTTCCGCCACCGCAACGATATCGGCATCGGTGGCACGGCCACTTTCCACAAACTGCTTCTGCTGCACCGTGTGCAGGGCCTGCAACTGGTCGCGCAATGCGGCCGCCTGCTCGTAATGCTGCGATGCGGCCGCATCCTGCATCGCCTGCTGCAATTTTCCTTCTACTTCGCCCTGCTTGCCCTGCAACAGCAGCGTGGCGTTACGGATATCGGCAGCGTAGTCCTCATCGGAAATCAGTCCGACACAAGGGGCGGTGCAGCGATGGATCTGGTGCAGAAGACAGGGGCGCGTACGGTTGTTGAACACGCTGTCCTCGCAGGTGCGGATGCGGAAAATCTTCTGCAGCAGCTGCACGCTTTCCTTCGCCGCATACGCGTTGGGATAGGGGCCGAAGTACTGGTTCCGTTTTTCCGTCGCGCCACGGTAATAGGTCAGGCGCGGGAACCTGTGCCCGGTCAGCACAATATACGGATAGGATTTGTCGTCCCGGAACAGTATGTTGTAGCGCGGTTTTAATGTTTTGATTAAGTTATTTTCCAGCAGCAGCGCCTCGGCTTCGGTACGCGTCACCGTCACCTCGATGTTCGCAATGTGCGACACCATCAGGCGAATACGCGGCGAGATATTGGTCTTCTGGAAATACGAGGCGACGCGCTTTTTCAGTTGCGCCGCTTTACCGACGTACAGCACTTGCCCTTTGTCATCCAGCATCCGGTATACCCCCGGCAGCAGGGGCAAGCTGGCAACAAAGTTCTTAGGATCAAATTCGGGCTGTTTCAAGACTGGACAAATACTCGCGGATGGCGCGGAAAACATCGTGGAACATCGCCTCGGTCAGGCGTCTGGTCTGGGTATTGTAGCGGCTGCAATGGTAGCTGTCATACAGCATCATGCCGTTGGGCAGCACGTGTTGCGCATTGTGCCCGAAGGCATAGTCCTTTGCGCGCAAGCCCAGTGCCCGCAGTACTGCACCGTGTGCGACCGTACCGAGCACCAGTACCGCCGCCCCTGCCGGCAAGGCAGCCAGTTCCTCCGCCAGATAGGCATTGCACTGTTTCACCTCGGCCGGCTCGGGCTTGTTCTGCGGCGGCAGGCAGCGTACCGCGTTGGTGATGCGGCAACCGTTCAGCGCCAGATCGGGGTTGGCCAGCCCTGCCGCATCCAGCGGCTCGCCGGCTGTCGCGAAGCCGAATTCATGCAGCGTGGAATACAACAGCACTCCCGCATAGTCGCCGGTGAACGGCCGCCCGGTACGGTTTGCCCCGTGCATGCCGGGCGCCAGGCCCACGATCAGCAGCGGCGAGCCCGCGCTACCGAATGACGGTACTGGCCTGGCAAAATACGTCGGTTCCTTTTGCCGCACTTCGTCCAGAAAGTCAGCCAGACGCGGGCATTGTGTGCATCCTGTAGAAAATTCCATAAGCCTCATCATAAGTAACCAGCGAGCCGCAGCCAGACTATCAACCCCGCCAGGACTGCCAAGGCAGCCAGGAAATAAGGCCACACGCTTTGTTTCTCGGCAAACGGGTCGATCTGCGCGCGCGCCGCGCCTTCCGGCAGTTTGGCCACGCCTGTCAGCGCCGTACCGAACGGGATGTTGATCTTGGCGCGTGCATTCACCGCCCAGCCATTGGCATCGAGGATGGGGCCGAGATTGCGCTGCTTTAGTTTGGACCACGCAATCAGCACCGCCGGACCGGAGATGAGCAATATCACGCCCAGCAGTACCAGTGGAATTTGCCACCATTCGAGGTTAAGCAGGCCGGTGACCACCGCGGCCAGCGCGGTGCCCAATGCGCCAACCGCCAGCCCGATGGCGGCGAAAATACCGGCGAATTTCGCCACGTCGAACGGCGGTGCGGCCTTGGCCTCTGCCGGCTTGCCTGCCGACGCCACGGCCTCCGCCATCATCTTGGTCTGCGCCGCCTGCGAACGCGCTGCGGCAAACTTCTGGATCTGTTCGCT
The DNA here is from genome assembly GCA_016124455.1 of Sideroxydans sp. Classification (GTDB taxonomy): domain Bacteria; phylum Pseudomonadota; class Gammaproteobacteria; order Burkholderiales; family Gallionellaceae; genus RI-121. The sequence goes on along the minus strand of WGNQ01000012.1, from coordinate 103,654 downwards.
GACCATCTTGGCCGCACGCTTGTATGGCGACCAGAATGCCTGGCGGATGCTGATCGGGTGTTCCAGCATGCGCACGATCACCGCATCCCAGTCCTGCCCCTTGCGGTCATAGAACACACCGTTGCGGCCCACCATCAACTGATCCGAGTCGCCGGCCGTGAACGCCGCCGCAATCGTCATCCTGTCCTTGCCGCCGTTGCGCGTGCAGTCGCAGTACACCAGGCATACCCGGCTCAGGTTGGCCAGCGTTGCATGCTTGCCGATGTCGCCCACCGGTACGCACAGTTCGCAACTGCGTCCGTCCAGATACAGCGTGCCGGCCTGGAATACGGCCTTGCCCGCACCCGAATAGAAATTGCGGAAGGAAACAAAATTGTTCACCAGTTCATACAGGTCGCGGCAATAGCGCACCAGCCGCTCCACCGAATCAATGGCATCGACTTCGTCGGCGAGCGCCTTGTCCTGCCCGATCAGTTCCGCCAGCGCCTCCCGGTAGCCGCCGTCCATCATGGCCTGCAAGCGCCCGATGCCCAGCTTGCCGACCGTATTCTCGGGCTGCTGCGCCTGCCACTGCTCCAGCGCCGCAAACCTGGCCTGCAAATCCAGCCAGTCCGCTTCGCTCAGCGCGCGCTTGTTGCCGAGCACGGGCTTGATCACGGCTTCCTCGAACTTGCGCATCGGCGCTTCCCAGGCCGGATTGATGCCGTCGCCCAACGGCAGCGGCTGCTCCGCAGAGATCGAGGCCAGCGGGAAATCCAGCACCTCCGCCCCCGAACTCAGGTCCTTGCCCGCCAATGACTGGTAGTCCTCGACCGAACGGCTCAACGGCACTGCAGCACGCGCATCGTAAGCCGCCAGCCGGCAGCGCATGAAATAGTCCGCTACCTTGGCGCGCACCGCACGCCAGGCATCTGCCGCTGCCTGCGTATCCGCACCGAGGAACATCACCCTCTCGTCGGCCTTGTTTTGCCACGCCAGCAAGGCCTCGGCCTGCGTGAAGAACTGCTCGACCAGTTCGATGCTGACGCCCGACTTGCCGCAGCGTCCGGCAACCGAACCGCAACAATCGATGATTTCCACCACCACCTGTTTCAGCGCCGGGTCGGCTACCGCATCCGGCGGGATCACGCCGTCGCCGTCAAGCGCCATCGCGGCAATCACCTTTTGCGTATCCGCAGTATCGTCCACTGTGATGCTGTCTGCATCGGACTTGCCGAGATTCTCCAGCACGCGGCGGGCCGCAGCCAGCACATGCGCCCCCTGCTCGCTGCTGTCGTCGATCGCCGCCAGCGGCAAGGCCTGGGCGCCCGATACCAGCAAGCCGGCATCCTTGAGCAGCGAGGTTGCCCATTTCACCGCGGCGATCACTTCGGGCGCACGGATATGCCCATCGCCATCGACATCAATCAGCTCCAGCGTACGCTCGTCGAACTCGATGCCGCCGACCGGGCAGCTCAGCGCCACCCACAGTTTCTGGTCGAGCTGCTCCAGCGCCCGCAAATCCGCACCGTTTTCGATGCGCACCTGATCGAATCCGCCAATGCGGAAAAATTTCCATTCATGCTTGTTGTTTGCCTCGGCCATGACCACTCCCAGCAGTGATTTTCAGACAATACGAAGTATAGCCGAGCAGTTGCGTCGCACGCACAAATCCGCCTAGTATCCAGCCTGTCCCAAATTCACAACAATGCAGAGGCAACATGGCGCAATCTCAGGCAAGCATCGGCATCATCGGCGGCAGCGGTGTCTACGACATTGACGGGCTGGAAAACAAACGCTGGGAAAAAGTCTCATCGCCGTTTGGCGAACCTTCGGACGAATTGCTGTTCGGTGAAATGAATGGCGTCAAGCTGGCTTTCCTGCCACGCCACGGCCGCGGCCACAATATTCCGCCATCCGAAATCAACTTCCGCGCCAACATCGACGCGCTCAAGCGCGCCGGTGTCAGCGACGTGATCTCGGTCAGCGCGGTCGGCTCGCTGCGCGAACATCTCGCCCCCGGCACCTTCGTCATCGTCGACCAGTTCATCGACCGCACCTTTGCCCGCAATAAATCCTTTTTCGGCAGCGGCCTGGTGGCGCACGTCTCGATGGCACGGCCGGTGTGCCCGCGGCTGGGTGACCATATAGAGGCTGCCGCCCGGGAGGCCAGCATCGAAGTCTTGCGTGGCGGTACCTACCTGGTGATGGAAGGCCCGCAGTTTTCCAGCCTGGCCGAGTCCGAGCTCTACCGTACCTGGGGCTGCGACGTAATCGGCATGACCAACATGCCCGAGGCCAAGCTCGCGCGCGAGGCCGAGCTATGCTACGCCTCGGTCGCAATGGTCACCGATTACGACTGCTGGCACCCCAACCATGAAGACGTAACGGTGGACCAGATCGTCCAGGTGCTGCTGGCCAATGCCGACAAGGCGCGCAGCCTGGTCAGGCATGCCGTACCTAAGCTGAATAGCGATGCAACGGCCTGCGAATGCGGCTGCCGCAGCGCGTTGCAGCATGCGATGATCACCCCGCCTGCCGCACGCGATGCGGCGATGATCGACAAGCTGCAGGTCGTCGCCGGCCGCATGCTGAAAGCATGAGCGAACTGCGCCGGCAACTGCTGCAAGCCTCGCAGCGCCTGGTCGAACTCGGCCTCAACCGGGGCACCTCGGGCAACGCCTCGGTGCGTGACGGCGATGGCATGCTGATCACGCCGTCTGCGCTGCCGGTCTCCGTCATGACGACGGACAGCATGGTGCGCATGGACCTGAAGGGTAACGTGAAGCAGGGCGGCAAGCCATCCAGCGAATGGCGCATCCATAGCGACATCTTCGTTGCGCGCCCGGAGATTAACGCAGTGATTCACACCCATTCCACCTTTGCCGCCACCCTCGCCTGCCTGCGCCGTGATGTGCCCGCCGTGCATTACATGATTGCCGCAGCGGGGGGCGACAGTATCCGCTGCACGTCGTACAGCGTGTTCGGCGAACAGACGCTGTCCGACAATGCGCTGGAAGCACTGCGCGACCGCAAGGCCTGCCTGCTCGGCAACCACGGCATGATCGCGCTGGGCCGCGACCTCGACGATGCGCTCGCCATTGCGGTCGAGGTCGAATCCATCTGCGAAATCTACTGGCGCGCGCTGCAGGCAGGCGAACCGCACATCCTGACCGCGCAGCAGATGCACGAGGTCAAACTCAAATTCAGCGATTACAAGAAACCGGAGTAAGCATGCCCGTCAAATCCAGAATCCGCACTGTCCCGCACTATCCCAAGCAAGGCATCATGTTCCGCGATATCACCACCCTGCTCAAGGACCCGGTCGGCCTGCGCGTCACCGTGGACGAACTGGTACGCCGTTACCAGGACGTGAAGATCGACAAGATCGCCGGTATCGAATCGCGCGGCTTCATCCTCGGTGCACCGTTGGCCTACGTGCTGGGCAAGGGCTTCGTGCCGATCCGCAAGCAAGGCAAGCTGCCCGCCGAAACCATCGGCCACGACTACGAACTCGAATACGGTACCGACCGCATCGAAATCCACACCGACGCCATCGAGAAAGGCGAAAAGATACTGCTGGTCGACGACCTGATCGCCACCGGCGGCACCGCTGAAGCCGCCTGCAAACTCATCGACAAAATGGGCGGCGAGATCGTCGAATGCTGTTTCGTCATCGACCTGCCCGACATCGGCGGCCGCGCACGGCTCGAGAAGCATGGACAGAAGGTGTTCGCGCTCTGCGAGTTCGAGGGTGATTGAAGTGAAAATTGAAACCCTGCGCTGGACAAACAACAAACTGGAAATGATCGACCAGCGCATCCTGCCCGCCTCATTCAAATACCTGTCCTACGATTCCGCCGCATCGATAGCCGAAGGCATACGCAGCATGGTGGTACGCGGTGCGCCGGCGATCGGCGTGGCGGCAGCCTACGGCGTGGCGCTTGAGGCGCTGCGCCAGCAAGCTTCTGCGGAATTCAATGCCGGCATGGAAGCCGGCTTCAAAGTACTCGCAACCAGCCGGCCGACTGCGGTGAACCTGTTCTGGGCGCTGCAGCGCATGCGCGAGGTCTGGCAGGGAGTCGCCACGCAAGCGCCGCAGCAGGTCGCGCAACGGCTGCTGGCCGAGGCGCAGGAAATCCACGCCGAGGACATCCGCATCAACAAGGCGATGGGCGCATTCGGCGCCGAGTTGCTGCCCGATGGCGCACGCGTGCTGACGCACTGCAACGCGGGTGCGCTGGCCACCGCGGGCTGGGGCACGGCGCTCGGCGTGTTCCGCTCGGTAGTCGAGGCCGGCAAGAAGATTTCTGTAATTGCCGACGAGACCCGCCCGTTCCTGCAGGGCGCACGGCTGACGGCCTGGGAGATGGTGCAGGAGAACATCCCGGTGACGCTGATTACCGACAACATGGCAGGCCACCTGATGGCGCATGACGAAATCGACGCAGTGGTGGTCGGCACGGACCGCGTGGCGGCCAACGGCGACGTCGCAAACAAGATCGGCACCTACATGGTGGCGGTGCTGGCGCAGCGCCACCACATCCCGTTCTATGTGGCCTGTCCGCTGTCCACCATCGACATGAACATCGCCAGCAGCGCGGATATCCCGATCGAGGAACGCTCGCCGGACGAGGTAAAAGGTTTCCGTGACTGCCACTGGGCTGCCGAGGGTGTGCAGATACGCAATCCCGCCTTCGACGTGACGCCGGCCGAGCTGGTGAGTGCACTGATCACCGAAAAAGGTGTGATACATCGCCCGGATCGCGATAAACTGCGCGCCTTGTTCGGATAACGATATGCACAACCACGATCTCTCTCCCTGGACCCACAAACACGTCTTCGACGAAGGCAACTACGCTGCGGAACGCGGCACCCGCGCCGTGATGTGGATCACCGCAGTCATGATGGTGGTCGAGATCAGCGCCGGCTGGTGGTTAAATTCGATGGCGCTGCTCGCCGATGGCTGGCACATGAGCTCGCATGCAGTGGCGATCGGCCTGAGTGCCTTTGCCTATGCCGCTGCCCGCCGCTACGCACATGATCCGCGCTTCAGCTTCGGCACCTGGAAAATCGAAGTGCTGGGCGGGTTTGCCAGCGCGATCTTCCTGCTCGGGGTCGCCGCACTGATGGTGTTCGAATCCGTCACGCGCCTCTTTTCGCCGCAACCGATCCACTATCAGGAAGCCATCCTCATTGCCGCCATCGGCCTGCTGGTCAACATCGTGTGCGCGCTGATTCTGGGCCGTGCCCACGAGCACCACCACGGCCATGCACACGCAGAACATGCCGGACACGAACACGGGCACCACGACCTCAACCTGAGATCGGCTTACGTGCATGTCATTGCCGATGCTGCCACCTCGGTACTGGCGATAGTCGCGCTGGCCGGCGGCTGGCTTTATGGCTGGTCGTGGCTGGATCCGGCGATGGGCATCGTCGGGGCCGTATTAGTCGGAGCATGGGCGAGAAACCTGCTCGGCGAAACCGGCAAGGTGCTGCTGGACCGGGAAATGGATCATCCTGTGGTCGATGAAATCCGCGAAGTGATTGAAAGCGAACGTCCCGAAGGCGGGAGCCACATCGCCGACCTGCACGTCTGGCGCGTCGGCAAGCAGGCTTATGCCTGCGCCCTCAGCGTCGTCACTCATGACCGGAACCTGACTGCGGATGACGTACGCGGCTGGCTGTCGATACACGAAGAAATCGTGCATACGACCATCGAAATCCACCAGTGCAGATAAGCTGATTTAGCCAACACCCGCAGCATACCTGCGGGCCGACCGATTATTTCTTCTGTTCCAGCGCGCTGCTGCGACGTTGCGCGTCCTTGGCCAGGTTATGGCCGGGATAATGCGCTATCAGCTCCTGGTAAAGCTTGATCGCCTGCTCGCGGTCTTTCAGCTTCTCCTCGTAGATGACCGCATTCGCATACATCGCTTTCACTGCCTCGTCATCATCAGGATAGTCGTTGACGATGCGCCGGTTGATTTCAATCGCCAGTTTCCAGTCGCTGACGGTGTAATAGGCCAGCTTTTCCGCCTTGAGCAGCGCACTCAACCCGTCCTTGTTCTTGAAGGTATCGGCCAGCTTGCGGTAAGTCGCGATGGCTTCGAGCGGCTGGTGGGTCTTGTCCTGGTAGATGCTCGCCAATGCCTGCAAACTGCGCAGCACCACCGGGTCATCCTTGTAACGGGCGGCTATCGCGTTATAGGTCTTGATCGCATTGCTGTAGTCGCGCATGTTCTCGTCATACATGTTCGCCAATGCCTCGTAGGCCTGCTTGGCCTCATCCGTATCCGGGTATTTCGCGATCACCGAATTGAAACTGAGCACGGCCTCCTCATAGTGCTTGAGCCCATTGCGCTGAATATTGCCCATCGACAGCAGGCTGTCCGCACGCAGCGGGCTGTCCGGGTAGAGTGCCAACAATTCATTGAAATAGAAGATCGCCGACTCGTTGTCGAGCAGCATTTTCTGGTGGGCCAGCGCATTTACGACGCGGTCTTCGTCAGCCAGGTCACGGTTGCGCGTCAGGAATGCATTGCATTCCGCAGCGATCGGCGCGGCAAAATCCTTGTCTTTCGATGTGCCCATAAAGGCCAGCAAGCCGGCCACCCGTTCTTCGCGGCCGCCGCTCAAGGTGTCGAGCTTCTGCATCATGCTCAGAACAAGTTGCGCCTGCGGCTTCAGCTGGTCACCCACCAGCGATTTCAGGCCGTTCCTGGCCTCAAGTGCATAGGACGAATCGGGGTATGCCGCCAGCGACATCAGCCAGTCCAGCGCCGCCGCACGGTAGTTTTCGATGCGCAGGTGCACCTGCGCCTTGAGCTGGTATACCTCGGCACTGTCCGGCAGCTCAGGGTACTGCGCAATGAAGCGGTCCATTGCCAGCAGCAGCTCGCTATCCACCGGCCTGACCGACGTGGAGAACAGGCCGGAAAGGAAGCCTTTATCCACCGTGGTGGCCTTGACCGTAGCGCGCAGCAAACCGATCTTTTTTTGCGCCAGTTGCCGCTGCGCCGCCTCGCTTCCAAAGGGTGCTGCCGACTGCACGGAGTCCATGACCGGGGCAGATTCTGGCGCAGCCGTATCGGCAGCAGCATCACCGGCAAGCGGCACCACATCGACCGGATTTGCAGCGGGAGCGGCGGCGGGAATACTACCCTGATCTGCTGCCTGCGCAGACAGCGGCGCCAGCAACAAACACGCAAACAGGCAAGATAAACGCAACATTGGCTACTCCATTCAGGGCATGTTAAAGGCAGATATGACAATGGAAATCATAACCGATTCCATTCGCGTGCTGAAAAAAACAAGGGGCGCCTGTGCGCCCCTGTCTTTACCTGCAACTGCCTTGGTTGCTACTCGGCACGCAACGCACGCTTGCGTTCATGTTCCTTCAGGTAGCGCTTGCGCATACGAATCGACTTCGGGGTGAGTTCCACCAGTTCGTCATCATCGATGAATTCCACTGCGGATTCCAGCGTCAGCTTGATCGGCGTGGTCAGGCGCACCGCTTCGTCGGTACCGGAAGCGCGCACGTTGGTCAGCTTCTTGCCCTTGATCGGGTTGACGATCAGGTCGTTGTCGCGACTGTGGATGCCGATAATCATGCCTTCGTACAGTTTGTCGCCGGGGCTGACGAACATGCGGCCACGGTCTTCCAGGTTCCACAACGCATAGGCCACGGCTTCGCCGTCTTCCTGCGAAATCAGCACGCCGTTATGCCGGCCCGGCAGATCGGCCTTGACCGGGCCGTAGTCATCGAACACGTGGCTCATCAGGCCGGAACCGCGGGTCATGGTCATGAAGTCGGACTGGAAGCCGATCAGGCCGCGTGCCGGAATATGGTATTCGAGGCGGGTGCGTCCCTGCCCGTCCGACTCCATATTGGTGAGCTCACCGCGGCGGCGACCGATTTCTTCCATGACCGCACCCTGATGGCCGTCTTCCAGGTCGATGGTCAGGTTCTCGTACGGCTCGCACTTTTCACCGTTGATTTCCTTGTACACCACGCGCGGCTTGGCCACTGCCATCTCGAAGCCTTCACGGCGCATGTTTTCCAGCAGGATGGTCAGGTGCAATTCACCGCGGCCGGAAACGCGGAACACATCGGCATCCGCGGTATCTTCCACCCGCAGCGCAACGTTGGTCAGCAGCTCCTTGGTCAGGCGATCGCGAATCTGGCGACTGGTGACGAACTTGCCTTCGGTGCCGGCCAGCGGCGAAGAGTTCACCATGAAGTCCATGGTCAGCGTCGGCTCGTCCACCGTCAGCAACGGCAGCCCGACAGGATTATCCTTGTCGCAGATGGTGACGCCGATGCCGATATCTTCCAGGCCGGAGATGATAATGATGTCGCCCGCTTCGGCACTTTCCACCGGTACGCGCTCCAGCCCCTGAAAGCCGAGCACCTGATTGATGCGACCGGAACCCACTTGCTTGTCATGATTCATCACCACGACTTGTTGGCCGGGCTTGATGCGGCCGTTCAGCACACGGCCTACGCCCAGGCGTCCCGTGAATGTCGAGTAATCCAGTGCGGCCAGCTGCAGTTGCAGCGGCGCATCGGCGCTGCCCGGCGGGCTCGGCACAAACTTCAGCACGGTGTCGAACAAGGCGCGCATGTCTGCCGCCGCACCACCGTTGGACGGGGCATCGCCCAGATCCAGGCATGCCCAGCCATTCAGGCCGGAAGCGTAAATAATGGGAAAATCGAGCTGTTCGTCGGTTGCGCCCAGCTTGTCGAACAAATCAAAGGTCTGGTTCAACACCCAGTCCGGACGGGCACCCGGGCGATCCACCTTGTTGATCACCACGATCGGCTTCAGGCCAAGTGCCAGCGCCTTTTTGGTAACGAAACGCGTCTGCGGCATCGGCCCTTCCACCGCATCCACCAGCAGCAGCACGCCGTCCACCATGCCCAGCACGCGCTCCACCTCGCCGCCAAAGTCGGCGTGCCCCGGTGTGTCGACGATATTGATATGGGTGCCTTCGTATTCGATGGCGGTATTCTTGGCGAGAATGGTAATGCCGCGCTCTTTTTCCAGGTCGTTGCTGTCCATAACCCGCGTGTCCACTTTCTGGTTTTCGCGGAAAGTACCGGACTGGCGGAGAAGTTGGTCAACCAGTGTGGTTTTACCGTGGTCAACGTGGGCAATAATGGCGATATTACGGAGTGCGCGCGACATGATGGACTACCTGCAAATTCAAAAGGCGCGCATTTTAGCACAGCACAACCTAAGTTCCTGCGATTCTTTGAAAATCCGGAATCTATGCAGCAGGCTTCAGTCGGCCGAATACCCGGTCGCTTCGATATGCCGCGCCAGCGCCAGATCCATGCTGGCCGCATGCTGCTCAAACCAGGCCAGCATTTCCCTGGCCAGCGTCTTGCCCGATGCCATGTCGCCCGCCTGTACCTGCTGCAGCGCTTCATGCAGGATGTCCAGCACACGTCTGTGCTCGTCGCGATGCAGCTCAATGGGAGGGAAACCGCTTTCCGCCATCCAGCGTTCTTCCTGTGCAAAATGCTGTGCGGTATGTTCGACCAGTTTCGCAAACAAAGCGGGCAGGTCTTTCTCCGGTGCGGAATTCAGGCGTTCGAGCAGGTTGACGAATTCGTGATGCGCGCTGTCCATGCATGCCACGCCCAGTTCAAACTGGTCGCTCCACTCGATTAACACCATGAAATCGCCTCCCCGAGGATATCCGGCACTGAAAATATGCAGTACCGGCCTAATCTAGCAGCAAAACGGCCCCGGCACCATATGCCAGATGGCATAGGCATTCCCCATATTTAACTTGCGTTTCTGGCTTTTCCACCTATAATGCGCACCTCGCTGCGATGTTGATGCAGCGTTGGTTCATCGTTTCCTGACCCCCTGCATCCCCGACCTTGCGTCGTTCTGATGCGCCTTGTTTTACCGGTTAGCGACGATGTTTTGCGCCGGTAGAGCTGAAAACTCCTACTGAATTTCATTGTGTGGCACGCGCCACGCATGCGCTGTTACTTAAACGTAAGGAATAAACGTGTCCATAGAAAACACAGCAACACCAGAAGCCATCGCAACTCCGGTGGCGACGTTCGCCACACTCGGCCTGAATCCCGCCATCCTCAAGGCCGTGGAAGATACCGGCTATACCGTGCCCACGCCGATCCAGGCGCAGGCGATTCCCGAAGTCATGGCCGGCCACGACCTGATGGCATCTGCCCAGACCGGCACCGGCAAGACTGCCGCTTTCATCCTGCCCGCGCTGCATCGCATCGCCGAACCCTCTGCCGTGCGCAGCAAGGGGCCGCGCGTGCTGGTATTGACCCCGACGCGCGAACTGGCGCAACAGGTTTCCGACGCTGCTGCCAAATACGGCAAGAACATGCGCCTGAAAGTGGTCAGCATCCTCGGCGGCATGCCCTATCCGCTGCAAAACAAGCTGCTGTCGAGCCCGGTCGACATCCTGGTGGCGACGCCGGGACGCCTGATCGACCACATCGAGCGCGGCCGCATCGACTTCTCGCGCCTGGACATGCTGATTCTGGACGAAGCCGACCGCATGCTGGACATGGGTTTCATCGACGACGTGGAGCGCATCGCCGCCGCCACCCCGGAAACCCGCCAGACCCTGTTGTTCTCCGCCACGCTGGAAGGCGTGATCGGCAAACTTGCACAGCGCCTGCTGAAGACGCCCAAGCGCATCAGCATCGCCGCCACCCAGGCACGTCACGAGAACATCGAACAGCGCCTGATGTATGTTGACGACATGGCACACAAGAATCGCCTGCTCGACCACTTGCTGCGCGACGTGGACCTGAACCAGGCCGTAGTGTTCACGGCCACCAAGCGCGATGCCGACATGCTGGCTGACAATCTGTCGGCACAAGGCCATTCGGCAGCCGCACTGCATGGCGACATGAATCAGCGCGAACGCAACCGTACGCTGAACAACCTGCGCCGCGGACAGGTGCGCATCCTGGTCGCCACCGACGTCGCAGCGCGCGGCATCGACGTACCCGGCGTATCGCACGTGATCAACTTCGATCTGCCCAAGTTCGCCGAGGACTACGTGCACCGCATCGGCCGTACCGGCCGCGGCGGCGCATCAGGCATTGCCGTATCGTTCGCCTCCAACCGCGATTCCGGCACCCTGAGGAATATCGAGCGCTACACCGGCCAAGGCATCCAGCCACATACCATCGAAGGCATGGAACCGAAGTTCAAGCCGCGTCCCGCCTCCCCCGGCGGTCGCGGTAACGGCGGCCCGCGTGGCGCCGGCGGGCCACGTAGTGCATCCGGCCCGCGTGGCGCGAATGGCCCGCGCCATCACGCTCCGGACAGCCGTCACGGTTTTGCCCGTGACGACCGTAACGGCCAGCAACGCCGCGAAGGCCAGAAACACCAGCGCTTCGGCAATGGCAATAACAGCCAATCGTCCCATGGCGCCAACGGCAACGTGAACGGCAATCGCGCCGGTACAGGAACCGGCGGGCAGCAACGTCGCCAGAGCACAGGCTTTTCTCTCGGGCGCGGCCATAACAGCAGCAACGGTAACAAGTGGTAATGGGCCAGTAAGTCCAAGCCAAACAAAAAAGGCACGCTTAGCGTGCCTTTTTTCATTCCGGAACCATTCCGTCAGTCTGACTGGTTCCGCAACGTTCCAGTCATTCAGTCCTCGCTGTCCTGCTCGCGCCGTTTCCAATGACGGTCATTGTCTTCTTCATGCTGACGATAGTGAACTTCTTCCTCGTGGGCAGCGGGACGCGCCGCCTGCACAGGTGCCGGCTGCGGCTGGTCGCTGCTACCCAGGGCAACGCCTGCTGCGGCGCCGAGTGCCGCACCGAGAATAGCGCCATTTTGCCCATTTGCGCTGTTACCGATTGCCGCGCCTGCCGCCGCGCCCGCTGCACCACCGATCAATGCACCGCTATCCACAGCCATCGCCGAACCGCTGGTAGCCAACAACACCAAGGCCAGACAAGTTGCTTTTTTCATTCTTGATTTCTCCGGAAAATAAAGGTAATTAATACTGCCCATCGGCAACCAGGATAATACCAATACATAGAGCACGCGTACTCCGTAAAGTTCACGCAATAGATTGAATAACGACAACAAGGTTGTTATTGCTTGCGCTATCCACTATCCTTGCTGCTTGTTGGTTATATTATTAGTTGAGTCATGCCTGTCAGCATCAAAACCCCGCAGGAAATCGAAAAAATGCGCATCGCCGGCCGTCTGGCCAGCGAATTGCTCGATTACATCACGCCATTCGTCAAACCAGGCGTCACTACTGACGAACTGGACAAGCTCTGCCACGATTACACGGTAGACGTACAGCAAGCCATACCAGCACCGCTAAACTATGCACCCGCCGGGCATCGCCCCTACCCCAAATCTATTTGTACGTCTATCAACCATCAGGTATGCCACGGCGTGCCCAGCGACAAGAAGCTCAAGAACGGGGACATACTCAACATCGACGTAACCCCGATCAAGGACGGTTACCACGGCGATTCCAGCCGCATGTACTATGTCGGAGAGCCTTCGATCCAGGCCCGGCGCCTGTGCGAATCCACCTATGAAGCGATGTGGCGGGGCATTCGTGCTGTCCGGCCTGGCGCCTGTCTGGGCGACATCGGCCACGCCATCCAGAGTTTCGTCGAGCCGCTGGGTTACAGCGTGGTGCGTGAATTCTGCGGTCATGGCATTGGCAAGACATTCCATGAAGAGCCCCAGGTGTTGCATTATGGGAAGCCTAACACCGGATTGCGCCTGGAAACCGGAATGATTTTCACCATTGAGCCGATGATCAATGCCGGCAAAGCTGCCATCAAGCAACTGGGCGATGGCTGGAGCATCGTCACCAAGGATCACAGCCTGTCGGCACAATGGGAGCACACCATACTGGTTACCGAAAACGGCTTTGAAGTGCTGACCGTTTCTGCCGGGTCGCCAGCACTCTAATCACCGTGCCATCCACTGCCGAAATACGCGACAGCCTGCGTGCGGCGCGCCTGACGCTGCAGCAGGACTACATCTCCAACGCCCAGCCGCTGCGCCACCTGCATGCCCATGCCCGGCTGGTCGACGAGCATTTGTGCCAGGTATGGCTCATGCTCGACATGCCCCCCGCGCTTTCGCTGGTGGCGGTAGGCGGCTATGGCCGCAGCGAACTGTATCCCAAGTCTGATATCGACCTGCTGATCCTGCTGCCGCAGCATCCGGATACCGCCTTGCAGCAACGCCTGCAGCAATTGATAGGTGTGCTGTGGGACATCGGACTGGAAGTCGGCCACAGCATCCGCACCGTGGGCGACTGCATGGCAGAATCATCGGACGTTACCGTACAGACCAACCTGCTGGAAGCGAGGCTGATTACCGGCAACCAGCCGTTGTTCCAGGAAATGCGCGATGTACTGTCCAATCACCTGAGCCGCCGCACCTTTTACCTCGCCAAACTGCAGGAGCAGGAAAACCGGCACAGGAGCTTCCTCGAAGACGACTACAACCTGGAACCTAACCTGAAGGAAAGCCCTGGCGGCCTGCGCGATTTGCAAACCGTACTATGGATCAGCCGCGCCTGCGGTTTTGGCGACACCTGGGGCGAAATGGCGAAAGCCGGCATGATCACCCCGACTGAATCGCGCTCCATCGCGCGCCACGAGGCACTGTTGCAGACCCTGCGGATCCGCCTGCATTACCTGTCGCAACGGCGCGAGGACCGTTTGCTGTTCGATTTCCAGAATGCGCTGGCCGAGCAGATGCATGTTGCCGCAACCGGCACGCGTCGTGCCAGCGAGCACCTGATGCAGCGCTATTACCGCACCAAGCAGGCAGTGCTGCAGCTTAACGCGGTGCTGCTGCAAAACCTGCGGGCGCGCCTGTTTCCGGATTCCGGTACCACACATCCGGTCAATGAGCGCTTCATTGCATGCTGCGACTTGCTGGAAGCCCGCGACGAGCACCTGTTCGAGCGCGAACCCACTGCCATTCTTGAGAGCTTCCTGCTGCTGCAGCAACATCCCGAACTCAGGGGATTCTCGGCCTCGACCCTGCGCGCGCTGTGGCGCGCCAAGCATGAAATCGACGCCACATTCCGTCACGATCCGCGCAATCATGCGCTGTTCATGGAGATACTGCGCCAGCCGCAAGGCCTGACCCACGCCCTGCGGCGCATGAACCACCACGGCATTCTCGGCCATTACCTGCCGGCTTTCGGCCGCATCGTCGGCCAGATGCAGCACGACCTGTTCCATGTCTACACCGTGGATGAACACATCCTGATGGTGGTGCGCAACCTGCGCCGCTTCACCCTGGAAAAGCACGCGCACGAACATCCACTGTGCAGCAAGCTGATCAAGGATTTTGCCCGCCCCGAAGTGCTGTACATCGCCGGGCTGTTCCACGACATCGCCAAGGGGCGCGGCGGCGACCACTCACAGCTGGGACGTGCCGATGCGATGCGCTTCTGCAAACAGCATGGCCTGACGCGCGAAGACACGGAACTCGTGGCATGGCTGGTAGAACACCACCTCACCATGTCCGCCACCGCACAGAAACAGGATTTGTCCGACCAGGACGTGATCGCCTCCTTCGCCGCCAGGATCAGAAATGACCGCTATCTGGTGGCACTATACCTGCTCACCGTGGCCGACATCCGCGGCACCAGCCCCAAAGTCTGGAATGCATGGAAGGGCAAGCTGCTGCAGGACCTGTTCTGGGCAACGCGACGCTACATGGTTGGCGGCAAGATCGCCGACCAGATCGGTGAAATCCGCGAGCAGGCCAGGGAAAAGCTGGAACTGTACGCCATCGCGCCGGATGCATACGAACTGCTCTGGGCCCAGCTTGATGCCGAATATTTCCTGCGCCATGAACCGCACGAGATCGCCTGGCACACACGCCTGCTGGCGCACCGTGCCAACAGCACCGAACCTGTCGTCAAAGCGCGCCTGAGCCTGATCGGCGAGGGAATTCAGGTGATGATGTACAGCCCTGACCGCCCGCACCTGTTCGTCCGCGCCTGCGACTTCTTCGAGCGGCTCAACTACAACATCATGGAAGCGAAAATCCATACCACTCACCACGGCTACGCGCTCGACAGTTTTCTGGTGATGGATGCAAGCGACAACAAGACGGCGTACCGCGACGTGATGGGCTACATCGAATACGAGCTGGCACAGCTATTGACCAGTACAACGCCCCCCGCTGCCCCGCCTTCCGGCCGGGTCAGCCGCCAGCTCAAGCATTTTCCCATTACACCGGAGGTCGCCATCCAGCCTGACAGCAAAGGCAACCATATCCTTACGGTAGTTGCCGGCGACCGCCCCGGCCTGCTGGCCCGTATCGCTCGCGTGCTGGCCCGCCATAAAATTCATCTGTATAGCGCCAAGATCAATACGCTGGGCGCTCGTGCCGAAGATACTTTCTGGATCAGCGGCACCGCACTGGAGCAGGTACACACGGCAACCATGCTGCGCGACGAACTCGTGCGCCAGATTTCCTGACATACGAAAAGGGCGCCCTGAGGCGCCCGTCAAAATCAGGAATTGAAGCAACTCATGGCCTGATGGAGGTTTGCTCTGCTTTTGCCAGCACCGGGTAGGCGTGCAACTCGGTATCCATCTGCAAAGTCTGCCAGGAACCCTGTTCCGTCATTTGTTGCGTAGCGGCCGCTGCCACCTTGACCGCCGGTGCAGCCGCGGCGATTTCCGCGCTGCCGGTTTTTGAAAATGGCAGCACAGCCGCGGGTGCAAGCACCACCAGCCCGAACAGCAACGAAGCCAGCAACGAGAACTGCGACACCTTGCTGCGGCGTTCCGCCTTGCGCAGGCGACTCCACAACACGGCAGTATCAATCTCGGCTTGCGTCTGCTGCCATGCAGCACGCACCGTATCGGTGGCAAGGCGGTCCATCTCTTCTTTTTCGTGAAGTGCTGCAGCCTGTGCCTGCTGGGCTTCCACCATTTCCTGTGCGGCCTGGCGAGCCTGCTGCTCAACCAGTTCGCGCTGCTTTATCGCCGAGGCCATATCCTCCTCGGCAGCGATACGCGCTTCGATTTCCAGTACTGCACGCTGCTCTGCAGCCAGCCGCTCCTGGCGCTTCAGGAACTCGGTCGTTTGTAATTCGTTATGTTCTACCAGCATATCCAGCGCCTGCTGTTCGGTACGCTCCAGCTCCGCAGCCAGTTCCAGAGCCGCTTTTTCGGCGGCGGCACGCTGGCGGGCAACCATGGCAGCGCACGCTTCAGCCTGTTGCTTCTCGGCTTCCATAGCCGCCGCACGGCTCTCTTCCTTGATGCGCAGCTTGCCCATGTTCAGGCTGCGCAGTTCGGTCTCTTCCCGCTCCCTGGCAACGGCCAGCACTTCCTCCGCCAGCCTCAGCTTGTCGAGCTCGATCTCCTTGGCACGGGTTTCGATTTCAAGGCAGGCATTGTCCGCTTCGATGCTCTTCAGCTCGGCTTCCATGCGCATCTCGATTTCCGCAATGATCTGCATTTCCGTATCGATATGCGTCTGGGCCAGACGTGCCGCCTCCTCCTCCCGCTCCCTGCGTTGCCCGGCAGCCGCAATTGCCTGCTGACCGGCCTTGAGGCTTGCATTCGCTGCGGCCGTCGCCATATTTTCCGCCGCTATCTTTTCTTCGATCGTCGCCTGCTCGGACTTTTCCGCATCAGCACGCTGGCGCGCAGCCTGGGACAGGCGCTCTTTTGCTTCCAGCTTGTCCTGCAATGCCTGCACTGCCTCCTGCTCGGCAGCCCGGCGCTGCTGTTCCGCTGCGGTCAGCTCATCTTCAAGGCGCAATTTTTCTTCTGCTGCCAAACGCGCCTGTTCCGATATTTCTGCGCGGTTGCGCGAAGCCGCGATTGCCTCGGCCTCCGCCTGCAATTGCAATTCGATTTCGCGGGCGCTCTGCATCTCCGTTTCGGCACGCTGCTGTGCCAGTTCTGCAAGCTTGCGTTCAGACTGGACCTTCTGGTCTGCGACACGCTTGGCATGCGCCTCTGCAGCCAGGCGATTACGCGCCTCCTGCTCGGCTTCACGCAGCAGCGTATTTGCCTCTTCGCGCTGGAATGCAGCCAGCCGGTCCGCCTCTTCGCGTGCCGCCATCAATGCTGTGGCCTCCTTGTCCGCCTGCGCCTTCCTGGATGCCGCAGCCTTGGCTTTTTCCTCGGCCTCGGCACGGCGTTTGGCTTCTTCGAAAGCCTGGCGCTCGGTAGCAATGCGCGCCGCGGCCTCGGCCTTGGCCTGCTCTTCGATCAGGCACCGCTGTTCCGCCATTTCCCTGGCCTGTTGCTCGGTTTGCAGGCGCTTCTGGGCCAGTTGCTCGGCCTCGTTCTCGGCCTCGATACGGGCCTGCGTTTCCGCCAGCGCCTCGGCTTCAGCGCTGGCCCTGGACGCGGCGACTCTGGCCGCTTCCTCCCCGGCTTCAGCCATAGCCTTGGCATTGGCTGCCGATTCCTTTTCCGCGTTGAACTGCTTCTGAATATTGCGGGCTATGGTCTCTTCCGCACGCGCCTTTTCCTGGGCCAGCAGGATCGCTTCCTGCTCCAGATGGGCACGGTTCTCTGCAGCGATGCGTGCACGCTCATCCGCCTCGGTACGCTGGCGGATACGTTCGATCTCAAGATTTTCCGCAGCCGCCTTGTCGCGCGCCTGCTCGGTTTCCTGGCGTTCCGCCGCCGCGCGCTTTTGCGCCATTTCGCGCGCCTGCTGCTCCAGCTTCAGGTGCATCTCGACATGGCTGTGCTGTTCCTGCTCCGCCGCCTTGCGCAAACTCTCCTCACGCTCGATGCGGAGATTGATTTCGCCAATGGACTGCTCGATAAGTTTCAATTCCGCTTCGGCGCGTTGCCGCGCCATGGTGTCCGCCTGGCATTGCTGCTCCGCCAGCAGCGCCAGCTCGCGCTCGACTTTTGCCTTGCTTTCCGCCGCAAGGCGCGCAGACATCTCCGACCTCAGGCGATTTTCCAGTTCATCCTTGGACTGCTGCTCGGCAGCCAGTTTTGCCTCGATTTCGTCGGCAAACCGCGCTTCAGCGAGTAATCTGGCCTGCGCAACTTCAGTCAGTTCACGTTCGTGCTTCAGGCGCGCCTGGGTTTCCTCGACCAGCCTTGACTCCGTACGGCTCTTGATTTCAATCAGCCCTGCCAGCTCGCTTTCTCCACTCACCCTGGCTTCGGCTATCGCCCGCGCCTGTGCTTCCGCCCGCGCGCGTGCCTGCGCTGCAAGCTGGGCCGCAGTTTCCGCCTCCAGGCGCGCGTGCGCTTCCCGGATCGCATCCGATTCCGCGAACTGTTCTTCAGTCAGTGGTTCTACCAAACGTATCTTGCTTTGAGCTGACATGATCTGCCTCTGCTGTAATATCGCCAGACGCACTGGCACAGCAACAAGGTAACAGTTATGTCAGCAGGGAAAGGCCGGAATAAAGACGGAAAAGCCGGCTATTTAGCTGCATGGAAAAGCAGCCCCGCAGCAGGGCTGCTCCCATTCTATGGTGCCGGCAGCTTGCCGGAA
The DNA here is from genome assembly GCA_016124455.1 of Sideroxydans sp. Classification (GTDB taxonomy): domain Bacteria; phylum Pseudomonadota; class Gammaproteobacteria; order Burkholderiales; family Gallionellaceae; genus RI-121. The sequence continues at coordinate 85,163 of WGNQ01000012.1, read as the reverse complement.
ATATCATAAACCACGCGGTTGATGCCACCTGCTTCGTCGATGATGCCTGAAGCGGCACCCTGCAAATTTCCTGATATTTAGAATTTATAAACCAGGCCTGCAGAAAGCAGGCCGACCCTGCTCCTCCCGGTCCCACTTGTAGCCGTTATGGGCAGAGAGCCAACCTTGCCAAAGTCTTCATATTGAACACGAAGACCGACGCGTTCTGAAAAGTCATACTGGGCACCAATGCCATAAGCCACATTCGTATCGGTGGCGCTTGCCGCACCGGTGGTCCAGGCCTGTTTAAATCGGGTCTGGGCAAATCCCAATTTGCCGATCAAAGAAAACCCGCTCCCGACAGGCAGGGAGCCCGTGATTGCGGCCTGCAGAGTTGTAGCCTTGGTAGACTGCACATACCCGGGAGAATAAACCGGATTTACATTCCCCAGGTCTGCATAACTGAGCTCAACCCCAAGATTCCGGGTAAAGCTATAGCCTCCGCCTATCCTGAATGCCGTGGCCGTCGTGGAACATGAGCTATTTCCCCCGAAGTTTGCAGCACTGCACATATCCTGGGCATTTGCCCTGCCAATATCCACTGCGCCATAAAAACCCTCAGCCATGGCTGTTGAAGCCAGCGTCGAAAATATCGCCATCGCCAATATATTTTTCATGTCCTCCCCTTCCTGGCTTAATTCAAAGCCCCACCACCAATAATGAATCACACAGGTCCCGGCTTCTTGCAAGATCGCAGGCAAGCAAGAATACATCCAAACCGGGCTCAGGATAAACCGTTACCCTCAATCAAGAGAGGCGCCAGAGGCGCCTCTTTGGTATCCCCATACAACCTGACTTATTCCCATTCTATGGTCGCCGGCGGCTTGCCGGAAATATCATAGACCACGCGGTTGATGCCGCGAACTTCATTGATGATTCTATTGGAAATTTTTCCCAACAAGGCGTGCGGCAATTCTGCCCAGTGTGCCGTCATGAAATCCTGCGTCTGCACCGCACGCAGCGCAACGACCCATTCATAGGTACGGCCGTCGCCCATCACGCCAACGCTCTTCACCGGCAGGAACACGGCGAACGCCTGCGAGGTCAGTTCATACCAGGTTTTGCCACTGGCATCACGGGTGTTGCGCAATTCCTCGATGAAGATGGCATCCGCCCGGCGCAACAATTCGGCATATTCGCTCTTCACTTCGCCAAGAATGCGCACGCCCAGCCCCGGCCCCGGGAAAGGATGACGGTACACCATGTCAGGCGGCAGGCCGAGCGCCACACCGAGTTCGCGCACTTCGTCCTTGAACAGTTCGCGCAACGGCTCCAGCAATTTGAGATGCAGCGAATCAGGCAGGCCGCCGACATTGTGGTGCGACTTGATGGTATGCGCCTTCTTCGTCTTGGCACCGGCAGACTCGATCACATCAGGATAAATGGTACCCTGCGCCAGCCACTTGGCTTGCTTCAGCTTGGCCGATTCGCGCTGGAACACTTCGACAAATTCGCGGCCGATAATTTTGCGTTTCTGCTCAGGATCGGAAACCCCTGCCAGATGCTTCATGAATTCCGCGCTGGCATCCACATGAATGACTTTCACGCCCAGGTTCCGGGCGAATGTTTCCATGACCTGCGCGGCCTCGTCCAAGCGCAGCAGGCCGTTGTCGACAAATACGCACGTGAGCTGATCGCCAATGGCGCGATGCAGCAGCGCTGCCGCAACCGAGGAATCCACGCCGCCCGAAAGGCCGAGAATGACTTCTTCCCGGCCGACCTGGGCCCGGATCTTTTCGACCGCCTCGGAAATGTAGTCCGGCATGTTCCAGTCCTGGCCGCAACCGCAAATGTCATGCACAAAGCGGCCAAGCAGCGCCTTGCCCTGATGGGTATGCGTCACCTCGGGGTGAAACTGCACTGCGTAAAAACGACGAGCCTCATCCGCCATCGCAGCCAGCGGTGTCGTCTCGTTGGAAGCGATTACCGAGAAACCTGGCGGCAGCGCCGTCACCTTGTCACCATGGCTCATCCAGACATCCAGCAAGCCATGCCCTTGTTCATTGGTTTTATCCTGGATCCCCTCGAACAGTCTGGAGTGTCCACGCGCACGAATTTCTGCATAACCGAATTCACGCACTTTGCCGCTCTCGACTGCGCCGCCCAGTTGTGCGGCCATGGTCTGCATGCCGTAGCAGATGCCCAGCACCGGCACGCCCAGTTCGAACACCAGTTGCGGAGCCTTGGGGGTTTCCTCTTCATACACCGAATTCGGCCCGCCGGAAAGAATGACGCCGGCCGGATTGAATGCACGAATGTCTTCTGGCGTCATGTCCCACGGATGCAGTTCGCAATAAACGTGCGCTTCGCGAACGCGGCGGGCAATGAGTTGTGAATACTGGGAACCGAAGTCGAGAATGAGGATTTTCTTGTGGGTCATGTTATGCAGGCCGGGTTCGTTGGTTACCCCGGCCTGTCTCAGTCAATGTGGTAATTCGGCGCTTCCTTGGTGATCTGTACGTCATGCACGTGAGACTCGCGGATGCCTGCAGCGGTGATTTGCACGAACTCGGCCTTGGCGTGCATGGTCGGGATGTCCGGGCAGCCGAGATAGCCCATGCTGGCGCGCAAACCGCCCATCAGCTGGTGGATCACGGCCAGCACACTGCCCTTGTACGGCACGCGCCCTTCCACTCCTTCCGGTACAAGTTTTTCCTGGTTGCTTTCATTATCCTGGAAGTAGCGATCACTCGACCCCTGCTGCATCGCTCCCAGACTACCCATGCCGCGGTAGGATTTGTAGGAACGGCCCTGGAATAATTCGACCTCGCCCGGTGCCTCTTCCGTACCCGCGAACAGGCCGCCCAGCATCACGGTATGCGCCCCTGCCGCAATGGCCTTGGCAATATCACCGGAAAACCGCACCCCGCCGTCGGCGATCAGCGGCACCCCGGTACCCTGCAAGGCATCAGCCACATTCTGGATTGCGGTAATTTGCGGCACGCCGACTCCGGCAACCATGCGTGTGGTGCAAATCGAGCCTGGACCGATTCCCACCTTGACGCCGTCAGCACCGTGATCCAGCAATGCCCTAGCCGCGCCGGCAGTCGCAATGTTGCCACCCACCACCTCAATATTCGGGTAATTCAGCTTGACCCACTTGACGCGATCCAGCACGCCCTGCGAGTGGCCGTGTGCGGTGTCCACCACGACCAGGTCCACGCCTGCCTCAGCCAGCAACTGGACGCGTTCTTCGGTACCTTCACCGACACCCACCGCAGCACCAACGCGCAAGTGTCCCAGCGCGTCCTTGCATGCCCTTGGATGCTCGCTGGATTTGAGGATGTCCTTTACGGTAATCAGCCCGCGCAATTCGAAATCATCGTTTACCACCAGCACGCGTTCGATACGGTGCCGGTGCATCAGGATGCGCGCATCTTCACGGCTGGCACTTTCCAGCACTGTAATCAGGCGTTCGCGCGGCGTCATGATATTGCGAACCGGTTGATCGAGGTTGCTTTCAAAACGCAAATCGCGGTTGGTCACGATACCGACCAGCAGCTTGCCCTGCACCACCGGCAAACCGGAAATCCTGTGTTGGCGGGTAAGATTGAATACATCGCGCACTGTCATGTCCGGGCCAATGGTCACCGGATCCTTTACCACACCGCTCTCGAAGCGCTTGACCTTGGAAACTTCGGCCGCCTGTGCCTTGGCCGACATGTTCTTGTGCACGATGCCAATGCCGCCCTCCTGCGCCAGCGTGATCGCCAGGCGAGCCTCGGTCACAGTGTCCATCGCAGCGGACAGCAGGGGGATGTTCAGCGTGATATTGCGGGTAAGCTGAGTTTGCAGACCAACGTCGCGCGGCAGCATACTGGAATGTGCCGGTACCAGCAGGACATCGTCAAAGGTCAATGCCTTTTGAATAATACGCATAATAAACCGCCCTCGACAAAACGCGCATTATACGCAACCCCCCACCGCGGGTAAATCCCGCTAAGCCCGGGCTTTTTGTCCCATGACGTAGATCAGGTATTCAAAAAACACGTCGCACCAGCTTTGCTCATTATCCTTAAGCGCAGCGAGCAATTTCTTGACCTCGGTAACCGGCCAGCCCGGGTTGAACAGTACCAGCTGGTTTTCTGCATATATCTCCAGCAATGGCCGCAGTTTTCCACCCAGCCTGTTGATTTCCCTGAGCATTAATGCCAGGTCCTTGTCCGAATCAAGATCGGCGGTCAAATCGCCGTATACCTTGGGATGCTGTTTGGCATATTCGACAAAATTGCTGAGCAGGTAAAAAAACGCCCCCTCATTATTCTCGGTCACTTGATCGCCAAGCATGAAAGGGCTGACAACCAGTTCGAACCAGTAGTAATTCAGCTTGGGATTGCAGTGCTTGATGACGCCAATATGTCCACCACGTGCAGTCGCACGCTGGATGCAGTCTTCGAGGATCAGTTTGTCCGAGGCACGGGTAGCAATATCATGGCCAAGCAATATTTCCGGGGCAACCAGGAAAAAGTCCGGAACATCGTCGAACAATTTGCCGGAATGATGATGCGCACGGTAATAGGCATTGAACAGTTTAAGGACCCGCTCACGATTCTTATCGATGTGATAGTAATCCATGTCGATGCCTGCCACAGCCTTCCCCCCGCCTCGTGCTTGAACCATGCACAGTTATGATTTTTGTTCTCGAGTTACAGAGATCTAATCCCCGATCGTTTTATTATGCTTTATTTACCCTGCCTTGTTAACACTTTATTACAACATTGCGGCCGAAGATTAACTGCTTGGATAAATTGACTATCTGTTAATTAACGGTTAATTTCGCTCACCCGTTGCCGAGGAGAAATCCCAGATGAAATACTTCATGCCAGTTTTGTTGATGCTGTTCTCTTGCAGCGCTAACGCAGAACTCCACAAATGGGTGGACAGCGCAGGCAAAGTACACTATTCGGATGCCGCGCCGCCCGCCGATGCGCAGGAACAGCAGGTTCATATACCGCGCGCACCTGCCGATACAACCAGCGAAACACCAGCCGAAAAAAGCGTATTCGAGCGCGAAGCCGAATTAAACAAGGCACTCAAGGCCAAGGAAGAGGCCGCACAGCAAGCGGCACAGCAACAGAAAGAAGCGGAAACCCGGCAAAAGAACTGTATCAATGCGCGCAACGGACTCGCCTCGCTGCAAAATGCGCCGCGCATCACGACTTATGATGACAAGGGAAACCAGATCATCATGGACGACGCCACACGCCAGCGCAACATTGAGGATGCCCAGAAGGCGGTCGGCGAATTCTGTGACTAGGCAGCTTTAGGGCTGTCATCGCGCAGCCGCAAGGCTTCTTCGATATCCACCGCCACCACGTGGGATACGCCGCGTTCCTGCATGGTTACGCCAACCAGTTGCTGCGCCAGCTCCATGGTGATCTTGTTGTGGCTGATGAAGATGAACTGGGTGTTCTGTGCCATTTTCTCGATCAGCTTGCACAGTCGTTCGGTATTGGTGTCGTCCAGCGGCGCATCCACTTCATCCAGCAGACAAAACGGGGCGGGATTCAACTGGAACAGCGAGAACACCAGCGCAATCGCCGTCAACGCCTTTTCGCCGCCAGACATCAGGTGAATTGACGCGTTTTTCTTGCCCGGCGGCTGCGCCATCACTTGCACGCCGCTGTCCAGGATTTCCTCACCGGTCAGCACCAGCCGCGCTTCACCGCCGCCGAACAGCACCGGGAACATTTCGGACAGGTGCCGGTTGACCTCATTGTAGGTTCCCATCAACAACTCGCGCGACTCCTTGTCGATGCGGCGGATAGCGCCCTCCAGCGTCTCCATTGCCTCATTCAGATCCTTCGCCTGTGCATCGAGGTAGGCCTGCCGTTCCTGCGCCGCCTGCAATTCTTCCAGCGCCGCCAGGTTGACCGCCCCCAGCGCCGCAATGGCGCCGTTCAGTCGCCCCAGTTCCCCCTGCAATGTACCCGGCTTGGCATTGCCGGCTTCCAGCAAGGGCTGCAAGGCGGACTCATCTATGCCCTGCAGCTGCTCTGCCCATTGCTCGAACTGCAAACGAGCCTCCTGCTCCTTGAGCGTCAGCTCATTGGCTTTTTCACGCAGCGGGCTGAGTTTCTGTTCGCAAGCCATGCGCTCCTGTTCCAGCTTGTTCAGAGAAACTGTTGCATGTTCCAGCGCATTGCGCGCTGCGGCCAGGGCCTCCTCGCGCACCTTGCGCTGCTGCAAGGCATCCTGCAGCTGTTGCTGCGACTCGCCATCCGCCATGCGCGCCAGTTCCTCGCGGTTCTGCACCAGATTCTGTTCCAGCTCCAGCTGTGTGGCCTGGATCTGCCTGAGATTGTGCTCAAGGTCGGCGATTTTTTCCGCACAGGTCTTGGCAAAGAAGCGGGCTTCCTGCAATTCGTGCTGCGCCTTGTGGGAACGCTCGCGCTGTTCCCGCAACCTCGATTCCAGCACCACGGACTGCTGCTTTACCCGTTCGACTTCCATCTGCTGCTCAGCCAGCTTCTCGCGCAGGATATGCATGTGTTCGGAGATTTCCTGCAATTGCCGCTGCTCGCCTGTCGATTGCTCACTCAACTCCTGCATTTCCTCAGCAATCTGCATGGCGCGCTCATTGCTGCGCTCGCTGGCCTGATTGAGCTTCAGTATCTGCATCTGCAGGGCGTGCTGGCGCTGCTGCAACTCGCCCCCTGCAGTGCGCAACGGCGCAATGCTGCTTTCGATACCGCGGTACTGTTCTTCGGCTTGCGTGGCCTGCAGTTTCTTTTCATCCAGTATGACCGACTGCTGCTGCGCCTCCTGCTGCAAGTGCTCGATTTCGCGCTGGCGCGCCAGGATGCCATGCACCTGGCTATCCGGCGCATGAAACAGCACGCTGCAGGCGCCAACCAGATGACCCTGCGGTGTAACCAGCCATGCGCCTGCAGGCAGCTTGTCACGCTGCGCCAGCGCCTGCGCCAACGTTTCTGTTGCATAAATTCCGGACAGCCAATCCGCAACCACCTGCGACGCCAGGTCATCCTGGCAACGGACAAATTGCACCAGCGGTGTCAGTTCGCTGCCCGGCTGCACAAATGCAGCCTGACTCCCGCCCGCCGCAAACACCGCCAGCTTGGCCGGGGGAGCTTCGCTCCATTCGACCGCCTGCTCCAGGCGCTGCAGCGCAATCGCATTCAGCCGCTCACGTAACACGGCCTCCAGCGCGTCTTCCCACCCGGCTTCGATGCGGATGGATTGCCACAGGCGCGGCAACTCATCCAGCTGGTGGCGTAACAACCAGTCCTTCAGGTTTTTATCGTTATCGACCTGCTGCTGCAGCAGCTTGAGTGCCGCCAGCTTGGCCTCCACCTGCGAAAACTCCCGCTCCAGTTCCTGCACTGCTGCACGCTGTTCATGGCGCATGGCATCCGCCAGCGGCAACTGTTCCTGCAACTGCTCCAGTTGCTGCTGCTGCTCTTCACGCCTGGCTTCGTTCTCGGCCAACTGTTGTTGTGCTTCCTGCAACGCCTCGGTGTCGGGCTGGGGCAGATTGTCCTTCTCCAGCAGCAGCCGCGAACGACGACCATCCAGTTGCTGCAGGTTGCGCTGAATATGCTCGCGCTGCGTCTCGGCCAATTGCACCTGCTGCTGCAGCATCAGGTATTCCCGCTGCACCGCACTGTGGTTTTCCTGCGCTGCGCGCGCTTCTTCTTCCGCCTGCGGCAGATGCTGCGCCTCGGTGGCGGTGCGGTTCTCGCATACCTCAACCCGTACGCCCCCATCCTGCTGCTGTTGCTGCCAGTGCGCCAGCAGCGACTGCACGCCTTGCATCTGCCCTTGTTGCTGTTCAATCTGCCGTTCGGCATTGGCAATCTGCTGGGTCAGCCGTGTGCGCTGGTCGATCAGATGCGCAATATGCTGCTCGATGCGCGCTATTTCGGCATTCACCCCATACAACTCGCCCTGCTTGCCGTGCAGCGCATCGGACAACTGGTAATGCTCGCTGCGCGCGTGCTCAAGCTGGCTCTCGGTTTCACGCAAGCGCGCCACCTCGGCCTCCAGCTCGGTTCGGGTCTTTTCGATCTGCTGGCCGATACGCACGCGGCGTGCCTCGGCCTCCTGTTTATTGACCAGCCACAGCAGGTGCTGCGTAGTGTCGCGTTGCGCTTCCAGTTCGCGGTATTTCTTCGCCACTTCGGCCTGCTCCGCGAGATGGCTAAGCTGCTTGCCCAGTTCCTGGCGGATGTCATCCACGCGCTGCAGATTCTCGCGCGTATCACCCAGGCGCAATTCAGTCTCGCGGCGGCGGTCACGGTATTTGGATACGCCTGCCGCTTCTTCCAGGAAAATGCGCAACTCTTCCGGTTTGGCCTCGATGATGCGCGAAATCATGCCCTGTTCGATAATGGCGTAAGCGCGCGCTCCCAGGCCGGTGCCAAGGAAAATATCGGTAATGTCCTTGCGCCGCACATGCTGGTTGTTGATGTAATAGCTGGAATCACCGTCGCGCTGCAGTATGCGCTTGATGGCAATCTCGGCGTAGGTCGACCACTGCCCGGCAGCCTTGCCCAGACTGTTGTCGAACACCAGTTCGACACTCGCGCGCGCTACCGGCTTGCGTTTGTCTGAACCGTTGAAAATCACGTCCTGCATCGATTCGCCACGCAATGCAGAAGCCCGCGACTCGCCCAGGACCCAGCGCAGCGCATCGATAACGTTGGACTTGCCGCAACCGTTCGGGCCGACCACGCCGACCAGTTGCCCGGGCAGCGCAATGTGCGTAGGGTCAACGAACGACTTGAAACCGGCAAGCTTGATATGGGAAAGACGCAATTTGAGTCGGGCTTAACGTTATAATTGATTTATATCATTCTAACCCAGAAATTCCGAGATGAGCACACAGCCCAACAAAACCCTGGAGACCTTCCCCAACCCCAATCCCGGCCGCGATTACCATATCCATATGGAGATCCCTGAATTCACCTGCCTGTGCCCGAAGACCGGCCAGCCCGACTTCGCCACGCTGATTCTCGACTACATCGCCGACCGGCAATGCGTTGAATTGAAAAGCCTCAAACTCTATATCTGGTCGTTCCGCGACGAGGGACATTTTCACGAAGACGTCACCAACCGCATCCTCGACGACCTGGTTGCCGCTACCCAGCCGCGCTTCATGCGCCTTACCGCCAAATTCTACGTACGCGGCGGCATCTTCACCAACGTCGTGGCCGAACACCGCAAGGAAGGCTGGCAGCCGGCACCGCGTGTCGACCTGACCCAGTTTGCCACGCAATCAAATACCCGGGGATAAATGTATCTCGGCCTGGACTTCGGCACCTCCGGCGCACGCGCCTGCGTGGTGGGTAGCCAGGCCGCTGTAGTCCACACCTGCCAGCACCCCTATCCCGATCCAGGCCAGCAGACCCCAACGGACTGGCGCGAGGCGCTGCTTGCCGTGTTGCGCAGCCTGCCACAAGAACTTACCGGACAACTGCAGGGCATCGCCATCGCCGCCACCTCCGCCACCGTGCTGCTGTGCGATGCGGACCTGGAACCGCTCTGCCCTCCCCTGCTCTACAACGACAGCCGGGCGACACAGGAAGCCATGGAACTGGGGAAAATTGCCCCACCCGGCCATACCGCGGGCAGCGCCAGTTCCGGGCTGGCCAAATTCCTGTGGCTGACACGCTATACCGAATGCACTGACGCATCATTTTTCCTGCACCAGGCCGACTGGCTGGCCGCATTGCTGACGAGCCTGGGCGGCATCTCCGATTACCACAATGCGCTGAAGACCGGCTACGACGTGGAGAATCTGCGCTGGCCGGACTGGGTCATGCAATTACCGCATGCCCAGCTGTTGCCGCAGGTCACTGCCCCCGGTTCGGCCATAGGCCGGATCAATCCGGCGATCGCAGGGCATTTCAGCCTTAATCCCGGATGCATGGTACATGCCGGCACCACCGACAGCATTGCCGCCTTCATCGCTGCCGACGTCACCCAACCCGGTGAGGCAGTCACCTCGCTCGGCTCAACCATCGTACTCAAGCTGCTCTCGGAACGACGCGTGGACGACGCGCGATATGGCGTCTACAGCCACCGCTACGGCAACCTGTGGCTGGCGGGCGGCGCGTCGAATGCCGGTGGCGCCGTACTGCGCCACTATTTCAGCGATGCGCAGCTGGCAGAACTCAGCCCCCACATTGACCCGGCGACCGACAGCCCGCTCGCCTACTACCCGCTGCTGCAGCCCGGCGAACGCTTCCCGGCCAACGACCCGCAGCTTGCCCCATGCCTGGAGCCGCGCCCTGCCGACGATGTCGAATTTCTGCATGGCCTGCTGCAGGGGCTGAGCCGCATCGAAGCCGACGGCTACGCCAGGCTCGCCGCGCTCGGCGCAACGCCGCTCAAATCGGTTGCCACCGCAGGCGGCGGCGCAAACAATCCGGTCTGGCTGAAACTGCGCGAACGCCTGCTGGGCTTGCCGGTCAGCGTGGCACGCCGGACCGATGCCGCCTGCGGGGCGGCTTTGCTGGCACAACGTGGTCGGTTATGATGCCCAGGATGAAGAACAAGGTTCTAGTGGCTCTGCTTGCCGGCACGGCGATATTGCCGTTGAGCAGCTGCACCACCAACAATGCGGTACGTGTGTTAACCAGCAGGAGCCCTGCCCAGGCGATCAAGGCCATCGCCGAGAGCCGGGTCCGCTCCTATGAATACAACCCCGTCCTCGCACTCTCCGACATCCGCCGCGCCCAGGCACAACTCAACCAGTTGCTGGGCAATGTGCGCAAGCAGAGCAGCAAAAAATGGGGCAGCCGTGAATCCCGCAAACTGCCGACGCGCACCCGCTATGTGAAATACACCGAAGACTACACCAGCCGCGTCACCGTGGATTTTGATGCCGGCAGCGTACTGATCGAGCATCTGGACGAGGCAGGCATCCAGGACAAGATACGCAATGCAGTGGTGGTCGCCCTGCTCACGCCGGGCGACCCGCGCTCGGTCGACCTTTTTTCCGACAGCCCCGTCGAACTTAATGGCACGCCCTATCTGCAGGGACTGGTGGCCGACCAGACCGGGCGACTGATCGAGAACCGCAGCGAAGCCGAAGCTTATGCCAGCTACCTGGCCGCACATGACATGCGCAGCAAGAGCATCAACGTCAACGGCGTGAGGAAGCAGGTCCGCTATGTGCAGTTCGCCATGATCAATACTCATGTCGAACAAGGTGCGCTGAAATATGCGCCGCAGGTGCGCAAATATTCGGCCGCGACCGGGATCAGCCGCAGCCTGATTTTCGCCGTGATCAAGACCGAAAGTTCGTTCAACCCGTTCGCGGTATCCAGCGCACCGGCCTACGGCCTGATGCAGCTGGTGCCGGAAAGCGGTGGCCGCGACGCCTATCGCAAGGTGAAAGGCATCGACCGCGCGCCCAGCAAGGAATACCTGTTCGATGCCGAGAACAATATCGAGCTCGGCACGAACTACCTGAGCATGCTGTTCAACGACAGCGTGCTGCAGGACATCGGCGACCCGCTGTCGCGCGAATACTGCGCCATCGCAGCCTACAACACCGGGCCGCGCAATGTGCTGCGCGCTTTTTCCTCGAACCAGGAAACTGCGCTAGGCATGATCAACAAGATGACCCCTGGCGAGGTCTATAACACCCTGCGCAAGAAACTACCCTATGCGGAAACGCGCAGCTACATCAGCAAAGTGGTCAGCGCGCAAAACCGCTATGCCACACTGTAGATGCGCAACCGGCACGCCATGATTTCTTTCGATACCCATTAACCCGCATCATTTCCGGACAACCATGAATACGAACAACAAGACCCCGCAGCTGACCATGAGAATCTCCTGGCTGGGTATCCTGAATTACCTGGGTGCCATCCTGTCCGCATGCTGGACGCTATATCTCGTCTATCGCACTGAGGGCATCCTGTATGCGGCGCTGGCGCTGCTGGTATTCGGGTTCATCCTGCGCTTCGGCGCCTCGCCGCTGTTCGCCATCGCCGCCAGCATCCTGTATTTCCATTTTGACGCAGGCGGATTGTGGCTGCCATTGCTCGCATACCTTACGGCAGGCCTGTCATTCCATAATGATCTGAAACTGTATCGTGCCCGTCAGGCCGGCAATCCGAAGCAGTAAGGCATCCCCGGTTCCGGCATGGCTGCGGCCCACCATCACGCCATATCAAGTATCGCTGTAGGAGGCCGGCCCCAAATGGGGGTATACTTATTATTATAGGTAGCCAGTTATCTGGGCCTCAAAGCACAGTAATTATGCGATAACGTATCACGTCATTTTGTAATGAAGAAACTCATAGACACCATTCTGTCCGGCAAACGCAAACGCTTCCTGCGCAGCCGCCCCATTTACCAGACTTCGGCCAGGGTATCCGAAATGGATTTGCTCATGATCGCCCGCAAGATGGAATGCAAGCTGCCGCTCGGTCTGTCGAAATGGCTGCTTGCCGCCGGCTACGGCGACATCGAGAACAGCCTGAGCTTTCGCAAAGACTGGTTCTGCCTGATCGGGCATGGCCCGCTTAACGGCAATCTCGCTTTCGCGCAGGACGAGCTGAGTAACATCTATGCGTATGATCCCAAGGACGGCGTCATCTATTTCATCAGCAGCGATAACCGCAGCTATGCGCGCATGACCGACGATTTCTGCAGCTTCCTGCAGGAACTGGTACAGCGCGACTACAACCTGGCCGCATGGCGCGACAGCCTGGCGCTGCAACATTACGACACCATCGACGAACAACACCCGCAAGAGGCCGCATGATCAAAGACCTCGGCAACAAGCTGGCCTGGCTGGCAGCAACCGCATGGGTCGGCAGCCAGTGGGGCATCGGCTATCTTGCAGTACCCGTGCTGTTCCAGTCCCTGCCCGACAAAATGCTGGCCGGCATGCTGGCTGGCAAGATGTTCAGCCTGGTCGCCTATCTCGGCATGGCGAGTGCGCTGTACCTGCTGGCCTACCGCCTCAGGGAAGCCGGCGGTACGGCTTTGCGACAATCACCATTCTGGATCACTGCCGTGATGCTGCTGCTCACGCTGATCAGCGAGTTCGGCTTCCAGCCGGTAATGGCCAGCCTCAAGGCACAAGCGTTGCCGGCCGATGTGATGCATAGCGCTTTTGCCGGACAATTCAAAATGCTGCACGGCATCGCCAGCATCAGCTATCTGGTGCAGAGCCTGCTCGGCGCCTTGCTGATACTGAAAATGGTCCGCCGTTAATCCCGCCGGTAGCCGAAAAAGCATGATACCCAGACAAATCACCAGCCATTACGAACGCATCGGCGGCGCCGAAAAAATCCGAGAACTGACGCACCGCTTCTACCAGTTGATGGATGAGTTGCCGGAAGCGCATGGCATCCGCAAGCTGCACCCCAGAGACTTGCAGGGATCGGAGGACAAATTGTTCAAGTTTCTTTCCGGCTGGATGGGCGGCCCGCAATTATTCATCCAAGAGCACGGCGAACCGATGCTGCGCCGCCGCCATCTCCCCTTCCCCATCGGCGCCAGCGAACGCGACCAATGGTTGCTGTGCATGGATCAGGCGCTGCAGGAAATGGTCGCCGACGTGCCATTGCGCAACGAGCTCATCACTGCTTTCAACAAGGTGGCTGACCACATGCGCAACCAGTCCGCATAAAAAATTAATTGAATTGCGCTAGAAAATTACCCCCGTTTGCGTTACCTTTCGTAAATTCCAAAAACGCAGGAACATCACCACAGGTATGAAGGGTATCGACTCTCTCACTGGTTTTCTAGACCGCAGTGGCTGCCTGCGAACAGCGACTCAACTGGTGAGAGATCTTGCCGCAAGTGGCCAGCCTCTGGCCGTGCTCTGGTTCAACCTCGACCGTTTCAAGCAAGTCAACGAATCCTTCGGCCATATCGGCGGCGACAGCGTGATTGCCGACATTGCCATACGCTTCCGGGCTCGCACCTCGGGACGTGCCGAATTATCGCGCATGGGGGGCGACGAATTTGTCTGCCTGGTTCCCGAATGCGACCGCATCCAGGCTCAGCAACTTGCCCGCGAACTCATGAACACCGTGGAAGAACCACTGACTGTGGGCGACCTGGTGCTGCATCCCACGGCCAGCGTCGGGATCGCCATCTACGAGACCGGGGAAGACCCGCTGGAACTGCTCGAACGCGCCGACCGTGCCATGTTTGCCTCCAAGGGTAAAGGCGGCAACAGCATCGTGATCTCGGGTGACGAACCGGTTCCGGGGCGTCTCGGCATTCTGCTCGCGCGCGAAGAACTGTCGATCGAAAACAGCCTGCACACCGCTTTCGAGACCGGCGGCTTCCATCTGCACTACCAGCCCATCCTACGCGCCGACGGCAGCATTGAAGCAGTCGAGGCACTGATGCGTTGCACCGTCAACAACCAGACCATCTCCCCGGGGAAGTTCATCCCGGTTGCGGAAAAAACCGGACTGATTACCCGTCTCGGCGAATGGAGCCTGCTGCAGGGAGCTCTGCAGGCGCGGACATTGCGTGATGCGGGCTGCCCTACCAAGGTTGCAATCAATATTTCGCGCGCACAACTGGTTTCCCCCAAATTTTCCAATGCATTGCATGCCGCGCTGCTCTGCGCCAATATCCAGCCCGACCTGATTGAACTGGAACTCACGGAGTCGCTGTTCATGGATATCTCGGAAACCGTGCAGAAAAATCTGAAGAGTGCGATCAAGGCCGGCATCAGCCTGGCCATCGACGATTTTGGTACCGGCTATTCCTGCCTGGCCAACCTGAAGGATATCCCGGCCAGGAAACTCAAACTTGACCGCACCTTCGTCACCGTCCTTCCGGACGACAGCCGCGCGCTGGCAGTTGTCCAGGCTGTTACCCAGCTCGGGCGCAATCTGGGCATGACCGTCGTGGCCGAAGGTTGTGAAACGCAAAAGCAAAACGATGCGCTGCTCAATGTCGGCGTTGATGCAATTCAGGGCTACCTGCATGCCTATCCCATGCCGGGGGAAGACCTGATTGCCTGGATACAAGAAAGAAAGCAACCATGAGCGAAAACATCTCCATGACCGCCACTCCCGAACCACCGGCAATTGACACGCTGTTTGAGCAGAGCATGCGCGACATCGAAATCCCGCCCTGCCCGGATATCCTGAACAACATCATGGAAGAGGCACGCAAATCCGAGCCCGATTTCAATCGCCTGGCGAGCCTGATCAAGGCTGACGTCAGCCTTTCCGCCGGCCTGATCAAAACCGTGAATTCCCCGTACTTCGGCATGCGCCGCCGAGTCGGTACAATACACGATGCGCTGATCGTACTTGGCCTCGATGTGTCAAAACGCGCCATTGCCGGCATCGTCTTGCGTGACATATTCCCGGTCACCCCGGCCATGGAACGCTTCTGGGACGCATCGGCACGTATCGCACGCATCTCCGGATGGCTGGCGCAGAAACTGCAACTACCCGGCCTGCTGCCGGAAGATGCCTACACACTGGGACTGTTCCGCGACTGCGGCATTCCTGTCCTGCTGCTGCGCTTCCCCGATTACGACAAGGTACTCGGAATAGCCAACAGCAACGCACAGCACAGCTTCACCAGCGTCGAGGAAACCGTGCTGCCGACCAACCATGCAATGGTGGGCTGCATCCTGGCGCAAAGCTGGTGGCTGCCCGAGGAGCTCTGCCTGGCTATCCGCAATCACCACGATCTCCCGATACTGCAATCTGCGGAATCCAGGCTGCCGATGCTGAGCCGCAGGCTCATTGCCACTGCCCAGCTTGCCGAACACATCCTGCAGCATGAATGCGCGCTCAGTTCCACTCAGGAGTGGCCCAAGCTGGGCGCTACCTGCCTGCGCTTGCTGAATCTGCAGGAAGAAGACCTGGAACAGCTGTATGCCGAAGGCCGCCCCATCGCCGAAGCCACAGAATAACCATCAGCCCAGCGTCTTCTCCAGCACCTCGAATTGCAATCCGGCAACCTTGGGTAAACCGAATTCCGGTTCCGCAGGAAAAGGCCGGAGTTCTCCGGTACGCCGGTAACCGCGTCGCAGGTAATAATCGATCAGCTCTGTGCGTAGCGTGATCACCTGCATCTGCATGCGGGCCGCATGCCATGCCTCGCTTCCCCATGTTTCTGCCGCGCGCATCAGCTGCGTGCCGAATCCCCACCCCTGCAGGGTCGGGCGTATCACCAGCATGCCCAGCCCGGCGGTAGCCACACCGAGCCGTTGCAGATGCACCGAACCGATGATTTCACCAGCACTTAAACCAAGCAGGAACAGCGAGTCAGCCATTCCCAGCAACCGCGCCACTTCACCGATATCGGTGCGCTGTCCGCCGAGCAAGTCCGCCTCCGTCGTCCATCCGGCACGGCTGGAGTCACCGCGGTAAGCCGAGTTCACCAGGGCCACGATTGCGTCGGCATCGGCCGGCGTGGCGCGACGAAAGGCGACAGCGGCAGAAGATTGCGTACCCGCCATCGCCTAAGCCTGCACGAACTCCAGCGCATTGCCATCCGGGTCGCGGCAAAACAGCGCCTGCCTGCCGGACTTGCTCAGCGTATAGGCAATGCCTGACGCCTCCAGCCGGCGCACCAGTTCACCCAGATCGCTCACCGCCAGCGCCACGTGGCGATCCCGGCCGCCATGTGCTGGACGTTGCAGTCCCGCTTCCGGATCGGGCAATTGCATCAGGTGGATTTGCTGGTTGGTACCGACGTCATACCACACACCCGGAAATCCCAGATCAGGACGCTGCGTATCGGGCAACCACGCCAGCACGCCTTGATAAAACGCGCGCGACCGCTCGAGATCGGCAACCAGAAACGTGGCATGCAGCAGCGCCAGCGGTTTCATGGCTTGAATGGCTCCACTTTGCCAGCCGCCAGCTTGGCTCGCGCCCTTGCCTCATCGGTATCCTTGCCGGTTGCCAATGCCACCCCCATACGGCGGCGCACAAAAGATTCCGGCTTGCCGAACAAGCGGATGTCGGACTGCGGAACACGCAGCGCCTCATCCACGCCGGCGAAGGCAATGCCTGCCGCGTCCAGCTTGCCGTAGATTACGGCAGAAGCACCCGCTTCGCGCAGGCTCGCGTCCACCGGCAAACCGAGGATAGCGCGGGCATGCAGTTCAAATTCGTTCTGGCGCTGGCTGCACATGGTAACCATGCCGGTATCGTGCGGGCGCGGGCTGACTTCGCTGAACCACACCTGTTCCCCCTGGACGAACAGTTCCACACCGAATATCCCCAGCCCGCCCAGGTCGTCCGTGATGCTTTTCGCGATTTCGCGCGCGCGCTCAAGTGCGCGCGGCGCCATTGCCTGTGGCTGCCAGCTCTCGACGTAATCGCCGTTCACCTGCACATGGCCGATAGGCTCGCAGAAATGTGTCTCGATTGCACCGTTGCTGCCGATCGCTCGTACGGTCAACAGGGTAATCTCGTAATCAAACCTGATGAAACCTTCGACGATGACCCGCCCCTGATTTACGCGCGAGCCGCTTGCGGCATAGTCCCATGCAGCCTGCACATCGCCGGGGCCATCGACCTTGGACTGCCCCTTGCCCGAAGAAGACATTACCGGCTTGACCATACAGGGATAACCTATGCCGTCAATTGCCGCACGCAATTGTTCAAGGCTGTCAGCGAAGCGGTAAGGCGAGGTCGGCAGGCCCAGTTTCTCCGCCGCCAGCCGACGGATGCCTTCACGGTTCATGGTGAGCTGGGCGGCACGCGCTGTGGGGATGACTTTCACCCGGCCTTCCTGCTCGATCTCCAGCAACGTATCGGTGGCAATCGCTTCGATTTCCGGTACTACCAGATGCGGCTGTTCCTGTTCAATCAACGTGCGCAGCGCAGCGCCATCCGCCATGTTGATGACGTGCGCGCGGTGTGCCACCTGGTGCCCCGGTGCGTCCGGATAACGATCCACAGCAATGACTTCCACGCCCAGCCGCTGCAGTGCGATGATGACTTCCTTGCCCAGCTCGCCGCTGCCCAGCAGCATGACCCTGCTGGCTGATGGACTGAGTGGTGTACCGATAATGACTGCCCGACTGTTCATTTCATGCTCCCTGTCTGGATATATCCGATTCTTCAACTTGTGCGTGCAACTTTCCGGAAAACAGGCTGGCTGCCACAATCAGCAGCGCACCGGCGATCTCGCGCCCGCCCATTTCCTCTCCGGCAAGAAGATAAGACGAAATTGCAGCCACTACCAGCTCGAACATCAGCAGGACGATCGCCTGGTTGGCCGGCAACCGCGTCAGCCCGAACTGCATGGCAAAACTCGTGGCACACAGCGCCAGCGCGACCGCCAGTATCAGCCACCATGCGGTGGGCACAACCGCCTGCACCTGCATGCCGACGTTGCCGCGATACCACAACGGCATGGCTGTCAGCAGCGCGCCGCCGAACAATATCGCGATGGCCTTGAAATTGACGCTCAAATGCTGCACCCGGCGCACCAGCACATTGGTCACGGCAAAAGCCACCCCCGCCGACAACCCGGTCCATTCGGCGCGATTCTGCGGCAACGGCAGGCCGAAGCCTGGCCGCCACAGCATGACAAACGCGCCGCCCAGCGACAGTGCGACGATGGCATAGCCATAACGGTTCAGTCGTTCGCCGAGCAGGATCCTGGACAACAGCACCGTCCACAGCGGC
Source organism: Sideroxydans sp. (assembly GCA_016124455.1). Classification (GTDB taxonomy): domain Bacteria; phylum Pseudomonadota; class Gammaproteobacteria; order Burkholderiales; family Gallionellaceae; genus RI-121. The sequence continues at coordinate 66,510 of WGNQ01000012.1, read as the reverse complement.
GCCAAGTAGAACAGCAGCAATACGCGCATCACTTCACCATCAAGGATGGCCAGCACGTAACCCACATTGGTCCAGCCTGCAGCCAACGTCAGCGCTATGCCCCACCATCCGGCAACACGCAGTTCGCGCCAGACCGGCCCGGCCACTAACAGGCCGCAGCCGACCGCAATCGTATAAGTCAGCAAGGTCGCCAGTTCGCCGGAAACCCCGGCATGGGCGAGCAAGCGGTAGGGATACCAGACCAGCCCCCAGACCGTGGCCGCATTCAGCAAGCCGAGCATCGCCACCACTTTTTGTTTTGATGCCACCACTCCGCCCCTTATAATGCACAGCCGTTTACATCACTGCCCAACCAGAAACCCGCATCCGATGAACCCAGACCTTAACCTGCTGCAGCCCTATCCGTTCCAGAAACTCGCCGCGCTGTTTCGCGAAGTCACGCCAAACGAAGCGCTGCGTCCGATCAGCCTGTCCATCGGCGAACCGAGGCATGCCACGCCGCAGTTCATCAAGGATGCGCTGATCGCCGGCCTGGGCGGGCTGGCGAATTATCCCACAACCGCCGGCAGCGACGCGCTGCGCAGTGCAATTTCAGACTGGCTCGCGCGGCGCTATGGCATTCCCGTACCGGACGCGAAAACCCAGGTGCTGCCGGTCAACGGCAGCCGCGAAGCCTTATTCGCCTTCGCCCAGGCGGTGATCGACCGCACGCAGACCGGGCCGGCTGTGGTCTGCCCCAACCCGTTCTACCAGATCTATGAAGGTGCGGCGCTGCTCGGCGGCGCCACGCCCTATTTCCTCAACACCTTGCCGGAAGACAATTACGCGCTGGATTTCGCACAACTGCCGGCGCAGGTGTGGCAGCGCACGCAGTTGCTCTACGTCTGCTCGCCGGGCAACCCGACCGGGCGCGTAATGACGCTGCAGGAATGGAAAACACTGTTCGAGATGGCGGATCGCCATGGTTTCGTCATCGCCGCCGACGAATGTTATTCGGAAATCTACTTCGAGCAGGCGCCGCTTGGCGCGCTGCAGGCTGCGCAACAACTGGGGCGCAGCGACTATAAGAACCTGGTGGTATTTTCCAGCCTGTCCAAGCGCTCCAACGTGCCGGGTATGCGCTCCGGCTTTGTCGCCGGCGATGCGGCGGTGCTGGCCAAGTTCACGCTGTACCGCACCTACCACGGCTGCGCCATGAATCCTGCCATACAGGCGGCCAGCATTGCGGCATGGAACGACGAGGCACACGTTGCCGAAAATCGCCGGCTGTATACGGAAAAGTTCGCCAGGATGACCGAAATCCTCCAGCCGCTACTGCCGGTGGCCATGCCCGATGCGGGTTTCTACCTGTGGCTGCGCGTACCGGTCGCCGATACCACCTTCGCGCAACAACTGTATCGCGACTATAATGTCACCGTGCTGCCCGGCAGCTTTCTGGCGCGTGAAGCGCAAGGCATCAATCCCGGCGAAAACTTCGTACGCATGGCGCTGGTGGCCGGAGTTGAAGAAACGCTGGAAGCCGCGCGCCGCATCGCCGAATTCACCCAAAAACTTTAATCAACCCAGGAAAAGTCATGGAACAACTGCAACAGATCATCGAGTCCGCCTTTGAACGCCGCGCCGAAATTACGCCGCGCACCGTGGACGCCCAGCTCAAGGAAGCCGTCACCACGGGGATCGACCTGCTCGACCAGGGCAAGCTGCGCGTGTCCGAGCGCCAGGGCGTCGGCCAGTGGATTACCCACCAGTGGGTCAAGAAAGCGGTGCTGCTGTCGTTCCGCATGGAAGACAACAATTTCATCAAGGGCGGCTTCACCAACTACTTCGACAAGGTGCCGTCCAAGTTCGCCGACTACAACAGCCGTGATTTCCGCGAAGGCGGTTTCCGCGTGGTACCACCCGCCGCCGCACGCAAGGGTTCGTATGTCGCCAGGAACGTGGTGCTGATGCCTTCCTACATCAACATCGGCGGCTACGTCGACGAAGGCACCATGGTCGACACCTGGGCCACCGTCGGCTCCTGCGCGCAGATCGGCAAGAATGTGCACCTGTCCGGCGGCGTCGGCATCGGCGGCGTGCTGGAGCCACTGCAGGCGAACCCCACCATCATCGAAGACAACTGTTTCATCGGCGCGCGTTCGGAAGTGGTCGAGGGGGTGATCGTGGAAGAAGGCTCGGTGATCTCGATGGGCGTGTACATCGGCCAGAGCACCAAGATCTACGACCGTGAAACCGGCGAGGTCCATTACGGCCGCGTACCGGCCGGCTCGGTGGTGGTCAGCGGCAACCTGCCGTCCAAGGATGGCAGCTACAGCCTGTACTGCGCCGTAATCGTCAAGAAAGTGGACGAAAAGACGCGCGGCAAGGTCGGCATCAACGAGTTGCTGCGCGGCATCTGAGACAGGCGCCGACGACCTGACAAGATCGCATACCTGAAAGGGAGAAAATCATGATTATTTCGCCGCTGTTGAAACTCGCTGCCGACAAGCAGGCTTCCGATCTGTTCTTCTCCGTCGGTGCGCCGATCAACATCAAGATCGAGGGCGTCTCGATGCCGGTCAATGCGCAGAACCTGGATAGCGACACCATCAAGCGCATCGCCTATGAAATGATGACGCCGGAACAGACTGCGCTGTTCGAGCAACACATGGAGATGAATTTCTCCTTCCGCCAGAATGGCACCGGCAACTTCCGCGTCAATATCTTCCGCCAGCGTGGCGATATCGCCATCGTCATCCGCCACGTGCGCGGCAAAGTGCTCGACGTCGAGGAACTGCATCTGCCGCTGGTGCTGAAGAACCTGATCATGGAGAAGCGCGGGCTGGTGCTGGTGGTCGGCGCCACCAGCTCCGGCAAGTCCACCACGCTGGCGGCGATGATCGAGCACCGTAACACCCAGACCAGCGGCCACATCCTCACCATCGAGGATCCGATCGAATACCTGTTCAAGCACAACAAGTCCATCGTCAACCAGCGCGAGATCGGTGCCGACACCATCTCCTACGACAATGCCTTGGTCAGCGCCATGCGCGAAGCGCCGGACGTGCTGATGATCGGGGAAATCCGCGATCGCGACACGCTGCGGCACGCCCTGATCTTCGCCCAGACCGGCCACCTCTGCCTGTCCACGCTGCACGCCAACAACAGCTACCACGCGCTCAACCGCATCGTTAATTTCTTCCCCTACGATGCGCGCCAGAGCGTACTGTCCGACCTGTCGATGTGCCTGCGTGCGGTCATCTCGCAGCGTCTGGTGCGCGGCGTCGACGGCAAGCTGGTGCCGGCTGTGGAAGTGCTGCTCAACACTTCGCTGATCGCCGACATGATCAAGAACGACGAGATCGAAAAGATCCGCGAAGCCATCGAGCAGAGCGTCTCGCCCGGCTCGCAGACCTTCGAGCAGGCGCTGTACAAGCTCTTCAAGAGCGGCCAGGTAAGCAAGGAGGAAGCCTTGCGCAACGCCGATTCGGCCAGCAACCTGTCGTCGCTGATCGATTACTCGCAGAGCGCGAAGATGAAGGCCTATGCCGCCACACCGGGTACCACCACGCCGGAGGCAAAACCGGCGGCACCGGCTGCCGATTTCGGGGGCATCAAACTCAACATCGACATTCCCGGCGAGGGTACATGAAGCTGTACGGCATACCGAATTGCGACACGGTCAAGAAGGCCCGCAGCGCACTGGCAGAACACAACGCCGCATACGAATTCCACGACTTCAAGAAGCACGGCGTGACCCGGGAAATGCTTGCGGGCTGGCTGGAACAGGTCGGCTGGCAGAAGCTGCTGAAGAAGACCGGCCCGACCTGGGGCAAGCTGCCCGATGAAGTGAAGGCCTCGATCAAGGACAATGCCTCGGCACTGCAGCTCATGCTCGACAAACCCAACGTGATCAAACGGCCGGTGCTGGAGCAAAACGGCAAAGTGCTCGCCACCGGCTTCGACGCCGCAACCTACACACAAATTCTCAGGAACTAAGCGACCCGATATGTCAGATACCCTGCAACTTGCCGAACAACTTATTTCCCGCCACTCGCTGACCCCGCAGGATGAGGGCTGCCTCGAAATCATCGGCGCCCGCCTCGCCAGGCTTGGTTTCCAGCTCGAGATGATGCGCCACGGCGACGTCGACAACCTGTGGGCACGCCGCGGCGATGCTGCACCGATAGTGTGTTTTGCCGGACATACCGATGTAGTGCCGACCGGTCCGCTCGACAAATGGAACAGCGACCCGTTCACGCCCACGATCCGCGACGGCCTGCTGTACGGCCGCGGGGCGGCGGACATGAAAGGATCGCTGGCTGCGTTCGTCACCGCCATCGAAAAATTCGTGACCGCCAATCCGCAACATCAAGGTTCCATTGCATTGCTGCTGACCTCGGATGAGGAAGGCGTAGCCGTCGATGGTACGGTCCGCGTGGTGGAAACACTGCAGCAACGCGGCGAACGCATCGATTACTGCATCGTGGGCGAACCCACCTCGGTCAGCCAATGCGGCGACACCATCAAGAACGGGCGTCGCGGCTCGCTGTCCGGCGTGCTGACCGTCAAGGGTGTACAAGGCCACATCGCCTACCCGCACCTGGTCAAGAATCCGATCCACATGGCGGCACCGGCCATTGCCGAACTGGCCGCCACAGTATGGGATGAGGGCAACGAATATTTCCCGCCGACCTCGTGGCAGATTTCCAATATGCACGGCGGCACCGGTGCCACCAACGTGGTGCCCGGCACCGTGGAAATCGTGTTCAATTTCCGCCATTCCACCGCCAGTACCACCGACAGCCTGAAATCGCGCGTACACGCCATCCTCGACAAGCACAAGCTGGACTACGACCTGGCATGGGAAATATCCGGCAAGCCCTACCTCACACCGCACGGCGACCTCGTCGACGCGGTCAGCGCCGCAATCAGGCAAGTCACCGGCATCAGCACCGAGCTGTCCACGAGCGGCGGCACTTCGGACGGCCGCTTCATCGCCGACATCTGCCCGCAGGTGATCGAGCTCGGCCCGCTCAATGCAACCATCCACAAACTCAATGAATGCGTGGCAGTCGCCGACCTGGATACTCTGTCGGACATCTACCATGGCACCCTGACCCGGCTGCTGGGCAAATAACAAAATGGCTACCCACGATTTCTCCGAAGCCGCACAATCACTGCATACGCTGCGCGACTGGCTGCGCTTTGCGGTCAGCGCATTCAGCGAAGCCGGACTGAGTTTCGGGCATGGCTCGGCCAGCGCCTATGACGAAGCGGCCTACCTCATCCTGCATACCCTGCACCTGCCGCTGGACACACTGGAACCGTTCCTCGACGCACAGCTGACCCAGGGTGAAAAGGATGCACTACGCGGCATGCTCGAACAGCGTGTGCAGAAACGCGTGCCCGCCGCCTACCTGACGCATGAGGCCTGGCTCGGCGACTTCCGCTTCTATGTCGACGAACGCGTGATCGTGCCGCGCTCGTTCATCGCCGAACTGCTGCGCGACCAGTTCGTGCCCTGGGTCGCCGATCCGGAAAGCGTCACCCGCGTGCTCGACCTGTGCACCGGCAGCGGCTGTCTTGCCATTCTGGCTGCCCATGCCTTCCCCAATGCCGTAGTCGATGCGGTGGATATCTCGCCCGATGCGCTGGCCGTGGCGCACCGCAATGTGGCCGACTATGGTCTGCAGGATCGCGTGCACCTGGTTGAGTCCAACCTGTTCGCGCAGTTGCCGGGGCGGCAGTACGACCTGATCATCAGCAACCCGCCCTATGTCGATGCCGCTGCGGTCGCCGTATTGCCGGCCGAGTACCGGCACGAGCCCGAACTCGCGCTGGGCAGCGGCATCGACGGCCTCGACGCCACGCGCGAAATTCTCCGGCATGCTGCTGCGCATCTGGTACCGGATGGCGTGCTCGCGGTCGAGATCGGCCACAACCGCGATGCGCTGGAAGCCGCCTATCCAGAGCTGCCGTTCACCTGGCTGGACGTGGCGGCCGGCGACGAATTTGTGTTCCTGCTGCACCGCGAAGACCTCATCGAGCCCTGATGGCCGTCGATCACTACGAAAACTTCCCGGTCGCCTCCATCCTGCTGCCGAAACGGCTGCGCCGGCCGGTCGAGATCATCTACCACTTCGCACGCCAGGCCGATGACTTCGCCGACGAAGGCGATGCGCCGAACGAGCAGCGGCTGGCACAGCTCGACGGCTTCCGCACTGAACTGAATCGCATCGCCGCCGGCGAGATGCCGCAGACACCGTTGTTCCGCGACGTAGCGGAAATCGTCGCCGCCTACCAGTTACCGCTGCAGCTGTTCCATGACCTGCTGAATGCGTTCTCGCAGGACGTGGTAAAGAAACGCTATGCCGACTTCGACGAACTGCTGGACTACTGCCGCCGCTCGGCAAATCCTGTGGGGCGCCTGCTGTTGCACCTGTACGGCGCAGCCACGCCGCAGAACCTTGCCTATTCCGACGATATCTGTACTGCGCTGCAGCTGATCAATTTCTGGCAGGACGTCAGGAAGGACTACGCCATCGGCCGCATCTACCTGCCGCAGGACGAGATGGCGCAATACGGCGTGACCGGGCAGCATATTGCGCAAGGACAGGCCGATGCGGCATGGCGCGAACTGATGAGCTTCCAGGTCAGGCGTGCACGTGAGATGATGCGGCGCGGCGCGCCGCTCGGCAGCATCCTCACCGGCCGCATCGGCCTCGAGATGCGCCTGATCATCGCCGGCGGCAACCGCATCCTGCGCAAGCTGCAAGCCGTCAATTTCGACATGTTCGAACGCCGGCCGGTGTTGCGCCTGCACGACTGGGTTATCATGCTCGGCCAATCCGCCCCGTTTACTTTCTGAGAGCGACTGTGACCCCCGACCAGTATTGCCAGGACAAGGCCGCCGCCAGCGGCTCCAGTTTCTACTACAGCTTCATGTTCCTGCCCCGGGACAAGCGCCGCGCGATCACCGCGCTGTATGCCTTCTGCCGCGAAGTGGACGATGTGGTGGACGAATGTTCGGATACGGGCGTGGCACGCACCACGCTGAACTGGTGGCGCAGCGAAACCGCCGCCATCTATGGCGGTACGCCGCAGCACCCGGTATGCCAGGCGCTGGTGCCACTGGTCAAACAGTTCAACCTGCCGCAGGAACATCTGCTGGAAATCATCGACGGCATGGAGATGGATCTCGACCAGCACAGCTACCCGGACTTCAAGTCGCTGCAACTGTATTGCTACCGCGTGGCCTCGGTGGTCGGGCTGCTGGCAGCCGAGATCTTCGGCTATACCGACCGCAAGACGCTCAAATATGCGCACGATCTCGGTATCGCCTTCCAGCTCACCAACATCATTCGCGACGTCGGCGAAGACGCGCGACGCGGGCGCATCTACCTGCCGCAGGACGAGCTGCAGCAATTCGGCGTGACCAGCAATGACATCCTCAATGCGCACGAAACCGAAGAGTTCCGGAAATTGATGCAGTTCCAGGTCGATCGCGCACAGCGCTTCTACCAGCAGGCATTTGAGCAACTGCCGGCCATCGACCGCAAGGCACAGCGCACCGGACTGATCATGGCGGCTATCTACCGCGCCACGCTCGACGCAATTGTCGCCAGCGGCTGCCATGTATTGAAGGAACGCGTATCGCTGACGCCAGTGCGCAAACTGTGGCTGGCCTACAAGACATGGTGGCAGAACAGCAAATGAGCGTCGCCGTCATCGGCGGCGGCTATGCCGGCATGGCGGCCGCCGTCGCCCTGGCACAACGCGGCATCCCCGTCACCGTCTATGAAAGCGCCAGGCAGCTCGGCGGACGTGCACGCGGTGTACCGCACAACGATACCCGGCTTGATAACGGCCAGCACATCCTGCTCGGCTGCTACCACCATACCCTGCAGCTCATCGCCCGGGTCGGCGGCAATATCGGCCAGGATTTCCTGCGCCTGCCGCTGCAACTGACCCTGCACCGGCATTTCGAACTGCAGGCTCCACGCCTGCCCGCCCCGCTGCACCTGCTGGCCGGACTGCTCACCGCGCATGGCCTGTCACTCGCACAGCGGTTATCAGCCGCGCGCTTCATGCTGAGCATGCGCCGCAATCATTTTTCCCTGCCGCTCGACATGACGGCGCTCCAGCTGTTGCGCCGCCACAAACAGGACAAGGAGCTGGTGCGCCTGCTGTGGGAACCGATCTGCATCTCCGCGCTGAATACCCCGGTAGCGCATGCCTCCGCACAGGTGCTGCTCAACGTACTGCGCGACAGCCTGAACGGCACGCGCACCGACTCCGACATCCTGCTGCCGCGCATCGACTTCTCCGCGCTGTTTCCGGAACGGGCGGCGGCATACGTCAGGCAGCGGGCGGGAACGGTGCTGACGGCCTGCAGCGTGGAGGCCATCATTCCGCACGACAATGCGATCGAACTGCTGACGGCGCATGGCCCGCAGCGCCACAGCCATGTCGTTTGCGCCGCCTCGCCGGCCAGTGCTGCGCGCCTGTGCCGCGATATACCGCAGCTTGCCCCCGTCGCCGCGCAGATCGAAGCGCTTTCCTTCCAGCCCATCTACACCATCTACCTGCAATATCCGGAACAGGTGCAGCTGCCCCAGGCAATGCTGGGCCTCGATCAATGCTTCTCGCAGTGGCTGTTCGACAAAGGGCAGATCGCCGGGCAGCATGGGCTGATTGCCGCCGTGATCAGCGCCGAAGGCAGGCACCAGGAACTGGAACACGCGCAACTGGCGCAAAAGGTCGTGCTGGAACTTCGTGAGCAGCTGGGCATAACCGAATCCCCGCTATGGCACCAGGTCATCGCCGAGAAGCGCGCCACTTTTTCCTGCACGCCCGGGCTTGACCGTCCTGCCACCCGCACACCGCTCCCCGGCATCTTTCTGGCCGGCGATTACGTCATGGGAGATTATCCGGCCACCCTGGAAGGCGCGGTGATGAGCGGCCTGCAGTGCGCCGAAAACATTTTCCTGCAGCGGCCTGAATAAAAAAGGCCGCCCCCTTTTCAGGAGGCGGCCCCGCTGCAGTCATGGCATTTTTCAGCGCATCATCGGATGGCCATACATCTGGCCCATCTGCTGGCGCATGCCCTTCAGCTGCGCACGCTGCGCATCTGTCAGCAAATCCTCGATCTTGTTCTGGGTAGTCAGCATCGCCACGATCATCTGGCGCTTCAGATCGAATATTTTCTGGTATTCATTGCCGATCGCTGCCGGATCGCGCTTGTCGGCTTCGTAGAGATCGCGCAGCTTCGCTGTTTCGTCCATCATCGCGCCCATCGTTGCCCAGTTATCGTGCTGCAGCTGGTCAGACAGCTTGTTGATCTTGGCGCGCTGCTCATCGCTCAGGTCCAGCATGTGTATCATGCCCATGCGCGGCGATTCCATCATCCCGCCGCCCATCATGCCGCGGCCATAACCTCCACCACCCATCATGCCGGGACCATATTCGCAATGGTCCTGCGCTCCACGCACACCAGAATGGCCGGCCGGCTTCGATACTGCCGGCTTCTGGGGAGCCGCCTTGGATGACGTATCCGCCGCAGAAGCCGTGCTTGCTGCCGCCCCCATGGTTAGTCCAACAGCACACAGAAATGCCAATTTTGCAGTATTTTTCATAGATGACCTCCTAAATTAATCTGGCTGACCGCCGGGCCCGGAACCTCAAGCGAGGCGGAATACTATCACACCGCATCCCGGGAATATTGAGGCCGGCTGCCGGCGTTTCAGTTCCCCAATCGCACCTGTTTTTTCAGTCATTGAAACCGCAAGGCATCGATCGGCTTGAGTCGTGATGCCTTGCGCGCCGGGTACCAGCCGAAGAATATCCCCACTGCCGCCGCCACACTGAACGCCAGCACGATGGACATCACGGTCACCACCACCCCGAGACCGGTAACCTTTTCCACCACCAGTGCGCCCCCGATGCCAAGCAACACACCGATGAAGCAGCCGATGATCGAAATAATGATGGCTTCGAGCAGGAACTGCAGCAGCACATCACGGCCGCACGCACCGATGGCCATGCGAATGCCGATTTCCCGGGTACGTTCGGTCACCGATACCAGCATGATGTTCATGATACCGATACCGCCGACCAGCAGTGAAATCGAAGCGATGGCGCCCAGCATCAACGACAGCACCTGGGTGGTTTCCGCTGCGGTATTCGCCATTGCGGTAAGGTTGCGCACGGAAAAGTCGTCGTCCTCGCCATTGCGTATATGGTGGCGCTGGCGCAGCAACTCATTCATGGCCTTCTCGGCTGCCGGCATTGCATCCGCCGATACAGCCTGTGCCATGATGAACCTGACCGAGCCGGCAAACTGGCTGCCGAACAATTTGCGCTGCGCAGTGGTAACCGGGACGATAACAGTGTCGTCCTGGTCGCGTCCGTCCAGGCTCTGCCCCTTGGCGCCCAGCACCCCGAGTACAACATATGGGCTGTTCTTGATGCGTATGGTCTTGCCTATCGGATCCTCACTCCCGAACAGGTTCTGCACCACGGTCTGCCCGAGCAGTGCCACGCGCGTAGCAGAGCGCACATCAGAATCGGTGAAGTTCGCGCCGCTGGCCATCGTCCAGTCACGTACCGTCAGATAACTCGGCGTAGTGCCATAAACCTGTGTACTCCAGTTGTTGGGACCATAAACCAGCTGTGCAGTACCCGGCTGGGCGGGCGCGACTGCCGCAATCCCCGGCAATTCTTCCAGTGCCTGCGCATCCGACACCGTCAGTGTTGGCACCGCCCCGCTTCCCATGCGCGCGCCGCCCGAGGTAGTGGAACCGGACAGGATAATGAACAGGTTGCTACCCATGGATGCAATGGAGGCTGCCACTTTCTGCTGCACGCCCTGACCGATGGCCAGCATCATGATGACCGCGCCCACGCCGATCACCATCCCCAGCATGGTGAGGAACGTGCGCATGCGGTTTGCATGCATCGCCTGCCAGGCTTCGCTGAGCATCGCGCCTATCATGCAGTCGACTCCAGATGTTCTGCAGCGTGCTCGACCGGGCCGTCATATACGATATTGCCGTCGGTCAATCGCACCAGGCGTTGCGCATAGCCAGCAATGTCAGCCTCATGGGTGACCAGCACCACGGTAATGCCGTCGCGCTGGTTGAGTTCGGTGAACAGCGCCATGATTTCCTGGCTGGTGTGGGTATCGAGGTTGCCGGTGGGTTCATCGGCCAATATCAGCTTGGGCTGGTTGACCAGCGCGCGGGCAATCGCCACACGTTGTTGCTGGCCACCGGATATCTGGTTGGGGCGGGAATAACGATACTGTCCCAGGCCGACTTTCTCCAGCATTTCATATGCGCGGGCAAGGCGCTCGGCACGTTTTACCCCGCGATAGATCAATGGCAACGCAACATTGTCTTCCAGGCTGGCGCGTGGCAGTAGATTAAACCCCTGGAACACAAAACCGATTACCTGGTTGCGCAGGTGGGCGAGTTCGTCGCTGCTCTGCTGGTTCACGTCGCGGCCATTCAGCCAATAGCTGCCGCGGGTCGCCACATCAAGGCAGCCAAGGATATTCATGAAGGTGGATTTACCGGAACCGGAAGGCCCCATGATGGCAACGAATTCGCCCGGCATCACGGTGACATCCAGCTCGTGCAGCACGGGCACGGCGCCGGCGCCGGTCAGGTATTCCTTGTACAGATGCTCGATGCGGATGACCGGCATTACTGCTGTGGCTGCCGTCTCCGACATCAGAACGGCCCCATGCGACGGTTCGTGCCGGATGTTCCGGCCGCCTGGCGGTCGCTGACGATGACCTTGTCGCCCGCCTTCAGGTTGCTGCCCAGCACTTCCGACATGCGGCTGTCTGAAATGCCGATGCCGACATGCACGGCCTTGGGCTGCCCGTCCTGCAGCACATAGAGGGTGCCGGCAATGCCGCCGTCCTGTTGCGCCGCGTCATCGCTGCGCGACTTTGCCTGCTGCACTGTCTCCGTCGGATGAAAGCGCAGCGCGGCATTCGGCACCAGCAGTGCTTCCTTGCGCTTGGCCACCGTGATGCTGACATAGGCTGTCATCCCGGGCAGCAACACCTGCTCAGGATTCTCGACGGAAATGACCACGTCGTAAGTCACCACGTTCTGCTGGGTAGTCGGATTCAGGCGCACCTGGCGTACCACGCCCTGGAACGTCCGGTCGGGAAAGGCATCGACGCGGAAGGTTGCCGGCTGGCCGACGCGTATGCTCCCCACGTCGGCTTCGGCATAACTCGAATCGATCTGCATCTTGCTCAGGTCCTGGGCAATCTTGAACAAGGTAGGTGTCTGGAAACTTGCTGCAACTGTTTGCCCGACATCCACCTCGCGCGACACCACCACCCCGGAAACCGGCGAACGGATCACGGTGTAGTTGAAATTGGTGCGGTCACGCGCCACCTGGGCAGCAGCCAGCGCAACCTGCGCCTCGGCGGCCTTGAGTGCCTGCACACTGGTATCGAGATCCTGGCGCGTCACATATTCCTTCGCATACAAGCCACGATTACGTATTTCGTTGGCCTTCGCCAGGTCCAGCGATGCCTTGGCGCTGGCCAGGGTCGCTTCGCTCTGCTGAAGCTGCGCCCGAGTCAACGCGGGATCAAGTTCCAGCAATACCTGTCCGGCCTTCACTTTGTCGTTGTAATCGGCATACAGTTTTTTCACGATGCCGGAGACCTGGCTGCCCACACTTACCAGCACCACCGGATTAAGTGTGCCATTCGCCGAAACCGTCTGTGAAATGTCGCTATGTTCTACCGCAGCAGTCACGTAGCGTTCCGTCGCCGTCATCTGCTTCGGCGTAACCAGCCACCAGGTGCCGGCCCCGCCGCCGGCAAATACCAGCAAGCCAATCACGATATTCCTGGTCAGTCGTTGGTTCATTCGTGCTATTCCTTTATGCCGACCTGGGTCAGGTCGAGTTGGCCGATGGCCTGGACCAGTCCGAGCCTGCTGGATTGAAAGTTGTACAACGCACTCACCTGCTGCTGGCGCGCACTGGCCAGGGCACTTTGCGCATTCAGCACATCGAGGATCGACAGGTTGGCTACCCCTGCCTTGTAGCGCCCAAGCGTCATTTCCGCAGATTGCTCGGCAGAGGTGACCAGCGCATTCGCGGTACGCAACGCCTGGCTGTTGGTCAGCAGGGTCTGGTATGCCTTCCACACGTCCAGCGCAATCTGGTTGGCCAGCAGGTCGCGTGCCGCGACCTTGCTTTCAAGCAGCGATTCCGAAGAGCGGATCTGGTAAGTGTTGCGCAGGCCGGTGAACAGCGGAACGCTGAGCGAAATCCCGATACTGCTGCTGTTGCTGGTCGGCGTGCCGGATACCCGCTGCGAACTGGTCGATGCGCTCAGGCTGATGCTCGGCATGTTCGCCGCGCGGCTGGCCGCCAGCTGCGCTTCGGCGCTCTTGATCTGCGCATCCGCTGCCACCAGGTCCGGACGTTTCTCTCTCGCCTGCTCGATCAGCCTGCCGATGTCCTGCTCCACTGCCGGGTCGGGATCGGCGACTTTAACCGACGCCAGCGTAAACGGCTGGCTCGCATCGAATCCCATGATGTTCGCCAGCGTACCCTGCGCAGTACGTTCCGTACCCTGCGCGGTGATCAGGTTGAGCGTAGCCTGCGCCAGTGCAGTCTGTGCCTGCAGCTTGTCCGTCGGGGTGGCCACGCCTGCCAGGTAGCGCGCTTCCGCCGCCGCCAGACTTTCGCGTGCAGATTGCTCGGCGACTTCCAGCGATGCGACGCTCGCGCGTGCCGACAGCAACCCGTAATAGGATTGCACCGCCGTCAGGAAGTTGGTTTGCAACGTAGCGTCGCGCGTGGCATTGGCCGCGACCAGTAATTGCTTGGCATTTTCCACACTGGCCGCACGCGCGCCGAAATCGTACAGCAGGTAACTGGCGGTCAGGCTGACGCTGCGGCTATTGGATCCTGCGCTGCGCGAGCCGCTTCCCTGCAATGACAGCGTCGGCAGATAACTCGACATGCTGACACCCAGGGTTGCCGCCTGCGCCCGGGCACTGGCCCACAGCGAGCGGGTTTGCGGATTGTTGCACAGAGCCAGTTCGACCACGTCGGCCAGCACCAGTGGCTTCCTGATCCGCTCCCGGTCGCACTGGCTGGAATCCGCCGTTTGCGGAAATTGTCCGGGCTCGATGTATTGCCCGGTCGACAGCAAGTCACCTTCAGCCCGCGCAGCCCGGGGGAAGGCTGCCAGCTGGCAGGCAGCCAGCGCAACCATGAGAACGGCGGAAATCCGGAGCGTTTTGTTCACAATAAATCGGAAGTAACTGTTGGTTGATGCGGGCAAATAATAGGCGAAATGCGCCGCAAAGTTTGTATTTATTTGTACACCGTTGTATCCATTAGTCCGCACAAAGTTCCTGTCCACATGTCATTTGCCAGCCTGTTGCTTGGCCAGGTAGAGCCAGGTTTCCACCACCGTGTCCGGGTTCAGCGAAATCGCCTCGATATCCTGCTCCATCAGCCACTGCGCAAAATCGGGATGGTCGGATGGTCCCTGCCCGCAGATGCCGATATATTTATCCAGCTTGCGGCACGCCTTGATCGCCATGCCGATCAGCGCCAGCACGGCCTGGTTGCGTTCGTCGAATGCTCCCGCCACGATGCCGGAATCGCGGTCTATGCCCAGTGTGAGTTGGGTGAGGTCGTTGGAGCCGATGGAGAAACCATCGAACAGCTCGAGGAACTGCTCGGCCAGCAGCGCATTGGAAGGTATCTCGCACATCATGATCACGCGCAGCCCGTTTTCGCCACGCCTGAGGCCGTTCTTCCCGAGTTCGGCGATCACGCCGCGCGCCTCGTCCAGCGTACGCACGAAAGGAATCATCACCTCTACGTTGGTCAGCCCCATCTCGTCGCGTACCTTGCGTACCGCGCGGCATTCCAGCGCAAAACACTCGCGGAAACTGTCCGCGATATAGCGCGAGGCGCCACGGAAACCGATCATCGGGTTTTCTTCTGTCGGCTCATATTCCTGCCCGCCGAGCAGGCTGGAATACTCATTCGACTTGAAATCGGATAAACGCAGGATCACCGGCTTGGGCGCGAATGCCGCTCCCAGCATGGCAATGCCCTCCGCCATTTTATTTACGTAAAAATCGACCGGCGAGGCATAGCCCGCACAGCGGGCCTCAATCTGCTTCTTTATGTCGGCGGGCAGGTTCGGGTAGTCCAGTGCCGCCTTGGGATGGATGCCGATCATGCGCGCGATGACGAACTCGAGCCGCGCCAGTCCCACCCCATAGTTCGGCAGGCGGCTGAACTCGAACGCCAGTTCCGGATTGGCGACGTTGAGCGAAATCTTCACCGGCGGCGCCGGCATCTGGTCGAGCGCCAGGTCGATGACTTCCACCTCAAGCTTGCCCTGGTACACCTTGCCGATATCCCCTTCGGCGCAGGACACGGTAACCGGCGCATCGTGCTTGAGCACAGTGGTAGCCTCGCCGCAGCCGACCACCGCCGGGATACCCAGTTCACGCGCCACGATGGCAGCATGGCAGGTGCGTCCGCCGCGATTGGTGACAATCGCCGAGGCGCGTTTCATGACCGGCTCCCAGTCGGGGTCGGTCATGTCGGTCACCAGCACGTCGCCGGGCTGAACCAGCGACATCTGGCTGGCATCCGGCACCAGGCACACACGGCCTGCGCCGATGCGCTGACCGATGGCACGGCCGGTAATCAGCACCTCGGACTGCCGCTTCAGGCGGAAGCGGCGCAGCATGTCCATATTGCCGCGCGCCTGCACGGTTTCCGGACGTGCCTGCAGGATATACAGCTTGCCATCTGCACCGTCCTTACCCCATTCGATATCCATCGGCCGGCCATAATGCTCTTCGATGGCCAGCGCGTATTGCCCCAGTTCCTGCGCTTCGGCGTCGCTGATGCAGAAACGCTGCCGTTCCTCGGCAGAAGTTTCCAGCGTACGAACGGAGCGCCCGGTTTCGTTTCCTGCGCCGAATTCCATCTTGATGGCCTTGCCGCCGAGATTGCGGCGGATGACCGCCGACTTGCCCTGCTTCAGCGCAGGTTTATAGACATAGAATTCGTCCGGATTCACCGCGCCCTGCACCACCGTTTCGCCCAGGCCGTAGGCCGCAGTAATGAGCACGACCTGGTCGAAGCCCGACTCGGTATCCAGCGTAAAAATCACACCGGAAGCGCCGATGTCGCTGCGCACCATGCGCTGGATACCGGCCGACAGTGCCACGTCCTGGTGCGCAAAACCCTGGTGCACGCGGTAGGCAATGGCGCGGTCGTTGTACAGCGAAGCAAACACCTGGCGCACTGCCGACAGCAGGTTATCGAAGCCGGAGATATTGAGGAAGGTTTCCTGCTGCCCGGCAAAGGACGCATCGGGCAGGTCTTCCGCCGTGGCGGACGATCGCACGGCGACCGAAATATTCTCGCCTTCGCGCTTGAGCATCGCGGCATAGGCCACACGCAGCTCAGCTTCCAGCTTCGGCTGCAGCGGGGTTTCCATGATCCATTGCCGCACTTGGCTACCCGCCGCGGCCAATGCCTGGACATCCGCCACGTCGAGCTGGTCGAGCAGCACCTGGATACGCTTGTCCAGCCCGTCCTGCGCCAGAAAGTCCCGGTAAGCCTGTGCCGTCGTGGCAAAACCGCCCGGCACCCGCACACCCAATGCCGCCAGCTGGGAAATCATCTCGCCCAGCGAAGCATTCTTGCCGCCCACGCTGCTCACGTCGCTCATGCGCAACGTCTCGAACCACGCGATATACTGTGCCATGCTCATCTCCGTTCAGCAGTTGCCATCGATCCGCAATGGAGATGATAGACCAGTTAACGGACGGCAGGAACAATGACCGCAACACGCAGCGTATTTTTCGTTTCCGACCACACCGGGCTGACCGCAGAAACCCTGGGACGCAGCCTGACCAGCCAATTCGACGGCATCGAATTCCAGCGGGTGACGCTGCCCTATATCGACAGTGCGGAAAAAGCGCACGTCGCGCTGCAGCGCATCAACGCTGCCGCACGGGCCGACGACCTGCGCCCGCTGGTGTTCAGCACGCTGACGCCGCCGGCAATCCGCGACATCGTGGCAGAGTGCGACGGCCTGTTTCTCGACCTGTTCGACATGTTCATTGCACCGCTGGAAACAGAGCTCGGTGTCGCCTCGGCACACGCGGTCGGGCGTTCGCACGCTGCGGGTGAAAGTTACGCGGCGCGCATCGACGCGGTGAACTATGCGCTGGATCACGACGACGGCGGCATCACCCGCGACCTGCAGCGCGCCGAAATCGTGCTGGTCGGCGTATCGCGTTGCGGCAAAACTCCCACCTCGCTGTACCTGGCGTTACAGTTTGGCATTTATGCCGCGAACTACCCGCTGGTGGAAGAGGATTTCGCGGTGAAGGATCTGCCGGCAGCGCTCAAGCCGCTGCAGCACAAACTGTTCGGGCTGACCATTACGGCCGAACGCCTGCACCAGATCCGCGACGAACGGGCGCCCGGCAGCCGCTACGCTTCACTGGAAAATTGCCGCCACGAAATTCAGCTGGCTCAGACCATGATGATCCAGTTTGGCATCCCCTATCTGGATGTGACCACCATGTCGGTGGAAGAAATCGCCACTACGGTAGTGCATCAGGCCGGGTTGCGGCGGTAAAGCCGCTAGGCCATCTTGCCGGGTGCAAAGAACCCGGATTCGAGCAATTCCTTGGCCAGCATGCGGTAATCCTTCGCCCCGGGACTGTGTGGTGCATAGGCAAAGATATCGATGCCGTGCATCGGGCTGGTGGCAAGCGATACGTTCTCGCCGATACGCGTATTGCACACGAGCTTGCCGTAGCGGTTCATGATTTTGTCATAGATGTCGTAGGACAGTTTGCGGCGGGAATCGAATCGGGTTACCACAATACGCCTCTCGAACGCGCGTCCGAGTTTCTGCTCCAGCACGTTCAGCGCCGAATCCAGGCGGGTCACGCCCTGTAGCGACAGAAAGTCCGCAGCGACCGGAATCAGCACCCGGTCGGATGCCAGCAAGGCATTGAGCGTCAGCACGCCGAGCATCGGACAGCAATCGATCAGGATCGGCGCGCCGGTAAGCGCCAGATCCGCCTCCAGCCCGTGCTTGAGCAACCTGGCCGCCTTGGGGTCGCTGCCGAACAAGGCATCGATTTTTGCCAGTTCGAGCGAAGAAGGAATCAGCTGCCAGCCTGCCGGGCTATCGCGCAGCAGCCTGGATAACGGCGTCTGGTGCTTGAAGAATGCGGCCATGCCGGTATCCTGCGGCGCATCCTTGATGCCGCATGCCAGGCTCAGGTGCGCCTGCGGATCCATGTCCAGGGCGATCGGATGGCGCTGCGCCATGGCCAGCGCCGCCGTGAGATTCAGACAGGTCGTGGTTTTGCCCACCCCCCCCTTCTGATTAAATACTGCGACGACCGTCATCCACTAACCATCCATTATTGATTGTCCCTCAGCCGCATACAGCGCCCCCTCTCGCGGCCTGCCGGTCGCACGCCATGCATCCTGCACATGGCTTATCCAGCCTGATTATTACTTATCCCGGGATGGCTCAATCGGTCAAATTAAGGGGGTTTTCAACTTTAGTTAGCTAACTGCCTGACAAGGCAGCATCTGCCGCATATTGGCAAATTTGCAAGTAAAGTTATAGTTGTGTATAAGAATAGCTAAAGTTTCTCTAAATATTGCCGATGAATCAGTCAATAGAGACAGCAAAAAGGATATTGCCGTGAAAATCGAAAAATCCGCAAAGCCCTTACCGGTTGGCCCTGCCACGGAAGGGCAGGCGCGCGCGCCCGCTGCAAAGTCTTCGGCGCCTGCACAACCGGCAGCCCCCAGCAGCACCAGTGTTCACCTGGGCGAAAAGACTGCGCAGCTGCAAAGCATGCAGAGCAGCATGGCGAGTGCGCCGGCAGTCGACGCAGCCAAGGTTGCCGAAATCAAGCAGGCCATCAGTGAAGGCCGTTTCCAGGTCAACTCCACTGTCGTGGCAGATCGCCTGATTGCATCTGTGCAAGACCTGCTGGGCACACAAAAACGCTGAGGCCGCATGGCTGATGTTCCTGTTGCCGCCACGCTGGCGGAATTCCTCTCCAATCTCCATACCGAGCGCGATGCCATGCGCTCATTTGTTTCCCTGCTGGAAACCGAACAGCACACCCTGCTTGCAGGGGAAACCGAGCAACTGTTGACGCTTGCCGAAACCAAGACCCGGACAGTGGCCCAGCTGACCGGGCTGGGCAATGCCCGCAAGCAGTTCCAAGCCACGCTCAGCCCGAGCGACAATATGGAAAACTGGCTGCAATCCCATGCCGCACAGGAACTGCCGGTATGGCGCGAAATCCGCAAGCTGGCTGCTCGCGCACAGCAACTCAACCACACCAACGGCGAGATGATCCGGGTCAAGCTGGGCCACAACCAGCAAGCGCTCAACGTGCTGCACAATGCAGCACAAAGTGCGACCGGCCTGTATGGCCGCGACGGGCAACCCAACCTGTCCGGCATGGGCCGAAAACTCGGTTCGGTCTGATTCACTGATGCGGCATTTGCCGCCGCCTTAAGGCAGCAACGGCGCAGGCTCGCGTTCCGCCAGCGGCGCCAGTATCGTGACACTCACGCGGCGGTTCCGGGCCCGGTTTTCCGGCGTATTGTTGGGGACGACCGGCTGGTTGTCGGCTACCCCCACCGCACTCAGGCGGCTGCTCTGCACCCCATGCTCGATGAACAGGCGCACCACGCTGCTGGCGCGTGCCGAGGAAAGCTCCCAGTTGGAAGGATACTGTGGTGTCTTGATGGGAATGTCATCGGTGTGCCCCTCCACCTCGATTGCCAGCTCACCGCCGCGCAACACCTGCGCCACCTCGGCCAGAGTCTTGACAGCCCCGGCCTGCAGCACCGCATCCCCCTGGCTGAACAGGGCATTGGCATTGATGTCGAGCACCACGCCACGATTGGTCTGCGTTACGCTGACCTGCCCGCTTTTGACCAGCGGCTTCATGACATGGGTAAGGCTGCTGGCAATATTCTGCAGGAACTCCTGCTGTTTGCGCTGCAGTTCGGCCAAGCGCGCATTCCGCCTGTCCACCAGCAGCTTGAGGAACTCCTCGTGCTGGTTGGTCGGCAGGACTGATTCAGGCTGGGCCGGCTTATGCCCGAATGCCGTGACCAGCGACGCGCTGAACACCTTGTACTTGCCTTCGTTCACCGAGGAAATGGAATACATCACCACAAAAAACGCAAACAGCAGCGTGATGAAGTCGGCATACGAAATCAGCCAGCGCTCGTGATTGTCGTGGAATTGCCCGCGTCTGACTTTGCGTGCCATCTATGCACTCATCCTATGTGATGTATCCCTGCAGCTTGCTTTCAATCAGGCGCGGGTTGTCTCCATTGGCGATGCAGCAAAGCCCCTCCACCACCATTTCGCGCTGTGCAACCTGGTCCAGCACGATCAGTTTGAGCTTGTTGGAAATGGGCAGGAATACCAGATTGGCCAGCCCCACCCCGTAAATGGTGGCGATAAAGGCCACGGCAATGCCGTCACCAAGCTTGGCCGGCTCGCTCAGGTTCTGCATCACATGGACCAGCCCGAGTACTGCCCCCAGGATGCCGATGGTCGGCGAATAACCCGCAGCGGATTCCCATATCCTGGCAGACGAAAAGCGCAGATGCTCAAACGCATTGATCTCGACCTCCAGCACCTCGCGGATACTGTCTGCGCTATTGCCGTCCACCAGCAACTGCAGGCCTTTCTTGAGAAACGGATCGCTATTCATCCCCACCTGCTGTTCCAGCGCGAGCACCCCGTCCTTGCGCGCCATGCTGCTCCAGGCGGTGATCTGGTAAACCATCTTCTGCTTCGACAACTCGGGCGGAACGAAGGCCCAGCCGCCCATTTTCAGGCCGGTCACGAATATCTTGCTCGGGCACTGCAGCATCACCGCCCCGAGGGTGCCACAGGATACGATCAGGAATGCCGCGCCCTGCATCAGGAAGGCCGGGTCGCCACCTTCAAGCAGCTGGCCGCCGATAATGCCCAGCACGGCAACCAGCAAACCGGCAATACTCAACTTATCCATCAATGGCCCTTCAGCCAGCCACGCAACCGGGCCACCGCCTGGCTATGCAACTGGCATACGCGCGATTCGCTGACGCCCATCACTTCGCCGATCTCCCGCAGGTTCATGTCCTGTTCGTAGTGCATGCCCATCAGCATGCGTTCGCGTTCCGGCAGATCCTCGATCGCCTTGATCAAGGCACCGCGGAAACGCTCATCGCGCAACAGGTCCACCGGATCCATGTCGCTGTCCAGATCATAGCGATCGAGGAAATCCTCGCCCTCCTCCTGGTGGAAATCCTCGTAATACAGCAACTGGGCACCACGCGCCTCGAACAGCATCTGCTGGTATTCGTCCAGCGACATGCCGAGATCCCTTGCAATATCCGCTTCGCTCGGCGGTTTACCCATGCGTTGCTGCAATTTATTGATCGCCGACTCGATACGACGCATATCACGGCGCAGGTTGCGCGGCATCCAGTCGGCCTGGCGCAATTCATCCAGCATGGCACCGCGTATGCGCTGCGCAGCATAAGTCTCGAATTGCGCGCCGCGCAATTCGTCATAACGGTTGGATGCATCCAGCAGCCCCATCATGCCGGCCTGGATGATGTCGTCCACTTCCACGCTGCTCGGCAGTTTCGCCTTCATGTGGAAGGCGATGCGCTTTACCAGCGGCGCATACTCCCGGATGCATTGATCCTTGTCGGTTAATCCCGTTGCAGTGTACATATGCCCTTAAATCGCATGCGCCATATTCGATGAATACGTCTGCTGCATCAGTCGTTGGATTACGTGAGGCAACCCGGCTGCCTCATCATCATCCGCAGCCGGTAACAATATCAGGTTGTGCCCCAGTTCGGCAAAAGCCCGGGAAGACGGTGCCTGTGGAAATGCCTCGACCACGGAACGGCGTAATTGTGTCGCACGTTTCAGCTTTTCATCAACCGGAATATATCCCAGATACTCAACCCGGACACTCAAATGGCGTCGCGCCACCTGCGCCACATTGTCGAAAACCGTCTTCGCTGCGGCAGCATCACGCACCCGGTTGACCACAATCTCGAATCTGCGGCGCCCCTCCTGCAGGGTTATGCGCTTGATCAGGGCATAACTCTCGGTGATGGCCGCTGCCGTCGCATCCGTCACCAGCAGCAACGGCTGATCCGGCGCCAGGCTGGCGGAAACAAAGCGCCCTTCATCGGTCGAGGCATCCACCAGCACCACTTCCCTGCCACGCGAGGCTTCGGCCAGACATTCCAGCAACTGTTCCCGTTCCATCCCGGTCAGCTTCGGCAACGCCTGCATTGCCCGCGTTGCCGGCAATACATGAACGCCCTGCATCGGGCACAGCACGACATCGCGCAGCGACTTGTCGCCACGCACCGCATTCAGCAAATCATAGCGCGGCTTGAGTGCGAGCGAGTTTGCCACATTGGCTGGCGACAGGTGCTCATCCAGTACCAGTACGCTCCTGCCGCTGTTCGCCAGGGCAGCCGCCATGTTGACCACCACGCTGGTCATGCCCAAGCCGCTGCGCGCGCCCGCCACGGTCACTACCCGGGTGGAAGCGCGCTCCAGCAGCCTGCGCAACCCCTCAGCCTGGTCCGCCATGCGTTCAGATAGCATATTCCCCCCGCATCTCTGCTTTCCCGGCTCCTCCCATCAGCGCGGGGAATTCCAGTTCATCCACGGTGAATGCACTGTTGCGGTCAACACTCTTGAGTGCGCGGTGCAGCAGGTATTCCTGGTTCACTTCGTGCAGATCCTCGGGGACTCGCTGCCCGTTGGCAATGTAATGCAATTTGAGTTTGCGGCGGATGACCACATCCAGCACCGTGCCCAGCGTCACCGCCTCATCGAGCTTGGTCGGAATGCAGCCGATAATTCCTGCTCCGCTGTACATGCGCACCACATCGTCCAGCGTATCGCCACTGCTCGTCGCATTGAGCAACAGCAGCCGTTTTGCCCCGCTGCCATCGAGCATCTCGGCCTGGCTGGAAACGCGGCTATCGCGCTGCCCCATACCGATGGTATCGATCAACACCAGGTGTTTGTGCTTGAGCGCCGACAGCGTCAGGCGCAGGTCTTCGCTATCGCGTACGGCATGCACCGCAACACCGAGTATCTTGCCGTAGATGCGCAACTGCTCGTATGCGCCGATACGATAGCTGTCGGTCGTGATCAGTGCCACCTTGTCCGCGCCGTAACGCACCACTGCACGCGCCGCCAGCTTGGCGGTAGTCGTCGTCTTGCCGACACCGGTCGGGCCGACCAGTGCATAGACGCCGCCGCGCACCACCACATCGTCTTCCGTCGTTGCAACACGCAGGTTGTTCTGCAGCACCTGGCGCATCCAGCCCATGTCCCCGCCAGCCGGCATTTTGTCCAGCAACTGCCGGGAAAGCGCCGGGCTGAAACCGGCATTCAGCAGGTTGCGCAATATCTTGGTCTTGGCCGGATCCCGTTGCTGCATGTCAGACCAGGTAAGGCAGGCCAGCTGATCCTGCAACATGTCGCGCATCGACTTGATCTCGCCAAGAATATCCTGCTGTTCCAGCACGATGGATGAGGTTTCCGCAGCAGCCGGTGCCTGCATCGCCGCCTGGCCAGCCCGCGAACCGGAAATTGCAGCTGACGAAACCTGTTTGGCCTGGCTGCTGCGCCCCGCCTCGATGCCTGCCAGCTCTGCCTGCGGCAGGGCGACGATCTCGATACCGTCGGCCACCTTGCGGTTGGACAAAATAACCGCGTCCTCCCCGAGTTCGTTGCGCACCATATGCAACGCCTCGCGCGAAGTCTTGGCAATAAATTTCCTTACGTTCATGCTCTATCTCCCGCCATTCACATGGTGCCCTGACAACCAGGACTGGTGCCAGCATCCCAAAGCCTGTTCGGAGTTGTCTTGACCGGCCATGACATCACTCCATCAGTCATGGTCATTATCAGCATTCGCTGTCAAAACAAAGTGCGGAATAAGAGGAGGTTTACTGCACAATTCGCATCGGGTTCAGCAATGGCCAGATGCAAAACAGGCACGCCCTCCGGATGGTCCCGGTGCGTGCCTGATGAAGCTGCAAACAATAGCGGTGGAAACTTTCAATACGCCTCAGGCGCGCCCCCCGACCGTGGCGGTTACCCGGACCGATTTGAAGCCCGGAACCTCTTCGTGCGAAATGACCTTGAGTTGGGGCAGCGCACGCTTCAGGAAACGCGCCAGCAGGTCGCGTATCTGTGCCGGCACCAGCAACACCGTCGGCAATCCCATCTGCTCCTGCGTCTGGGCGGCAGTACGGGCCTCACGCAACAATGTATCGGCCAGCCCCGGCTCAATAGCCCGCGCGTTGCCGCCAGCCTGCATTGCCTGCATCAGGATGTATTCAAGCTCCTTGTCCATCCCGATAACTTCCAGTTCCTGCGCCGCCGGGTAAAGTTGCTGCACAATCGCCGGGCCGAGTGCGATGCGCACCAGCGCCGTGAGCTGCTGCGCATCCTGGCTCTGCGGTGCATATTCCGCCAGCGACTCCAGGATGGTGCGCATGTCGCGAATGTGCATGCCTTCATCCAGCAGGTTCTGCAACACCTTCTGCACCGTGGACAATGGCAACAGCTTGGGTACCAGATCCTCGGTAAGTTTGGGCGCGATCTTGTTGAGATGGTCAAACAGGTTCTGCAATTCCTGGCGGCCCAGCAACTCGGCAGCATGGGTATGGATCAGGTGGCTCAAATGCGTCGCGATCACCGTGCCCGCATCGACCACGGTATAACCCATGGATTGCGCCTGGTCGCGCAGGGAAGCGTCGATCCAGATCGCCGGCAGGCCAAACGCCGGATCCTGTGT
This sequence comes from Sideroxydans sp., assembly GCA_016124455.1. Lineage (GTDB taxonomy): Bacteria > Pseudomonadota > Gammaproteobacteria > Burkholderiales > Gallionellaceae > RI-121. Next base: position 41,596 of record WGNQ01000012.1, on the reverse strand, counting down.
CGCGGTACCCGGCAGCGTGCCCACCGCATTGCCCGGGTTGATTGCCAGCAGCATGGCGACAAACGCCTCGCCCGAGCCGATCTCCGCCCCTTTCAGGGTGATGCGGTAAGCATTCGGGCGCAGGTCGAGATTGTCACGGATATGGATAACCGGCGGCAGGAATCCCATGTCCTGGGTGAATTTCTTGCGGATGCCCTTGATGCGGCGCAGCAGGTCGCCATCCTGTGCCTTGTCCACCAGCGAGATCAGCCGGTAGCCGACTTCCAGCCCCAGAATGTCCACCTGCGATACATCCTCCCAGCTGGCCTCGTTGCCCTCCGTTACCGGTTCGGCCACATCGACCTGTTCCGGTGCCTGCTGCACTTTCCTGCTGCGCTGCATCTGGTAATAGGCTGCCGCCGCCATGGCGGCGGCCAGCATAATGAATGCAAAGTGCGGCATGCCGGGAACCATGCCCATGATGCCGATGATCGCACTGGTCAATGCCAGTACCAGTGGCTGGTTGAACAGCTGGCCGATCAGTTGCTGGCCGATGTTCTCGTCGGTACTCACCCGGCTCACCACCACACCTGCCGCAGTGGAAATCACCAGTGCGGGAATCTGTGCCACCAGGCCATCACCAATGGTCAGCAGCGTGTAGTATTTGGCGGCGGTAGCAAAGTCCAGATTATGCTGCAGCACACCGACAATGAAACCGCCAACGATATTGATCAGCAGGATCACGATCCCGGCAACCGCATCGCCGCGCACAAACTTCGACGCACCGTCCATCGAACCGAAAAAATCCGCTTCCTGCGAAATTTCGGCACGGCGGCGGCGCGCCTCGTCCTCGCCGATCAGGCCGGCATTCAGGTCGGCATCGATCGCCATCTGCTTGCCCGGCATCGCATCGAGCGTAAACCGTGCACCCACTTCAGCGATACGCCCGGCACCCTTGGTAATCACCACGAAGTTGATCACCACCAGAATCGTGAACACCACGATACCGACCGCATAGTTGCCACCGACCAGAAAATGCCCGAACGACTCGATGACCTTGCCCGCAGCGCCTGGGCCGGTATGCCCTTCGAGCAGCACGATACGCGCGGAAGCCACGTTGAGCGACAGCCGCAGCAAGGTTGTAATCAGCAGCACGGTCGGGAATACCGCGAAATCCAGCGGCTTGGTGGTATTCATGCTGACCAGCAGCACCATGATGGCGACCGCGATATTGAAGGTGAACAGGATATCCAGCAGCAGCGGCGGCAGCGGCAACACCATCATCCCCAGGATCATCACGATCAGCACCGGGCCGGCCATCCCGCGCATGCCGGAAGTCTTGATAAAGTCACGCAGCATCACAATGGCATTCATTCTTCACTCACCTCCACGTTGGCGCCCGGATCAAGCTCCGGCGGCACCGGTAATTCCTGCGGCAGTTGCGGATACGCACCGCCTGCCTTCTGGTAACGACGCAATTGGTAGACATAGGCCATCACTTCCGCCACGACGGTATACAGGGCCTCCGGTATCATCTGTCCGAGATCGGTATGTTTGTGCAGGGCACGCGCCAGCGGTGGCGCTTCGAGAATCGGCACATGGTTCTCGATGGCGATTTCGCGGATGCGTGCGGCCAGCAGATGGCTGCCCTTGGCCACCACGATCGGGGCGCGCATACCGGTCTCGGAATAGCGCAGTGCCACCGAGTAATGCGTCGGGTTGGTGACCACCACATCCGCCGTCGGAATTTCGGACATCATGCGGCGGCGGGCCATCTCGCGCTGCATGCTGCGGATGCGTCCCTTGACCTGCGGATCGCCTTCGGTTTCCTTGGCTTCCTGCCGCACTTCTTCCTTGGTCATCTTCAGCTTCTTGGTGTGCTCCCACAACTGGAAGGGCACATCGATCGCCACGATCAGCAGCATGCCGCCCATGATGGCAAAGAAACACGACCACATCAGGCCGCCCAGGTAGGGAACGGCCACGTTGACCGGCTGCCCCAGCAGCTGCATGATGCCGTCACGGTTATGCCAGATCACCCATGCACCCGCTCCACCGACCACCAGCGCCTTGCCGATGGCCTTGCCCAGCTCGATCAGGCCATGCGAAGAAAACATGCGGGCGATGCCGCTGATCGGGTTAAGCCGGCCGAGGTTGGGCTGCAGCGGCTTCATGCTGAACAGCCAGCCGTTCAGCAACAGCGGCGACAGCGCTGCAGTTGCCAGCAGCAACAGCAGCAGCGGCAGGAAGGCGATCAGGGTTTCCAGCGAAAGGTCGTACAGGCGCGGCAGCAGCAATTCGCTCTGGAAGGCGACATCGGCATTCAGGGTCAGCCCGTCGTGCAGCAATTTGAGCATGTGGCCGGCAAGATTGGAACCCATCAGCCACAGCCCGCTGCCGCCGGCCATCAATACGGCAAAGGTGGACAGCTCGCGTGAACGCGCTACCTGCCCTTCTTCGCGCGCCTGTTCCAGGCGCCGCTGTGAGGGCTGTTCCGTTTTTTCTAGATCGCTGTCTTCTGCCATGAGTTACTCCATTGCTCATGGCCATTATCCGAATCCGGCGTCAAATCAAACCGGGAATAAGCAAGGGGTTTGGGCGGCAATTCTCCGCACTCCCGCCTCCCGGCAGCGGCCTGCATCAATTCGCGGGCTATCGCCCTAGCCTTCGTGCGCCAGTCTTTCCAGTACGCGCCTGGCCATGTCGGACAGCGGCACTACCTCGTCGACCGCCCCCAGCGCCACAGCTTCGCGCGGCATGCCGTAGACCACACAGCTCGCCTCATTCTGGGCAAAATTGTATGCGCCGGCACGGTGCATCTCCAGCATCCCCACGGCACCATCCCTGCCCATGCCGGTGAGCATGATGCCGATGGCATTTTTCCCGGCACATTGTGCAACCGAGCGGAACAGCATTTCCACCGAAGGGCGGTGATGGTTGACCGGCGGCGAGGTGTCAAGCACGGCAAAATAGTCCGTCCCGTTGCGCCGCAGCAGCAAATGCGAATGCCCGGGAGCAATGTAGGCATGTCCCGGCAGGATGCGTTCGTTATGTTCGGCCTCTTTTACGGCAATGCGGCACAGGCTGTCCAGACGGCTCGCAAAGGAATGAGTGAACGCCTCGGGCATATGCTGCGTAATGACAATACCCGGAACCCCTGGCGGCATACCCAGCAGGACCTCCTTGATCGCTTCTGTACCGCCGGTAGAAGCACCGATGGCGATAATCCTGCCTGCTGCCTGAGGAAACCTGAACGTTTCCATATCAACCTCCGACCCGCCCACGGCGACGATGCGTACTCATTCTGAACATATTCAGCCGCGCCGTGCAGGGTCGGCAGCCTGCTGCGCCCTGACCTGGGGAGACAGCTCATACACTGTCCTGCCGCGCAGCTTGAAATACTCACCGGCATGATAAAAGCTTTCCGAATGCCCGGCGAACAGCAACCCGTCGCTGCGCAACAACGGTACAAAATTTTTCAGTATCTTCAGTTGTGTTGGCTTGTCGAAATAGATCATCACATTGCGGCAGAAAATCGCGTCCAGCGGCTGCCGGAGCGGCCAGTTGTCATGCAGCAGGTTGACCTGACGGAAGGCAATCATGTCGCGCAACTCCTTGCGTATGCGGACATGGCCCGCCTGCACATCAGTACCATGCAGAAAGAAGCGCTTCACCTGTTCCGGATCCAGCTTCCGCACCTGCTCTTCCGAATAGATGCCCGCCCGCGCACTTTCCAGGACATGGGTGTCGATATCACTGGCAATAATGCTGACCGGCGGCGTAAAACTGCCGAACACGTCCACCGCCGTCATCGCCATTGAATATGCCTCTTCGCCGGTGGATGCGGCGGAACACCACAGCGTGATCGGATTCCGGCCCGCTATTGCGCGCAGATGATCGGCCAGCAGGGGAAAATGGTGCGGTTCGCGGAAGAACGAGGTGAGATTGGTGGTAAGCGAATTGGCAAACGCCTCCCACTCCGCATGTTCACCACGCTCCAGCAGCTGCAGATATTCCGCAAAGGAACGGATGCCTGTCGCCCGCAGCCTGCGCGACAGGCGGCTGTATACCAGCTCCTGCTTGCTATCACTGAGCGAAATGCCGGCATGGCTGTATATCAGGTCGCGCACACGCTGGAAATCATGCGCGGTAAAAAGAAACTCCCGCCCTGCGGGAATTGCGGTGTCGTCGTTTCCGCTCATCTGCGCACACCTCCAGAAACGGTCATAGCGCTAACGCGGGCAATACATCAAGCAACGGCAGTCACCATCATGCGTGCTAACGGCCGGTTGCGTCGCTCTCTTCGCTCAGCAATTCCTTGATATCCAGGATCAGGACGATTTCCCCGTCACTGGACATGGTTACACCAGCCACTCCCTTGGGGCGGAAGGTATCCAGCGACTTGATTACCACGTCATCGTGCCCGACAAAACCATCCGCCGCGAGGATGAAGCTGCGATTCTCCATCTGCATCAACACCCCCACCTCGGAAGCCTCGGATGGTTCCCAGCCGATCATGTCGGAAAGCATGATGACCGGCAACACTTCTCCGCGCACCACCATGGTCGATTTGCCGCCCACATGCTGCAGCTCGTCATTCTTGACGGAAAGAATTTCGCGCACCATGGTCAGCGGCACGGCAAACGACTGATCACCCAGGCGCAGCAACAGCACCGGCAGGATCGCCAGGGTCAGCGGCAGGTGGATGGTCAGTGCAGTGCCTTTGCCCACCTCCGAGGAAATCGAAACCTTGCCGTTGAGTTTCTGAATATTGGTTTTGACCACATCCATGCCGACGCCACGACCCGAAACGCTGGAAATCTGATCCTTGGTAGAGAAACCCGGCAGGAAGATCAGCTCCAGGCTCTGCGCATCATCCAGCGCATTGGCCACGTCCGAGCGGATCAACCCCTTTTCAATCGCCTTGTTGCGGATGACCTCCGGTCGCATGCCCTTGCCGTCGTCGATAATGCTGATGACGATGTGATCGCCTTCCTGCTTGGCGCCCAGCTGTACCGTACTCTTCATCGGCTTGCCTGCCGCCAGGCGCTGCTCGGTATCTTCCACACCATGATCCACCGCATTGCGGATCAGGTGCACCAGCGGATCGTTGAGATCCTCGATCATGGTTTTGTCGATTTCGGTCTCTTCGCCGGATAGCACCAGTTCCACTTCCTTGCCCAGCTGACGCGCCAGGTCCCGCGCCAGGCGGGGATATTTCTTGAACAGCCGGCCGATCGGCTGCATGCGGGTTTTCATCACCGAGTTCTGCAGGTTGATCACCAGCATGTCGAGCTGATTGACGGCTTCGTCCAGTGCCCGCATGGTCACCGCATCGCTCTTGCCCTGCAGGATATCGCTGCGCAACTGGGTCAGGCGGTTCTTGGTCAGGCCGATTTCGCCGGACAGATTGAGTACCTGATCCAGGCGTTCAGTATCGACGCGGATGGTATTTTCCTTGGTGGCCTCGACATCGCGGCGGCCTGGCGCAGCTGCGCCGCCCCCCGGCATGTCGGTAGAACGCCGGCCGAATGCGCTTTGCTTGAGTTTTTCCTCATCGACGGCAACCGCTGCAGCCGGTTGTGCCGGCGCCTGCTGCTCCCCGCCCACCAGCGAGTGATACAAGGCGTTCCAGTCCGGGCCGGCACTCTCTGCGGCGGCCTGCAACGACGTCGATACCGGTGCCGCTGCGGCGGCCTTGGGCTTTTCCAGCTTTACCGTTTTCCCTTCGAGCGCGGCATGCAACGCGGCAATCAGTTCGGCAGGCGCCGCCGGGGGCTGGCTGCCTTGCGATAGCGAATTGAACATCTGCCGTACCTCGCTGGTCGCCGCAAGAATGGCATCCATCAGTTCCGCATTGAGCTCCAGCTCGGCATTGCGCAGCTTGTCGAACAGGTTCTCGGTGAGATGACACAGCGTAACCAGTTCTGTGGCATTGAGAAAACCCGCCCCGCCCTTGATCGTGTGGAAGCCCCGGAAAATATCGTTAAGCAGGCTGCTGTCATTAGGCGCCTTTTCGAGGTACAGCAACTTGCTGTCGACGTCAGACAGCAGATCAGAGGATTCCTGCAGGAAATCCTGCAACAGCTCTTCCATGCCCGCAAAATCGTTCACTTTAGAACCCCAGACTTTCCAGCAGGTCGTCCACCTGATCTTGACTAGTCACCACGTCAGCACGTCCGGACGCATTCACCACCGGGCCATTCAACAGCCCGCTGTCGTGCTTGACTGAAGGCGGTGCATTCTCAACCAGCAAATCCACCAGTTGCTGCTCCATTTGCTGCGTTATTTCCATGATTTTCTTGATGACCTGTCCGGTCAGATCCTGGAAGTCCTGCGCCATCACGATTTCCATGAGATAGGCATTGGTCGCCTTGGTCTGCTTCGGCACTTCGACCAGATAGGCATGCGTCTGGGTCGCCAGTTTCTTGAACTGTTCGACATCAAGCTGCTTGTCGAACAACTTCTGCCATTCGGCAGACAGATGCTGGGCTTCGCTCTCGATCTTGGCCACCACCGGCTGCGCGCCATCTGTCGCATTCAATACGCGCTCGGCGGCCTGCTCGGTCATCGCGGCAACATATTTGAGACGATCATGCGCATCGGGAATTGAGGCGGCGGCTTTTTCCAGACTTTTATCCAGCCCCAGTTCGCGCAAGGTATCGTGCAACGCACGTGTCATCTGGCCGATTTTGTTGAACACGTTTTCCGGGGAACCCGGCGCGCCGATATCCTGAGGTTTGCTTTCCGGCGCTGCCGCAGCTGCAGCGGGCTCACTGCCCCCGGCCACAATGCTGTCAAACAGCGCTTCCAAATCGTCCGAGTCTTGTGTCGCTTTATTATTCATGGCATCGCTCACTTCTGCATGTTCTGAAAAATCTTTTTCAGCTTTTCGTCCAGTGTCGCCGCGGTAAACGGCTTGACCACGTAACCGCTGGCTCCTGCCTGGGCAGCCTCAATGATGTTTTCCTTCTTGGCTTCCGCCGTCACCATCAGCACCGGCAAGTGCTTGAGTGCAGCATCAGCGCGGATCGCCCGAAGCAGATCGATACCCGTCATGTTGGGCATGTTCCAGTCCGACACCACAAAATCGAATTTCTCGCCGCGCAGCTTGCCCAGCGCCTCAACGCCGTCCTCGGCTTCCTGCACATTGGTGAAGCCCAGTTCCTTGAGCAGGTTTCGCACTATGCGGCGCATGGTGGAAAAATCGTCCACCACCAGAAATTTCATATTAGGATCCGCCACAGTTGCCTCCAGTTAATTCGCTGTCCTACACCAGCAATGGGCGCAATGTTTCGGACAACATCGCCGCGTCGAACTTCGCCACGTAATGGTCAACCCCGACGCGATTACCCATCGAACGGTTGGCCTGCGAGGACAGCGAGGAATGCATCACCACCGGAATACCGTCAAAGCGATGGTCCGACTTGATATTCTGCGTCAGCACATAGCCATCCATTTCCGGCATTTCGGCATCGACCAGGATCACCTGGATCTGCTCGCGCAGACTGGTACCACTGTTCATGGCGTTGTCCGCCATACCCTTCAGGCGCTCCAGCGCTTCCCTGCCGTTCGTTGCCTGCATGTGCTTAACGCCCATCTTGTCCAGCAGCTCGGCTATTTTCTTACGTGCGACCGAAGAGTCATCTGCAAAAAAGACGCATAATTCATGGCCTCTTTCGACTTTATCGATATTCCCCACCACATCTTCACCGAATGCCGTCGCCAGAACCTGTTCGACATCGAGAATCGACACCAGGCCGCCATCCGGCAATTCGGTAATCGCGGTAATCAGGTGGCCGCTGCGCGACATCATATTGTCGGCGGCACGCACTTTATCCCAGTCGACGCGCACGATACGGTCGACGTCATGCACCAGGAAACCCAGGATATGGCGGCTGTATTCGGTCACCATCATGGTGTTCTTTTCCTGCTTGGCACTGCTTCCCAGATTCATGAATTTCGCCATATCCAGCACCGGAATGATATGGCCGCGCAAGCTGACAATGCCATCCACGCCGGGCGGCATGTTCGGGGTACGCGTGACCTTCATCGCATGGCAGACTTCTTTCACCTTGAATACGTTGATGCCAAACTTTTCCTGCGTCCCCATCGAGAACAGCAGGATTTCCATCTTGTTCGAACCGGCCAGGCTGGCACGCGCATCCACACTGTCGAACAGGCTGGCATTGCTGTCACCCTGCGACTGGAGGCTGTTAAGTGACGCTTGATATTCGGCGAGGCTACTCATGGCCGTTCCTTTCACATCAACAGGCGCTTCAGGGTCTGCGCCAGTTTCTGAGCTTCAAATTTGGACACATATTCATCCACCCCCACGGCTTTGCCGAGTTGCTGGTTGGATGAACTGGAAAGCGAGGAGTGCATCAGCACGGGAATCTCGGCAAAGCGCCGGTCTTCCTTGATCTTGCGCGTCAGCATGTAGCCATCCATCTCGGGCATTTCGACATCGGTCAGGATGAGCTGCACCATATCCTTCATCGGAATATGCGCGGCATCCGCGTAGTCCGCCATTTTTTGCAGTTCCTGCCAGGCCTGGCGCCCATTCACTGCAGCAATACCCTTGACCTGCATGGCATCCAGCGTACGCTGGATCTGGTTACGCGCAATCGAGGAGTCGTCAGCATAGAAAATGGTACGGTTGCTCACGCCAAGCGGTTGCACCGCCTTGAAAGCCATATCGTCCATGCCGACATGGCCGGTTTCCGCCAACACCTTTTCAACGTCCATCATCATCACCAGACGCCCGTCGGCCAATTCGGTAACGGCGGTTACCAGTCCGCCCATCTGCGCATTCAGCATCTCGGGCGGCACTTTCATGGAAGACCAGTCCAGACGCAGGATGGTATCCACTGCCTCCACCAGGAACCCCTGAGTGTGGCCGTTGTATTCCGTGACGATCATGATTTCCGGCTTGCTCTCGACCTCGATGCCGGTATATTTTGCGAGATCGATTACCGGCACCAGCGCCCCGCGCAGGCTCACCATGCCTTCCACCGCCTCAGGCATCTCCGGCGCACGCGTAATCGCAGGAACGCGCATGACTTCACGCACCTTGAACACATTGATGCCGAAAATCTCGCGACGTCCGGTACGCAGGTCCTTGCCCAGCACGAACATCAGGATTTCCAGTTTGTTGGTTCCCGCCAGTTTGGTGCGGGCATCCACATTTTTGAGTAATTCAGACATGATGAACTCCGCTATACCTTGAACCTGCCCACTGCGTCCCGGAGATTGACCGCCAGCTTCTCCATATCCTTGACGGCATTTACCGTGTCGGCAATCACCGTATTGTTGGCTTCCGCCATGGTTGCCATACGCTCCACATTGCGCGCAATGTCCTGACTGGCCTGCTTCTGCTCGTTGACCGAAGTCGTGATCTCATCTACGCCCTGGTCGACGCTGCTGACGGACTCACTCGCTTGCGCCAGGACCGATGCAACCGCCTGCATGTGTGCCTGGCTGCTTTGCAGTGAATTCAAGCCGCTTTGTACGCGCTTCTCGACCTGCTCACTCTGCTCGCTCAGTGTCTGTGTCACCACATCGATCTGGCTGGCCGACTGCGCCGACTTCTCGGCCAGCTTGCGTACCTCATCCGCGACCACCGCAAAGCCGCGCCCCTGCTCGCCTGCACGCGCCGCCTCGATGGCCGCATTAAGCGCCAGCAGGTTGGTCTGCTCGGCAATGTCACGCACCTGCTGTGTCATGTTGGTGATGGTCTGTGTGCTCTTCACGAAAGCTTCCACCGAACCGGCCATCTGCTTGACGGCTTCCTCCACTTCCCCGATTTCGCCCATCATCTCCTGCAGGCTTTGCTGACCGCGCTGGGCACGCTGCAAGCTTTCCTGCGATAGCGCGGAAACGGCATTGGCGCTGTCAGCCACCGAGGCAATGCTGCCACTCATCCGCTCAACCAGGCCCGCAGCGGTAACCGCGTCCTCGCTCTGGCGCTGCGAACTTTGCTCAACCTGTCCGGAGTTCCTGGCCAGCGCGGAAGAGGCGGCAGAAACCTGGTCCGCATATCCGTGCATCTGGGTGACGATCTTCTGGAAACCTTCCACCAGCGCGTTGAACGCCTTGGCCGTCTGGCCGATTTCATCGGAACTGTGCACCGGAACGCGCCGCGACAAGTCGCCATCGGTCTGCATCGCCAACATGCCGCGCTGCAGCTCCTTGGTCGGCTGGATGACGTGATTGATGATCCAGCCGATCACGAAGAACAATACGACCTGCATCAATATCTGCGCAGCCCATAACAGGATGCCCGCCTTCTTCATGATGGCAAACTCGTCATCCAGGTTCAGGGTAACGCTGGCCGCACCATTCACGCTCCCTACTTTGACGTTATGGCACATCAGGCAATTGGTACCGCGGAAATTGGTCGAAACGATGAAGGGAACCACCACACGCATGGATTTCTTTTCGCCTTCCGCCATCAATTTGAACTGGGTCTTGGCTGTATCGAGTGCGGCATGATCAAGCGCATCCTGGGCATCCTCCTGCGGCATGCCGGGGCCGAACTGGTCGGAAACCTGCTTGTTGCGAATCACCCGCAACTCTTCGACTTTATCCGATTTGCCCATTTTGGAAATGAACAGCTTGCGCATCTCCTTGTCGCCGATGATGCCGCTCTCCATCATGATGTTCAGGCCGTTGATCACGCCATCAGCAGACACCACGGCCTTCTGTTCGGCCTCCCCCAGCACACGACTCTCAAACTGGTCGAGCGCCCAGCGCTGGGCGACGATAAGAATCACCAACAAAATAGCCTGGATGGGAATTTGCAGCTTGTTCTTGAGCGATAAGCCGTTCCACCAGTTCCTCATGCTTTTCTCCCCCATCTACTCGTATTGGTTATCGGCCGGTTTCGACCGGCCTTGTTAATGCATAACGGCAATACTGAGCGAATCTTTAATGATTGGGAGGGGAGGATGGCTGCGGCAAAACGGGTACTATCGATGGAACCGGCTTTATTGTCTCGGCTGGTGCCGATGCAGCCGCCTCATCCGCGACCGCCTGCTGCACATCATCATTACTCTCCGCGTCGACCGAGACCGTACCGCCGTCATGCTGCGCCGACTCGGTTGCCTGTTTGTTCATCACGATGATACTGATGCGACGGTTAACCGGATTAAGTGGATCGTTCTTGTCAAACAGTACCGCTGAAGCCAGCCCCACCACCCGTACCACCTTGTCCCCGGACATGCCGCCAGCAATCAGCTCGCGCCGCGAAGCATTGGCGCGATCGGCCGACAGGTCCCAGTTGCTGTAGCCCTTGCCGCCGCCCGCATAAGGCTGGGCATCGGTATGTCCGGACAGACTGATCTTGTTCGGCACCTGATTCAGCGTCTCGCCGATTTCATGCAGGATTTCCTTGGTATAGGGCTCCAGCTGCGCACTGCCGCTGCGGAACATGGGGCGATTCTTCTCGTCCACGATCTGAATCCGCAGCCCCTCGCTGGTGATATCCAGCAATATCTGGCTCTTGTATTGCTTCAACTTGTCGTTGGACTCGATCGCCTTTTCAATATTCGACTTAAGCTCTTTCAGCTTGTCCAGTTCGCGCTGCTTTTCGAGGCGCAGAAATTCCTGTTGCGCCGCCTTGAGATTGATGATTTTCTTTTTGGTATCCAGGTCGCCGCGCTTGACCTGGCCGGCACTGCGCGTCAGGTCCTGGCCGCCGCCCTTGATGATGCTGGAGCTGTCGCCGCTGCCCGAGCCGCCCATCAGGGCGACCTTCAGCGGAGTCTTGAAATACTCGGAAATTCCCTGCAAATCGCCCTTGGTCGTTGAACCAAGCAGCCACATCAGCAGGAAGAATGCCATCATCGCCGTCACGAAGTCGGCATAGGCAATCTTCCACGCACCACCATGATGGCCGCCCGAGACTTTCTTGATCCGCTTGATGACTATCGGTTTTTTATCATCACTGCTCATGCGCCGTACCTCACCAAACGTCCGAGCCTAACGCTTCTGCTTGACATGTTCTTCAAGCTCGGCGAACCCGGGACGTTCAGTTGAGTACAGGACTTTGCGCCCAAACTCCACGGCCATTGCCGGCGCATAGCCGTTGAGGCTGGCCAGCAGGGTGACCTTTATGGTCTGGAACATTTTGGATGACTCTTCCACCTTCTGCTCCAGCAGACCGCCGAGCGGACCGACAAATCCATAGGCCAGCAGGATGCCGAGGAAGGTTCCCACCAGCGCATGGGCAATCAGCATACCCAGCTCGGAGGGCGGCACGCCCACCGACTCCATGGTGTGCACCACTCCCATCACCGCAGCCACGATACCGAACGCCGGCAGGCCGTCGCCCACTTTGGCGATCACATGCGCCGGAACCAGCGCCTCATGGTGATGCGTCTCGATCTCGACTTCCATCAGGTTTTCGATTTCCATGGAATTGAGATTGCCGCTGACCATGATGCGCAAATAATCCGCCAGGAATTCGATGATATGGTGATCGGACATGATCTTGGGATACTTGGAGAAAACCGGGCTTTCTTCAGGCTTTTCGATATCGCCTTCGATCGACATCAGCCCCTCCTTGCGCACCTTGCTCAATAACTCATACAGCAGCGCCATGAGTTCCATATACATGTCCTTGCTGTATTTTGAGCCTTTAAATACGCTGGGGAGAGCCTTCAATGTGGCCTTGAGTGCCTTGCCTGAGTTCCCCACAAAAAAAGCGCCTAACGCGCCACCGCCGATCATCAGCAACTCAAGCGGCTGGAACAATGCCCCCAGATGACCGCCAGCCAGGGCAAAACCGCCGAATACCGCCCCCACCACCACAATGTACCCGATAATCACCAACATAACCTGCGCTCCATGAGGGTGTGAAAACTGCAAGAATCCAGAGGCTAAATAACATGAGAGCCTCGGCCTCCAGCGAAAAATTTATAGAGCCAGGCAGCTCTCTTTCGTCAGTTCGCAAACAAACGGAAGGAATGCGGCCGTCTCTACAACTTTCGCATTCTAGTGGTATCGGCGCTTTTAAGGGAAATTTAAATGGAAGTGCAAACTTCTTTGTCCAGCGATGCCGCCTGTTTCTTGGTTTTTCCGGCACGCGATGGTGGCCGGCAAATACCGCACACATAGTCACCATACAATTCGTTGCTATGCACCACATACTGGCCGGCACACTCTTTGCACGCCGCCAGCTTCAACATGTCCGCATCAAAAAAGCGGATCAGAAACCAGGCCCGGGTAATGCTTAGCGCCGGCTCGGCATCGCCCCCGAGTTGAACCTGCTCCAGATAAAGCCGGTAACTCTTGATCAGCGCCTCCACCCCGGACACGCCGGCATTCTGGATCAGGAACTGATAAATGTTGATGAACAGTGACGAGTGGATATTGGGCAGCCAGCTCATGAACCAGTCGGTTGAATAAGGCAGCATTCCTTTTGACGGGGATTCACCTTTCACTTCCTTATACAGCTTCAGCAAGCGCTCGCGGCTGATCGATATTTCCTCCTGCAGCAGTTGCAGGCGTGCGCCAAACTCGATCAGTTCCACAGCCAGTTGAATTTGCTTTGCCTCGGTGAGTACACTTTTATTGCGCATAAGTCCCCCTGTCATCCACTACCACTGTGAGTCAAGCCGCCAGGGCTTCTACCGGCTGGCCGGCCATCATGATGGCCGCATGCGGCTGGGACATCAGGCGATCCTTGTTGTAATCGGTAACCATATTCAGCAACAGGCGCTCGTCGAAGCGGAAACGACAGAGCAGCATATTGGACGCCGCCATTTTCAGCAGCTGCGCGGGAGTCAGGCGAGCAATCAAATCCGCCATTTCCTGGCTAATACCCAGTCGAAATACGGCCGCCGCCTGATCGTCATTGATCATCTGCTGGGCAAGCAGCAGATAGGAAAGATTGGCTTCCTTGATTTCTTCATGCAGTTGATTCGCGTTCATGTTGGTCCCCTTGCAAATTGATGTCTGTGCAGACGATTGCATTCTGCGGGGCGAGCAGGTAGGAAAAAATCAGAAATTTTCTGATTTCTTTGTAAGCAAAATTCCTACAATTGAATAGCCGAACCCCCACGCTCCGGTCGCCAAGGCGCTAGAACACGGGAATCAGGCAAAACGGCACGAATTTGCAAGGGGACAAATCCGCACTGACAATCTGTATATCGGCCAGCCCGAAAAAAACTTTAGGGCTGTTTTAAAAAAACAGTATCAATTTCGCAAGGGGAGAAAATCATACTGTCGAGGAATCTATCGGCAAGCGCCGGAAAAACTTTAGGGATTTTTTGAAATATTTTTCATATTTTTATTAACCAATTGATATGTTGAAATATTATTTTCAATAAATTTTTTCCCAGCAGATCCCGGCTCAAGAACAACGTGATTATTGCGGCCCGGGCGGCATGATTTCAGGGGCTGCGACCACCGAAGCGGTTGCGGCTCCTACCGCCCTTGCTTATAGTAAGGCGATTGCCGCCCGGATCCGTAACAGTTTTGAAGCACCATATTTAATAAAGATCATGCAGATAAACACGCCCCCCCGCGTACTTCTAGTTGACTCGTCTCAACACGATGCACAACAGGTTCTGGATAAGCTGGAGGCCGGCGGTTACCAGACCCGGTACTGGCCGGGCGGCGACCCGGATGCCATGAAAACTGTCCTGGCCAGCTATGCCCCGGACATCATTCTCTGCAGCTATGATTTGCCGGCACTGGGTGGACTGCATCTTCTCAAGCTGACAAAAACAATGGGGCAGGACATTCCCTTCCTGTTTCTTTGCCACGACACCCAGGACAAAAATATAAACCGGGCAATGCAGGCCGGCGCGGACGACTATCTCTGCAAAAGCGACTTGAGCCGCCTCGCATTTGCCATAGAACACAACCTGCGTGAGGCAAAGATACGGCGTGCCCACAACGAAAGCCAGGCCACCCTGCAGGAAAACCAGGCCCGCCTGAGCGCCTTCATCTCCAATCTCCCCGGCATGGCTTACCAGATGCTGCTTGCGGCAAACGGCGGCACAAGCTTTCCCTACGTCAGCGAAGGCAGCTGGGCGCTGCTCGGACTCGGCCCCCAGGAACTGGAGAAAGATGCCGCATTATTCCTGAACATGATCCACCAGGATGACCGCCCTTCCTATGACCTCGCCATCAGGCTCTCCGCCGAGCAGTCCAGCTTCTGGAACTGGGAGGGGCGCATCAGCATGCCGGTAACCGGCGAAATAAAATGGATCAACCTGCGTTGCAGCCCTCGCCGCCTGAACAACGGGAGCACGCAATGGGAAGGCGTAATGTTCAACATTACGCAAAGCAAGGCCGCACGCATCGAACTCGACCGCTCCAGGGAGGAGTTGCGCGCACTTTCCCAGCACGTGCAGGATGTGCGCGAACAGGAGCGCCTGAACATATCCCGCGAGGTACATGACAATCTCGGCGGCATCCTGACCGCCATCAAGCTCGAAGTTGTACGGATGAACAATCATCTGACAGCTGAAAACAGGAAAGTCACGGAAATATCGAAAGGTATCGAAGAACTGGTCGATAAATGTATTATTGAGGCACGCAACATTTCGCTTATGTTGCGCCCCGGCGTGCTGGACTGCTTCGGCATTGTGGCGGCAATCGAGGTGGAAATAGAGGAATTCCGCAAGCGCACCGGCATACAGTGTGAATTTACCAATATAGATGAACGTGAAGAACTCGACCCCGAACTGGATATCGCCCTGTTCAGAATTTTCCAGGAAACCCTGACCAATATCATCAAACATGCCCAGGCCACCCGTATCAAAATCGATATCCGCAACCAGCAGCACGAGGTCGCACTGATGGTCAGCGATAATGGCCGCGGCCTGGCTGAGACCGACAAGCACAAGCCGCACTCTTTCGGCCTGCGCGGCATCCAGGAGCGCATCACCTATTTTGGCGGCAAACTCAAGATCAGCAGTGCGGCAGGCCAAGGCACCAGCATAGCCATCACCATCCCCCGCAATGCAGGTACCATACAGGCCTCACCACAGCGTCAAGCCTTACGCGACACGGCCGGGAGCGCCCAACAATGATCAAGGTACTCGTTACAGACGACCATTCGATCATCCGCAAAGGACTCAAGCAGGTTCTGGACGACACGAACGACATGCGTGTAACCGGCGAAGCAGAGAATGGAATGCAGGCCATCCAGATGGCCAGGGAGGGAGATTTCGATCTCGTGCTGCTGGATATCACGCTGCCGGACAAGCATGGCATTGACGTATTAAAACAGATCAAGAAGAACAACCCGAAACAGCCCGTGCTGATCCTGAGCATGCACCCTGAAGAGCAATACGCGCTGCGCGCCCTGAAAGCGGGTGCATCCGGTTACCTGAACAAGCAGAGCGCACCGGCCCAACTGGTGATCGCCATACGCCAGGTTGCGCGCGGCAAGAAATACATCAGTACCCAGCTCGCTGAAGAACTCGCCGAAGGGCTTTCCGAAGGCTACAAGGAGTTAATGCATCAGACCCTGTCCAATCGCGAATACCAGACCCTGTGCCTGATGGCTTCCGGCAAGAAGCTCAGCGAGATGGCCGAGATCATGTCGCTCAGCCCGAAGACCGTCAGCGTCTACCGCAGCCGGCTGATGGAAAAGATGAAGCTGAAGACCAATGCCGAAGCCATCCACTACGCCATCAGCAACCACCTGATAGACTAGCCCCGAACCATCGGGCGATCCTCCGGAACGAATTAAAATGTGAAACGCCCCCTATTCCCCACTTGGTTCCCTGCATTAATTTTCGATAATCCCGGCCATCCGATAAAAACAACTGCGCTGCATTATGACCCGACCCACCACTCCCTCTGAAATCGCACGCGATGCCATGAAAATGCTGCTTGCGCGCAAGGAGGCGCCGACCCCGGAAAATTACGCGCGCGCCTATCAGGAAGTTTCCGGTACAAAACCCGCAGCGGCAGAAACGGACGCAGCGGCCGGCAATACTGCCAGGAATGAACAGCAACCCTGGAACGAGCTCATCCGCGACCTGCTCAAGCAGCTGGAAACCCCACACAAGGGCATTACCATTTCGCGCAAGAAAGAAGGACTGGAAACCGTATTGGCAAAATTCGCCAGCAACCAGGCGACATTGTTCGAAAAATTGCGTGGGCTGATACGCTCGTGGGCCGGGCCGACGACCGGCAGCCCGGTCGAAGCCGTCCCGGCTCCTGAAATAGATGCCGCCATGCCTGCAGCCGCGGGCAAACCATCGAGGGCTGCCGAGGCCGGCATTAATAGCCCGGTCGTCAACGACGAACTGATGTCGCAGCTGCGCGAAATGCTGGCGCAGACGCTGGAAAGCATGCTGCCCCTGCAAGCCGACTTGTCCACCGAGATCAAGGCATTGGCACAGCAGATACGCGCCGCCAGGAATAATGCCGAGATCACCCTGATTGCCAAGCACCTCCGCCAGTTCTGGCTCAAGCTCGAGCTGCGCGGCGGCGACAAAATCAAGATTCAGGAAGGATTGATGCGCCTGTTGCGCCTGCTGGTGGAAAACGTCGGTGAGCTGGTGGCCGACGACAAATGGCTGCATGGCCAGATCAGCACATTACAGGAAATCATCGCCAATCCGCTGGACCGGAGGAGCATCGCCGACGCGGAACGCAACCTGCGCGACGCCATCATCAAGCAAAGCACACTGAAGCAGAGCCTGGCCGATGCCAAGACCACGCTCAAGACCCTGATGACGACCTTCATCGACCGCATGGGGAAACTGACCGAGAGCACCGGCGAATATCACGCCAAGATAGAAAGCTACAACCAGAAAATCGGCCAGGCCGACAACCTCCCCGAACTGAGCCACATCCTGGAAGACATCATGCACGATACGCGCATCATCCAGACCAGCGTGATGCGCTCCCACGAGGAACTGCTGAGCGCACGCAAGCAGGTCACCGATGCGGAAGAACGGATCAAGCGGCTGGAAGACGAACTGGAACAGATCAGCGAGCTGATCCATGAAGACCAGCTCACCGGGGCGCTCAACCGGCGCGGCATGGATGAAATGTTCGAGCGCGAAACCCAGCGCGCCGACCGCAACCAGACCCCGATCAGCATCGCGCTGCTGGACATCGACAATTTCAAGCAGCTCAACGATACCCTCGGCCACCAGGTCGGCGATTCCGCCCTGGTACACCTGTCCAATGTGATCAAGGAAAGCCTGCGCCCTTCCGATGCTGTCGCCCGCTACGGCGGCGAGGAATTCATCATCGTCCTGCCCGATACCAGCCTGGACGAGGCGGTGGAAACCGTCAACCGCCTGCAGCGCGAACTCACCAAGAAATTCTTCCTGCACAACAATGAGCGCCTGCTGGTCACCTTCAGCGCAGGCGTGGCGTTACGCGCCAACAATGAGGATACCGAAGACGTGATCGGGCGTGCCGACAAGGCCATGTACCAGGCCAAACTGGCCGGCAAGAACCGCGTCTTCAAGGCTTCATGAACCCTGTCGCCGCATGACCATCACGAAAAAGCTTATGGACAGCACTAAAGTTTCTCGAACTACATCCGATAACTGGAACAACGGCGGTTGCAAGTGCCTCGCAGTTCAGGGCAGACCGTAGTAAGCGGCAGCAGTGCCGTGTTAGTAAATCCAGTTTATTAAGGAGAGTACAAATGCTATCCCTCAATACTAATATCGCCTCCATGACGGCCCAGAACAACCTGAGCATGTCGCAGAGCAACCTCGCGACGTCGATTCAGCGCCTGTCCTCCGGTCTGCGCATCAACAGCGCGATGGACGACGCCGCAGGCATGGCAATTTCGAGCCGGATGAGCAGCCAGATCGCTGGTATGAGCCAGTCGATCCGCAATGCCAATGACGGCATCTCGCTGGCACAAACCGCAGAAGGCGCGCTGCAAGCCGTGACCGACAACTTGCAGCGTATCCGCGACCTGGCCGTGCAATCGGCCAACGCCAGTAACACCGCGGCCGACCGCGCAGCCCTGAACGCAGAAGTCCAGCAGCGTCTGGCTGAAATCGACCGCGTATCGTCGCAAACCTCGTTCAACGGCCAGAAGGTTCTGGACGGCTCGCTCGGCACGGCACAGTTCCAGGTCGGCGCCAACGTGGGTGACTCGATTTCCGTCAACCTGGCCACCAGCACCCGACTGGCCAGCACCGGCGCGATTGCGACTGCATCGACAGCCAACCTGGTTACCGCTTCCACTCCTGCTACGGCCGGCCAGATCACGATCAACCCGTCGACCTTCAACTTCGGCGTGGCGGCTGCTGCACAAGTGGACGGCATTAACGCGCTGACCGGCGCGACCCAGGCCGCCGCCTACGACTACAGCGCCGCAAGCGCAGTCAAGGGCAACAACATCCAGACCACCAACGGCACGCTGGACTTCTCCACCGCAACCGGCACGCTGGCGCAGATGAACATTGATGGCATCGCCGTCACGCTGAACCAGAATTATGCAAGCATGGCCGCGATGGCGACTGACATCCAGTCCCAACTGGTGGCCAACACAGCCGGTTACACGGTAACAGCCAGCGGCAACAACCTGACCATTACCGGCCCCGGTGCAGCAGCAGTGGCCATTACCAACGCCGACGTTGCCGCACAAGCTGCCGGCTTCGCCAACACCGCAGGTAATGCCGGTGGCGCCAACCAGAATGCCATCTTCAGCGTCGATGGCGTCGCGGTGACTGTCAATACCGCTGTTACCGTAACCGGCACCGGCACTGGCGCCGGCACACTCAACGCCGCCATTACTGCAGCCCTGACCGCTGCCGGCCTGACCGGCTACACGGTGAGCGCCGGAACAACCGGTCTGAAGATCACCCATACCGGCTCCACCGCAGCTGTGGCAATTACCGGCGCGAATGCCTCCGCAGTGAACAACGGCATCGTGAACGGCGCCGGTACCGCAGGTACTGCAGCCGTATCCTCGACCAACGCCGGCTTCACCGTGGACGGGCATGCCATCACGCTGAACACCAGCTACACCAGCTTCGCCGACCTGGCCACTGGTAACGCCAACAGCATCCAGGCGCAGCTCAACACCGCTTCGCCCAATACGTATACCGTGACCAACACCAACGGCGCGATCACCATTGCCCGCAATACGACAGGCATCGCCTCGACTGCCGTGAACATTACTGCGATCAGCGGCTTTGCCAGCAACGCCGGCATCACCGTCGCAAACGGCACCGCAGGACAGGATGCCATCGTTGGCGGTATCGCAGCGGGTCCGTTCACACTGGCAACCGGCGCACTGACTCTGGCTGCCGGGACTTCGACACCGGTTGACCTGGCTGGCAACTATACCAACCTGCAGGCGCTGGTCGATGCGATCAACACCAAAGTGAGCGGCGTCAATGCCTCCACCGACGGCAGCACACTGACCTTGACCGGTTCCCAGGCCATCGCAGTGGGCGGCACGCTGGGCACCACCGCAGCGGCATCCGGCGGTTTCGGTCTGAGCGCAACGATTGCAGCCAACTCCGGTTCGCTGGCCACAGCCGACGTGCTCACCACGAGCAATGCCAACACCACCATGCAACGTGTCGATTCCGCACTGGAAGTGGTCAACGGCTTGCGCGGCACGCTCGGCGCGATCCAGAACCGCTTCACGTCGGTGGTCAGCAACCTGCAAAGTGGTGTGACCAACCTGAGTGCTGCGCGTAGCCGGGTGCAGGATACCGACTTCGCTGCAGAAACCGCAGCGTTGACAAAGAACCAGATCCTGCAGCAAGCTGGTACCGCAATGTTGGCACAGGCAAATGCATTACCTAACAGCGTACTGACCCTGTTGAAATAAGGCAGCACGCAATTGAGTAACGGCCCAGCCAGATAATGAAAGCGTTATCTGGCTGGCGCTTTAGGATTAAAGGAGAAGCATAATGCCAATCCAGAATATAAATAATGCATCACCTTCGCCACAGACCTCAGGCAGCCAGGCCACGCCTTTGCCTGCTCCGTCGAGTACCGGCACTGCTGCAGCCAAAGTTCAGCCGGCCCAGCCAGCAGCCAGCCAGCCCAGCGAAGCTCAAGTACAGCAAGCAGTAGACACCATCAATAACAAGCTATTGCAGGCGAACAAAAACCTGCAATTCAGCATCGATCAGGATTCGCACAAAACCGTGGTCAAGATAGTCGAGTCCAAGACCGGCGAAGTGCTCAAGCAGCTCCCATCGAAAGAAGCGATTGCCATTTCCCAGTCGATCGACTCCATGCCCAAAGGCCTGCTGGTCAAGCACCAGGCTTAAGAAAGCGAGATCATCATGGCAAGCTCATCAACCACTGCAATAGCCGCCACCTCGGCCACCACTTCGTCGATCGACGTGGCGAGCATTGTCAGCCAGTTGATGGCGGTTGAAAGCCAGCCACTGGTCTTGATGAACAAGCAGATCGCGAGCTACCAGGCCAAGATCTCGGCGATCGGCACGGTACAAGGCGCACTTTCCTCATTCCAGAGCGCAGTGCAGGGTCTGAGTACGCCGTCGCAATTCAAGTCGCTTACCGCAACCTCGTCCGACACTACCGTGCTGTCGGCATCGGCATCGACAACTGCCGCTGCCGGGTCATATACCTTATCGGTCGCCAACCTGGCCCAGGCGCAGAATCTGGCTGCCGCCGGACAGGCCAGCACCACCGCGGCCGTCGGTAGCGGCAGTTCGACCACGCTGACGTTCGATTTCGGCAGTATTACCGGCGGCACGCTCGCTGGCGGCACCTATACCGGCGCCACCTTCACCTCCAACGGAGCCGGCACGAAAAGCGTCACCATAGACTCCACCAACAATTCGCTGACCGGCATACGCGACGCGATCAATGCCACCAACATCGGCGTGACCGCCTCTATCGTCAACGATGGCAGCGCGTCACCTTATCGCCTGGTACTGAGCTCCGCCACCACGGGGGCAAACAACAGCATGAAAATCACGGTTGCCGGCGATGCCGCGCTGAGCAGCCTGTTGTCGCAGGACCCCGCAGGCACCCAGAACATGTCGGAAACGATCACCGCCAAGGACGCGCAATTCACCGTCAACGGCATGTCGATCAGCAAGAGTTCCAACACCGTGAGCGACGTCATCCAGGGCGTAACACTGAACCTGAAAAATGTCAGCACCGGACCGGTGAGTCTCGCGGTTACTAATAACACCGCCGCCATCACCACCGCGGTAAACAGCTTCGTCAAGTCGTTCAATGATCTGGCCGGCACGGTCAAGAGCGTCTCCAGTTATGACGCCACGAATAATACCGGCGGCGTCCTGCTCGGCGATGCCTCGACCAACATGATCATGTCGCATTTGCGCAATGCCCTGAACACCCCGATCAGCAACAACACCGGCGCCTTCTCCAGCCTGTCGCAAATCGGCATAACCTTCCAGGCGGATGGCACGCTGGCGCTCGACTCGACCAAGCTCAACCAGGCAATGTCCAGCAATTTCGGCGACATCGCCAACCTTTTCGCCGCAGTAGGCAAAAGCTCGGACAGCCTGGTCAGCTACAGCTATGCGGGCAGCAGCACCAAGCCCGGCACGTACGGCGTCAATGTCACACAACTGGCCGCACAGGGATCGACGACCGGCTCTGCCGCCGCGGCCTCCACCACCATTACTGCCGGCAGCAACGATGCCCTCAACCTTACCGTGGACGGGACGGCCACCTCGGTCACGCTAAGCGCAGGTACATATACCGCCGCCACACTGGCCAGCGAACTGCAATCGAAAATCAACAGTGCGCTGTCCAGCAATAGCCTGTCGGTGGCGGTAACGCAGAATGCCGGCGTGTTCACCATTACCTCCGCCTCGTATGGTTCGACTTCCAGCGTGGCGGTGACCGGCGGCAACGGCCTGAGCAACCTGCTGGGGACGCCGACACAGGCCGCAGGGAAAGATGTCGCCGGCACCATCAACGGCATGGCAGCGACCGGCCAGGGACAGCTGCTGACCTCGAGTGCAGGTGACAGCACCGGGCTCTCCATCGTGGTGCTGGGCGGCAGCACCGGCAGCCGCGGCACGGTCAGCTATTCGCAAGGCTATGCCTATACCCTGAATGATTTTGCCAACTCGCTGCTCGGCTCGACCGGTCCGCTGACCAGCGAAACGGACGGCTTCAACACCTCGATCAAGGATATCAACAGCCGGATTACCGCGTTGAATGCACGCATCGCAGCAGACCAGGTGGCATTAACCACACAATATTCCTCACTGGATGCGATGCTGGGCACCATGAACCAGCTCAGCACCTACCTGACCCAGCAATTGGCCCGACTACCATAGGAGTAACAACACATGAATACTGCCAGAGCACTCAACGCCTACGCCAATGTCGGGATAGAATCGAACATCAGTTCCGCTGAGGCGGATCCGCACAAACTGATCCTGCTGCTCTACCAGGGTGCGCTGCTGGCCATCGCCTCGGCCAAGAACCAGATCATGCGCAAGGAAACGGCAGCCAAGGGCAAGTCGATCTCGCATGCCATCCTGATCATCGAGAGTGGCCTGAAAGAAAGCCTGAATACCGAGGCCGGCGGCGAACTCGCACAAAACCTGGCCGCACTGTATAGCTACATGGCGCAGCGCCTGCTGAGCGCCAACCTGAACAACGACATTGCGGCACTGGACGAAGTCAGCCGCCTGCTGATCGAGCTGCGCGGCGCCTGGGAAAGCATCCGCCAGAGCACGCAGGCAGCAGCGCCTGCCCCGGTGGCCGCAGTGCCCCAGCAACCACCCGTGGCAGGCATGAAGCAACAATCACCCCTGGTTTATGGAAGGATGTAAGCAGCATGCATCAAGTCATCGAAAATTATGAATCGCTATCCGCCATTACCGCCAAGATGCGCGATGCGGCGACGCATGGCGAATGGGATACACTGCTCAAGCTGGAAGGCGAATGCCGCCAGCGCGTAGAAATCATGAAGGCAGCCGACGACGACGCGCCCACCTTGAGTGAGACCTCCAGGCAACAGAAGGCCGCGCTGATCCGCCAGATTCTCGCTGACGATGCGGTAATCCGCAGTCACACCGAGCCCTGGATGGCTCAATTACAGCGTGTCATGCGCAACACCAAGGTCGAACAGCGTGTACGGCAAAGCTATTCCGGTCAATAGCCACTCCGCCTGCGCTAAAATGAACGCATGCTGCCCGCCGACCTCCTCAACACGATCAAGGCGTTAGCGCTTACGCAAAAACCACTGCCGGCGGCGGCACCCGATCCGCTCAAACCCGGCGCCGGCAGCCCCTTCGAGCAGGGACAAAAACTCCAGGGGCAGGTGCTGGCTGAAGTCTCCCCCGGCTTATTCAAGGTACGCATTTCCAGCCAGATGGTGCAAATGCCCCTTCCCGCCGCCATCCGTCCCGGGGACACGGTGCAGTTGCAAGTCGTATCGCTGCAGCCGCGACTGACCTTCGGCATGCTCGCTTCAGCCAACCCGCTCTCCACCCCGGAACAACTGAGTTCGGCATCGCGACTACTATCGTCGCTTGCCCAGCAGCAACCGGCAAAAGCGCAAATACACGCATCGCAAAGTACGCCGCTATGGGTCGCCGACAAACCGCCGCAACCCCAGCAGCTTGCCAGCCAGTTGCGTGAGGCATTGAGCAACAGCGGCCTGTTCTACGAATCGCATCAGGCGCAATGGCTGGAGGGCACACGCAGCACCGCACAGTTATTGCAGGAACCGCAAAACCTCAGGCCAGCCGCCAGCCCCGCCGCAACCCAGCAAGCCACGCTGGGCGACAGCATAAGCCAGGCCGCTGCCGCGGCAATACATGGCAACAAGCTGCCCGATATTCCGGAACACATGCAGGCACTGGTACAGCAACAACTCAACGCCCTGGAAACCAGCCACGTCGTCTGGCAGGGACAGGTGTGGCCGGGGCAGACCATGCAATGGGAAATCCACGAGCGGACGCCACACACTGCCGCCGCCATGGAAAATGAACGGCAATGGGCCACGCAGCTGCACCTCGACCTGCCCCGGCTGGGCACAGTCACCGCCACGCTGAATTTCAATTCCTCGGGTATCAGCCTGACGCTCAATGCCTCGGACACGCAGACCCGGAAGCTGCTGGGCACGGCCAGTTCACAACTGGTTGCCTCTTTGTCCGATGCCGGCATCCCGGTCGTCAGCACACAGGTAACGCAAGATGAGCCAATCCGATAAAACCCCGGGCAACAAGCGCCAGATGGCGGTCGCACTCGCCTACCGCAGCCACGACGCGGCACCACAGGTAGTCGCCAAGGGGCGCGGCCTGATCGCCCAGGCAATCATCGACCGCGCCAGGGAGCACGGCGTCTTTGTACATGAGTCGGCAGACCTCGTCGGCATGCTGATGCAGGTCGAGCTGGATCAAAACATCCCCCCCCAACTGTACCTTGCTGTGGCAGAATTACTGGCTTGGCTATATCGTTTGGAGCGAGGGGAAAATACCGCTGATTTTGTGCTACCCCCGGGACAGCCTCCCTCATAATTCCACAAGCCGCAACAATATTTATCAGACATGGCATTACAGCAACCAATTCGACTGACCTTTGAACTGCTCTCCGACGAAGATGATGCGCGCTTCAGCATACATTCCAGAAAAGAAATCCAGTTCATCCTGAAATCCATCGCCCGGCAAAACAGCCAGGTTGCACTGTATTACGGCAATCGCGAGACCTTCATCCTGACCACGCTGCTCGACGTCAATCAGCATGGTTTGTGGCTCGAGGCCAGCCAGAACCAGAAGCAGAACGAGCGCATTGCGCAAAGCAGGAAATTCTATTTCGTGAGCGCCCATCAGCACGTCAAGGCGCAATTCACTTCGGACCACCTCGAAATCGATGAATTCGATGACACCGAGGCTTTTTTCATGCCGCTGCCACGCGACTTCCTGCGCATCCAGCGGCGCGACCATTTCCGCCTGCCCACGCCGATCGCCAATCCGCTGAAATGCATCGTTCCGGTCAAGCCGCTGCCGACCGATGACACGCAGGCATATCCCATTCTGGATCTCAGCAGTGGCGGCGTCGCACTGACCTGCGCAGAAGATGACCCCTATCTGGAAGAAGGCAGGATATACCCGGATTGCCGGATCCTCCTGGCTGACAATACCAGCATCAGCGTCACTCTCCAGGTGCGGAATATGTTCATGATTACCAAGCCATCCGGGGTCACCACGAAAAGGGTCGGCTGCAAATTCGTCGACCTGGACGGCAAGGTGGAAATCCTGCTGCAGCGCTATATCACCCAGCTCGAGCAGAGCCTGATCAAGTCCAGCACATAATGGGCAATCATCCTATGATCAAACGCAGCGAAGTCCAGCTGAAAATCGAAGCCTTTGCAGACGATGAGGCCGAACGTTTCCTCGTCCGCTCCCGCAAGGAAATCCAGTTCACCCTGCACGCCATCGCCGAAAAGGGCTTGCGGGTAGCGCTGTATTACGATGACGGGAACAGCTTCATCCTGACGACCGCCCTTGCCGCCGATGCGCAAGGCCTCTGGCTGGAAAGCGGCCCCAAACCCACGGACAACCGGCGCCTCGCGCAAAGCAAGCATATTGTTTTTGTCAGCTCGTATCACCAGATAAAGATTCAGTTCGAATCACGCCAGGCCGAAATGGTCATGTACCAGAATGCCCCGGCCTTCTACCTGCCTTTGCCGGATACCCTGCTACGCATCCAGCGGCGCGATTATTACCGCCTGGCGACGCACCTGCTCAAACCGCTGAAATGCACCATCCCGATCAAGCCGGGATTACCCGCGCACAAGCGCGAAATGAATATCATGGACATCAGCAGCGGCGGCATAGCACTGGTCTGCCAAGCGGAAGATACGGCGTTGCAGCCGGGGAAAGTCTATCCGAACTGCCGGATTCACCTGTCCGGCGACCTGTCGATAAGCGTCACCCTTGAGGTGCGCAACAGTTTCGTGATCAGCAAGCCATCAGGCGAAACCTTCAGGCGGGTCGGGTGCCAGTTCTTCAGGCTCGACGGCAAGACGGAAATCGTGCTGCAGCGTTACATTACGCAACAACAGCAGGATGTGCTGCAATCAATGGCGTTGACCACGCCATGATGCAGCCTACACCTGCATGTTCATGATGTCGTTATAGGCAGCCACTACCTTGTTGCGCACCTGCACCGAGGTCTGGAACTGGATATTGGCCTTTTGCATCTGGATCATCACGTCGCTCAGGCTGACCTTGTCGTCGCCCATCACAAACGCCTTTTGCATATCTTCGGCCTTGTTTTGCGCCTGCGCCACACTGTCTAGCGACGATT
Source organism: Sideroxydans sp. (assembly GCA_016124455.1). Lineage (GTDB taxonomy): Bacteria > Pseudomonadota > Gammaproteobacteria > Burkholderiales > Gallionellaceae > RI-121. The sequence goes on along the minus strand of WGNQ01000012.1, from coordinate 14,377 downwards.
TCAGGGCACTGGCGAAATCCACCCCGCCAGTCGCTTCTCTGGATGCGGCCACCGTGGCGCCATGCAGCGCCCCGCCTTGTGCGGCAGCTATTGCACTGCGCATCTGAGCCAGTAAACTGTCTACCTGTGAAACACTCATGGTTCACCTCCATTTCCAGTGCCTGCACGTTATCACCGGCCCGCAACAGGGCAACGCGGGAAAAGCACCGGAATTCCCCCGCTATTCCCCGCATCATGCTTGTCAGGCATGGTGATAATGCGCTACATGTGCTAATTGGATTAGGCAACCGTGGTGGATAATTATGGCTGAAAATACACTCAATTCTCCCCTCGCCCACTCGCTGGGCAGGCTCGGCGGGCAACAGAAGATCGGGTTGATCTTTGCCATCGGTGCGGTGGTGGCACTGCTTGCCGGCATGTGGATGTGGGGAACGACGCCGGATTACCGGGTGCTGTTCAGCAACCTGTCCGACCGTGACGGCGGCGCCATCATCGAGTCGCTGCAACAGATGAATGTGCCCTACAAGTTCGCCGAAGGCGGCGGTGCGCTGCTGGTGCCGGCCGAGCAGGTACATGAGGTGCGCCTGCGCCTCGCTTCGCAGGGCCTGCCCAAAGGCGGTACCGTAGGTTTCGAACTGATGGAAAACCAGAAATTCGGCACCAGCCAGTTCCTCGAACAGGTCAATTACCAGCGCGCTATCGAAGGCGAACTGGCGCGCTCGGTGCAAACACTGGCCGCCGTGCAAACCGCCCGCGTACACCTGGCCATCCCCAAGCAATCCGTGTTCGTCAAGGAACAGCAGCAGCCCAGCGCATCCGTCATACTGGCGCTCTATCCCGGGCGCAGCCTGAACGAAGGGCAGGTCAATGCGATCGTGCACCTGATTTCCAGCAGCGTGCCGGATATGCCTGCCAAGAACGTCACCCTGGTCGACCAGAACGGAACCCTGTTGAGCTCGCAGTCGGACAGCGGCTCGACACCGATGGACGCCAACCAGATCAAGTATGTGCACCAGATCGAAGATGATTACAGCAAGCGCATTGAAGACATCATTGCCCCGCTGGTCGGCCTGAACAATGTCCACGCGCAAGTCACCGCAGACATTGATTTTACCCAGACCGAACAGACTGCCGAGACTTTCAAACCCAACCAGCCGCCCAACCAGGCTGCGCTGCGCAGCCAGCAGACGGTGGAATCTTTCAATGGCGGCGCGGCCAATGCGGCCGGCGTACCCGGTGCGCTCTCCAACCAGCCGCCGGTTCCTGCCACTGCCCCGCTCACCAGCCCGTCGGCCAATGCCGTCACCAGCGCATCGGGAGGCAGCAATACAAACAGCCATAAGGAAGCAACCACCAATTATGAAGTGGATCGCACCATCAGCTACACCCGGCTCCCGGTAGGCAGCATCCGCCGCCTGTCGGTTGCGCTGGTGGTCAATAACCGTACCGTTACCGACAAGAACGGCAAGGTCAAGTCGCTGCCACTGACTGCCGGCGAAAAGGCACAGATCACCTCACTGGCAAAAGAAGCCGTTGGCTTCAATGAAAAGCGCGGCGACAGCCTGAGCGTGGAGAACAGCGCGTTCGACACCCCGAAGGAAGTCATTGAGGAAGTACCGCTGTGGCAGCAGCCCGAGATCATTGCACTGGTCAAGGAAATACTTAAATATGGCGTAATTGCAGGTATCGGCATATTCCTGCTGTTCGGTATCATACGGCCATCGTTCAAGAGCCTGGCCAAATCGATTGAAGTAGCAGAGATCAATGAGGCAAATGCCAGTCATGCGGCAGGTAACGTACCGCAATACAGTCCGCAACAGCCCGGCTCATCTTATGAAGGCAATCTGATGGCAGCAAAACAGATGGCACAGCAGGATCCAAAAATGGTGGCAACAGTAGTCAAGGAATGGGTAAGCAATGAGTGATGCTGGTGTCAACAAAAGCGCGATATTGCTGATGACCCTCGGCGAATCCGAGGCGGCTCAGGTATTGAAGTATCTTGAGCCGCGGGAAGTACAGAAAATCAGTACCGCCATGGTTGCGCTCAAGAATCTCTCGCGCGACCAGATCGTCAGCGTATTCGATGAGTTTCACCACCTGGCGGCGGAAAAAACCACCATCGGTATGGACTCCAGCGACTATATCCGCAGCATGCTCAACAAGGCACTCGGCGATGACAAGGCTGCCGGGCTGATAGACCGCATCATGCACGGCGGCGATACCAGCGGTATCGAAAGCCTGAAATGGATGGATCCCAGCGCCATTGCCGAGCTGATCGCCAATGAACATCCGCAGATCATTGCCACCATTCTGGCGCACCTCGAACCCGACCTGTCCGCCGACATCCTTGGTTTCTTCAGTGAGCGCACCCGCAATGACGTGTTGTTGCGCATTGCCACGCTGGACGGGGTGCAGCCAACCGCGCTGCGCGAACTGAATGACGTATTGACCAAGCTGCTGACCGGCAACGCCATTGCCAAGAAAAGCATCAAGGGCGGCGCACGCACTGCCGCCGAAATATTGAACTTCATGGGCAGCGCGCAGGAAGGCGGCATCATCGAATCGGTGCGCGGCTACGACCCCGACCTGGCACAGAAAATTATCGACGAGATGTTCGTATTCGACAACATCATGGATATTGACGACCGCGGCATCCAGCTGATCCTGCGCGAAATACAGTCCGAGTCGCTGATCGTCGCGCTGAAGGGGGCAAACGAGGAACTGCGCGAGAAAATATTCAAGAACATGTCGCAACGCGCCGCGGAGATGATGCGCGAAGACCTGGAAGCCAAAGGCCCGGTCAGGCTCAGCGAAGTCGAATCCGAACAGAAGGAAATCCTCAAGGTGGTACGCCGCCTGGCCGAGGAAGGACAGATAGCACTGGGTGGCAAGGGCGATGAATCCTATGTCTGAAACCGTCACCCCCAAGGAACAGCTCACCGCCTGGCAGCGCTGGGAACTCCCCGCTTTCGACGGGGGCGGCGCACTGGGCGGCGCGGGACAGCGCGTTTCCGCCGGCGCCCTGCCTACCGCCGGAGAACTCGAGAAAATGCACCAGCAGGCACGGGAGGAAGGCTACCAGGCAGGCTACGCCGAAGGCCGCCAGCAAGCCGCCATGGAAACACAGCGCATCGGCGGCCTGCTCGATGCGCTGAACCGGGAACTGCAGCAAGTGGACCAGCAGGTTTCACAGGACTTGCTGGATTTGGCACTGGAAATCGCCAAACAGATGGTGCACCAGACACTTGCCGTCAAGCCTGAGCTGCTGCTGGACATCATCCGTGATGCCATCAGCAACCTGCCGCATTTCAATCAGGCCGCCCATCTGGTGCTGCATCCGGACGACGCGGCGCTCGTGCGCAAGGGGATGGGCGAGCAGCTCGCCCACTCCGGCTGGAAAATTTTCGAAGATGCGCACATGGCACGCGGTGGCTGCCGCGTGGAAACCGCGCACAGCCAGATCGATGCGACCCTGGTTACGCGCTGGCAGCATGTGGTCGCCAGCCTGGGCCAGGACAATGCCTGGATGGCTGAAGCATGAATACCGCAACCCGCCATAGCGAAGCCTGGAGAACCTGCCTGGAAATCGGCCGCGACAGCGTTGCGCAATGCACCCCGCTACAGGTCAGCGGGCGGCTGACCAAGGTGACCGGGCTGGTCATGGAAGCCGTCGGGCTGAAAATGCCGGTAGGCAGCACCTGCGCCATCGAATTGCCGAACAACCGTATCGAGGCGGAAGTCGTCGGCTTTTCGGGAGAGAAGTTATTCCTGATGCCGGAGAACGATGTCTATGGGCTGGTGCCGGGCGCACGCGTGGTGCCGGTAGAAGCAGCACGCACCCCGTTGTTCTCCGGCAAGCGCATGGCACCGCGGCGCCGCGCCTCGGATCTCGCGCGCCACCTGCCGGTCGGCGACATGCTGCTGGGACGGGTACTGGACGGTGCGGGGCGTCCGCTCGACCAGATCGGCCCGCTGCTCGAAGAGGAATCCGCACCGCTGCAAAGCCGCCCGGTCAATCCGCTGGATCGCGCCCCGATCAAGGATGCGCTGGACGTCGGCGTGCGTGCCATCAACAACCTGCTGACTGTCGGCCGCGGACAACGCATGGGACTGTTCGCCGGCTCCGGCGTCGGCAAGAGCGTGCTGCTCGGCATGATGGCGCGTTACACCAGTGCCGACGTGATCGTGGTCGGCCTGATCGGCGAACGCGGCCGCGAAGTGAAGGAATTCATCACCGACATCCTGGGCAAGGAAGGCCTGGCACGCTCGGTAGTCGTCGCTGCACCGGCCGACACCAGCCCGTTGATGCGCATGCAGGGTGCCGCCTACGCCACCACCATCGCCGAATATTTCCGCGACAAGGGCAAGAACGTGCTGCTGATCATGGATTCGCTGACCCGCTACGCCATGGCACAGCGCGAAATCGCATTGGCAATCGGCGAGCCGCCTGCCACCAAGGGCTATCCGCCCTCGGTGTTCGCCAAGTTGCCGCAACTGGTGGAGCGCGCCGGCAACGGTACCGAAGGCGGCGGCTCGATCACTGCGTTCTACACCGTGCTCACCGAGGGCGACGACCAGCAGGATCCCATCGCCGACAGCGCGCGCGCCATCCTCGACGGCCATATCGTGCTGTCGCGCCGCCTGGCCGAACAGGGACACTACCCTGCAATCGATATCGAAGCCTCGATCAGCCGCGCCATGAACCATCTGGTACCCGGACAGCATTTCAGCCAGGTGCAGCGCTTCAAGCAGCTGTATGCGCATTATCAGCGCAATCACGACCTGATCAGCGTGGGCGCCTATGTGCCCGGCAGCGACCCGCTGCTGGATGAGGGCATCACACTGTATCCGCAGATGGAGCGTTTCCTCAAACAGGGCATGTATGAGCAGGAACCCTATGCCCGCGGGGTAAGCGCATTCAACTCCCTGTTTAACCCACCACAGTGAAAGAGATATAGCACATGAGCAAGCCTTTTTCCCTGCAACCGCTGCTGACGCTGGCACAACAGAAGAACGAATCCGCCACCAGGCAGCTGGGACAGCTCAACCAGCAGAAACAGGTCGCCCAGGACAAGCTCGACACGTTGCTGCAATACCGCAAGGATTACCATGCCCGCTTCCAGGAAGCGGCACAGAACGGCATGGACCCAGCCGGCCTGCGTAATTTCCAGGGATTCATCAACCGTCTGGACGATGCCATCTCGCAGCAGCGTTTCGCCATAGAAAAGGCGAATCATTCCGTGCAGGCCGGCCGTACTGAACTGAACCAGGCACAGCGCAAAATGAAATCATTCGAGACACTGGCACAGCGCCATGTCGAAACCGCAAAAAAACTGGAAACCAAAACCGAACAACGACTGCAGGATGAACACACCGGACGTTTCGCCGCTTACAAGCACCTGAAGAACAACGAAGTCTGATACGGGAGCCATAACCATGAACCTGCCCATTTCCACCAACACCCCGCAAGTGTCCGCCGCACCCGCCACATCCTCGGCCCAGGCACCGGATGACCAGGCAACCGCGCAGGCTGCCGATCCATTTGGCAATGTGCTGGCACGCCAGCTTGCCGACAAAACAAGTCCGGCTACCGGTACCTCCCTGGATAGCTTCACCGCCATCGCCGAGGATAAAAAATCCAGGCTGCAAGCCGCCGCCACTGACGGCAGCACAAATACGCCCCCGGCTGACATGCTGGCAGCACTGCTGGTCGGAAATGCCACGCAGGCAACCGCAAAACCCGACGCAACCGCCACTGCCGGCACGCATGGCAAGGCCGCCCTCACGGATGGCAAGGCTGCGCTGAAACTGGCGCTGGCACAGCCGGGACAGAGTGCAGTTCCCGCCGACAAGCATGGTGTAGCGGGCAAGGAACAGCAGTTTGCCGCGGCATTGCACACGCTTTCCGACAAGGCCGAATTGTCCGGCCAGCACAAGCCCGCCATGCCGGCCGATGCACAGCCCCCGGCAGCCGCGCTGTCCCAGTTCGCCCAGGCCAATGCGCTGCCGGCTGCCGCCAATCCAGCCAAGCTCAGTGTGGATACGCCGGTCAACAGCAAGAACTGGGGTGGCGATTTCAGCCAGAAAATCACCTGGCTGGCCACACAGCATGCACAGAGCGCGGAACTGCATCTCAATCCCCCGAACCTTGGGCCGCTGGATGTGGTGCTCAACGTCAGCGGCGACCAGGCCACCGCCATGTTCACCTCACCCCATGCTGCCGTGCGTGATGCCATAGAACAGGCGATGCCTAAACTTCGCGAAATGATGGCCGATAACGGAATTATGCTGGGTAACGCAACGGTTAGCGACCAGGGACAGCGGGACAACCATGCCAGCCAGCCCCATGGCCAATCGCGTACCGCACCCGGCAACGATTCCGGCACGATCACCGGCATTGGCGGTATCAGCCAGACGACACGGACTGTGCAAATCAGTCGTCACAACGGGCTGGTCGATACATTTGCCTAGAAGCAAGACAAGAACAAAAGGTTGAGGTAAGCTGATTTAGCGGCTTTATTCAGCGCATCATAATTGGCAATTTTTCAGATAATCCTCAACAACAAGGAAAATTAAAGATGGCAAAGAGCGGAAAACAGGCAAGCGAAGAAGAAACAGCAGAAAAGCCGAAGGGCAAGAAATTGCTGCTGGTCATTATTGTCCTGCTTGTTCTGGCCATTGCCGGTGGTGCAGCCTGGTATTTCCTCAGCGGCAGCCATGGTAGTGATGAAGGCAAAGAGAAGAAGGAGCAGGCTGTGCTGCTCGACCAGCCGAAATTCATCAACCTGGAGCCCTTCACCGTCAACCTGCAACGCGAGGAAGGCGACCAGTTCCTGCAGGTCGGCATCTCGCTCAAGATATTCGACCCCACGCTGGAAGAGAAAATCAAGGCCAACCTTCCCGAAATACGCAGCAAGCTGCTGCTGCTGCTTTCCAGCAAACACGCTTCGGAACTGACCCCGGTGGCCGGCAAGAAGAAGCTGGCCGATGAAATCATCAGCGAAACCGATGCCGTACTCGGCATCCACCGCCCCGTTCCAAAACCCGCGCCTGCCGCAGCCGTTGCAGCCTCCGGCGTTGCCGCCGCCTCGGGTGTAGCGGCATCCGGCGTCACTGCATCCGCACCGGAAGCCGCCGAGCCGGCTGCCGATGAAGCACCCGCTGCAGAGGCTGCCGCACCTGCGGAAGATGAAGATGCGAAAAAGGAAGGCATCGTCGATGTGCTGTTTACTTCCTTCATCATCCAGTAGCCCGAGACCATGAGCAAGGATTTCCTCTCCCAGGACGAAGTTGACTCCCTGCTACGGGGAGTCACCGGCGAGGCTGAGGAAAGCGAAACGCCGGAAGGAACGGAAGAAGGCGTACGCAGCTACAACCTGGCCACCCAGGAGCGCATCGTGCGCGGGCGCATGCCCACCATGGAAATCATCAACGAACGCTTTGCGCGCCAGTTCCGGATTTCCCTGTTCAACCTGATGCGGCGCACGGCCGACGTATCGATCGGCCAGCTGCGCGTAAGCAAGTTCAGCGAGTTCATCCGCAACCTGCCGGTGCCCGCCAACATCAACCTGATACAGGCCAAGCCGTTGCGCGGCAATGCGTTATTCGTATTCGACCCCAACCTGATCTTCCTGGTAGTGGACAACATGTTCGGCGGCGACGGGCGTTTCCACACCCGGGTCGAAGGGCGCGAATTCACCCAGACCGAACAGCGCATCATCCAGAAAATGATGGGGGCCGTGTTCGAGTCCATGCACAAGGCATGGGAAACCGTATACAAACTGGAATTCGAATTCGTGCGTTCGGAAATGAACCCGCAATTCGCCAACATCGCCACCCCCAACGAAGTGGTGATCGTTACCACGTTCGAGATCGAGTTCGGCGGCACCGGCGGCTCCTTCCATGTCTGCCTGCCCTATTCCATGATCGAGCCGATTCGCGAACTGCTCTACAGCACGATGCAGGGCGACCATCTGGCGGTAGACAAGCGCTGGCTGCAAATGCTGTCGCGCCAGGTACAGTCGGCGGAGATCGAACTGGTCGCGGTACTCGGCACCGGCAATGTCACGGTCGACCACATCCTGAAAATGCAGGTCGGTGACGTGATCCCGCTGGAAGTCGGTGAAAATATCACCGCACAGGTGGACAACATCCCGGTAATGGAGTGCAAGTATGGCGTATTCAACAGCCAGTACGCACTGAAAGTTGAAAAACTGCTGGCTAGCTCGGCCGGCGATTCGTAAGTGGAGAACAAGCATGGCTGACGATAGCGAACAAATCAGTGCCGACGATTGGGGTGCCGCCCTGGCAGAGCAATCCGCCTCGGCTCCCGAACAGCCGACCGCACAGCCGCACGTCTTTGAACAGTTCGGCGGTGGCGCCGGTCTCGGTGGGCACAATGATCTCGACATGATTCTTGATATCCCGGTACAGCTTACCGTGGAACTGGGTCGTACCAAGATGCCGATCAAGAACCTGCTGCAACTGGCGCAGGGGTCGGTGGTTGAGTTGTCCGGCATGGCCGGCGAGCCGCTCGATGTGCTGATCAACGGCTTCCTGATCGCGCAGGGTGAAGTGGTGGTGGTAAACGACAAGCTGGGCATCCGCCTGACCGACATCATCACACCATCGGAACGCCTGCGTCGCATCAACAAATAACCGAAGCGCCGCCTATGTCAGCCCGCCTCCTGCTGTCCGCGCTACTGGGTTTCCCGGTACTCGCGGTTGCCGAAACCACACGCCCCGCCTACACGCCGCCCACGGTACTTTCCTCCGGCAGCATGCTGCAGGTCATATTCAGCCTGTTGCTGGTTCTCGGCGCAGTGGTGCTGATCGCCTGGGTGCTGAAACGCATCAGCCAGCCGCTGCAGGGCGCAGGCCGGCAGCTCAAGGTCATCAGCGGCGTCGCGGTCGGCCAGCGCGAACGCGTGGTAGTGGTTGAAATCAACGATACATGGCTGATCCTCGGCGTTGCCCAGGGCAATGTGCGCACCCTGCACACCATGCCCAAGAGCGAGTTGCCGCCCGAGAGCCACGTATCCGACGCCAACGACGGCAAGTTCCAGCTATGGCTGAAGCAGGTGATGGAGAAACGCAATGCCACGTAGGCTGCCTGCCCGCCTGCTCCTGCTGTTGCTGTTATGTGCCATGGTTCCGGCAGCATTCGCAGCAGATGCCGGCATGCCGGCCTTTACCAGCACCCCTGTCGCCGGCGGCGGGCAGAGTTATTCGCTCAGCCTGCAGACGCTGATCCTGATCACCTCGCTGACCTTCCTGCCGGCCATCCTGCTGCTGATGACCAGCTTTACCCGCATCATCATCGTGCTGTCATTGCTGCGCTCCGCACTCGGCACGCAGTCCTCGCCCCCCAACCAGGTCTTGATCGGGCTGGCGCTGTTCCTCACCTTTTTTGTGATGTCGCCGGTGCTGGACAAGATCTACAGCGAGGCTTACCTGCCGTACAGCGAAAACAAAATGTCGCTGGAAACAGCCTATGAAAAAGGCAGCGCACCGCTCAAGGCCTTCATGCTGCGCCAGACACGCGAAACCGACCTGGCACTGTTCGTGCGCATTTCCAACAGCGCGCCCTTGCAGAGCCCGGAAACCGTTCCGCTCAAAATCCTGGTACCGGCCTATGTCACCAGCGAGCTGAAGACGGCATTCCAGATCGGTTTCGTGGTGTTCATCCCATTCCTGATCATCGACATGGTGGTGGCCAGTGTGCTGATGTCTATGGGTATGATGATGGTGTCGCCGGCAGTCATCTCGCTGCCGTTCAAAATCATGCTGTTCGTGCTGGCCGACGGCTGGAACCTGCTGATCGGCTCGCTGGTGCAGAGTTTCTACACGTGACGAGGCGAACATGACTCCGGAAAGCGTATTGACCCTGGGCCAGCAGGCGCTGGAACTCACACTGATGGTTTCCGCGCCGCTGCTGATCACCGCACTGGCCATCGGCCTGCTGATCAGCATTTTCCAGGCGGCCACCCAGATCAACGAAATGACCCTGTCCTTCATCCCCAAGCTGATCGGCATGTTCCTGGTGCTGATCATCGCCGGGCCATGGATGGTCGGGCTGATGCTTGATTATATCCAGCGCCTGTTCAGCGGAATTCCATGGATGGTGGGCTAGGCAGTCCCCATGCTCACTTTCACCAGCGCACAATGGTCAGCCTGGGTCGCCGCTTTCATCTTTCCGCTCGCGCGCATTCTGGCACTGATCGCCAGCTCACCGATCCTCGGCAACAAACAAGTCCCGGTACACGTCAAAATCGGATTGAGCGTCATGATGACCATCATCATCGCGCCCACGCTGAATATCCAGCCCGGTATCGAACCCGGCTCCGCCACCGGCATCTTCATTCTGCTGCAACAGATGCTGGCCGGACTGGCCATGGGATTCACCATGCGCATCATTTTCACGGCGGTAGAAACGGTCGGTGAACTGGCCGGATTGCAGATGGGATTGGGCTTCGCGAGCTTCTATGATCCGCAGCACGCCTCGTTTTCGCCCGTACTGGCCCAGTTTCTCGGCATCATTGTCGCCCTCGCCTTTCTCAGCATGGATGGGCATCTGTACATGCTGGCTGCGCTGGCTGACAGTTTCCAGACCTTTCCCATCAGCACGGCACTGCCCTCGGCACTGGCACTGCATACACTGGCAATATGGGTAGGCAGCATTTTCAGTTACGCGCTGCAATTATCGCTACCGCTGCTGGGCGCATTGCTGATCACCAACCTCGCACTCGGCATCCTGACCCGCAGCGCACCGCAACTCAACCTGTTCGCGGTGGGATTCCCGATCACACTGGCTATCGGCTTTCTCACGCTGGCCATGTCGCTGCCCTACTTCGGGCCACTACTCGACAAAATCACCCACGACGGACTCGGCATGATGCAACGCATCGCGCACGAATTCGCTTCACAGCCTTAACTGATCGTTACTGCCCCAACATAGCCCGCAGACGACAATCTGCCTGCCAAATTTGGCACGTTCAGATTATCTATGTCTTTTGGCATATTGCTGGTGTCTATTTCTATTGATAGTGTTTGCTTTCTACTAAAAGAAGTTTCAGGGCATCAACGGAAATGCCTGCTTATCGGCCATAGCTGACTTCAGCAACAAGCAGCGCCATGTCCGCTAAGCATGGCTAAGACGACCTTAATTCGAGAACGGGGCGGCGAGCCATTCCGGGGCCCATAACGGCACCATTTATTAGGTACAATGATCTTTTGGAGCGCGGCCACCGCTCTAAATAAGTACAACGTAATATAAAGTTCCTACCGCTTGTAATAACACGTCAACACAGGGATAACAGAATGACAAGCACCCAACAACGCGCCGCCCTGCAACGCCAGATATGGCAAATCGCCAACGATGTACGCGGCGCAGTTGATGGCTGGGATTTCAAGCAATATGTACTCGGCACCCTGTTTTATCGCTTTATCAGTGAAAACTTTGCCAGCTACATCGAAGGCGGTGACGACAGCATCAAGTACGCGGAGCTTTCCGATAAGGTCATCACCCCGGACATCAAAGACGACGCCATCAAAACCAAGGGCTACTTCATCTATCCCAGCCAGTTATTCGTCAAAGTGGCCGCCAGCGCCAACACCAACGAGAGCCTGAACACCGACCTGGCCGCCATCTTTGCCGCCATCGAAGCGACCGCCAACGGCTACCCCTCCGAGCAAGACATCAAAGGCCTGTTTGCCGATTTCGACACCACCAGCAACCGCCTCGGCAATACCGTCAAAGATAAAAATCTCCGCTTGGCCGCCGTGCTCAAAGGCGTGGCCGAACTGGATTTCGGCGACTTTGACGGTAGCCACATCGACCTGTTTGGCGATGCCTATGAATTCCTCATCTCCAACTACGCCGCGAACGCTGGCAAATCCGGTGGCGAGTTTTTCACCCCTCAGCATGTTTCAAAGCTGATTGCCCAGCTCGCCATGCACAAGCAGACCAGCGTCAACAAGATTTACGACCCAGCCTGCGGCTCCGGCTCCTTGCTGCTGCAAGCCAAGAAGCACTTTGACGCGCACATCATTGAGGACGGTTTTTTTGGTCAGGAGATCAACCACACCACCTACAACCTGGCGCGGATGAACATGTTCTTGCACAACATCAACTACGACAAGTTCAACATCCAGCTGGGTAATACCCTGATCAACCCGCATTTTGGTGACGACAAACCTTTCGATGCCATCGTCTCCAACCCGCCGTATTCGGTGAAATGGATAGGCTCAGACGACCCCACCCTGATTAACGACGACCGCTTTGCGCCTGCCGGTGTATTGGCGCCCAAATCCAAAGCCGACTTTGCCTTTGTGCTGCACGCGCTCAGCTACCTCTCCAGCAAAGGCCGCGCCGCCATTGTCTGCTTCCCTGGTATTTTTTACCGCAGCGGTGCCGAGCAGAAAATCCGCCAATATCTGGTGGATAACAACTACGTCGAAACCGTGATCTCGCTTGCGCCCAATCTGTTTTTTGGCACCACCATCGCCGTCAACATTCTGGTGCTGTCCAAACACAAAACCGACACCACCACCCAGTTTGTTGATGCCAGTGGTCTGTTCAAAAAAGAAACCAATAACAACACGCTCACCGATAAGCACATCGAACACATCATGCAGGTGTTCGATAGCAAAGCGGATATGGCGCACTTTGCCAAATCGCTCCCTTTTGAGGCCATCGCGGCCAACGACTACAACCTGTCGGTGAGCAGCTATGTCGAAGCCAAAGACAACCGCGAAGTGGTGGATATTGCCCAGCTCAATGCCGAGCTGAAAACCACTGTCGCCAAGATTGACAAGCTGCGCATCGAGATAGACGCGATAGTGACGGAGATCGAAGGTGAGGAGCTGGAGGCATGAGCAACGTCGTGATCTACACCACCGAAGATGGCGCCACCAGGATTGATCTGCATCTGGAGGACGGCACGGCCTGGCTGTCGCAACTACAAATCGCCGAACTGTTTCAAACCAGCAAGCAAAATATCAGCAAGCATATTCAGGCCATTTACGATGACCATGAGCTGGATGAGCAGGCAACTGTCAACCAGCAGTTGACAGTTCAAACCGAGGGCAAGCGCGAAGTTTCACGCACGATTACGCTGTACAACCTCGATATGATTCTGGCCGTAGGCTACCGCGTGCGCTCTGTGCGTGGCGTGCAATTCAGACGCTATGCGTCCACGGTATTGAAGGAATATCTCGAAAAAGGTTTTGCACTCAACGACGAGCGTTTGAAAAACCTCGGCGGCGGCAGTTACTGGAAAGAGCTGCTTGATCGCATTCGCGACATCCGTTCCAGTGAAAAAGTCATGTATCGGCAGGTGCTGGATCTATACGCCACGGCAACCGATTACACCCCCAACAGTGAAACTAGCCTGGCGTTTTTCAAGATCGTTCAGAACAAACTGCACTACGCCGCCCACGGTCACACCGCCAGCGAAGTCATCTACCTGCGCGTGGGCAGCGACAAGCCCTTTGCCGGGTTAAGCAACTTCAAAGGCAGCCAGCCCACCCAGGCCGAAGCCATGATTGCCAAAAACTATCTTGATGAACAAGAACTCAAGGTATTGAACAACCTCGTTTCGGCATACTTTGACCTGGCCGAATTGAACGCCATCGAGCAACGCGAAATGCGCATGGCCGATTATGTGCGAGAGCTGGATACGATACTCGGCTCCGCCGGGCGCAAGCTGCTCGACAACGCAGGCAGCATTTCCCATGCACAAGCAGAAACCAAAGCCAAACTCGAATACCGGAAATACAAGGCCAAAACGCTGGCCAATGTGGAACAAGACTACCTGAAAACCATTGCCACACTGGAAAAGCAGGCCAAAAAAGAGAGCCGTAAAAAATGAGTGCAAACGATTTTATGGAACGGCTGCTGGATGGGGTTGAGGTGGAGTGGACGGTATTGGGGGATGAAAGCTTTGTTGAGGTAGCGAACAGTGGAAGAACGCCAGTAAAAGCTTCGCAACGGGTATCCGGAGAAACGCCATATTACGGCGCAAACAATATTCAGGATTATGTCGATGGCTACACCCACGACGGCGAATATGTGCTAATCGCGGAAGATGGCTCAGCAAGCCTAGAGAATTACTCTATTCAATATGCCAATGGGAAATTCTGGGCAAATAATCATGTCCATGTTGTGTGCGGTAAGCAGGGGCTTGATACCAGGTTTTTGTATCATTATTTGCGCACTGTTGATTTCATGCCGTATTTCACTAGTGTCCGGTTAAAAACGATCCCATGACTCTGGAATCCTTATCTGATGCCGCATTTTGAGGTTTTGAAGGTGTCTCCGACTTGAACGGCGAACAGCACCTCGTGCAGTCTGGCAGCTTTGCTGCCGGAGATCGCG
>WGNQ01000014.1 GCA_016124455.1 Sideroxydans sp. | reverse complement strand
TAGCCGACAGTTATGTCTGACGACCATAGTGAGTTGGTCCCACTCCTTCCCATCCCGAACAGGACAGTGAAACGACTTCACGCCAATGATAGTGTACGTCCGTATGTGAAAGTAGGTCATCGTCAGACTCCTTATAAACAAAGCGCCCCACCCCAATAAGGTGGGGCGCTTTGCTTTTGTGACGCATTTCTGTCGCTTGTTATTCCTAGTTATTTTTGAGAGAGAAACCGATTTACGGTATCATTGCGCGCCATGACCAAATACATTTTTATCACCGGTGGTGTAGTGTCCTCGCTGGGTAAGGGCATAGCCGCCGCCTCTCTCGCCGCCATTCTCGAATCGCGTGGCCTCAAGGTCACAATGCTCAAACTTGATCCGTACATCAATGTTGATCCGGGTACCATGAGCCCGTTCCAGCACGGTGAGGTATTCGTTACCGAGGATGGTGCGGAAACCGACCTGGATCTGGGGCACTATGAGCGCTTCATCTCGGCCAAGATGCGCAAGGCAAACAACTTCACAACCGGTCAGATTTACGAAAGTGTGATTCGCAAGGAACGCCGTGGCGAATATCTCGGCAAGACGGTGCAGGTGATCCCGCATATCACCAATGAAATACAGGCATTTGTGGAGCGGGGGGCCGCTGCGTCTCACGACGGCAAGGCGGAAGTGGCCATCGTTGAAATCGGTGGTACAGTCGGCGACATCGAATCGTTGCCTTTCCTTGAGGCCGCACGCCAGATGGGGCTGCGCATGGGACGCAATCAGGTAGCCTACGTTCACCTGACGCTGGTTCCGTATATCGCTACGGCAGGCGAACTGAAAACCAAACCGACGCAGCATAGTGTGCAGAAGCTGCGCGAAATCGGTATTTTTCCCACTGCGCTGTTGTGCCGCGCGGATCGTCGTATTCCTGATGATGAGCGTGCCAAGATTTCGCTGTTCGCCAACGTGCGAGAAGACAGCGTGATCTCGATGTGGGATGTCGACAGCATCTACAAAATCCCGCAGGTGCTGCATGAACAGGGACTGGATCGCATCATCTGCGAGGAGCTTGCACTGAATGCTCCTCCCGCAGACTTGTCGGTATGGCACAAGCTGATTGCGGCCCAGGAAAATCCTGCGCACGAGATTGTCATCGGCATGGTTGGCAAGTACGTCGACCTGACCGAATCCTACAAGTCGTTGATTGAGGCATTGCGCCATGCAGGCATCCATACTTCGACCAAGGTGAATATCGAATACATTGATTCGGAAGATATTGAGAATTCGGGCACTAGGGGACTGGCGCATTTCGATGCGATCCTGGTGCCTGGCGGTTTCGGCAAGCGCGGAACGGAAGGCAAGATCGCGGCGATTCGTTATGCTCGTGAGAATAAGGTGCCTTACCTCGGCATCTGTCTTGGCATGCAACTGGCGGTCATTGAGTTTGCGCGCGACATGGCGGGTATGGCTGATGCGAACAGTACGGAATTCAACGCGGAAACCGAACATCCGGTGGTGGCATTGATTACCGAGTGGCTGGATCGTGACGGCAAGGTGGAAACCCGCAGTGCGGATTCCGATCTCGGTGGAACCATGCGCCTGGGTTCACAGCGCTGCCCGGTAAAGGCCGATACGCTTGCCTCGCGTATCTATGGCGCGGAAGTCAATGAACGCCACCGTCACCGCTATGAAGTCAATAACCATTACGTGCCTGCGCTGGAAAAAGCGGGGATGGTGATTGCGGCGCGTACGCCGAGCGAAGCGTTGCCGGAAATCATGGAACTGCCGCAAACCATGCACCCCTGGTTTGTCGGTGTGCAGTTCCACCCCGAATTTACTTCCACGCCGCGCGACAGCCATCCCTTGTTCATGGCATTTGTGAGCGCTGCATTGCAGCATCAGGCGGCAACCGGCAAGCAGAAAGTGACAGCATGAAATTATGTGGATTTAATGCCGGTTTGAGCCATCCGCTATTCCTGATTGCGGGACCGTGCGTAATCGAGTCCGAGCAGCTGGCTCTGGACACCGCAGGGCAATTGCAAGAGATTTGCAATGAGTTGCAGATAAACTTCATCTATAAATCATCGTATGACAAGGCCAACCGCAGTTCAGGCAAGTCGTTCCGTGGGTTCGGTATAGATGCAGGCCTGGAGATACTCGCCAAGGTGAAGAAACAGATCGGTGTGCCCGTGCTGACCGATGTGCACAGTGAAGATGAAATCGCGCCGGTTGCCGAGGTGGTCGATGTGCTGCAAACGCCGGCCTTCCTGTGTCGCCAGACCGACTTCATTCATGCGGTGGCGCGAGCAGGCCGGCCGGTAAATATAAAGAAGGGGCAATTCCTGTCGCCATGGGATATGCAGAACGTGGTGCAGAAGGCGCGCGATGCAAGTGGCCAGGACAACATCATGGTATGCGAACGAGGTGCGTCATTCGGTTACAATAATCTGGTATCGGATATGCGTTCGCTCGCAGTGATGCGCAATACCGGCTGTCCGGTAGTGTTCGATGCCACGCATTCGGTGCAGCTGCCTGGCGGACAAGGATCAAGTTCCGGTGGGCAGCGTGAATTTGTGCCGGTACTGGCACGTGCAGCGGTAGCAGCTGGAATCGCCGGGATATTCATGGAAACCCACCCTGACCCGGCGCATGCATTGTCCGACGGTCCGAATGCATTTCCGCTGGGCCATCTGAAGACATTGTTGCAGACGTTGAAAGTGCTGGATGAAACAGTGAAGCAGCAAGGCATGATAGAAGAGCAGATAAATTTAAGCAGTGTTAAGTGAGCGAAGGAAAAGAGAGAAAATGAGTGCAATTGTCGATGTCGTAGCGCGTGAGATTCTGGATTCCCGTGGCAATCCCACGGTCGAGGCCGATGTGTTGCTGGAGTCAGGTGTCATGGGGCGTGCAGCCGTACCATCCGGTGCCTCCACCGGCGAAAAGGAAGCGATGGAGTTGCGTGACGGAGACAAGCAGCGCTATCTGGGCAAGGGCGTGTTGAAAGCGGTGGAAAACGTCAACACCGAAATCGCCGAAGCCATCATCGGGCTGGATGCTGCCGAACAGGCTTTCATCGACCAGACCATGATTGATCTGGATGCTACCGAAAACAAATCGCGCCTCGGCGCCAATGCCATTCTGGCGGTTTCCATGGCAGTGGCCAAGGCCGCAGCAGAAGAAGCAGGCCTGCCGCTATATCGCTATCTGGGCGGTTCTGCGCGCATGGAAATGCCGGTGCCGATGATGAATGTCATCAACGGCGGCGCGCATGCCGAAGGCGGCGCCGACATGCAGGAATTCATGATCATTCCGGTGGGGGCGCAGAGCTTCCGTGAAGCATTGCGTTGTGGTGCGGAGATTTTTCATGCTCTGAAGGGGGTATTGCACAAACGTGGCTTGCCGACTACCGTCGGTGATGAAGGCGGTTTTGCGCCTGCGCTGGGTTCCAACGAAGGTGCGCTCAAGGTGATCGTGGAAGCGATCGAGGCTGCAGGTTATGTGCCTGGGCAGGACGTTGCAATTGGAATGGATCCAGCTGCTTCCGAATTCTACAAGGACGGCCAATACCATCTGAAGGCCGATGGCTTGGTGTTGAACTCCGCACAAATGATCGACATGTATGCCAGCTGGGTGGACAAGTATCCGATCATCACCATCGAAGACGGCATGAGCGAACATGACTGGGATGGCTGGAAGGCGCTCACCGAGCGTCTGGGCAAATCGATCCAGCTGGTGGGCGACGACGTATTCGTGACCAACACCAAGATCCTTAGCGAAGGCATCAAGCAGGGGCTGGCAAACTCCATCCTTATCAAGGTGAACCAGATCGGTACGCTGACCGAGACCTTCGCTGCGATCGAGATGGCCAAGCGTGCGGGTTATACCGCAGTGATTTCGCACCGTTCCGGCGAAACTGAAGACACGACGATTGCCGATATTGCAGTAGCCACCAATGCGCTGCAGATCAAGACCGGGTCATTGTCACGCTCTGACCGTATCGCAAAATACAACCAGCTGTTGCGTATCGAAGAAGACCTGGGCGATTGCGCTTCCTATCCAGGACGCAGTGCCTATTACCAACTGAGGTAGGCGCAGTCGCTTTGCCTTGTCGATGCGCTGGGTCTCGCTGATACTTGTTGCCCTTATCCTGCTATTGCAGTATCCGCTATGGCTGGGCAAGGGCGGCTGGTTGAAGGTGTGGGATATCAACCAGCAGGTTGAGGCCCAGAAGCAGACCAATCTGAAGGCGAAAACGCGCAATGCGGTGCTGGATGCCGAAGTACGTGACCTCAAGCAGGGTACCGATGCCATAGAAGAGCGTGCGCGCAGCGAGCTCGGCATGGTCAGGCAGGATGAAGCGTTCTTTCAGGTGGTTGACGACAACGCAGCGTTGTCGCCTGCCTCTGCGGTGGCCCCGGCCGACATGGCCGGGAAGCGCTTGAATCAGACGCCAAGCAGCTCCACCTCAAAAACCAATGTGGCATCAGGAGGGATCACGCCGCCTGCACCACGCCGTCCGTAGCCGAGCTCGGCCGGAATGGTCAGCTTGCGTATGCCGCCGACCTGCATGCCTTGTACCCCTTCATCCCAGCCGCGGATCACTTCGCCGGCGCCAAGATTGAATTCAAACGGTATGCCCCTGTCCTTGCTGGAATCGAATTTTTTGCCATCGGTGAGCCAGCCCGTGTAATGCACGGTGACGGCCTGTCCGGCCTGAGCGGTTTCGCCTTCGCCAACAGTGATTTCTTCATATTGCAGTCCGGAAGCTGTGGTAGTGGTGCTCATGTAATTTTCTCCTGAGTTATTTTGCAGCGCGTTCCGCAGCCTGCACGGTGTTTGCCACCAGCATGGTAATGGTCATCGGGCCGACGCCGCCGGGTACCGGGGTAATCCAGCCGGCTACTTCTTTTGCGGAATCAAAGTCCACATCGCCGCACAGCTTGCCGTCAGGCAGGCGGTTGATGCCGACATCGATTACCGCAGCACCCGGCTTGATCATGTCGCCGGTAATCATTTTCGCCCGACCAGTGGCCACGACGAGGATGTCGGCATCGCGTGTGTGCTTGGCGAGGTCAACGGTCTTCGAGGTGCAGATGGTGACGGTCGCATTGGCCTGTAACAGCAGCAGCGCCATCGGCTTGCCGACGATGTTGCTGCGGCCGACCACCACCGCATGTTTGCCGGCAATGGATACGCCGCTTTTTTCCAGCAGTTTCATGGCCCCGTAGGGCGTGCAGGGCGCGAAGCGCATGTTACCGGTGACCAGTGCGCCGACATTGACCGGATGGAAACCATCCACGTCCTTGTCCGGGCTGATTGCATCCAGCACCTTGTTGCTGTCGATGTGCTTAGGTACCGGAAGCTGCACCAGGATGCCGTGTATCTTCGGGTCGGCATTCAACTCGGCAATCTTTGCCAGCAAAGCGGCTTCGGGGGTGTCGGCAGACATGACAATGTGCTTGGAATGAAGGCCGAGTTCGGCGCAGGCCTTGACCTTGTTGGCAACGTATACCTTGGAAGCAGGGTCTTCGCCGACGATGATTACCGCCAGGCCAGGCGTGATGCCACGCGCCTTGAGCTCGTCGGCGTGCAGCTTCCATTCGGCGCGTACTTCCTGTGCGATGGCTTTGCCGTCAATGATGTGTGCGGTCATGGCTGCTCCTTGCTTGTTTCCTCAGAACTGTGGTTTGTCCGACGAGTTCTGGTAGTTCTCGACTCCGGCCATGATTTCGGCGCGTGCCTCTTCAAGGCCCTGCCAGCCGCTGATCTTGACCCATTTGTTGGGCTCGAGATCCTTGTAGTGCTCGAAGAAATGAGAGATCTGCTTGAGTACGATCTCCGGCAATTCATTGTGGCTCTTCAGGCCGCGGTACAGGGTGGAAAGTTTATCAACCGGCACGGCCAGCACCTTGGCATCCATCCCGGATTCGTCTTCCATCTGCAGCACGGCGAGCGGCCGGCAGCGTACCACCACGCCGGTATTCAGCGGTACCGGGGTGATCACCAGCACATCTACCGGGTCGCCATCTGCAGACAATGTGTGCGGGATGTAGCCGTAGTTGCAAGGGTAATGCATTGCGGTATTCATGAAGCGGTCAACGAAGATCGCGCCGGAATCCTTGTCCACTTCGTATTTCACCGGTTCGCCATGCATGGGAATTTCGATGATCACGTTGAAATCGTCGGGCAAATTCTGTCCGGAGGGGACTTTATTCAAACTCATTATGCAAAGCCTCTAGTAGGTGATGAAAAATGCGGATTTTAACATTGATGGGCATGGAAAAGGAGGCCAGTCGCTGGCCTCCCTGATGCTGGCAGTTCTCTGCTGTTTAGAGCAACGGTACGATCAGCAGGGCCACAATGTTGATGATCTTGATAAGCGGGTTAACCGCGGGGCCTGCGGTATCCTTGTACGGGTCGCCGACGGTATCGCCGGTGACCGCCGCCTTGTGGGCTTCGGATCCCTTGCCACCGTAGTTGCCTTCCTCGATGAATTTCTTGGCATTGTCCCAGGCACCGCCGCCGGTGGTCATCGAAATGGCCACGAAGATGCCGGTGATGATGGTGCCGACCAGCACGCCACCCAGGGCTTTGGGGCCCAGCGTGAGGCCAACCACGATAGGTACCGCCACCGGCAGCAGCGAGGGAATGATCATTTCCTTGATCGCCGCCTTGGTCAGCATATCCACGGCCTTGGAATAGTCTGGCTTGGCGGTACCCTGCATGATGCCGGGGATATCCTTGAACTGGCGGCGCACTTCAACGACCACGCTGCCGGCGGCACGCCCCACGGCTTCCATGCCCATGGCGGCAAACAGGTAGGGAACCAGTCCGCCAATGAACAGGCCGATGATCACCATGTGGTCAGACAGGTCGAACAAGGTGGCAGTGTGCAGATGTGCTTCCAGCGCATGCGTGTAGTCGGCGAACAGCACCAGCGCCGCCAGGCCGGCAGAGCCGATGGCGTAACCCTTGGTCACGGCCTTGGTGGTATTGCCGACCGCATCGAGCGGGTCAGTGATGTTGCGGATTTCTTCCGGCAGTCCTGCCATTTCGGCGATGCCGCCGGCATTGTCGGTGATCGGGCCATAGGCATCGAGCGCCACGATGATGCCGGTCATGGAAAGCATTGCGGTTGCGGCGATGGCAATGCCATACAGGCCGGCCATCTCATATGCGCCAAAAATGCTGGCGCATACTGCGAGTACCGGCGCTGCGGTGGCTTTCATCGAAACGCCGAGGCCGGCAATGATGTTGGTGCCGTGGCCGGTAGTGGAGGCTTTTGCGATATGCTGCACCGGACTGTATTCGGTCGCCGTATAGTATTCGGTGATGACCACCATTGCTGCGGTCAGCAGCAGGCCGATCACGGCCGAGCCGTATAACGCGCTGACGCTGTATGTGCCGTTGTCGCCCATCAGCCAGCTGGTGATCGGGTAAAAGGCGATCAGCGCGAGCACGCCAGCGACGATCAGTCCGCGATACAGCGCGTTCATGATCTTGCCTCCCTCGCGCGCCTTGACGAAGAACGTGCCGACAATGGAGGCGATGATCGAGAAGCCGCCCAGGGCCAGCGGGTAGATCACCGCATTCGGGCCGGCATGGGACATCAGCATGCCGCCCAGCAGCATGGTGGCGATGATGGTTACCGCATAGGTCTCGAAGAGGTCGGCCGCCATGCCGGCGCAGTCGCCAACGTTGTCACCGACGTTGTCGGCGATGACCGCCGGATTGCGCGGGTCGTCTTCGGGAATGCCGGCTTCGACTTTGCCTACGAGGTCAGCGCCCACGTCCGCACCCTTGGTGAAAATGCCGCCACCGAGACGGGCAAAGATGGATATCAGCGAGCCGCCGAACCCCAGTCCCACCAGCGGGCCGAGTATTTGTACCGTGCTGGCACCGGCCGGTGCCGATGCAGCGAGATAGGCATAGTAGCCGGCGACGCCGAGCAGGCCGAGTCCCACCACCAGCATGCCGGTAATGGCGCCCCCCTTGAATGCGATGTTCAACGCGGCATTGAGTCCGTTATGTGCGGCTTGTGCGGTGCGCACGTTGGCACGTACCGATACGTTCATGCCGATATAACCGGCGGCACCGGATAGCAGCGCGCCGATAGCAAAACCAACCGCGGTCTTGAGCGATAAGGTGGCGGCAATCGCGATGAACAATACCGCACCCACCATGGCAATGGTGGTGTACTGGCGGTTCAGGTAGGCCGTTGCGCCTTCCTGTACCGCCGCTGCAATCTCACGCATGCGGTCATTGCCAGTCGGCTTGCCCATGATCCAGTTAATGGAAATTGCGCCGTACAGTATTGCGGCAATTGCGCACAACAGCGTAAATATCAAGCCATCAGACATGTTTGCCCCCTGTTTATGGTTATGCCGGCAACTGGTCGGCGGAAGTTACTGGAGTTTGAATTCCTTCAGCTTCTTTTTTACGGCCGTATTCTTGAGACGCACATATTGCGGTAGGCCGTCCTTGTATGGCGGATAGTCTTCGCCCTTGATCAGCGGAGCCAGGTAAGCGCGGCACTTGCCGGTGATGCCATAGCCGTCCCGGCTGATGAAGTTGCGCGGCATTTTCTTCTCCACATTGGCCACGGCTTTAAGCGGTGCGATGCCGATCTCCCATTTGTAGGGCTGATCCGAGGTGCGCATGATGGCGGGCATGACCGCATTGTGTCCTTGCAGCGCGAGTTTCACGGCGGATTTGCCAAGCGCATAAGCCTGTTCGACATCGGTTTTCGATGCGATGTGGCGTGCGGCGCGTTGCAGGTAATCGGCCACTGCCCAGTGGAATTTATAGCCCAGCGCCTCCTTGACCATGTTGGCAATGACCGGCGCGGCGCCGCCCAATTGCGCGTGGCCGAAGGCGTCACGCAGCCCCTGGTCGGACAGGAATTTGCCGTCGGCGCCATGCACCCCTTCTGACACCACGACGGAGCAATAGCCGTGCTGCTTGACCATGGCATCCACCTTGGCGAGAAATTTTTTCTGGTCGAAGGGAATCTCGGGAAACAGGATGATGATGGGCAATTCGCAGTTTTTGTCCGAAGCCAGTCCGCCTGCGGCGGCGATCCATCCTGCATGGCGTCCCATCACTTCCACCACGAATACCTTGGTCGAGGTCTTGGCCATCGAGGCGACATCGAAACTGGCTTCGCGCACGGATACCGCGACGTACTTCGCCACCGAACCGAAACCGGGACAGCAGTCGGTGATGGGCAGGTCGTTATCAACGGTCTTGGGCACATGTATGGCCTGGATTGGATAGCCCATTTTGTCGGCCAGTTGCGAAACCTTGAGGCAGGTGTCGGCGGAATCGCCGCCGCCGTTATAGAAGAAATATCCGATGTTGTGGGCCTTGAATACTTCGATCAGGCGCTCGTACTGCGCCTGGTTCTCTTCCAGCCCTTTGAGCTTGTAGCGGCAGGAGCCGAATGCGCCGGAGGGCGTGTGGCGCAGTGCTGCGATGGCTTTTGCGGATTCCCTGGAGGTGTCGATCAGGTCTTCGGTCAGCGCACCGATAATGCCATTGCGTCCGGCATACACCTTGCCGATCTTGTCCTTGTGTTTGCGCGCAGCTTCAATCACACCGCAGGCGGAAGCATTGATGACGGCAGTGACGCCGCCGGACTGAGCATAAAATGCATTTTTCTTGGCCATGCTGCGCTCCCTTCGATGACTTGCCGGCTATCTTACGCCATTTTTTATGACAAACAACACCGCACATGCCGCTGCGGCGCAGCCTGGAGCAATTCGAGTACACTGCGCAACCATGAAACCGGAACTCCAGTGGAATCGCGCAGCGTTGTTGCAGTCACCGATGTTTGCGCCATTGCATTCCCTGCTTGAACGCCTTGATGTTGACCGTTTCCCTGCGCTGGCCGACTTGAATGATCTGCTTGTGCAATGCGGGATGCCGGCCCGGGGACAAAGCGGGAAGTCGTTGCAGTTCGTCATGCCCGTGCACGACAGTGCGCCGTTTGAAGCGCAGTACGAGCCGCGCTGTTATCTGGAAGGGGAGGTGCAGACACGTCCGCAGAACTGGCATGACCTGTTCAATGCATTGATCTGGCCGGCCTTTCCGGCAGCCAAGGCCGCCATCAATGCGCGGCATTACCAGGCTTTGATTGAGGGCGCGGCTGTTGATGCCGGCCAGCGTGGTGCCGGACGGGACATGCTCACGCTGTTCGATGAGTCCGGTGTGATTGTGGTACACGCCGACGATGAACTGGCGGGCCTGTTGCGAACCTTTCAATGGAAGGAACTGTTCTGGCGGCAGCGCATGCGTGTCAATGCCGCGATGGGCTTCTATCTTTTCGGACATGGTCTGTATGAGAAAGCCATGCAGCCCTACGTAGGCATGACCGGGCAGGGGCTGGTGCTGGCAGTCGAGCGCGAATTTTTCAGCTGGCCGCTGGCAACAAGGCTGTCACACCTCGATAAATTGCTGGCGGCCTACCTGCGTGCGCCAGGGCATTGCCATAACGCACGTGAACTGTCGCCGGTGCCGTTGCTGGGTGTGCCAGGCTGGGCGGCGGCAAATAGCGACCCTCATTATTACGACAATACCAGCTATTTCCGTCCCGGCCGGCGCGGCGCATAACAGCCCGCGCCTGGTATTGCGCGCCTCCAGCGGTTGCCTGACACGCAATCCTGACGGTCAGCCGAGACGCTGAACAGCGTTCAAGATTTCCCGGGTTTGGTCGATAAACTGAGTAACAATAATTGCTCGGGTACCCATCATGTTTTTTGCGCGCAACAAGGAAGAGAAAAGGCGTTTTCAGGAGCGTATCCAGAAGAGCGAGCAGGAAGTTGAACGACTGCGTGCGGAACTGGAAGCGGCAGAACATGAGCATGCTGCTTTGCGCAAGACGGCGGAAGATGCCGAGCGCGACTGTTTCGTGGCACATGAGATTTACGGCAGCATGCAGGCATTTGGCGATTCCTTTACCGCCTTGCAGACTTCGCAGGCGCAGATCGCCCTCAACATGAAGGAAGAAAAAGGGCATGCCATTGAGGCGGCGAGCCTTTCCGGCAGCAACCGCGTGGCCGTGGTGAAAATTGCCGAAAATCTGGCCGAACTGGCCAGCGACACCAAGCGTACCTCGGAAAACGTCCAGAACCTCAGCCAGCGGGCCGGGCAAATCGGCAGCATCGTCAAACTCATCAAGGAGATCGCCGACCAGACCAACCTGCTGGCGCTGAATGCCGCGATTGAAGCGGCGCGTGCAGGCGAACAGGGGCGGGGATTTGCGGTGGTGGCGGACGAGGTGCGCAAGCTGGCCGAGCGTACCGCCAGTGCGACCAATGAAATTGCCACGCTGGTCGGCGCCATTCAGAACGAAACCGAGCAGACGCGCAGCCAGATGGGCGAGTGGTCGCACAAATCCGAGGCGTTCAGCCTGGAAGTCGAGCAGGTGATGCACAACATGAAGCACCTGCTCGATTTGTCGCACCGCATGGAAGGCACTATTTCCGCCGCCGCCTTGCGCAGTTTCGTGGAAGTGGCGAAGATAGACCACGTGCTCTACAAATTCGAAGTCTACAAGGTGTTCATGGGCCTGTCCGAACGCAACGCCGACAGCTTCTCGTCGCACGTCGATTGCCGTTTAGGCAAGTGGTACTACCAGGGCGAGGGCAAGGACTGTTTTTCCAAACTGGATGGCTACCGCGAAATGGAGGCGCCGCACCGTGCGGTTCACGAAGGCGGTCGCGCCGCAGTCGAGGCATTCCGTCGCGGCGACGCAAAGCTGGCGCTGGAGTGGCTGGTTAAACTCGAGACATCCAGCATGAGCGTGCTGCACGCGCTGGACCGGGTGGCGACTGCCGGGGAGCATGACAGCAGCCTGTTGTGTCAATCTCCGGATTAAGCGGGCCGCGGCGCCCGCGGAAAATCAGCCGAGGGCCGAAACGCCGGCCTGCGCAATCTGGCCATCCTGGAACGAGCGCACGCCACTGATGCCAAGGCCGCCGATGATGGTTGCGTTGCGCAGCAACGGCACGCCGCCCTCGGCAGGGATGACGCCCGGCAAGGCGAGATGAATCAGGCGTCCGCTTAACACGGCATCCTCGGATGCCTTGGTCGGGCGCTGGAAGGCGACAGCGGCATGCGCTTTATGGATGGCGGTTTCGACACTGCCGAACTGGGTGTCGTGGCTGCGCTGCAGGTAGAGCAGATGGCCGCCGTCATCCACCACGGCAATGGTTACCTTCCAGCCGTTGCTCAGCGCTTCGGCTTCTGCAGCCAGGGCAACGCGCCTGGCGTCGTCGAGGGTGAGCACAGGTTTGCTTGTTGTCATGCCGAATGCCCGGAGAGTGCGGCGAATACCTTGTCGCGGATGGCGTCAACGCTGCCCACACCAGGTATGTTGATGTATTTCGGCGCATGCGAGTCCCCGGTCTGCGCCCAGCCGGAGTAGTAGTCCACCAGTGGTTTGGTCTGGCTGTGGTATACCTCGAGGCGTTTTTTTACGGTTTCCTCGGTATCGTCGGGACGCTGTGCCAGTTCCTCGCCGGTGATGTCATCCTTGCCGGCTACCCGGGGTGGATTGAATACGATGTGGTAGGTGCGGCCGGAAGCCAGATGGACGCGGCGCCCGCTCATGCGCTGGATGATCTCGCTGTCCGCCACATCGATTTCCACCACATAATCGATCTGCACGCCAGCCTGTTTCATTGCTTCGGCCTGCGGAATGGTGCGCGGGAAGCCATCGAACAGGAAGCCGTTGGCGCAGTCCGCCTCCTTGAGGCGTTCTTTCACGAGATTGATGATGATGTCGTCGGACACCAGATTGCCGGCATCCATGATCTTTTTCGCCTCAAGACCCAGCGGCGTGTTAG
Source organism: Sideroxydans sp. (assembly GCA_016124455.1). Taxonomy (GTDB): domain Bacteria; phylum Pseudomonadota; class Gammaproteobacteria; order Burkholderiales; family Gallionellaceae; genus RI-121. Next base: position 83,537 of record WGNQ01000014.1, on the reverse strand, counting down.
CCTTGATCGCCGCCCGCAGCATATCGCCGGTGGAGATTTGCGGGATATTGAATTTTTCCCTGATGTAGTTGGCCTGGGTACCTTTGCCGGCGCCGGGGGCGCCGAGGAGGATGAGTCGCATGGTTATATTCCCTGGTTAAGTAATGCTTCAAAAGTTGTCTGTGCCCGCAGCAGGTCGGCTTCGGTATCCACTCCGCCGGGCGGTGCGCTGGCCGTCACGGCGACGCCGATTCTGTAGCCATGCCATAGCGCGCGCAACTGTTCCAGCGCTTCAAGCTGCTCGATCAGGGTGGGCACCAGCTGGCTGTAGGTGCGCAGGAAACCGGCGCGGTAAGCATAAATCCCGATGTGGCGCAGTACGGGCAGTTCAGCCGGCAGCGGCGCATGTTGCGCAAAGGCATCGCGCGGCCAGGGGATGGGTGCACGGCTGAAATACAGTGCGTTGCCATTCTTGTCCAGCACGGCCTTGACGATATTCGGGTTGCGCATCATTGCTTCATCGTGAATGGGATGGCAGGCCGTGGCGATCGCGCACTCGGGGTGGTCGTGCAGGTGCTGTGCCACGGTGCGTATCAGTTCGGGCGGCATCAGCGGCTCGTCCCCCTGCACGTTGACGATTATCGTTTCATCGTCCCAGCCTTGCTGTTGCACGACTTCTGCGATGCGGTCGGTGCCGCTGGCATGGTGGACGTGAGTGAGGCAGGCCTTGAAGCCATGCTCGTGTACGGCATCGGCGATTGCATGGTGATCGGTGGCAATCCAGATTTGCCGGGCGCCGCTTTGCGCGGCCTGCTCAGCGACACGTATTACCATCGGCTTGCCGGCAATCGGCAGCAGCGGCTTGCCCGGCAGGCGGGTGGAGGCGTGGCGGGCGGGAATGACGACGTGGAAGGGGATCATCTGAGCTGGTCGACTTCTTCCGCGGTCATTTTGCGCGCTTCGTCCGCCAGCATGACCGGGATGCCATCTCGGATCCGGAAGGCCAGTTTGTCGGCCTTGCAGACCAGCTCCTGCTCTGCCTTGCGGTAGACCAGCGGGGATTTGCACAGCGGGCAGACGAGGATATCAAGCAGTTTGGTGTCCATAAGGGGCAATCTTTTCCAGTAGGTGTTGGAACAGCGACGGATCGGCTTGCGCATCGACACGCAGTACCCAGCATTTTTCCGAGGCGAATGCGGCGCATTTTACCGCATCTTTTTCCGTCATGAGTATCGCATCGGCATCGGCGAATGCGAGATCGGACGGGCTGTAGCGGTGGTGGTCGGGGAAGGCGTGCGTTTGTGCGCGGATACCCAGATTGTGCAGGTGGCCGAAGAAGCGTTCGGGATGGCCGATCCCGGCAATCGCATGGATACGCGCGCCGTCAAAGTCGACGGGCCGGGCCGTGGTTTCCGGGTTGAGCAGGTTGTAGAAAATGTCTCCATGCAACTGCATGGAAAATTCGCCGGGTGCGGGGCCGCCGCCATGAGTTACCACGGCATCGACGGTGCTGAGGCGTGATGGCGGTTCGCGTAGCGGTCCTGCCGGCAGCAGCAGGCCGTTGCCGAAGCGGCGGATGCCGTCCACCACGGCGATCTCGACATTACGTCGCAGGCGGTAATGCTGCAAGCCGTCGTCGCTGAGCAGCACGTCGCATTCCGGATGTGCTTGCAGCAGCGCGAGCCCGGCTGCGGCACGGTCGCGGCCGATCCACACCGGGCAGAGTTTGCGCTGGGCCATCAGTAGCGGTTCGTCGCCCGCTTCGGCCGGGTCGCTGGTCGCGTAGACTGCCTGCGGCGAGGCCGGTGACGGCTGGTTGTGGTTGTAGCCGCGGCTGATGATACCGGGATGCCAGCCGTTCTCGATCAGCTGCTGTGCGAGCCACAGGGTGAGCGGTGTTTTGCCGCTGCCGCCGACGCTGATGTTGCCCACCACGATCACCGGTACCGGAAGCTTACGGCTGGGCAGCAAGCCGCTGCGGTAGAGCATGCGGCGCATTGCGGCCAGCAGGTGGAACAGCAGGCTGAGCGGCAACAGGATCAGGTGCAGTGGAGTAATGCGGTACCAGTATCGTTGCAGCCCGTCCATGGATTGGGGCGGCCTATTTGGGCAAGTCTTCGGTTTTGAAGGTAATGCTGGTATAGCCTGCGATGCGCGCGGCTTCCATGATATTGATTACCGCCTGGTGCGGGGTCTTGGCATCGGCATTGATGATGATCACCGGATCTTGCGCGTTACCCGCGGTCTTGCGCAGATCCTCGGCCAGTTTGTCCACGCCGGTAAAATTTACCGGATTGGCATTCAATGCATAATGTTCAGTGGCATCGACGGAAACGTTGATCTGCTGTGTTTCCTTGGCCGATGTTTTCTCGCCATTGGCTTGCGGCAGGTTGATTTGCAATCCGGAAAGTTGGGCGTAGGTAGTGGTGACCATCATGAAAATCAGGATCACCAGCAGCACGTCTATCATCGGAATCAGGTTGATCTCCGGCTCTTCGCGTGAGCGTCCGCGCTGAAAGTTCATCTGGACAGTTCCTTCGACCTAGCGGCGGTCGCCGTGAACGATTTCCACCAGCTTGACTGCCTGCTGCTCCATTTCGATGACCAGGCTGTCTACCTTGGCGCGGAAATGGCGGTAGAAAATCATGCTGGGTACCGCGACGATCAGGCCAAAAGCGGTGTTGTACAGGGCCACCGAGATGCCATGCGCCAGTACGGCCGGGGTGTTGCCGGCGGCATTCTGCGCGCCGAAGATTTCGATCATGCCGACTACTGTACCGAACAGGCCGAGCAGCGGGCTGATCGATGCTATGGTGCCGAGCGAGGTGAGGAAACGTTCCAGCTCGTGGGCGACGGTACGTCCGGCCTCCTCTATCGATTCCTTCATGATCTGCGGCGTGCTTTTGACATTCTTCAGGCCGGCGGCGAACACCCGGCCGAGGGGGGAGTTTTCATTCAGACGCGACAACATGGCTTCACTGACCCCGCGCTGCTTGAGTTCATGTACGGTTTCTGCGAGCAGGCCGGGCGGGGTAATATTTTTGCTACGCAGGAATGCCAGACGTTCAGCAATCAGGGCAAGTGCAACCACGGACGCAATAATCAATAACCAGATGGGCCAACCGGCAGCTTCTACGATAGCGTACACTCAAACTTCTCCAGATGTGCTTAAATTCGGAAACCGGAACTGTAGCGTGTCGCACTTGTTTGAGCAAGATTTCTCATCTGCCGCACAGGCGTTTTGCAGTTAACCCGATAGCGTAAAAGAAAATTTTTATTTGTGCACAATAACTGTGGATAACTTTGTGCATGATTGTCCGGAACGGTTAGCTAACCCCGCATGAAATAACCAATATTGCTATGCTGCACATTTTTTAAGCTTTAATTAAATCCTTTATAAACAATGGGAAGCTGTAAGTTATCGAAGGGGGAGGGCGAACATTTGGCGCGAGGCGGCAAATTTGCTGGAGTTGTGGATTATTATGAATTGTCAATATACCTTTCGGCCTAATTTTGAACGATAGAAACCGCATTTTTACCGTCCGCGAACTCAATTCTGCGGCTAAGCAATTGTTGGAAAACAATTTGCCATTGCTGTGGGTGCGCGGAGAAATTTCCAATTTTATTTGTGCGGCTTCCGGGCACTGGTATTTTTCCCTGAAAGACGAGCAGGCGCAGGTACGTTGCGTGATGTTCCGTCACAAAAGCCAGTATCTCGACTGGCAGCCCAGGAACGGTGCGCAGGTCGAAGTGCTGGCACTGGCCACGCTGTACGAACCGCGCGGCGATTTTCAGTTGACGCTGGAGCAGATGCGTCCCGCCGGACTGGGTGCGCTGTATGAGGCATTTGAGCGGCTCAAGAAAAAACTGGAGGGCGAGGGACTGTTCGAGGCGGTGCGCAAACGTCCATTGCCTGTGTTTCCGAAGCAGGTCGGCATCGTTACTTCATCGCAGGCGGCTGCCTTGCGCGACGTGCTGACCACGCTGGCGAAACGCATGCCGGGCATGCCGGTGCTGCTGTATGCCACACCGGTGCAGGGCGAAGGGGCGGCGCAGAAGATCGCCCAGGCTATCAGGCTGGCCAGCGAGCGTGCCGAATGCGATGTGCTTCTGGTATGCCGTGGTGGCGGCAGCATTGAGGACCTGTGGGCATTCAACGAGGAGGTGGTGGCGCGCGCCATTGCCGCCAGCCATATTCCCGTGGTGAGCGGTGTCGGACATGAGACGGATTTCACTATCGCCGATTTCGTGGCTGATCAGCGCGCTGCCACGCCAACCGCCGCTGCACAACTGGCGGTGCCCGACCGGCAGGAACTGCTGCTGCTGTTGCAACGCCTTGCGCAGCGCCTGCAACATGCCGGCCTGCGGCGTTACGAACGCAGTACGCAGCAACTTGATTTCCTGCAGCGTAGGCTGGTGCATCCGGCGCAACGTGCCCGGCAACAGCTGGCACATCTGGCCCACTTGCAGCAGCGCATGCGTAACGCACTCGGGCATGGCATGCAGCAGCGGCAGTGGCGCTGGCAGACAGTGCAGCAGCGCCTGCAGGTCGCCCGCCCGGAACCGGCACGGCTGGAGTTGCGGCAGGTAGAGCTGGCACAGCGGCTGGCGGAAGCCATGCAGCGTAACGTGCAGCGCTTCGACCTGCGCTTGCGCAGCCTGTACCAGCATCTGCTGCACCTCGATCCGCAACAGGTACTGGCACGCGGCTACAGTCTGGTGCGCGACGAGCAGGGCAATATCGTGTCGGACAGTGACCAGCTTGTGCCCGGCGCGCGGCTGGATATTACCTTCGCCCATGGCTGGGCGCGCACCGAGTTGAAGGAAAAGGGCAGGACAAGCTAGAATCCGCTTTCCACATGGTCCCATCCTATCCAGAAAGCATCCGCATGAAGCTGTTGGCAGCCCGTTCCGTTTTCCACAAAAAGCGCCATGACCGGCGCAGCACAGATGAATAGCCGAAATGGACGGGGACGCTGGCTGTGGGCATTGCTGCTTGCAGTGGTGGTCATCTGGTTCGGCAATCTCGAATACCGCAAGCTGATCAAGCCGGACGAAGGGCGTTACGCAGAAATTCCGCGCGAGATGGTGGCGAGCGGTGACTGGGTCACGCCACGCCTGAATGGCCTCAAGTATTTCGAAAAGCCACCGTTGCAATACTGGGCGACCGCAGTTGCCTATGAAGCATTCGGCGACCACCAGTGGACCTCGCGCCTGTGGGATGCGCTGACCGGTTTTGCAGGCATACTGCTGGTGTGGTTTACCGGTGCGCGCCTGTTCGGGCGCGAGGCCGGCCGTTATGCCGCGCTGCTGCTCGGCAGCAGTCTGCTATATGTGCTGATGGGACACATCAACACACTGGACATGGGGGTCACTTTCTTCCTCACCCTGGGTATCGTTGGCCTGCTGCTGGGGCAGCAACAGGGAATAAATAAATATACCCGGCGTAACTGGATGTGGCTGGCCTGGGCCGCGCTGGCTCTGGCCGTGTTGAGCAAGGGGCTGATGGGGCTGGTGCTGCCGGGTGCAGCGCTGGTGATTTACTCCGTGTTGCAGCGCGATTTCGGGTTATGGAAGCGCATGCATCTGGGAACCGGGTTGCTGGTATGCCTGCTGCTGTGCGCGCCGTGGTTCTATCTGGTGATGAAAGCCAATCCCGAATTCTTCCAGCGCTTTTTCATCTACGAACACTATATCCGTTTTACCACCAAGCAACTGGGGCGCTTTCATCCCTGGTATTACTTTGTGCCCATCCTGCTGGCCGGCGCACTGCCATGGACCGTGCTGATGTTCGACACCATGCTGCGCACCTGGCGTGCCAGTGCGCACCAGTACAAATCGTTCAATCCGGAGCGCTTCCTGTTGGTGTGGGCGGTGTTCATCTATGTGTTCTTTTCGATTTCCGGCTCCAAGCTGCCGTCCTACCTGCTGCCGATGTTCCCGGCACTGGCACTACTGACGGGCAGGCAACTGGTCATCATGGCGCCGCGCAGGCTGTTCTGGCTGATCGCGCCTGTGCTGCCGCTGGCATTGCTGGCACTGGGGCTGGCGCCCAGCGCAGCCAAGCTGGCGGATACCCCGTTGCAGGTCGAGATGTACGGCCAGTATGCCCACTGGCTGGTCGCGGCGGCAGTGGTCTGGCTGTGCGGCGTGCTTGCCGGGCTGGTGTTGCTGCGCCGCAATAACAAGCCGGCGGCATTGCTGGCCTTGGCGCTGAGTTCATTGCTGGCTGCGCAACTCGGCGTCTCCGGCCATAACACGGTGGCGCGCGAACGCTCCGCCTACCATATTGCCGAGGCCATTCGCCCGCTGGTCAAGCCGGATGAGCCGTTCTATTCGGTGAAAATGTACGAGCAGACCCTGCCGTTCTACCTCAAGCGCACCTTTACGCTGGTTGCCTATCAGGATGAAATGGCATTCGGTATCATGCGCGAACCGCAGCGCTGGATTCCCGATATCGCCGGCTTCGTGAAAGCCTGGCAGGCGCAACCGGCGGCGCTGGCAATCATGCCGGTGTACGTTTATCCGCAACTGAAAAGCGAAGGGCTGGCGATGAGGGAAATTTTCCGCGACGAACAATTTGTAGTGGTGAGCAAGCCATGAACCTGGTCAGTTTCAGCTTGATCATCGCCGGCGTCATGCTGAATGCCGCCGCCCAGCTGCTGATCAAGGCCGGCACCAACAGCATCGGCTATTTTGAATTCAGTCGCGACAACATCCTGCCGATCGGCTGGAAGCTGGCTACCGAATGGCACATCATCAGTGCCATGGCCTGTTACGGGCTCAGCGTGGTGATCTGGATCCTGGCGCTGTCCCGGGTACAGGTCAGCATCGCCTATCCGCTGCTGTCCCTGGGCTACGTGGTGAATGCGGTAGCGGCTTGGTGGCTGTTCAACGAAGCGTTCAACCCGGCCAAGGTGATCGGCATCGGTGTGATCATCCTCGGCGTGGCCATCATTTCCCGTGCCTGACAGTGGAGCATCCATGAGCGAATTTCTGCCTTTCACCAAACCTTACATCGACGAGGACGCCATTGCGGCGGTCGGTGAAGTACTGCGTTCGGGCTGGATTACCAGCGGCCCCAGGGTGCAGGAGTTCGAGCAGCAGCTGTCTGCCTATTTCGGCGGCCGGCCGGTGCGCACCTTCAATTCCGGTACCTGCACCATGGAAATTGCCCTGCGCATCGCGGGTATCGGGCCCGGCGATGAAGTCATCACCACGCCGATTTCCTGGGTGGCCACGGCCAATGTCATCCTCGCGGTTGGGGCGACGCCGGTGTTCGCCGATATCGACCCGATTACGCGTAACATCGATCTCGACCAGGTCGCGGCCGCCATCACGCCGCGCACGCGCGCGATCATCCCGGTCTATCTCTCGGGCTTGCCGGTGAATATGGACCGGCTGTACGACATTGCCAAACGCCATAACTTGCGCGTGGTGGAAGATGCCGCGCAAGCCATCGGTTCCACCTGGCGCGGCAAGCGTATCGGCAGTTTTGGCGACCTGGTTTCGTTCAGCTTCCAGGCCAACAAGAACCTCACCACTGCCGAAGGGGGGTGTCTGGTGATGGGCAATGCCGATGAAGTGCTGCTTGCCGAGAAATACCGGCTGCAAGGCGTCACGCGCAGTGGTTTCGACGGCATGGAAGTCGATGTGCTGGGCGGCAAGTTCAACATGACCGATATTTCTGCCGCCATCGGCCTTAACCAGTTGCCGCAACTCGATGCTATTACCGCGCGCCGTCACACGCTGGCGCGGCATTACTTTACCGCTTTTGGCGCGGATTTCGAATTCCAGACCGGTGTGCAATTGCCGGTGGCGGATTTCGAAAACAGCAACTGGCACATGTTCCAGATCGTGCTGCCGGAAACGGTCATGCGTGCCGAGTTCATGGCACAGATGAAGGCGCGCGATATCGGCTGCGGCGTGCATTATCCGCCCATCCACCTGTTCCAGCTTTATCGCGAACGAGGCTTCCACGAAGGCATGTTCCCGGTTGCCGAAAGTGTCGGCCGCCGCATCGTCAGCCTGCCGCTGTTCCCGAGGATGGTTGAAGCCGATGTGGCGCGTGTCGTCGCAGCGGTGCGAGAGGTGTTGGCGAGATAAGCGGCATTTCGCTATATGCACGCTCTGCGCTAAAATGCTGCCCCATGACCAATCCCCAACTTTCCGTCGTCATCCCCGTTTATAACGAAGAGCAGGGCCTGCAGGCCTTGTTCGACCGGCTGTACCCGGCGCTCGACCAGCTCGGCATTGCCTACGAAATCGTGTTCGTCAATGATGGCAGCCGCGACCGTTCTGCAGCCATCCTGCGCGAGCAATTCCAGAAACGACCCGAGGTGACCCGGGTGGTGCTGTTCAACGGTAATTTTGGCCAGCACATGGCGATCATGGCCGGTTTCGAGCAATGCCGCGGGCAACGCGTGGTGACGCTGGATGCCGATTTGCAGAATCCGCCGGAAGATACCAGCTTGCTGCTGGCCAAGATGGACGAGGGCCACGACTATGTCGGCTCGATCCGCCGCCAGCGCAACGACAGCATGTGGCGCCACGTCGCATCGCGCGCGATGAACGGCCTGCGCGAGCGCATTACCCACATCAAGATGACCGATCAGGGCTGCATGTTCCGCGCCTACGACCGGCAGATCATCGATGCGATCAATTCCTGCCACGAGGTGAACACGTTCATCCCGGCGCTGGCCTACAGTTTTGCGCGGAATCCCGCCGAGGTGGTCGTGGGGCACGAAGAGCGCGCGGCGGGCGAATCGAAATATTCGCTGTACAGCCTGATCCGCCTCAACTTCGACCTGATGACCAGCTTTTCGCTGATGCCGCTGCAGATGTTCTCCATGGCCGGCATGGCGGTATCGGTGTTCTCCGGCCTGTTTTTCATCTTCCTCGCGGTACGCCGCCTGATCATCGGGCCGGAGGCGGAGGGACTGTTTACCCTGTTCGCGCTGATGTTCTTCCTGATCGGCATTGCGCTGTTCGGCATCGGACTGCTCGGCGAATACATCGGCCGCATCTATCAGCAGGTGCGCCATCGTCCGCGCTACCTGGTTGAAGCCATACTTGAAAAACGCGATGAGTAGTGCCGTCGTTTTTGCCTACCACAACGTAGGTGTCCGCTGCCTGAGCGTACTGCTTGCCCATGGCGTGGCGGTGAGGCTGGTGGTGACCCACCGCGACAACCCGAACGAGAACATCTGGTTTGACAGCGTGCAGCAGCTGGCTGCATTGCATGACATCCCGGTGATTACCCCGGACAACCCGAATGTGCCGGAAGTGGTGGCACAGATCCGTGCGCTGCAGCCGGACTTCTTCTTTTCGTTCTATTACCGCGAGATGCTCAGGCGCGAACTGCTCGAGATTCCGGGACAGGGGGCGCTTAACATGCACGGTTCGCTGCTGCCGAAGTATCGTGGCAGGGTACCGGTCAATTGGGCGATAATCCGCGGCGAAACCGAAACCGGCGCGACGCTGCATTACATGACCGAAAAGCCGGACAACGGCGACATCGTGGCGCAGCAGGCGGTGCCCATCCTGCCCGACGACAGCGCACTGGACCTGTTCCACAAGGTGACGGTGGCGGCGGAGATGGCGCTGAATGATGTGCTACCGGCCTTGCTGGTGGGAAAGGCATCGCGCGTTAAACAGGATTTAAGCTTGGGCGGTTATTTTGGCGGGCGCAAACCGGAAGATGGCGTGATTGACTGGTCGCAGGAAGCGCGCAGCATCCACAACCTGGTGCGCGCCGTGGCGCCGCCATATCCCGGTGCGACGACGCAGGTGCTGGGCAAGCCGATGCGCATCCTGCAGACGCTGGTGACCAAATGCACGGCCGCAGGCAAACAGTTGCCGGCGTTCTACGTGAAAGAGGGCAAGGCATATGCGATCTGCGGCAGCGGTGTGCTGCGCGTAGTGCGTTTCGAGCTGGATGGCGTCGAGATGAGCGCCGGGCAATTCGCCGCGCAGTATGGCGCGGAAAAATTTGAATTTAATCGTTAAGGAAATCGTAAATGAAAAAAGTCCTGATCCTGGGTGTGAACGGCTTCATCGGCCACCATCTGTCCAACCGCATCCTGGCCACGACCGACTGGGAAGTGTACGGCATGGACATGAGCACCGATCGCATCACCGATCTGCTCGACCAGCCGCGTTTCCATTTCTTCGAGGGCGACATCACCATCAACCGCGAGTGGATGGAATACCACATCCGCAAGTGCGATGTGATCCTGCCGCTGGTGGCAATCGCTACGCCGTCGACCTACGTCAAGGAGCCGCTGCGCGTATTCGAGCTCGACTTCGAGGCCAATTTGCCTATCGTGCGTGCGGCAGTGAAGTACAAGAAGCACCTGGTGTTCCCGTCGACCTCGGAAGTGTACGGCATGTGCCATGACGAGGAATTCGACCCGGAAGAATCCGAGCTGATCTGCGGCCCGATCAACAAGCCGCGCTGGATCTATTCCTGCTCCAAACAGCTGATGGACCGCGTAATCTGGGGCTACGGCATGCAGGACAACCTGAATTTCACGCTGTTCCGCCCGTTCAACTGGATCGGTGCCGGGCTGGATTCGATCCATACCCCGAAGGAAGGCAGCTCGCGCGTGGTGACCCAGTTCCTCGGCCACATCCTGCGCGGCGAGAACATCAGCCTGGTCGACGGTGGCCACCAGAAACGCGCGTTCACCTATATCGACGACGGCATCGAGGCGCTGATGAAGATCATCGAGAACAAGGATGGCGTGGCGACCGGCAAGATCTACAACATCGGCAACCCGACCAACAACTATGCGATCCGCGACCTCGCCGACATGATGCTCAAGCTGGCCAGCGAGTATCCGGAATACAGCGAATCGGCGAAGAAGGTAAAGATCGTCGAGACCACTTCTGCCGCGTATTACGGCAAGGGTTATCAGGACGTGCAGAACCGCGTGCCCAAGATCACCAATACCTGCGAAGAGCTGAACTGGAAACCGACTACCACCATGGCCGACACGCTGCGCAAGATTTTCGACGCATACCGCAGCCAGGTGGCTGAGGCACGCAACCTGGTCGACTGATTCGCACCATGCCGCAGTTAGCGCTGAAGGTCGATGTAGATACATATCGCGGTACCCGCGAAGGGGTGCCGCGCCTGGTGGCGCTGCTCAGGCAGCACCAGGCGCAGGCCTCGTTCTTCTTTTCGCTCGGCACCGACCATACCGGGCGTGCCATCAAGCGCGTATTCCGCCCGGGTTTCCTCGGCAAGGTGTCGCGCACCTCGGTGGTGGAGCATTACGGCATCAAGACGCTGCTGTACGGTACCTTGCTGCCGGGGCCGGACATCGGGCGTGGCTGTGCGGACATCATGCGCTCGGTGCGCGATGACGGCTTTGAGGTCGGCATCCACTGCTACGACCATATCCGCTGGCAGGACTATGTGGCGGGCAAGAATGCCGCCTGGACACAGCGCGAGATGCAGCGTGCGGTAGAGCGCTTTACCGAGATTTTCGGCGAAGCGCCGAAGGCACATGCTGCCGCAGGCTGGCAGACCAACCGCCATGCGCTGCGCCTGACACAGCGCTACGGCTTTGATTACAGCTCCGATACCCGTGGCAATTATCCGTTCATCCCGACCTGGCAGGCGGAGATCATTGCCTGCCCGCAGTTGCCTACAACCTTGCCGACGCTGGACGAGCTGATCAATCGCGACGGCATCACGCTGGATAATGTGGCGCAGCACCTGCTGCAATTGACGGCGCAAGCGCCGGCGACAGGGCATGTGTTTACCCTGCATGCGGAACTGGAAGGCGGCAAGCTGATGCCGATATTCGAACAGCTGCTTACCGGCTGGAAAGAACAGGGCTATGATCTGGTATCGATGCGCGACTATCTTGCCGGGCTGGATGGCACGCTGCCTCGGCACGAGGTGGTGATGGGTGAAGTGGACGGACGTTCGGGAACGCTGGCGCTGCAGGGCTGATCCTGGTAAGCGCATGGGAGGTGTGATGGAACAGCAACGGAAAGACCTGCAGGCCTGGGTAGCTTTTCTCGGCCATGTCGATATCCCGGTACTGAAACAGACCGCGCGCGATCTCGCCGCCCTGCACCAAGACGAAGATAACCTGAGCGCACGCAATGTGGCACAGGTGATTGGCCGTGATCCGATGATGACGGTCAAGCTGTTGCGCTACCTGCAACAGCACAAGCACAAGAGCCAGACCAGCGAGGTGGTACAGGCCGAGCAGGCGCTGCTGATGCTGGGCCTGAATACCTTTTTCGGCAAGATCCCGCCGCAGCCGGTGGCGGAAGAGGGGCTGCGCGGGCAGATCGAGGCGCTGACTTCACTGCTGCGCGTGGTGCGGCGTTCCCAGCGTGCATCACAATATGCGGTGGAATGGGCGGCTCGCCGGAACGACCTGCATTATGAGGAAGTGCGCATTGCGGCCCTGCTGCACGATCTGGCCGAGTTGCTGATGTGGTGCTATGCACCGGCCGACATGCTGCAGATTCGCGCCTTGCAGCAGCAGGACAAGACCCTGCGCAGCCATGCGGCGCAAGAGGCAGTGCTGGGATTTTCACTGCTCGAATTGCAGCGCGCGCTGGTACACGAATGGGAATTGCCGAAACTGCTGCTGACCTTGATGGAAGATGGTGCTGAGCAGAAGGTGCGGGAGCGCAACGTGGTGCTGGCGGTCAATCTTGCGCGCCATTCAGCCAATGGCTGGGATGACGCCGCGCTACCCGATGATTACCGGGATATCGGCGAACTGCTGCACATGTCTGCGGAACAGGTGATGGCGATGCTGGGCGTTGGCGAGGATCCGTCCCGGGCCTGAACGCCGCTGCCGGGGCGGTCCTGCCTCAGTCTTTGCCAAACAGGTCGCGACTGTAAACCCTGTCGGCCACGTCCCGGATGTCGTCAGTGATGCGGTTGGCCACGATGATGTCGGACTCCTGCTTGAATTGCGCCAGATCATTCACCACTCTGGAGCGAAAAAACTCCGCGTCCTTCAGCGCAGGTTCATAAATGATCACCTCGATACCCTTGGCCTTGATGCGTTTCATGATGCCCTGGATGCTCGACGAGCGGAAGTTGTCGGAGCCGCTCTTCATGACCAGACGGTGGATGCCGACCACCCTCGGGTTGCGCTTGATGATACTTTCCGCGATGAAATCCTTGCGCGTGGTATTGGACGCGACGATGGCATTGATGAGGTTTTGCGGCACGTCCCGGTAGTTTGCCAGCAATTGCTTGGTGTCCTTGGGCAGGCAGTAGCCGCCGTAGCCAAACGAAGGATTGTTGTAGTGATCGCCGATGCGCGGGTCGAGGCTGACCCCCTGGATGATCTGCCGTGTGTCCAGCCCGTGCGTCGCTGCATAGCTGTCGAGTTCGTTGAAGTAGGCAACGCGCATGGCGAGATAGGTGTTGGCGAACAGCTTGATCGCCTCGGCCTCGGTGGCATCGGTAAACAGCGTGGAGATGTCCCGCTTGATCGCGCCCTGTTTGAGCAGATTGGCAAAGGTCTCGGCGCGCTTGGAACGTTCGCCGACAACGATACGCGAAGGGTGCAGGTTGTCATAAAGCGCCCGGCCTTCGCGCAGGAATTCCGGCGAGAAAATAAGGTTGTCGCAGTTGAAGTGGGCGCGGGTCTTGACGGTGTAGCCTACCGGTATGGTGGATTTGATCACCATCACTGCCTGCGGGTTGATGTTCATGACGTCCTGGATCACCGACTCGATTGAGCGGGTATTGAAGTAGTTGGTCTCCGGGTCATAGTCGGTTGGCGTGGCGATGATGACGTAATCCGCCCCGCTGTAAGCTTCGCGTTTGTCCAGTGTGGCCTTGAGGTTGAGCGTTTTGTGCTGCAGGTAATCCTCGATCTCGGCATCTTCAATCGGCGACTGCCTGCGGTTCAGCATTTCGACCTTCTCGGGGACGATGTCGACTGCCACCACTTCGTTGTGCTGGGCAAGCAGGACGGCGTTGGATAGACCTACATAACCAGTACCGGCAATGGCGATTTTCATGATGTATTAAGTCAGGAATATGTTAGCGGCATATTATGCCGCAGAATTGTTACGTTCTGCTGTCTCAGGTAGCGGCAGCCGCAGCCAGGCTGCATACAGTGCCGGCACGAACAGGATGGTGAGCAGCGTGGCAACCAGCAGTCCGCCCATGATGGCATAGGCCATCGGCCCCCACAGCACGCTGCGGGTGAGCGGGATCATCGCCAGGATTGCCGCGGCCGAGGTCAGCATGATCGGGCGGAAGCGGCGTACCGTGGATTCGCGGATGGCCTCCCAGGCGGGCAGCCCGGCTTCCCGATCCTGGCGGATCTGGTCGATCAGGATCACCGTGTTACGCATGATCATGCCACCCAGCGCGATGGTGCCGAGCATCGCGACGAAACCGAACGGCTTGTGGAACAGCAGCAGTCCGCTGGCCACACCGATGATGCCGAGCGGGGCGGTAAGTACCACCATCATGGTGCGCGACAGCGACTTCAGTTGCAGCATCAGCACGCTGAGGATGGCTGCAACCATCATTGGTACGCCAGCCTTGATCGAATCCTGAGCGGTGGCATTTTCGCCGAGTTCGCCGCCCGGTTCTATGGTGTAGCCGTCCGGCAATTGCTTGCGCAGCGCATCCATTTTCTTGTCCAGTGCCATACCTACGTCGGTTGCCTGCACGCCGTCGATGACGTCGGCCCGTACGCTCAGCGAGATATCGCGATCCTTGCGCCACATGATGGGGTCTTCCAGCACATAGGCGATGCGGGCAACCTGTTTCAGCGGTACGCTGCCGCCTCGGGCCGAGGGAATCTGCACTGCGCTTATCTGCTCCAGCTGTGCGCGCTCGCCTGCCGGCGAGCGCAGCACGATGTCCTGCAACTGGTCGCCCTCGCGGAACTGGCCGATGCTCAGGCCGTCAACCACGGTGCGCAGGGTGCGCGCGATATCGCTCGAGCTGACACCGGCGGCACGTGCCCTGTCCTGGTCGACCGCAATCCGCAGCGTCGGGCTTTCCATGCCCCAGTCCGGATGCACGTCGCGCAGCCGCGGATCGGTGCGCATCAGGTCGGCCACCTGGTTACCGAAACGTTTGACGATGGAGAGGTCTTCACCCAGTACCCTGAACTCGACCGGATAGGTGACCGGTGGCCCCAGCTTGACCGGATAGGCACGGATGCGCACGCCGGCAAAGTCTGCGGTAGCCTGGCGTAATTTCTCCACGACCCGGTCGCGCGCTTCGACGTCGCTCGCGAGTACTACCATCTGGGCGAAATTGGGGCGGAACATTTGCTGGTCCAGCGACAGGAAGAAGCGCGGCGAGCCATAACCGATGTAGGTTACGTAACTGGTGATGTCCTTGTCGTTCTTCAGCAGTGCCGCGACACGTTCGGCCTGGCGCTCGGTGGCATGGATGCTGGCGCCTTCAGGCAGCCAGAGGTCGGTCAGTATTTCAATGCGGTTGGAGGAAGGGAAGAACTGCTTCTCGGTAAAGCCCATGCCGACGACACCGAGCAGGAAGGCGCCGAGCGTGCCCAGCAGCACCATCTTGCGGTGATGCAGGCACCATTCGATCAGGTTGCGCAGCTTGCGGTAGAACGGCGTGTCGAAAATGTCGTGGCCTTTACCCTCGTGGCTTTTCAGCAGATGAAAGCCAGCCAGCGGGGTGACGAAGATCGCCGCGACCCAGGATGTGATCAGGGCCAGTGCGACCACGCTGAACATGGCGAACGTGTATTCGCCGGTGGCGGATTTTGCGGTGCCGATCGGCAAGAAGCCGGAGATGGTGATCAGCGTGCCGGTAAGCATCGGGAATACCGTGGCGGAATAGGCAAAGGTCGCCGCACGCACGCGGTCATAACCTTCCTCCAGCTTGCGTGCCATCATTTCGACCACGATCATCGCATCGTCCACCAGCAGGCCAAGCGCGATGATCAGCGCGCCGGTGGAAATACGGTGCAGGTCGATCTTGAAGAAGTGCATCAGCAGGAAAGTGGCCGCGACCACCAGCGGAATGGTCACCGCCACCACCATGCCGGCGCGTGCGCCGAGGCTGGCAAAGCTCACCACCAGCACGATGGCGACCGCTTCCAGGAACGAGCGCATGAATTCGCCAACCGCCTTTTTCACCACCAGCGGCTGGTCGGACACGCGCGCGAATGAAATGCCCACCGGCAACTGGCTTTTCAGCGTTTCCATTTCGCGCCTCAGATCCCTGCCCAGGCGCAGCACGTCGCCGCGTGGTTTCATCGAGATTGCCAAGCCGATCGCCGGCTTGCCGGCATAGCGCATCACGACCTCGGGTGGATCGAGGTAGCCGCGCCTGACTTCGGCGATGTCGCCGAGCCGCAGAGTCCGGCCGTTAACGTGCAGCGGCAGCGCACGCAATTCATCCAGCGATTCAAAATTTCCCTGTACGCGCAGTGGTACCGAAAAATCACCGGCCTGCAGCTTGCCGGCGTCCTGCACGATGTTCTGTGCCTGGATGGCCTGTGCGATCGACAGCGGGCTGATGCCCAGCGTGCCCAGGCGCTGGTTGGAAACGATGACCTGGATCTGCAGCGGCTGCACGCCGATCAGGTTGACCTTGGCGACGTCCGGCAGGCCAACCAGGTTCTTCTGCGCCAGCTCCGCGTACTGGCGCAATTCGTCCAGCGAAAAACCGTCGCCGGTGAATGCGTAGATCGAACCGAATACATCACCGAATTCATCGTTGAACATCGGTCCCTCGATCCCGTCCGGCAGCGTATTGCGGATGTCGTCGATTTTCTTGCGCACCTGGTACCAGATTTGCGGCACTTCCTTTGGTGGCGCAGTGTCGAGCAGCCGCAGGATGACGGTCGATTCGCCATTGCGCGAATAGCTGAATGCTTCCTTGTAATACGGGATTTCCTGCAATTTTTTCACGATGCGCTTGGTGACTTCCTGGTCCACCTGGGAAGTGGTGGCGCCCGGCCACAGCGTGCGTACCACCATGCTGCGGAAAGTGAAATCAGGATCTTCGCGCTGGCCGAGCTGGAAATAGGACGCGACGCCGGCGATCGCTATGATCGCAATGAAGAACCAGGTCAGTTCGCGCTGGCGCAGGGCAAGCGCAGTCAGGTTGAACTTGTCGTTCATGGCGCGAGTTTGACTTTCTCGCCTTCGCGCAACAGGTTGGCGCCCGCCGTTACCACCAGGTCACCGAGAGCCAGGCCGCCGGTTGCGCGCAAGTCGTCACCTTCGACGCCGGCTACGGTGATGGGCACCCGGTGTACGATGTTGTCGTTGCCGAGTTTCCACACGCCGGGCGTGCCGTCGCGGCTGATCACCGCAGTCAGCGGCAGGCGTATTGCCATGTCTTCGCCGGTTTGCATCTGCACGGTCGCACTCATGCCGAGCTGCATCGCGTCATCCGCATCCTGTACCGTGATGTGCGCGGCATAGGTGCGCGTGGCCGGGTCGGCACCGGCAGACAACTCACGCAGTGTGCCCTGGTAGGTTTTTTCGGGCTGCGCATTCAGCTTGATGCTGAAAGTTTTGCTGGCACGGAACGCCGTGAGACTGGATTCCGGTACGAATACCGAAATTTCCCGTGCCCCGCTGCGGGCCAGGCTCATTATCTGTTGTCCGGCGTTTATGACCTGTCCGATGTTGCAGTCGAGTGCAGTGATCACGCCACTGCCCTCGGCGGTGAGAGCGGTGTAGCCCAGCTTGCGGTTCTGTTCGCTGCTGTTTGCCTGTGTTGCGTCGAGCGACGCGCGTGCGGCATCGTAAGCGGCCTGCTTCTGGTCCAGTGCGGCGGCAGACACGAAACCTTTTTCGCGTAGTGCCTGGTAGCGTTTGAGTTCGGCCTCGGCCAGGACCAGCTGGCTGCGGGCCTGGGCCTCATTGGCTGAACCGCCTTGCGCGGCCAGCTGGTAATCGTTCGGTTCCAGTTGCGCCAGCACTTGCCCCTGACGTACTGTTTCGCCGAGCTCGGCCTTGCATTCACTGATCTTGCCGCCGACGCGGAAGGCGAGCGGTGTTTCGTGCCGCGCATGCACTTCGCCCGGCAGGGTGAGCGAGCTGGAGCCTGAAGTCAGTGCGATACGCAATGTTTTCACCGGGCGCAGCGGTTCGGGGGGCGCGGGCTGCTTGCCGCAGGCGGCGAGCAGGGGCAGGGCGAGCAACAGGCTGGAGAGTTTACGCATGCGGAGACTCCTGGTTGAAAGTGCCAAGCCACAACGCGCGCAACGCCGCATCCAGTTCGGCAGCGTAGTCGGGCAGCATCATGGCGGAAAGGTTGGGGTTGGCGCAGATCGGCTGTTCGCTGCCGACCATTTGCCACAGGCCGAGGATCAATGCATAGGAACGCATCAGCAGGCGCACGCCGCTGTCGACATCGGGCAGCGGGAAGTGGTTGCGCAGCAGCGCGCCGGAAATTTTCAGGTGTTCAGCGATACGTGCGTCGAAGGCCTGTGAGGCTTCGGGGCTGATGCCTTTGTACATCAGTCCGGCGACCAGCGTGGCCAGCGGCAGGAAAGCCGGGACATGTACGATGTGTTCCAGCGTCAGCTTCATCATGCTGCCTACGCTCATCGGCTCGTTGCTTGAGGCGCGAGCGCTCAGCGCGGCAAAAAATGCCTGCACGTGCCGTTCGTGCGCGGCCAGCAGCAAATCTTCCTTGCTCTTGAAATACAGATAGACCGTGCCCTTGGCCAGCCCGGCTTCGCTGGCGACCTCGGCTACGCCGGGTACGCGCTCGGGATGCGCCAGCCACAGTGCCACAGCGGCGTCCAGCAACTGGTTGATGCGGTGTTCGCGCGCTTCCGCGCTGGCAGGGGGTCTGGCCATGGCTGACTCTTGGTCATTTAATGGCGAGATAATAAATGACCGTCGGTCATCAATGCAACAGCGCAGGAGAAAAATTGGACGCGATTATTGCACTGAGGTGTAGTTGAGCGGAGGGGATTTTTTAGCCGGGGTGGCTAGCAAGAGGGAGAAGACAGGGGCAGAAAAAACGCCCCTGACCTTTGAGCGGAGTTCTTAAGCGTTCGACTCTGCTTTTCTTTCGCTTTGTACTCTGCGGTCTTCCAGCAAAACCATTGCCGCTGCAATCAAGGGCATGCTCAGAAAAATAAGCAACTCAGTCATTACCGATCTCCTCTAAAAATTGTTTTTTGATAGCAAGTCTTAGCTTGTGGTGACTTCATATCCAAGCTGCGCAAACTTTACCATGACTTTTCCAACTAAAACAGTAGGATAAAACCATAAAACATTTAAGAATATAGGGTTATGAAAGAATGTAAGGAAATAGCGTTAATCCAGTATCCTGTTGGAAGACTCGATTACTTGCTGTGGCAGATTATGCGCTAGGCAATCCAGCTCGATGATGTCCGGCATGGCGCGCAGCCAGGTGAGCTGGCGTTTCGCAAGTTGTCGCGTCGCGGCGATGCCTTTATCCAGCAATTCGGCCTCGTTGATTTCGCCGGCGAGACATTCCCAGGCCTGGCGATAGCCGACGCAACGCATTGAAGTCATATCGCGATGCAACGGATATTGGGCTTGTAGTGCGCGCAGTTCGTCAAGCAATCCGTGTTTCAGCATCGTCTGGAAGCGTACGGCGATGCGCGCATGCAGTTGTGCGCGATCGCTCGGCACCAGCGCGATGGGCAGGATGCGGTAAGGCAGTTGTTCGCTTTGCTGTTCTGCAATGAGTGCCGACATGGTTTGTCCGCTGATGCGGTAGATTTCCATCGCACGCTGAATGCGTTGCGTATCGGTTGCATGCAGCCGCGCGGCGGTTTCCGTATCCACTTTGGCGAGTTCGGCATGCAGCCATTCGATGCCATGCTGCGCAATCTCGGCGTCGAGTACGGCACGTATTCCGGGATTGGATTGCGGCAGGTCGCTCAGTCCTTCGCGCAGCGCCTTGAAATAGAGCATG
Organism: Sideroxydans sp.; assembly: GCA_016124455.1. Lineage (GTDB taxonomy): Bacteria > Pseudomonadota > Gammaproteobacteria > Burkholderiales > Gallionellaceae > RI-121. The sequence continues at coordinate 63,655 of WGNQ01000014.1, read as the reverse complement.
GTGCCGCCAGCCAGCAACGGGATCTTTCCGCGTGCCGTAATATCGTGCATCAGCCGCAGCGCATCGCGGCGGAACGCGGCGGCGGAATATGCTTCGGTCGGGTCGATGATGTCGATCAGATGATGGGGCGCGCGCGCCAGCGTTGCCGCATCCGGCTTGGCGGTGCCGATGTTCATGTCTCGATATACCAGTGCCGAATCCACGCTGATGATTTCCACCGGAAGTTGCTGGGCCAGCTCCACGGCGGCGGCAGTTTTGCCGCTGGCGGTAGGCCCCATCAGGAATATGGCGGGTGGCAGGGTGTTCATGCCAGCGCCTCGTCACGCGTTTCACGCATCAGCAATACGGCCAGCAGGCTGATCGCGGCGGCGACCGAAATATAGCCGCCCACCCAGGCAAGGCCGCCGTGCAGCACCAGTTGTTGCGCCAGGTAAGGTGCGAGTGATGCGCCAAGGATGCCGCCGAGGTTGTAGGCGGCCCCCGCGCCGGTGTAGCGCACGCGGGTCGGGAACAGCTCCGGTAGCAGCGCGCCCATTGGTGCGTAGGTGGCGCCCATCAGGAATAACTCGAGTGAAAGGAAAACCGTGATCTGCAGCGGTGAGCCGCTGCCCAGCATCGGTGCGAGCAGGAAGCCGGACAACAATGCTGCACTGCCCGCAACCAGCAACACTGGACGGCGGCCATAACGGTCGCCTGCAATTGCGGCCAGCGGCGTGGCTGCCGCCATGAACAGCACGGCCACGCACAGCATGAGCAGGAACTGCGGACGCGGGATGTGCAATGTGCCGACGCCGTAACTCAGCGCAAATACCGTGGAGATATAGAACAGCGCGTAGCACACGACGATGGACAGCGCGCCCAGCAACAGCGGGACGAAATGCCGGGATAGCAGTTGGGCCAGCGGCAGTTTCACCGGCGGCTGTGTCGCCAGTGCCCGGGCGAAGACCGGGGTTTCCGTGAGCTTGAGCCGTATGTAGAGGCCGAGCATCACCAGCACTGCGCTGGCCAGGAAAGGAACACGCCAGCCCCAGGCGCGGAATTGTGCGTCATCGAGAAATTGCGAAAGCAGCAGAAAGCTGCCGACCGCGAGCAGGAAGCCGACCGGTGGCCCAAGTTGCGGGAACATGCCGAACCAGCCGCGTTTGCCTTGAGGCGCATATTCCGCAGCCAGCAACGCGGCGCCCCCCCATTCCCCGCCAAGGCCGATCCCCTGGCCGAAACGCAGCAGGCAAAGCAGCGCGGGGGCAGCCCACCCCGCCAGCTCGTAACCCGGCAGCACGCCGACCAGCGTGGTGGAAATACCCATCACCAGCAATGATGCGACCAGCGTGGTCTTGCGCCCGATGCGGTCGCCGAAATGGCCGAACAGCAGGGAGCCGAGCGGACGCGCGAGGAAGGCGATGCCGAAAGTCAGGAAGGCGTTGAGCTTCTGCACTGCCGGATCGTCGTGCGGGAAGAACAGCGGACCGATCACCATCGCTACGGCGAGGCCGTAGATATAGAAATCGTAGAACTCGATGGCGGTGCCGATGAAGGAGGCGAAGGCTATGCGAGTAGTGGGTTGTGATGAAAAAATATTCAATGTTTATCCGAAATCAATTTAGCTGCTTGCCTTGTGTATTTGTATATCGGACTACCAGAGTCATTAAAGTCTTGCCGGAGAAGTCCAAGATTCACTAATGTTTGAAAATCATCTTCAACAAACCTGTCCTCATCAATTTCAATTGAACGTCCATCTCCGTCAAGAAACTGATATAAATTGCCAGCCATCGTCTGAATAGTGAGGGCCTTTGAAGCGCCAGATTGCTCAAATTGCTTCAGTATTGAGATGGCTTGCTCGGAGAGTATTCCATTGGGAGTTATTGCTTCTGCAAGCTGATTAAATCCTTCTACGCTGCTTGCAAAAGAGGCAAGAGCAATATCGATTTTTTGCAAGCTACCAAGTAGCACGGCTCTGTCTTGATTGAGAATGCTTTTGATTCCAATAGTTGCCTTGGTGTTTAGCATCAACAAATCTTTTATTTCTTCGTGATTTGTTGAAATTAGCCATTCTGTAAAGGCATTAAAATCGGCTTGGTCAGTGACACTTCTTTCAGATCTAAACTGCCCAATGAGTGCAACTATCGTTGCGAAGGATTCAGCAACTGGCATTAAGGCCTCCGTTATTTATTGCCGCTGCCTCTATTGCCCGCGCATAAACATCGCATCGAGTTCCGCAATGCTGATCTGGAACCAGGTCGGGCGGCCGTGGTTGCATTGGCCGGAGCGTTCGGTGCGTTCCATCTCGCGCAGGATGTGGTTCATTTCTTCCAGTGTGAGTTGCTGATTGGCGCGTACCGCGGAATGGCAGGCGAGGGTGGCGAGCAATTCGTTGCGCCGTTCGGTCAGCGCACGCGAAGCGCCGTATTCGCGCAGTTCGTGCAGCACATCGCGTGCGGCGGCTTCGGCGTGGGCCTGTTTCAACATGGCGGGCATTGCGCGCACGGCCAGCGTAGTGGGCGAGATTGGTGCGAGGTCGAAGCCGAGTTGTGCCAGTGCCGCCTGGTCTTCTTCCACCGTGGCGATGTCCAGCGCATCGGCGGCAAAGCTCGCCGGGATCAGCAGTTGTTGCGTCGGTATTTGCTGCTGGTCGAGTGCATTCTTGAGTTTTTCGTACACGATGCGCTCATGCGCGGCATGCATGTCCACCACCACCAAGCCGCGCTGATTCTGGGCGAGGATGTAGATGCCGGAGAGCTGCGCCAGCGCAAAGCCGAGCGGCGGGATGCCAACATCGCTTTCCGGTAAAGCAGGCGCACCTGAATAATCTGTTATGGATACGCGTTCTTGATTTCTGGCTGCGGTGCCGAACAGAGTATCGTAAAAAGCCAGCGGTTCGGCCGCGGTATGCAGCGGCATCGCCTGTTGCACCGGATTGGATTGGGCGTGTTGTGGTGGTGGCGTATGCGCAACTTCTTCATGCGCCGTTACCGGCGCGCTCAATGCCTGCTGCAGGGTGTGGAACACGAACTGGTGCACGGCCTGGCTTTCGCGGAAACGCACTTCGCTTTTGGCCGGATGCACGTTCACGTCCACCAGTTCCGGCGGCAGGTCGAGGAACAGCACGAAAGCGGGATGGCGCTGGTTGTGCAGGATGTCCTGGTAGGCCTGGCGGATGGCATGGGCAACCACCTTGTCGCGGATGAAGCGGCCATTCAGGAAAAAATGCTGGGCATCGCGCGTGGCACGCGAATAGGCAGGTTGCGAGGCCAGGCCATACAGGTGCAATCCGGCAGCCTGTCGATCGACGGTGACTGCGCCCTGCGCGAATTCGTCGCCGAGCAGCGCGACGATGCGTTGCGCCAGTGACTGGGCGGGCAGCTGCCACATCATGCGGTTATTGTGCTGCAGGCTGAAGGCGACATCGGGACGCGACAGCACGATGCGCTTGAAGGCTTCCGCGCAATAGGCGAACTCGGTGGATTCGGATTTGAGGAACTTGCGCCGTGCCGGGGTATTGAAATACAGCTCGCGCATTTCCACGCTGGTGCCGTGCGCGTGGGCGGCCGGCGTGGTTTCGCTTTGCGTGCCGTCCACTGCCTGTATCTGCCAGGCATGGGCCGCTTCCGCATTGCGGCTGGTGAGCGTGACCTGCGCCACCGCTGCCATGCTGGCCAGTGCTTCGCCGCGAAAGCCCATGCTGGCTACGCGCTGCAGGTCGTCGAGCGAGGCGATCTTGCTGGTGGCGTGGCGCAGCAGGGCGAACGGCAGTTGTTCCGGCGCGATGCCGCCGCCGTTGTCGCGTACCCGCAGCAGCTTGATGCCGCCACCTTCGAGTTGCACCGCGATCTCGGTCGCACCCGCGTCGAGGCTGTTTTCCAGCAGCTCCTTGAGCGCCGAGGCCGGACGTTCGATGACTTCGCCGGCGGCAATTTGATTGATCAGCAGGTCAGGCAACAGGCAGATGGGGGACATGGTGCGGCGCAAACTATTTGAGTGCCGCAGATTATAACGTGTTCACCGCTGCCGGCGCAGAGGGATATGCCGGTAGTGCGCCAAGGGTTTCTAGAGCTTCACTCAAAGCTCGTATATAATTGCCGCCGAATTGATTGCGCCCGGTTCCGCCGGGCGTTTTTGCACAAGATGTTTGGCAGAGGGGGAAGTTCCATGCGTATAGGCATTCCTGCGGAAACGCTCGCAGGTGAGACCCGGGTTGCGGCGACGCCCGAATCGGTGAAAAAAATGCTGGCGGTCGGCCATCAGGTGCTGGTGCAGCAGGGCGCGGGTGCCGGTGCGAGCATTCCGGATGCGGAATACCAGGCAGCGGGCGCGACCTTAATCAGTGCGGCAGACTTGTATGTACAGGCCGAGATCGTACTCAAGGTCAGGGCGCCGTCGCCGGACGAACTGGCGCAAATGAAAACTGGTACGGTGCTGATCGGCCTGCTGATGCCGCACAATGCCGAACTGGTTGCAGCCTATGCCAAGCAGGGTATTACCGCATTCCCGATGGAAAAACTGCCGCGCACCTCGCGTGCACAGGCGATGGATGTGCTGTCGTCGCAGGCGAATATTGCCGGTTACAAGGCGGTAATCGTTGCCGCCAACCTGTACAAGCGCTTCATGCCGATGCTGATGACGGCTGCCGGCACGGTGAAGGCCGCGCGCGTCGTGGTCCTGGGCGTCGGCGTTGCCGGCCTGCAGGCAATCGCTACCGCCAAGCGTTTGGGCGCGGTGATTGAAGCCTCGGATGTGCGTCCTGCAGTAAAGGAACAGGTGGAATCGCTGGGCGGGAAGTTCATCGACGTGCCCTACGAAACCGACGAGGAACGCGAAGCGGCGCAGGGCGTGGGCGGTTACGCCAAGCCGATGCCGCAGAGCTGGCTGGACCGGCAGAAGGCTGAAGTGGCCAAGCGCGTGGCGGCAGCCGATATCGTGATCACTACCGCGCTGATTCCGGGTCGTGCCGCGCCAGTGCTGGTGACCGAAGAGATGGTGCAGTCGATGAAGCCGGGTTCGGTGATCGTCGACCTCGCGGTGGAGGCGGGCGGTAACTGCCCGTTGACCGAACTCAACAAAGTGGTGGAGAAGCACGGCGTAACCCTGGTGGGGGAGCCCAACCTGGCCGGTACTGTGGCGGCAGATGCCTCGGCGCTGTATGCGCGCAACCTGCTCAATTTCCTCAACCTGCTGTGCGACCCGAAGGCGGGTGGTGCGATGAATATCAACCGCGAAGACGACATCATCGCCGGCACCCTGCTGTGCATCGGCGGCGAAGTCGTTACGCCAGCGGCAAAATAATCCGGAGAATCGAGATGAGTGGTGTAGATCCTTTTATCCTAAACCTGACGGTATTCGTGCTGGCCATTTTCGTCGGCTACCACGTGGTGTGGAACGTTACGCCCGCGCTGCATACGCCGCTGATGGCGGTGACCAACGCGGTATCCGGCATCATCATCGTCGGTGCGATGCTGGCGGCCGGACCGAAACAGCTGGATGTCGGTACGGTGCTCGGCCTGGTGGCAGTGGCGCTGGCGGCAGTCAATGTATTCGGCGGTTTCATGGTGACCCAGCGCATGCTGGAAATGTTCAAGAAGAAGGGTAAATAAATGTCGGCGAATTCCGTAGCGCTCGCCTATCTGGTCGCAGCCATCCTGTTTATCCTGACCCTGAAGGGACTGAGTTCCCCGCTAACCGCGCGGCGCGGCAATATGTTCGGCATGGTGGGCATGGCGATTGCCGTGCTGACCACGCTGACGCTGACCCACAATGTGGTCTACATCCTGATTGCCATCGCAGCCGGCGGCAGCATCGGCGCGCTGGTCGCCAGACGTATTCAGATGACGCAGATGCCGGAACTGGTGGCGGCAATGCACTCGCTGGTTGGCCTGGCCGCGGTGCTGATCGCGATGTCGGCATTCAATAATCCGGTGGCTTATGGCATCGCCCTGCCAGGCGAACTGCTGCATGCCTCCAACCGTATCGAATTGTTCATCGGCACCTTTGTCGGCGCGATCACCTTTACCGGTTCAATCATCGCCTTCGGCAAACTGTCCGGCAAATTGTCCGGCAGGCCGCTGCGTTTCCCCGGGCAGCACTGGGTGAACCTGGGCCTGGGTATCGCGATGGTCGGTTTCGGCATCGCTTTCTTCCTGCACCCGAGCTGGACGCCGTTCCTGATCATGACCGCGATCGCGTTGCTGCTCGGCGTGCTGCTGATCGTGCCGATCGGCGGCGCCGATATGCCGGTGGTGGTGTCGATGCTGAATTCCTATTCCGGCTGGGCGGCGGCAGGTATCGGTTTTACGCTGAACAACAACATGCTGATCATCGCGGGTTCGCTGGTCGGCAGTTCGGGCGCGATCCTGTCTTACATCATGTGCAAGGCGATGAACCGTGCCTTCCTCAACGTGATTCTCGGCGGCTTCGGCGGTGGCGAGGGCGCAGCAGCGGCCAGTGATGACGGCGTGCAGAAGACCTACCGCAGTGGCAGTGCCGACGATGCGGCATTCCTGATGGGCAACGCGGACTCGGTGATCATCGTCCCGGGTTACGGTCTGGCGGTGGCGCGTGCGCAGCATGCCATCAATGAAATGTCCAAGATGCTGACCGACAAGGGCATCAAGGTGCGCTACGCGATCCACCCGGTGGCGGGACGCATGCCGGGGCACATGAACGTACTGCTGGCCGAGGCGGAAGTGCCTTACGACCAGGTGGTGGAAATGGATGAGATCAACAACGAATTCGCCGATACCGACGTGGTGCTGGTGATCGGCGCCAACGACGTAGTCAATCCGGCGGCAAAAAGCGACCCGAACAGCCCGATCTACGGTATGCCCATCCTCGAAGCACACAAGGCGCGCACCGTGCTGGTGGTCAAGCGTTCGATGGCGACCGGTTATGCGGGACTGGATAACGACCTGTTCTACATGGATAAAACCATGATGATATTCGGCGATGCGAAAAAAGTTGTCGAAGATGTGATTAAGGCTTTGCAGCATTAATTAGTTTGTTCTAATATCTCCCGAAAATTGCTGACCCCAGCCGGATAGTTATTGGTTGAGGCAGATTAGGAGAGTATGAGCGCCGTTACACAAAAAAATCTGGCACTGGCCTGCGGGCTGGCGCTGCTGTACTTTATGGGTGCCAGACTCGGCCTGCTGCTTCCGTTAGCGGGCGATTCCGTGACATTGTTCTGGCCGCCTTCCGGTATTGCGCTGACTGCCTTGCTGGTGTTCGGTACACGTCTCTGGCCGGGCGTCTTTGCCGGTTCGATTTTCGGCAATCTCGCCGTAGGCTTGCTCCATTCGCTGGAAATTTCCATTGGCAGTACGCTGGAAGCGGTGGTTGGTGCGTATCTGCTGCGTCGTCATATTCCATTCAATCTCTCGCTGATTTCGGTACGCGATATTTTCTCCCTGCTGCTGGTGGCCTCCGGCGCAGCACTGCTCAGTGCGCTGAACGGCCCGTTCTGGCTCGCCTTAGGCGAACTCATACCGTGGCATAAATATCCTGTTGCAGTGATCTACTGGTGGATGGGCGACATGCTCGGGGTCATCCTGTTTACCCCGTTATTGCTTGCCTGGATGCGCCACAAGCCGATGCCGAGGATGGCGGCCGTGCTGCGTGAAGAGACGGCCTATTTCAGTTTGCTGTTCCTGTTGTGCCTGCTGGTGTTCAGCAACGTTTCAGGCAGGCTGTTTGATACCCAGGTGGGCCCTTTTATCCTGCTGCCGGTAATGGTCTGGGGGGCTTTGCGTTTCAATATGCGCACCACTGCGCTGAGCTCGGTCCTGGTGTTCTTCTCATCCATGATCAGCATGGTGCTGGATGTGGGGGCGTTTGCGCCGGTGGGCGAGGCATCGATCCGCCATGTGTGGATATTCAACCTGACTATCAGTGTGACCTGCCTGATCCTGGTGGTTTACAACTATCACCGTGAACGCACCAGCCGCTCGCTGGAGGTAAGCGAGGCCCAGCTGAAACATGCGCAATCGGTTGCTGCCATCGGCAGCTGGAATCTAGATATTGCTACGGATGAGCTGAGCTGGTCGGACGAGACGTATCGCATTTTCGGCATCGCGCCGGGTACGCCGGTAACGCTGGAGACCTTTATCGACTGCGTGCACCAGGATGACCGCCATGCAGTGCTTGCGGCATGGGGGCTGGCGACGCTGGGGGAGGCGTACGACGTCGAGCACCGCATTGTGGTGAACGGACGCACCCACTGGGTACGCGAGCGCGCCGAAGTGGTATTTAATGACGTCGGCATGGCAGCCTCCGCTTCGGGCACGGTGCAGGACATTACCGAGCGTAAGGAGGCAGAGGAGAGCATCCGTTTCCTCGCCTATTACGACGTGCTGACCGGCTTGCCCAACCGCACCTTGTTCCATGACCGCATCGGGCAGACGCTGATTTCGGCTCAGCGTGACGGGGATAACTTCGCCTTGCTGTTCCTCGATCTCGACCGCTTCAAGTACATCAACGATTCCATGGGCCACATGGTGGGCGATAAGCTGCTGCAGGTCGTGGCGGAACGGCTGCAGGCAGCGGTACGCGAGACCGATACCATTGCGCGACTGGGCGGGGACGAGTTCATCATCCTGCTGCGCGAAACGGGTGTCGATGGCGCCGCACATGTTGCCGGCAAGATACTCGAATCGGTTTCGGCGCCGTTCGACATCGACGGCGTGATGTTGACGAGCCAGGGCAGCATAGGCATCAGCCTGTTCCCGGATGACGGGGAGGACGTCAATACACTGATCAAGAATGCCGATGCGGCGATGTACCATGCCAAGGACTTGGGGCGGAACAACTTCCAGTTTTTTACCGCACAGATGAACGAGCGTGCGCAGTTCCACTTCGACATGGAAAAAGATCTGCGCCTCGCGCTGGAACGCAATGAATTCCAGCTGCATTTCCAGCCTCAGATCAGCCTGTACGACGGGCGGCTGACCGGAATAGAGGCGCTGCTGCGCTGGCAACACCCACGGCGCGGCATGGTATCGCCGGGCGAGTTCATCCCGATCGCCGAGGAAAGCGGGCTGATCGTGCCGATCGGCGCATGGGTGCTGAAGACGGCCTGTGCGCAGGCCCGGGCATGGCGCGCGCAGGGGTTGGCCGAGGTGCCGCTTGCGGTGAACCTGTCCATCCGCCAGTTGCGCGACCACAACCTGATTTTGCAGATTGCCTCGCTGATGCAGGCTGACGGCCTGGCTGGCTGGCAGCTTGAACTGGAGTTGACCGAGAGCATCATGCTGCACGATGCGACGGCGGCGATGAAATTTATCGTCGATGCGCGGCAGATGGGCGTGTCGTTCTCCATAGACGACTTTGGTACCGGCTATTCAAGCCTGGGCTACCTGAAGAAACTTTCGCTCGACAAGCTGAAAATCGACCAGTCGTTCATACGCGATATTCACGCTGACCCGGAAGATGCCGCCATTGTGCGTTCCATTATCACCATGGCGCACGGCTTGAGCCTGAAAGTGATCGCCGAGGGTGTGGAGACTGCCGAGCAAATGGACTTTCTGCGGGCCGCCGGCTGCGATGAGGCGCAAGGCTATTACATCAGCCACCCCAGGCCTGCCGCCGAATTGACGGAATTCATGCTGCAAATGGAGAAGTCCGCTATTCAGCCTGCGGATACCAGTAGCGCCGGTGCAGGGCACGAAAGCGTTCCAGCCTGAAATTACTGCCGTCCATCTCCACCTGGATCGCCCCGTCGTCATCCGAGCGCAGCAATTCGCTGCCAATCTGCCGGTAACGCGCGACCACTTCCGGATTCGGGTGGCCGAAACGGTTGCGGTAGCCGCTGGTAAACACCGCATAGCGCGGATGTACCGCTGCCACGAAAGCGGGCGTGGACGAGGTTTTGCTGCCGTGATGCGGCACGACCAATAGTGTGGCGGGCAGCTTGCCGGCGTAGTCCCTGAGCAACTGCTGTTCCGAACCTTTTTCGATATCGGCGGCGAGCAGTACGCTGTTGACGCCGGTGCTGATGCGCAGCACGCAACCGCGTTCGTTGTCGCGAATTTTCCCTATAGCATAACTTTCCCGTGACGGGTGCAGCACCTCGAACTGCACGCCATCCCATTCCCAGTGCTGGCCGGCGATGCAATGCTGCGTGTTGTGCATGTTTTGCAGCAGCGGATGCCGGGCGGGCAGCGAGGAAGAAATCCAGCCGGTCGGCATTGCCTGCAGCACCGAATAGGCGCCGCCGATATGGTCGGCATCGTCATGCGTCAGCATCAGGCCGTCGAGTTGCGCAATGCCCCGGGCGTGCAGGGCGGGTACCACGATACGGTTGCCGCTGTCGGCATCGCCGGGGAAGTCGGGCCCGGTGTCGTACAACAGCACATGCGTGCCAGTTTGCGCTGCGACGGACAGGCCTTGTCCGACATCGAAGACGGTCAGCCACAGCGCGCCGGGCCCGGGAGCCGCAGGCAGCACCAGAAACATCGGCAGCAGCAACAGCAGACCCAGCCAGCGCGCGGGAAAGCCGCGCGGCAGCAGGCACCAGAGCACGCCGAACATGCCCAGCGCAATACTCCAGGCAGGCGGCGCGTGCTGGCGCCATACCGCTTCCGGCAGCTGGTTCAGCCATTCCAGTACCTGCATGCAGCCGTTCATGGCGAGATGGGCAAGCTGCAACAGCCAGTCGAACGGCAGCAATGCGCCGAGCAGGGTCAGTGGCACCACGATGAAGCTGACCAGGGGAATGGCGAAGGCGTTGGCGAGCGGCGATACCAGCGATACCTGCTGGAACATGGCCAGCAGCGGCGGGACCAGCCCGATGGTCATTGCCCATTGCACCTTGCCGTATTCGAGCAGCCAGTGCGTTTTGCCGATGCGGTTGGCGGTGACATACAGAATCAGCGCTACCGCACCGAACGACAGCCAGAAACCCGGTGCCATCACCGCCCATGGGTCGGCCAGCAGCACCACGGTCAGTGCGGCGGCGAGCAGTTGCGACGGCGCAATATTGCGTGAGGACAGCAGGGCCAGCGCAACGGTGGCCAGCATGTATACCGTGCGCTGTGCCGGTACCGAGAAACCCGACAACAGCGCATACGCCAGTGCCACCAGCAAGCCGGCGATGGCGGCCGCCTTGCGTGCCGGCAGCCGTAATGTGAGGCGCGTGCTGCGTCGCCACAGCTGGTAGGCGATAAAGAAGGCGAGCGAGCCGAGCATGGTGATATGCAGGCCGGAAATGCTCATCAGGTGATTGACGCCGGTACGCGTGAATACCTGCCACTGCGCTTGCGGGATGCTGCTCTGGTCGCCGACGGCAAGCGCGCTCAGGACGCCCGTATAAGGCGCATTGCCCAATATCCGCTGGAAGCGCGCACGCACTGCTTCGCGCAAATGCTCGATCAGGTAGCGAGGCGTGGCAACCAGTCCGTCCAGTCGCCGGTTGTCGCCATCGCTGCGCACATAGCCGCTGGCGCGCAGGTCGCGTTCAAGCATCCAGGCCTCAAAATCGAAGGTATGCGGGTTGGCCGTGCCGTGCGGCTGTTTCAGGCGCACCGTGAATTGCCAGCGCTCGCCGGCGTGCAGCGGCAGCGTGTCGCCGGATTTGTCGCTGTAGGTGGCGAGCAGGATATGGGGCGGCACCTCGACGCCGGGTGTGCGTGTTTTTTCCACGTCGAACCCGAAGCTCAAGCCGCGTTCGTGCTGGCGCGGCAATTCGGCTACCACGCCGATGATTTCGATGTTTTTGCCCTGCCAGGCCGCGGGCAATTGCTCGGCCAGGTGCTGCCGGGCGACGAAGGCGGCGTAGCCGAATCCCAGTCCGAAGGCGAGGGCCAGGATCAGGCCATGACGGGCGACGCGTTGCCCAGGGCTATCACGCCGCAGCAACCATGGCAGCAACGCCAGCGGCAAGAGCAGCCAGGCCCAGGCAAGGCTGGGCAGCTGTGCCTGCTGTTGCAGCAGCCAGATGCCGAGCGCGAAGAAAATAGCGAAACCAGCCATGGGGCGTAGCGTACCGCAATGAATTAGAATGGCGCCATGCGTAAACTATTCCGCAAACATCTGCCCAGCCATGAGTCCATCAGGCAAAGCCGGTGGGCCCGTCCTTTCGGCAGCTGGCTGCACCATCCCAACCTGTGGCATTTGCACCGCCGCTCGGTAGCGGGGGGGGTGTCCATCGGGCTGTTTACCGGGCTGATACCCGGGCCGCTGCAAATGATCAGTGCGGCGATACTGGCGGTGCTGTTCCGCGTCAACCTGCCGGTGGCGCTGTTTACCACGCTGTATACCAATCCCTTCACCATCCTGCCGCTGTATGTGGTGGCCTACGAATACGGTGCACTGGTTATCGGCCACCACAATGGCGTAACACCTGCCCGGCTGGTGCTGCCGGAGATGGACTGGAGCAACTGGCTCGCGGTGCTGCCGCAATGGTTCATCTCGCTGGGCAAGCCGTTTGCGGTGGGCCTGCCGCTGCTTGCGCTGACCCTTGCGCTGGTCGGGTATGTCGTGGTTCGCGTGCTGTGGCGCGGCGTGGTGGTATGGGAGTGGCGGCGACGCGGAGCAAAACGCAGGAGGGTCAATGATGCCGGATGAATTGCAGGTTGCGACACTGGCGGGCGGCTGTTTCTGGTGCTTGGAGGCGGTATTCGAGCAGGTGCCGGGGGTCGAGCGCGTGGTGTCAGGCTACATCGGCGGTGCGCAGGCAAATCCGGACTACGAAACGGTGTGCAGCGGACAGAGCGGGCATGCCGAGGCGGTGCAGATAACATTCGATGAGCGAACCGTCAGTTTCGGGCAATTGCTGGAGGTATTCTTCAGTATCCATGACCCGACCACGCTTAACCGCCAGGGAAACGACGTCGGGACGCAATATCGTTCGGCGATTTTCTGCCATGGTGAGCAACAGCTGGCCGAGGCCGGGGTGATGATCGCAGCGCTCGACGACAGGCATGCCTGGCCGGCACCGATCGTGACCGAAGTCGTGTCGGCGCCGGTATTTTATCCGGCAGAGGAATATCACCAGCACTACTACGCACGCCATCCGGGCCAGGGTTACTGCCAGTTCGTGATTGCGCCCAAGCTGGCGAAATTCCGCAAGTTGTTTGCAGACAAGCGCTGAGCGGCTCGCAGTTTCCGGTCAGGCGCTCAGCAGGCCATCGACCAGCGTCAATTGCCGTTGCATGCGCTGGGCCAGATCGTGATCGTGGGTGACGATGATGAAGCTGGTGTTGAGGCGGGCATTGAGTTCCTGCATCAGCTCGAACAGCGCATGGGCGCTGGCGCGATCGAGATTGCCGGTGGGTTCGTCAGCCATCACGCAGGCGGGCTCGGTGACCAGCGCGCGCGCCACGGCGACGCGCTGGCGCTCGCCGCCGGAGAGTTCCGCCGGCAGGTGTTCGACACGACTCTCCAGGCCGACCTGTTGCAGCACGGCAAAGGCCCTGGGATGTGCTGCCTCACGTTTCATGCCGCGGATCAGCAGCGGCATGGCGACATTTTCCAGCGCGCTGAACTCGGGCAGCAGGTGATGGAACTGGTAAACGAAGCCCAGTGATTTGTTGCGCAGCTTGCCGCGCTGCGTTTCACTCATGGTCTGGATGTCCTGTCCCAGTACCTGCACGCTGCCGGCGCTGGCGTTATCCAGTCCGCCGAGCAGGTGCAGCAGGGTGCTTTTGCCGGAGCCCGAGGCGCCGACGATGGCGATACGTTCACCGCGTGCCACATCGAGGTCGATGCCGTTGAGTACCGGCACGTTGAGCGTGCCCTGCGCATAGGTCTTCTGCAGCCCGCGGCAGGAAATGACGGGACTTTCACTCATAGCGCAGTGCCTCCGCCGGTTGCGTTTGCGCCGCCCGCCAGCTTGGGTAGAGCGTGGCGAGCAGGCTGATCAGGAACGAGAAGCCGGCCACGGTGATGACATCGGTGTGGTGCAGGTCGGACGGCAGTTCGTTGATGTAGTACACATCCTTGGACAGGAATTGCACGCCGAACAGGTGTTCGATGAACGGGACGATGCTGCCGATATTGACAGCGATGATCACGCCGCCGACCACGCCGAGCAGCATGCCGATCAGGCCGATCACCACGCCCTGCACCATGAAAATTTTCATGATGCTGCGCGGCGAGGCACCCAGCGTGCGCAGGATGGCGATATCGGCCTGCTTGTCGGTGACCGCCATCACCAGCGTCGAGACGATATTGAATGCCGCGACCGCGACGATCAGCGAGAGGATGATGAACATCATTCTCTTTTCCATCTGCACCGCGCGGAAATAGTTGGCGTTCTGCCGTGTCCAGTCGGTGGCATAGAGGTCGCGCGGCAACAGCCGCCCGAGTGCCACGGCGACCTGCGGTGCGCGGTCGAGGTCATGCAGGCGCGCGCTGATGCCGCTGACTGCGTTGCCCATGCGGTACAGCTTCTGTGCATCGGTCAGGTTGATCAGCGCCAGCGCATTGTCATAGGGCGACATGCCGATTTCGAAAATGCCGACTACGCGGAACTGTTTCAGGCGCGGCAGCATGCCGGTAGGCGTAATCTGTCCCTGCGGCGTGATCAGCAGCACCTTTTCGCCGAGTTGTGCGCCCAATGCGCGCGCCAGGTCGGAACCGAGCACGATGCCGAACTCCCCGGGGCGCAGTGCGGACAGGCTGCCAAGCTTCATTTTTCCGTCGAGGCCGGTCAGGCGATTCTCGGCTTCGGGCGAGATGCCGCGCACCATCACACCCTGCACGCTTGCATTCATCGACAGCATGCCCTGGCCATCGACGTACGGCGCCGCAGCGCTGACTTCGGGCTGGTGTGCAACGGTGTCCAGTACCGCCTGCCAGTCGAGCATGCGACCGGTGTCGCTGCTGACCTGCAGGTGCGGGGTGATGCCGAGGATGCGTGCGCGGATCTCTTTCTGGAAACCGTTCATCACCGACAGCACGATGATCAGCGCGGCCACGCCCAGTGCGATGCCCAGCATCGAAATCAGCGAGATGAAGGAGATGAAGTGGTTGCGCCGTTTTGCACGGGTGTAGCGCAGACCGATGAGCAGTTCGTATGGGCGCAAGGTTAAATCGGCGTCATGTGAATTAAGCCGCTAGTTTGCCATAAGCGCAGCATGGATGACACGGGCACAGTGATAAAATGCCGCGATGAATGCACATGTCCACCTCGTTGTTCCCGATTTGTTCCTGCCCAGGGCGCTTGCCGCAGAGGTGTGCGCCGGGCTGCACCTGCCGGCGCTGGAAAAAATCCTGGCGCGCGGACAGGCGGCAGCGCTGTCGGCAGGAACGCTGGAGTCATGGCTGTGCGAAGCGTTCGGTGTGGCGGGGGAGGCTATCGCGCCGATTACGCTGCACGTGGACGGGATGGAGCCGGGGCCTTTCTACTGGCTGCGCGCCGACCCGGTGTATTTGCGCATCCATCGCGACCAGTTGGTCCTGCAGCCGGTTGCACCGGTGGCGGCAGACGAGGCGGCGCAATTGTGCGCTGCCCTGAACGGGCATTTCGCCGCCGACGGCCTGCATTTCATCGCGCCACAGCCGCAGCGCTGGTATCTGAGGCTGGAGCGCGCACCGCAGATCAGCAGCTACTCGCTGGCACAGGTGGCGGGCAAGGATGTCCATGCCCATATGCCGCAAGGCGTCGAGGCGTTGCGCTGGCATGGCGTACTCAACGAAATCCAGATGCTGCTGTTCGAGCATCCGGTGAACCTGGCGCGCGAAGTGCGGGGCGAGTGGGAAGTAAACAGCGTGTGGCTATGGGGGGGCGGCTACGCAGGCGCAACATTGCGGCAGCCCTGTGGCCGGGTATATACGGATAGCCCGCTGGCAGCGGCATTTGCGGCAGCGGCGGGAATCGACCAGGCCGCCTTGCCTGATGCTGGCATGCAGTGGACTGCCGGCAGCAGGGGGGAGACGCTCATTGTATGGGATGGGCTGCGTAGCGCCTTGCAATATGGCGACCTCGGCAGATGGCGCGATTCCCTGCAACAGTTCGAGCAACGGTGCACCTACCCGTTGCTGCAGGCGCTGCACGATGGGCGGATCGAGAAAATCACGCTGGATGTGCCGCAGGAAAATGCTGCCCGGCGTTTCGTGCTGACGCGTCTTGCATCCTGGAAACTATGGCGCCGGGTGCGGCGTCTGGACAGCTATTCGCTGGTGTAGAATGGCACGGTCATTACGGCAAAGATCCTGACGATGCCTTTCTGGAATACAGTCATTCATTTTTTCTGGCGTGAGGAGTCATCGCTGGTGCTGCTCATGGCACTGGGGCTGGCCGCATTGCTGTTCCACTTCCACCGGGAAGAGCGCGCATCGCTGCTGAACACGCTGGGTTTTTTCCTGGCCTGCCTGGGCGGCCAGTTTCTCAGCGCAATGCTGTATGGCCTGGCGTTCACCCGCGCCGCGGAAGTGCTGCATGAAACCTTTGTCATCGGTGCCGGCATTGCGCTGATCCGGCTGTGGGGGCTGCTGATATTCCGCATCGTGCTGCCGGCGGTCAAGCTGTCGCCACCGCGCATCACCGAGGACATCTTCGTCATCATCGCCTACGTTGCCTGGGGCCTGGTACGGCTGCGCTATGCGGGGCTGGACCTGAGCGGCATCGTGGCGACTTCCGCAATGATTACCGCAGTGGTCGCGTTTTCCATGCAGGATACGCTGGGCAACATCCTCGGCGGCCTGGCGCTGCAGCTCGACAATTCGATCCAGATCGGCGACTGGATCAAGGTGGACGACATCGCCGGCAAGGTGGTGGATATCCGCTGGCGCTCCACGCTGGTGGAAACGCGCAACTGGGAAACCGTGGTGTTCCCCAACAGCCAGCTGATGAAGAACAAGTTCCTGGTACTGGGGCGGCGCACCGACCAGCCGGTGCAATGGCGGCGCTGGGTATGGTTCAACGTTGGCCTGGACACTTCGCCGTCCAAGGTGATCAGCGTGGTGGAAGAGTCGATTCGGCAGACCGATATCACCAACGTGGCGAAAACACCGATGCCGAATTGCGTGCTGATGGACATGGACAACAAGGGCTATGCCCGTTATGCGCTGCGCTACTGGCTGACCGACCTGATGATCGACGACCCGACCGATGGCGCGATCCGCTGGCACATCATGACTGCGCTGCAGCGCGTCGGCGTCAAGCTGGCGATGGAAGAGCGCAGCATCCACATCACCAAGGAAAACGAAAAGCACGAAGAAGTGCTGCACCAGCGCGAAGTTCAGCTGCGCATGAAAACCCTGCGCCGGGTCGAGCTGTTCTCGCAGATGACCGACGAGGAGATGAGGGTGCTGGCCGAGCGCCTGAGGTATTCGCCGTTCGCCAAGGGCAATATCATTACCCGGCAGGGCGACAAGAAATCGCACTGGCTGTACATCATCATCAATGGCGATGCCGACATCATGCTGGAAACGGCAGAGGGCGAGCGGCGCGTCATCCGCACCCTGGGCAAGGGCAGTTTCTTCGGCGAGATGGGACTGATGACCGGTGCGCCGCGCGCGGCTTCAGTGGTGGCACGGAGCGATGTCGAATGCTACCGGCTGGACAAGGATGCATTCGAGGACGTCCTGCGCGCCCGCCCGGCCATAGCCGAGGAAGTGTCGAGCATACTGGTGACGCGCCGCGCCGAACTGGACAGTGCGATCCACGAAATCGACGCGGCCAGCGCACAGCGGGGCATGGCGCAGCAACGCAGCGAAATCCTGTCCACCATCCGGCGTTTTTTCGGGCTGGGCAGCTAACCCCGTGCCGTACCGGAACCTAATCCTGTATCATTCCGTCCGTTCAAATAAACGCATCGAACTATGAAAGTAACCTTCCTGGATTTTGAGCAATCGGTTGCCGAGCTGGAAAACAAGATCGAGCAGCTGCGTTACGTGCAGGACGATTCCGCCGTGGATATCTCCGAGGAAATCGGCCGCCTGCAGAAAAAGAGCCAGGCGCTGACCAAGGATATCTACGCCAAGCTTACGCCGTGGCAGATTTCGCAGGTGTCGCGCCATCCGCAGCGCCCCTATACGCTGGATTACATCGAACACCTGTTCACCGATTTCGAGGAGCTGCATGGCGATCGCGCCTATGCCGACGATGCCGCCATTGTCGGCGGACTGGCGCGGTTCAATGGCCAGAGCGTGATGGTGATCGGCCACCAGAAAGGGCGCGACACCAAGGAGCGCCAGTACCGCAATTTCGGCATGCCGCGCCCGGAGGGTTACCGCAAGGCGCTGCGCCTGATGAAGCTGGCGGAAAAATTCGGCATTCCGATCATGACCTTCATCGATACGCCCGGCGCCTATCCCGGCGTGGGCGCGGAAGAGCGCGGCCAGTCCGAGGCGATCGGCCACAACCTGTATGTGATGGCCGAACTGCGCGTACCCATCATTTGCACCATCATCGGCGAAGGCGGATCCGGCGGCGCGCTGGCGATTGCGGTGGGCGATGCCATGCTGATGCTGCAATACGCCACCTATTCGGTGATTTCCCCCGAAGGCTGCGCCTCCATCCTGTGGAAGAGCGCGGACAAGGCTGCCGATGCCGCCGAAACGCTGGGCATTACCGCCACCCGGCTGAAAACGCTGGGGCTGGTCGACAAGATCGTCAGCGAGCCGCTGGGCGGCGCCCATCGCGACTACCCCGCAATGATGCAGGCCATGAAGAAAGCCTTGCAGGACGTGCTCAAGCAGGTGCAATCGCAATCCGTCGACGAGCTGCTGCACACTCGCTTCAATCGCCTGATGGCTTATGGCAAATTCAAGGAAGTCGAAGTCTAGCGACCTGTCCGGGCGCGTCGCCGATGCGCTTGTGCCTGTGGTTCCCGCGGGCAGTTCCATCCTGCTGGGACTGAGCGGTGGTGTCGACTCCGTGGTGTTGCTGCACCTGCTGCTCCAGCTTGCCCCGCGCCATTCCTGGCAACTCTCCGCTTTGCACGTACATCATGGCATCAGCATGCAGGCCGATGCCTGGGCGGCATTTTGCCGCGAATTGTGCGCCCGGCACGGCATTCCGCTGCAGGTGGAACATGTAGACATCGCGCCTGTACGCGCCATGGGTGTGGAGGCGGCTGCGCGCGAATTACGCCATGCTGCGCTCGCGTGCCAGCCGGTGCAGTTCATCGCGCTTGCCCACCATCAGGATGACCAGGCCGAGACCTTGCTGCTGCAGCTGCTGCGTGGCAGCGGGGTACGCGGGGCGAGCGCCATGGCTGCAATACAGCCACGTACGGCGCTGCCCGTTTTGCTGCGGCCACTGCTGGATATTCCCCGGGCCGGGTTGCTGGCGTATGCAAACCAGCATGGACTGGCGTGGGTGGAAGACGAAAGCAATGCCGACGATCGTTACCCGCGCAACTTTCTGCGTCACCGCGTGCTGCCGGTATTGGCGCAGCATTTTCCCGCCTATCGTGCGACGCTGGCGCGCAGTGCGGGGCATTTTGCCGAAGCCGCTGAACTGATGGATATGCTGGCGGAACAGGATGCCTCGGGCGCGTTCGACGGGATGCTGCTTGCCGTGGCGCGCCTGCAGCAACTTGGTACGGTACGCGCGAAGAATCTGCTGCGCTGGTTCCTGCATCAACGCGGAGCCTTGCCGCCCGAGCAGGCACGGCTGGAAGAAATGCTGCGCCAGTTATGTTCGGCGCAGGCCAATGCCCGGGTTTGTGTCGGCTGGGCCGGCTGGGAAGTGCACAGTTATCGCGGCAAAGTGCATGTCTGCCACGCGCTGCCTGAACCGGAGCCGGGCTGGCGTCTGCCGTGGCGAGACGAGGAAGAGCTGGCACTGCCGCAACTGGGCGGGGTGCTGCGTTTCGTACGCAGTACGGGCGAAGGGCTCAGCCGGGAAAAGCTCCAGGCTGCACAGGTCACCATTCGCCTGCGTTGCGGCGAGGAGCGCCTGCGCCCTGATGCTGCGCGTCCGGCGCGTACGCTCAAATACCTGTTTCAGGAACGCGGCGTACCGCCGTGGCAGCGCGAGCACTGGCCGTTGCTGTATTGCGATGAGTTGCTGGTTGCGGTGCCCGGTATCGCCGCAGCCAGCGAGTATCGTGCTGCACCGGGCGAAGAGGCGGTGGTGGCGGAATGGGTGAGCGCTACATGAGCGCACGCATCGAGGCGGCCACGCTGGACGATATTCCGCAGCTGTGCGAGTTGTTGCAGGTACTGTTCGCGCAGGAGCGGGAATTCCAGCCGGACGCAGCCCGGCAGGCTGCCGGGCTGCGCGAGATTATCGAACATCCGGATGCCGGGCAGATTCTGCTGTTGCGCGAAGGCGGGGAGGTGGTGGCCATGGTTGGCCTGCTGTATACCGTCAGCACCGCGCGCGGAGGGCGCGTCGCCATGCTGGAAGATATGGTGGTACGCCCCGGGCGGCGCGGCAGCGGTGCCGGCTCAGCCTTGCTGCAGGCGGCCATCGCCCATGCGCAGGCCGCCGGTTGTTCGCGTATCACGCTGTTGACCGACCAGGACAACGAGACGGCGATCCGCTTTTACCGGCGCCACGGTTTCGAGGTTTCGGGGATGCTGCCGTTGCGCCTGCATTTTCCGCAATAGCCCGGCGCGCATCCCGCGATGTTGCCTGCGACATGGGGGCCAAACCCTGTTAAAATGCCGCGCTCTGATTTTTAATCAACTTTTACCTTTGGAGAACGTAGCATGGCTGTCGAACGTACCCTGTCAATTATCAAACCCGATGCAGTTGCAAAAAATGTCATCGGCCAGATCTATACCCGCTTTGAGAATGCCGGGCTGAAGATTGTTGCCGCACGCATGGCGCAACTGTCCCGTGCCGAGGCTGAGGGTTTCTATGCCGTACATAGCGCCCGCCCGTTCTTCAATGACCTGGTGAACTTCATGATTTCCGGCCCGGTGATGATCCAGGTGCTGGAAGGCGAGAATGCGATCCTGAAGAACCGCGACCTGATGGGTGCCACCGACCCGAAGAAAGCCGACAAGGGCACCATTCGTGCCGACTTTGCCGACAGCATAGATGCCAATGCAGTGCACGGTTCCGACGCGCCGGAAACCGCGGCGACGGAAATCGGCTATTTCTTCCCCAGCATGAACGTCTACTCGCGCTGATAGCAGAGAGCTGATGACAGAAAACCTCCTCAACTTCGATGCACAGCAACTGACCGCCTGGTTCGCCGAGCAGGGTGAGAAGCCCTTTCGCGCACGCCAGGTGTTGCGCTGGGTGCATCAAGGGGGGGAGTCCGAATTCGATGCGATGAGCGATCTTGCGCTCTCGCTGCGCAGCAAATTGAAACAAACGGCCTGCGTGCAGGCGCCCAAGGTGATGCGCGAAGAGCTGTCGTCAGATGGCACGCGCAAGTGGCTGCTCGACGTGGGTACCGGCAATGCGGTGGAAACCGTGTTCATTCCTGAAACCGATCGGGGCACGCTGTGCATTTCCACCCAGGCGGGCTGTGCGCTGGATTGCGCGTTTTGCTCCACCGGCAAGCAGGGTTTCAACCGCAACCTGTCGACCGCGGAAATCATCGGGCAGTTGTGGTGGGCCAATCGCGAGATCGGCAAGAGCGCCGACGGCAACTGGCCGGTCACCAACGTGGTGATGATGGGCATGGGCGAGCCGCTGCTGAATTTCGACAACACGGTCAGCGCATTGCGCCTGATGCTGGACGACAATGCCTACGGCCTGTCGCGCCGCCGTGTCACGGTCTCCACTTCCGGCATCGTGCCGGCCATGGACCGGCTGCGTGAGGCATGCCCGGTAGCGCTGGCGGTATCGCTGCATGCGCCGAACGACGCATTGCGCAATGTGCTGGTGCCGGTCAACCAGAAATATCCGCTGCGCGAACTGATGGCAGCCTGCCAGCGCTATCTCGAAAAAGCGCCGCGCGACTTCGTTACCTTCGAGTACGTCATGCTGGAAGGCGTCAACGACAGCGCCAAGGATGCGCGCGAACTGATTGCGCTGGTGCGCGACGTGCCGTGCAAGTTCAACCTGATCCCGTTCAACCCTTTCCCGCAAGCGCCCTACAAGCGTTCTTCGCCGGAGGCGGTGCGCCGCTTCCGCGACGTGCTGATGCAGGCGGACATCGTCACCACTACGCGCAAGGTGCGCGGGGACGATATTGCGGCAGCCTGCGGCCAGCTGGCGGGGCAGGTGCAGGACAAGACCAAGAGGACACACCGGCTAATGGAGGTTCGCACATGAAATGGTTCGCTATGATTCTGGCCGTCTGGGGTCTGGCCGGATGCGCTTCGCAACCCGCCAGCGGATCGCTGGACGACAACCGAACGCAGGTAATGACGCGTGCCGAGGCCATCGCCAAGGTGCACACCGAACTGGCGGCGGCCTACTATGGGCGCGGCCAGTATGCCGTCGCGCTGGAAGAGGTGGCGACCGCGTTGAAATTCGAGGACGGCTATGCGCCTGCCTACAACGTGCGCGGCCTGGTGCACATGCAGCTGCTGGAAGACAAGGAGGCCGAGGCGGATTTCCTGCACAGCCTGCGTCTTGATCCCGGCAGCTCGGACACGCAAAACAACTACGGCTGGTTCCTGTGCCAGCGCGGGCGCGAGCGCGAGTCGGTGCCGCATTTCCTGGAGGCGGTGAAAAATCCGCTGTACAGCACGCCGGAGCGCGCCTATGTCAATGCCGGGGTCTGTTCCGAAAAGGCGGGCGAGATGAAGAATGCCGAACTTTACCTGCGCCGGGCGCTGATCCTGCAGCCCAATATGCCGGAAGCGCTGGTGGGGCTGGCGGATGTCAGTTTCGTCAACGGGAACTATGAGCTGGCGAAATCCTATTTTACGCGTTTCGAGCAATGGACCGGCACACCGCTGACCGCCGCCAACCTGTGGCTGGCAGTTCGCATCGAGCGCAAGCTGGGCGACGACAATGCGGAAGCAAGCTATGCCCTGCAATTGCGCAAAAACTTTCCGGATGCGCATGAAACGCAATTGATGCTGCAAGTGCAATGATGAACGAACAGCCGGACAATGTGCAGGAGACGAATCCCGCAGCAGCGGAGAACCGCCCGCCATTCAGCATAGGCGCTACCTTGCGTGAGGCGCGCGAAGGCATGGGACTTTCCGTGCACGATGTGGTCAATCGCCTCAAGTTTGCGCCACGCCAGATCAAGGCACTGGAAGACGACGACTTTGCGCAACTGCCGGAAGCAGCTTTTGTGCGTGGTTTCGTGCGCAGTTATGCCAGGCTGCTGCAACTCGACGAAGCGCCATTGCTGGCGGCCCTGCCGGACGCACATGCGCAGGACAAAACTGCGCTGGCAGGACGGCAATCGGTAGAGGTGCCATTTCCCAGCGTTTATTCGCTGCGCAAATCCAACATCATCTGGCTGTCTGCCGCACTCATCGTGGCGCTCGCCCTCGGGTTGTTCACCTGGCTGTATGACAAGGAGGAGGAGAAGCAGCCCAGGGTTGAGTCGCTGGCGGTGCCGCTTGCTGCCGTACCGGTGTCGGCTGTGCCGGCAGTGGCTCCCGCCGCAACGCCGGCGGCTGCGCCACCTGCCGTCACGCCTCCAGTACCAGCACCGGTACCGGTGGCCGAGCCGCCGCACCCCAAGTTGCTGCCGCCGCGTGCTGCGGCCACACCAGGCATGATACGCATGACCTTCGATGAAGACTCCTGGGTGGAAGTGAAGGACAAGAACGGCCAGGTGCTGATGTCGCAGATCAACCCGGCAGGCAGCGAACAGAATCTCAATGGCGAGCCGCCGTTTACACTGACCATCGGCCATGCCGGCGGGGTGAAACTGTATTACAAGGGCAAGCCGGTCGACCTGGCACCGAACACCAATGTCGATGTCGCACACCTCACGCTGGAGTAAGAGGCAAGTATGAGTCATGTTGTCATTCCGCGCCGTTTGACACAGCGCGTCATGGTTGGAGACATCGCCATCGGCGGGGAAGCCCCGGTGGTGGTGCAGTCGATGACCAACACCGATACCGTCGATGCCGAAGGTACCGCCAAGCAGATTTTTGAGCTGGCGCAAGCGGGTTCCGAGCTGGTACGCATCACCGTCAATACCTCCGAAGCGGCGGCGCAAGTGCCGCGCATCCGCGAGCTGCTTGATGCCATGGGCTGTCACGTGCCGCTGGTCGGGGATTTCCACTACAACGGCCACCGCCTGCTCACCGAGTTTCCCGAGTGTGCCAGGGCGCTGGCGAAATACCGTATCAATCCCGGCAATGTCGGCCGCAACCGCAAGGGGGAAGACCAGTTCGCGATGATGATCGCGGTGGCCAGGCAGTATGACAAGCCGGTGCGTATCGGGGTGAACTGGGGAAGCCTGGACCAGGACCTGGTCGTGCGCATGATGGACGAAAATGCGAAACTGCCCGAGCCGAAAGACGTGGCCGAGGTGACGCGCGCGGCCCTGATCGCGTCCGCACTCGACAGCGCCAGGCGCGCCGAGGAACTCGGGCTGCCGCACGATCGTATCGTACTGTCCTGCAAGGTAAGTGAGGTGCAGGATCTGATTGCGGTGTACCGTGAGCTGGCGCAGCGTTGCGACTATCCACTACATCTCGGTCTGACCGAGGCCGGCATGGGCTCCAAGGGCATCGTCGCCTCTACCGCCGCACTTGCGGTGCTGCTGCAGGACGGTATCGGCGACACCATCCGCATTTCACTCACCCCGGAACCGGGTGGCGATCGCACGCAGGAAGTGGTGGTGGCACAGGAGATATTGCAGACCATGGGGCTGCGCTCGTTTGCGCCGATGGTTACCGCCTGTCCCGGCTGCGGACGCACCACCAGCACGGTGTTCCAGGAACTCGCGCAAAGCATCCAGTCTTATCTGCGCGCGCAGATGCCGGTGTGGCGGGAGCAATACAGCGGGGTGGAGGAAATGAGCGTGGCGGTGATGGGCTGCATCGTGAACGGTCCCGGCGAGAGCAAGCTGGCCAATATCGGCATCAGCCTGCCCGGCACCGGCGAAAATCCCGCAGCGCCGGTGTATGTGGACGGGGAAAAAGTCACCACGTTGCGCGGGGAGAATATCGCCGAGGAATTCACGCAGATCGTCAGCGATTATGTGGCACGTAAATATGCACCGAGGGCCGAAGGCGAGACAGTCCGCCGCCAGATTCCGATTCAGTCGATTTAGGCTTTGCCTGTTCCTGTTGTAGCCGGATAAATAACCGACAGTTACGCCAGCCACCCATTTGCAGCGGTGGGGAGGCTGGTTTTGCCATTTTTCAGGAGAAGAAGTTGACCTCATCCAGGCTTGCCCAATTCAACCTGCAGGAAAGCAGGACCAACCTGCTCAGCGGCCTGACGGTCGCGCTGGCCATGGTGCCGGAAGCGATTGCCTTTGCGCTGGTGGCACACGTGTCGCCGCTCACCGGGCTGTATGCCGCCTTCATCATGGCGCTGATCACCTCGGCCTTCGGCGGCCGCCCCGGCATGATCTCCGGCGCGACAGGGGCGCTGGCGGTGGTCATGGTGTCGCTGGTGGTGGTGCATGGCGTGGAGTACCTGTTTGCCACGGTGGTGGTGATGGGCTTGCTGCAAATCCTGTTCGCGGTGGCCAAGATGGGCAAGTTCATCCGTATGGTGCCGCATCCGGTGATGCTGGGCTTCGTCAACGGCCTGGCCATCGTGATCTTCCTCGCGCAATTAAATCACTTCAAGGTGACGGCGCCGGACGGTACGCAGCACTGGATGCAGGGCGCTGCGCTGTACACCATGCTGGGGCTGATTGCGCTGACCATGGCAATCATTTATCTCACACCTAAATTGACCAGGGCCGTGCCGGCCACGCTGGTCGGCATTGCGGCGGTCTCCGCACTGGTTGCCGTGACCGGCATCGACACCAAAACCGTGGGCGACCTGGGGTCGATTGGCGGCGGCCTGCCGGCTTTCCATCTGCCGAACGTGCCATTCAACTGGGAAACACTGAAAATCGTGTTTCCCTATGCGCTGATACTGGCTGCCATCGGACTGATCGAGTCGCTGCTGACGCTGAACCTGATCGACACCATGACCGATACCCGGGGCAAGCCGAATCGCGAAAGCATGGCGCAGGGGGCGGCCAATGTGGTGACCGGATTGTTCGGCGGCATGGGCGGCTGTGCGATGATCGGCCAGAGCATGATCAATGTGAACAACGGCGCCATCAAGCGCCTGTCCGGTATCGCCACGGCACTGTTTCTGCTGTCGTTCATCCTGTTTGCCTCGCACTGGATCGAGCGCATCCCGCTGGCTGCGCTGATCGGCGTGATGTTCGTGGTATCGGAGAAAACCTTCGAATGGGGAAGCTTCAACCTGTTCGGCAAGGTTCCCAAGCCCGATATTTTTGTCGGTCTGATGGTCGCGGGCGTGACCGTGGTGACCGATCTTGCGGTTGCGGTGGTACTGGGTGTGATTGTCTCCGCACTGGTATTCGCCTGGGAGCACGCCAAGCGTATCGAGGTCAATGCCTATCTGGATGAGCAGGGATGGAAAGTTTATGAACTGCAAGGCACCTTGTTCTTCGCCTCGGTGGCTGCATTCCAGTCCCTGTTTGCACCCAGGGAGGATCCGGAGCATGTGGTGGTCGAATTCCGTGGCGCTATCGTGAAGGACCATTCCGCCATCGTTGCCATCGACAACCTGGCCGAACGCTATCGCCAGCTGGGGAAACGCCTGCATTTACGCCATTTGAGCCCTGATTGCCTGGAATTGCTGGAGAAGGCCGGCGACATGGTGGAAGTCAACATGATGGAAGACCCACACTACCATCTGGCGGACAACAAACTCGGCTAGCGGGGATACCTATTGCTGCGCATAAAAAAACCGCCCCTTAGTGGGCGGTTTGCGTTTGGCGGAGAGGGCGGGATTCGAACCCGCGGTGGGGTATTACCCCACACACGCTTTCCAGGCGTGCGACTTAAACCGCTCATCCACCTCTCCGGAAGGGCGCGCAGGATAAACCAGAACGGGTTTTGCCGCAACCTGAATGCTCAGGAAAAATGGTTCTTCCAGCTACGCAGTGCGCTGAATACCGCGAATTCACTGTCTTCCAGAGTGCTGCCGGATGATTGCCGTGCCGCATGGATTACTTCCGGCTCGCTACAGCGCAGGAACGGATTGGTGGCTTTTTCCAGGGCAATACTGGTTGGCAGGGTGGGCTGCCCTGCGGCGCGCAATGCGCGGGTTTCAGCTTCGCGCTGCCGGAGGCGGGCATTGCCCGGCTCGCACGCCAGGGCAAAACGGATGTTGGCGGCAGTGTATTCGTGCGCACAATACACGCGGGTGTCATCCGGCAATTGCGCCAGCCGCTGCAGCGCGTTGAACAATTGTTCCATGGTGCCTTCAAACAGCCGGCCGCAGCCGCAACCGAACAGGGTGTCGCCACAGAATATGCTGGTCGGGTTGCCGGGCAGCAGGTAGGCGATGTGGCCCCGGGTGTGGCCGCGGATGTCGAGCACATCGAGCCGGATGCCGAACTCCGGCAGTTCGACCTGGTCGCCATCGGCCAGCGGGGCGGTGACGCCTGCGATGTTTTCTTCGCGTGGCCCATACACCGGCACGTTGTATACTTCGCACAGCCCGGCAATTCCGCCGATATGGTCGCCATGGTGGTGGGTACACAGGATGGCGCTGAGCGCCAAGCCATGCTGCTGGAGAAAGGCCAGAACCGGCGCTGTTTCACCCGGGTCGACCGCGACTGCATGGCGCCTGTTGTGCAGCAGCCAGATGTAGTTGTCGGTGAATGCGGGAATGGGAATGATATTGAGCATGGGGTCAATTTGAGTGAAACCGCACTGCATGTCAACCACTAGCCTGGCCGATTGGCTGGAGAGTTCGCACGGCCACTACCTGATGGAGCGTGAGCAGGACTTTATCGACCAGAGCGTGGCAGACATTTTCGGCTATAACGCGGTGCAGATCGGTTTGCCGCAGTACGATTTGCTGCATGCCAGCCGCATCCCCCTGCGGGTAACCGCTGCGAGCGACCCGGCCGCCAAGGTGAAAGTCGATGTGGACGAGCTGCCGTTCGAGTCGGGCAGCATTGACCTGGTGCTGCTGCCGCACGTACTCGAGTTCAATGCGCATCCGCACCAGATACTGCGCGAAGTCGAGCGCATCATGATGCCGGAAGGGCACGTCATCATTACCGGTTTCAATCCGCGCAGCCTGTGGGGCATCAGGCGGGCGCTGAGTTCAAGAATGGAATATCCGTGGTGCGGGCACTTCATCTCGCTGCCGCGCATCAAGGACTGGCTGGCGTTGATGGGGCTGGAGGTAGTGGCGGGACGCTTTGCCTGTTATGCGCCGCCGCTGACCAACCCGGCCTGGCTCAAGCGCCTGCGTTTCATGGAACCGGCGGGCGACCGCTGGTGGGCGGTATGTGGCGGCGTCTATTTCCTGCAGGCCATCAAGCGGGTGCCCGGCATGCGGCCGATCAAGCCGCAATGGAACGAGAGCCTGGTGGAGAAGCTGCTGCCGGTGCGGCCGAAACCCAAGCTTAACCGCGAATTGTCGCAGCGCCGCAACATAAGATCGCAATGACCGAAAGAAACACGGCAATGACTGAAGAGGCAGTAGAAATTTTTACCGACGGCGCCTGCAAGGGCAATCCCGGCATCGGCGGCTGGGGCGTATTGCTGCAGGCCCAGGGCAAGGAGCGCGAACTGTGCGGCGGTGAAATACATACCACCAACAACCGCATGGAACTGATGGCTGCGATCCGCGCCCTCGAGGCGCTGAAGCGCCCGTGCCGGGTGATTCTGCATACCGACTCGAAATACGTGCAGCAGGGCATCAGCGAATGGGTGCACAACTGGAAGCGGCGCGGCTGGAAAACCGCCGACAAGAAGCCGGTGAAGAATGAAGACCTGTGGCGCGAACTCGACGAACTGGCGGCGCGGCATCATGTGCAGTGGGTATGGATCAAGGGACATGCCGGGCATGACGGCAATGAGCGCGCAGACCAGCTGGCCAACAAGGGGATAGAACAATTGCTAGGCGGGGAATCGGCATGAGGCAAATCGTACTGGATACTGAAACGACGGGCCTGGATCCCAGGCAGGGGCACCGCATCATCGAGGTGGCGGCCATCGAACTGAACGGCCGCAAGGTTTCCGAGCGGCATTTCCACCGCTACCTGAATCCCGAACGCGAGATTGATGCCGGAGCGGCCGAAGTGCACGGCCTGACGCTGGAGCGCCTGCAGAACGAGGCAAAGTTTGCCGAGATCGCGCCGGGCCTGCTCGAATTCCTCAAAGGTGCGGAACTGATCATCCACAACGCCCCGTTCGATATCGGTTTCCTCAACAAGGAGCTGGAGCTGATCGGCATGCCGCCGCTGAGCGAATACTGCCCCAGCGTGATCGATACCCTGAAGCTTGCCAAGGAGCTGCATCCGGGCAAGAAGAACAATCTCAATGCCCTGTGCGACCGCTATCAGGTCGATAATTCGCACCGTACGCTGCACGGCGCCCTGCTTGATACCGAGCTGCTGGCGGAAGTCTTCCTGGCGATGACGCGCGGGCAGGACAGCCTGCTGGATGAGGAGAGCGAGGAACAAGACAACCAGGCCGCGCTGTTTGCAGGTAATATGCCGCGCCCGGTGCTGCGCGTGCTGCAGGCCAGCAAGGAAGAACTGGCCGCGCATGAGCAGCAGCTGGAAGACATCACCAAGGCAAGCAAGGGCGCCTGTTTGTGGCGGACACTGGAGGCATCGTAGTTGAAGAATTTGTGGTTTAGGCGTTTTGCCCTGTTGCTGGGCGTTGTGGTTCTGGGCTATGTCGCCGTCTGCAGCTATTTCTGGGCAACCCAGAAACAGCATATCTTTCATCCGGAAACCGAATTGCAGACCACGCCCGAACGTGACGGCATGCCGTTCCAGGTGGTGCACATCCCGGTCGGCAGCGGTGCGGACCAGGGAGTGCTGTACGGCTGGTGGATACCGGCGGACAAGGCCGATGCGCCGACCATCTACTATCTGCACGGCAACTTCCGCAACGTGAGCAACGACCTGATCCAGGCACGCCTGCTGCACGAGTGGGGCTATAACCAGCTGCTGATTGACTATCGCGGCTTCGGGCCGAGCACCGGCGGCCCGCCGAGCGAAGCCAAAACCTACGAGGACGCCGAGGCCGGCTGGAACTACCTGATCAGGCAGCGCGGTGTGGCGCCGCAACGCACTTTCATCTACGGCCATTCGCTGGGCGGCGCAATCGCGATCGATCTGGCGTTGCGCCATCCGGATGCGGCGGGGCTGATCCTGGAATCGACCTTCACTTCGATGCAGGCGATGGGCGAGCTTGATTACGGTTTCCTGCCGGTGCACCTGTTGCTCAACCAGTATTACGATTCGACCGACAAGATATCCAGGATCAAGGTACCGGTGCTGCTGTTCCATGGCACCTGGGACAAGACCATTCCCTACCAGATGAGTCAGCAGCTGTATGACCGGGCGCCGCAGCCGAAGATGCTGTTGCTGATCAAGGGCGGCGAGCACAACAACAGTTGCCGCGTGGCATCGGTGGAATGCCGCGCCAGCATCGACACTTTTATCAAGAGGTATACGCACTAATGGCTGATTCTGTGGATGTGCTGGTCATCGGTGCCGGTGCGGCGGGCATGATGTGTGCCATTGAGGCTGCGCGCCGCGGCCGTTCGGTGCTGCTGCTCGAACATTATTCGAAGCTGGCGGAGAAAATACGCATCTCCGGCGGCGGGCGCTGCAACTTCACCAATATCAATGCCAGGCCGGAAAATTACCTGTCCGGGAACCCGCATTTCTGCCGTTCCGCACTGGCACGTTATACGCCGCAGCATTTCATCGAGTTGCTGGAGCGGCACGGTATTGGCTACCACGAAAAGAAACTCGGCCAGCTGTTCTGCGACGATGGTTCGGAAGCGATCATCGCCATGCTGAAGCAGGAATGCGATGCTGCAGGCGTGCGCTGGTGCCAGCCGTGCAGCGTGCAGGAAATCGGCCGTAGCGACGCGTTCTACATCAATACCAGCCGCGGCAAATACCGCGCCGAGTCGCTGGTTGTCGCGAGCGGTGGCCTGTCCATTCCCAAGATCGGCGCAACCCCGTTCGGCTACAAGATTGCGCAGCAGTTCGGCATTCCGGTAACCAAACTCAAGCCGGGACTGGTACCGCTGAGCTTCCATCCCGAGCAGTGGCAGCCTTTTGCCGAGCTGGCGGGCGTTTCGATCGAAGCGAGCGTGAGCTATGGCAAGCAATCGTTCCGTGAAAGCCTGCTGTTCACCCATCGCGGACTGAGCGGGCCGGCCATCCTGCAGATTTCCTCCTACTGGGAGCACGGCCAGCCGCTGCATATCGACCTGCTGCCCGGCCACAATGCGGCCGCGCTGCTGGTGCAGCAGCGCGGCAATCGCACCTTGCTCAGCAATTTCCTCGGGCAATACTGGAGCAAGCGCTTTGCCGAGGTATGGTGCAGCCAGTTCCTCGAGATCAAACCGCTCAACCAGTACAGCGAAAAACAGCTGGCGCAGCTTGCCGCGCACATCGCAGACTGGCAGATCACGCCCACCGGCACACTGGGCTACAGCAAGGCCGAGGTTACCTGCGGCGGTGTGGATACCCACGCGCTGTCGTCCAAAACCATGGAGTGCAATACGGTGCCGGGCCTGTATTTCATCGGCGAAGTGGTGGATGTCACCGGACAACTTGGGGGATACAACTTCCAGTGGGCCTGGGCATCCGGCTATGCCGCCGGACAGGCGGCTTGAAACAGGGCGTGGTGTATAGTTGCCGCTCCCGCGGCTATCCATGGCGCAGACATGGCTGTTGAAACCGAACTCAAGCTGTTCATTGCCCCTGAGCACCTGGACCGGCTCAAGCGCCACCCCTTGCTCAAAACCCTGGGCGTCGCCCGTGCCGCTACGCAGCGCTTGTATAGCGTTTATTACGACACGCCGCAGCTGACGCTGCACGACAAGGCGATGGCCCTGCGCCTGCGCCGTGTGGGCAAGCAATGGCTGCAGACGCTGAAGGGCGGTGGCGGTGTGCAGGCGGGACTGCACCGGCGCAACGAGTGGGAGGTGCCGGTGGCGGGCGAGGTGCTCGACTGCGACGCGCTCAAGGCTTGCGGCGGAAAACTGCCGAAGGGGGTGCGCAAGCAGCTGCAGCCGGTATTCGTCACCGATTTTTCCCGCAATGTGCGCCTGCTGCATTTCGAAGGCGCGGAGATCGAACTCTGCCTGGATCGCGGCGAGATTCGTGCAGGCAAGGCAATGCGGGAAGTTTCCGAGCTGGAACTCGAGCTAAAGTCCGGCGAGCCGCAGCAGCTGTTCCGGCTGGCGCTCATGCTGCTCGAAATCGTGCCGCTGGAAGTGGAGCACACCAGCAAGGCCGAATATGGTTACCGCCTGTTCAGTGCGGCACAGCCGGCAGTGCGTAAGGCCACCTTCCCGCACCTGGATACGTCACAGGACATTGCTACTGCGTTGCAGGACATGATCGGGGCATGCCTGCTGCATGTGCAGGCCAACGTGCCGGGCGCGATTCTGCATCTGGATGAGGAGTTCCTGCACCAGGTGCGCGTCGGCTTGCGCCGCTTGCGCGTGGTGCTGGCGATGGCCGAGACTTTCCGCGCAGATGCCGAGTTGAGCGCGCTGCATGAGCAGGTCGCGGAACTGTGTGTAGAGTTCGGCCGCCTGCGCGAGTGGGATGTGTTCGTCACGCAGACGCTGGAGCAGATGCGCGCGCGCCTGCCTGATCATGCCGGGTTGTGCGCGGTGCTGGAGGCCAGCGGGAAGCAGCGCGCGCAGCACCATGCCGCCGTGGTGCGCAGATTCCGTTCGCCGGATTACCAGCGCCTCCTGTTACGCTTTGGCGCGTGGCTGTATGGCGATTACTGGCGTGCGCCGGTAGCTGGAGCCGGCCTAGGCTTGCAGGATTTCGCAGTGCGCATGCTGGAGCAGCGCAGCAAACAGGTGGGCAAGCGCGGCAAGCATCTCGCCGTGATTGAGGCCGGCCGCCTGCACCAGTTGCGTATCGCCTGCAAGAAACTGCGCTATAGCGCAGAGATGTTCGGCTCGCTGTTTGCCGGCGGCAAGGTTAAATCCTACGTGGCATTACTCGCCGACTTGCAGGACATCCTCGGCCTGCTGAACGATATTGCCGTTGCGCACCGCCTGCTCGATGCCATGGAAAAACAGCATGAGACACTGGCGCTGATCCGGGGCTGGCTGGAGCATGAACGGGCCGTGCAAATGGCTCGGCTGGATGTTGCATGGGATTGTTTTTGCAGGGCAAAAAAATTCTGGGGGTAGGGCGCTGGCAGGCACTTGATTTCGGATACGGTTCGGATATGATGCGCGCCGCGCATTTGCGCGTATTTGCCTTGGTGATCCGTATGGACGCTGCCCCTGCCCCTGCCGCTGCCCCTGCCCCCGAAGAAAACCCCTGCCTGTCCTGCGGACTGTGCTGTTCCCATTTCCGGATTTCCTTCTACCACGGCGAAGTCGACGACATGCCTTGCGGTTTTGTTCCGGCGGAAATGGTCGAACAGTTGACGCCATTCCGGGCCTGCATGAAAGGGACCAACCAGGTCGACCGGCGTTGTGTTGCGCTTGTCGGTACGCCCGGCGCGCAGACCTTCTGCAGCATCTATGAGCGGCGCCCCACGCCGTGCCGAGAATTCGAGATATGGGATGCGCTGGGGGTGCCCAATGAACGCTGCCAGCAATTGCGCGCTGCGCATGGTTTGTCCCCGTTGCTGCCGCACGTGCCGGTTGTTGCGGAAGTGCCGGTCGCTGTCGAAGCGCCGCTCGTCCGGTAACGGCTTTACCCCAGCATCGCCTTCAGCCGCGCCAGCTTGTCCATACCTTCTTCCTTGCTGACTGCGGGTGTGCTGCCTGTAGCCGCCACACCTGAATAAACGATTTCTCCCTGCGGCAGTTCGGCGATGAAGCGGCTGGGTTCGCAGGCGGCCCACTCCTTGCCGCGTTTGCGCCGGGTGCAGTAGCTGATTTGCAGCGAACGTCGCGCACGGGTGATGCCGACATACATCAGGCGCCGCTCTTCCTCGATCTGCTCGGGTGCCTCGCTGCGTTCGTGCGGCAGGATGCCTTCTTCCACGCCGACCAGGAATACGTGGCCGAACTCCAGGCCTTTGGCGGCATGCAGAGTGGACAGCGAGACCGCATCGACTTCCTGTTCGCGCGACTCGAGCAGGTTGAGCAGGGCGATGGTCTGGGTCATGGCGATCAGGTTCTTCTCGTCGGCCTCCGATTTGCGGTTGATCCAGCCGACGAAGTCCTGCACGTTGCCCCACTTGGTTTCGGCCTGGCGCGGCTCATGGCTGTCGAACAGCCAGCCTTCGTAATCGATGGCGGTCAGCAGGTCGCTCATTACTTCCGGGCAGGGTTCCTTTTCGGCGCGTGCCTGCATGCGGTTGATGAAATTGCAGAAGGTCACCAGGTCTTCGTGCTGGCGCGGGTTGAGCTGGTCGGCCATGGTGCTTTCGAAGGCGGCCTCGAACAGGCTGACGTTGCGCGCAGCAGCATGGGCGGCGAGTTTTTCCAGCGTGCTGTTGCCGACGCCGCGCTTGGGTGTAGTGATGGCGCGGATGAAGGCGGGGTCATCGTCCGGATTGGCGAGCAGGCGCAGGTAGGCAACCAGGTCCTTGATCTCGGCCCGTTCAAAGAACGAGGTACCGCCGCTTACGGTGTAGGGAATGTTCTGCGCGCGCAGTTGTTCCTCGAATACGCGCGACAGGTGGTTGCTGCGGTACAGGATGGCATAGTCCGAGAATCGGGTGCGGTGCTCGAATTTGTGTGCGGACAGGCGCAGCACGACCGATTCGGCTTCGTTTTCTTCTTCCTTTGCCGCGAGCACGCGCACCGCTTCGCCGGGACCGTGCTCGCTCCACAGGGTTTTCTCGAACAGCTTGGTGTTGTTCCTGATCAGGTGGTTCGCCGTTTGCAGGATGCGCTGCGACGAACGGTAGTTCTGTTCCAGCTTGATCACGCGCAGGGAGGGATAGTCGCTCTGCAGGTTGCTCAGGTTGGCGGTGCTGGCACCGCGCCAGGCGTAGATCGCCTGGTCGTCGTCGCCCACCGCGGTGAGCGCAGCGCGGGTGCCGGCCAGCAGCTTCATCATCAGGTACTGGCAGTCGTTGGTGTCCTGGTATTCGTCGACCAGCAGGTAGCGGAAGCGGTGCTGCCAGCGCAGCAAGGCCTCCGGCCGGGTCTGGAAGATTTCCACCGGCAGCCGGATCAGGTCGTCGAAATCCACAGCCTGGTAGGCCCGCAGTGTTTCCTGATAGCGCGCATACAGCAGCGCCAGGCGCTGGTCGCCCTCGCTTTCGGCCTGGCTTGCCGCCTGTTCCGGCGTGAGCAGGGCGGATTTCCAGTTGGAAATGACGCTTTGCGCGATGCGGATATCCTGCTTGTCCGGGACGCCCAGCAGCTCGCTGATGATCTTGGCGGTATCGCCGCTGTCGAAGATGGAGAATTGTTTCTTGTAGCCGATCAGTGGCGCTTCCTCGCGCAATATCTGCATGCCCAGCGCGTGGAACGTGCTGATGGTGATGCCCTTGGTGTCGTGCCCCGCCAGCAGCTTGCCGACGCGCTCGCGCATCTCGTTGGCGGCTTTGTTGGTGAACGTGATGGCGGCGATATTGCGCGGCGCATAGCCGCATTGCTCGATCAGATAGGCCAGCTTGTGGGTGATGACGCCGGTCTTGCCGCTGCCGGCGCCGGCCAGTACCAGAAGAGGTCCGCCTAGGTGTTTTACCGCTTCGCGTTGGGTGGGATTGAGTTTACTGAGCATTGAAACCGGTTAGTTGCTGCGCGGAAAATCTCCGTGCAGCATTGTACCGGAATCACTCGCCGCTTTTAAGCTGCCATGAAGCATGACAGGCGACACATTTTGACATCGAGCTGGCCAGCATTCCCTGCAATTCCGCAGCCGGCCTGCCTTGGGCAGCGGCTTGCGCGAGATCGTCCATGTCGCGATGCACGCTCATGCCCAGTTGCTTGAAGGCTAATGGCAGCTTTGCCATCAGCGCCGGGTTGACGTCTGCGGCGGAGGCCATGCCTACGGCGCGGGCGGCGTCGGCAACCTGTTTCATGTCGTTATGGTTGATGCCGTCGAGGATGCCGTGCACGCCTGCCAGCAGGCCGCGCATCTCGGACAGGATCAGACTGCGTTCGCCCGGCGCCAATACCACGGCGGTGCGGTTGTCGCTGCCCGCGGCGGTATTGCCGCGTACAAAGAACCAGGCAAAAACGGCGATGGTGACGAGCCATAACAGTATGGCGGCAATAGCGGTTTTATTGGCTTTCATGGGTTGTTCCTGTTTCCTGTCAAAGATGGGATATGGCCGCTACTACGGCGGCAGTGCAGGATAGGGGAGGACGGCGGGAAAGTCTGTGACTAAAGTTACAAATAGAATATATCTTATGCTGCTTGCCGGGGAACTTAAAACTCGGCGAATTTCCTGAGCGCAGCCGCATCGATCACGTCGATTTGTTCACGTCCCAGGCGAACCCAGCCGTTCTCGGCAAAATTTTTCAGCAAGCGGCTGACGATTTCGCGCACGCTGCCGAGCTCGTCGGCCAGCGCCTGATGCGTGGCGTGGATCGGGCTGGCCTTGCTCGCAAGCAGCGCGGCAAGCCGCTGGTCGAGTTTCTGGAATGCGACCGCCGATACCAGTTGCATCAGGTCACTGAGGCGCTCGGAAAACAGGTTGAAGATGTAATTGCGGAACGGTTCGCTGGTCGAAACCAGTTGCCTGAAGGCGGCGGGCGGCAACAGCAGCAGTTCCGCATCCTGTTCCACTATGCCGCGTGCATGGTAGTGGTCGCGTCCCAGCAGGCAGCTGCTGGTAAGGATGCAGCTTTCCCCGGGGCCTACCCGGTACAGCTGCAATTCGCGGCCGTTGGCGCCGGCCTTGATTACGCGCACGCCGCCCGAGAGCAGCAGCGGGAATCCCTGGCAGGCCTGGTTTTCGTCAAACACCACGCTGCCTTCCGGTAAGCGCACGAGGCTTGCATTGCCGAGCAGCTCATCCAGCTGTGCCGCCGGCAGACTGCCCAGCATCGGGTAGCGCTGCAGCAATGAGGCGTGGACGGCGCAGTCGATCATTGCAACGCGGGGATTCAGACTTCGGGGCGCATGTGCGGGAACAGGATCACGTCGCGGATGCTGGGACTGTCGGTCAGCAGCATCACCAGCCGGTCGATGCCGATGCCTTCGCCGGCAGTCGGCGGCAGGCCGTGTTCCAGCGCACGGATATAGTCGCCGTCCTTGAACATGGCTTCTTCGTCACCGGCCTCCTTGGCGGCGACCTGTGCATCGAAGCGCGCTTCCTGGTCTTCCGGGTCGTTCAGCTCGGAGAAGCCGTTGGCGATTTCGCGGCCGACGATGAACAACTCGAAACGCTCGGTGATCGCCGGGCGGCTGTCGCTGCGGCGCGCGAGCGGCGAGGCTTCGGCAGGGTAGTCGACGATGAAGGTCGGTTCGAACAGCTGGTGTTCGGACAATTCCTCGAACAGCGACAGCTGCAGCCCGCCGATGGCGTCATCCGGTTTGTGCTTGGCTTTCAGGTCCTGCAGTTCGTTGAGCAGGAAATCGCGGTCGTTCAGCTGTGCATCGGAAAATTGCGGATGATATTTCTGGATAGCCTGGACGATGGTCAGCCGGTGGAACGGTTTGCCGAGATCGAGTTCCTTGCCCTGGTAACTGACGACGGTGGTGCCCAGCACCTTGAGCGCCACTTCACGGAACAGGCGCTCGGTGAAGTCCATCAGGTACTGGTAGTCGCGGTAGGCTTCATAGAATTCGATCATGGTGAATTCCGGGTTGTGTCGCGTGGACAGCCCTTCGTTTCGGAAATTGCGGTTGATCTCGAATACTTTCTCGAAACCGCCGACCACCAGCCGCTTCAGGTACAGCTCCGGCGCGATGCGCAAGTAGAGTTCCATATCCAGCGCATTGTGGTGGGTGGTAAACGGTTTGGCCGAGGCGCCGCCGGGAATGGTATGCATCATCGGCGTTTCGACTTCGAGGTAGCCGTGCGCCATGAAAAATTCGCGGATCGCCTGGATCACCCTGGAGCGGATGATGAAGGTCTTGCGCGTATCTTCGTTGGTGATCAGGTCGACGTAGCGCTGGCGGTATTTCTGTTCCTGGTCGGTCAGACCGTGGAATTTCTCCGGCAGCGGGCGCAGTGCCTTGGTCAGCAAACGCAATCCGGTAACGCGTACCGACAGCTCACCGGTCTTGGTCTTGAACAGCACGCCGGTCGCGCCGAGGATATCGCCGAGGTCGTAATGCTTGAACGCGGCGTGGGTTTCCTCGCCGACCTCGCCGTTGCTGATGAACAGCTGGATGCGGCCGCTCATGTCCTGCACCGTGGCGAAACTGGCCTTGCCCATTACGCGTTTCAGCATCATGCGCCCGGCTACGGCAACCGGGATCTGCGCAGCTTCGAGCTCGTCATGGCTTTTCTCGCCATGCGCGGCATGCAGTTCGGCGGCAAAATCCTTGCGCTCGAAATCGTTGGGGAAGGCGACGCCAGTCTTGCGCAGCTCAGTCAGCTTGGCGCGGCGCTCGGCGATGATCTGGTTTTCATCTTGTGGTGCGGGAGTGGGTTGCGTGGTCATGGTTTGGGTTCGCAATAGTTTTTTAAAGGCCTTGTTTCAGGCTGGCGCTGATGAATTCGTCGAGGTCGCCGTCCAGCACGCCCTGCGTGTTGCCAACTTCGTAATTGGTGCGCAGGTCCTTGATGCGCGACTGGTCGAGCACGTAGGAGCGGATCTGGTGTCCCCAGCCGATGTCGGATTTCCCGTCTTCCAGCGCCTGCTTCTCGGCATTGCGCTTGCGCAGCTCTTCTTCGTACAACCGCGATTTTAGCATCGTCATCGCCTCGGCACGGTTGCGGTGCTGCGAGCGGTCGTTCTGGCATTGCACCACGATGTTGGTCGGCAGGTGGGTGATGCGTACCGCCGAATCGGTCTTGTTGATGTGCTGGCCACCGGCACCCGATGCGCGGTAGGTGTCGATGCGCAGGTCGGCCGGGTTGATATCCACCTCGATCGACTCGTCTACCTCGGGATAGACGAACACGCTGGAAAACGAGGTGTGGCGGCGGTTGCCGGAATCGAACGGCGATTTTCGCACCAGGCGGTGCACGCCGGTTTCGGTGCGCAGGTGGCCGTAGGCGTATTCGCCGTTCACCTTGATGGAGGCCCCCTTGATGCCGGCGACTTCGCCATCGGACTGTTCCAGCACCTCGACCTGGAAGCCCTTGCGCTCGCAGTAGCGCAGATACATGCGCAGCAGCATGGAGGCCCAGTCCTGTGCCTCGGTGCCGCCGGAGCCGGCCTGGATATCGATGAAGCAGTTGTTGGCGTCGAGCTCGCCCGAGAACATGCGGCGGAATTCCAGATCGGCCACTTGCCGTTCCATCTGCTGCACGTCTTCGGCAATGCCCTGCAGGCTGGCTTCATCGTTTTCGGACTGAGCCATTTCGAACAGTTCGGCCGCGTCGCCGAGATTGCGGTCGAGCTCGGTCAGCGTGAGTACCACGCCCTCGAGCATTTTGCGTTCACGGCCAAGATCCTGGGAACGCTTGCTGTCCTGCCAGACGGCGGGGTCTTCCGCCAGGGAGATGACTTCGGTCAGGCGGTCGCGCTTGC
Organism: Sideroxydans sp.; assembly: GCA_016124455.1. Classification (GTDB taxonomy): domain Bacteria; phylum Pseudomonadota; class Gammaproteobacteria; order Burkholderiales; family Gallionellaceae; genus RI-121. Next base: position 24,111 of record WGNQ01000014.1, on the reverse strand, counting down.
CGTCGAAGTCAAAGATACCTCCGTAGTTCGCCGGTACGGGTGCGCAGGTCCTGCAATTGATTGGTGATGGCGTTGAGTTGTTCGGCTTCCATGGCTCTGAATTTCTGGTTTGCGGAAAGGGGACGATTATAACCGAAAGCGCAGGGTTCAGAGGAACAGCAGCCCTACGCCGACGCCAATGGCCATGGCGGCGAAGCCGAAGGCGACGCGCCTGGCCAGGGCTGTCCCGCCAATGAACAGTACCAGTCCGAACTTGAACGCGAGGTTGGAAATGTAGGCCAGCGCGATGCCGCTGACCGCCTGGTCGACACTCAATTTGCCGAGATCGAGCAGATGCAGGCTGGAAAGCGTGATCGCGTCAACATCGGTCAGCCCGGAGACCAGCGCTACGGCATACAGCCCCTTGCTGCCGGCGATGTCGGACAGCCAGGCCGAGCACAGCAGCACCACCACATACAGCAGGCCGAAACCCAGTGCGGCATGGATTTCCGTAGGGTTGGCGGTTTCCGGCAGCGGCAGTTCGGAAGAGGTTTGCAGCCGTCCCCAGCCGATCAGCGTGCTGATCAGGCCGAACAGCAGGCCGATACCCATGACCGGCAGCAAATGCGGTACCACGGCGGGGGAGACCACGGCGCCGAGCACGGACAGGCGCACCAGCACCACCAGGTTGGCGATCAGGATGACCACCGCAGACAGGCGCACCATGTTGACGCTGTTCTTGCTGTGGCGGGCATAGACCAGGGAGGTGGCGGTACTGGAAACCAGCCCGCCGAACAGGCCGAGCAGCGGCGCCCCGTAGCGTTGCTTGACCAGGTGCAGCGCGACGTAACCGGCCAGGCTGAGGCCGGAGATCAGTACCACCATTACCCAGGCCTGATGCGGATTGAATGCGCCGTACGGGCCGTAATTCTGGTTGGGCAGGATGGGCAGGATGACGAAGGTCAGCACCGAGAACTGCAGGATGGAAACCAGGTCGCGCCGGGTCAGGCGCTGCGTAATGCCGCGCAACTCGGGCTTGAAGTAAAGCAGGGCGGTGGTGCCGATGGCCAGCATGATCGCCAGCGTGGCCTGTTCGTACCAGATCAGCGCGCCCAGGCCGTAGCACATCAGCAGGGCAGCGACGGTAGTCGTGCCGGGATCGCCTTCTTCGGTGGGCTTGTTGATGTAGGCGGCAATAATCATCGCACCTATCACTACCCAGCCAGCAACCAGCAGCCAGGGCAGGTCGATTTTTTCGGACAGCATTGCGGCCAGCGTGCCGAGCAGCGCTACCAGCGTGAAGGTGCGCAGCCCGGCCTTGGCGGAAGGCGTGCGTTCGCGTTCCAGCCCGATCAGCAGGCCGATGGCAAGGCTGGTCAGGAACTTGGGCAGGAATTCGATGCCGTTGTTCTGGAACAGGTAAAAATCCATGTCTGCTAAGCCTCCGCTGCTTGCCAGTGACGAACGATGAGTTGCAGGCTCACGCTGCCATTGTATTCATTGATGCCGAGGCTGTATACCGCGTGGATGCTGGCCGGCATGGGTTCGGTCGAGAAGAAGTGGATGGCGTCAAATGCCGCATGTGCTGCCGTGAGTTTCAGCTTGAGATGCTTTTCGCCCACGATGCGCTGGGACTGTACGGAGAAGTCCCCTTCGAACAGTGGTTGCGGAAAACCCTGCCCCCATACTTGCCGTTCCAGCGCTTGCGCGAGTTCCAGCGAGAAGTCGGCGCGATCGAGCGCGCCGTCGGTGGCAATGGTCTGGGTGAGGTCGGCGGGGGAGAGGAGCTCCTGCGCCACAGCCTCGAACGCGGCCTGGAATTCGCCGAAATGCTGTGCGCGGATACTGACGCCGGCCGCCATGGCATGGCCGCCGAATTTTTGCAGCAGGTGCGGATGGCGTTTCGACAGCAGGTCGAGGGCATCGCGCAGATGCAGGCCGGCGATGCTGCGGCCGGAACCTTTCAGCTCGCCATTCGAGGCGCGGGCGAAGGCGATCACCGGACGGTGGAATTTGTCTTTCAGGCGCGAGGCGAGAATACCGATTACGCCCTGATGCCAGCTTTCGTCGAACAGCGCGAGGCTGAAATTGTCCGCGGGATCGGCATGTTCCAGTACGGCCAGGGCGGCTTCCTGCATTTCGCCCTCGATGCTGCGGCGCTCGCGGTTGAGTTCGTCCAGTTGTGCGGCGAGCTGTGCGGCTTCCTCGGCATTTTCGGTAAGCAGGCAGCGGATGCCAAGGCTCATGTCTTCCAGCCGTCCTGCCGCATTCAGGCGCGGGCCGACGATGAAGCCCATCTCGAACGAGCTGGCCTGGGCCGGTGATTTACGGGCAATTTGCAGCAACGCGTTAATACCGGCGCAACCGCGCCCCGCACGAATGCGCTGCAAGCCCTGGTGTACCAGGATGCGGTTGTTGTCGTCGAGTTTTACCACATCGGCTACCGTGCCCAGTGCGACCAGGTCGAGCAGGGTCGCCAGGTTGGGTTCGGGTGCTGCGGCGTAGGCGCCGCGCGTGCGCAGTTCCGCGCGCAGCGCGAGCAATACGTAAAACATCACGCCCACGCCCGCCAGGTTTTTGCTCGGGAAATCGCAGCCCGGCTGGTTGGGGTTGACGATGCACAGCGCATCCGGCAAGGCATCGCCGGGCAGGTGGTGGTCGGTGACCAGTACCTGCATGCCCAGCCGGTTGGCTTCAGCCACGCCGTCCACGCTGGCGATACCGTTGTCTACGGTGATCAGGATATCCGGTTTGGATTGGGCCGCTAAATGGACGATCTCCGGCGTCAGGCCATAGCCGTACTCGAAACGGTTGGGCACGATGAAGTCGACGTGCGCACCGAAGGCACGCAGGCCGCGCAGCGCTACGGCGCAGGCCGTGGCGCCATCGGCATCGTAGTCGGCGACGACCAGCAGTTTCTTGTTCTGGGCAATGGCATCGGCCAGCAGGCTGGCCATTTGCTGGGCATTTTTCAGTTGCCGGAAGGGCAGCAGGCGACTGGCTTCGGCTTGCAGTTGCGTCTGGTCGTGGATGCCGCGCGCGGCATAAATGCGTGCCAATACGGGCGGAATGCCGGCTTCGGCCAGGGTTTGTGCGGCATGTTGCAGGTAACTGCGGGTGACGATTTGCGGCATGACGGCAAGAGTTGCGTTGCTGGGATATGCGAGTTTAACAGAGTGCCATGCCCTCGTTTTTTATGGCTGCTTAGGGTAGAATACGCGGCTAATTTTACTTGTTTGAAGATACACAAATCGTGGCATTGATTGTCCAAAAATACGGCGGTACTTCGGTAGGCACTCCGGAACGCATCAAGCACGTGGCGCAGCGCGTCGCAAAATTCAAGGCACAGGGGCACCAGGTTGTGGTGGTGGTTTCCGCGATGAGCGGCGAGACCAACCGCCTGATTGCGCTGGCCAAGGAAATCCAGCCGAATCCCGATCCGCGCGAACTCGATGTGGTGATCTCCACCGGCGAGCAGGTAACCATAGGATTGCTGTCGATGGCGCTGAAGCAGGAAGGTCTGCAGGCCAGGAGCTATACCGGCGCACAAGCCCAGATTGTTACCGACAGCGCCTTTAATAAGGCGCGCATCGTCAGTATCGACGAAGAGAATATTCGCACTGACCTTGAGAACGATAAGGTGGTGGTGCTGGCCGGTTTCCAGGGGGTGGACGAGAAGGGTAACCTCACCACGCTGGGCCGTGGCGGTTCGGACACGACCGGTGTGGCGATTGCCGCCGCGCTGCGTGCCGACGAATGCCAGATCTACACCGACGTGGACGGTGTGTACACCACCGACCCGCGCATGGTGCCGGAGGCGCGGCGTCTCAAGAGCATCACCTTCGAGGAAATGCTGGAGATGGCCAGCCTGGGTTCCAAGGTGCTGCAGATACGATCCGTCGAATTTGCGGGAAAATATAAGGTTCGGCTGCGCGTGCTGTCCTCGTTCCTCGACGATCCGGGCGAGGGCACGCTGATTACTTTTGAGGAAGACAACAAAATGGAACAGGCTATTATTTCGGGTATCGCGTTCAACCGCGACGAAGCCAAGATTACCGTGCGTGGCGTGCCGGACAAGCCCGGCATTGCCTACCAGATACTCGGCCCGGTGAGCGATGCCAACATCGATGTGGACATGATCATCCAGAACGTCGGCGTGGACGGCTCCACCGATTTTTCCTTTACCGTGCACCGCAACGAATTCACCAAGGCGATGGAGATTCTGAAAAACCAGGTACAGCCACACATCGGTGCGCGCGAGGTGATCGGCGATGACAAAACCGCCAAAGTGTCCGTGGTGGGCGTCGGCATGCGTTCGCACGTCGGCATTGCCAGCAAAATGTTCCGCACGCTGGCGGAAGAGGGAATCAACCTGCAGATGATTTCCACTTCGGAAATCAAGATATCCGTGGTGATTGACGAAAAGTATCTTGAACTGGCCGTGCGCGTATTGCACAAGGCCTTCGGCCTGGAGCAGGAAGACGCATAAATGATTTGACCGAGATGTCTTCACACAGTATCATTCGCGGCCTTCGGAGAGATGGCCGAGAGGTCGAAGGCACGCCCCTGCTAAGGGCGCATACGAGCTTAAACTTGTATCGAGGGTTCGAATCCCTCTCTCTCCGCCAAAATAGAAAAGTTGTACGCGCCCGTAGCTCAGCTGGATAGAGTACTTGGCTACGAACCAAGGGGTCAGGAGTTCGAATCTCTTCGGGCGCACCAGTATTTCAATGGGTTGGATCGGAAACGGTCTAACCCATTTTTCTTTTGAAGAGACTCGGTACGTTAAGGCATGTGCCCGAATTTTATTCATGATGCCTGTCAATTAAGATTGGCTTAATAATTTACCAATAGAATGCCACCTGCATACATTGATATGCCTCCTCTAAATCGGCAAACATGACCCCCTCATGTTTGCCATTTTTTTGCCAAATACGCGGGAAAACTACGCTGATGGCTACATAACTATAGAATATCGCTGGCCTTTATCGAGACATCCGTTTTATCCGATGGAAAACGACTTCGATCATGCAACCAAAAAAATGGCGATATTATACTTGACGTACCCACTTTATTTTCCTATACTGGCTTTATAGGAGATAGAGATGAGCATACTTTCACAGTCGCACTTTCATAACAAAGAAGCCGCTTACGCATTTGTCGAGGCGCGAATCTGGCCGCAAGGCCCGGTTTGCCCACATTGCGGTGACTGTGAACGCAATTCTAAAATGGGCGGCAAATCAACCCGCATCGGCACATATAAGTGCTATTCATGCCGCAAGCCATTTACCGTTAAAGTCGGCACCATTTTTGAATCCAGTCACATTGCTATGCACCTCTGGTTGCAAGCAATCTTCCTGATTTCGTCCAGCAAGAAAGGCATCAGCTCCAACCAACTGCACCGCACCTTGCGTATCACTCTTAAGAGCGCGTGGTTTATGTCGCACCGTATCCGCGAAGCGATGCGCTCCGGCGACCTGTCTCCGTTCGGCGGTAATGGCGGCGCAGTCGAAGTTGATGAAACTTTTATCGGACGCGATTTCACCAAGAAGCCACGCGGCGAGAAAAAAGGCCGTGGCTATGAGCATAAGAACAAAGTGCTATCCCTCGTTGACCGCACCACTGGTCAGGCGCGCAGCATGGTTATCGACAACCTCAAGGCAACCACTATTGCCCCGATCTTGATGGAAAACATTGACCGCGAAACTCGCTTGATGACCGACGAGGCCGCACAATACAAGGGCGCAAAAAACTATTTTGCCGAACATGGATTCACAATGCATGGGCAAGGCAATTACGTGTCCAAGACTGACCGCACTATTCATACCAATACTATTGAAGGCTTCTTCTCGATCTTCAAGCGTGGCATGAAAGGCGTGTATCAGCATTGCGGCCATAACCACCTGAATCGTTACCTTGCTGAGTTCGATTTCCGCTATAACAACCGTGTCGCGCTTGGCGTGAACGACGAAACACGTGCAGATAATCTGTTGCGCGGCGTGGTCGGCAAGCGGTTAACATACGAAAGAACTAATTAACGAGGAACCGCATCGAAAGAGTCATCATGACAAAAAAGCCAAAACCAAAGCAGGATGACGCCGAGCAATCGGAGGCGTTTATCAAGCTTGCAAAGGAGGTGGGGGCTGACGAGCGCGGAGATATATTTGATCGCGCTCTGTCGATCATTACGCCCAAGATGCTGCCCGACAAAGCGGCGGTCAAACCTCGGCCCAAGAGAGGCAGGCCCCCAAAGGAGCCTGCTGGTTAGGTTAATCGAAATTGAAACTTAACTGGCCCGGTGCCGAGCGCCAGTGTTCGCAAACGCTTTCCCATTTCCCAAAACGAAACCTGGGATAGCGGTTCACGTGAACGCTCTTTACCTTTCGGTGTAGTGTGGACGGCATAGTGCCTCCTCCTATAAAGAGGTTAAAGGCAATTCTTGTCCATCGCACCTTTTTTGACGTATAATACAAAGGTTATCTGCTCAGATAGCAATGGCTGACAGTGGCACGCCTTAACGCGCTGTCATTCTCACCACCGCCCTCATTGACTGCTCCGCCAAGAGTTGTTCGTCAATGAGGGCGTTGTTTTTTCCGGCCCATGCTCGGTGAGTTCAATGTTGGGAGCGAGGGCCGAATCATCTTGTCATTGCGCGTCTCCTTTGTCCTTGAAGTTTTTCCATCGCTTGATATATACAGTGATCATGTGCTGAAGCATCTCCCAATCATCAGCATCAAGATCATTTGGCACAATAACTTTCACGCTGCTCTTACCCGGAATTGGAATTTCAAATCGCTCGACTGCTTCGGGGTCATCATCTTCTGGCTCGTCGTCATTGCGTTTGACCTCTTCCTTGCCTTTTGACGGCTTTCGAGTAGCGCCATTTCCTTTCGGCGCTGGCGGTGCCTTAATATGCGGCGAAACAGCAATTCCATATTCCTTTGCCGCAGCAAGAAAAAACGCGATTGTCTTGGTCAGAGTACTGCCTGATATTTCGAGCGCTCGAAACTTGTCGATCATTTCCCCAGAGCTGGCTTCTTGCAGATCGAATTCTTCATCATCAAATAAGAAGCCGTAAGACTTCGTGATGATCTGAGCCATGACTGCCTTTCGATCCTCATCTTGCGCGAGAACCAAACTCTTAAATTGCTCGGTTGGTTTGCCGTTCACGTCGATTAAGCCCAGATAACGTAGCGCAGCTATAGTCCCCGCACTTTGAGAGCCGGACGCTTTTGGCATTAATGTTTTGTCAATTCGAGAAGGCACCGTTCCCATATCTCGTATCTGGTTTAGAAACGAAGTTAGTGAAACGTGTGAAATAAGCGGGGGCGTTAATGATTTTTCGGTTTTAGTCGCCATGTCAATTTTTCCTTACGGAACTCAATGAGTCCAAAGAATAACATGGATTTTTGTCCCCGCGAAATCTTTTTTTTCAGAAGGCAGTTAAATTCTTATTTTTTATTCTGCTTTGATGTCCCCGTAGTTTATGGCAAAGATCAGAGTTCGGGGACTTAATCAGAGATGATGCAATTGCGCTGCAAATGGGTACGTCAAGTATAATATCGCCAAAAAAATGCCCCTGAACCTTACAGGTCAGGGGCAAACAGTCTTAACTAAAGGGGGAAGCTAAGACTTCACGCTCAGGGAGGAGAAACGTGAGGTAACTTGCGCTACCTGACACATAAGATTAGCTGGCTCTAATATAGTTCCCATGTGCCTAAATAAAATTTGGGGAGAATGAACCCAGGATTGGATAGTGCTATATTCAGGATTTTGAAATATATTCAAGCTGTTGTTTATAATAAAGCATGGCCACTTTTAAGCTCTCATCTCCGCGTCAGCAGGAAAACATTTTCATGCAAATGATCCAGTCCGCGCGCTTTGAACCGGGGAGTCGCTTCCAGTATGTCGACTTGCTCCAGTAATTTTATTTCCGCATGCTCCCGATAAAGTGCATGGACTTCTTCAGGGCTGACAGAAAATGGCGGCCCGGGCATGGCCGCCTGGTCATATTCAAACGTGATCAGCAGGATATGGGTCCGGGAGGGCAGGATTTCCATCAGGTGATTTGAATACCTTTGCCGCATTTCGGGAGGCAAGGCAACCAGCGAGGCGCGGTCGAAAACCGCATCAACGTCTTTCAGGTCGCCTGCGGTCAAATCAAAGAAGTCACCGCATAGTATGCGTATGCCTCCCGCCTCGAACTGTCGGAAGTCCCGGGTTTCCCGGGTGGTCGGCGTGTAGCCGTTTTCTGCGAAGAACGACTCTACGGCGACCGGACTCAGTTCGACGCCGACGACAGGGTGCCCATGATTATGCAACCAGACCATATCCAGGCTCTTGCCGCACAGTGGCACGAATACCGTGCTGCCTGCAGCCGGACTGAGTGTGGGCCAATGCCGGGCCAGGTGGGGATTGACCTCATCCTGGTGGAATCCGATCTCTTCGCGCTCCCAGCGCTCCAGCCAAAAATCCTTTTTCATGTTTTGTTCCTTGAGGTCATTTTTGCACAGCAATTTTCGCATTAAACCCAGATGCCGTGGTTCGTTCCCGGCATGGGAAGCGGGTTGTCACCTGTCTGAAAGATGACGAGCCCTACAAAGAAGCTCAGCACTGCAATAAAGATACTCGCAAAAAAGGCAGTCCAGAATCCGGAAATCCTGAATCCGGGAACGGTCCAGGACACCATGAGCATCATCAGCGCATTGATGACCAGCAGGAAAAAACCGAAGGTGACGATTGTGAGCGGAATGGTAAGCAGAATGACTGCGGGCCTGATAATCGCATTGGCCAAGCCGAGCAGGAGGGCTGACACCAGCAGGGATTGTTTGCTGGCGAATGAAAGCCCGCGGAAAACGAAGCTTGCGACCCACAACGACAGGGCAATGATTGCCCAGTGGGCCAGGAATTCAAGGATATTGTTGTTCATATGGGTATCAGCAAATCGGGTTCGTATTGGGTCGTTGCTTCTGAACGGCAGCCATCTCACGCAGGCAATGCATGTCGCAGATAATATTGTAAATTGACAAAGGGCACCGCCGTACCATATATCATTGCGAAATGAACTGTATATGCGTATTTCCACATGATCATTAATGCTGACTTTTCGAAACGCGTCGTCATCCAGTCGGCCAATTTGCCGTGGGCACCCAGCCCATCAATTGGCGTTGAACGGAGAATGCTTGAACGTGACGGCGCGGAAGCAGCCCGTGCCACTTCGATCGTGCGCTATGCCGCGGGCTCAAGTTTTCCTTGCCATCGTCATGAGCTGGGGGAAGAAATCCTGGTGCTTGAAGGCGTTTTTAGCGATGAAAGCGGTGACCATGATGCGGGCACGTATCTCAAGAGTGCCCCCGGCTCAATGCATACACCGCGCTCCAGCCAGGGCTGCATGCTGTTCGTCAAACTGCGTCACCTGGATACCCGGGACCGGCAGAGCGTTATTGTGGATACACGGAAAAGCAACTGGCTTCCGGGCCTGGTTCCAGGGCTCATGGTCATGCCGTTGTCGAGCTTTGAGACGCAGCATACAGCCCTGGTGAAATGGGCGCCTGGGACCTGCTTCAGCGCACATCGTCATTTCGGAGGGGAAGAAATCCTGGTGCTTGAGGGTGTCTTTGAGGATGAATATGGGCGTTACCCTGAGGGAACTTGGATGCGCAGCCCGCACTTGAGCCTGCATCAGCCATTCAGCAGAGAGGGATGCACTATCCTGGTCAAGACGGGCCATTTGCCTGTTGAGGAAATGCCTTCGGTTTGATTCAAGCGAAAATATGATATATTGAGAATATACTTTATCTGAGATCACTTGGATACAGGAGGGGTAAATGCCTGATGTCGACGAAGAAGGTTATTTGATCGAACCAGAAACCTGGAATGAGGCGATAGCGAAGATTTTCGCAAGCCAGGAGGGGGTTCAGCTGACAGAGGACCACTGGGATGCGATTAATTTCATGCGCCAGTATTATTCCGAACACCAGATTGCCCCGGATGTTCGTCACGTCATGAAGCATCTTGCAAAGCGATTGGGCAGCGAGTCGCGCAACAGGATATTTGAACTGTTTCCATACGGATATGTGAAACAGGCATGCAAGATTGCGGGCATGAAACGCCCAAGAGCATGGAGCACCGGCTAGCCAGCTTTTGAGTTCCCCTGTGTCCGGCCATAGCAGGTCTTGACCATTCATATTCCAGCGGGACTGACCTTTCCTGTTTCTGGCATCGCCGAAGCGTCCCCCGATTCTTCTGCTTGATGTGCCTGCCCGTGAGGCGATTTACATCAGAGCGTCATGTATTTGATTTATGCTATCTTTGAACTGTAAAGATCAGACAGACAATTCTTACCGCAATAACTTGCCCCTGTCAGAAACAACCCGCCGGAGGGAAAGATGATGGTCGACGGAAACTCAACTCAGGATAACAAGGCTCTTCCGCTTAAACCTCGGCATACGGTTTTTCGCCTGTTTATCATCGTGGCAAGCTCGATCTTCGCTACGGAAACTGTGCTGATGCTTGTTTTCGATCATCTGCCGAGACTGCCGATATTCGTGGGCGATTTTCTCGATGGCTTATTGCTGACCATACTGGTTTCCCCCATTCTGTATCTGTACCTGTTCCGCCCGATGCAGACTTACATTGCCGCGTTGAAGGAGGCGGAAGGGTTGCTGGCCCGGCAACGCGACTCCCTGGAAAAAGAAGTGCAGCACCGTACTGCGGAACTGGTCGAGCGCAACGAGCAGCAGGTAAAGTTGATGCAGGAATTGCAGAGTGCAGAGGAAAAATACCGCAACCTGGTCGAGCATCTTCCTTCGATTACCTACATCATGAGTCTTGAAGAGGAGGAAGGGAAGATGCTGTTCGTCAGTCCGCAGATCGAACGGCTTGGTTTTGATGCAAATGAATGGATTGGCGAGGCCGATTTTCGTTCCGAGCGCACACATCCTGACGACCGAAACGACGTTAATCAGGCACTTCTGCATAGCCGTGAGACAGGCGAGCCGTTCCGGTGCGATTACCGGCTGTTCTCGCGCACGAACGATATATGCTGGTTTCACGACGAGGCGAGTGTGGTCAGGGACGAGTCAGGCAAGATGCTGTACCTGCAGGGAGTGATGCTCGACATCACGGAAAAGAAATCACTGGAAGAAGAACTTGCCGAGCATCGCTATCGGCTCGAACGCAGCGTAAAGAATCGTACGGAACTCCAGGAGCGCCGTATCTCGGTACTTGAATCCGCCAATAGCCAGTTGTGCAAGATTATCGATGAGCTCAAATCGAGGCAGGGGTGAGCCATGAAGCCCTCTCAAGTGCGGGGGCTTGCGAGGGATGGTTTACTGGGCTGATTCGGAGAAGTATTTGAAGCAGCCGCGTCCTTCGCCTTTGGCGGCATACATGGCCTGGTCGGCATGATTCAACAGGTGCTTGATGTCGGTCGCATCATCCGGGTAGATGGTAATTCCGATGCTGGCTGAAATGTAGTAACTCTTCTCGTCATCCATAAAGAAGAACGGCTGGCTCAGCTCGTGGATAATCGTTTTGGCTACCCGCGTGGTCTGTGCAATGTCGCTGAATTCGGCCATGATCACCGTAAACTCGTCCCCGCCCAGACGGGCAACCGTATCGGTTTCCCGGACGCAGCTGCTGATACGTCGTGCTGCTTCCATGAGCAGGATATCGCCCTTGGTATGCCCCAGGCTGTCATTGATCTTTTTGAAGTAATCCAGATCGATGAACATGAGGGCCAGCGGTAAACCCGTACGATGCGCCTTCTTGATTTCCTGTTCCAGGCGGTCCTGGAACAAACGGCGATTGGGGAGGTTGGTCAGCGGGTCATAGTTGGCCTGCCACTGAACCAGCTCATCCTTTTGCTTCTTTTCCGTGATGTCCGAGAACTGCGCCACATAACGGTATATGCTGCCGTCGGAATGGCGGAGAACGCTGATGTTGGCGAGTTTGGCATAGATCTCCCCATCCTTGCGCTTGTCCCAGATCTCCCCATGCCAGTGATCATCTCTCAGGATCATCTGCCACATCTGTTGATAGAACGCATTGTCGTGCCTGCCGGACTTGAGGATTCTTGGATTTTTTCCCACTACTTCGGCACGGGTGTACCCGGTAATCTCGGTGAAGGCCGGGTTTACGTCCACAATGAGGTTGTTTTCGTCGGTCACCATGATGGCCTCGGCATTCGACCGGTAGATTGATGCGGCCAGTTTCATGGACCGCTCGGAATCACGCAACGCTTCCGACATCTTGTTAAAGGCGGCAGTGAGCTTGCCGACCTCGTCTGCGTGGCTGCTTTCGGTAGGGGTGAAGTCCTCCATGCTGCGGCTGCGCTGCATGGCCTCCATCGTGGTTTGCAGGTTGATCAGCGGACGGGTGGCACGGGTAATCAGCCAGCGAGTGGCAAAGAACAGCAGGATTTGCAGTCCGATCTGGCCCAGCCACAACATGGTCCGGGTATATTTGATGGCCTCGAAATCTTCGGTCATGTCGAGGGTGATGCTCGCGGCGCCATTAACCGAACCGACTTCCACATGGTGGCACATCAGACAATTGGTTCCGCGAAAATTGGTGCTGACGATGAACGGTACAACGGTACGCAGCGCAGGCGCCTTCGGGTCGGCAATCAGCTTGAACTGGGGGCGCTTGGTTTCGATGGCGCGCCTATCCATGTCATCCTGGATTTGCTCTTCCGGAAGACCGGGGCCGAACTGATCCTGCACCTGTTTGGCGCGAATGATGCGCAGCTCCTTCACATCTTCCGAAGCGCTCATTTTCTTGATGAACAAACGGCGGTTCTCGGGATAGGAAATCATGCCGGTCAGCATCAGCATGTTCATGCCGTTGATGACGCCATCTGCAGAAACGGACGCGCGCCGCTCGGCGGCATTCAAAATGCCGTCGCTGATATGTCTCATCGTCCAGAAATGCGCAACAGACAGAATAATAATCAGTACTGCTTGAATCAGGACGTTAAGCCTGGTGCCGAGGCTGAGAGAGCTCCACCAGATCTTCATTGCGCCTCCAAACCGGATAGTCGAAAGCTATCGTTAACATTTATGTGGGAAATCATATTTCCCAGTGACTTACGCTTATTTTAATGCTTGACTATACCAATAAGAAGGGTTTGCCCCATTTTTATTTCGGGGATGCTCTTTATGGGAAGGGGGCAGAGAGGTCAGCCGGGCACGCCTCGCTCCGGATCAGGAGCGAGTGTCATGCGTAATGATCGCGCCCGGTGGGCGCGTGCCTGTACCGGGCAGCGCAGCCAGCAACAAATGTTGCCGGCTTCAGGCAATCACGCCGCTGAACTGGATCAGTGCCTCGCTCAGCGGCATGTCCAGACGCGTGATATTAAGTTCATCGAGGAAGCGCTTCTCGTTTTTCGTCAACTCACCCTCGATTACTGCCCAGTGACTGGCCGATGAGCGCTTGATGATCTGGCGTGCGAAGATGCGGTCGAGCTGGTAGGCAAAGCGGCATCCCAGGAACAGGAAATTCCTGCCCGCGCGGCGTTGCTGCACGCTTTGCGGGATCGGTGTCTGGATGTCGATTTCGGTGAGTATCTCGACGTAATCCGAATCCGATACGATGTAGTTCTGCGCCGGGCTGACCGATCCTAGCGGGCGGTAGAGCAAGGTCTGCCACTGCGATACCGCTTCCGCGCCGGTCAATTCGCCTTGTGACGTGTAATAACGCACCCATTCGCCGTGATGTTCGGCCTGGCTGACGCCCTGTACCTGTCCCCAGCTCGGATGTTGTGCGAGAGCCTGTTGCATGGCGTCGTCGTACCAGGCATCGACGATCAGCGGCAGGCCGTGCAGCGAGGCGAGGAACTCATGCAGCTCGGCAGGTTTGGCGGGGTTGGCGAAGGCCGCGTTCATCAGGCCGGTGAGCGTCTTGCGGTGCTTGAAGTTCTCGATGTATTGCGCTGCGGCAGTCAGGTTCTTGCGAATCTTGTGCGGCACGGTGATACGTTCGGTGAGTTTGGCGACCAGATCCAGATGGTTTGCAGGATGTGCCGGTGCAGCCCCCTCCCAGATGCCGGGACCGAGATAGGGAACGACCTGCCCGGCTTCCAGCCCGGAAATGATTTGATTGATTGTGCTGTCCATCATGGTATTTCCCTTTACTTGATTGCGGCTAGAAACCCGAAGAGAAGCCGAGTATCTCGACACTGATGTTTTCATTGCCCAGCATGACCTGGCAGGCCAGCCGAGACTTGGAGCCGACGCCGATGATGCTGTCGAGTTTCTCGTGTTCCGGGCGCTGGATCCTGGAAACGCTCTTGCGGCCTTCCTGCACGAAAATGTGGCAGCTGCCGCATTCGGCCTTGCCGTCGCACTTGTGCTGGATGGTTTCGCCGCTATTCATGAGGATATCGAGCAGGCGGCTGCCTTCGGTGGCTTCGATGGTTTTTCCTGATGGCATGATGGTTACTGCTGGCATGTTCACTCCTTAGATGGTTGGTTAAAGATAAATGGCGGCACCCGCCCCGATGTTGATCGAGGCGTCCTTGGCAGTCTTCACGATGAACTTGATCTGTTCTTCGCTGAGATGGGCATGAAAGGGCAGGGCAATGGCGCGGTCGGCCACCTTTTCGGTAACGAAGCAGCTACCTTTGCGCCAGCCCTGTTCGATGTAATAGCGTTCCAGGTAGAGCGGATAGCTGTACAGTTCAGCGTCGATTCCGGCAGTGTGCAGGTCATCGACAATCGAGCGGCAGCTGCTGTGCGAGAAGCGCGTACCGAGATGTACGGTATACAAAAACCAGTTCACTTCGTCGACGTCAGGTGCGAGGTAGGGCGGCTTGATTCCTTCGAATGACTTGATCTGGTCTTCGTACCACAGTGCGGTTTGCTTGCGCCTGGCCAGTATGTCGCCGATGCGCCCGAGCTGGGCGAGGCCGAGTGCGGCGGTGATGTCACTGATGCGTGCATTCAGCGGCAGCAGGCGCGAGATGCTGATCGAGTAGCGCTGATCCGGCTGGCGGTCGCGCAGGTAGCGCAGGGTACGGGCGAAGTCGAGATCATCGGTGACGATCATCGCCCCCTCGCCGCAACACAGCGCGGACAGCTGGGAAAAATCGAATATCGCGCAGTCACCAAAGGTGCCTACCATCTGTCCGGCATAACGCGAGCCCAGCGATTCGGTACAGTCCTCGATCAGCTTCAGGCCATGCTGCTGCGCCAGCGCACGCAAGGTGCGCCAGTCCGCAGGGTGGCCATTGGTGTTGCCGGCGAGGATGGCGCGGGTCTGGCTGGTGATCTTTTCCGCAGCCTTTTGCGGCGCCAGCGTGCCTGCCCAGTAGTCGATATCGGCGAACACCGGTTTTGCACCGGCCAGCGAAATGCCGCGCGCGATCTGGTGCCAGGAATGTGCCGGGGTGATGATCTCGTCGTCGGCCTGTATCTCCCAGGCGGCCAGGCACAGCCATAGCGCGAGCGTAGAACCCGACACCGCTACAGCGTGTTGCCGTCCCAGCCAGGCGGAAAATTCGCCTTCGAATGCTTCGACCATGCGCCCCTGGCCAAGGTGCGGCGAGCACAGGACGGCTTCCACCATCCCCAGTTCGGTTCTGGAGATGTCGGGGTCGGTCAGGCTGATCGTTTCTTCGTCCATCGTCAGTCCAGTTCGGCGATGATTACGCCATCGGCAGATTCGAGCTGGTCGGTCAGGCGGATACACAGCTCGCTGCGGTCGAGCAGGTACAGCTGGTAATGTGTGCCGCTGCGATAGGGGGCGGTATCCATATCCTCGGCATCGCAACGCACAAACACGATGTCCGGGAACAGGCTGCGCAACCCGGGGGCCAGCGGCTCACCGTTCGTGCGTAACGCCGTAATCGAAGTCTCGATGGCGGCAATCTGGGATTCGTTCAGTGCCATGATGGCCTCACTCGCGGTTGACGTGACGCGCTTCGACGGTAATCGGCAGCCGGGTATCTGCGGCCATCTCCGGCAACTCAAGCTGCCAGCCGTTGGCCAGGGTGACAATGCCGCCCCACATTTCCGGCCTGCTCATCGCCACGACCGGCTCCTCCAGGTCTTTCTTGGGGGCGTATACCGAGGCTTCGCCTTTTGCATTCTTGCGGATCATGACTTTCATGGGGATGGTCCTTTCAGGCAGATAAAACAGGTTGTGCGACAGGTTGCTGCGCAAGTCTGGAAGCGGCAGCGAGGATGGTTGCGCTGGCCAGCTCGATTTCGTCTGCGCTGGTGTAGCGCGACAGCGAGAAGCGCAGCGAGGATTTGGCTGCCTCGTCGGCCATGCCCATCGCACTCAATACGTGCGATGGCCGGTTGCCGCCGCTCTGGCAGGCTGAACCGATGGAAGCGATCACGCCGGCACGTTCCAGTTGCAGCAGCAGCGCTTCCCCGTTTATGCCGGCAAACTCGATGTTGCTGGTATTGGCGATGCGCGGCGACAGGCCGCCGTTGATGCGTGCACCGGGCAGAGCGGTGGTGATGTGCCGTTCCAGCCGGTCGCGCAGTTGCTGCAGCCCGGGCGGGTGTGCGCTATCCAGCAGGGTCGCGGCAGCACCCAGCCCGGCGATGGCCATCACGTTTTCCGTACCGCCACGCCGGTTGCGTTCCTGGCTGCCATGGAACAGCGGCGGCAGGTTCAGTCCCTTGCGCAGCAGCAGGCCGCCGATACCTTTGGGAGCGTGCAGTTTGTGCCCGGAGAAAGACAGCAGGTCGATGGCGCTGTGTCTCCAGGTAAGCGGCAGGCGGCCGATGGCCTGCACCGCATCGGTGTGGAACAGCGCACCGCGCTGTTTGGCGAGCTGTGCGATTTCCTCCACCGGGAAAACCACCCCGGTTTCATTGTTCGCCCACATTACCGATACCAGCGCCGTCTCGTGGCTGATGGCGGCGTCGAGCATGGCCATGTCGAGCATGCCGTGTTCGTCCACCGGAACCAGTGTGATTTCGATGCCCTGCTGTTGCAGTGCCTGCAGCAGCTTGAGCGTGGAGGGATGTTCCACTGCACTGGCCACGACCTGGCGGCGCTGCCCCCTGAAGTAGCCAACCGCACCCGTGATCGCGGCATGGTTGCCTTCGGTCGCGCCGCTGGTGAAGATGATTTCGGCAGGGCTGGCTCCGAGGCTCGTCGCAATTGCCTGGCGTGCGGCAAGCACAGCTGCCTTGGCGTGCTGGCCCAGTGCATTCTGGCTGGATGGGTTGCCATAGGCTTCGTCCAGGAATGGCAGCATCGCCGCCCGAACTTCGGGAGCGATGCGGGTGGTGGCATTGTTGTCGAGGTAAATCATGGCCAGAACACCCTTTCATCATCCGGCAGCAATATGGCCAGCGCCTCGTTAAGGGTGTCGATTACGCTGTGCAGCACCCAGGTGCTGTAGTCGTGATCCTTGCGGTACAGCAGCCAGTGCGGCTTGAGATATTTCAGCAGCGCAATGTCGATGATGCCGCCTGCCGGTTCCACGTTGCGCGAGCAGCACGGGCTTTCTATACGGTAGCCGTGTTCGTCCTCATCCGGCACAACCTGCGGCGTGACGTAGCGATAACGCTCGCGCTGTTCCAGCGCGCGTTCGATGCGCTTGCAGTCGACCTGGTTGGGGTGGGGCGCGAAATCGGCCATGGCAGGTTGCATCGTGGATTCCTCAGGCCGGCTCGAGTTCTTCTTCCAGGCAGCCGACAATCTTGCCGTTCGGGAATTCGACGATATACACGGGTATATTCGATTCCTCGTGCATACCGGTTTGCACGATTTCCCCGCGGGTGCCGCTGGCGACCAGCAATGCACCATCTTCCGCATCGGGGAAGCTGCCGTCGTTGATCAGGTCGATCACGGCATTGACCGGCTGGCCCCATTGGTATTTCGGTTCGCGTATATCAATCATCTTCGTCCTCGCTTTCATTTTCGAATGCTTCCAGCTCTCTCGACTTCATGCCGACCAGCGTGCCCCGTTCATAGAAGTCCACGCCGTAAATGTAGTATTGCTGCAGGAAGGTGCCGATACTCGAGACGTAGCCGACGTCGCCTTTCTGCACCAGGATTTCGCCTATTTCCTTGCCGTGGTAGGTGCCGTCGTTGCGGATGTTGAAGCGCGACACGACTTTCTCGCCGTAGTCGTACTGCGGCGGTCCATCCAGTTCCACGATGTTGCTATCGCGGCTGATTTTTGCCATATGGCCTCCGCGCTGGTTCCCATTCGCTTGCAGTGCCTTGCGCCAGGCGCGCCAGCACCATCTCGTGCACCATCTCATCCTCGTCCTGCGCCATTTCGACCAGCGCATTGATGCCGATACGCTGGGCGACTTCGTAGCGCACGCGCCAGTCCGGGTCGTGGCGCATGTGGAGCAATTGCGGCGCCGGCAGGTGCCTCGCCACCAGCAGCCGTACGCCACTGTCCGGGTCGTTGCACATCGACAGCAGCATATTGCTGTCGATGCGCTCGGCTACGACCGCCCTTACACTGCTGTCCGGGTCGTTTATCATCAATGCCAGCATGCCCTTGGGCAGCCGTTTGGCAACGACTACGCGCACGTAGTAATCGTCGTCGCGCATCATGGGTTCGAGCTCCTGCGGCGGTAATCTGTATGCAATGCGGATACGTACCTCGCGGTCCGGGTCGTTACGCATTTCCAGCAACTGGCGTTGCGGCAGCCTGAGTACAACGATGCTGCGTACTGTCTCGTCCGGGTCGTTGCGCAAGCGGAGCAGGTGGAATACGTCGAGGAACTTCGCAGCAACCGCACGTACCTCGAAGTAGGGGTGTGCCAGGTAATCCTGGGCCAGTTCGGGATGGCGGCCGAAGAAACGGTCGATGCGCTTGGCATAGCGATCATGTACGCAGGCCTGCAAGGGCTGGCAGCCGCCACTGGCGAGCAGTGCGGCGTGCGCACACCCGCTGCAGTCGATCTGCCTGCCTTGCCAATCCAGCGACTCAATCGGATCATTCATAGTCGTCATGCCCCTGGCGGTCGAGCACATCGAGCAGTATTTTTGCGCCGACCTTGTCGCTCGGGTCGAGCTCCAGCACTTTGAGGATGGCACTGCGTCCTTCCTCCTGCCGGCCGAGGCGCATCTCGATATAGCCCTGCGCCTTGAGTGCAAACAGATAGAAGCGCGCCCAGATCGAATCGAAATTGCCGAAGTCCGCATCATCCTGGCGGGCCGTGCGCCAATCCTGTGGCAGGCCGCTTTGCTGCGCCGCATTGGCGCGGCATACCCCGAGTTGTTGCAAGGCGTCCGTCAGGCGGCCCTTGTAGAACAGGTAGCGGTAGTAGCCGACCTGCACGGCCAGGTGTTCCGGGGCGAGACGCAAGGCTGCGGCGAGATGAGCTTCGGCGACCTTATCCAGGGTGTAGTTCACCCCCGCCAGATGCAAATGCTGTGCAGCTTCCGAGGACAAGCCGACGAGCGAGCTGGGGAGTTCATCGCTGGCGGCTGGCATGGCATTTCATCCATTTTTACGCTGGATGCTGGCGATGCTGACGCTGGCGGTTTTGGGCGGGGTGCCGGTTTCCGCGCTGCTGCATCCGCATGCTGCTGCATTCGGGTTGATGAACGTCAGTCCGGTGGACATCGGCGTATCGGCGAAATCCACCGTGACGCCTTCCAGCAGGATGCGGCTTTCCGCAGGCAGGAACAGCTTCACGCCGTTGCTCTCCAGCACGGCATCACCAGCCAGCGGTGCGGCTTCGATGGTGAATTCCGAGCTCAGGCCGGAACAGCCGCCCGGTGTTACCGACAGGCGGAATCCGGCACCAGCGCTGCCGCCATTGAAGCGGATCATGCGGCTGATGAATTTCTCGGCCTTGGGGGTGATGGCGATGTTCATGAGTCTCTCCTACGCGGCTGCGTAACGCGGATAGCTGTTGTCGATGATGACAGTGTTGTCCACTGGGCAGGCTGCCACGCATTGCGGCTCATCGAAATGGCCGATGCATTCGGTACATTTCTCGGGCTTGATGAGGAACACGCCGTTTTTCTCGACGATAGCCTGGTTGGGGCATTCCGGCTCGCAGGCGGAACAGCCGGTGCATGATGAAGAGACGATTTTGTAAGCCATGGTATTTCTCCTTTAAGTAAAAAATTACGCGGCCAGGTAAGCGCCCTGGCGGATGTGTGCATCACCGCGCGGCTGGTGTTCGGTTTTGCCGCGTGCGATGCGCGCACGGTAGTCGTTGAACCAGGCGAGCAGGCCATGTTCGATGAACTCGTGTGCATATTGCTCCACCGGTTCGATGCCGGCGGCCTTCAGTTCGTCACGCGGGCAGGCGCCGATCTTGGATACCAGCACCGCGTGGCAATCGTTGATGGCGCTGACGATGGATGGCAGTTGCTCGTCCTCGCCGTATCCGCCCTGGCAATAGAGATCGACGCGGCGGTGCCCGATGAAGGCGGTGGTGATGTTGCCGAGTTCCGCCGTGATCTCGTAGATCTGGAACTCGGTGGCGTGACCGAAGTGCTGGTTGATCTTGCCCTGGCCTTCGGTCGCTACCGCAACCAGCAGCTTCATGTCGAGGCCGCCTTGCGTCTGTGCCATCGCCACCGCCGCCTCTTTTGCTGAGTGCTGCGCCTGGCGCTCGGCTTCCACCTTGATCTGGTATTCACGGCGTTTCTCCAGGTCGTACACCACTTCCATCTGGTCGACCTTGTCCTGGGTAAATTCATCGCTGCGGTCTTCGCCCAGCAGCCCCACGGCATCGGCGCGGCACTGGCGGCAGTGCCGCATCAGATTGGCACCGCCGGCACAGGCGTCCTGTACCTCTTTCAGCTCCTGTGCGGACGGCCCGCGCTGGCCGGTCAGGCCGAACACCGTGCCGTGCTCCGGCTCGGAAATCAGCGGCATGATGTTGTGCAGGAATGCGCCGCGGGCTTTCACGGCCTTGTTCACTTCAATCAGGTGTTCATCGTTGACGCCGGGAATCAGCACCGAGTTGATCTTGGTCAGCACGCCGCGTGCGGTGAGCATTTCCAGCCCCAGCATCTGGCGCTCGGTGAGGATCTGTGCCGCTTCGCGTCCGGTGATACGTTTGTGGTTGTAGAAAATCCACGGGTATATTTTTTCGCCGACTGCGGCATCGACCATATTGATGGTGATGGTGACGTGATCGACATTGTATTTGACGATCTCATCGACATAGTCTGGCAGGGCGAGGCCGTTGGTGGACAGGCACAGCTTGATGTCGGGCGCTTCCTGCTGCAGGCGCTCGAATGTCTCGAAAGTTTTCTTAGGATTGGCCAGCGCATCGCCGGGACCGGCAATGCCGAGCACGGTCATTTGCGGAATTTCGGAGGCGACGGCCAATACTTTTTTCACTGCCTGGTCTGGCGTGAGCTTTTGCGACACCACACCCGGGCGCGACTCATTGGAGCAGTCGTATTTCCGGTTGCAGTAATTGCATTGAATATTGCAGGCAGGTGCGACCGCCACGTGCATGCGTGCATAGTGGTGATGTGCTTCTTCGGAATAACAGGGGTGGTTCTTCACCTTTTCCCAGATCTCGCTGGGCATGTCGGCAGGCCCGGCGGCAGAACCGCAACTGGCTTTTCCTGCGCCACCGCTGCTTTCGCAGCCTGACGATGCGGCCTGTCCGGCTACTTCGATTTTGATGCCACCCAGCGGTTTAAGCCTGGAAGTGTTGGTGCTCTCAGCTGTGAATGTCATGTTGACCCCAATCAGTTTTAAACGACGCGTGTTCTCCTGCACTACCTTTAGCAAGCGGCGTGCCAGACAAAAACATCATATAAAACAGATGAGTGGATGTTTGTTCTGATGAGAAGAGGAGATGGCTGTATGGATTGCGACAGCGCAAGTGGGGTTTGCTACAAACAGGAAAGCCGGCCTGGTGTTGCGGCAGGATGCATGAGTCCCCGGCTGAATCCGGCCGGGGACAGGGTCAATATCGCTTCACATCGATTCCGTGTTTGAGGATGGCATAGCCCATCTGCCGCGGCGTGATGCCGAGCAGCCGTGCTGCCTTGGCCTGTACCCAGCCGCATTTTTCCAGCGCGTCGACGAGCTGCTGTTTTTGTGGATCGCCGGGCTCGTTTTCATGGAATGCGTGCTCGGCTTCCGGCGGTGCGGCAGGCGGCGTTTCGCGCTGTGCCGTGCCTGCAGCAGCAGGCGCACTGAAGATGGGATATACGGAATGCTTGCTGTGCTGTTGCCACATGATGGACGAAAAACACATTTCGCGATCGCACAGCAGGTCTTTCTTGCGGATGATGTTGCCCTGCGTCATGGCGGCGATGCGTTCGACGCAGTTGTTCAATTCGCGCACATTGCCCGGCCACTGGCAATTGCACAGTACCTGCATCGCTTCCGGCGAGAATTTAAGGTGCTTGTTGTTTTCCTGGTTGGCCTGTTGCAGGAAATATTCTGCCAGCATCGGTACATCTTCGCGTCGCTCGCGCAAGGGAGGAAGGAAGATGGCGACGACATTGATGCGGTAATACAGGTCTTCGCGGAAACCTCCCTTGGCGACGGCTTCTTCCAGGTTACGGTTGGTAGCGGCGACCAGCCGCACGTCGACACGGATGGTCTTGTTGCCGCCGACGCGCTCGAATTCGCGTTCCTGCAGCACGCGCAGCAGTTTGGTCTGGAATGCGGGCGAGATGTCCCCGATCTCGTCGAGGAACAGGGTGCCGCCGTGTGCCATTTCAAAGCGGCCCTTGCGTTCCTGCGAGGCGCCGGTAAACGAGCCGCGCTCATGGCCGAACAGTTCGGACTCCAGCAATGTTTCGGACAGTGCGGCGCAATTGACCTTGACGAAAGGTTTGTCCTTGCGTGGGGAGAGGTGGTGGATGGCGCGAGCAATGGCTTCCTTGCCGGTGCCGGATTCGCCCCGCAGCAGCACGGTCGATTTGGAGGGAGCGACCTGATGCACCTCGGCAAATACGCTTTGCATGACCTTGCTTTGCCCGATCACGTTGTCGAGGCTGTATTTGCTGTGCAGTTCGGACTGCAGACGCATCTTTTCCTGCAATAAATTGGCCCGATCCTGCGCGACTTTCTGGTGCAGGCGCACGGTTTGGCCGATCAGGTTGGCGACCATGGACAGGAAACTCACGTCTTTGCCGAAATTGGGTTCGCCTTCCGGCTTGTCCTCACGGTCGAAGCTGAGCACGCCAATTGTGGTCCGGCCGGCCTTGATCGGCACTCCGATGAAGGAAATGATTTTCCCGCTTTCCCCTTTGCGCGAACCGGTACGGTTGAGGAACAGGGACTCTTTGGTAATGTCCGGTACCACGGCGGGCATGCCGCTCTTGAGGACGTTGCCCATTACGCCTTCGCCGCTCTTGAAGCGTCCCTGGGCGATTTCCGCGGCATCCATGCCGGTCGCCTCAACCACCTGCAGATAGCCGTCGTCCTGCTGCAACGCGACCATGCCGCGCTGCATCTGCAGATGACTGGACAGTACGTTCAGCACGCTGTGCAGGGTCTTGTGCAGATCCAGCGACGAGTTGAGTATCTTGCTCACCTCGTACACCGTAACCAGTTCTATGTTGCCGTTTTTGGAAACGCGCACCTTGGATTCCTCTTTGAGACTCAAGTTACAACTCAATGAAGCAAGTTGTATGCCCATTTTGAAAGTAGGGGTGGGCGTCTGAACTAACTGGAAAAATACTCCGGCTCACCGGAATATACGACACATATCTTTGCATTTTGTTGCAAAAGCCACAAACCTGACAACGGCCCATGTCGGCAATTTCCTACAATGCCAGCTATAGCGTGGTTTGCGTGATTGGCATAGTCCTTGCTGAGATAGGCGACAGGAATGCATAACGACGTCAGGAGCTGAGATGGCCTATAGCGACAAGCTGATGGATCACTACGAGAACCCGCGCAATGTTGGTTCGATGAACAAGGACGATGCGCATGTCGGAACCGGCATGGTCGGTGCGCCGGCTTGCGGCGACGTGATGAAGCTGCAGTTGCGGGTGAACGATGCCGGCGTGATCGAGGACGCCAAATTCAAGACCTACGGCTGCGGTTCGGCCATCGCATCGAGCTCACTGGTGACCGAATGGGTCAAGGGCAAGACGCTGGACGAAGCGCTGGAAATCAAGAACACGGCGATTGCCGAAGAACTGGCGCTGCCGCCGGTGAAGATCCACTGCTCGATCCTGGCCGAGGATGCGATCAAGGCGGCC
>WGNQ01000010.1 GCA_016124455.1 Sideroxydans sp. | reverse complement strand
CGGTTTCTTGGCCACTGCCTTTTTGGCGACTGGCTTCTTGGCTGCCGGTTTCTTGGCCACTGCCTTTTTGGCGACTGGCTTCTTGGCTACCGGTTTCTTGGCCACTGCCTTTTTGGCGACTGGCTTCTTGGCTGCCGGTTTCTTGGTTGCGGTGCTTGCTGTTTTCGTATTTGCTGTAGCCATTTTCATTCCTTAAAAAATTATTTGACTCACCCAGGCACTACATTGCGTGCAACCACTGCACTCCCAAACAGCTTGTCTCCCTTACCACAAAACCTTTTTAAATGTTTGGTGGCCGCATTCTACGCATGATTAAAATTCCAGCGCAATAGATTTGTGCATTTAACAACAAATATTTTTGCGCTATGCGAAAAAATGCTCGCCCGAAAATAACTGCCGCACCGTCTCACGTTCGCGTATCAGTTGCACGGAAGTGCCGGCCACCATCACCTCGGCAGCACGTGGGCGCGTGTTGTAATTGGAACTCATGCTCATGCCATAGGCACCTGCCGACATCACTGCCAGCAAGTCGCCCTGCGCAATGCCGAGCTCGCGCGCATGCCCGAGAAAGTCACCGGTTTCGCACACCGGCCCCACCACTTCGTACGGCAGCGCCGGCACGGCACGCCGCTGTACCGGCTGGATATGGTGATAGGCATCGTAAAGCGCAGGACGCATCAGGTCGTTCATCGCCGCATCGACGATGGCAAAATTCTTTTCTTCGCCGTGCTTGAGATATTCCACCCGAGTCAGCAGCACACCTGCATTACCGACCAGCACGCGCCCCGGCTCGACAATCAGCTTCTCCTTGCGACCGCGCAGTGCGGCCAGCAATGCCTGGGCATAATCGGCAATTGACGGCGGCACTTCGTCGTCATAGCGAATGCCGAGGCCGCCACCAAGATCGAGGTGCTGCAGATGGATGCCATCCACGGCAAGCTGGTCAACCAGCGCCAGCACTTTTTCTGCCGCCGCGATAAACGGGCTGCTTTCGGTCAGTTGCGAACCGATGTGGCAATCCATGCCGGTGATGTGCAGGTGCGGCATGCCTGCCGCCTTGCGGTACAGCAACAGCGCGTCGGCGTAAGCCACGCCGAACTTGTTCTGCTTCAGCCCGGTGGAAATATACGGGTGGGTCTTCGCATCGACATCCGGATTCACGCGCAAACTCACCGGCGCAACCTTGCCCAGTTTTCCCGCCACTTCGTTCAGGCGCTCCAGTTCCGCCTCCGACTCCACGTTGAAACACAGGATTCCGGCTTCCAGCGCCAGCTTCATTTCTGCCGCTGTCTTGCCCACGCCGGAAAATACCACCTTGCCGGCCGCGCCGCCTGCCGCCAGCACGCGCTGCAATTCGCCGCCGGACACGATATCAAAACCCGCTCCCAGCCGCGCCAGCAAATGCAGGATGGCGAGACTGGGGTTTGCCTTCACCGCATAACAGACCAGATGCTCATGCTCCTGCAAGGCATCCGCAAACTGGCGATAGCTGTCCTCCAGCGCATTGCGCGAATATACATAGCATGGTGTGCCGAAACGCTGCGCGATGTCGGCTAGCGGCACACCCTCTACCCAGAGCTGTTCTTGCTGGTACTGAAAATAGTCATTCATGATTTATTGACCTGCAACGGGTTGGGGTTGTTCCTGGCCGGGCGGTGGCGGCAGCACCAGCGGCCCCTTGTGGCCGCAGCCTTGCAGCATCATGGCCAACAGCAACATAATGCCGGCAGCGGTCACGGATTCACGCATGATTGCACTCTCATCAAATTGGAAGGCAGGATTATATGACGGAAACGGAATTCAACGAATTGGCGGATGCGATATTCAGCCACATTGAACAGGCCATCGACGCCAGCGGCACCGACATCGAATGCAGCCCGAACGGTGCCGTGCTGGAACTGGAATTCGACGATGGCTCGCAAGTCATCATCAACCGCCACGGCCCGAACCAGGAAATCTGGCTGGCCGCCAGGTCAGGCGGCTTCCACTATGCTTACGACGGGGGGCAGTGGCTGAGCCGCCGGGACGGCAGCGAACTGTTTGGCAAACTTGCCGAACTGATCAAACTCGGCTCGGGGGAAACCGTGGTTTTCTGATCCTGCAGCATCCTCACCTGAGGGCCGCGGGCAGGCAGCATTACCCGCCCCTCACGCCAGTTCCCGGCCAAATCGACGGCCACGCCCGTATTGCCCCGCAATTTTCCCTCCCCACCCTACAGATAATCCATTTCACGCCGATATGGAACAGTGCGCCACCAGCAAAAGTGTTGTGCAAAGCTTTCTGCCATGGGCACATCCGGCAGCTGTGGATCGAATGCAAAAAATACAAGTTGATAATTGCGAGTAGGAGCGTTATTTAAAATGAAAATAAATTTACCCGTTACTCACGTAGTGCATGAAGTCGACCCGGCCAGGCCCCTGGTTTCCGAAACGAACCTGAAGGGCGAAGTGACTTATGTAAATGATGCTTTCGTGGACATCAGCGGTTTCACGCGCGAAGAACTGATAGGCCGCAACCACAACATCGTCCGCCACCCGGACATGCCGCCGGAGGCCTTTGCCGACTTGTGGCAGACGGTCAAGGCGGGCAGGCCATGGCGCGGCATCGTCAAGAACCGTTGCAAGAACGGCGATTGCTACTGGGTCGAGGCTTACGTCACGCCCAGCTATCACAATGGGACGTTGTCGGGCTACAAGTCCGTCCGCAGCAAACCCAGCCAGGCAGACATTCAGAGTGCGGAAGCGCTGTACCGCCAGGTGGTCAATAAGCAGGCAAAAATCCCGTCTTCGCTGAAGGCCGGATTTTTCCAGCGCCTGTCTCTCCAGGCGACGGTCAATGCCGGACTCATCGCACTGGTCGTGTTGCTGGCCGCCGGTGTCATCTGGCACGACAACCAGATGTTCCTCGGCATCCTGCTCGGCGTTGGCGCGCTGGTGGCCCTGTTAAGTTCATTGGCCATTCACCGTTCGGTGGGCATACCGGTCAAATCCGCAATTGAGGCGCTTCGGGCAATGGCCGAGGGCGACCTGAACAAGAGCCTGAAATCGGAACGTGACGATGAACTGGCACAGCTGGCGCGCGAAATCGAGTCCATGCGGATCAACCTGCGCGCGATGATCGTGGATGTATTTGTAGCTTCCGGCCAGGTTTCCGGCAATGCTGCCGAAACCGAAACGTTGATTGCCCGGCTGAGCGACAATTTCGCTGCACAATCGGATCGCATGTCATCCATCAGCGCCGCACTGGAAGAGATGAGCGCATCGATTGCCGAAGTGGCGAAGACCACCCATTCCGCAACCGACTTCTCCGCCCAGGTGACGCTGGTTGCCGAATCCGGCAAGGAACTGGTGACCAAGAGCCTGCAGTCCAGCCGGCGCACCGAAGAATCGGTGATGGGCGCCAGCAAGATGATCAACGACTTGAACTCGGAAATCCAGAAGATCGGGCAGGTCACGAAGGTGATTCAGGCGATCGCCGAGCAAACCAATTTGCTCGCCCTGAATGCGGCGATCGAAGCGGCCCGTGCCGGGGAGTCCGGCCGCGGCTTCGCCGTGGTGGCCGATGAGGTGCGCAAACTGGCCGAGCGGACAAGCAGCAGCACGGTGGATATCAGCAAGCTGGTGCAGATTATCTGCGCGACAACCGACAGCGTCGTGGCCACCATGAGCGAAGTGGTGGAAACCGTCAAGGTCGGCATGGAACACATCCATGCGAGCGACAGCAAACTGCACCAGATCCATGAAGCCGCAAACTCGGCATGCGAAATGAGCAAGTCGGTGAGCACGGCATTTTCGGAACAGATTGATGCGACCAACGACGTGTCCAGGAACATGGCCGAAATTTGCACCATTACCGAGTCCAATAACCAGAATATGGGGACGATAGGCAACGGGGTAAAAGGACTGGCCAGTACTTCAGCAGGCCTGGCGCACCTGGTGAAGCGTTTCGAGCATTCGATCAGGGCGTAGCGGGCGGGCGCCGGCTTCGGCAGCCCGCCACGGCCAGCGCCGCATCAACCGATCAGGACTTCGCGGTGCTTCAACTCCCCGCGCCGCCGCCCGTAGTCCGGGCACACTGTCGCCACCACCTGCCAGAACGCAGGCGAATGGTTCATTTCGACCAGATGCGCCAGTTCGTGCACTACGACGTAATCGATCAGCCGCAACGGCATCTTGATCAGGTGCCAGTTCAGGCGCACCGTGCCACGCGCAGTGCAGCTGCCCCACTGGGTGCGTGCCGAGGACAACGCCACCACGCTGGGCGACACCCCCATCAGCGGCGCGTAGTGCGCCACGCGCTGCCGGAACAGCACTTCGGCCTCGCGCTGGTACCACTGCGCCACCACCTGTTCCACCACCTGCTGGTTTGCGCCATCGGTCACATGCACGAACAACTGCCGGCCGCGCAGCAGCGGGGGCGCGTCGAACAGGCTGGGCACCACGCGCAAGGTCAGCGGCTCGCCGATAAACTTGATGAACTGCCCGTCTATCCACAGCGGCACTTCCGGCGGCTTGTGCGCCTGCCAGTCGGCAAGCTTTTCCACGATCCACCGCGCCTTCTGCTGCAGCACGCTGTGCAACCATTTCTCCGACGCGCGCAGCGGCATGCTGACGGTCAGCCCGCGGTCGTCGATGCTCAGGCCGATGCTGCGCCGGCGCTTGCCGCTGCGCTTCAGGGTATAGCTGACGAACGTACCGGACAACTTGATGCTGCGCTGCTCTATGGCCGGCGGATCGATCAGCCGCTGCACTGCCTTGAACATCAGGACAGCCGCTCCACTTCCGCCTCGATCCAGTCCTCGGCACGGCGGTTGATTTCGTCGGCCTTGAGCCCTGCCGGATCGATCGGTGCGCCGATGCTCATGGTGATCGTGCCCGGATGCTTGAAGAAGGAATGGCGCCCCCACAGCCTGCCCGCATTGTGCGCCACCGGCACCGCCAGCGCACCGCTGGACGCCGCCAGCATCGCGCCGCCGATCTTGTACTTGCCGCGCTGACCGTAGGGAATGCGCGTCCCCTCGGGGAAAATCACCACGCAGAAGCCGGCCTGCAAGCGCTGCTTACCCTGCTTCAGCAACTGCTTCATCGCTTCGCGCCCGTCACTGCGGTCGATGGCGATCGGGCTGGTCATCGCCAGCCCCCAGCCGAAGAACGGCAGCCGCAGCAATTCACGCTTGAGCACCCATACCTGCGGCGGGAACACTTTCTGCAGCGCGATGGTTTCCCAGGCCGACTGGTGTTTGCACAGCAGGATGCAGGGCTGCCCGGGGATATTTTCCGCACCGCGCACATCCATGCGGATGCCGCACACCACGCGCAACAACCACAGCATGGTCAGCGCCCAGCCGGAAATCAGCCGGTAGCGGGTAATCGGGTGCAGCGGGAAAGACAGCAGCGCCACCAGCGTAAACAGCGGCGTAATCAGGATTTGCAGCAACAGGAAAATCAGCGAACGGATGAAGACCATATCAGACCAGTGTAGCCACCGCTGCCGCCAGGTCGGGATAGATCTGCGTACCCTCCGGCAGCCCGCCCTTGGCCTGGGTCTTGGTTCCCTTGCCGGTCAGCACCAGCATGGGCTGCGCGCCGAGCCGCGCCGTGGCCTCCAGGTCGCGCAGCGAGTCGCCCACCGCCGGTACGCCCTGCAGTTCCATGTTGTAGCGCGTGGCGATCTCCTCGATCATGCCGCTCTTCGGTTTGCGGCAATTGCAATTCGCCTCTGCCGTGTGCGGGCAGAAAAATACCGCGTCAATGCGCCCGCCGACCAGTGCGGCCGACTTGACCATCTTGTCGTGGATCGCGTTGAGCGTAGTCATGTCGAACAGCCCGCGCCCCACGCCGGACTGGTTGGTCGCCACCACCACGCGGTAATCCGCCTGGCTCAGCCGCGCAATCGCCTCCAGGCTGCCTGGGATCGGTTTCCATTCGTCCGGGCTCTTGATGAACTGGTCCGAGTCGTAGTTGATGACGCCGTCGCGGTCGAGGATGATGAGTTTCATGTCATGCCGCCAGTTTGGAAATGTCCGCCACCTGGTTCATCAGGCGCCCCAGTCGCTGCAGCAGCACGGCGCGGTTCTTGCGCAGCGCCTGGTCTTCGCACATCACCATTACCTTGTCGAAGAAATCGTCGATGAACGGCTTCAGCGTGACCAGCGCCTTGAGGTTCTGGCCGTAGTCACCGCGCTCCAGATAGCGTTGCGCCAGCGGCTCGATCCCCTGCATCGCCTGGTACAGGTCGCGTTCCTGGTCTTCCTGGAACAATGCCGGCTGGATCGCCGCACTGGCCAGGTCGGCGCCCAGCTCTTCGTGATTCTTGCGCATGATGTTCTGCACCCGCTTATTGGCCGCGGCCAGGTCGGCCGCCACCGACAGCGCAGCAAACTCGCGCACGCCCTGCAAACGCGGCAGCACTTCATGCAAGCGGCCGTCCAGCATATACAGTACCGCCTCGATATGAGTCGTCTCAAAATCGCGGTCGCGCAGGTAACCGCGCAGGCGGTCGAGCATGAAACCCTCGACGTCCGCGGCCACCGTCGCGCTCAGCATGCCGTCCGGGAAATTGCCGGCAGCCGTTCTCAGCAACGCCTCCAGCGGCAGATCTAACGGCGTCTCGATCAGGATGCGCAACACACCCAGTGCGTGGCGGCGCAGGCCGAACGGATCCTTGTCGCCAGTCGGCACCTGGCCGATGCCGTAGATGCCGATCAGCGTTTCCAGCTTGTCGGCCAGCGCCACGGCACACGCCAGCGGCCCCTGCGGCAGCGTGTCGCCGGCAAAACGTGGATGGTAATGCGCCTCGATGGCATTCGCCACTTCGGCCTTTTCGCCGTCATGCAGCGCGTAGTAACGCCCCATCACGCCCTGCAGTTCCGGGAATTCGCCGACCATGTCGGTGAGCAGGTCGGCCTTGGCCAGCCGTGCCGCAAGTTCCGCATCCGCCTTGTCCGCCTTGAGCAGGCGCGCGATGGTGCCGGACAGCGTGGCCAGCCGCTCGACGCGCTGCAACTGGCTGCCCAGCTTGTTGTGGTAAACCACGCTGCCGAGTTTTTCGACGCGGGACTCCAGCGTCTGCCTGCGATCCTGATTGTAGAAAAAGCGCGCATCGGCCAGGCGCGGGCGCACCACGCGCTGGTTGCCGCCGATGATATGTTTCGGATCCGCCGTTTCCATGTTGGACACAATCAGGAACTTGTTGAGTAGCTTGCCGCCCGCATCGAGCAACGGAAAATATTTCTGGTTCTGCTGCATGGTCAGGATCAGGCACTCCTGCGGCACTTCAAGGTATTCCGCCTCGAACTCGCCGACATAGATCACCGGCCATTCCACCAGCGCAGTCACTTCGTCGAGCAACCCTTCCGCCGGGTTGATGCGCGCATTGAGCGTCCCGGCCTCGGCTTCCAGCTGTTCGGAAATCTTCGCGCGCCGCTGTGCGAACGACGGGATCACCTTGCCGTGCGCGAGCATCGCTTCCTCGTAACCGTCCGCGCTCATGATGGGAAATTCGCTGTTGTGCAGGAAGCGGTGGCCGCGCGTGCTGTTGCCGCTTTGCAACCCGAGCACTTCGCCCGGCACCACCTCGTTGCCGTGCAGCATAACCAGCCCGTGTACCGGACGCACGAACTGGTGCTCGGAATCGCCCCAGCGCATGAGCTTCGGCACCGGCAGTTTCTTCAGCGCCTGTCCCACCATGTCGGCAAGATAGGCAGCGAGCGGCTTGCCCTTTTGCTCGATGCGCGCCACGAAGTACTCGGCCTTGCCGTCCTGCGCTTTCTGCAATTGCTCGAGCGTGGTGCCGGCAGAACGCATGAACCCTTCCAGCGCCTTGGTCGGCTTGCCTTCCACATCCAGCCCGGCGGCAACGGCCGGCCCCTTGCGCTCAAGGGTGCGGTCCGGCTGCTGCGCCGCAACATGCGTAATCAGCACAGCCAGACGCCGTGGCGTGGCATATGGTGTGCACTCGCTATCGGCACCCGCCAGCTGCTGCTCGCGCAACGCGGCAAACAGTTCATTGGCAAACGTGTTGGACAGATTCTGCAGCGCCTTCGGCGGCAGCTCTTCGGTAAACAGCTCGACCAGCAAATTGCTTTTCATTTATTTGCCCTCCCCGTTCTTGCACATGGGGAAGCCCAGCGCCTCGCGCGAATCGTAATAGGCCTGCGCCACCTGCCGCGCCAAGGCGCGCACGCGGCCAATGTAAGCGGCGCGCTCGGTAACCGAGATCGCACCACGCGCGTCCAGCAGGTTGAAAGTATGTGAGCACTTCATCACCATTTCAAAGCCCGGCAACGGCAGGCCCACCTCCATCAGGCGTTTGGCTTCGGCTTCGTATTCATTGAAATGGCGAAACAGCATATCGACGTTGGAATGCTCGAAGTTATATTTCGACTGCTCGACTTCGTTCTGGTGATAGACATCGCCATAGGTCACTATGCTGTCGCCATTCTTTGCCCAAACCAGGTCGTAGATGTTTTCCACGTCCTGCAGGTACATCGCCAGACGCTCCAGGCCATAAGTGATTTCGCCCAACACCGGCTTGCAGGCAAGCGAGCCGACCTCCTGGAAGTAAGTGAACTGCGTCACCTCCATGCCGTCCAGCCACACTTCCCAGCCCAATCCCCAGGCACCCAGCGTGGGCGACTCCCAGTCGTCCTCGACGAAACGGATATCGTGCTCGCCGGTATTGATACCCAGTGCGCGCAGGCTTTCGATATACAGCTCCTGGATGTTGGCCGGCGACGGCTTCAATACCACCTGGTACTGGTAATAATGCTGCAGCCGGTTGGGATTATCGCCATAGCGCCCGTCCTTGGGACGGCGGCTGGGCTGCACGTAGGCGGCGCGCCAGGGCTCCGGCCCGATGGCGCGCAGGAAGGTCGCAGTATGGAAAGTGCCTGCGCCGACTTCGATGTCGTAGGGCTGCAGCAGCGCACAGCCCTGCTTGTCCCAGAAATTCTGTAGCGTCAGGATGATCTGCTGAAAGGTAAGCATGTAGTTAAATGTCTGCCGGATTTTGCAAAGGCGCCATTTTACGGGTTTTCGGCTACTTCCGTCACCCCGCATAGCGCCTGTTTCGCCGTCCGCGACAAGCGCTTGACCGCCATTTCGCGCTTCAACGCATCAGATTTGTCGTGGCAGGGTACGCAATAAGCCAGCCGAACCGGCGTGCGGCCGCGCGTGTACTTGGCCCCTTCCCCCGCATTATGCGCGGCGAGGCGCTTGTCCAGGTCGTTGGTGATGCCGCAGTACAGGGTGCCGTCGGCACATTCGAGCAGGTAACAAACCCAGCTCATCGCCCGCGCCACCGCCATGCCACCACCAGCATCAGCACCAGCAGCGCCAGTACCGTGGCATTGCCGCAGCGCACATAGGGTGTGCTGCCGGCATAACCCTGCACCTCGGCAGTGAGCGTACCTTCTTCATGCTGCGGCAGCATCTGCCGGATACGGCCATCGGTACCGATCACCGAGGTAACGCCGGTGTTGGTGGCACGCAGCATCATGCGGCCGGTTTCCAGCGCGCGCATCTGCGCGATCTGGTTGTGCTGCATCGCGGCATACGAATCGCCGTACCACGCATCGTTGGTGGCATTCACCAGCAGCGTCGCCGCCGGCAATGCGCGAATGATTTCTTCACCGAAGACGTCCTCGTAGCAAATGTCCACCGCCACCTTCTGTCCGGCAACATTCAGCGGCAGCTGCGCGCGCCCGCCGCTGGTGAGATCGCCCATCGGGATATCCAGCACCTCGTTGATGAACCAGCCGAGCACGGGTCGCAGCGGGATGAATTCGCCGAACGGCACCAGGTGGTTCTTGCGATAGCTCTGGCCGGGCGCGACGCCCAGCGTGAACACGCTGTTGTAGTACAGGCGGTTTTCGTCGCGCTCGAACGCGCCGATCAGCACGTCACCGCCGTTGGCACGCGCATGCCGGCTGACGATGTCGGCATAGCTTTCCGGCAACTCGTGGCGCAGCAGCGGCAATGCCGTTTCCGGCAGCACGATCAGCTGCGCATCGCTTTGCTGGATCATGCGGCGGTACAGTTCCAGCGTACCGACCAGACGTCCCTCATCGAATTTGATGTCCTGCGGAACATTGCCCTGCAACAGCGCGACCTTGACCGGCGCACCCTGCGGCTGCGTCCATTCGATGTTGCGCAGCAGTGCACCGCCCACCCACAGCAGCAGCAAGGCGGCCAGCGCCAGCTGGCCTTCCCGGCTCCAGCGTGCCCGCGCCAACAAAGCCAGTAATGCCGCACTCAGCGCCACCATCAGCGACACGCCATACACGCCGAGCAGCGGCGCATAACCCGCGAGCGGACTGGCCGCGGCCTGCGAGTAACCGAATGCCAACCAGGGAAAACCGGTGAACAGCGTGCCGCGCAACCATTCACCGAGTACCCAGCAGGCAGGCATCGCCAGCAGCAGTTGCAAGCGGCCGGACACGCGCAGCCTGGCCTGGACATAACCGGCCAGCGCCGGGAACAGCGCAAGCAGCGCGGCAAACAGGAGCGTGGCGGCCAGCGCCAACAGAAAATGCATGTTGCCGTAGTCGTGCAGCGCGACGTAGATCCAGCCGACACCGAAAGCAAACAGCCCGAGACCGAACTGGAAGCCCATCCGCGCTGCCTGCCGCGCACTCTGCGCACCCTGCCACTGGCTGAACAGCACGGCCAGGGCCAGCACGGTCAGCGGAAAAACTCCGAAAGGGGAAAAACCCAGGACGGCCAGCAGGCCGGATGCAATCAACAGAAACGGTTTGTTGGTGGTAAAAAAGGTCACAAGGCAGGCTATCGTAGTTGATTGTCGCCATTATACGGTGTAACTTGCGAGTGAGGCCTGACGCCTGCAGAAGTCACCCACGCAAAGCCATTTCAACCATGAAAACCCGTTCCGCCCTGCTCGATGAAATCAGCGGCATGCTGGTCGATTGCGACCTGTTCAACCATCTGCCACCAGCCGAAATCCACGCCGTCGCCGGTTATTTCAACATCAGCCGGATCGGCAAGGGAGAAGCGGTATTCCACGAGGGCGACAACGGCACCTTCATGTGCATAGTGCACGAAGGCAGCGTAGCGGTGAGCAAGCGCAACCAGGCCGGGCAGGAAATAGCCATGGCCACGCTGCCCAAAGGCCGCGCTTTCGGCGAAATGGCAGTACTGGATGACGAGCGCCGCTCGGCTACTTGCGTGGCAGCGACTGACTGCATGCTGTTGACGCTATCCCGGGACGCCCTCAACCAGATGCTGGAAGAAACGCCGCGGGCGGGTGCGAAAATCCTGCGTACGATTGCCGTGTCGCTGTCCCGGCGGCTGCGCATGGCAGTCGGCAAACTGGTGGATTACACGCTATAGCGTTAATGGCCGCGGGTTGTTACCATACTGACAAAGCAGGTTTGTTGATGTGTTTTGCAAAACCTACTAGTTTTATGTTGCACTTTAACCAACCAAAGAGGAGCTGGATCATGCGTACTACAGAATCGGCAATGACAATGGAAGCTGATGCAGGACATGTCAGCAGTGACAAACTGATGAGCGACCTGAAAGTGGTCGTGGCGGACGCGGAAGAATTGCTGAAGGCTACCGCCACCCAGACCGGTGAGCGCATCACTGCTGCCCGCGCCCGGGCAGAGGAGTCGCTGAAAGTCGCCAAGGTACGCCTGGCCGACGCGCAAGCCGCAGCGCTGGTTCGCACCAAGGCTGCCGCCAAGGCCACCGACGACTACGTGCACGAAAATCCCTGGAAGGCAGTGGGCGTTGCCGCAGTGGCCGGGCTCCTGCTGGGCGCCCTGATTTCGCGCCGTTAATTCAGCCCGATGTCTGCTGACGCAAGCGGCGGCGAGCAGGAACGCAGCGGGGGGCTGTTCAACTCCCTGAGGACGATGGCGGCCACCATGATCGCCATCGTGCAGACCCGCGCCGAACTGCTTTCCACCGAACTGGAGGAAGAGCGCATCCGGCTGACCTCGATGCTGGCCTGGTCGCTGGTCACGCTGTTCTGCGCCGTACTCGGCGTAATTTTCACCACGCTGCTGTTCGTGCTGGCGCTGTGGGACAGCCATCGGCTGCTGGCAGTGGGCATGCCGGCCGCGCTGTTCCTGCTCGCTGCATTTTTCGCCTGGCGCGTCGTGCTCGACAAGGTGCACACCAAACCCCGCCTGTTCTCGGCCAGCATTACGGAACTGCGGAAAGACCGCGAACACCTCACGCCACGCCCATGAATGCCAGGCTGATCCAGCTCGCCGAACGCCGTGCCACGCTGATCGCCCAGGCGGCAAACCAGCGCCAGACACTGGCGCAAGCAACCGCGCCATGGCGCAAACCCCTGGCAGTGGTGGATCATGGCATCTCGGCCATCCATTACCTCAGGCAATATCCCGCACTGGTAGCGGGCAGTGCTGCGATGATGATCGTACTGCGTCCGCGTTTCCTCTTCCGCTGGGGGCAGCGTGGCTGGCTGGCATGGCGCCTGCTGCAAGGCATCAGGGGAAAAATGTCCAGGCCCTAACGCCGCCATTCCTGGCCCGCAGTTCCTCCTCACTGCGAAACTGGAATAAACTGCGCCTCTTTTGCCCGCCGCCGCAAACCGTATGGAAAAAATTCGCCTGTCCAAACTGATGTCCGAACAGGGCCTTTGTTCGCGCCGCGAAGCGGACAGCTACATTGAACGCGGCTGGGTGCTGGTGGATGGCCAGCCGGTCACCGAGCTCGGCACCCGCATCTATCCCACGCAGTGCATTACCTTGAACCGCGCCGCCCAGACGCAGCAGCAGGCGCGCGTCACCATCCTGCTCCACAAGCCCATCGGCTACGTTTCCGGCCAGGCCGAAGACGGCCACCAGCCCGCCGTCGCACTGATCAGCGCCGCCTCGCACTTCAGCGGCGATACCTCGACACAGCGCTACAGCCCGATGCAATTGAAAGGTTTGGCGCCGGCAGGTCGCCTGGATATCGACTCGACCGGTCTGCTGGTGCTGACCCAGGACGGCCGCATCGCCAAGCTGCTGATCGGCGAGAATTCCACCATCGACAAGGAATACCTGGTGCGAGTGCAGGGCAAGCTCGGGCCGGACGGACTGGCGCGGCTCAACCACGGACTGTCGCTCGACGGACAAAAACTCAAGCCTGCCAAAGTAAGCTGGCAGAACGAGGACCAGTTGCGCTTCATCCTGCGCGAAGGCAAGAAGCGGCAGATCCGCCGCATGTGCGAACTGGTGGGATTGAAAGTAACGGGTTTGAAGCGGGTACGTATCGGCCAGGTCAAGCTCGGCGACCTGCCAGCGGGACAGTGGCGCTACCTGCGTCCGGACGAGCGGTTCTGAAACCGCCCCCGAGAACTATTCTTCTTCCGCTGCCGGCTCGGGTGCCGTCACCCGGCGCTCCACCAGGAGCGAGTACAGACGGCGGCTGTCCGCATGCAGCACCGTGAACAGGAAGTCGCCGATAACGAAATGTTCGCCGCGCCTGGGCAGCTGCCCGGCCGCCTTCAGCACCAGTCCGCCGATCGTATCGCAATCCTCATCGCTGAATGTGGAACCCAGCGTCTCGTTGAAATCGGCAATCTCGGTCGCCGCCTTGACGCGCCAGTGTTTCGCATCGGCATGGATGATGTTGTCCTCGTCCTCGTCGAAGTCGTACTCATCCTCGATCTCGCCGACAATCTGCTCCAGCACATCCTCGATGGTGGCCATGCCGCACACGCCACCGTATTCATCCACCACCAGCGCGATATGGTTGCGGTTACTGCGGAAGTCACGCAGCAACACGTTGAGGCGCTTGGTCTCCGGCACGAACACTGCCGGACGCAGCATGTCGCGCACGTCGAACTCCTCGCCCGCGTAGTAGCGCAGCAGGTCCTTCGCCAGCAGGATGCCGATGATATTGTCCTTGTCGCCGTCGATTACCGGAAAGCGCGAGTGCGCAGTCTCGACCACGAAGGGAATGAATTGCTCGGGCGGCTGGCTGATGTCGATGACATCCATCTGCGCGCGCGGAATCATGATTTCACGTACCTGCCGTTCCGACACCTGCAGCACGCCTTCCATCATGGAGAGCGCATCGGCGTCCAGCAAGTTACGTTCGTAGGAAGAATGCAGCAGCTCAACCAGCTGCTCTCGATCACCCGGCTCACGCAGGATCAGCGCGGAAAGCCGCTCCAGCAGGCCGGGCTTGTTACTCTGGGGAACGTCCATTATGTAGTTCAGAAGTTACTGCGTAGGGGTCAGGATAACCTAATTTTGCGAGAATTGCAGTCTCGAGTTTTTCCATCGCCACCGCATCCTGCTCGTCGTCATGCTCGTAACCCTGCAGATGCAGCATGGCGTGGACCACCAGATGCGCGTAATGCGCCAGCAATTCCTTGTGCTGCTCGCGCGCTTCGCGCTCCACCACCGGTGCGCAGATGACGATATCGCCATACAGCGGCACCTCGTCATCGTAAACGAACGTCAGCACGTTGGTGGCGTAATCCTTGCCGCGATAACTCCTGTTCAGCTCGTGCCCCTCGGCCTCGTCCACGATGCGCAGCGCGATCTGCACGTTGTGCTGCAGCGCCAGCTTCACCCAGCGCCGCAGCTGCGCACGGGTTGGCAGGCCCGGCGCATTGCTGGCGTATTGCACCGAGAGGGAAAGCGTATGCGGCGAGCTACTCATGATTGCGTTTGTGCTGCTGTTCATGGCGCTCGTAGGCGGAAACGATTTTCTGCACCAGCGGGTGGCGCACCACATCCTCCACCAGGAAATCCTGGAAGGCAATGCCGCGCACGTCCTTGAGCACCGTGCGCGCCTCGTTCAGGCCGCTCTTCTGCCCGCGCGCGAGATCGATCTGCGTCACATCACCGGTGATCACCGCCTTGCTGCCGAAGCCGATGCGCGTCAGGAACATCTTCATCTGTTCCGGCGTGGTGTTCTGCGCCTCGTCGAGAATGATGAACGAGAGGTTCAGCGTGCGGCCGCGCATATAGGCCAGCGGTGCAATCTCGATCACGCCGCGCTCGAATGCCTTGCCCACCTTGTCCAGCCCCATCAGGTCATACAGCGCATCGTACAGCGGGCGCAGGTAGGGATCGACCTTCTGCGTCAGGTCGCCGGGCAGGAAACCCAGGCGTTCGCCCGCTTCCACCGCCGGGCGCACCAGCACCAGGCGCCGGACGCTCTCGCGCTGCAGCGCGTCCACCGCACAGGCCACCGCGAGATAGGTCTTGCCGGTACCGGCGGGGCCGATGCCGAACGTGATGTCATGCTGCTGGATCGCCTGCAGGTATTCGTTCTGGCGCGGCGTACGGCCGTGGATATCCGCCTTGCGCGTCATCAGCAGCGGCACGAATTCGCTCTCGCGGTCAGCCGTTCCCATACCTTTCATCGCCTCGATCAGGCCGAGCTGCAGCCGATCCAGCGTGATGTCGTGCCTGGCGTCGCGGTAGAAATCCTGCAGCACCTGGCGCGCCAGCGCAGCCTGTGCACCCTGTACGCTGAAGTGTTCGCCGCGGCGCGCGATGGTAACCTCGAGCGCGGTCTCGACCTGGCGCAGGTTCTCGTCGAATGCGCCGCACAGGTTGGACAGCATTGCGTTGTCCACCGGCTCCAGCGAAAACTGGATGGCGGGCGCGCTCATGTGCCCACCACCTCGCCGCGCAGGGTGTGCACCGACACCGAGAGTATCTTCACGTCGACGAAGCGCCCCAGCATGCCGGGCGAACCCGCAAAATTCACGATACGGTTGTTATCGGTACGCGCCGCCATTTCCTGCGCATCCTTCTTCGACACGTTCTCCACCAGCACGCGCTGCACGCCGCCGACCATGGACTCGCTGATCGCCGCCTCCTGCGCGGAAATCCGGTCCTGCAAACGCTTCAGGCGCGCCGCTTTCACCTGCTGCGGCACGTCGTCCGCCATGTCGGCTGCCGGCGTGCCGGGGCGCTGGCTGTAGACGAAACTGAAGCTGGCATCGAAACCGACTTCGTCGATCAGCTTCATGGTCGCCTCGAAATCCTGCTCGGTCTCGCCGGGAAAGCCGACGATGAAATCGGAGGAAATGGAAATATCCGGTCGCGCTGCGCGCAGTTTGCGCACCAGCGACTTGTATTCGAGCGCGGTATAGCCGCGCTTCATCGCGGCGAGCACGCGGTCGGAACCCGCCTGCACCGGCAGGTGCAGATGGCTCACCAGCTTGGGTGTGGTCGCATACACGTCGATCAGCCGCTGGGTAACTTCGCGCGGATGCGACGTGGTGTAACGCAGGCGTTCCACGCCATCGAGCGCGGCGATAGCCTGCAGCAGGAATGCGAGGTCGGCCGTATCGCCGTCCTCCATCTCACCGCGATAGGCATTCACGTTCTGTCCCAGCAGCATGATCTCCTTCACGCCCTGCGCCACCAGCTCTTCCACATCGCGCATCACATCGTCAAACGGGCGCGACACTTCTTCGCCGCGCGTGTAGGGCACCACGCAAAAGGTGCAGTACTTGCTGCAGCCTTCCATGATGGAAACGTAAGCCGAGCCGGAACGCACCTGCGGTGCCGGCAGGTTATCGAACTTCTCGATTTCGGGAAAACTGATATCCACTTGCGAGCGCCCGCTCTCGCGTCGCGCGGCGAGCAGTTGTGGCAGGCGATGCAGGGTCTGCGGGCCGAATACCACATCGACATACGGTGCGCGCTTGATGATGGTGTCGCCCTCCTGGCTGGCGACGCAGCCGCCAACGCCGATGATCAGGTCGGGGTTAGCCTCCTTCAGCGGGCGCACGCGGCCGAGGTCGGAGAACACCTTTTCCTGCGCCTTTTCGCGCACCGAGCAGGTATTGAACAGGATCACGTCAGCCTCTTCCGGCACACCGACCTGCTCCATGCCTTCGCAGGCGCGCAGCACGTCCGCCATCTTGTCCGAGTCGTACTCGTTCATCTGGCAGCCGAAAGTCTTGATGAATAGTTTTTTGGTCACAGCGTTATGGGGTCATGAAGGTGTCCGGAAAGCGGACAAATGGAACGAATGGAATAGCGGCAACAGACAACTTAACTTGCTGGCGATTCTACCGAAAATCCGCCCCACCGGCAAACCGCGACGCTTGCATTTATACGGCGTCGCCAGTACGCTCAGGCTTCGCTCGACGCCCACAGGACTCATCATGATCACCCTGCGCAAATCCTCGGAACGCGGCTACGCACAGCACGGCTGGCTGGAAAGCTGGCACAGCTTTTCGTTCGCCGGTTACCAGGATCCGGCACACATGCACTTCGGCCCGCTGCGCGTGATCAACGAGGACATCGTGCAGCCCGGCACCGGCTTCGACACCCATGGTCACCGTGACATGGAAATCCTCACCTATGTGCTGGACGGCACGCTGCGCCACCGCGACAGCATGAACAATGAAGGCGACATCGGCCACGGCGAAATCCAGCTGATGCGCGCGGGCAGCGGTGTACGGCACAGCGAATTCAACCCCTCGGCTGACGAGCGGGTGCATCTGCTGCAAATCTGGGTCATCCCCGACGCCCAGGGACTGCCGCCGGGTTACTGGCAGAAAACGGTACCGCTGCAACACGGCCGCTGGAGCCTGCTGGTAGCGCCGGACACCGCTCGCAATGCCGACGACGCGCTGCACATCCACCAGGATGCGCGCGTGTCATCTGCG
Organism: Sideroxydans sp.; assembly: GCA_016124455.1. GTDB lineage: Bacteria > Pseudomonadota > Gammaproteobacteria > Burkholderiales > Gallionellaceae > RI-121. The sequence continues at coordinate 61,607 of WGNQ01000010.1, read as the reverse complement.
CTGCTCGACGGTGACGAAGCCCTGTCTTACCCGCTGGCGCCCGGGCGCCGCGCCTACCTGCACGTGGCGCGCGGCAAGCTCACGACCAACGGCATGACGCTCGCAGCGGGAGATGCGCTGATGTTTACCGATGAAAGCAGCGTCGACCTGGCTGCAGGCGAAAATGCTGAAGTGCTGCTGTTCGACATGGGCTGAAATGCCAGCCGCGCATTAATTCTTTGGCGTGCCGCACTGAACATGACAGAATCCCGCTGCAGCGATGTACTGCTGCACGGCAATACGAGGGACATCGATCAGCCGTTTTGTGGAAAAATACCCACGGGCGCGCTTGGTCCGAATTCAAATAATAAATGGAGCTGTGGAAAAGCCAATGATCAGCCATCTCGGGCGCTATGAAATCATCGAAGAGCTGGGACGCGGTGCCATGGGCACGGTCTATAAAGCCACTGACCCGCTCATCGAGCGTTTTGTCGCGATCAAGGCCATTAATCTGCACATGCTGCCCGAAAAGGAAAAGGGCGCATACAAGGCACGCTTCTATCAGGAGGCCAAGGCAGCAGGACACCTGAACCACCCCAATGTGGTGACCATCCACGACCTGGGCGAGAGCGGCGACATCGCCTACATTGCCATGGAACTGATGGAAGGCCGGGAATTGCAGTCGATCATCGATGGCGACAAGCACCTGGCTGTTGAAGATGCGCTGCACATAGCAATCCAGGTCGCCACCGGGCTGTTTTATGCACACCAGCACGGCATCGTGCACCGCGACATCAAACCGACGAACATCATGGTACTGGGCGGCAACCATGCCAAAATTGCCGACTTCGGCATCGCCAGGATGCCATCTTCGCTGACGCTGACCCAGACCGGCATGATTATCGGCTCGCCCATGTACATGTCGCCCGAACAAATCATGAGCGAGTCGACTGATGCCCGTTCGGATATTTTTTCGCTCGGCATCGTGCTGTACCAGATGCTGACCGGGCGCCTGCCATTCGCCGGGGACAACGCCAATTCGCTCATGTTCGCGATCGTCAACGAAGCGGCCGAGAAACCCAGCTCCCTGAATCCGGAAGTTCCGGACGCACTGGACCGCATTGTCGCCAAATGCCTGGCCAAAAAACCGGAAGAACGCTACGCCAACGCCAACGAACTGGCGGAGGATTTGCGCTCATGCCTCGACAAGCTGGTGCGCACCAAGACGGGCCTCGAGCATCCCCTGATTAGCGGCGCGCATTTCAAACGCCTGCAGCGCCTGGCCGTTCCGGGTGCGGTCTCGCCCAATTTCGTCGCCGTCGGCAGCTTTATCGCGATGGGAGTGATTTTTGCGGTCGACATGATCACGAAGACCAGAATCCAGATGCACATGCTGTACATATTCCCGCTCATCATGGTCAGCTATCACTGCGAGCAAATGAAGCTGGTGAAAACGGCCACCACCCTGTCGCTCCTGCTCCAGGGCATCATGCTCATGTCCGACACCAACCTCTCCATCCTGGCCAAGACCATCCTCGCGATACTGGTCCTGCCGTCGAACATCATGGTTGCTTACGTGTCCCGGATCGCCCGCACGAATTTCATGGAAGTCGGCCACCTCGCCTCCTTCGACAGACTGACCGGACTGCGCAATCGCCTGAACTTCGAATCCATCGCCGACATGGAAATCGTGCGCCAGAAAAAGCATGGCGGCATTTTCTCGTTTGCCTTCGTCGACATCGACAACCTGAGCGAACTAAACGGCTCCCGGGGATACCTGGTCGGGGACGGCGCCCTGAAAATCCTGGCCAATGTCATGCGCGAACATATTCGGGAATCAGACACCATTGCCCGGCTGGGCGGGGATGAGTTCGCCATCCTGATGCCGAACACTGGCGCGACCGATTGCGAGCGGCTCTGCAAACAGCTGTCCGAGAAAATATCGAAACGCATGGCAGAGGAGTCGTTCCCCGTCTCGGCAAGTATCGGATATGCGACCTTCGAGCAGGCCCCCGCATCCATATCCGAGATTTTCCTCAGGGCCGAGAATGCCGTGCATATAGCCCAAAGCAGCGGCAAGGGATGCGTAGTCCGTGGTAGTCGACCACACAGATAGCTCGTCTGCTTTAGAAATCAGAAGGTGCCGCTGGTGATGGCCGTTTCTCGGCCATTGCCGCCATTAGGCACTTAATGCCTCACGACTGCTATACATAACAAGCAGTCACACTACCCTCTTGCGCCTATAAGCTGAATAGTTCGATATATTATGCGAATTACCTCGCATGCCGATAATCTGATGACCATTCGAAATTTAAGTGCAGAAGATGCGCCTACTGAACTGAGCCGACTAATTGCGCCGGGCGTTCTTGGCTTTTATACCCACTTTGAAGTTACGGAAGTATTTGCCAAGCAGAATGGCCACAACCCTGCTATCAACGTATTCTCAATTGCCGTGGCCGAGGATAGGGGCAGCGAAGCAGTGCAAGCCCCCGCCCTTCTTAACAGCGAGCGCATAAAGCTGAAATCGCTGGCTGGCTGGAATTTCGGTGTAATGCGATATACGCAGCCAATTACAGAATTGGTACCATCTCTTGAAGTATTGAGCAATACAGGGGAATGGAAACAGTCCGGCAAAACGCTATGTTTTGGAAAGGTGGTTGCTCTAACACCTTCGTTTGTCCCACCAGATACAGCTACCCCTGTTCCATTAAACCACGTGCTTAAGAATAATTTCTGGAATGGCTCACACCTCCTTGAGTGGTCTTCGCAGGAAAAAGTAGCTCTTCAGCCTTTGTTCGATGATCCGCGCCGATTGCAGGAACTTTCCGAAGAGGTGCAGAAGTGTGTGCCTCTCCGCCTTGCCAGCTTGTCGGATCGGCTCGGCAATTTTCTTTTACAGTTGCCTGTAACAGTGCTGATGAGTAGATTCGGACGGTCACAAAAAAATGATGGCTTTGCTGCTAAGATTGTTTGGCATGCAAAAGCTAAGCCGCGCGTCTTGCGAGCTAACTGCGATCTAAATTTCGATGGTGTTGTTGTAGGTTACATGTCGTCGGCAATTCAGTCCCCAGAGACATTGCTGCCAATGCCATCGAATCGCGGACTGCATCGTGGTGTCATATGGGATGAAGAAAACAAAATTATTCTCGCCGATACAGGGCCAAGCTCCTTTATCAACACCATCTCGTTTGGCATCAATATGGTTGATCCAGAACCAAGAGTATTTTCGACCAAGCAAAAAGATGGATCAACCAAGTCATATCGAATAACTTTACTAAATCAGCCAATCAAAAGCATTGTTGGTGAACCAGAAAGCGATGCCAACGGCGGATGGACTCGAAAGCGCATATATTCTGATGAAGTGGCTAAACTGACTAAAGAGCGGCGCTTCGTCCAATACAAACCCGTGATGGGTAAGCAACAAGATGAACATGAGAAAGCATTGGAGGATATTCGTCTACTGATTAACTCGTACGGACAGGATGGGGTGTGGATATGGGATCCCTACTTGAGCGCTCACGATATTCTCGAAACTCTATTTCACTGCAAACACTCAGGTGCTGCTCTTCGGGCTTTAACGAGCGGCAAAAAAGCGCCGGAGAATTTGTCAATATTGGAAGGGATTCTGATTAAAGTACGATTTTATTGGGGAAAGTTAAAGAATTGGATAACAGGTCAACAAAAGCTGAACTTCGCCGATATGCAACGTGCAGAGCTTGAAAACTCACAGTGTAATTGGCATGGGCTTAATCTCGAATACCGCATTAAACGCGGCACTGCCGGTTGGGAGTTTCATGATAGGTTTTTAATCTTTCCCAAGAACGACGATCGCGGAGCGCTAGCTTGGTCTCTTGGCACTTCGGTCAATATGTTGGGCTCCGCACATCATATTTTGCAGCGCGTAGACGACGGACAGCTCGTGGTAGATGCGTTTTTGGATTTGTGGGATCAACTCGACAAGCCAGAACACCTCATATGGAAGAAGCCATGAGCGCCAGCAAGGAAGTATTGTTAGGTGTATTGCAAGAAGCTGCGAGGGGTGGCGACGAACTGATCCCCAACGAACTCATCGCTGCTGTGCTAAACCAGCCAGAGCCAATCAAAGCACTATCAGACCACGATCAAGGCAATTTGTTCTTTGAAGCAATACGCCGTCAGTTTGATTTCATCGCATTTCTGAAGGTGACTGAACAGTGTCCATCTGTTGAAAACATAAATCGATGGGCGTCATTAATGAGGTGGTTTATTCGCGAGTTGCAGGGGTGGCAACTATCAAACGACCCAAAGTTTCATAAGCTAACGGTACTGTTTGTGGTTTCAGCATACTGCGACTGGAATGGTGATCTTTGGGCGGCACTACCGGATGGTGCGGAGCAGAATAATGACTTGCTACACGCTCTGGAAAGGTTGATTGCAGGAATTCGTTCCAATGTTGTAGTGCGAGGTTTGGGGAGTGAGCCAATCTGGGAAAGAGAAGTAGTAGAGAAACTCAAGGTGGCGGATATGGAGAAGGATTGGCTCACTATTAGCGAGCTATGGCCTTCGTTTGAAAGTTCGATCATACCTAGCGTATTTCAGATACAGGCTGTTCGATGTCTTTACCGTTTTGGATTCGCGATTCTTGTTGGCGCCCTTAATGGTGCTAGCCAAACCATACTTGCAATGCAATTCGCAGGCTCACTTTCCGTTGGGCAACGGCTAGCCCTCGGAATCGCTAGTAATAACCATTACATTCAATTCGGAAGCGTATACCAAACATTTTTCCATTGGCCTAAGACGAACCAGCTTGGCCATGAAGAACAGCAGTCATTGAAGCAATTGTTGCTTAGAGTTGCTGATGACCAACTTCGCTGGGAAAAATGGATGCACGTGTTTAATCGTTACCCATTACGCTACCCAGCTATGCAGCAGGCACTTGGGGAAGTACTGGCTATTACGTCAGAAACTTCAATCATTGCCTACATAGAGTCAATCAGCCTGAGTACGACTTGTGACGGTAGCCGACGATCAGTGGCCGAATGTCTGCGAGCATTCCGTAATGTTGCACAGTCTGATAGGGCCAAGCTGATGTGGAAACGGGCCTATCAGCGCTGGGCGCAATGGCAGTTTGATTTGGATAGTGAAGACAAGTATCTCCTTGAGATTGGCTGTTCAGAGCTTGACTACGCGATCGTTGCTTACGTCATTGAGTGTCTGACTGAACGCGAACGGGATGAGGCGATAATTCGATTAACTGATACGCTCCGTTCTGTGGACAATACTTGGCATGCATCGCTTTCAGATTGCATTGGTTATTGGAATCGCCTCCTCTCTCAATTTCAAACCTACGCCCATGCAAGGCAGTCCTTAAGTTCGGGTGAAGATTGGCTAATGGAAGGCAAGTACTATCTGCCATACGAACCCCAGAATGAGCTTTATTTGCCGATGATGTTTCATGTGCGCTAGTGGAAGCAACGATCAAGCTGAATGGCTGCTATGGGGCTGTGTTCGGACGCAGTAAGTAAATCATTCCAACGACCGCTTAGGCCGAAGAGTAGTCCTTTACGGCTATCTATCGTGCTGTTCGTCCACAATGGACACGAAGCAGCCATTCGACAATGGCACCTTGTCCGAAAATTCCGCTAGCGAGTTTTCAGTTATTAGCGCCGATACTGTGCACAAACTAGGCTGTTACGTTGATGTTCTGCCCCAGATTCGGCGGCAGATTAGAAGGGGTCTGTACGGGCTGCGGAACGGAGTTGATCAATGTCATGACCGACTGCGCATTGATTGCCATCGCCTTCTTCATCATGGCCACAGCAACGGCGTCATTCGCCCCCTGTGCTGCAGTTGCGCTGATGTTTGTGCTGATATCCATAACGTTCCCCGGCTAACTCTGTTGCGAGCATCTTACTAGCTGCCGTCGCCCCGGACAATACTCTTTCGCGCACGCTCAGATCGGCGCGCTCTTCACCCGCATGATGCGGATCACTTCCGGTATTTTGCGCAGACGGCGCATGGCGTTGGCGAGATGCAGGCGGTTATTGACCTGCAGCGTGAAATACAGCGTGGTGTATTCGCCTTCGTTGGTGAAATGCACATTTTCGATGTTGGAATCCGCCTTGGCGATAGCTGCCGCCGCCTTGGCCAGCACGCCGCGCTGGTTGGCGACGATCAGCTTGATGTTGACGCTGAACGGGCGGTTGATGTTCTTGTCCCAGGCCACGTCCAGCCACTTGTCCGAAGTGTTGCGCCCCTTGCGCAGCGTCGGGCAGTCGTGGGTGTGCACCACCAGCCCCTGTCCGCTGGTAATCACGCCGATGATCGGGTCACCGGGAATCGGCATGCAGCATTTGCCGAACTGTACTGCCATGCCTTCGGTGCCGAGGATGGTGAATGGCGCGCCGGACTGTTCTTCCGTGCCCGGTTCGCCGACGCGGGCGAGCTGGTGGGCGATCACGATGTTGAGGCGGCGGCCAAGGCCGATATCGGCAAGGATTTCGTCGCGCGACTTGGCGCCCGTGTCCTTCAGCAATTTATCCCAGCGCGCACTGTCGATGTCCTGCGCCTTGAGGCCGAGCGAGGACAGTGTCTGGTTGAGCAGGCGCTCGCCCAGCGTAGCGGACTCCTGGAAGTGCATGGTCTTGAGGAAATGGCGTATCTGGCTGCGCGCACGGCTGGTTTCGACGAACCCGAGCCAGGCCGGGTTGGGATTGGCGTGCGGCGCAGTGATGATCTCGACGCGGTCGCCGTTGCGCAGGCGGGTGCGCAACGGTACCAGCTCGAAATTGACCTTGGCCGCCACGCAGCGGTTGCCGATGTCGGTATGCACGCTGTAGGCGAAGTCCACCGTCGTCGCACCGCGCGGCAGCGCCAGTATCCGGCCCTTGGGCGTGAACACATAGACTTCGTCGGGGAACAGGTCGACCTTGAGGTGCTCCAGAAACTCGACCGAATCGCCGCTCTGCGACAGGCTTTCCAGCAGGCTCTGCAGCCACTGGTGGGTCTTCTGGTGCAGCTCGGTGATCGGCGTCTGCTCGGTCTTGTACAACCAGTGCGAAGCCACGCCCGCCTCGGCGATCTTGTGCATCTCGACAGTGCGGATCTGCACCTCGATCGGCGTACCGTACGGCCCGAACAGCGTGGTGTGCAGCGACTGGTAACCGTTGGCCTTGGGAATCGCGATGTAATCCTTGAACTTGCCGGGAATCGGCTTGTACAGCCCGTGCAGCAGGCCCAATGCCAGGTAGCAGTCGGACGGTTTCTCCACCAGCACGCGGAAACCGTAGATATCGAGCACCTCGGCGAATTCCAGCGACTTCATTTTCATCTTGCGGTAGATGCCGTACAGGTGTTTCTCTCGCCCCTGTACCTGCGCGTCGAGCTGGTTCTCCTGCAGCCGCAGGGTAATCGCATCGAGTATCTTGCTTACCACTTCGCGCCGGTTGCCGCGCGCCACCTTGAGCGCCTTGGACAGCACCGAGTAACGCGTGGGATACAGGAACTTGAAGCTGAGGTCTTCCAGTTCCTGGTAAATGGTGTTGAGCCCGAGACGGTTGGCGATGGGCGCGTAAATCTCCATGGTCTCGCGCGCGATGCGCTTGCTCTTGACGCGGGTCATCGAATCCAGCGTGCGCATGTTGTGCAGGCGGTCGGCCAGCTTGATCAGGATCACGCGCACGTCGCGCGTCATCGCCAGCAGCATCTTGCGGAAGTTTTCCGCCTGCGCGTCTTCCTTGGTCTCGAACTCGATCTTGTTGAGCTTGCTCAGGCCGTCGACGAGCTCGGCCACCGGCTTGCTGAATTTCTCCTCGATCTGTTCCTTGGCGGTTGCGGTGTCTTCCATCACGTCATGCAGCAGCGCGGCCATAATGGCCTGTGCGTCCATGTGCAACGGGGTAAGAATGCGGGCTACTGCGATGGGGTGGGAAATATAGGGTTCGCCGGACTTGCGGAACTGCCCTTCGTGCGCGGCGCGGCTGAATTCGAGCGCCTGCCGGATGTGCTCGACATCCTTCTTTTTCAGATAGGCTGCGGCCTCCTCAAGGAGCACTTCGGTGTCTGACATATGCTTGGCGCCACTCCGGCCGTGACGGGCCGGAGCCGGTTATGCATCAGGCCTGTCCCCGATTGAGGATTTCCAGTCCGACCATGCCTTCGCTGATTTCGCGCAGGGCGACTACGGTCGGCTTGTCCTTGCTCTCTTCCACCAGGTAGCTGGCGCCATTCGCCAGCTGGCGGGCGCGATAGGCTGCGGCCAGGGTGAGCTCGAAACGATTAGGAATCTTGTTCAGGCAATCGTCGATAGTTATGCGTGCCATTTGAGTACCTCTTAATTATGCAGTTGATTGATCAAGTCTTGCTGGCGGGCAAGCTGCCCGTCACGCCGCAGTCCGGCGGCAACGACGATGGCCTTGAGCTGTTGCACCGCCTCATCCAGCTTGTCGTTGATAATAACATAGTCGAATTCGGCCACATGTGCGATGTCGTCGCGCGCGGCCTGCAACCGCTGCTCGATCACTGCTGCACTGTCCTGGTTCCGTCCCTTCAGGCGCAGCTCCAGCGCAGCCAGCGAAGGCGGCAGGATGAAGATGCTGATGCAGTCCGGGAAGATGCGGCGCACCTGTGCCGCGCCCTGCCAGTCGATTTCCAGCAGGATGTCACGCCCGCTGGCGATCTCGGCCTGAATCCAGGATTGCGAAGTGCCGTACAGGTTGCCATAGACCTCGGCGCTCTCCATGAAATCACCATGCTTGGCCATTGCCAGGAAAGTTTCGCGGCTGACGAAATGGTATTCCTTGCCGTCGGTCTCGCCGGGACGCGGCGCGCGCGTGGTGTAGGAAACCGACAGGTCGATGTTGGCGGTACAGGCCAGCATGGCGTTCACCAGGCTGGTCTTGCCTGCGCCCGACGGGGCGCTAACGATAAAAAGATTTCCGGACATGATTATTCGATATTCTGGATTTGTTCACGCATTTGTTCAATCAGGATTTTCATTTCCATGGCGGCACGCGACACTTCGGCATCGACTGATTTCGAGCCCAGCGTATTCGCCTCGCGGTGCAGTTCCTGCATCAGGAAATCCAGCCGTTTGCCAACCGCACCGCCCTTGTCCAGCACCCGCCGCATTTCCGCCAGGTGGGCCTGCAGCCGCGACAGCTCTTCATCGACATCGACCTTGCTCGCGAACAGGGTGATTTCCTGGCGCAGCCGTTCCTCGTCGCCGCCCTGCATTGCCTCGCGCAAACGCGCGGCCAGCCTTTCCTCATAGGCAGTAATGGCCGCCGGAATCCGCGGCGCCACGGCCACGCACAGCTCGCCGATCTGGGCAACGCGCTGCAGCAGGAAATCCTTCAGCTTTTCGCCTTCGCGGCCGCGCGCCGCGGCGAACTCTCCCAGCACCTGCTGCAAAACCTGCAGCGCCGCCGTTCGCAGGGCCTCACCCGACACACTGGCGCTTTCCAGCACCCCGTTCCAGCGCAGGATATCGGCTACCGACAGGCTGCGCGACTCCGGCAGCACGGCCTGCACTTCATCGTTCCACTGCGCCAGCTGTCTCAGCAACGCCTGGTTGAGCCGTGCCGGGTTCTGCGCTGCATGGCGTGCGGTAAAACCGACCCGGCACTCCACCTTGCCGCGCGTCATCTGTGCGGCAATCGCCTCGCGCAGTACGGGCTCCAGCGGACGCAATTCGTCCGGCATGCGCATCTGGATATCGAGGTAGCGGTGATTCACCGCGCGCAGGTCCAGCGCAAGCGAACCGGCATCAAGCTCGGCGGAAGCGGCGGCAAAGCCGGTCATACTGTAAATCATTGCGCTCCCCAGAACCAAGGCCAAAGGATAAAAAAACAAACTGAAGGAGGCGCATTATATTACGATTACGGCTTATGAATTTTTCCATCTACCAGGCCAGCCGAGTCGGCGGCCGGAAGTACAACCAGGATCGCGTAGCCTATGCCTACAGTGACGAAGCCCTGTTGCTCGTGCTGGCCGACGGCATGGGCGGACACCTGCATGGCGAGGTCGCCGCGCAGGCGGCCGTCCATATCTACATGCAGGCCTTCGCCCAGGTGGCCAAGCCGCGCATCCCCAATCCCGAGATTTTCCTGAGCGAGGCGATGAAACGCGCGCATCACACCATTATCGACTATGCCCGCGACCACAAGCTCGGCGGCAATCCCGGCACCACCTGCGTCGCCGCGCTGGTGCAGGAAGGACAGATCTGGTGGGCGCACGCCGGCGACTCGCGCCTGTACCTGATCCGCAACGAGGAAGCCACCGCGCTCACCCACGACCATTCGATGGTGCAGCAGTGGGCCGACTGGGGCATCATCAGCCAGGAAGAAACCAAGATCCATCCCGACCGCAACAAGATCACCAACTGCCTCGGCGGCGTGGAAGACATGTTCTACGTCGAGTCCTCCAGCGGCTCGTTGCCGCTGACGGACGGCGACGAGCTGCTGCTATGCAGCGACGGCCTGTGGAGCCCGCTGTCCGATACTGAAATCGGATCGGCCATGTCCCATGCGCCATTGCAGGCGGCTCTGGAGCAATTGATGGACGAAGCCATCTATCGCGAAGGCGCCAGCGCCGACAACACCACGGTAGTCGGCGCCCGCATCGGCAACACCGAAGAAACGCACGTCGCCGAAGCGCCGGTGTGCGTAGTGCTGGACTACCGCTAATTCGCGATCACAGCGCGTTATAATGCGCGCTGTTTTCAACTACCGGAATTCCCCATGCGTCCCAGCCAGCGTCAGCCCGACCAGTTACGTACCATCCGCATCACCCGCAACTACACCAAACATGCCGAAGGCTCGGTGCTCATTGAGTGCGGCGATACCAAGGTGATCTGCACCGCCAGCGTCGAAGAGAGAGTGCCGCCGCACAAGAAAGGCAGTGGCGAAGGCTGGGTTACCGCGGAATACGGCATGCTGCCACGCTCCACCGGCAGCCGCATGAGCCGCGAGGCAGCCAAGGGCAAACAGTCCGGCCGCACCCAGGAAATCCAGCGCCTGATCGGACGCAGCCTGCGCGCCGTGGTCGATCTCGGCAAGCTCGGCGAACGCACCATCCAGCTCGACTGCGACGTAATCCAGGCCGACGGCGGCACGCGTACCGCCAGCATCACCGGCGCCTTCGTCGCGCTGCATGATGCGATGAGCGGCCTGCTGCAAAAAGGGCTGATCCAGGAAAACCCGCTCAAGGAATTCGTTGCCGCCATCTCGGTCGGCATCTACCAGGGCACGCCGGTACTCGACCTCGACTACGACGAAGACTCGGCCTGCGACACCGACATGAACGTGGTGATGCTGGGCAATGGCCATTTCGTCGAGGTGCAGGGCACCGCGGAGGGGCACGCCTTCTCGCGCGAAGAGATGGATACCTTGCTGGAGCTGGCCAAGGCAGGCATTACGCAACTGGTCGCGATGCAGCGCAGCGCGTTGTCCGCATAGCGCCGTGCAGAAGCTGGTCATCGCCTCCAACAACCCCGGCAAGCTGCGCGAGTTCCAGCGCATGCTGGCGCCGCTCGGCATCGAGGTGCTGACGCAATCCCAACTGGGCATTGCCGAGGCGGAAGAGCCGCATTGCACCTTCGTCGAGAACGCGCTGGCCAAGGCGCGCCACGTCAGCTCAGCCTCCGGCCTGCCCGCGCTGGCCGATGATTCCGGCATCTGCGTGGCGGCTCTGCACGGCGCCCCCGGTGTGCTGTCGGCGCGCTTCGCCGGCGAACCAAAATCCGATGCGCGCAACAATGAAAAACTGCTGCAAGCCATGCACGGCATCGCCGACCGCCGCGCGCATTATTATTGCGTGCTGGTGCTGGTGCAGCAGGCCGACGACCCGCAACCGCTGATCGCGGAAGGCGAATGGCACGGCGAAATTGCGCACGAGGAACGCGGTGACGGCGGCTTCGGCTACGACCCGCTGTTCTGGTTGCCGGCCCTGGGAAAGATGAGCGCGGAGCTGTCGCATGACGAAAAAGCCCAGCTCAGCCACCGCGCACAGGCGCTCAAGGTTCTGCTGCAACGGCTCCAGCCGGCATGAGTACGCACCCGCTGCAACCGGTCGGGCTGAAATCGCAATCGGTTAATTTCCACACCCTGCCGCCGCTGTCGCTGTACATCCATATTCCCTGGTGCGTACGCAAGTGCCCCTACTGCGACTTCAACTCGCATGAGGCACGCAGCACGCTGCCGGAACAGGATTATGTCGCCGCGCTGGTCCGCGACCTGGAGCTCGCGCTGCCGCAAATATGGGGGCGCAAGGTCTACACCGTATTCATCGGCGGCGGCACACCCAGCCTGTTTTCCGCACAGGCACTCGAGCAAATCCTGGCATCGATACGCATGCTGCTGCCGCTGGACGTGAACGCGGAAATCACGCTGGAAGCCAATCCCGGCACCGTGGAAGCGGAACGCTTCGCAGGCTACCGCGCCGCAGGGGTAAACCGGCTGTCGCTGGGCATCCAGAGTTTCAACGACGCACACCTCAAGGCGCTGGGGCGCATCCACGACGGGACGGAAGCAAGGCGCGCGATCGACATCGCGCAGCAGCATTTCGACAACATCAATCTCGACCTGATGTATGCGCTACCGCAGCAGACGCTGGCGCAGGCGGAACAGGATGTGCGCACGGCGCTGGCATTCTCGCCGCAGCACCTTTCCTGCTACCACCTGACGCTGGAGCCAAACACGCTGTTCGCCCACCAGCCGCCACCACTGCCGGACGACGACGCAAGCCATGCGATGCAGCAGCACATCGAGCAACTGCTTGCCGCAAACGGCTACCGGCACTACGAAACTTCGGCCTTCGCCCAGCCGAAAAAACAGTCGCGCCACAACCTGAATTACTGGCAGTTCGGCGACTACCTCGGCATCGGCGCAGGCGCGCACAGCAAGCTGAGTTTTCCCGACAAGGTCATCCGCCAGATGCGCCACAAGCAGCCGCAGGCTTATCTGGATGCGGTAGCAAAAGGCACACCACTACAGAGCGAACACGCGCTCGACAAGAATGACCTGGCATTTGAATTCATGATGAATGCACTGCGCCTGAACGAGGGTTTCGACGAAGCACTGTTCCAGGAGCGCACCAGCCTGCCGCTGCTGGTGCTCCGCCACGAACTCGAACAGGCTGGACAGCGTGGATTGTTGCGACGTGAGCAAGGCCGCATCGCGCCGACCGAACTCGGGCAGCGCTTCCTCAACGACCTGCTACAGACTTTCCTGGCGGCGGAAGACTAAATCCCACACGCCGTGCCCCAGCCTTAAACCGCGCTGCTCGAACTTGGTGAGCGGGCGGTATTCGGGACGCGGTGCGTAATCCTGTGCCGTGTTCTGCAACTGTGGCTCGGCGGAGAATACCGCCAGTATCTGCTCGGCGTAATCCTGCCAGTCGGTGGCGGCATGGATGTAGCCGCCGGGCTTGAGTTTCTGCACCAGCTGCGCGATGAACGGCGACTGGATCAGGCGCCGCTTGTTGTGGCGCGCCTTGTGCCAGGGATCAGGAAAGAAGATGTGCACGCCGTCGAGCGTAGCATCGGGGATCATGTCGCGCAGCACTTCCACTGCATCGTGCTGGATGATGCGAATGTTGGTCAGTTCCTGCTCGCCGATCTGCTTGAGCAGGCTGCCGACGCCGGGATTGTGCACCTCGAGCGCGAGGTAGTCGTTCTCGGGGTGCGCTGCGGCGATGGTCGCGGTGGTCTCGCCCATGCCGAAGCCGATCTCGAGTATCTTAGTCGCACTGCGCCCGAAGGCATGATCGAGGTCGAGCGGCTTTGCTTCATAGGCAATGCCGAAGCGCGGCTTGAGCGTGTCGAGCGCGCGCTGCTGCGCGTTCGACACCCGCCCCTGGCGCAGCACATAGCTGCGGATATGCCCGTGCTGTTCCGGCATCAGGGCTTGCCGATCATGCCGGCAGTCGGCGAACTCGGGCTGGCGCTGTACAGCTTCTTCGGCATGCGCCCGGCGAGGAAGGCTTCACGCCCGGCTTCGACGGCTTTCTTCATCGCCGACGCCATCAGCACCGGGTTCTGCGCGCCGGCAATCGCGGTGTTCATCAGCACGCCGTCGCAACCGAGCTCCATCGCGATGGCCGCGTCGGAAGCCGTGCCCACGCCCGCATCGACCAGCACCGGCACGCTGACGCGCTCCATGATCAGCTGCAGGTTCCACGGATTGAGGATGCCCATGCCGGAACCGATCAGCGAGGCCAGTGGCATGATCGCGACACAGCCGATGTCTTCCAGCTGCTTGGCGATGATCGGGTCGTCCGAGGTGTAGACCATGACCTGGAAGCCGTCAGCCACCAGCGTCTTGGCCGCAGCGATGGTCTCGACCACGTTGGGATACAGTGACTGTTGGTCGCCCAGTACTTCGAGCTTGACCAGCGAATGGCCGTCCAGCAGTTCGCGCGCCAGGCGCAAGGTGCGCACCGCATCATCGGCCGAGTAACAGCCGGCGGTATTCGGCAGATAGGTGAACTGCGACGGCGGCACCGCATCGAGCAGGCTGGGCTCGTTCGCGTTCTGGCCGAGGTTGGTACGGCGGATCGCCACCGTGACGATCTCGGCGCCGCTGGCGTCGAGCGCCGCGCGCGTCTCGGTGAAATCCTTGTACTTGCCGGTGCCGACCAGCAGGCGCGAAGAATAGGCTTTCCCCGCGATGGTTAATTTATCGCTCATTTGGTGTCCTGGTTTGTTTGGTTAGCCGCCGCCGACCGCGACGACAATCTCCAGCTTGTCGCCGTCGGCCAGCATCTGTTGCGCAAATTGGCCGCGCGGCACGATCTCGCCGTTGCGCTCGAGCGCAATGCGTTTGCCGCCCAGCCCCATGTCCTGGACCAGTTCGGCCACACTGACTGCCTGGGGGAAGTTGCGCGCTGCGCCATTGATGGAGACTGAAATCACTTTCCGGTACCGCTCATGATAAGATAGCGCCCGCATTTTACATGCGGGTGTAGCTCAATGGTAGAGCAGAAGCTTCCCAAGCTTACGACGAGGGTTCGATTCCCTTCACCCGCTCCATCCGGGCCCGCCCGTCGCGATGCCTACAACGGCCCGGCGGCAACGCCAAAAAATGACTGCAGCCCCTTCATGTCGAGAATCTCCACCGCCTTGTTGCGCACGCTGATCAGGCCGACTTCCTGGAAGTGCGACAGGGTACGGCTTACCGTTTCCAGTTTGAGGCCGAGGTAGTTGCCGATTTCCTGGCGCGTCATGCGCAACTGGAACACGGTCGCAGAATAACCGCGCGCGGCAAAACGTTGCGACAGGTTGAGCAGGAACGCGGCCAGCCGCTCCTCGGCACGCATCGAACCGAGCAGCAGCATGATGCCATGCTCGCGCACGATCTCGCGGCTCATGATCTTGTGCAGGTGGCGCTGCAGCGCAGGCAGTTCGCGGCTCAGCGCCTCCAGCCGGTTGAACGGCAGTTCGCACACCTCACTATCCTCCAGCGCCACCGCATCGCAGGTGTGCATGTCGTTGCTGATCGCATCCATGCCGATGATCTCGCCCGCCATCTGGAAGCCGGTCACCTGTTCGCGCCCGTCCTCGTGCAGCACCTGGGTCTTGAAGAAACCGGTGCGTATCGCGTACAGCGAATCGAACCGGGCGCCGCTGCGGTACAGGTAATCGCCGCGGCGATAGGCATGCTTTTCGCTGACCAGCCTCTCCAGCCGCCGCATTTCCTCGTCGGTAAGGTCAACAGGCAGGCACAGTTCGCGCAGGCTGCAGCCGGAACAGGCAACCCGGAGTTGTGGCAGCGTAAAGGCTTTGGACACGAATAAACCCGGCAATCAGGAATGATGAAAGCAAAATATGTCACGGTTTTTGACATATATCAAACGCCGCCATCCGGTTTGCCTGCATACTTGGCCATCACATCAACCACGCGACAGCACAGCCATGACCACAATTACAGCAGCCGCTTCAGAACTGGAAGTTGACCTGGACCTGATCCGCAGGCTGGATCGGAATGGTCCGCGCTATACCTCGTATCCGACCGCGGACCGCTTTGTCGAAGCCTTCAATGCCGAGTCTTACCGGAACTGGATCGCCAAGCGCGAAATCGGCGGCATCAGCCGGCCGCTGTCGCTGTATTTCCATATCCCGTTCTGCAGCACGCTGTGCTTTTACTGTGGCTGCAACAAGGTAATCACCAAGGATCGCAGCAAATCCGGGCAATATGTGCACTACCTGATCAAGGAACTGGAGATGCAGGCCGCGCTGCTCGGCGAAGGCCAGCGCGTGGAACAACTGCACTGGGGCGGCGGCACCCCGACTTTCCTCAGCGACGACCAGATGCGCGAACTGATGGCCGCCACCCGCAAACACTTCAGGCTGGTGGACAACGGCGAATACTCGATCGAGATCGACCCGCGCAAGGTGACCGACGAGACCATCGCCCTGCTCGGCGAACTGGGTTTCAACCGCATCAGCATCGGCGTACAGGATTTCGACCCGGAAGTGCAAAAAGCGGTTAACCGCATCCAGAGCGAAGAAGAGACGCTGCGGGTAATCCATGCGGCCCGCGCCAACGGCTTCAAATCGGTGAGTATCGACCTGATCTACGGCCTGCCGAAACAAACGCTGGATGGCATCCGGGCCACATTGCAGAAAGTGATCGCTGCCGACCCGGATCGCCTGTCGATCTACAACTACGCGCACCTGCCGACCATTTTCAAGCCGCAACGCCGCATCAACGAGGCAGACCTGCCCTCGGCGCAGACCAAGCTCGACATCCTGAAGCTGGCGACCAATACGCTGACCGAAGCAGGCTACGTCTATATCGGCATGGACCATTTTGCCAAACCCGATGACGAACTGGCGATAGCGCAGCGCCAGGGCCGTTTGCACCGCAATTTCCAGGGGTATTCCACGCATGCCGACTGCGACCTCGTGGCACTGGGCGTAAGCGCCATCGGCAAGATCGGCCCGACCTACAGCCAGAACTACCGCGATCTGGAGAATTACTACGATGCGCTCGACCGCAACGAGTTGCCGATCATGCGCGGACTGGAACTGAATGCGGATGACCTGGTGCGCCGAGCCATCATCCAGGCACTGATGTGCCACTTCGAAATTTCCAAGGAATCCTTCAACATCGCCTACCTGATCGACTTCGACCGGTATTTCGCCCCGGAACTTGCCGAATTGCGCGAATACGAGCGTGAAGGACTGCTGCAGGTCTCGCCGCAATGGATCAGCGTTACGCCCAAGGGGCGCATGCTAATCCGCAATATCTGCATGGTTTTCGACAAGTATCTGCGCACAAAACAGGAACATGCACGCTATTCCAAGGTAATATAGTGTCCCATAATTGTATAGCGCGTTGCCATCGCACAGGCAACCGCACGGAGGAGACCCCCATACGAGGGGCGCATCATGACTAAAAAAGTAGACGATTTCCGCCTGCGCTTCGGCAAGCAGGAACTGGTTCCCATCATGATCGGTGGGATGGGCGTGGATATTTCCACCGCCGAACTGGCGCTGGAAGCTGCGCGCCTGGGTGGCATTGGCCACATTTCGGACGCCATGCTGCCGACCGTGACCGACCGTCGCTATGACACCGACTTCGTCAAGGAAAAGCTGCAGCAGTACAAGTACAACATTGACAATTCCGACAAGTCCTCAGTCAAGTTTGACCTGGGCCAGGTGGCCGAAGCCACGCGCATGCATGTTGGCAAGACCATGGAGGCCAAGCGCGGTAATGGCATGATCTTCATCAACTGCATGGAAAAACTCACCATGAACGCGCCGCGCGAAACGCTGACGGTACGGTTGCGCTCCGCGCTGGATGCCGGCATCGACGGCATCACACTGGCAGCCGGCCTGCACCTCGGTTCGTTCGCGATGATAGAAGACCATCCGCGCTTCCGCGACGCCAAGCTCGGCATCATCGTTTCTTCGCTGCGCGCGCTGCAGCTGTTCCTGCGCAAGAACGCCCGCACCAGCCGCCTGCCCGACTATGTCGTCGTGGAAGGCCCGCTCGCCGGCGGCCATCTCGGATTCGGCATGGACTGGGCGCAGTACGACCTGCGCACCATCGTGCGGGAAGTCATGGAATACCTGCGCACCGAACAGCTCGACATCCCGGTAATCCCGGCCGGCGGCATTTTTACCGGCAGCGATGCCACCTCCTACCTGGAGATGGGCGCAGCCGCGGTGCAGGTGGCGACACGCTTCACCGTATCCAAGGAATGCGGACTGCCGCGAGATGTACAGCAGGAATACTTCAAGACCAGCGAAGACAATATCGAGGTCAATACCATTTCGCCGACCGGCTATCCGATGCGCATGCTGAAGAACAGCCCGGCCATCGGCTCGGGTATCCGTCCCGGCTGTGAATCCTATGGCTACATCCTCGATGCCAACGGCAATTGCGCCTACATCGACGCCTATAACCGCGAAGTGGCCCGGCATCCGGAAGCCAAGAAGATCTCGGTAATGGACAAGACCTGCCTGTGCACCCACATGCGCAACTTCAAGTGCTGGACTTGCGGCCATTACACCTACCGCCTCAAGGACACCACGCACAAACTGCCCGATGGCAGCTATCAGGTACTGTCCGCCGAACACGTTTTCCACGACTACCAGTTCAGCAGCGGCAACAAGGTCGCCCTGCCGGAACCGCTGACCGAAACTCTGGCCCATCCCGCATGACTGATAAACGAAGCGCGGAACACGCTTCGTTTATAATCACACTACAGTTTTGAATCGGGGGCGATCATGAACAAATACCTCAAGTACGGTTTACTGGGCGTCGGCGGCGCGGCAGTAATCGCAGTGGGCGGTGCCGCCTACATTGCAGCAACCTTCAATCCCAACGATTACAAGGCACAGATCATCAAGGCGGTGAAGGACAGCAAGCAGCGCGAGCTCAAGCTGGACGGCGACATCTCCCTCACCTTCTTCCCCAGCCTCGGCGCAAAGGTCGATAAGTTGTCGCTATCCGAGTTCAAGAGTACGCAGCAATTCGCCGCAATCGATAACGCGCGTGTCTCGCTGGCTCTGTTGCCGCTGCTGCACAAGCAGGTGGTGGTTAACGAGATTGCACTGAGCGGCGTGCAGGTGCACCTGATCAAATACAAGAACGGCAAAACCAACATCGATGACCTGCTGGGGAATGAACCGGCCGCGGGCGACAGCAAGGCACCTGCAGGCAAACAGGCAACCGGCTCCGCACCGCAGGTAAAGCTCGACATCGCCTCGATCAGTGTCGACCACACCGAACTGAGCTATCGCGACGAAACTTCCGGTACACAATATGCACTGACGAACCTCAACCTCAAGACCGGGCGTATTGCCAACGGCGTGAAAAGCCCGGTCGAGTTTTCCGCACAGGTACAGGCCAACCAGCCCAAGCTGAGCCTGGCACTGCAGGCCAGAACCAGCCTGAGCATAGACCTCGACAAGAACGCATATCAGCTGGAAGGGCTGGACCTGCAAGCCAAGGGCAATGCAGCCGGCATCAGCAACCTGGCCTTGCAGGCCACCGGTGATGCCGGTGCCGACCTCGCACAGCACAGCTTCAACACACGCAAGCTGATAGTTGCCGTCAGCGGCAGCAAGGACGGCGACAATTTCGAACTCAAGCTCGATTCGCCACGTATCGAGGCAACCGGCGACAAGTTCAGCGGCGAGAAACTGCAGCTGTCCGCCAGGCTGAAAGGCGCCAACGACATCTCTGCCACCCTCGCGGTACCCGCCATCGCGGGTACCGCGAGGGCCTTCGGCAGCAAGGCACTGAGCCTGTCGCTGGATGCCACCGGTGATGCACTGCCAGGCAAGCATGTCAGCAGCGAGATGAAGGGCAGCTTCGCCTATGACGGCGGCAAACAGAGCTTCTCGGCCAGCCTTGCCGGCGGCCTGCTGCAAAGCAAGGTCAAGGCCATGGTGGCTGTGAACGACTTTGCCGACCCGTTCATCCGTTTCGATGCCGACGTCGACCAGTTCGACGCAGACCTGTATTTCCCGCCGTCCGGCAAAACGCAAGGTGCGCCAGCCACAGGCAGCGGCAGCAGCGCCGGCGCTCCCGAAAAACCGTTCGACCTGTCCGCGCTGAAGAAGCTCAACCTCGAAGGCAAGCTGCACATCGGCGCGCTCAAGGTATCGAACGTGAAGTCCAGCAACATCAGCATCAACATCAAGGCCCGCAATGGCGTGGTCAATGTCAACCCGCTGTCGGCCAAACTGTACGGTGGCGGCATCAATGGCAGCGTCAGTATAAATGCCGCGCAACCCACACCGGGGTTCGCCGTCAAACAGTCACTCACCGGCATCAGCGTTGCACCACTGCTCAAGGATGCAGCCAGTTTCGACATGCTGGAAGGCAAGGGCAATGTAGCCGTGAATGTCACCACCCAGGGCAACACCGTCAGCGCGCTGAAGAAAGCGCTCAACGGCAGCATGAGCCTGGACCTGGCCGATGGCGCGATCAAGGGCATCAACATCGCCAAGAAATTGCGCGACGCACAGGCCATGCTCGGCAAGGGCGGCGGCTCGGCACAGACGCAAGCCGTCAACAAGGACGAGAAAACCGATTTCAGCGAACTGAAAGCCAGCTTCAGGATAAACAACGGCGTCGCGCACAACGATGACCTGTCGCTCAAATCGCCGCTGCTGCGGGTGACCGGCAACGGCGATATCGACCTTGGTCACGACAGCCTCAACTACGTCACCAAAGCCACGCTGGTCGGCTCGCTGCAGGGGCAGGGCGGCCAGAGCAACCTCTCCGGCCTCACCGTACCGGTACGCCTGAGCGGCCCGTTCAACAGCCTCAAATACACTCTGGATTTTGGTGCGATGGTAGGCGAGGCGGCCAAGCAGAAAGTCAAAAGCAAGCTCGAAGAGCAGCTCAAGGGCGGCCTCAAAGGCCTGTTCAGATAACGCAGTTGAAGCCGTTTGCACAACGCGTCATCGAGTGGCAGCGCCTACACGGCCGCCATGATCTGCCGTGGCAGGGGGCGGATGCCTACCACGTGTGGCTGTCCGAAATCATGTTGCAACAGACCCAGGTCGCCACCGTCATTCCCTATTACCAGCGTTTCATCGCAAGCTTCCCCACCATCGCGGCCCTGGCGGCGGCCAGCGAGGATGAAGTGCTCGCGCACTGGAGCGGCCTCGGTTACTACGCGCGTGGCCGCAACCTGCACCGTGCCGCGCAACTCATCATGAAAAAGCATGGCGGCGAATTCCCGCTCGAATTCGAACAGATCGTCGCGCTGCCGGGCATCGGCCGCTCCACTGCCGCCGCCATCTGCGCGCTGGCCAGGCACGAACGGCGCGCCATCCTGGACGGCAACGTCAAACGCGTACTGGCGCGCCATCGCGGCATCGCAGGGTGGACCGGGGACAGGAGGGTGGAAACACAGCTGTGGCAACAGGCCGAGGCATTGCTGCCGCCACATGAGGTTGCCACCTACATCCAGGGCCTGATGGATCTGGGCGCAACGGTCTGCTCACGCAGCAGGCCAAAATGCGCGGCTTGTCCGGTGCAGGATGATTGCGTCGCGCTCGACAGCGAGCGCACGGCCGAACTGCCCACGCCGCGGCCGAAGAAAAGCCTGCCGGAGAAACACAGCACCTTCGTGCTGCTGCGCCACGGCAACGACATCCTGCTGGAAAAGCGCGCCGCCAGCGGTATCTGGGGCGGATTGTGGTGCCCGCCACAGTTCGATGATGCAAGCAGTGCGCTTGCCTATTGCCAACAGCACTTCGCGCTGCGTGACACACTGCCCCTGCCCGCCTTCGCCCATACCTTCAGCCATTTCCGGCTGCACATCAGTCCGCTGCTGCTGAACGTCGAACGCAAGCCCCAGCTGGCAGCGCAGCCCGGACGGCTATGGATGGAACTGGCGGACGCGCTGAACGCGGCGATTCCGGCACCGGTGCGCATGCTGCTGGAAGAATTACAGGGCCACCGTGTATAGCGTAACCGGTGCTGCGCTGTTCTTGTCCAGGGCAATGCCGGCCTCGATACCGGCACGGGCAATGTCTTCCGCCCGCTCATAGCGCGAGTAGGCATGCTGCATCGCGCCCAGCGCAAATTCGTGTCCCGAGCCAATGGCCCAGAACTGCGTATATTCGAATACCTCGCGCATCGAGTAGATACCGTAGATACCGCTGGCATTGGCGATCAGTGCGGTAATCTGGCTCGATTCGTACGGGTCTTCCTCATCCTCCTTGGGATTCAGGAAGCACTCCTCTTTCAGCAGCGGGTGCAGTTTGCGGAAGGTTTCAAAAATTTCGGCCTTGCTGTTAAGCTGCGTCTCCGGCCGTTTTTCCAGCAGGCTGGCCAGCACCAGATGGTGCGCCGCACTGCCGCAAACGCCGATGTAGCTCCCGGCGAATTGCAGGATCTTGTCGTGCGAAGCATCCTGTGCGGCGGCCAGGCGCGTGTTGCCGAAAGTGGTCAGCGTGTCGGCGGCGATGACGGCTTGGCCGTTTTTTCTTGCTACAACAATAGTGGTCATGGCGAATTTCCCGAAAGTACCTGAATTTTACACCCATGCTCTATAGCGCAGCACTTCCTTATCCCGGCGATGCAGCGGACTACTTCATGGCCATCGCCGATTTACCGTGGGCCATCTGGCTGGATAGCGCGGAGCGGGGGCGCTACGACATCCTGTGCGCCCAGCCGGTCGCAACGCTGGTCACGCGCGGCACCGGAACGGTGATTGCCGACAACACCGGCGAACAGCGCTCGGCAGACGACCCCTTTGCGCTGTTGCGCAGGCAACTGGGAGAAACCTCAGCCAGGCTGCCCGATGACCTTCCCTTTGCCGGAGGTGCCGCCGGGTACTGGGGCTATGACCTGGCACGGCGCCTGACCATGCTGCCGCAATCGGCACATGATGCCGAGCAGCTGCCCGAAATGGCAGTTGGCATCTACGACTGGGCGGTCGTAATCGATCATCAGCAACGAACCGCGCAACTGGTTTCGCAGCAGCGGTCGCAGGAAACAGCGCAGGCGTTACCGCACATCCTGGCCCGGCTGCAACATGGCGCGCACCCGGCGCACAACGCGCTTGCCGTGCATGGGGATATCCGCTCGAACCTGAGCCGCGACGCCTACCAGGAAGCATTTGCCGCGGTACAACGTTACCTGCACGAGGGCGACTGCTATCA
This sequence comes from Sideroxydans sp., assembly GCA_016124455.1. GTDB lineage: Bacteria > Pseudomonadota > Gammaproteobacteria > Burkholderiales > Gallionellaceae > RI-121. Next base: position 38,515 of record WGNQ01000010.1, on the reverse strand, counting down.
GGTCAACCTGGCGCAACGCTATGCGGCAGAGGCCGACGGGGATGCACTGACGGCCTATCTGGCATTGCGCCGCCTGAGTCCCGCCCCCTATTCCGCATTCCTCAACCTGCCGCAGGCGCAAATATTGTGCGCATCGCCGGAACGCTTCCTGCAGGTGCGCGCGGGCATGGTGGAAACCAGGCCGATCAAGGGCACGCGCCCACGCCTTGCCGACCCGCTTGCAGATGCACGTCTCGCCGAGGATTTGCGCAGCCACCCCAAGGACCGTGCGGAAAACCTGATGATCGTGGACTTGCTGCGCAACGATCTGGGCAGGAGCTGTGTGCCCGGTTCGGTGCATGTACCCGAACTGTTCGCAGTCGAGAGCTATGCCAACGTGCACCACCTGGTCAGCACCGTGCGCGGTCAGCTGGCACCGCAACAGGACGCGCTGGCACTGCTGCGCAACTGTTTTCCCGGCGGTTCGGTGACCGGGGCGCCCAAGCAGCGCGCCATGGAAATCATCGAGCAGCTTGAGCCCAACCGCCGCGGCGTATATTGCGGCAGCATCGGCTATCTCGGTTTCGATGGCAGCATGGACACCAACATCGCCATTCGCACCGTGGTCTATGCCGGCAATGAGATTCGCTTCTGGGCCGGCGGCGGCATCGTGGCGGATTCGGTGATGGCCGAGGAATACCAGGAAACGCTGGACAAGGCCGCGGCCATGCTCAGGCTGCTACAGCAGTTCGGCGGGCAATATCGGCAGTAATCAGCCAGCCATTTCGCGCAACAGCGCCTGCCTGACCTGCTCGATCAGCGGCGTCCAATCACCGCGCTGCTGCTGGCGGAACAGGCGCATTACGCCGGGGTACCACGGCGTATCGCCGCGCGCATTCAGCCAGCGCCAATCGGTTTTGTGCGCCGGCAGCAGCAGCCAGCACGGTTTGCCGAGCGCGCCTGCGAGGTGTGCCACTGCGCTATCCACGCTGATCAGCAGGTCGAGTTGCGCGACGACGGCAGCCGTGTCGGCAAGGTCAGCCAGTTCCTCGCCCAATTCCAGCAGCGGCAGGTCTGCCGAGGCAGCTGTTCCGCGCGCATCCTTCTGCAGGCCGACCAGGCTCAGCCCCGGTATGGACCACAGCGGTGCCAGCGTCTCCAGTCCGGGCAGCGAACGCTCGCTGTCATTGCTGTGCCGGATGTTCCCCTGCCACACCAGTCCGACTCGAAAGCCGCTTTGCGGCAACCGCGGCGCCCAGCGTTCGATGCGTTCGGGCAGCGCATGCAGATACGGCAATTGGTCGGGAATGTTTTCCAGCGTGGTCGCGCAATGCAGCGGCAAACTCAGCGGCGGGGTCCAGTAATCGTGCGTCCCCGGATCGGCACCTGCCTCATAGGCAAGCACCTCGTCCACACCGGCCAGGGTTTCCAGCAACGGCACCAGCGGCATCTTACACACCAGAGTGATACGAGCGCACTGGCTGCGCAATTGCGGCAGAAAGCGGCAGAACTGGATTTCATCGCCCAGCCCCTGCTCCGTCCACACCAGCAGCGATTTGCCGGCCAGCGACTCGCCACGCCATTGCGGACAGGACAAGTGCGAGGGAAACGGCACCTGGTCCGGCAGCGCAGCGGCATACCGCGCCTCATAATGTACCCAGCCTTCGCGGTAACGCCCCTGGGACAGCAGCAGTTGCGCCAGGTTGAGATGGGCAAGCGCATAGCCGGGGCTGAGCGCAATCGCCTGCCGGAACAACTGCTCGGCCTGCTCGTCGCGTTTGAGCGTCGCCAGCAAGGCACCGGAATTCGAGCAGATGATGGCATCGTCAGGCTTGAGTTCGAGCGCCCGCCGGTAATGCTGTTCGGCTTCTTCCTCACGTCGCTGCGCAGCCAGCAGATTGGCCAGGTTGGAATGTATTTCGGCATGCCCGGCATTGCATGACAGCGCTGTGCGATGACATTGCTCGGCCGCTTCGGACTGCTGCAATTTTTCCAGCAACAATCCCAGGTTGGTGTGCGCTTCGGCACTTTGCGGATGCAGCGCAATCGCCTGCCGGTAATGCTGCTCGGCCTCGGCAAGCTGGTTGCGCTGCGCCAGCAGCACACCAAGGCCGAGGTGCGCTGCCGCATGTTCCGGATCCAGGACAAGTGCCTGGCGGTAATATTGTTCGGCCGCTTCTACCTGCTGGCGTCCGGCGAGCAGCACGCCAAGGTTGGCATGGGCTGCCGCGTTTGCAGGATCCGCCTGGATCGCCTGGCGATAGCAGTTTGCCGCCTCTTCATCGCACTGCCGTGAAGCAAGCAGGATGGCCAGGTTGTAGTGCGCCGGCGCATTGCCGGGCTCCAGTTCGATGGCGCAACGATAATGCCGCTCCGCCTCGTCGAGCCGGTTTGCGTTGGCATACAGCAGGCCGAGATTGAAATGCGCCTGGGCATGCGGCACCAGCGCAATCGCCTGCTGCCATAATTGTTCAGCCTGCATGCCGTACCCGAGCAGGGCGGCACAAATACCGGCCAGGTTGCACAGCTCGGCGTTATCCGGCTGCTGCGCCAGCCCTTCTGCCGCAGCCGTCAATGCCTGATGTATCTGCCCGCCGGCGAGCAGTGCGGCGACCTGCTGCTCAGGCATGGAAACTGGCGTTGCATTCATGGCGTGCATGGTGCCACGCTTCCCCTGCGCGCGCCAAGCTGCACCTACGCCTTCTCCAGAAAGTTTTCCAGATGGGCAAGAAATGCCCGCGTCTTGGTTGGCAGGTAGCGGCGTGTCGGCATCACCGCCCAGGCCGGCACCGAAGGCAAACACCATTCCGGCAACACCCGGATCAGCCGTTTCTGCAATACATCTTCTGCCGCAAAGCGATCGGGCAGCGCGCCTATCCCCGCGCCATCCAGCAGCAATTGCTGGATCACGCCAAGCGAATTCAGGGTGAGCCTGCCGGGCGGTACCTGCTCCCATGTCGCCTTCCCCTTGATCAGCTTCCACGGCACCGGTGCACCCCGTGCCGCGCGCAACCGAATTGCTTCGTGTCGCATCAAGTCGTCAGGCGTTTCGGGAACCGGACGCAAGGCAAAATAAATCGGACTCGCATACAGGCCGAACTGCTGCTCGTCAATTTTGCGGGCGACCAGCGTTGCGTCGCTTTCCAGCGTGCCCATGCGTATCGCCAGATCAAAGCGCTCTCCGATCAGGTCCACACGCCGAGAACTCAAGTCCAGGTCGAGCTGGATTTCCGGATATTGCTGAATGAAAGTCGCGACGGCCCTCGACAGCCGGGGCGGGTCATAATCGCTGGGCATGGAAACACGCAAATGTCCGCGTGGCTGCGCTTCCTGGCTGCGTACAAAATCCTTGGTCGCCGCCACTTCCTCTGCCACGCGCTGGCAATGATCGAGAAACGCGAGGCCAAACTCGGTCAGCATCAGCCTCCGGGTAGTCCGCACCAGCAGTTTCTGCCCCAGCTGCGCTTCCAGATTGCCCAGTCGGCGGGACACCGTGGCTTTCGGCATGTCGAGATGCCCCGCGGCACGCACCAGACTTCCCTGCTCGGCTATGGCAGTGAACAGCAGCAAGTCGTCCGAGGAAATATCTATTTGTTCCATTTGTGGAACAGTTTATACCACGAAAGCCACTTTATCTATACAAGTGGCACGCATACCATGCACTCACCCCAACCAACACGAGGCAAATATCATGAAAATCCTGCAGGTCAACTCATCCGCCCGCACCACCGGATCGCAGTCCAGGCAATTAGCCGCAGATATCGTGGCCAGACTGCAGGCCACGCACCCCGATGCAGAAATTGCCGTACGCGATCTCGCGCTCAACCCCCACCCGCTGCTGGATGAGGCTGCGCTACAGGCGCTGTTTACCCCGGCGGAACAGCGCTCTCCGGAACAGGCTGCCCGCGTCGCCCTGGACGATGCGCTGATTGCCGAAATCCAGGGCGCAAATATCGTTGTGCTGGGCGTCCCCATGTACAACTTTGGCGTTCCCGCATTACTGAAAAGCTGGATCGACGCCATTGCCAAGGCCGGCATTACCTTCAGATACAGCGAAAAAGGCCCGGAAGGTTTGCTGACCGGAAAAAAGGTGTATGTCGCGCTGACCCGCGGCGGGTTGCATAAAAACCAGTCCAGCGACACTATTCCCCAATACCTCAGCACCGTGCTGGGCTTTCTCGGCATGAATGACGTGCAGATGTTCTTTGCCGAAGGGCTTGCACTCGGCCCGGATGCCGCGGAACAGGCCATACGCGAGGCCCGGCGCGAAATCGATAGCGCGATTGCCTGACCATTATCCAAGGAGGCAGCCATGAACACCATAACCAGACTTGATGCAGTCAACCAGCCGCGAACCGTCGAACAGCTGGTTGCCGGCGTGGCCACCAGCGATGGCGCCGGGGTCAGGCTTACCCGCGTGCTGACGCAGGATTTGCAGCAACGGCTTGACCCCTTCCTGATGCTGGACGTTTTTTCCAGCGACGACCCGGATGACTATATTGCCGGCTTCCCCGACCACCCGCATCGCGGCTTCGAGACGGTCACCTATATGCTGGCCGGACGTATGCGGCACCGCGACAGCGCCGGCCACGAAGGATTGCTGCAGAGTGGCGGCGTGCAATGGATGACCGCAGGGCGCGGGGTGATTCATTCCGAGCTCCCCGAGCAGGAAAGCGGCGTCATGGAAGGCTTCCAGCTATGGCTGAACCTGCCCGCACAGCATAAGATGATTACGCCATGGTACCGCGACATTCCGGCTGCCAAGATTCCGGCGTATGCCACGCCGGAGGGCGTCTCCGTGCGCGTAATTGCCGGCAGCAGCAACGGCGTCAGCGGCGCCGTAGTACGCGATGCTACCGAACCGGTTTACCTGGATATCCATCTGCCGACAGGCGGCCAGTTTTCGACCCCGTTACCCGCCACGCACAATGCATTTGTCTATGTGTACCGCGGCAAGGTGCAGATTGGCGGCCGGATCATCAGTGCAGGGCGCATGGCGATTCTCGGCAACGCCCCGGATGCAGACGGCATACGGCTTGACGCAGCCGATCCGGCACGGCTCATCCTGGTCGCCGGCAAGCCGCTACGCGAACCGATCGTGCAATACGGACCGTTCGTCATGAACACCAAGGAAGAAATTTATCAGGCCATCAGTGATTTCCGCGAGGGGCATCTGGCAGATGCCGCGGCATGAATACCAGGTGGCCGGATGAATGGCACTAACCATCTATTTAATTTTTAAGGAGAACCAAATGAACACCATAAATCGCTTCGGTCCGCTGCTCGGTCGCATCCTGATTGCCCTGATTTTCCTGTTCGCCGGATTTGGCAAGGTCACCGGATTCGAGGGAACGGCAGGGTACATTGCCAGCAAGGGCCTGCCGTTGCCGCAACTGGCCGCGATCGGCGCAATCATTGTCGAACTCGGCGGCGGCATCCTGCTGGTGATTGGCTGGAAGGCACGCTGGGCCGCAGCGGCATTGTTTGTTTTCACCGCACTGACCGCGCTGGTCTTCCACAATTTCTGGGCGGTTGCCCCCGACCAGGCGCAAAACCAGATGATCCATTTCATGAAAAATATTTCCATGATGGGTGGCCTGCTCTATGTCGTGGTACATGGCAGCGGCGCGCTCAGCGTGGAGAAAGACCACCAGGCATCATGAACAACTGGCGGAATGTGCGCCGGCCCGGAAACAGAAAAAGCCCCGCTAGTCGGGGCTTTTTCCATTGCTGCATTTGGTGGTGATAGGTGGATTTGAACCACCGACCCCAGCGTTATGAGTGCTGTGCTCTAACCAACTGAGCTATATCACCGGAAACCTGGCTGTATTCTCGCGTGCCGATAATGGCTGGCTGAGCATTCACCATGAAGAGGGCGGCATTTTCCGGATTTGACACCTGCTTGTCAATCTCGGAGCGGATCAGTGGCAGGCCGCGGCCTTCAGTTCGCTGCCGGGGAAATCCTTCTGCAGCGCAACCACCTTGGCGGTTATGGCCGCATCCGGGTTCCGGAATGCGAACACCGTGAACTTGAGCTTGCTCTGGCGCTCGCCCACCACGGCACTCCGCACGCCTTTCTCCTGCAGCCCTTCAAGATATTTCTGCGCGGCATCCGCGGTCCTGAATACCCCCAGCGAAACCGCATTCAGCCACTTGCCCGCATCCTGCACGATAAAGTAGTCCGTCACGCCCAGTGCCTTGAGTTGTGCCACCTTTCTTTCCGCACTGGCACGGTTGCGCCGCGGCGGCATGTATACCCAGTAGCCGATGTTCTGCTCGACCTCGTGTTGCGTGAGCTGGTCGCCCAGTTTCATGGCCGCAAGCGCAGCCGTCGCCCGCGCGAGATCGTCCCCGGCAAACTCGCCCCACTCCATGCAGGCGGCCGGAGCGGGTACGACTGGTGCAGCCGCAGGAGTGGATGGCGGCATTGGCGCTGCCGGAGGCACCGCGGTCGCAGGCTGCACGGGCGCCGCTGCGGCGGGCAGCAACCTGATCTGCTCCGGCCTGAGTGGCGGCTGCGCCTGCAGGTCGGCATCGCCACGCAACAGCGCGCTGCCCCATTGCATGTAAGCGAAGAACAGCAAGTTCGTTAACAGCACCAGCCAGAACAACACTCTCATCATTTATCCGATCCGCTTCCAATTATCTGCAAGCCGCGCAACACCAGATTATCCACCCGCACCAGCGGCAACTCGAGATGCGGCTGTATCAGATCCGCTGCACCGCCGCTGAGCAGGCAGGATGCATCTGGCGTGCCCAGCAATCCATATTGCTGGCGGATAGCGCCGCAGGTGGCCGCAATTGCACCGCTCGCCATCGCATCGGCAGTATTGCGCGGAAACTCCCGCCACACACCATCCGTTGCCGCCAGTCCGGCAGTCGCCACGAGCAGACTCTGCTGCATCAGCATAATGCCCGGCAAAATCAGCCCTCCCAGAAACTCTCCGCTGGCCGACAGCGCATCCACCGTCGTTGCCGTACCGCAATGTACGACCAGGCACGCGGCATGCCTTTGCCGCCATGCTGCAATCAGCGCTGCCCAGCGGTCGCAACCAAGCTGTGCAGGCCGGTCGTAGGCGTTGCGCACCCCGCACTGCTGCGCCTGCGCCGCAATGAATTCGACAGGCTGGCCCCACTCCGCACAGGCAGCACGTATCTGGCCTGCCACGGCCGCACCCGCCACATTCGATACCAGAATTCTATCCGGCACCGGCAATGCAGCAAACTGCTGCCGCAGGGATGTTGCATCTGCGCTATCCAGTGCCCCCTGCCGCAGCCACGCCGCACCTTCGGCAAGCGCCCATTTGATCCGGCTGTTGCCGGCATCAATCAGCAGCATGAACCGCTCCCGGACGCAAACTGACTTCTCCTGCATCGAATGTCTGCATACCTTGTGGTGTCTCCAGTCGCAACGCGCCCCCGTCGGTTACGCCGCGCACGATACCCGCTATCGTTTTGCCATCGGGCAGCGACAGGTGCGCCGGCTGGTTCTGCAAACGATGATGTGCTTCCCACTCCGCACGCAACGCGGCAAAACCGGTGGTGGCGAAACCGTGCAGCACGCCGCCCAGTTCACGCAATAATATCGCAAGCAGCCGATTGCGATCCGGCGGCACATCGCTCATCTCGGCCAGGCTGCTGACCGGCTGGTCAATCTGGCCTGCCACCGCCGGCGGCAGGCTCAGGTTGATGCCGATACCGATCACTACCGCGCTCGGCCCCAGCATGTCACCCTGCGCTTCCAGCAGGATACCGGCCAGCTTGCCCTGGCGGGTGACTACGTCGTTCGGCCACTTCAATTGTGCACCCTTGATGCCCAGCTGGTCTAAAGCACGTACCAGCGCTACGCCAACGGCAAGACTGAGCCCGGACAGTCCGGACAAACAGCACTCGAACCGCCACAGCAAAGAAAACGTCAGCGCATTGCCCAACCCCGCATGCCATGGCCGCCCCAGCCGGCCGCGGCCGCCGCTTTGCCATTCCACTGCCAGCACACTGCCGCTGGGTTCGGCCTCCTGCCGCGCGCGCTGCAGCAACAAGGTATTGCTGGAGGTTGCGCTGTCGATAATTTCGAGCCTGAATTCCCCGGCCTGCTTGCCCAGATGCCCGGCAACCAGCTTGGCATCCAGCCACTGCGGCGAATTCACCAGCCGGTAGCCACGTCCGCGCACACTGTGCAATGTCAAACCATAGGCATCGATGCCGCGCAAGGCGTTGTTCACACTGGCGCGCGATACGCCGAGTTGCCTGGCCAGCCCTTCGCCGGAATGGAAATCGCCGTCCGCCAGCAAGCGCAATACGGCAAAGGTCATGTGCCTGGGAGCGGGTGCCGCCGAATCTCGCGCGGGCAATGTTTTCATCACACCGGCTCGGCGCCATCCACAGCGGGCGCTTCGAGAAATGCCATGATTTCTTCCTTGCGCGCCAGCGCATCCCGGTAACCCATGTCGATCAGGGCACGGCAGAATCGTTTTTCGGACAACAGGTAAGCCACCAGGTTGGCACCGCTGCCATGCATCACACCGGCCAGGCGCAACAGTAAACGGATCGTCCACGGCAGGTAGCGGGTATGGCGTTCGGCGATTTTCTCGATCGACTGGCTGGGCGAGATGATCATCACATCGATATGGTGCAACCCGAGCTTTTTCCGCGCCTCTTCCGGCATCATGCCCAGGGTATGGTTGGTGCGCCGGATGCGCTCCAGATCGACCTCCATGGTGTCGAGAAAAATGCTGTTCAGCGCATGGCCGGCGATTTGAGCCAGCGATGGGTAATCACCGATCTTGCTGCGCCCCAGCTCTTCATCTCCGTTCGGCCCGACGCTGATCACCAGCACGCGCGTAGCGCCGAGATGCAGCGCAGAGCTGATCGGCGCGATCTGGCGCATTGAGCCGTCGCCGAAATATTCGCGGTTGATATGCACTGCCGGAAACAGGAACGGGATGGCGGAGGAAGCCAGCAGGTGCTTGTTCTCGATGCGCGTGGCGACACCTATGCGGCGCGCGCGCACCCATGGCTGGATACCCGGCACGCCCTGATAGAACGTCACCGACTGGCCGGAGCCATATCCGGAAGCGGTGATGCTCAGCGCATGCAACACCCCCGCATCGATGCTGTCCTGGATTCTGTCGCACGGCAGAATTTCGTCCAGGAATTCCGCCAATGGCGTGTTGTCCAGCAACGACACCCGTTTCAGCCGATTAATGCCGAAGCCGCTCAGCAGCAATCCGGCGAGCCAGCGCAAAGTATTGGCGAACACACCGATTACGTCGGTGCGGTAAACATCCTCGACCTGGAAACTCTTCCACATGTTGACCAGATATTTGATGCCTTTGCGGAAGTCCCTGGCATTCACGGCCAGCGTAGCGGCATTCAGGGCACCGGCAGAAGTGCCGCAGATCACCGGAAACGGGTTATGCGCATAGCGCGGCATGAACTCGGCGATGGCCTTTAACACCCCCACCTGATAGGCGGCGCGTGCACCGCCGCCGGTCAGAACCAGCCCGAGTTTGTGTTCCATGCTTATCCGGCGCCTGCCATGACGGGTTTACAGATCCCTGGGGTCGGATTCGGCATGTACCGTCTCCAGTGCATCCTTGAGTGTCTCCTCGGGCAGCGCATTCACGCATTCCGACAGCACATCGGCCGCCTCTGCCGCCTCTATCGGCAGACTGCGCACATCGGTGTTGGCGACCAGCACGGCGGCGGCGCCCGCCACCTTGAGCAAACCGTTCCGTTCGCCCATCAGTATCTCCAGCTCCTCGCGCAGCATATCGACTTCCTGCTTGTTCAGATTGTCAGCCATCTTGTTCCCCTAGTGAGTTTCCACGCCCGCTGCTGCCAGGGCGCTCATGTTGACAATACGACGCACGGTGGCAGTCGCGGTGAGAATATGCACCGACCTGGCCGCCCCCAGCAGGATGGGGCCAATCGTAATACCGTTGCTGGCAACCACCTTGAGCAGGTTATAGGCGATATTGGCAGCATCCAGATTGGGCATGATCAGCAGGTTGGCCTCGCCCTGCAGGCGCGAATCGGGGAACAGCTGCGCACGCAATGCTTCCAGCAACGCCACATCGCCATGCATCTCCCCTTCCACTTCCAGTTCCGGCGCCTGCTGCTCCAGCAGCTGGCGCGCCCGGTTCATCTTGCGCGCGGAATCATCCTCGCAGCCGCCGAAATTGGAGTGCGACAACAGCGCCACCTTCGGCGTAATGCCGAAACGGCGGATCTCCTCGGCGGCCAGCAAGGTCATTGCAGCGAGCTGCTCGGCACTCGGATCGAGATTGATGTGCGTATCGCAGATAAACAGTGTGCGGTTGGACAGCGGCAACAAGTTCATCGCGGCAAAGGTGCCTGCATCCGGACGCAAACCGATGACCTCGCCAACATAACGCAGGTGTTCCTGCGGCTGCGAGAAAGTGCCGCAGAGCATGGCATCCGCCGCCCCCATGTGCACCAGCATGGCACCGATCAGCGTAGTGCTGCGGCGCATTTCGCGCCTAGCGGATTCCGGCGTCACGCCGTGGCGCTGCGTCAGGCGATGGTATTCGGTCCAGTATTCACGATAGCGCGGATCGCTTTCCGGATTGACCAGCTCGAAATGCTCGCCACTGCGGATGCGCAGGCCGAGCTTCCGGATGCGCTGCTCGATCACGGCAGGGCGGCCGATCAGGATAGGCCGGGCCAGCCCTTCGTCCACCACCACCTGCGCCGCATGCAGCACGCGCTCGTCCTCCCCCTCGGCATACACCAGCCGTTTCGGCGTTTTTTTTGCCAGGTCGAACACCGGCTTCATCAGCATGCCGGACTGGTAAAGGAAATGGGAAAGCCGCTCGCGGTAAGCCGCCATGTCGGCGATGGGCCGGGTTGCCACACCGCTATCCATCGCCGCTTGTGCCACCGCAGGTGCAATGCGGGTGATCAGCCGCGGGTCGAACGGCTTGGGAATCAGGTATTCCGCACCGAAAGTCAGCGTCTCCTCGCCATACACGGCAGCCACCATGTCCGACTGTTCCGCCTGTGCCAGGCCGGCAATGGCATGCACTGCCGCGCGCTTCATTTCTTCGTTGATGCTGGTCGCGCCGACATCCAGCGCGCCGCGAAAAATGTAAGGGAAGCACAACGCGTTGTTGACCTGATTGGGGTAATCGGAACGCCCCGTCGCCAGGATCGCATCCGGGCGCACTTCCCTGGCAAGACTGGGCAGGATTTCCGGATGAGGATTGGCCAGCGCAAAAATCAGCGGCTTGTCCGCCATCTGCCCGACCATGTCCGGCTTCAGCACGCCCCCCGCCGACAGGCCGAGGAACACGTCCGCACCGGCAATGACTTCAGCCAGGGTGCGCGCAGTGGTGTCCACCGCATAGCGCGCCTTATTGTCGTCCATTTCTTCGGTACGCCCCCGATACACCACGCCCTTGATGTCGGTGACAATAATGTTTTCCATGCGCACACCGAGGCTGACCAGCATATCGAGGCAGGCCAGCGCTGCTGCGCCTGCGCCGGAGATGACCAGCCTGATCTCCGCAATGTCCTTGCCGACCACCTCAAGCCCGTTCAGCAATGCCGCGCCGACTATGATCGCAGTGCCGTGCTGGTCGTCGTGGAACACCGGGATCTGCATGCGCTCGCGCAGTTTGCGCTCGATGTAGAAGCATTCCGGCGCCTTGATGTCTTCCAGGTTAATGCCCCCGAAGGTCGGCTCGAGTGCGGCAATGATATCCACCAGCTTGTCGGGGTCGCGTTCGTCGATCTCGATGTCAAACACGTCGATGCCGGCGAATTTCTTGAACAGCATGCCCTTGCCTTCCATCACCGGCTTGCTCGCCAGCGGGCCGATATTGCCGAGCCCCAGCACCGCGGTACCGTTGCTGATCACCGCCACCAGGTTGCCGCGCGCAGTGAGGTTGCGCGCCTCATTCGGATCGCGCACGATTTCTTCGCAGGCTGCCGCCACGCCGGGCGAATAGGCCAGCGCCAGGTCACGCTGGGTCAGCATCGGCTTGCTGGGGGCGACGGAAATTTTGCCCGGCTCGGGCTGGCGATGGTATTGCAGCGCCGCCTGGCGCAGTTGCTCGTCCATAGATTCCTGAAGGCTTTTGTTTAAGAATAGATTAAGAATAAAACGGTATAGATTATACCTGAGGGGAGACGCAATTAATCCCCGCATGCTCGCCGCACAGGACAAAAACGCCGGTACGGCAACTTTGGTATAATGCGCAGCTTTTTGAACTTAAACAGGTAGTTTTAGTCACATCGCCCATGAAAAGAATCGAACTGACGGGCGGCGAACACGCCGTCCTGCTGATCCACGGTCTGCAAGGTGTACCCACCGAAATGCAGGCACTTGCCAAGCGCCTGCACAAGGCCGGCTATACCGTGCGCGTCCCCCATTTCAAGGGCTATGGCTACATGGTCGGCGATACCGCACATTCGGTGACTTCATGGCACGACTGGCATGATCAGGTGATGCGCGAACTGCGCGAACTGAAACAGCAGTACAAAAGCGTTTCCGTCGGCGGCCTGTGCATTGGCGCGGTACTGGCGCTGAGCGTGGCCGCGGAAGCGGGCGAGGAAATCAGCGGACTGTCGCTGCTGGCCACCACCCTCTATTACGACGGCTGGAGCATTCCCTGGTACCGTTTCATGCTGCCCATCGGCTATTACACACCGTTCCGTTACATCTACGCCTACCGGGAACGCGAGCCGTTCGGCCTGAAGAACGAGCAGCTGCGCCGCTGGGTGGCGCGCGAAATGAGCCACAAGACCTCGTCCATCGCCGGCGCCTCCAACCTCACGCTGCCGGCAATTCACGAAGCCGAGCTGCTGATCAAATCGGTCAAGCGCAGACTGCCGCACGTGACCGCACCGGCACTCATCATCCATGCCGTGGATGACGACGTGTCAACACCGCGCAGTGCCGATTTCGTCGCCAACCACATCGGCTCGGACAACGTGCACAAGATCCTGCTGCACAACAGCTACCACATGATCACCATGGATAATGAGCGCGAACTGGTGGCGGACGAGACCATAAAGTTCTTCAACGACATCAGCGGCGAATCGCACCCTGATAAAAGTGCGGAAGAGCGGCCTGTGGTATCATCCGCACCACGCCTGAGCCTTGTCCATGCAGCATGACTCGGGCATTCCCCAGCCAACAGGAAGACAAATGAGTACTCTGCAAACCATACAGCGCATGATGGCCGAACAGTTCGAGCTGAAGGAGGAAACACTCGCCCCCGATGCAGAACTGGAATCGCTGGGTCTGGATTCGCTGTCGGTGATCGAATTCATGTTCAACATCGAAGACGAGTTCAAGATCAAGTTGCCGGACGAGCGCGTCGAGCTCAAGACCATCCAGGACATTGCCAATGTAGTTGATCGCCTGGTGGCGGAGCAGCAGAACGCTTCCTGAGCGCCGTCAGCCATGGCTCGCCGTGTAGTCATCACCGGACTGGGCGTCATCTCCCCGGTCGGCAAGAACCCCGCTGAATTTTTCGATAACCTGATGGCTGGCCGCTCCGGCGTCAGACGCCTGCAAACCGACTTCATCGACAAGCTTTCCATCCGCATCGGCGCACCGGTGGCGGACTATAATCCTGCCGACTATTTTTCCAGGATCAAGCTGTCCGGCATCGAACGCTTCAGCCAGTTTGCCCTGATTGCCGCCGAGCAGGCGGTCAAGGATGCGCAACTGGAGCTGGCCGAGCATGAGCGCCCGCGCGCGGGTGTCACCATGGGCACCGGCATGGGCGGCGCCAGCACCCTGGAAGAAGGCTATGTCGAAATCTTCCAGCGCGAAACCCCGCGCGTCAAACCGTTGAGTGTGTTGCTGACGATGAACAATGCCGCGGCCTCGCATATCTCGATCAACTACCAGCTGCAGGGCTCCAACGTTACCTATTCCACCGCCTGCTCATCGTCGGCCATCGCCATCGGCGAAGCCTACCGGCAGATCAGGGACGGCTACGCCGACGTGATGCTGGCCGGCGGCTCGGAAGCACTGCTGACGCATGGCGCAATGAAAGCCTGGGAAGCATTGCGCACGCTGGCGCTGGAAGACGAACAGGACGCATCCGCCTCATGCAAACCGTTTTCCAGGGATCGCAGCGGGCTGGTGCTGGGCGAAGGCGCCGCCGTGCTGGTGCTGGAAGACGCCGAACGCGCGATCCGGCGCGGTGCGCGAATTTATGCGGAAATCGCCGGCTACGACAGTTCTTCCGACGCCAGCCATATCACCAAGCCTGACGCTGCCGGCCAGACCCGCGCGATCCTCAACGCACTGCGCGGCGCACAGATGCAGCCACAGGACATTCACTATATCAATGCCCACGGCACGGCCACGCTGGTCGGCGACATCCAGGAAACCGAGGCGATCAAGCAGGCATTCGGCGAACATGCGCACAGCATTCCGGTCAGCTCCACCAAGTCGATGCACGGCCACCTGATGGGCGCAACCGGTGCAGTGGAATTCATGGCCGCCGTGCTTGCGCTGCAGCATAACGCGATTCCGCCCACCACCAACCTGCACCAGCCCGACCCGGAATGCGACCTCGATTACGTGCCGAACCAGGGGCGGCGCAACGTCGAGCTGAATGCCGTGATGTCCAACTCGTTCGCCTTCGGCGGCAGCAACGCGGTACTCATCGCAAAACGCTTCGATCCGGGCCTCAACGGCTGATACTGGCCAGCAGTTTCTCCAGCCGCTTCACCGACACGATCACCGGCGTCTTCAGCTCCTGCGCAAACAGCGATACGCGCAGTTCCTGCAACAGCCAGCCGAAATCTTCCAGTTGCGGATCGCGCTCGCCTTGCTGCGCCGCCAGTTTGCGCTGCCACTGTTGCTGCAGCGGCAGCAATTGCGCCAGTTGCTGTGCGTCGCGCGCCGGGTTGACGCGCAATTTTTCCAGCCGCACGCTGATTGCCTTGCAGTAGCGCGGCAGATGCTGCAGCCGCTCGTACGGCGTACTCGCAATCCATTCCTTGCCCAGCAGCCACTCGCACTGGCTACGGATGTCCTGGACCGCCTGCCCATGCGCCTTGAATCCGGGCAGGGATTTCTGCAATGCATGGTATTCGGCCAGCACCGCACCGACCAGTCGCGCAATTTCCTGCGCCACCAGGGTCAGGCGGCTCTTCGCCTCCTTGCTGCGCGCGGCAAAATCGGTTGCGTTGGCCGGCCACGGCTCCATCAGGCAGCAACGCTCGAAGGTCACCGCCAGGATCTGGCACTGCAGGTCCTGCTGACTGCCGAACGGCAGGAACAGCATGCCAAGTTTTTGTGCATCGGGCAGGTTCTTCTCGAGGTATTTCACCTGCTCTTTCAGCGCCAGCATGAACAGCCTCGCCAACCCCCTGCGATGCATGGCCTGCGCTTCATCGCGCGTGTCATAAGCGCGCAGCGTCACCGCATCGCCCTCGTCAGTCAGTGCGTTGAACAGCGTCACCATCTGGCCGGCACGGCCCAGCAACGAAGTATCCTCGAATGCACCGAAACTCCAGGCGGTATAGCGCTCGTACGTTTGCGCCGTTTCTGCAGCCTTGACCGGCGGCGCCTCCAACTTCGGCGCCAGCTCCCCACGCAATTGCGCAAAGTTGCGCGACATGCCGAGCTGACGCCCGTGCTCGTCCAGCACGCGGAAATTCATCGCCAGATGCGCTGGCAACTGTTCCAGGCGAAAAGCATCGAGCGGGGCGTCAAACTGCTTTTGCTCGCGAATATAGCGCGCCAGCGCCTGCAGCAACGGCACGTCGGCAGGCGCCACCTCACGGCAGAACGCAGCAGCAAATTCCGGCAGCGGCACCAGGTGGCGGCGCAGCCTTTGCGGCAACGTCTTCAGCAACAGTGCAACCTTGTCCGCCAGCAACCCCGGCACCAGCCATTCACAGCGCGCCGCCGAGACCTGGTTGATCAGTGCCTGCGGCATACTCAATGTCACGCCATCGTCCTTCTGGCCGGGCGCAAAATGGTAGCTCAGCGCATAGCTGACATTGTTCATCACCAGTTGTGGCGGAAACTGGTCGGTAGTGATGCCGGCCGCCTCGTGGCGCATCAGGTCGTCGCGCTGCAGGAACAGCAACTTCGGATTGTCGCGCTCGGCTTCCTTGCGCCAGTGCTCGAACGCCGCACCGTTATGTATCCCTTGCGGGATACGTGCGTCGTAGAAAGCGAAAATCAGCTCATCGTCCACCAGTACGTCGGGACGGCGCGCCTTGTGTTCCAGCGCTTCGATGTCGTGGATCAGCTTGCGGTTGTGCGCAAAGAACGGCGCACGGGTGTCAAACTCGCCGTCCACCAGTGCCTGGCGGATGAACACCTCGCGTGACTCCTGCGGATTCATCGGCCCGTAATGCACACGTTTTTTCGGATTGATTACCAGTCCGTACAATGTGCTGCGCTCCCATGCCGCCACTTGCGCCGCCTTCTTCTCCCAGTGCGGGTCATAGTAATGGCGCTTGATCATGTGTGCGCCCACTTCTTCCAGCCACTGTGATTCAATGCGTGCCACACAACGCGCATAAAGCCTGTGGGTTTCGGTCAGTTCCGCCGCCATCACCCACTTTGCTCCCTTCTTCGCCAGCACCGAATTCGGTGCAATGAAAAATTTGATGCCGCGCGCGCCGAGATAATGCATGTCTTCCACGCTCTTGCTGCCGATATTGCCGAGCAGGCCGGTCAGCAGCGCTTTATGGATTTGCTCGTAGCTGGCCGGCTGCTCATTGAGGCGAATGCCCATCTCCAGCACCTGTGCATGCAATTGCTGGTAAAGGTCATGCCACTCGCGCAACCGCAACGGCGACAGGAAATTCTCGTGGCACAAACCGGCCAGCTGGCGCTTCGATTTCTTGTGTCTGACCGCCTCCTGGAACCATGCCCAGATCTTCAGGTAAGCGAGAAAATCGGAACGCTCGTCATTGAAGCGCTGGTGCGCCGCATCTGCCGTCTCGCGCCTTTCCTGCGGCCGCTCGCGCGGATCCTGCAGCGACAGCACACTGGCAATGACGAGGATTTCCGACAGGCAATGATATTGCCGCCCCGCCAGCAACAGGCGGGAAACCTTCGGATCGAGCGGCAACCGCGCAAGCTCCCTGCCCAGCGGGGTTAGCTGCTGTGCCTCGTCGGTCGCACCGAGTTCCGCAAGCAACTGGTAGCCATCGGCGATCGAGCGCGAACCGGGTGCTTCGATGAACGGAAACTTGTCGATCTCGCCAAGGTTCAGCGCAGCCATGCGCAGGATCACCGTTGCCAGCGACACCCGGAATATTTCGGCATCGGTGAATTCGGCACGCGCGATAAATTCCGCCTCATCGTACAGCCGGACGCAGATTCCGCTCATTACCCGGCCGCAACGGCCGGCACGCTGGTTTGCCGCGGCGCGCGAAATTTTCTCCACATGCAGCTGCTCCACCTTCTGGCGGATACTGTAACGATTGATGCGCGCCAGCCCGCAATCGATCGCATAACCGATATTGGGCACCGTCAGCGAAGTTTCGGCCACGTTGGTGGACAACACCACGCGGCGCTGGTTGGTCGGCTTGAACACCCTGTCCTGCTCTGTCGCGGACAGACGTGAAAACAGCGGCAGGATTTCCACATGCTTCGGATGGTGCTTGCGCAACGCCTCTGCCGTCTCGCGTATTTCGCGCTCGCCGGGCAGGAATACCAGTACATCGCCACGCAGCCCGCCAATGGAAATTTCATCCAGCGCCGCGCAGACGGCCTGCGGCACATCTTCCAGCTCACCCTCTGCATTTTCCTGCATCGGACGGTAGCGCACTTCCACCGGATAACTGCGCCCGGACACCTGTACTACCGGCGCATTGCCGAAATGCCTGGAGAAACGTTCCGCATCCAGCGTAGCCGAGGTGATGATGAGCTTGAGGTCGGGGCGGCGTGGTAGCAGCTGGCGGAAATAGCCGAGCAGGAAATCGATGTTGAGCGAGCGCTCATGGGCCTCGTCGATAATCAGCGTGTCATATTTCTTCAACAGCGGATCGCCCTGGATTTCCGCCAGCAGGATGCCGTCGGTCATCAGCTTGATGCAGGTATCCGCCGACACCTTGTCGTTGAAGCGTATTTTGTAGCCGACTGCCCCGCCCAGCTCGGACTTCAGTTCGTGTGCAATACGGTTCGCCACCGAGCGCGCCGCCACCCTGCGCGGCTGGGTATGACCAATGATGCCCTCGACGCCGCGGCCAATGCCCAGGCAGATCTTCGGCAACTGCGTGGTCTTGCCGGAGCCGGTTTCGCCACACACGATAACCACCTGATGTGCACTGATTGCCCGCGCCAGCTCTTCGCGCCGCGCCACTACCGGCAAGTCAGCCGGATACTCAATCGGCAGCAGGGATGCGATGCGCGCCGAGCGGCGCGCCTGTTGGGAATTGGCGGGAGAATTCATGGCGGGTGATTTTACCTGAAACGCTCAGGTACAAAACAATGAGGCGGGGTATGCCATCTCCGGCATGCCCCGCTTATGAATGCTGCGTACCGACTATCTCCAGCAATGGCCCCAGATGCTTCTCGAAGTTTTTCCAGCGCGCGACGGAACTGGAATAGATGGGCTTGCGCACTTGCGCAACACTTGCGGTGCTGACTGTACGTTTGTTTTCATGAAAATTAAGGCAAGCCGGATCCCAAGGCAAATCGACATATTCCAGCAAGCGCCTGGTCTGCCCCTCCAGATCCGCCACAATATCCTCATAGCGCACATCCAGTATCTTGCCCGCTGGCAAGACGCTGTGCCAGTGGGCCATAAGCCGCTGGTAACGCTGGTAGTGTCTGCCCAGCATTTCCAGATCGTAGCTGTATTCATGGCCATCCTTGAAACTCAAGGCATAGCAGGAAAAACATGAATCCAGCGGATCACGCATGGAATGAATGATTTTTGCATTTGGCAGCATCAAATGGATTAATCCAAGGTACCGGAAATTACCCGGCATTTTGTCAGTGATATAGCGCGCATCAGGCGCCCGCTTCCAAACCCGATCCATATACTCACGTCCCATATCACGCAAACGCAGCAATGAGGTTTCCATGTCGGGCGAGTCACGCAAAATAACCCCGGCCTGCTGGACCACCTCGCCTATGTCGTCAAGCTCACCAGCGCCAAAAACAGCAGGATGACTGGCGAGAATTTGCTCAATCAGTGTGGTACCGGAGCGCGGCATTCCTACGATGAACACCGGCACACGCTCTTCGTGTGAGGACGGCAGAATGGAGGAAAGCGCCTGGCATTCCCCGAACAGCTCCCGGGTAAAAAGTGTGGTTGTTTTATCAAACAATGTTTCCATGACGACTTCGTCAACAGGGTTATCGACACAACGCAGCTGATTGCCCTCCGCAAAGGCGGCAAAAGACTCTTCGTACCGTCCCATTTTCTCCAGCGCCTCACCCATTGCAAAACTCACGTCAATTCGTTCATTTGCCGGCAGCGTGGTACGCCGCGCATAAAGCGACTGAAGCTGTGTAAACAGCGCCTCGTCTCGAGCGTAGTGGTTCTGGGTAGCAAGATTGAGATAGGCTGCGCTGCATTGCTGATCAGCCTCAATCGCACGCAGGAAGCAATTGGTGGCCTCCTCGCTATTACCCAGCTCCATATGCAGCACTCCCAGGCTGACATGGGTACCCGCATCGTCTGGCCGGATAGAGAGGGCCACCTGATAACTGGCCAGTGCCTCTGCATGGTGCTGCAGACTTTGCAACACCTGCCCCAAGCGGACATGTGCGTCAGCATGGGCAGGATGTAACGCAATTGCCCGGCCAAATTCTGCCCGCGCTTCCTCGTTATGCCCCATATCCTGCAGTGCAATAGCAAGATTAAAATGTGCATCGACATAGTTCGGCTGCAGGGCGATAGCCTTATTAAAATACGCCTGCGCCTCCTTGTATCGCTTGAGCGCCTTCAGCGCCAAGCCAAGGTTGTTGGCAATGCCAGGATCAGCAGGGCTTAGATTTAGCGCCTTGATGTAACTGGTAAGCGCCTCGTCGTGCCTGCCCAGTCTGGCAAATGCATTGCCAAGATTGACATGGCTGTCAGCATGATGCGGTCGCAGTGAAAGCGCCTTCTGGAAACTGTCTATGGCATCCTGATAGCGCCCCAGATTCTGCAGGATATTGCCGCGGTTATAACAGGCGCTGACATGGCTGGGCAGAAGAGCAATCGCCTGGTCATAACAGGCCAGCGCCTCTTCGTCGCGGCTCAGCGTTTGCAGCGCGTAACCAAGATTATTGAGTGCATCAGGCTGCCCCGGCTCAATTTCCAGCGAGGCATTTAACGTCAGCACCCCGCCTTCCCAGTCACCGCGCTGCATCTGCAGCATGCCCAGCATGCTGAGTACCTGCGGATTCCGGGCTTCCTCCTCCAGTATCGTGCGATACGCAGTTTCCGCCTCATCCAGCCTGCCCGCCTGATGCAGCAAGAAAGCCCGGGAAAGTAACGGGTGAGATTTATTGGTATTCATGAGCAAACCGGTTAAGTAGTAGAACGGACAATTTCAATTAGCGGAGCAAGGTGCTTCTCGAAATGTTTCCAGCGCGCAACGGAACTCGAATAGATCGGTTTGCGCACCTGGGTGACACTGGCGGTACTGACTGCGCGTTTGTTTTCATAAAAGTTGAGGCACGCCGGATCCCACGGCAGCCCCACATATTCCAGTAGCCGCCTGGCCTGCCCCTCTAGGTCAGCCACGGTATCTTCGTAACGCACATCCAGTATCCGGCCTGGCAGAACGCGGTGCCAGTGATCCATTAACTGCCGGTAGCGTAAATTATGTCTGCCCAGCGTCTCCAGGCTGTAACAGTATTCATGGCCATCGGTAAATTTCAGCGCATAGCAGGAAAAGCAAGAATCCATCGGATCACGCATGGAATGAATGATTTTTGCGTTCGGCAACATCAGTGGAATCAACCCCAGATTACGGAAGTTGTGCGGCATCTTGTCTGTTATGTACCGCGCCTCCGGTGCCAGCTGCCATACCCGCGCCAAATATTCCTGCCCGAGCTCGCGCAGCATCCGTAAGGAGTCCTCCCAATTGGGCGAGCCGATTGGCGGCAACTCGACTTTCTTGGCAAGCTCACCAAGGACCGGCAGCTCTCCGGCACCGTAAAGTGCCGGATGACTGGCGAGAATCTGCTCGATCAACGTGGTGCCGGAGCGCGGCATGCCTACAATAAATATCGGTACCCGTTCGTCCTGCTCCGGCGGCAATGTATCCGCAAGAATTCTGCAATTTTCAAACAGGTCTGCCGAGAAAAAACTGCATGTATTTTCCACATGACGGATTTCCTCGGCTTCATCGTAAGGATGCCCCAAATGGTGAAGTCGGTTGCCCTCCTCATATGCACTGAAGGCCTGGTCATATTCACCTATATTTTCCATGGCTTTGCCCATGGCAAAACTCAAGGCTGCCCGCTTCTCCACTGACAGCACAGCGCGGTCCGCATAATGGAGCACCAGCTGCCGGAGCAATGGGTCATCGCGCCCGCAACGCTTCAGCGACAACAGCACAAGCAATGGCGCAATTTCACCGGGCGCGACTTCCAGCGCTTCGCTCAAAACCGTTTCCGCTTCAGCCATCCTTCCCATCTCGACCAGCAAACTGCCCTTACTGGCATAGGCATCCGCATAATCCGGTTTCAGTGCGATTGCCCGATCATAACTAGACATGGCTTCGCCATGTTTCCCGAGCTTTTGCAGAGAGCGGCCAAGATTAAGATGCGCCTCGGCATGGTCAGGCCTGAACGCAAGTGCTTTCCGGTAACCTGCGACAGCCTCGGCATGACGCCCCAGCTCTTGCAGAACCAGGGATTTGTTGTAATACGCTTCGGCATAATCCGGATTAAGCGCAATCGCCCTGTTGAAGCAGGCAAGCGCATCGTCGTAACGCTCCAGCTCATTCAGCGTATTTCCCAGGTTATTGTGGGCAACCGCCTGGCCCGGCATCAGGACAATTGCCTGCTCATAGCAAGAGCGCGCCTCATCGTAGCGCTGCATAAGCTTGAAGGTGTTACCAAGATTGACCCAGGTATCGGCATGGTCAGGACGGATAGCCAAGGCCTGCTGATAACTCGTCACCGCGTCGTCATAACGCCGCATATCCCGCAACACATTGCCGCGGTTATACCAGGCACCGGCATAAGCCGGATTCAGTTTGGCCGCTTGATCATAGCTAGCAAGCGCTTCTTCGTATTGCCCCATGTTCTGCAGCGCATAGCCATGGTTGTTCCATGCCTCCGGCTGATTCGGGTTGCTTTTCAGGGAAGCGCCCGTCAGTCGCGCGCCTTCCGCCCAATTCCCGCGCTGCAAGTGCAGCAAGCCATGCATACGCAGCACATCGGGATTCCCGGGGTCGGCGGCAAGCGCCATGTTGTAGGCGGATTCCGCTTCATTGAATCTGCCATTCTGGTGCAGTGCGTATGCCTGGTGAAATTGCTGGAGCGCTTTGCTTTTGTTCATAGACAGCTACGGTGGAAGATGCCAGTTTAAAACGTGGCAACATGATACTACAAATTGGAGAAGGGATTGTTTGGACTGGCTATTTTTCAGGAAATCCTGACTGCCATGCATGCCATACCCAACCCAAATGCAGGCATAAAAAAACGGGGAGCCTAAGCTCCCCGTCAGTTCGCAACAACCTAAATCCGATAAATTAGAATATCGTTGCCAGGTTGAACGTGGTTTGCGTATCGCCAGTTGCACCAGGGCCGGCAGTCCATGCGGAACCGCTTTGCTTGGTGTAAACCAGTTGCAGCATCATGTTCTGCGCCAGCTTGTAGCTGCCTTCGAGCAGATATGCATTGTCGCCATCAACACCTGCGCCAGCACCATTCTTGGCGCGACGGATAGCTGCACCAAGGGTTGCCTTCTCAGGAATCACACCCCACTCGGTAGAGATGTTGAACGAAGACTTGGTCGACACATTACCGGGGTTGTAAACGTTAGCAACAACACCGG
The DNA here is from genome assembly GCA_016124455.1 of Sideroxydans sp. Lineage (GTDB taxonomy): Bacteria > Pseudomonadota > Gammaproteobacteria > Burkholderiales > Gallionellaceae > RI-121. The sequence goes on along the minus strand of WGNQ01000010.1, from coordinate 15,575 downwards.
AAGCGGGTGCACGTGCATAGCTGGCGTAGAAGCCAACTGGCATACCGGCGATCTCACCTTGCATCTGGCCGTCAATGGCAGTTGCCTTGGTGTTGCTGAGCGTTTGCAAAGCAGCAGTACCAGTATTGGTAGGTGTAGTGGAGGAACCGCTCCAGCTCTGGATACCAGCACCCGCATCCCAGCCAGCCAGGTCAAAGGTACCAGCCACACGCAGGTAGGTAGAAGTCAGTGCAGCACCACCACCTGTACCATTAGCCGACAGGCCGCTGTACTTGGTCACGTTGATGAAGCCCATGGAGTTGTTCGCGACCAAAGCCAGACCAGTTGCCGAACCACCGGTACCGATGTATTGCTGGGCGGACAGCGTGCCACCGATCGAGCCATTGAAGTCACCACCAGCGAACAGCATGGTATGCACAGCGTTGGCGCCGGTGTTCAACTCTTCAAAGCCATACGATGCGCCTTGTGCGTCGGTAGTAAAGGGGACAACACCAACACGGGTGCCGTCAGCCACTTCCCACAGCATCGGGATCTTGGCAGAAGCCAAGCCTGCGCCCAAACCACCGGCTTGCGTCAGGCCAACTTCAGCCAACGCACCAGAGTTATCGCTGGTACGACCACCGATGAACAGCGAGAATTCACCGCCTGTGCCCGGCACATACCACATACCATCGGCAGGGTTCTTCAAGCCTGTGCCCAGCGTGGCAGATTTAGCAGTACCATTGTTCTTGGAATAGCCAGCGGTAGTCAGCACGGCCAGATTCAGTGTGTCAGGAATGGACAGGTTCTCGCCTTCCACCTTGCCTTGGGCGCCCATCAGGGTGAAGCCGCTGGCCTTGAAGGAACGGCCAAAGCCATTCAGCATCGGGAAGTGTTGGAAGTGACAGGCGTTACAAGCCATGCCGGTTTGACGAGCAAACAGCGGCAGCGCGGATGCTTCAGGAGCAAACGCGGCAACGGCCATTACACCAGCCAGGGAGAGGGCTACTTTTTTCATCATTTCTCCTCAAAAATTTAACGTTAAGAATTGCACTTCAATAACTGCCCAGACAAACCCCTATGCAGCTACGAGGGGGGAAGATACAGAGGCAAAACTACAGGTGTCAAAGTTTTTTACCCGCGGTGTAGTATTTCTGCAACATGTTTGCGGTATATGTACAGCACACACTCAGCAGCCCGCCTTGACTATTGTGCAGCCGCCAAGGGCAACGACTGTGTCAACTCGAAGCACACGCGCCCATCCCTGTTTTCGACCAGCGTTATTTGATAACCGAGTTGTGCCGCCCATCGCGCCGCCTGATACAAGCCAACACCCAAGCCATTTTCCGATTGCACGACCGTGTGCAACAACTGCCTCGCCATGTGGGTGGGGATGGCCATGCCGTCATCGCACACCCTGAAACCAGGGCATAGCGCATCCAAAGCCATCTGAATAACAATGCCCGGCTGTTGCTGGCGCTTGGTCCGCGCATTATCGATCAGGTTGTCGGCAACACAATCGAACATGGCCGAAGAGATCAGCATCTCGGTTATGGCCCCGTCATGCCGCCATTCGATATTTTCATATTGATGGCGCCGGCGCAGATTTTCCCACCAGACATTGAGCGGCACCTCTGGCGACAATACTTCCTGCTGCGGTACCTTGAGTTTTGCCAGCGTCAGCTCGATACGCTGGGTCAGTATCGGCAATTGGCGCTCGAATATCGGGCGGGCGGCTTCTTGCTCCTGCTGCGCAATTGAGGTCAGGGCGAATAACGACTGCAACATGTTTTTAAGGTCATGCGTCAGGCGCGCACCTGTTTCGTAAATAGCCTGCAGCCGCGCTATTTCGCGCAGGCTTTGCTCGCGCTGTTTGGCTTGGTAAAAATGGCCAAGCAACTGGGTAAGCAGGTGTATATGCAACAGTATCGACGGGCTGAAGGCGCGCTTGCAGTACAGGGTCAGATGCAAATCCTGCTCCCTGACTTCAATGTGGTGCCGGCTTGCTACGCCAAGCTCGCCGTTACCGGCACCGGATTCCCAGGCAAGGCCGGACAACCAGGGCAGTTCGGACAAATGCGCGGTGGCACGCGCCAGAAATGCCTCAGGTGAAACCTCCTGGCGCGCAGTTTCGGCCAACTGCTTAAGCCAGCTCTCAAAGGGAGTGCCGACATTCAGCAGGTATCGTGAAAATATAGGCTGCAAACCGGAGAAGCCGAAACGGGGATTCCACACCCAGGCCAGCGCAACCAATACCAGCGCGATGAAGAACAAGGTGCGCAGCAACGCCTCCAGATACTCCTTGTGATCCATTGACATCAATGTCAGTGTCCCGAGCACCAGCAACATCAGCAGCATGAACAACAGCAGGCTATATATGAAATCCACCGTTCCCGCCTGCTCCACCTGCCCAGTCCGTTCCGCCTGCTCAGCTTCCGATGGCAACGGAATCAGCAACATGCTGGCCAGCCATAACGGCAAGGCAACCCCCATCAGCGTGTTGACCGTGTCGGTTGCAACCTCTACCGCAAACAGGTGCGGCACCACCCATAACAACAGCACCGCAAGCAAATACGCCATGACCGACAGGTGCAGCAAACGCAACCAGGTGGTACGAAAAGTAAATATCCTGCCCCCCACCAGCGCAAATAACCCGCTTACCCAGAAAGCCAGCACCCACCAGTCCAGCCATAACAGCGCCACCGCACTGGCACAGACAATGAAGAGCACGCCACCTGGCCGCACTTCGCGCTCGCCACGCCATAATGGCTGCCATAACAGAAACAGGCCCAAATGGATAAGCAGGAGGGAATGGGACCAGACATTGTCAATGCCCAGCCACAGGGAAAGGTGCAGCAGGCCCAGCATAACCAGCAGCAGCCGGTCCCTGGAACGGAATAGTTTTAGGGTCAAGGGTGTCACTATGTTGTCAACAGGTGTTTAAATTCCGTCATTTTATGGCATGATGGCAATAGAAATTTTCATACCCCCTTGAGTTATAGGGTGTACTACAAGCTTTAGCGTTTTGGCATGAGTCTTGCTGTATAATTTTCGCAGTTGTCACGCGTTATTTTATTTTAGGGGTGAGTAACCATGAAACGAAAACAATCCGGCTTCACTTTAATCGAAATCGCCATTGTATTGGTGATTATCGGCCTGCTGCTCGGCGGCGTATTAAAGGGTCAGGAACTGATCAATAGCGCCAAGGTGAAAAACCTGGCTACCGACTTCAAAAATATTCCGGTATTCATCTACGGCTATCAGGATAAATTCAAGGCATTGCCGGGAGACGACAAGAACGCCGTCGCACACGTAAACGGCACCAAGGCGACCACCCCCACTTCCAGCGGCGGCAATGCCTGTACCGGTGGCGACTGTACCGGCAATGGCGTAATTGACGGCCTGTGGACATCCACGACACTAACGGATGAGTCCCAGTTGTTCTGGCAGCAAGTCCGCCTTGCCGGCCTGGCGCCCGGACCAACCACCGTTGCGGCTGGCGGCGATTACCGCCCCACCAATGCAGAAGGCGGCGCCATCGGCATCCAGAGCAATAACTCAACGTTTACCACCATCACCTCAAACGCAGCGGGAACCGCCAATACCGGCATGAGCGGGTCATACATCATTTGCTCAGCGGGCATCCTCGGCAAATTCGTCAAGCAACTCGACACCACGCTTGATGATGGGGATACCGATACTGGCTCGGTACGCGTAGCCGATCCGGCCAACGCCGGCAAGTCTATCGCCACGACCGCCATTCAAGATGGGCAAGGCTACACCGTCTGCATGGGCGTCTAACATCACCCGGCGTGACACAAGCCCGCTTCGGCGGGCTTTTTTATTGCCCGCTGCGCAGCCTTTTTTCAGCAGCCGCGAGCTGTTCCGGAGCCCCCAGCAGCACCAGCACATCGCCTTTGCGCAACACCATGTCGCCGGCTGGCTGACTGCCTTGCACATTGTGGCGGCGCACGGCGTTGACCTCTACCTGCAGTATCACCAAGTTCATTGCATCCAGCGTCCTGCCGACTGCTGCATCATTCTCATGCAGCAGTACATTGAGAAAACGCGGCTGCAACATCTCGGTCGCCTCCCCCGGCGCATCACCAGCAGTGCGGAAATAGCCACTGAACATGCTGTAGCGCCGCGCACGAACCTCCTGGATGCGGCGCACCACCCGGTTAAGGGGCACACCGGACAGCAGCAGCGCCTGTGACGCCAGCATGACGCTGCCTTCGGTAACCTCTGCCACCACTTCCGCAGCGCCCGCCTCTTTCAGTGCCGCGATATGGGTATCGTCGGTAGTGCGTACCACCACCGGCATGTCGGGGCGCAGTTCCTGCACATGATGCAGAATCTTGAGCGCGGAATGCTTATCGCTGTACGAAACAACCAGCGTCTTGGCGCGCATCAGCCCGGCAGCCAGCAACACCTCACGCTTGGCCGCATCGCCATACACCACGCTTTTCCCCGATGCTGCCGCCTCACGCACATGGTGCGAATCCAAATCCAGCGCAATCGTGCGGATACTCTCCTCCTCCATGAAATGCGCCAACGCCTGGCCACTGCGCCCGTAGCCGCAGATAATGATGTGCCCGTCCGATGCCATGCTTTGCACTGCGATCTGGTGCAACTGCATGGCACGATTCATCCATTCGGCTGGTGAAATGCGTCGCACGATGGCTTCGGCATGATGAATCAGGAAAGGTGCGGCAAGCATGGAGATCAGCATGGCGGCAAGCACGTTCTGCATGACCTCGGCGGGCAGCAGACTCACCTGCCCCGCCAGCGTCAGCAACACAAAACCGAATTCGCCCGCCTGCGCCAGCCCCAGGCCGCTGCGTATCGCCGCCCCCCAGTCACCGGTAAACCAGCGTGCCAGCAGCGCAACAACGGCAGCCTTGAACGGCAGCAGAATGAGCAGGATCAACAGTACCCAGCCGAATCCCGCAACCACATTACCCAGATTGAGCATCATGCCGATGGTGACGAAGAACAGGCCGAGCAGCACATCGCGGAATGGCTTGATGTCTTCTTCCACCTGGTAGCGATACTCGGTCTCGGAGATCAGCATACCGGCCACGAACGCACCCAATGCCAGCGACAGCCCGGCCAGCTCGGTGAGATAAGCCAGGCCTAGCGTGAACAGCAGCACGTTGAGCATGAACAGTTCTGGCGATTTCTGCCTTGCCACCAGATGGAACCATGGACGCAGCAGGCGTTGCCCGAACAACAATAGCGCGGACAGCACTACACCGGCCTTGAGCAACGCAAAACCCAGCGTAATGTGGATCACCTCTGTACTGCTGGCCAATGCCGGAATGATGATGATCAGCGGCACCACCGCCAGATCCTGAAACAGCAGCACGCCCATGATGTTCTGGCCGTGCGGCGTGCTCAGTTCTGCACGCTCGACCAGCATCTTGCTCACGATAGCGGTAGAGGACATCGCCAGCACGCCCCCCAGCGCCAGGCCCGCGCGCCAGTCGAGCCCGAAAAAAATCGAGGCCAGCATGACCAGCAATATGGTCGCCACGACCTGTGCCGTCCCCAGGCCGAACACCAGGCGCTGCATGCTGCGCAAGCGCGTCAAACTGAATTCGAGGCCGATGCTGAACATCAGGAACACCACCCCGAACTCGGCCAGATGGCGCGTTTCCGGGGCGTCGGGAATCCAGCCCAGCGCATGCGGGCCAATCAGGATGCCGACAATGAGATAACCCAGCATCACCGGCAGGCGCAGGATGCGGCACAGCACCACCACGCCCACGGCCACGGCGAGCAGAATCAGGACGAGTTGTAGCGAGTTGGTCATTGCGCCTTGAATACGTAATCCATGAGATATCCGAAATTTCTGCCTGCTCCTGGCAGGCCTGTGCGGTGGTCTCCCGATGATGCCTCAACTTGCGCCATCTTTCAAAATTTCCCGGGGACATGGCGCACTGCTATAATTCCGCGCCATGACCAAAGCGATTACCGCCACCCCCCACGCGCTCGAACTCGCGCGTGAAGTACTCAATATCGAGGCCGCTGCCGTACAGGCACTGAGCCAGCGTATTGACGAAAATTTCCTGCATGCGCTGAACATCATCCTGTCCTGCGAGGGGCGGGTGATCGTCAGCGGCATGGGCAAGTCCGGCCATATCGCGCGCAAGATCGCCGCTACCATGGCCAGTACCGGCACCCCTGCCTATTTTGTGCATCCTGCGGAAGCCAGTCATGGCGACTTGGGCATGATCACCGCCGGCGATGTGTTCATTGCACTGTCCTATTCCGGCGAGAGCCAGGAACTGCTCACGATCGTGCCAGTCATCAAGCGCCAGGGCGCACACCTGATCAGCCTGACCGGTAACCCGCGATCCTCGCTGGCGCTTGCAGCGGATGCGCATCTCAATGGCGCGGTCGCCAAGGAAGCCTGCCCGATGGGCCTGGCACCGACGGCCAGCACCACGGCAGCACTGGCCCTGGGCGATGCCCTGGCGGTGGCGCTGCTTGATGCCAAGGGCTTTGGCGAAGAAGATTTTGCGCGCTCGCACCCGGGCGGCAGCCTTGGCCGCCGCCTGCTCACCCACGTGCGCGACATCATGCATGCCGGCGATGACATCCCTGCAGTAGGCGAGCAGGCAATGCTGTCCGAAGCAGTACTGGAGATTTCCCGCAAAGGGCTGGGCATGACCGCCATCGTCGACCATGAACAACACGTGCTGGGTATCTATACCGATGGCGACCTGCGCCGTACGCTGGAAAAGAAGCTTGATTTCACGGCCACGCCGGTCAGCTCGGTGATGTCGAGACAGCCGCGCACCATCGCCCCGGACAAGCTGGCGGCGGAAGCGGTACAACTGATGGAACAGCACAACATCAGCCAGATGCTGGTGGTGGACGCAAACAATAAGCTGGTCGGTGCGCTGAACATGCACGACCTGCTGCACGCCAAGGTCATCTGATGCAGCTGAACCAGGCCAAATCGATACGCCTCATCGCCTTCGACATTGACGGCATCATGACCGATGGCGGGCTGTATCTTGCCGACTCGGGCGAAGAATTCAAACGCTTCAACTCGCTCGACGGACATGGCCTGAAAATGCTCAAGGCCTCAGGGGTGGAACTGGCCATCATTACCGGACGCACCTCGCGCTGCGTCGAACTGCGCGCGAAGAACCTGGGGATCAACCATCTGTTCCAGGGTATTGAAAACAAGCTGGCAACGATGCAATCCCTGCTCCGGCAACTGAATATTCCTGCCGATGCCGCAGCCTACATGGGCGATGATGTAGTCGACCTGCCGGTAATGCGCCGCATGGCACTCGCTGCCACCGTGCCGGAAGCGCCACAAGTGGTGCGTGATCACGCCCATTACGTGACTCGCCGCAACGGCGGGCATGGCGCAGTACGCGAGGTGTGCGAACTGATCATGTCAGCGCAAGGCACGCTGGATAAACAGATTGCCCCCTACATGGCATGAATCACCTGAGCTTTATCGAACGCCTGCGCGCCTGGTTGGCGCTGCTGCCGCTGTTGCTGCTGCTGGGAGCGACCTACTGGCTGAACCAGCAAGTGCAGCCGTTGCCGCCCAAACCCGACGACAGCAAACGCCATGACCCGGATTACATTATCGATAATCTGTCGGCTACCACACTGAACGAGCAAGGTGTCCCGCACTACATCATGGGCGCACAGAAAATGCTGCACTACCCGGATGATGACAGCACACACATGGAAGAGCCGCAGCTCACCAGCCTTTATCCTGACCGCCCAGCGGTCCACGTCTCCGCCCGGCACGGCAAGATATCCGGCGAAGGTGACCAGGTATTCCTGTATGACGACGTAAAAGTCGTACGCGACGCCACTGCCACACAGAGCGAAATGACGTTCACCTCTTCCTATTTGCATGTGCTGCCCGACAACGATCTGGCAGATACCGACCGCCCGGTCACCATCATCGATGACAGCAATGTGGTACACGCCATCGGCATGAAGCTCAACAACAGGACCGGCGTGATCCAGCTACTCGCCCAGGTAAACAGCCAGCATGAAACTGCAAAGCGTTAGTCGTTCCTTGCTGCTGGGTGCCGTCCTGTTTGCGCATGCCGCAACCGGTTTCGCCGAACGTGCCGACCACAACAAGCCGGTCCACCTGGAATCGGACCAGGTCAGCATCGACGATGCCAACCAGATCAGTGTATTCACCGGAAACGTGGTGTTGACCCAGGGCACCCTGATCATCCGCGGCGACAAGATTGTCGTCACGCAGGACAAAAGCGGCTTCAAGCATGGCACCGCCACCGGCAACCTGGCCAGTTTTCGCCAGAAGCGCGAAGGTCTGAACGAGTATGTAGAAGGATATGGGGACCGTATCGAATACGATACCCGCAGCGAAATCATGGAAATTTTCGGCCAGGCCCGGGTCAAGCGCGGCCAGGACGATGTACGTGGCGAGCACATCACCTATAATTCCAAAACCGAGATATTCCAGGTCAACAGCGCGCCCGGCAAACAGGCGCCAGCACCGGGCAAGGAACAGCGTGTACGTGCGGTAATCCAGCCCAAGGACAAGCAGGCGCCGGCGATAGCGCCAGCCGATGAACCGCTATCAATCAAGCCGGATACCACACTGATCCGGCCGGAAGGAAACCCATGAGCGAGCTTCGCACCACATCGCTGAGAAAGCGCTACCGTTCACGCACCGTGGTGCATGACGTTTCGCTGTCGCTGAAAAGCGGCGAGGTAGTTGGCCTGCTGGGCCCCAACGGCGCGGGCAAGACCACCAGTTTCTACATGATCGTCGGTCTGGTGGCCGCAGATGACGGCGACATTTTCATCGACGACAAGAACATCACCCATCTGCCGATTCACCGCCGCGCGCGCCTGGGGCTGGGCTACCTGCCGCAGGAAGCATCCATTTTCCGCCGCCTCACCGTGTCGGAAAACATCCTGGCGGTACTCGAACTGCAAGGGTATGCCAACGGGGAAAAGCAGGCACGACTGGAAGAATTGCTGGAAGACCTGCATATCACCCATATTCGCGACAATCCAGCCATCAGCCTGTCCGGCGGGGAAAGACGGCGCGTCGAAATCGCCCGCGCGCTGGCCACCAACCCGCGCTTCATCCTGCTGGACGAGCCGTTTGCCGGCGTTGACCCGATTGCCGTGCTGGATATCCAGAAAATCATCCGTTTTCTCAAGGAGCGCGACATCGGGGTGCTGATAACTGACCATAACGTCCGGGAAACATTGGGAATATGCGATCGCGCCTATATCATTAATGCTGGTGCGGTGATGGCTGAGGGAAAACCCGATGAAATCATCTATAATGAGGGCGTGAGGAAAGTATATCTTGGTGAGCACTTCAAACTATAAAGCCGAAAAGGCAACGTGCTGACCGGCCCCTATGGAATGAGACCCGCACTACAATTAAGACAGTCCCAGCAACTGGCGTTGACTCCCCAGTTGCAGCAGTCCATACGCCTGCTGCAACTCTCCACCATGGAAATCAACCAGGAAGTCGCACGCCTGCTGGACGAGAACCCCCTGCTGGAGCGCGAAGACGAAGATAGCGCTCAATCCTATTCGTCCGCCGAAACCTCCAGCACGGCAAGTACCACTGAAAGTACCTCGCCGCATGAGGAAGCGCACCCGGCCGCCGAAGAATGGGGCGAGCCGTCTTTTGCCGCCAGCAGCTCACCAGACGATGAGGATGAACCGCGCAGCGAAGTGGCGGCAGAATTACCCAGCCTGCGCGAACACCTGCTGTGGCAGCTGAACATGAGCACGCTCGATGCACGCGACAAGAAGATTGTCGGCCTGCTGATCGACGCGCTGGATGAAAATGGCTATTTGTCCCAGCCGCTGCAGGAGATTGTCGAGTTGCTGCCGCCGGAACTCGAAATTTCACTGGACGACCTGGAAACCGCGCTGGCGCAGCTGCAGTATCTGGACGAACCGGGCCTGGGCGCGCGAAACCTGGGCGAATGCCTTGTCTTGCAACTGAAAGCGCTGCCGGAAGACGTACCGGGACGCGAACTGGCCTTACGACTGGCAATGCAGCACCTCGACCTGTTGGCAGCACATGACTTCGCCAAGCTGAAAAAGGTATTGCATTGCGACGATGCGTCATTGCGCGTCGCTCAGGCGCTGATCATGCAGCTCAACCCCAAGCCCGGCGACAAGTACGAATCGCGCGCGGCCGACCACGTGGTACCCGATGTGGTCGTGGAACGCACCAAGAGCGGCTGGCGCGCGCGCCTCAATTCGGAAGCCATGCCGCGCCTGCGTGTCAACCAGATGTATGCCAACATTCTGCAGCAACGCGGCGAAAAGAACGCCCAGCAGCTCGCCGGACAATTACAGGAAGCGCGCTGGTTCATCAAGAACCTGCAGCAGCGCTTCGACACCATCCTGCGCGTATCGCAAGCCATCGTCGAGCGCCAGCACAAATTCCTCGAGCACGGCGAGATCGGCATGCGCCCGCTGGTGCTGCGCGAAATTGCCGATCAGCTTGAACTGCATGAATCAACCATCTCGCGCGTCACCACGCAGAAATTCATGCGCACCCCGCGCGGCGTATACGAGCTCAAATATTTCTTCAGCAGCGGACTGGCTACCGAAAGCGGCGGCGCCTGCTCCTCCACCGCCATTCGCGCACTGATCAAACAGCTGGTCAGCGAGGAGGATGCGAAACAACCGCTTACCGACAGCCGCATTGCAGAAATCCTGGCACAGCAGGGCATACTGGTTGCCCGGCGTACCGTGGCAAAATACCGGGAATTGCTGCATATTCTCCCGGTCAACCTCCGTAAATCTTTTTAACTACCAAGGAGCAGGGCTATGAACCTAAATCTCACCGGACGTCATCTCGAAATCACGCCCGCCATCCGCCAGCACGTTACCGACAAGCTTGCCAAAATCAAAAGCCACTTCGACAATGTGATCGACGTAAACGTCATCCTGTCTGTCGAAAAGCTGCAGCAGAAAGCGGAAGCCAGTGTGCATATCAGCGGCAAGACCATCTTCGTCGAATGCGAAGACGGCAACCTGTACGTCGCCATCGACCAGCTGATCGACAAGCTTGACCGCCAGATTATCAAGCACAAGGAAAAATTCACCGCACGCCGCCACGACGATTCCGGCAAACACGCTGCCGCTGAATAAGCCCGGCACAAGGGGGTAACCGATATGCCCCCTTTTTTAATGGTTGAGCACAGATGATTGAAACCATGAACCTGATCAGCAATATCCTGCCCCCCGAGAACATCATCCTCGATGCCGAATCCACCAGCAAGAAGCGGGTGTTTGAACAGGCAGGCATCCTGTTCGAAAACCAGCTGCAAATCGCCCGCAGCCAGGTATTTGACAGCCTGTTCGCGCGCGAAAAGCTTGGCTCCACCGGTTTGGGACAGGGCGTGGCCATCCCCCACGGCCGGGTCAAGGGACTGCGCGATGCGGTCGCCGCTTTTTTCAAGGTGCAATCACCCATCCCGTTCGACGCCCCCGACGGCTTGCCGGTCAGCCTGATTTTCGTGCTGCTGGTGCCGGAACGCGCTACCGACATGCATCTGCAGATTCTGGGGGAACTGGCGCAAATGTTCAGCGACAAGGACTTCCGTGAACAGCTGCAATCCAGCAACGATCCCGCCGCCATCCACCAGTTGTTCGCCAACTGGCATACGCAATGAGTTATGCTTTTATGTGAACGCCCTTTGACTGCATAAAAGCGGGAAAAGCAGCAATTCACCAAAGGATGCATCATGGCTCAGGTTAATATCAGGCGGCTGTTCGAGGACAAACAGGAGCGTCTCGCCCTGCATTGGGTGGCTGGCGCCGATGGCGCCGACAAGATACTCGACGGCGAGGAAGTCAGCGCTTCCGACAAGGGCCTGATCGGCCACCTCAACCTGATCCACCCCAACTGGGTACAGGTGTTCAGCGAGACCGAATTCGATTACCTGAGCAGCCTGTCACCTGCCGCGCTCGAGGAAGCGCTGGCGCAGATCGAACGGGGCAACTCGTTGTGCCTGATCGTTGCCGGCGCCGAACACATCCCGCAACAACTGATCGATTACGCCAACGCCACCCATACCCCGCTATTCCGTTCCCCGCTGAACAGCGTGCACCTGATGTGGCTGGTGCGCCATTACATCGCCAAGGAGCTGGCCGAGTCAACTTCGCGCCACGGTGTATTCCTCGATGTGCTCGGCGTCGGCGTGCTGATTACCGGAGATAGCGGGGTGGGCAAGAGCGAACTCGGACTGGAATTGATCACGCGCGGCAACGGGCTGGTGGCGGACGACGTCACCGAGTTGTACCGCATCTCGCCTGATACCCTGGAAGGGCGCTGCCCGGAGTTGCTGCGCGATTTCCTCGAAGTGCGCGGACTGGGCATGCTGAATATCCGCACCATGTTCGGCGAAACTGCGGTGCGCCGCAAGAAAAGCCTGAAGCTCATCGTGCATCTGCACCGTCCGCCCGGCGGCGACGTGTCCAAAATGGAACGCTTGCCGCTGAACGCCAGTTATCAGGAAATACTCGGGGTAAAGATCAGCACGGTCAACATCCCGGTGATCGCGGGACGCAACCTTGCAGTACTGGTGGAAGCCGCTGCACGTAACTTCGTGCTGCAACAACGCGGCATCGACACCATGCAGGAGTTCCTCGCCCGCCACGAAACCCACATGCAGAACCAGTAGCCGCCATGCAGCTATTTCTCATCAGCGGATTATCCGGTTCCGGAAAAAGCGTGGCACTCAAGGTGCTGGAGGATAACGGCTATTACTGCGTGGACAACCTGCCGGTCGAACTGCTGCCATCGCTGATGGACAACCTGCGGCAAGCCGGACATGTACGCGTCGCAGTCAGCATCGACGTGCGTAGCGGCAACAGCGTGCAGCAATTGCCGCAACACATCACCCGGCTCAAACAGCAAGGCATTGACGTACACCTGCTGTTTCTCGAGGCGCAGACCGATACTCTGGTGAAACGTTTTTCCGAGACCCGCCGCCGCCATCCGTTGAGCGATGACCAGCTTACCCTGCCGGAGTGCGTGCAACAGGAACGCCATATGCTGGCCGAGATCGGCGACATCGGCCACCACATTGACACCAGCGAAGTGGGCGCCAACACCTTGCGGCTGTGGGTCAAGGATTTTATCCATCTTGACCGCGCACGGCTGACCCTGCTATTCCAGTCGTTCGGCTTCAAACATGGCCTGCCGCTGGATGCCGATCTTGTATTCGATGTGCGCTGCCTGCCCAATCCGCATTACGATCCGCTGCTGCGCCCGCTGACTGGTCGCGATGCCGCGGTAGCAGGCTTTCTGGAAAAAACACCGCTCACCCAGAAAATGTTCGATGACGTCCGCGGCTTCGTCGAAAACTGGCTGCCGCACTATGTTGACGACAACCGCAGCTACCTGACCGTCGCCATCGGCTGCACCGGTGGCCAGCATCGCTCGGTCTATCTGGCGGAAAAACTCGCGCGTCATTTTGAGCACACGCAGCAGCAGGTACTGCTGCGACATCGCGAGCTGGGCACAAGCTAGAGATGCTGGCCCATATCAAACCCGGCGACTGGCTCACCGTGCTGTGCGGCGCACTGCTTACCGTCTGGCTGGTGCTTACGGTCTGGCAGGGCGGTACGGCAGACAAGGCCATCATCCGCAGCGGCGGCAAGACATTTCGCGAAATCAGCCTGTCGCGCAACCAGGTTGTGGAGGTACCCGGCCCGCTCGGCATCAGCCGCATCGCCATATATAACCGGCAAGCACGCGTGGCATCCGATCCCAGCCCACGTCAATATTGCGTACACCAGGGCTGGCTGAAACAGGTTGGGGAAATCGCCATATGTTTGCCCAATCAGGTCAGCGTCGAACTGGCTGGCAACGTGAAACGTTATGACAGCCTCAATTATTAATCTGCAAACTACCGAGCGCGATCACCACGTCGCGCGCATGGCGGCGCTCGCGCTTGGCCTGTCGGTACTGGAAGCCGCCGTACCTTCGCCACTGCCCGGGGTGAAGCCGGGGCTGGCCAACATCGTCACCCTGATCGTACTGGCACGCTATGGCTGGCGTACCGCCGCCTGGGTGTCGCTGCTGCGCGTGGTGGCGGGCAGCTTGCTGTTTGGCAATTTTCTCGCACCCGGCTTCTTTCTGAGCCTCAGTGGCGCGCTGTGCAGCCTGTTGATTCTGGCGCTAGGCCAGTGCCTGCCAACGCGCTGGTTCGGTGCGGTCACACACAGCATACTCGCCGCGTTTGCACACATTGCCGGGCAGTTGCTCATCGTCTACCTGTGGCTAATCCCGCACGCAGGCATCGCCTACCTGTTTCCCATCTTCGCCATGGCTGCGCTGCTGTTTGGTACGGTGAACGGGTTGATCGCGGCACACTTCCTGACTGAACCAAAAACCAAACTGGTACCCGCATCATGAATAAAAAACACATCACCCTCGCCCTTACTGGCGCCTCCGGCATGCCATATGGCATGCGCCTGCTTGAATGCCTGCTGCACAGTGGCGTGCATGTACAACTGGTTTATTCGCAAGCTGCGCAGATCGTCAGTAAACAGGAACTCGAGTTAACCTTGCCATCCCGTCCGCAGGATGCCGAAAAGATGCTGCATGAACGCATCGGCACCATCAATGGTGAGCTGCGCGTCTATGGTCGTGACGACTGGTATGCTCCCATGGCCTCCGGCTCCAATCCTGGCGATGCCATGGTAATCTGCCCGTGCACCATGGGTACACTGGGCAAGGTTGCTGGCGGCATCAGCGACGACCTGATCACTCGCGCTGCCGATGTGATGCTCAAGGAAAAACGCCCACTGCTTCTAGTGCCGCGCGAAATGCCGTTTTCAGCCATCCATCTGGAGAATATGCTCAAACTGTCGCATGCCGGGGCGGTGATCATGCCACCCAACCCCGGGTTCTACTATCATCCGCAGACCGTACAGGATCTGGTGGATTTCGTCGTGGCACGCATTCTGGATCACCTAGGCGTAGCGCATAAGCTGGTCAAGAAATGGGGCGAGGACGAACACCCGCAATAGAGGAACCCCGCACAACACCTGCGCACTTGTCGCCACGCTATTCGGCGCGACCGGATCATCATGACCCGTCATCCGCCAGAAGCACACGCCATGCATAGATTTAATGAGGGAAAAGAAAACCGTGGCCGCCACAAGCGAACCAGGAAAAGAGGCGCACTCGCACTTGAATGCGCCCGGTGAAACAACCCTGCAACAAAACCGTGGATCAGCCCTTCTCTGCAACCAGGGCTGACCCCACAGCTTCCAGCCCCATCAGTTCGGCTTGCTGATGCCTGGTGTCGGGAATGGCCAGGTTGCAGCCGGACGCACAGGTGCTGGCGCAGAAGGAGCCAGGGTAGGTGCTGCAACAGCTGGTGCCGCCGGTTTTGCCGCGACCGGTTTTTTGGCTACGGGCTTCTTGGCTACCGGCTTCTTGGCGGCCACTGCCTTTTTGGCTACGGGCTTCTTGGCTACCGGCTTCTTGGCGGCCACTGCCTTTTTAGCTACGGGCTTCTTGGCTACCGGCTTCTTGGCGGCCACTGCCTTTTTAGCTACGGGCTTCTTGGCTACCGGCT